>NZ_CANLVC010000002.1:0-739201 GCF_947494415.1 Aquimarina algiphila | reverse complement strand
ATATTGAAGGGTTTTTTTTATACATAAATCTAAACAAAATACTATACTATATACAAGAGAGTGAGAGAAACTTATCTTAAATATGTATTTTAATAGATTGTAAATAACGTGTAAATGAAAAAAACACTTCGATTCTTAGTATTCATAACGGTTATAGTTACTATCTCTTTTTATGGCTTTGTCAAATATAATGGGGTAAACAACGGTAAGCAAGCTCCCGATTTTGAGACCACCCTTATAGATGGTACATTATTTAAACTATCAGATCTAAAAGGGAAATATGTTTTACTGGATTTTTGGGACTCTTGGTGTCCTCCTTGTAGAAAAGAGAATCCAAAATTAGCCGCTTTATATAAAAAATATTCAGATAAGCTTACAGTAGTTACAGTTGCCTTAGAAAAAAATAATAAGCATTGGAAAAAAGCTTCAGAAAAGGACGGGTTTGTATGGAAAAATCAAATAGTTAATCAAAACAGGTTTGTGTTAATGTCTTCAATTGCCAGAAAATATGGTGTTACAGAGATACCTGCAAAGTTTTTGATTTCTCCAGAAGGAAATATTGTAGGAAAATTATCCTTTAATGAAATTGAGAAGATTTTGTTAGAAGATTAAAAATAAATATGACAAAAAGAAAAAAGCTAGAGATTTAGGATAATAAACCTCTAGCTTTCTAATTAAAGTACGAGCTCAGTATCGAAGCCGGTACCTACTGGTTCAATAGGTCGTTCAAGACCTGATGTATCAATAGCAGTTGCTTTAGGCCTGTCTCCTCCATAAACTTTTTTTAGTTGTTTTGCGTTTATTTTAAATTGCTCTAAATTTTTCATAATTAATTTTTAAGAATTATACCTACTCTATTTTTATTAAGCTTTTCGGTTCTCGCTTTTAACTGCTAGCGTATGCGATGTTACGCTACGTAAGTTCCATCTGCTCGTTGGATCATCATTTTGTCTGCAGTTCCTTTCCAACAGTGTCTGTCATCGCAGATTACGTCGTCTCCATCTCCACCTGTAACGTTTCTTTGTTGTTCTTTAGTTAAAACTTTTCCTAAGTTTAAAATTGAATTTTTCATTTATTAATTGATTTATAAAATTAATACCCTTGATTTTTTTAGGACACTCAAGGTTTATGTCTTTCTTATTAATGAATAACTAATGCCATGAGACAAGAAATAATAGATTACTTTATCCTGAATAACTATACTGTTATTCATTAAATATTGAAGCGAATTTATGGAAAAGTGGTAGGTGTATTCAAGTAATAATAGTCAGTATTTATAAATTTTACCTTATCGATTTATAAATTTTACCTTACCATTTTGTAACTTCAAATCCTTTTTTAGAATTGTCATGATAACCTTGTTTTTTTTGCATTTCCTTTAATATTCTTTGTATGTTTACCCAAAATTTTGTTAAAAACTAATCCTTGCCCTTGGTTAGAGTACATATGAGAGTTATTAGTTTATTTGTAATAATAGGATGCTTTATATCTACATTGTATTCTATGAAAGAACAGAAAGAAATCTATAATAGTTCTTCTGATTCACTACAAGAAAAAACACTTCAAGAATTGGCAATCATGTTTTGGAAAGGAAAGGATTTGGATTCTGTTGTAAGAAGAAAATTAAGTGATTCTTATATTTCTAAGGCAAAAAAAAATGGGGATAAGGCAAGAATAGCAGATGGATATCAGATGTTTATGTATATGTGTAAAAGGGAATTTGAAACTTATTTAAAATATTCAGATTCTATTATCGATATTACTAAACATCTCAAGGGAAATCATTATCCTGCAACAGGCTATATCTTTAAAGGTGGTGTTTTGCGGGATATGGAAAGATATAACGAAGCATTAGAATCCTTGTTGAAAGCCAAAAAACTTGCAGAGGATAACCATTTCGAAATTCAGGTTATGGCTGCTGAAGGTATAATTGCTGAATTAAAGACAATATTGGGAAAAAATCTAGAGGCTTTAGAAATATATAAAAAGCATTTTTCAATATTATCTCAAAAACAAGATGTTAAGAAAAATGAACAGAATTATATTTCTACTACTTATTTATTAGCAGATTCTTATAATAGAATCAAAAGTTATGATTCTGCTCATTTTTATATTAAAAATGGTATTAAATACAGTTTGACTAATTACTATCATCATTTTTATCCAGAATTGGTATTTACGGCAGGAGTAAATAATTACCACAGAAAAAAATACAAACCTGCTATAGATAGTTTGCAAAAATCTCTCAGGTTATTTGATAATAATGTAGATGATATTAAAGTAAGAGTGTCTTACTTATACTTGGCTAAAAGTTATAAGCAATTAGGAGAAGATGCTGAAGCTATTGAATATTTGGAGAAAGTAGAATCTATTACTAATCTGTCTAATTATAGGTTGGAGATCAGAGAAGTTTTTGAGATTTTGAAAGAGTATTATTCTCAAAAAGAAGATAAATCTGAATTACTAGAGTTATTGGAAAAATGGATTAAATATGAAAAATTCATTCAAGAAAAATATAATAGACTTGATCAAGAAATTGTAGAAAAGTATGATGTGCCTAAATTGATCAGAGATAATGAAATGTTATTTGAGCAGACAGTTGATAATAATAAAGTTTTGAGGTTCAAGCTTATAATTTTTGGATGTTTGCTTATTCTTGTGATAACCTTATTGTATTTATTTCTTTATAAATGGAAGAAAAATAAATATGAAGAAGTGTTAGACGAGCAATTTGAAAAAGTAAAAGAATTAAAAGATGGTAAAAAGAAGCCTTCTAGTTATTTAGGTTTTGAACTCTCTGAGAAACTGAAGCTTGAAATTCTTCAAAAATTGAATGTTTTTGAAAATAATAAAGAATATTTAAAGAATGACATTACCTTGGTTATGGTGTCTAAAAAACTAAAAACCAATTCGACCTATTTATCTAGAGTGATTAATCTTGAGAAACAAAAAAACTTTACACAGTATATTAATGGCCTGAGAATAGAATATTGCATAAATGAAATTGAAAGTAACAAAATATTCAGACAATATGCTATTAGTTCTATGGCTAATGAAGTAGGGTTTAATAATATTCAATCATTCGCAAAGGCATTTTCAAAAGAAGCTGGTTGTAATCCTGCTGAATATATCAAAAAATATAATGAAAGTATAATTTAGATGAATATGGGAGGTGTCAAACGGTACATATTTATAAATTTATACTACTCGTTTAATATTTTTTTATGATTATTAGTTTAGGAAGTTATCTTTGATTTTTAATATTTACAGTAAATTATAATGATAAAGAAAAAGATAAATTTAGAAAAAATTAGGATTGCAAAATTGTCAAATATAAAAAAATTATCAATTAAAGGAGGAGATCCAAAAGGAGTTGGACAATCAAGAGTTCCCCCATGTACTATTCTTACTATTGATTTTATAGAAGGAGGTTTTTAAATAAATGAAATGGTTAATATATAGTATAAAAGTTAATTAATGGAATGAACAAAAAAAGCCCAGTTTGTATAAAACAAACTGGGCTTTTTGAATTAGAGAATTTTAACTAATTAATCTCTAAGAATACTTCGTGATATTACGATCTTTTGGATTTCGCTGGTTCCTTCATAGATCTGAGTGATTTTAGCATCTCTCATTAATCGCTCTACATGATACTCTTTAACAAAACCATTACCTCCATGTACTTGTACTGCTTCTATACTAACATCCATTGCAGCTTGAGATGCAACAAGTTTTGCCATAGCTCCTGATAAGTCATAATTTTCGTGATTATCTTTGTCCATAGCTGCTTTATATACAAGCATGCGAGCTGCTTCAATCTGTACATGCATGTCTGCAAGTTTGAAAGCGATTGCTTGATGATTCATAATTTCAGTACCAAAAGCTTTACGAACCTTAGCATATTCTTTTGCTAATTCATACGCTCCTGCTGCAATTCCTAGTGCTTGAGCTGCAATTCCTATACGCCCTCCAGCTAAAGTCTTCATTGCAAATTTAAACCCAAAACCATCTTCTCCAATACGATTTTCTTTAGGAACTTTTACATCATTAAAAATTAGAGAGTGAGTGTCACTACCACGTATCCCTAACTTATCTTCTTTGGGACCAATTTCAAATCCTTCCCATCCTTTTTCAACGATAAATGCATTAATACCTTTATGTTTTTTTTCTTTATCCGTTTGCGCAATAACCAAATAGTAATCTGCAGATCCTCCATTAGTGATCCAGTTCTTGGTTCCGTTAAGAATATAATGATCTCCCTTGTCTACAGCAGTTGTTTTTTGAGATGTTGCATCACTACCAGCTTCGGGTTCAGATAAACAGAACGCTCCAATAGATTCTCCTGTGGTAAGTTTTGTTAGATATTTTTCTTTTTGTTCTGGAGTACCATAGGTGTCAAGTCCCCAGCATACTAAAGAATTATTTACAGATACAATAACAGAACAAGATGCATCTATCTTGGATAACTCTTCCATAACCAAAACATAAGAGATGGTATCCATTCCTCCTCCTCCATATTCTGGAGAAGCCATCATGCCTAAAAATCCAAGTTCCCCCATTCTTTTTACTTGTTGAGTAGGAAATTCTTGTTTGTTATCACGCTCAATTACTCCTGGTAATAATTCAGTTTTGGCAAAATCACGAGCTGCATCTCGTATCATTAACTGTTCTTCGGATAATTTAAAGTCCATATTTCTGTATAATTTACTGTGCGCGCATAACACGCAATTCTTACTTTTCAATGAAAATAAATCGAGATAATCTCGTAAATTTTATTAATCCCACAAATATAAGTGATAATATGATAGTTTTGCTGTTTTTTTCGTTTTTTGATATAATGATTTTTATTAGTGTTGTTTAAGGAAATTTTTGAATATGCTTTACTAAGTTCTAGGATAATATCTCAAGCGAAACATTCTATTGTTTATTAGCATAATTTTATTTTTATTTATCCTTTTGACGTATTTAGTTTTTTATATTTGTGAAGTCGCATTTTGACTGTAATTTCAATGTATTGTAATACCCTATAATATGACTCAACTCTAACCTCTGTAATGGAGGGATTATTTTATTTAAAAAAAGACAAGTATAAAGGATGTTGCTGCAAAAGCATACAGTTATGTATTCAATGGATTGAAATTTAAAAGAATGAAAGAGTTATTAAAAATATACGAAAATAAAGAGCCTGAAATAATTTTTAATTGGAAAGATGCAGAAACCGAAGCAGAAGGTTGGACGGTTATAAATTCTTTACGAGGAGGAGCAGCTGGAGGAGGAACAAGAATGAGAAAGGGTTTGGATATGAATGAAGTACTTTCTTTGGCAAAAACAATGGAAGTTAAGTTTACAGTATCTGGACCTGCAATAGGAGGAGCCAAATCTGGTATTAATTTTGACCCAGAAGATCCGCGTAAAAAAGGAGTGCTTAAACGATGGTACAAAGCAGTGTCCCCATTACTAAAAAGCTATTATGGAACTGGAGGAGATCTTAATGTTGATGAGATTCATGAAGTGATACCTATTACAGAAGAATGTGGAGTTTGGCATCCTCAGGAAGGAGTTTTTAATGGTCATTTTCAGCCCACCGAGGCTGACAAAATAAATAGAATTGGACAGCTACGACAAGGAGTGATTAAGGTATTAGAAAATACTATGTTTTCTCCTGATGTTTCCAGGAAATATACTGTTGCAGATATGATTACTGGATATGGAGTTGCTGAAGCTGTTCGACACTATTACGATATTTATGGTGGAGAAGTAAAAGGGAAAAGAGCTGTAGTACAGGGATTTGGAAATGTAGGATCGGCAGCTGCTTATTATCTTTCAGAAATGGGAGCAAAGATTGTGGGAATAATCGATCATGCCGGAGGGTTAATAAATGAAAACGGTTTTTCTTTTGAAGAAATTAAACAACTGTATTTAAATAAAAAAGGAAATAAACTGTATAGCGAAAACCTTATTCCTTTTGAAGAATTAAATAAAAAAATATGGTCGCTCAAAACAGAAATTTTTACTCCATGTGCTGCGTCAAGGTTAATAACAGAAGATCAAATAAGTCAAATGATTAATTCGGGTCTTGAGGTGATTTCTTGTGGTGCCAATGTTCCTTTTGCTGATAAAGAAATATTTTTTGGACCAATCATGGAATATACGGATGAGAGAGTAAGTTTGATACCTGATTTTATCTCTAATTGTGGAATGGCAAGAGTTTTTGCATATTTTATGGAGCGCAAAGTACAAATGACAGATGAAGCTATTTTTATGGATACATCAGAAACCATAAAAAGAGCTATTCAAAGCACTTACAATAATAAACAAACACAAACTAATATAAGTAAAACAGCATTTGAGATTGCTCTCAAACAGCTGATATAGTATTAATCGCATTAATCAAGTACAACTATGTTTAAGTATTTTTTAGGTAATAGTCCGAAATGGTATAAAACTCTAATGATCGGATTTTTAATTTTTAATGTATTTTCTTATTTCATTTTGGGGCCAACCGTGACAGCTTGGCTATTTATTGGAGAATTTATTTTTACTCTAGCGATGGCACTTAAATGTTATCCATTGCAATCAGGAGGGTTACTGGCTATAGAAATTCTAGCATTAAATCTAACAACACCAAAAAACGCTTATCATGAGGTAGATCAAAATCTAGAAGTTGTGTTACTGTTGGTGTTTATGGTAGCGGGAATCTATTTTATGAAACCCTTGTTAATGTATATTTTTAGTAAAGTATTTACTAAAATAAAATCTAAAATGATACTTTCTTTACTGTTTGTATTTTTAGCAGCAGTACTTTCTGCATTTTTGGATGCTCTAACGGTTACTGCTGTTTTGATAAGTGTAGCAGTAGGATTTTATGGAGTATATCATAAGATTCATTCTGGGTCTGGAGACTACGATGAGAGTGGAGTTTTAGATAAAAAAGAATTAAGTGGTGAAACTCTTGAGCAATTTAGAAGTTTTCTAAGAAGTTTGGTAATGCATGGTGTTGTAGGTACTGCGCTAGGAGGAGTATGTACATTGGTTGGTGAGCCTCAAAATTTATTAATTGGAGAGCGAATGGGATGGGATTTTATAGAATTTTTCCTTAAAATGGCACCAATTTCATTGCCTGTTTTAGGAGCAGGGCTTATTACAACGGTTATTCTGGAGACTACAGGATCCTTTGGTTTTGGTGCAAAATTACCAGAGGTTGCTAGAAATATTATTGAGAATTATACAGAAAAGGAAGATGCTAACAGATCTGATAAATCCAAATACGGACTAATAGTACAGGCTGTATCAGCTCTGCTTTTGATTGTTGGCTTGGCATTACATTTGGCTCCGGTAGGGTTTATTGGATTAGCATTAATTATTGTACAGACGGCATTTATGGGGATTACAGAAGAGCACCATTTAGGAAAAGCATTCGAAGAAGCACTTCCATTTACAGGTTTGATTGTGGTTTTCTTTGTCATTGTTGCAATGATTCATGATCAACATCTCTTTAAACCGATTATTGATTGGGCATTATCTCTAGATCCAGGACAGCAGCCTTCCATGTTTTATGTGGCTAATGGAGTATTATCTATGATAAGTGATAATGTTTTTGTGGCTACAGTATATATAGGAGAAGTTAAGCAGGCTTTTGATAACGGAGCAATATCTAGGGAGCAGTTTGAAAAATTAGCAATTGCAATAAATACAGGAACAAATTTACCAAGTGTTGCAACACCTAATGGACAAGCGGCGTTCTTATTTTTACTAACTTCCTCTTTAGCTCCATTGATTGGATTATCCTATATGAAAATGGTAAAAATGGCCTTTCCATATACAATAGTACTCGGAGGTATTGGTTTATTGGGAATAATATATATATTGTAAAGAGAAAAAACATACTTAACCTACAGAAATAACGTTAGTATACTAACACTAAATTAACAAAATCAAAATGACGTATTTATCTATGCTTGGTGTTTTAGCCCAAAACACCCCAGAAAATAACCCAGAATTAGAAGAAACTTCATTATCTATTATGGACCTTTTGTTTAGCGGAGGTACCGGTGCTGTAGTTATCATCTCTATTCTTTTTGTATTGCTCTTTGTAGCTGTATATATCTATTTTGAAAGACTCTTTGCAATTAAAGCAGCTTCAAAATATGATGAAGGTTTTATGAGTAAAATTAGAGATAGTGTAGTTAGTGGTAAAATTGAAGCAGCAAAAATTTTATGTGCTCAAACCAATAATCCCGTAGCAAGATTAACCGAAAAAGGAATTTCTAGAATAGGTCACTCTTTGGAGGATATAAATAAAGCTATTGAAAATGCAGGTAGACTAGAGGTATATAAACTGGAAAAAAATGTAAGTATTTTAGCAACGGTTGCAGGAGCAGCTCCCATGATTGGATTTTTAGGAACAGTAATTGGTATGATTTTGGCATTCCATAATTTGGCTTCTAGTTCAGGAACTGCCGATATGGGGGTTCTGGCTGAAGGTATTTATACTGCGATGACAACCACTGTAGGTGGATTAGTAGTAGGAATTGTAGCATATATTGGATACAATCATCTGGTAGTACGTACGGATAAAGTGATTCATAGTATGGAAGCTAATGCTGTAGATTTCTTGGACTTGTTAAACGAACCTGCATAGTATGAATTTAAGAGGAAGAAATAAGGTTAGTCCAGAATTTAGCATGTCTTCAATGACAGATATTGTATTTCTGTTATTGGTATTCTTTTTATTGACATCACCTGCAATTACTCCAGAGGCTTTGGATTTAATATTACCAAAGGCAAAAGGAAAAAGTTCTAATGCGCAAAACATATCGGTTAGTATTACAAATAAATTACAATACTATATTGATGAAGAACGTATAAGTCAAAGTAGGTTAGAATCTGAATTATTATCTAGATTACAAGGAAACAATGAGCCTACCATTATTTTAAGAGCCGAGGAAGGAGTTCCGATAGAGAAGGCGGTTGGTGTAATGGATATTGCGAATAGAAATAAATATAAAGTAATACTTGCGGTAAGACCTGAATAATAATATGATAAAGCTTGATACAAAACATAAAAGAAAATCCTTTATACTGACTATAATAGTTCACATTGGGATTATATTTTTATTGTTTTATCTAAGTTTAAGTTATATAAATCCTGAGGAGGAAAGTGGTATTGCGGTGAATTTTGGAACTACAGAGACGGGATCAGGTAATGTTCAACCTAATAAACCGATCAAATCTACGCCAAAACAAACCACGCCAGAAACAACCTCATCTACTCCAGAACCACAAGAAGAAACACCCCAAATCGAAGATAAGGTGGTTACTCAAAACCTGGATGATGCTCCGGTAATTGAAAAAAAACCAAAAAAGAAACCTAAAAAAAAGGTGGATGAACCTAAGAAAAAACCTAAGCCTTCTGATCAGAAACCTTCAAAGAATCAGACAGAAGAAAAACCTGTTAAGAAGGTAGAGGAAAAGAAACCAGATCCAAAACCAGATAAATCTACTCTGGATATATTGAATAGTTTTTCTAATGGCCCCAAAAGTGATGGTAAAGCCAAAGGAGGGGAAGGTGATGATAGATCACCTGGAGATAAAGGCCGTCCAGATGGAGATCCTAATGCTAAGTCATATTATGGCACAGGTAAAGGACTGGATGGTGATGGGAATTATCGATTAGGAGGAAGGAAAGCACTTAATAAAGAAAAATTTGTTCAGGATTGTAATGAATCTGGTATTGTTGTAGTGAAAATAGAAGTTAATCAAAGTGGTAAGGTAATACGAGCTACTCCTGGGATGAAAGGAACAACGAATAGTGCTTCATGCTTAATGGAGCCGGCAAAGAGAGCTGCTTTGGCTACACGATTTAATAATGACTCTAAAGCTCCCGCAAAACAAGTAGGAACTATTATCTATCAGTTTAAACTTTCCGAATAATATAGCATATGAATTATAGGGAAACTCTCGATTGGATGTTTGCCCAATTGCCAATGTACCAGCGTGATGGCGCTAGTGCATATAAAGTTGATCTTCATAATACCATTAAATTAGCTGCATACTTAGGAAACCCGGAAACCAAGTTTAAGAGTATTCATGTTGCAGGAACCAACGGAAAAGGATCCTCAAGTCATATGTTGGCATCGATTTTACAAGAAGCAGGATATAAAGTAGGGTTATATACATCTCCACACCTTAAGGATTTTAGAGAACGTATTCGTATTAATGGTAATGAGATCCCAGAACAGTATGTTGTTGATTTTGTTTCTACATATAAATCCTATTTTGAGGTAAATCAATTATCCTTTTTTGAAATGACCGTTGGGATGGCATTTCTTTATTTTGCAACATCAGAGGTTGATATTGCAATAATTGAAGTAGGGCTTGGAGGGAGATTAGATTCTACTAATATTATTATTCCAGAAGTTTCTGTCATTACTAATATAGGAATGGATCATGTTAAATTTTTAGGAAATACGCTAACAAAGATTGCAGGAGAGAAAGCTGGAATTATTAAAAAAAATGTACCTGTAGTAATTGGGAGAACTACACCTGAAACAAAAAAGGTTTTTACAGAAAAGGCTAAAAAATGTAATAGTGATTTACATTTTGCAATAGAATATGATGGTCAGATGTATTCTTCAGATTTACTTGGGGATTATCAGAAAGAGAATATTAGAACCGTACTGCAAACAATTTTGATCTTACAAAGACAAGGGTGGAAAATTAATGAACCTTCTATTTCAAGAGGTCTTACTAAGGTTGTAATCAATACAGGATTGTTAGGAAGATGGCAAATTATACATAAAGAGCCTAAGGTTATATGTGATACCGCTCATAATAAAGATGGGTTAACCAAAGTTTTGGAGCAATTATTAGAAGAAAAATACGATTGCCTTCATATCGTTTTGGGAATGGTTAATGATAAAGATTTAGATAGTGTTATGTCTTTATTTCCAAAAGAAGCTCAATATTATTTTTCTAAACCTAATATCCCAAGAGGGTTGGATGCAAAAAAATTAAAGAAAAAGGCTTTAGAGTATAATTTGTTTGGTGAAGAGTATGGTACGGTAAAAGAGGCGTATGAAGCTGCATTACAGGTGGCTACAAAACGTGATGTTGTATATGTAGGAGGGAGCACATTTGTTGTTGCAGAAATAATTTAAATTTTCTTTAAAATTCTTTTGGTAGACTGTAAAACTGTCTTATATTTGCATCCGCAATCGCAAGATAGCGGGCGCTTAGCTCAGTTGGTTCAGAGCACTTGGTTTACACCCAAGGGGTCAGGGGTTCGAATCCCTTAGCGCCCACTTTAAATTAAAAACCTACACAATTTGTGTAGGTTTTTTTTTATTTCCAGAAGAAACTCCAAATCAAAAATAGGAGTCTAATACTACCTTTTGAAAGTATAGATAATTTTTTAGGCTATAAATATGCGATATAAAGCAGAATTCTATGAAAGAGGTGTAACTTGTGTTAGAATCGAATTACGTAGCTTAAACAAGCTTAAGGAAAGATGATTTATGTATTTACTAACGATTAAAAGTGTAATCTATCTCTTTAAATTGTATAGATTTGTATAGTATCGCTTATTTGATGTGATAATTGTGTTGTGGGACAAATTGATTTGAACAATGATATATGGAAAACGCACATCATTTCTATTAGGTAAATTAGAGTATATTAAATATCTGCATGGCAAATTCATTATTGTTTATCCCTGATATTTCAGGTTTTACATATTTTGTTCAAAATACAGAGGTAGAACATAGTCAACACGTAATTTCTGAGCTGTTAGAAGTTCTTATTAATGCGAATACTCAGGATTTAAAACTGGCCGAGGTAGAGGGTGATGCTTTGTTTTTTTATAAAGAAAATGAGATTCCATCACAGGAAAAGCTTTTAGCGCAGATAGAGACTATGTTTACTGGTTTTTATAGTCATCTTAAGCTTTTGGAGAAAAATCGTATTTGTCCTTGTAATGCTTGTGCTACTGCACCAAATCTACAATTGAAAATTGTAGTACATTGTAGTGAATTGCAGTTTATTACTGTACAGGAGAAGCGCAAACCATTTGGCCAATCGGTTATTGAGGCTCATAGATTACTTAAAAATTCTGTTCCAAGTGATAATTATGCTTTATTAAGTAGTGAGGTGTCAAAGTTTATAGGTCTTCCGGTTCATTATAAAAGCAAGTTGTATAATTTTGTAGAAGGAAGTGATGTATATGATGGTAAAGAAATTAGGTATGTGTTCTCTGAGATAGATAAAGCTAAATTAAAACTTAATCCATTTGCAATTCCTGAAGTGGTAGATTTTAAATGTGCTCCGAGTGTTGTTTTGACCACAGAGTTTGGTATTTCTGGACAGCAGTTGTTTGAGTACATTACTAATTATAGTTATAGACACTATTGGGTGAATGGAGTGAGTGAATTCGAATATAACCCTGAAGAAGTTACCCGGTTGGGAACAGAGCATGTATGCGTTATTGATGGAAAACGATTGAACTTTACAACAGTTACGAAAGCAGCAAATGGTAATGAAATTGTGTATGGAGAACGTACAACAGATGTCCCAGTTGATGCTCTTTATAATTTTTTTATTATAAGACCTCTATCCGAAAATTCATGTTTATTAACCGTTGAGCTGTATCCCAAGGCTAAATCATTACTTAATAAGTTCTTGTTATGGCTTTTTATGAAAAGAATTTTTAGGAAATCTATGAGTACAACAATAAAAAATCTTGAAAACTTTGTTAAAAACGGGGCTGTTAATGGCTAAAGTAGCTCAAGTATTCTTTCTAGTTGCATTCCTCGAGAACCCTTGATGAGGATCGCATCTTTCTTGTTTTCTAAACTCCAATTGCTCATTAAATCCTCATAAGATTTGAATTTTTTAATTCGAGGATCTTTACATTGAGTGAGAAAAAAATTACTTCCAATTAAGTATATTTTATTAACATTTGTATTACTGATTATATCGGCAATGTTTTGATGTTCTAATGCTGCTGCTTCTCCAAGTTCAAACATATCGCCAAGAAATACAACTTTGTGACTATGGTTTAGTTGGGTAAAACTACTAATTGCAGCATCCATACTGGTAGGATTTGCATTGTATGCATCCAGAATAATAGTGTGATTTCCTTTTTCAAGAATTTGAGAGCGATTATTTTTTGGGATATAAGACTCGATAGCATTTTTAATGAGTTGAATATCTATCTCAAAATAACGCCCAATGGTTATTGCGGCTGCAATATTGGTGAAGTTATAAGCACCTACTAAATTACTGTTTATTGTTAAGTTTTGATAAGTGGCTTTAACGTTGGGATTAGTTTCTGTTAATTGAATAGTAACATCGGTTTTAGAAGATGTAGAAAAAGTATAAGCATTAATGCCTAAAGAAGCATTTTGAAGTTTTTTGTCGTCAGAATTAAGGAAGACAAGTTTGTTGTTATTTTTTAAATAAGTGTATAGCTCGGTTTTGCCTTTTAAAACACCGTCGATACCTCCAAAACCTTCTAGGTGTGCTTTTCCTATGTTAGTAATGTAGCCGTAGTCTGGGCTGGTAATTGAAGAGAGGAACTCGATTTCGCCCTGATGATTTGCTCCCATTTCTACAATCCCTATTTGCGTATCTTTAGACATTGATAAAAGAGTAAGCGGGACTCCAATATGATTATTGAGATTGCCGATCGTAGCAGTCGTGTTGAAGCTAGAAGAGAGTACGCTGTTGATGAGTTCTTTTGTGGTTGTTTTTCCATTACTTCCAGTTAGAGCAATAATGGGAATGCCTAAATACTTTCGATGATAAGATGCTAGTTCTTGTAATGTTTTTAAAGCATTATTTACTAGAATGTGCTTTTCAGAAGTCTTGAACTCTTTTTCATCTACTATAGCGTAGGATGCACCTAATTTTAATGCTTTTTCAGCATATGTATTTCCGTTAAAATTCTCTCCTTTTAGAGCAAAGAAGATATCTTTTTTTTTAATTTTTCGAGTATCAGTGCATACGGTATTGCTTTCTAGAAACAATTGATGTATTTGGGCAATAGTCATTAAGTATTGATATTAAAAAAAGCCCTGACAAAATTGTACAGGGCTTTAATATTTATAACGAACTTTAAATAATCTTAATTTCTTGGTTTCTGATGTCTAGGTGTTTTTTGTTTTCTTGCTTTCGTACCAACACGAGACATTGCATTTCTGAAACCGATATAATCTGTAGCCATATATTGAGGCATAAATCTTCTTTGCGCTGGATCTAACCAGTACGCTCTGTCTTTCCAAGAACCTCCTTTGTAGACACGTACTTTATCATCAACGATTGTTGTTCTTTTGCTAGATTCATCATATTTTTTATCCATTTTTGTGCTGTCTTCTGCACTAGGGCCTACATAATGAATCGGAGCATTATACATTCTTCTGTTCGGAAGATTTTCGTCTTGATATCCTTCATAGTATCTAGAAGAACTCTTGTCACCATCACGATAGTTCCTGTTATCACTATCAGTAAAGTTAGTTCTCATATAGGTTTCATTATCATCGATAGGAACCTGTAAAATACCACCAGGTAAAACTCTAGATATGATTCTACCATTACTTAAGGTGTCATATACTATAGAGTCTGTCATAACGATTTTTACAGTTCCATCAGGATTGATAGCATTTTTAGTATATACATTTCCTCTGTAGTAGTTAAAGTCATTGTACTCATCATCTACTATAGGTCTGTATACATCAGCAACCCATTCTGCAACATTTCCTGCCATGTCATATAATCCGTAATCATTAGGGTCATAAGACTTTACTGGGGCAGTAATATCAGCACCATCGTCACTCCATCCTGCAATACCACCATAATCTCCATCTCCTTGCTTAAAGTTAGCTAATTGATCACCTCTAGTTCTTCTTTGTCCAGAACGAGTGTATTTTCCACTCCAAGGGTATTTTTTTCTACCTCTGTAGATGTTATAGCTTCTAATTTCAACTAAACCTAAAGCAGCATATTCCCATTCTGCTTCTGTCGGTAGTCTATACTTAGGTAAAAGTAATCCATCTTTACGTTGAATGTATAAACCTGTAGAGTCGTTGTTTTTTTCATATCTTTCTGAAGCTCTTCCGCCACGAATAGCTTCATCATTACCTCCGTATGTTTGAGAAGGAGCATTTAAATAAGTATCTGTGTCAAATGTACTTTCTGCAGAAACATCTTCGAAAGGAGCATTTTCTTTAATAACTTGCTCTTCTTCAAGAATTCTTTCATTAACGCGGTTAGTTCTCCAGTTACTAAATTCGATTGCCTGAATCCAGTTTACTCCAACTACAGGGTAATTAGCATATGCCGGATGACGTAAATAGTTATTTGTCATCATTTCATTAAACCCAAGTCGGTTTCTCCAAACTAAAGTATCAGGAAGAGCACCATAGTAAATGTTTCTGTATTTTGGTTCAGTAGGAGGATAAACACCTTTTAACCAATCTAAGTATTCCAGATACATTACATTAGTTACTTCTGTTTCATCCATATAAAAAGATTGAACATGCTGTTGAGTTGGAGTATTATTCCAGTCATGCATTACATCATCCTGTACACGTCCCATAGTAAAGGTACCACCTTCTATAAAAACTAAACCAGGTCCTGTTTCTTGCTCTTTATAATTTGTCTGTACCTGAAATCCACCATCCTTGGAATTGTATTTCCAACCTGTGGCTCTGGAATTGTCACCATAATTGTTCTTCGAACAACTAAATAGTAAAACACTAACGGAAAGTGCCATTAGCGACTTAAAAATAAACGCGTTTCTCATAATCTTAAGTTCGTTAAAGTAGAAATTAGGGCTTGCAATATAAATAATAAACGTTAAAATTACCCTAATTTTTTCAAAATATTATCAATTCACATTTTTTTATGAATTTATAACGACTTTGGATTAACGCAATATTTATAAATTTATTATTTTTTTTTTTATAAAACTTGAAAGTTAGAATGAATTTAGAACTGTGTTCTTTTTTGGTTTTTTAATGTAATGAATTTGTTTTCAGTAACTAAGGGGTTGGGTGTGCGATGCTGCTTTTGCTGAAACAAATAGTCTTACAATTGAATAATAGTAAAATTTTTATTCTGAGTTTTAGAGAAAAAAATATGCAAAAAATAAACTCCTAAAATTTTATTTTTTTTAAAAATGAATACCTACCAAATATATAAAGGTTAATTTTTACTCTAAAAAGCCCTGTACAGCCAACTTTTTTTAATAATTATGTCTGTAAATACTTCAGAATACCTTTTTTTTGGATTAAAAATATATTCGAATTTTATTCTACACGTTTTTAAACAACATCGATATTTATGAAAAATAAAAAGTAGTTGAATTATGAGTTCATATATTAATTAATATGTTCAAATTAAGGTTAAACAGTAATAAATAACTAAAAACCATATGTATTGCTAAAAAATCTTGTTATATATACATAATTATGTGCAACAGTGTTATTTTAGCTCAGAATTTGGTTGATATTTGAACGTGTGATAAAACCAACAAATAATAAGTGGTTTGTTTTAATTAAAACAATAAGTGTAAGTGGTTGGTTTTTATTATTTTATGAAAGAATACGGTGGTTGTTGATTATGAAGAAGAAGATATTTTATTAAAATTAAACCTACCGAAAATTGAATGATATATAAGATATCTCTAAATTCGACGTTAATTAATCAGCAACTTGAAAAAATTAAGAACTCAATTATTCTTAATCACTAAATAACTATATATTTGTCAAACTCAATTTTAATGGATATGAAAAGAATATTAATCCTTAGCCTGGTATTTGCAACAATTTTTACTTCAAAAACAAGGTCTCAGGAACAGAACAGAGCGATTACTACAGCCACACCGTTTTTGTTAATTGCTGCTGATGCACGAGCAGCGGGTCTTGCAGATCAGGGGGTTGCAACGTCTGCAGATGCGTTTTCACAGCAGTGGAACCCTGCAAAGTACGCCTTTATTAAAAATAAGCAAGGCGTAGGGGTTAATTATACTCCGTATCTTAGTAATCTGGTTAACGATATATTTTTAGGGAATGTAAATTATGTTAATCGTATAAATGAAAGAAGTGCTGTTGCGGCAAGTTTTAGATATTTTAGTTTAGGTGATATTGAGTTTAGACAAGGTCCTACAGATGCACCCAATGTGCAAAAGCCAAATGAGCTAACTTTAGATATTTCATATGCATTAAAACTGGATGATCATTTCTCTATGGCGGTAGCAGGACGTTATTTACGTTCTGATTTAAGACTTCAGGGCACTGGTGCCGATGCAAGTGCAGCAGGTAGTTTTGGAGTTGATATCGCAGGTTTTTACCGAAGTGATGAAATAGCTTTTAATTCTTTTAATGGTAGATGGAGAGCAGGTGCAACAATTTCTAATATTGGTCCAAAAATAAAATATGATGATGCAGGACAAGAGAATTTTATACCAACAAATTTTAGATTAGGTGGTTCTTTTGATTTTATCTTTAATGAAGATAACCGAATTACTCCATCGTTAGAATTTAGTAAACTTCTTGTTCCAACTCCGCTGGATCCTGATGCGGATGGTGATGGAACTATTACTCCAGAAGAACAACAAGCTGCAAATCAAGAATATAATGATAAAAGCGCTTTTGGATCTATATTTTCTTCATTTGGTGATGCACCAGATGGATTTAGTGAAGAATTAAAAGAAATTACATGGTCATTGGGAGCAGAATATATGTATAAAGAAGTATTTGCTTTTAGAGCTGGATACTTTAATGAAGCCGAAGAAAAAGGTGCTCGTAAATTTTTATCACTAGGTGCAGGTTTTAAATATAATATTATCAATTTAGATATTTCATATTTATTCTCCACATCTTCTGTTAGAAGTCCACTTGATTCAACGCTTCGTTTTGGTCTTTCGTTTAACTTTGGAGATGAATATTATGATTAAATCATAATATTGTAAATAATATTAAAAAAAGTATCAACTGTAAAGTTTGATACTTTTTTTGATTGTGGTACATTGTGAAGCTCTATTGGATGTTTAATAGGTGTAGAATTAGATGATCAGAAAATCATAAGACAAAAGTATAGATGAAGGAAGTAGAACTAAAATCTATTCTACAGGTATATGATTCATTTGATGAATTACCTGTAGATATACAAAAACTGATGCAACAATCTTTTGAGATTAGAGATAAAGCATACGCTCCTTATTCAGAGTTTCTGGTAGGAGCAGCCTTGTTATTAGAAAATGGCGAAGTGATTTTGGGGAATAATCAAGAGAATGCTTGTTACCCATCTGGATTATGCGCAGAACGTACAGCTATATATTATGCTGGAGCTAATTATCCAGGAATTCCCATTGTTACAATGGCATTATCTGCTAAATCCTTAAAACATCAATTGGTTACTCCAACACCTCCATGTGGTGCCTGTAGGCAATCAATAGCAGAGTATGAGATAAAACAGAACAAGCCAATAGCTATTTATTTTATGGGAGAGACAGGAAAAGTGGTCAAATCTTCTTCTTTAGCTAATTTATTGCCGCTTATTTTTGATAATTCGTATTTATAACGTTTTCGTTGATTTTATGCGCAAACTCCTTTCTCCTTAATTCCGAATATGTTATTTTTGTTTTTCGTTCTCTTAATAAATAAGGAGGAAAAATTAAATAATTACTAGTTTTTAAACTGGTTTTTTATATATACATCAGCACACAATTATAAATGAAAAAGATCACTAAAGAAGTTTACCTAAATTGGTACGAAGAAATGCTTTTCTGGAGAAAGTTCGAAGATAAGCTGGCTCAGGTTTATATCCAACAAAAAGTAAGAGGCTTTTTACACTTGTACAATGGGCAAGAAGCTATTTTAGCAGGAGCCTTACATGCAATGGATCTTACAAAAGATAAAATGATAACAGCTTATCGTAATCATGTACAGCCTATAGGTATGGGTGTTGACCCAAAACGTGTAATGGCAGAGTTGTATGGTAAAGGAACTGGTACTTCTCAAGGTTTAGGAGGATCGATGCATATATTCTCAAAAGAACATCGATTTTATGGAGGACATGGTATCGTTGGAGGACAAATACCTTTGGGAGCTGGTTTGGCATTTGCAGATAAGTATCATAAAAGAGATGCAGTGACACTTACATTTTTTGGTGATGGAGCTGCTCGTCAGGGATCGTTGCATGAGACTTTTAACTTGGCGATGCTATGGAAATTACCAGTAGTGTTTTGTGTAGAAAATAATGGATATGCTATGGGTACTTCTGTAGAAAGAACAGCAAACCACACTGATATCTGGAAACTAGGACAAGGATATGAAATGCCTTCTGGTCCTGTAGATGCAATGAATCCTATAAAAGTTGCTGAAGCAATGGATGAAGCTATTACTAGAGCAAGAACAGGAGGAGGGCCAACATTTTTAGAATTAAAAACATATAGATATAGAGGGCACTCTATGAGTGATGCTCAAAAATATCGTACAAAGGAAGAAGTAGCAGAGTATCAAAAAATAGACCCTATAACTCAGGTTTTGGATATTATTAAAGATAAAAAATATGCTACAGATGAAGAAGTTGCTGAGATCGATAAAAGAGTAAAAGATAGAGTTGCAGAATGTCAGAAATTTGCTGAGGAATCACCATTCCCAGAAAAGAATGTAATGTACGATGTTGTATATGAACAGGATGATTATCCATTTTTATCACACAAACCACAATAGATTATGGCTACAGTAATTAATATGCCGCGATTGAGCGACACCATGGAAGAAGGAGTTGTTGCGAAGTGGCTTGTTAAAAAAGGAGATACAATTAGCGAAGGAGATATCCTGGCTGAAATAGAAACCGATAAAGCTACAATGGAGTTTGAGTCTTTTTATGATGGAGTACTACTTCATGTAGGAATCCAAGAAGGGGAAACAGCACCAGTAGATCAGTTATTAGCAATTATCGGAGAAGAAGGTGAAGATATTTCTGGTTTGTTGAATGGAAGTGCTGCACCGGCTGCTGATGCTCCAAAAGAAGAAAATACTGAAGAATCGGCGGTTCCAACGTCATCTGAATCTACAGCAATACCAGACGGAGTTGAAATTATTACTATGCCTCGTCTTAGTGATACAATGGAAGAAGGAACAGTAGCAACCTGGTTGAAAAAAGTTGGAGATACTGTAGAAGAAGGAGATATCTTGGCTGAAATAGAGACAGATAAAGCTACAATGGAGTTTGAATCTTTCTATAACGGAACTCTATTATATATAGGTATAGAAGAAGGACAAACTGCAAAGGTTGATGTGCTGTTGGCAATAATAGGGCCTGAAGGCACAGATGTTTCAGGTTTAAAAGATGGCGTGACTGTTGCTAGTTCAACCGGTAGTGATCAAAAATCTGAGACAGAAGCAAAACCCGAAGTAAAAACAGAAACGGCACCTGTCGCAACAACTAATGGAGGTAGAATATTTGCTTCTCCTTTAGCTAAGAAAATTGCAGCGGATAAAGGAATTGATCTTTCTCAGGTCAAAGGAACTGGTGAGAATGGGCGTATCGTAAAAAAGGATGTGGAAACATTTACGCCTTCTGCTCCTACTAGTACTCCAGTATCAACTAACGAAACAACCCCTACACCAATAGTACAAACATTTACTCCTGCAGGAGAAGAGAGTTTTGAAGAGGTAAAGAATTCGCAAATGCGTAAAGCGATTGCAAGAAGTCTATCAGCTTCTAAATTTACTGCACCTCACTATTATTTAACAATAGAAGTGGATATGCAGAATGCAATGGCTTCTCGAAAAAATATTAATGAATTACCCGATACAAAAGTATCGTTTAATGATATGGTGGTAAAAGCATGTGCAATGGCACTTCGTAAACATCCACAAGTAAATACGCAATGGACAGATAATACTACTAAGTATGCTAAGCATATTAATATAGGTGTTGCAGTAGCTGTGCCTGATGGTTTAGTCGTTCCAGTATTACCTTTTGCTGATCATATGTCTCTTACTCAAATTGGAGCTAAGGTTAAGGATTTAGCAGTTAGAGCTCGTGATAAGAAATTAACTCCACAAGAAATGAGTGGTAGTACTTTTACAGTGTCAAACTTAGGTATGTTTGGTATTCAGGAATTTACTTCTATTATTAATCAGCCTAACTCTGCAATATTATCAGTAGGAGCGATTGTAGAAAAACCAGTAGTAAAAGATGGTCAGGTTGTAGTAGGTAATACAATGAAAGTTACTTTAGCTTGTGATCATAGAACAGTAGATGGAGCTACAGGAGCTCAATTTTTACAGACACTAAAACAGTATTTAGAAAACCCGGTTACTATGTTGGCATAGTTTCAAATACTTTAAATAATATTCACAATTAATCCTGTCTCAAATGAGGCGGGATTTTTTATCTTTATCAAAAACATATTCTTATGCAGAAAAATATTTTTATCATTCTGATTGCGATCTTATTTATGAGTTGTAATCAAACTACTACTGCTCAGTCTCAAGTAAAAACAACTGAAGATGGTGGTTTAGGAAAAGCCAAGGTTTCAGACGTTGCAGATATTATGAATTTTTTAGCGAGTGATGAGTTAGGTGGTCGGGATACAGGAAGTGAGGGTTTAGAAAAGGCAGCTCAATTTATTGAAGGGGAGTTTAAGAAATATGGGATTGCTCCTTATTTTGATACCTATAGAAATGCTTTTGATGTTAAAGGAACGGCGACATATAATATGGTAGGATACCTCAAAGGAACAGATGCTACTTTATCAAATGAATTCATCATTTTGGGAGCACATTTTGATCATATAGGAACAGGTAAGGAGGTTAATGGTGATACTATTGCTAATGGAGCTAATGATAATGCTGCTGGTAGTAGTGCAGTTATTTCATTAGCCAAGCAGTTTGCCCAATTAAAAAATAATAAAAGAAGTATCCTTTTTGTTTTATTTGGAGCTGAAGAAAGAGGGCTATTGGGTTCTGCACATTTGGCTGAAGTCCTAAAAGAAAAGAATATTAACCTATACACCATGGTTAATTTTGAAATGATAGGTGTGCCTTTAAATGATAAATCCTATAAAGCATATATTACAGGGTTTGAAATGTCTAATATGGCTCAAAAAATAAACGATTATGCTGGATCAGAATTGATAGGGTACTTGGCTAAAGCTAAAGAGTTTCAATTGTTCAGAAGAAGTGATAACTATCCTTTCTATGAACAATTTAAGGTGCCTTGCCAAACCATTTCTACCTTTGATTTTACAAATTATGACTATTACCACCATGTAGATGACGAAGTATCTGAAATGAATTTTGAATTTATGGCAGAACTGATTAATAATTGTGTTCCTGTTATTGAAAAAATGGCGAATACAACTGATAAAGAAATTAAGTTAAATTAACTAAGTACACCTCGCAGATTTTAAATCTATAACGTATATTCATATAGAATGAAAAACATTATCATAACTGGCGCTAGCAGAGGTATAGGCTTCGAACTGGCAAAATTATTTGCCGAAGAGGGACATCAGGTTTTAGCTTTATCCAGAAACGAAAAACCTATTGCTGAACTGCGACATAAAAACATACATTCGTTTTCTTTTGATATCTGTAATACAGGGGATTTAAAAAAGATGACAGATTATATTTCATCCACTTGGAAACAGGTAGATGTTTTGATAAACAATGCAGGTAAATTATTACATAAACCTTTTAGCGAAATTTCTACACAAGATTTTGAGGAAGTATATAAGGTAAATGTTTTTGGAGTAGCCGAAATTACACGTTTGATTTTACCTTTTATGACATCAGGTAGTCATGTGGTTACCATAAGTAGTATGGGAGGGATACAAGGAAGTATAAAATTTCCCGGACTGGCTGCGTATAGCTCTAGTAAAGGAGCAGTGATCACATTAAGTGAATTGTGGGCAGAAGAATATAAAGAAAGTGGTATTGCTTTTAATGTTTTAGCACTTGGAGCAGTTCAAACAGAAATGTTAGAAGAAGCGTTTCCTGGGTATCAAGCACCTCTAACCGCAATAGAAATGGCAAGTTATATCAAAAACTTTTCATTAACCGGGAACTCCTTTTATAATGGAAAAGTTCTTCAGGTTTCTAATAGCACTCCTTAGTAAAGTGAAAAAAGAGTTTTGCATTACATTTACAGTGTTTGGTGGTAAATTTTATCTGTTATCTGCTTTTTTGTTTAAAAACTCTGTTTTATAACTTAAGTGTTTTTTAATAATCTTCAAATTAGAAGCTGTAGTAATGATCTGTTAACTCTTGTAATATTATTTCCAATGATATGTATACCTGTTGTGGTTATGATAAACCATATGTGCTATAGATTTATCCAAAATATTTTTTTAATAGACGACATTTAATGATTTTTATATCGAGTTTTATTGATTGTTGAGTATGTCAATATAACTTAAGTTATACTTAAATTCTAATATAATTAGTTTGGTTATAGAATCCGTCAATAAATTTGACGGATTCTGTTTTTTAACTACAAGTCGGATGTGGATTTAGTTCCTATAGTGTCAAAAGTAATTTTTGTAGTTTTTAATAGTTCTCCTTCAATTTCTATGTTTGAAGTCTTGATAGTAGTGATGATTGTATCTATAGTAGTAGCAAAGACAACTTCTGTTTTTACTGTTTTTATAGAATCCGAAACAGTTTGAAAAGTCCCTATAAAGTTAACTTCTTTGATATTAGTATCTTTAATAGACAGCACACTATTTTGTTTACTTCTTGAACTAAAGTCTGGATGAGATTTTTCTAACGTTTCTTTGTCAATAAATTCCTGTAGTTTTTGTGTAATTAGGATGATATAAGCTTCATTTTCTGAAATGATAGGACGACTATCTTCTTCAAATGCTTCAATAGTTTCTGAAGCTTCCATGTCTAATTCTTTTGAAGGAGCTTTAGCGCAGGCAAATACTAATGTCGATATTATGATGTACACAAACTGTTTCATGATTTTACTTTAAATTTAAGTTTAACAATTTGTCCGTTTAATCTACGAGATTCTATAATTTCAATATTCTTTAAGCTTTTTGTAGGGGTAGTTAATTTATTTATAAACTCATCTTTTGTATGTATTTCAATACCTAATCCATAAGGCAAAACCTGAAAAATAGTTGCGTTATTTGCTATTATTCTGGATAGTTCTTTTTTCCTGTTTTTCCAATCTTTTACCTTTCCGTTAGCATAATAATGTAACATCAGCGCATAGTCATCTGTTTGGATTTGTAATTCCTCTTGTGTGTCAGAAGAAGCTATTCTGTATATGGTATCTGTCTTATGATATGGAGACTGTATAATGAAATGAATAAAATCATCTTCTGTTTTCCAGGTGAAACAACCCAAACTATCGCTTTTTGAATGAAAAGGAGATTCTTTATCATTTAGTATGATAATATCTATAGGTATTTTGGTTAGAGGCTGATTTCTATCTTGATCAATAAAACAAAAGGTAAATGTTCTTTTGGTAGGGATTAAAAAGTAGATAGAAATGAATACACCAAACCCCAAAATTACTATCCAAAACCATTTGGGGATAGTAAAGGATTTTGCAGGGTTGGAATCGATATTATGATTACTTTTAAAATCATTCCAGTTGATATAACCACAATATCTAGAAAGTAGATTTAAAATATCTACACGGGGTAATTTCTCTGAGGAGTTTTTGAAATAACTATAAAATGATTTTTCGCTAATAGTCGCTTTAACATGTTTTTGCAAATCTTCCTGAAAAACGACAATATCTTGCCCTTTCCACTCAGCAATATCTATGCTCGAAGCGTTATTTGCAGTTAAAAAATGTTGTGTAACTGCTTTTTTTAAGAGATCGAATAGTATTTTTTCTTCAGAAGTAATAATTGTATGATTTTGATAATAAGGTGTTTGTGTTTTGTAAAATGATTTACAATTGCTTTACAAGTGTTCTACAATAGATTCATCTGGTTAGCTTCTAAGTTTGTTTTCAGATAACAATATAAAAAGTATATAGATGAAAACAAAGGTGATTAAAAAAATCAAAGTAGTATTTATGGGATTATTAGTTTTAAGTATTGGTTCTTGTAATCAATTACCTAAAAGAGTCAACCATATTAATGAATCTGGTATTACAGAAGAAGAAGTTGATTTCGAATACAAATTAGAATATTTAGATGGAGTAGATAAGAATTCAGAGGAGTATCAAGAAATACTAGAGAACAATTTTAAAAGGGTGAGTTTTTCGCCGGTCTCTACTTTTTCTATAGATGTTGATAGGGCATCATATAGTAATATTCGTAGAATGATAAATAATGGACAAGAAATCGAAAAAGATGCTGTTAAAATTGAAGAAATGATCAATTATTTTAAATATGAATATGATCAGCCAACCGATAAACATCCATTTGCAATTCATACAGAATCAGGAGCTACACCATGGAACAATAATACAAGATTGGTGAAAATTGGATTAAAAGGTAAGGAAGTACCAGTAGATTACATTCCAGCTTCTAACTTGGTGTTTTTGATAGATGTTTCAGAATCCATGGGGGAAACAAATAAATTGCCATTATTGAAAAGCGCATTGAAGCTGTTGGTCGGTCAGCTTAGAGAAAACGATAAAGTTTCTATTGTGGTATACGCAGGAGCAGCAGGAGTTGTTCTTGAACCCACTTCTGGTGACGATAAACAGAAAATTATACAAGCATTAGAGGATCTTATGGCAGGAGGTTCAACAGCAGGTGGAGAAGGTATTGAGTTAGCCTATAAAATAGCTGAGGAAAATTTTATTAAAAATGGGAATAATAGGGTGATTTTGGCTACAGATGGAGATTTTAATATAGGTGAAAGTTCGGATAAAGAAATGAAGAGGCTTATTGAAATTAAGAGAGAATCCGGAGTGTTTTTAACTTGTTTAGGGTTTGGGATGAATAACTATAAAGATAGTAAACTTGAAACATTGGCAAATACAGGTAATGGTAATCATGCATACATTGATAGTATGCAAGAGGCACAACGTGTATTAGGAACCGAGTTTGGCGGTACGTTGTTTACCATTGCTAAGGATGTAAAAATTCAAGTCGAATTTAATCCAGCAAAGGTTACAGCATATCGTTTAATAGGATATGAAAATCGATTGCTTGATGACGAAGATTTTATTGATGATACCAAAGATGCTGGTGAGTTAGGAAGCGGTCATACTGTCACTGCTCTGTATGAGGTAATACCTAAAGGAGTAGAAAGTAGATATCTCAAAGATGTTTCAGATTTAAAATACGCCAATAAGACGGAGAAAAACAACTATGGTAATGAAATGTTTACCGTTAAGGTAAGGTATAAAAACCCAAAAGAAAATCAAAGTATAGAAATGTTACATGTCTTTACGATGGATACAGAAATAGAAATGTCAACAGATTTTCAATTTGCTTCTTCTGTTGCTTGGTTTGGAATGAAGTTAAGGGATTCTAAATACCTCCAGAATCAGAATACAGAAGATATCATATCTCTAGCTCAAAATAATAAGGGTAAAGATGTTTTGGGTTATAGAGCAGAGTTTGTAAGGTTAATTAGTAGTTATGAAGGAGCAAAGTAATATTAAAAGTATGGGATTTAGATTCGCGAAAATATATTTTTGTTTAAGTGTTTTTATGTGTTCAATCTTCTCTTGTTCTAAATATGAGAACAAATATGATGAAAGTATCGCATTAGAGGAAACGGGAGAAACTGCTCTTTTAAATACACATCAGACTGAAGATGCTGGAGGGATAGAAGTAAAAAATAAAAATGTTATAAATAATCAGATAAAAATCATCAGAAATGCGAATTGCAGAATCAAAGTTGCAAGCGTTGAAAAAGCAACAATATTAGCAAAGAAGATTGCTTCAGAACATAACGGATATATTTCTGATGAAAGATTTACAAATACAAATTATGCTAAAGAAAATCGTTTCACTATCAGGATTCCTCAGAATGAATTTGATGTGGTGCTTGATGGTGTTTGTGGGCTGGCAGAATTTGTGGATTATAAAAATATTTCTACTGTAGATGTAACAGAAGAATATGTAGATATAACTTCTCGGTTAAAGACAAAATTCGAAGTAAAACAGCGTTACGAAAACATTTTAAGAACCAAGGCTAAGACAGTAGAAGATATTCTAAAAGCAGAAGAAAAACTGAGTAAACTTCAGGAAGAAATTGAGTCAGCACAAGGAAGATTAAATTATTTAACCAATAAAGTGTCTTTTAGCACAATTCAAATAGATATTTATGAGACCATTATCCCTAAAGAAGAACCAGCAGAGTATCGCCCAGGTTTCTTGGACAAAGCAAAACAAGGCATGTCATTTGGTTGGTCTATCATAGAAAATCTAACGTTGCTATTATTTTATATCTGGCCATTATTAATTTTAGGAACTTTGATTTTTGTGTATTTTAAGTGGATAAGGAAATAAAAAATAATAAATTAAGCGTACTATTCTGGTGCGCTTAATTTTGTATTTTGCAAAAGCAAAAAGGAAGATTAATAATTTTATACGCTTGAAAGAAATATTAAGGAGATATATTCCAGAACGATCTGTAGATAGGGCATTTGATTTGGTTGTAAAATGTAATGTACATCTTAAAATCGTTAATGAACGAGTTACAAGACATGGAGATTACCGCAAAATGCCTGATGGAAGACATCAGATTACAGTAAATGCCTCTCTTAATAAATATCGTTTTCTCATTACACTAATTCATGAAATTGCTCATTTGGTCGCTTTTGAACAGTATGGGAGATTTATAAAACCTCATGGTGTAGAATGGAAAAATACTTTTCAGAAATTGATGCTACCCTACATTAATCCAGAGATTTTTCCATCTAAGCTATTACCTGTCATAGCGAATCATTTTAAAAACCCAAGAGCAAGTAGTGATACTGA
Source organism: Aquimarina algiphila (assembly GCF_947494415.1). Lineage (NCBI taxonomy): Bacteria > Pseudomonadati > Bacteroidota > Flavobacteriia > Flavobacteriales > Flavobacteriaceae > Aquimarina > Aquimarina algiphila. The sequence goes on along the minus strand of NZ_CANLVC010000002.1, from coordinate 711,279 downwards.
TGAAAAATTAGCATTAGCATTAAAACAATTTGATCCTGCTAATGATAAAAATTATATCTTTGAATTACCCCTAGGAAGTGTTTTTCGATTATATAATGGAAAAATCTTCAAAAAAGGTAATAAGAAAGTAAAGCGCTATGAATGCGTAGAACTTGATACAGGAAGAGTTTACCTTTTTAATCCAAACGCAGAAGTTGAATTATTAAACTGACTTATGAACAAAAATTATTATGCTATTCTTATGGCGGGCGGAGTAGGCTCTAGGTTTTGGCCAGTAAGTACAACAGAATTTCCGAAACAATTTCATGATATGTTGGGTACAGGAGAAACTTTAATTCAACGTACTTTTTCTCGTTTAACTAAGATTATTCCAAAAGAGAATATATTTATTCTTACTAATCAGCGTTATAATGATTTGGTTTTAGAACAATTGCCAGAAGTACAACAGAAGCAGGTAGTTACTGAGCCAGCGATGCGTAATACAGCACCATGTATCCTGTATGCATCATTAAAAATTCAAAAAGATAATCCTGATGCAGTAATGGTTGTAGCGCCAAGCGATCACTGGATTGAAGATGAAACCGCCTTTATAGCAAATTTAGAACAAAGCTTTATAGCTTGTTCTAAAAGCGATATTCTCATGACTTTGGGGATTCAACCAACATTTCCTAATACAGGCTATGGATATATTCATTATGATAAAGAAAGCAAAGTTGCAAGAAAAAAAGTAATTCAGTTTACTGAGAAGCCAGATTATGATACTGCAAAACAGTTCTTGAGTACTGGGAATTATTTATGGAATGCAGGAATATTTATTTGGAGTGCTAAAAGCATTATAACAGCATTTAGTAGATTTCAAAAAGAAATGACTGCATTATTTGAAAAAGGAATACAGGTGTATAATACCAAGGAAGAAGGTGATTTTATCAATACTAATTACCCGCTAGCAGAAAATATATCTATTGATTATGCCATTTTGGAAAAAGCAGAGAATGTATATGTATTTCCTGCAACATTTGATTGGAATGATTTAGGTACCTGGGGATCATTATATGATAAACTAGATAAAACAGAAGCAAATAATGCTGTCGTTAATGCTAACGTTTTGGCAGTAAATGCGTCTAATAATATGATTAGAACTTCAAGCGATAAAATTGTCGTAGTTGATGGTTTAGAGGATTATATCATTGTTGATAAAGAAGATGTACTCTTGATTTACCCTAAAAGCAAAGAACAGGATATTAAAGTAGTACTTAAAAAAGTAAAAGAAAAATACGGAGAACAATACGGATAAATTTATTATGGAAGAGAATACCAACCAACCGATTCCTGATCAGGAAGAGATGGCAGAATCAGTAAAAAGAGATGCAAAAGGGCTTTTTGAAAGTATAAGCCAATTTCTTTCAGAACTTTTGGATATTCGATCAGAAACAGACAAAGATCAAACAATTGAGGATGTTAAAAATGATATTCCATTTAAAGGACATACTGCTTGGATTCTTATTTTTTCGGTATTTGTAGCATCTATAGGTCTTAATGTAAGTTCTACTGCCGTGGTTATTGGAGCGATGTTAATTTCTCCATTAATGGGGCCTATCGTAGGGGTAGGTCTATCTATTGCTATTAATGATATAGATACATTAAAAAGATCTATGGTGAATTTAGGAGTGATGGTAGGCTTAAGTGTAATTGCCGCTACACTTTATTTTTGGGTTTCTCCACTAACAGAATTAACTCCCGAATTAGAGTCACGAACAGCTCCTACTATTTTGGATGTATTGGTAGCAGTTTCTGGAGGCCTTGCATTAATTATCGCAAAATCCAAGAAAGGTACAATGCCTAATGCTATAGCAGGAGTAGCAATTGCTACTGCTTTAATGCCTCCTTTGTGTACTGTAGGATATGGTATAGCAGAGTGGGAGTTAGAATATGCCGTAGGTGCTTTGTATTTATTTTCAATCAATGCGATATTTATAGCATTGTCAACATTTACGGTTGCAAAATTATTACGTTTTCCGATGATTCGTTATGCAAATTCTGCAAAGCGAAAACGTATTGCTCAACTTGCTTCTTTACTAGCTATATTTGCTATGATTCCTGCAAGTTATACATTTTATGTAACTCTTAATGAGAGTAATGCTAAGAGAGATTACAAAGCTTTTATGTTAAATGAGATTGATGCTAATGAAAACTTATATCTACGAAAAGATTTCTATGATTATGATAACGAATCTATAAAACTATATTTTGATGGAGAAATCACAGAAGCAACAGTAAGCGATTTGCAAAATGAAATTAAAAAGTATTCGAGTATTAGTGATTTTACATTAGCTATAAATGGAAATAAATCAAGAGGGATTGACCAGATCTCAAAAGCCTATGATCGTTCTATTGAGCAATTAAATCGTTTAGAAAAAGATAATGATAAACTTCTTGATGAAATTGAAGATCTAAAAATCCAAATAGCCGGATTAGAAACTCAACTTAAAGAGGCAAATAAAGTAGTGCCTGTGGATGTAATGCCTTATAGTAATATTGCAAAAGATGCAAAAATCAGATTTCCAGACCTGGCAGAACTTGGATATGGTGAAGTGTTGAAATCGAATTTTTTAAAAGTAGATACAGTACAGGTTATTTTTCCTAGATGGAAGTTTAAAGTATCAGATAGTCTGAATCAAATTAGGGTGAATGCATTACAAAAATGGATAACCAAGGAAATGAAAGCTGATACACTATATGTAGAATAGAGTAACCAAACTATGATGGGTGCTGGATGATTTCAACGTAAAACAAAAATGATAATTTCAGAAAACGAGATTCGCAAAGATTATATTAATCGAGTTAACAAAGCTCTAAGATTTATTGATGATCATTTGGACTCAGAATTATCATTAGAGTCTGTTGCTAATGCGGCTCACTATTCGCCATTTCACTTTCATAGAATCTTTAAAGCGATGGTTAATGAAACTCTTAATGCTTATATTACAAGAAGGCGAATTGAAAAAATGGCTTCTATACTGATGCACAAAAAAGAAGTACGTATTACAGAGCTTTCTCTTCAATATGGTTTTAATAGTAATTCTGCATTTACCAGGGCTTTTAAGAATTTTTACAGTGTATCTCCTTCAGAATTTAGAAAACTAAATCCAGGAAAATTTAGCAAGATAAGTAAAGTAGAAAGCAAGAATGGTCAAGAAAAACTAATCTTCGAAAAATATATTTGCAATATTAATAATCATTTAAATTGGATTAAAATGAATGCAAATATTGAAATTAAAGAAATACCAGAATTACATTTTGCCAGTAGCACTCATATTGGAATAGATGGAATAGAAAATGCCTTCGAAAGAATGTTAAAATGGGCTAGATCAAAAAGGTTATTGGATAATCCTGAGACTAAAATGACAAGAATTTTTCATGATAGCTTTAAAATAACAGCAGAAGATAAAGTGCGTATGAGTATTTGCGTACTCACAAATGAACCTTTTGAAGAAGAAGGGGGAATAAGTAAAGTTCAAATCAAAAAAGGAAGTTGCATCGTAGGCCGTTTTGAAATTACACCTGATGATTTTGAAAAATCCTGGAGCGGGATGTTTGTTTGGATGAGTAATAACGGATATAAAAGAGCAGAACAAAATCCATTTGAAATTTACCATAACGATTTCCGTAAACACCCAGAAAATAAGTGCGTAGTTGATTTATATATTCCGATCGAAAGGTAGAGTGTCAATATCATGTGTTACAATTATATGTTAGAAAACACATTGTTTTGTTTTACATTTTGTATTGGATTGAGATAATAAGATTTTTGTATACCCTCTATAAAAAAGAAATTATGAAATTTGCATACACCATTATTTATGTAGAAAATGTTCCTGAAACCATTGATTTTTATGAGAAGGCATTTGGATTTAAAAAGAAATTTATAACACCAGAAAATGATTATAGCGAATTGATTTCTGGAGAAACAACAATTGCATTTGCATCAATAGAATTAGGAAACTCTAATGTTAAGGACGGATTTATAAAAAGCTCACTTCTAGAAAAGCCATTTGGAGTAGAATTGGCATTTACCACAGAAAATATTGATTTTGATTTTGAAAAAGCAATTAAAGCAGGTGCCATCGAAGTAGAGAAACTTATAACTAAACCTTGGGGACAAAAAGTTGGATATGTTAAGGATAATAATGGGTTTTTGATTGAGATATGTACTCCAATCAAGAATTGATAATTATCGAAATCCATACGATTTATTTATATCTTCATTTTTGAATGAAATTTGAAACATGAGTGCATACCAGAGAAAAACCCCGTTAAAAAGTGATTGCGCTATAGAAAAGGCATTACATGTTATTTCGGGAAAATGGAAGCCCGCAATACTCAATGAGCTTTTGAAGAGAAATACTAGGCTTAAAGATATTCAAAAAGGCCTTCCCGAAGCTTCAAAAAGAGCATTAACGCAACAGTTAAAGGAAATGATTGATGATGGACTAATTCAAAAAAAGGATTTTAATGAATTTCCTAAACGAACCGAATATTCAATTACTGACTTAGGGACCAAACTTTCTTCAGTTTTTGAAGAACTTTCAAAATTTGGAAATACTTTATAGGGTAAAAATCACCCCTTATTTGATAATTGCTTTAAACAGAATAGCTTTGCTTTTTAATTAAATATATTCAAAATGAATAAAAAAGGAGTGCTTATTCAGGGAAGTTCGAGAAGCAAAGGAAACACTAATATAATTGTATCTTATATTAAAGAAAGGACAGGGTTTGATGTTATAGATTTAAAATCAAAACGCATTAGTGCATATGATTATGAATCAGAAAACATTGATGATGATTTTATTCCTTTAATGAAAGAAATTGTGAATGCCTATGATATTATAATTTTTGCTACTCCCGTGTATTGGTATGCTATGAGTGGTGATATGAAAATATTTTTTGACAGAATAACAGACTGCTTGAAAATTGAAAAAGAGATCGGAAGAAAATTGAGAGGGAAAATAATGGGTATGGTAAGCTGCGGTTTTGATGCAGAGCTTAAGAATGGATTCACTATGCCTTTTATAGAATCTGCTAATTATTTGGGGATGCATTATCTTGGGGATATACATACCTGGATAGAGGGGGGAGCAATTTCTGAATCTTTGCAAAAAAAACTTAATAGTTTTATTGAAGAAAAAATAAAAATTATATAAAATTACTTAGTACATTTTTTTATGTATAAGATTATTTAAGATATACTGAATGAATAAAAAAGAATGAAACTAGAAGGTTTGTAGACTATAGCTTTTAAAACATTTACTATTTTATTGAAATGTTAGAAAATAAAACTTTTCTGAATAAGACAAGAGCTAATTACTACTAAAAAAGATAGACTTACTTTTCTTAAAATTTATAACCCTTTTATCTGCGCGTCACGTACTTTTTTGAAAAGGTTAGATGAATATACAAAATCGGTTACAGCTTTGTTATCAGTCTTGAAAATCTGGCTTTTGTCACCTTCCCATTCTAGGTATCCATTTTTAAGGAAAACAATCTTTTCTCCGATTTCCATTACAGAGTTCATATCGTGAGTGTTAATCACAGTAGTGATGTCATATTCTTCTGTGATTTCTTTAATGAGATTATCAATGACAATTGCTGTTCTTGGATCCAGTCCAGAATTAGGTTCGTCACAGAATAGATATTTTGGCCTGGTTACGATAGCTCGAGCTATAGCAACTCGTTTTTGCATCCCTCCACTAATTTCAGAAGGAAGTTTGTTATTTGCATTTTCAAGATTAACTCGATTCAAAACCTCATGAACTCTCTCAAGCATATCATCTTTTTTCTGCTTGGTAAACATCATCAAAGGAAACATTACATTCTCTTCTACTGTCATAGAATCAAATAATGCACTTCCTTGAAAAACCATTCCCATTTGTTCTCTTAAATCTCTTTGTTGTTCTTCGGATAGTTCAGAATATGTGCTGCCATCATAACATATAGCGCCTTGTTCTGGAGTAAAAAGACCAAGTAGACATTTTAAAAAAACAGTTTTTCCACTTCCACTGGTACCAATAATAAGATTGGTTTTACCTCGATCAAAAGTAGTAGTGATTCCTTTTAAGATTTCCTCTCCGTTAAATCCTTTATGTAGGTTTGTAACTTCTATCATTAGCTTAATAATAACTGTGTGAGTACATAATTAGAAATAATAATAACTACTGTAGTCCATACAAAAGCAGAAGTACTTGCTTTACCAACTTCTAATGCACCACCTTTCATGTAGTATCCATGAAATGATGGTATTGTAGCTAGTAAAAAAGAGTATAAAAACGTTTTAATAAATGCATAGACAAGATGATATGGGATGAATTCTTCTCTAAGCCCAGTTAAAAAATCTGATGTAGAAACAAATCCACCATAGACTCCAGCAACATATGCTCCAAATATACCTGTAAACATTGCAATTGCAATAACAAAAGGATAGGTGAGCATAGCAATGATCTTTGGGAAAATTAAGTAATTAAGAGAATTAATACCCATAACCTCAAGTGCATCAATTTGTTCTGTAACTCTCATTGTTCCTATGCTTGAGGTGATAAAAGAACCTACTTTACCGGCCATAATTACAGAAATAAATGTCGGCGCAAATTCGAGGATAACCGATTGTCTTGAAGCAAAAGCAATAAGTTTTTTTGGTATTAAAGGATTTGTAAGATTAAGTGCAGTCTGAATCGCAACAACAGCTCCGATAAAAAATGCAAGAAACACAGTTATACCTAAAGAACCAATAATGAGATCATCGATTTCTTTAAATATTAGATTTCGTATCACAGAACCTTTAGTCATTCGACTAAAAACTCCTTTTAACATTAAAAAATATCGACCAATATCGTCTAAGTAAAACATGCTGCATAATTAGAAAGGCTAAAATAGAAAAAAAAATAGCTACAGCATTTAACCTTCTATTAAAGTTTTACATTTGTACAAATAGTACTTTAGCGACTTAAATTTATAAAGTAATGACAAAGAAAGTATTTCTAATAACATGGTTAGCCTTACTGTGTATTCCTTGTAATTCGCAGGAGAATAAGATTAATAGTTCACCAAAACTTGTTGTTGGTATTGTAGTAGATCAAATGCGATATGATTATATCACAAGGTTTTATGGTAGATTTGGAGAAGATGGATTTAAACGTATGATTCGAGAGGGGTATAATTGTAAGAATAACCATTTTAATTATGTACCTACATATACAGGACCCGGCCATGCTTCTGTTTTTACAGGAACAACACCGCAAAACCATGGTATAATCTCTAATCATTGGTATGATAAGTTTAGTAAAGAGATGGTGTATTGTGCTAGTGATTCTTCAGTTAAGGCAGTAGGTTCAGAGAGTGATATGGAAAGAATGTCGCCTCATCGTATGAAAACCTCCACCGTAACCGATCAAAATAGATTACATACCCAGTTAAAGGGAAAAACTATAGGAATTGCAATAAAAGACAGAGGAGCTATTTTGCCTGCAGGGCATTCTGCTAATGCGGCATATTGGTTTAGAGGGAAGGACGAAGGAAAATGGATCACAAGTACATACTATCGAAATGATTTACCAGGTTGGGTTGAAAAATTTAATAACTCTGGTCAAGCCAAATCTTATTTTAAGGTATGGAATACATTGTATGATATTAAAACATATACCGAAAGTGGTGAGGATCAAAATAAATTTGAAGGAGGGTATAAAGGAAAAGAGACAGCTACATTCCCTTATGACTTGGCTAAATTAAAAGATGAAAATTCTGGATATGATATTTTAAAATCATCTGCATTTGGAAATAGTCTAACGGCTGATTTTGCAATAGCAGCGATTGAGGGAGAAGAATTAGGTGCTGATGAGGTTACAGATTTTTTAACGGTTAGTTTTTCTAGTACAGATTATGTTGGACATAATTTTGGAGTAAATTCAAAAGAAATTCAGGATACATATTTACGATTAGATAAGGATTTGGGACGTTTCTTTACTGCATTAGATACAAAAGTAGGTAAAGGAGAGTATACAGTTTTTTTAACAGCTGATCATGGAGCAGTTCATGTACCTTCTTACTTGCAGTCGGTTAAAATTCCTTCGGGCTATTTTGATAGAGATGCTTTTAAAACCAAAGTGGAGACATTTGTGAAAGAAAAGTTTAAAGTAGACGGATTGATTGAAAATATTTCTAACAATCAAGTGTTTTTTAACTATAAAACATTGTCAAAAAATAATGTTGTGTCAGAAGAATTGCAGAATGCAATAGCTCATTTTGTATTACAAGAAGATCAGATAGACAAAGTTTTTACCAGAAGTCAATTGCAAAATGGAGAGTTTTCTTCTGGTATTGTAGCTTTGGTACAGAAAGGATATAATCAAAAAAGAAGTGGAGATGTGGTTATTGTTTTAGACCCCGCTACGATTTCGTATTCAAAAACCGGTTCTACTCATGGAAGTGGCTTAAATTATGATACCCATGCTCCATTATTATTTTTTGGTTATGGTATTAAAAAGGGGAGCACAACAAGAAAAACACATATACCAGACATCGCTCCAACAATTTCTGCGTTGCTAGGAATTACTTTTCCAAATGGAGCGACTGGAGATGTATTGTCATTTGTTTTAGAATAATTAAATCAATACATACAATCGTAATAGTAAAAGGCTAAATCTTATTATCAATAGGATTTAGCCTTTTAAGTATGTCTTGATTTTTAATCAGAATAACTTCATTTATATTTTTAATTCCTTGAAAACATCAAGAAGTTTGGCATCAGATGGTCTAGGAGCACTGGCACTTACAATTTTACCGTTTGGGTCTATTAAAATGAACCTAGGTATTCCCTGTATCCCATAATCAACAATAAATTGAGAAGACCAATTGTTGTCGGCGAATAATTGAATACCGCCTAACTCTTTTTCTGTAACCATCTTTTTCCAAGCATCGTGTTGTGCTTTTTTATCAATAGATATACTAACGAATTCGATATTTTTATTATGAAATTCTTTTTCTATTTTTTTAAGATGTGGAATTTCAGCTTTACACGGGCCACACCAGGTTGCCCAAACATCGATATATACATATTTTCCTTTAAGGTCGTTTAGCGAAGTAGTTCCGCCTGCAAAATTTTCATAATTATTAAATACAGGAGACTCATTTCCTTTAACTAATTGCTTTACTTTTTCGAATTGTTGTGTTAATTCACTTTTAAACTCGTCATCATCAGAGACCGCCATAATCATGTTGTACAATTCAACAGCGTTATCATTCCTAGGAGAGACTTGATAAGCAATATTTTTAATCAAAATATTTCTAATGTTTTTACTTTTAATCTTTGATAAGCTTTCCATTTGAGCTTTGTCAAACGGGATGCTATCTGCATCAGATTTTTCGCTAGAGATTCTGTCAAAGACACTCATTACTAATCGTCTGTATGCTTGAGAAGATTCAAAATCTTTAGAATTATCAATATCAAAACTTGTTAATTCATCAAGGAAGCCTGCGGGAGTCTTATATCCTGTTTTTTTTGTGTAATATGCATGATTTCCTTTAAAATCATTAATCATAGATAGATATTCATAATGATTATCACTGGTTTGGATTGAGACAAATTCGGGGTTTATATTGGTGAATTTTTTCAAAAGTTCATTTTTAGCTTGCTCTTGTTTTAATGCTTCATTTTTGAATTCTTTAGCATCTTTGCTAAATAGATTTTTATATCCTTCAGGTCCTTCAGATAAAAAGCTTTCCTGTAATAAAAGTTTTTCTGCTAAATAGTTGTTTTCGTCTGAGCCAGCCCCTGTATATTTTATACTTTCATCAAATTCTTTAACATCAATTGATAAATTTAATTGATTTCCAAAATCTAAATATATACTAGAACGTTCTTGACCAATTATAAAACCATAAGTACCTTTAGTATCTATTTTTAAGGTGTCAGAAAATGTACCATCCTCTTTAATTACTATAGTTTGACCGAAATTATTACCATCTCCATATATTTTAATTTCATTTTCTACGGCATTCTTTACTGTTCCTGAGAAAAGAACATAATCTACTTTTTCAGTTTTGTTTTCTTTATTGCAAGAAACTAAAAATAGTACACAACCTAGTGATAGAAGAAAAGATTTGATTTTCATGAGTCTATATTTTGAATGAGTTATGGGTTGAATATAAGAATTTTACAATGTCAATTTCAAAGCGTTAGCTATACTTTAAGATTTAAATAATACTAGATCAATTTTTTTTTCATCTTTTTCCAGCGCAGATTCCTAATAAACTTTCCTTCAATTGGTGAAACGAGAAATGTTTGCTTTTTCTTTTTAGCTTTAAAATATCCTGCCAAATAATCTTTGATGAGTTTGGGTTGTCGTTTCCGTAACGCTAATTTGACAGAAGCTATTAAAGTAATCAAAAGACCATATCGCATACGGTAAAAAGCTTCTCCTTGTTTATATTTTGATTTTGAGTTATATGTGTTACCGGTAGGCTTTAGATGTTTTACATGTAGTGATGCATCTGTTTTAATTTTCCAATTATGGTATTGAGCTAATAATTCGTCTACGGTATCCCATCCCATTGCGGGTCTAAGACCATTAATGTCTTTAAAACATGCTTTTCGATATGCTTTTAATGCTCCCCGAATATGATCTTTGTTAGTTAAGTTTTCTAATTTCCATTCCTGATTTTTTTGGACGTAACAAAATCCTCCTGCCATTCCTATGCTGCTATCTTTTTTAAAAAGTTCTATGATTTGTTCTATATAATTTGAAGGGAAAATCAAGTCAGCATCAAATTTACAAATGATATCATAATCAGTGTCAAGTGTTCTATAGCCTTGATAAAAAGCATTGATTACTTTACTGCCTGGCATATGTTCTTCTGAAGAATTGGTATCGATTAAACTTATGAAATCGTATTGATCAATAAATTTATTTATGATATCTACCGTAGTATCTGTGGAGTTGTCATTAACGATAACTATTTTTTGAGGTAAAACAGATTGTGATACCAAAGACTCAATAGTTTTAGCAATGAATTGTTCTTCGTTATGCGCTGGTATGACAATATATGTTTTCAAGAAATAGTATAAATTTAAATTTATAGAAGAAGCATACTAATTACTTTTGATTCTTTCTGCGTATACAATATAATACCTTGGTGTAAAAAATCGTAAAAGTGGGCGAAATCCAATTTTTTTAATAGGATGTGTCCATTTATCTCTAGCTATGATCTTCCACCCGGCTTTTTCAAGAAGCCAATCAAATTGCCAGTCTTCAAATTCATGATAATGTCGATCCCAAGGGTCGGTCTTACTTCGATAGGCAGGGGAGAACCATAATTTTAAGGGAATGGAGGCTACAAGCTTATCTGCTTTACAATCTCTTAAGACGTTAAATGGGGCGATAAGATGTTCAAAAATTTCAAAGGCCGTTAAGACTTCAACGGTATCAGTCTGGACAGCTTTGGTGTCAATGTCTAAATCTTCACCAGAAGTGTTTGAAACCGTATAGCCTTCCTTTTCCATGAAGTCCACAAAAGGATTTCGAACTCCTAAATCTAAAATAGTAGCAGGAGCAGGGACATTGTCTCTTAAAAATTCTAATGTTTTTTGATATCGTTTGTGAGGAAAAGTTCCTTCGTACATAATAATTAGGTCAATAATTATGATTGTAAAAATAGACAATTACATAGATTACCGAGATAGATCTAAAAGAATTTTATCAATGGATTAAAATTGATATAAGAAAGCATTAATGTTCATACCGGCTCCAACACTGGCGAATAATAAGATATCTCCTTTGAGAATAGATTGATTTTCTATTTTCCCCTTTAGAATCAGGTCATATAGTGTTGGAATTGTAGCAACACTACTATTTCCTAATTTTTGGATACTCATAGGCATAATATGATCAGGGACTTTTTGTTCGTAAAGGCTATAAAACCTTTTTACAATGGCTTCGTCCATCTTTTCATTAGCTTGATGGATAAGTATTTTTTTGACATCAAAGATATTAAAACCTGTCTTGTCAAGACATGCTTTCATTGCATTAGGAACATGGTTTAAGGCAAATTCATATATTTTTCTTCCATGCATCTTGATATATTTATTATGGTCTGAAGAAGTGTTGTTATATGTTTTTCCAAAGAACAAAAAATTACTTTCTTCAAAGGTGTAAGAAGCACTAACTGAAGATATGATCCCTCCTGATTCTTTTGTGTCTTCTAATATTACAGCACCTGATCCATCAGAATAGATCATAGAATCACGATCATGTTTATCGATAACTCGAGATAAAGTTTCTGCTCCAATGATAAGACATTTTTTTGCCATACCACTTTTAATGTATGATCGGGCTTGTATAACACCTTCTATCCACCCAGGACACCCAAAAAGGACATCATAGGCAACACAATATGGGTTTTTTATTTTTAATTTGTGTTTTACTCTTGCGGCGAGACTAGGTACGGCATCGCCTTGTGCAGAATTTTTGGTTACGTCTCCAAAGTTATGTGCTACAATAATATAATCAAGCGTTTCTGGGTTAATTCCAGAATTACCAATAGCTTTTTCGGCAGAAAGAAATGCTAAATCAGAAGTATTTTGTTTAGCAGAGGCATATCTACGCTCTTCAATACCAGTGATTTTTTTGAATTTGTCTATGACTGTAGTAGTGTCATGTTCGATTTGAACGCCGTCATTATTAAAAAACTGATGATTAACAAAATCCTCATTTTTCTCAATTTCACTAGGGATATAGCTTCCCGTGCCCGTTATTTTGATATTCATCGTTCCCAAATTGTATGTTGTACAAGGTAAGGTAAACATATGGGATTACTTTATTATGCGTGCATAATATTTTTTACAACGCCCAAACTTACTTTTGAAGTCAGAAATAAATATAAATTACTCAATTTTCAGTTGCATAACTGTGGCAATAGATAGCGCTCTTGTTTTTATAAGTTCTGCTTTTTCTCCTTCGAAATTAATATCTACTGTGTTACGAAATAGGGATAACCAAGTATCAAAATGAACTTTTTTAATTTTTTTTTGATTGTCTAAGTTTTTATGAATCTGAATTACATTTTTTTTATATCCTCCTGTTCTAAATAATTGTTGTTCCCAAAAATCTGTAATCTGCGGAATATGTTCTTTAAGATTGATTTTTGCGATTTCGGTAAAGTAAATACCTATCATAGGATCAGCAAATGCTTCCTTGTAAAATGTTTCCATTAGAAATATGATATCCTTTCGTGATGTAATATCTTTCATAGAATTTTGAGTTTAATCAAAAAGAGGCAACTATATAGTTGCCTCTTTTATAATTTGTATAGCTTAAATGTTAAGCTTCGGCTTCCATATATTCTTCAATAGGAGTACAGGTGCAAATTAGGTTTCTGTCTCCATAGGCATCATCTACACGTCTTACAGATGGCCAAAATTTATTTTCTGCTATATATGATAATGGATATGCTGCTTGCTCTCTTGAATATGGGAAATCCCAATTATCATCAGTTAACATTGCCAACGTATGAGGAGCATTCTTCATAACATTATTTGTGTTATCCGTAGTGATCTCTGCTATTTCCTGACGAATTGAGATCATTGCGTCACAAAAACGATCTAATTCTGACTTACTTTCACTTTCGGTGGGCTCTATCATCATAGTTCCTGCAACAGGAAAAGAAACTGTTGGGGCATGAAAACCATAATCCATAAGGCGTTTTGCTATGTCTGTTACTTCGATACCATTGGCTTTAAAAGGCCTGCAATCAATAATCATTTCATGAGCAGCTCTTCCTTTTTCGCCTACATAGAGCACACTATAATGGCCATCTAGTCTTTCTTTTATATAATTTGCGTTTAGGATTGCATATTCTGTAGCTTGCTTTAACCCTCCAGCTCCAAGCATGGTTATGTATCCATAAGATATTAAACATGCCAATGCAGATCCCCAGGGAGCTGCAGAAATTGCAGTAATAGCCTGATCTCCTCCAGTACTAATAATTGGATTACCCGGTAAAAAAGGAGCTAGTTGTTTGGCAACGCAAATTGGTCCAACTCCGGGGCCACCTCCACCGTGAGGTATTGCAAATGTTTTATGTAAATTAAGATGACATACATCGGCTCCAATAGCCCCGGGGTTGGTTAAACCAACCTGGGCATTCATATTAGCTCCGTCCATATATACCTGACCGCCATTATCATGGATAATTTTAGTAATCTCTTTGATTGCTGACTCATATACACCATGAGTTGAAGGATAAGTTACCATTAAAGCAGCAAGGTTATCCTTATGTTTTAAGGCTTTTTCTCTAAGATCCTCTACATCAATATTTCCTTCTTCGGTAGCTTTGGTAACAATTACTTTCATTCCCGCCATTACGGCTGATGCAGGGTTAGTTCCATGTGCAGAAGAAGGAATTAAGCATATGTTACGATGATGATCACCTCTCGATTCATGATAAGCACGAATGACCATTAAACCAGCAAACTCTCCTTGTGCACCAGAGTTAGGCTGCAAAGATGTAGCTGCAAAACCAGTAATCTCTGTAAGTTGATCCTCAAGTTTATTTAATACCTCTTGATATCCAATAGCTTGATTTATAGGAGCAAAAGGATGAATGTTACCCCATTGTGGATCACTGAGTGGCAACATTTCTGAGGCAGCGTTGAGTTTCATGGTACAAGAACCTAACGGAATCATAGAATGATTTAAAGAAAGATCTTTACGTTCTAGTTTTTTGATATAACGCATCAATTCTGTTTCAGAATGATAAGCGTTAAATACTTCGTTTGTTAAGAATTCGGTATTACGTTTTAAGTTTTGATCAATAGAATTTATATCTTCTATTTGTTCTATCTTATCAATAGTCTTACTATTAGTTACTTGTGCAAAAATTTTGATAATTGTATTTACATCTTCAATCGTCGTAGCCTCATTAAGAGAGATAGAGACTGTATTTGCGTCTGGATAGAAAAAATTAACTTCAAGGGTTTCGGCAGCTTTTCTAACTACGTTAGCATCTGCTTTTATACGTATAGTATCAAAATATGTTGCGTTAAGTTGTTCAAATCCTAAATTTTCTAGAGATTTAGCTAAAGTATTGACAGTTGCATTAACTTTTGAAGCAATATAGGTCAACCCTTCTGGACCATGATATACTCCATACATTCCAGCCATAACAGCAAGTAGTACTTGAGCTGTACAAATGTTTGAGGTAGCTTTATCTCGTTTGATATGTTGTTCTCTGGTCTGTAATGCCATTCGCAACGCTCGATTTCCATTTAAGTCCTGTGTAACTCCAATGATTCTACCGGGGATATTTCTTTTAAATGCTTCTCTTGTAGCAAAGAATCCAGCGTGTGGTCCACCATATCCTAAAGGAATTCCAAAACGTTGTGTAGTCCCTACTACAACATCAGCATCAAAACTTCCTGGTGATTTGAGCATTACTAAACTTAAAATATCTGCAGCAACCGCTACTTTAATTTCAGATTGATGTGCTTTTTGCACAAAATCGGCATAATCATAGACTTGTCCAGATTTACCCGGATATTGCACAATAGCACCATAGAAATCAGTAGAGAAATCAAAGTGTTGATGATCACCTATTACTAATTCTATACCTAAAGGAATTGCTCTTGTCTTTAATAAAGAAAGTGTTTGAGGAAGTATTTCTTCGGAAACAAAAAATTTATTAACCTCATTTTTTTTCTGTGCTCTAGATCGAACTGCAAATAACATTGTCATGGCTTCTGCTGCTGCCGTACTCTCATCTAGTAATGATGCATTAGCCAATTCCATACCGGTAAGATCACAGATCATGGTTTGATAATTTAACAATGCTTCTAATCTACCTTGAGCAATTTCTGCTTGATATGGAGTATAAGCTGTATACCACCCTGGATTCTCAAGGATATTACGTTGAATAACTGCAGGTAAACATGCTTCATGATATCCTAAGCCTATATATGTTTTAAAGACTTTATTTTTTGCAGAAAGCTTTTGCATATGTGCGGAATATTCTTGTTCACTCATAGCAGAAGCAAGATTGAGTGGGTTTTTTAGAAGAATATCATCAGGAACAGTTTCATAGATAAGTTGATCCATAGAATCAACCTTTATTGTATTTAACATATTGCCTAAATCCTTTTCTGATGGACCAATATGGCGCAGTTTAAAAGAGTCAGTTTTCATAGCGAAAAAAACAGTTGAGATTAAGACCGCAAAAATACATATTTAAACCATAAAAATTTCACAATAAATTAACCATAAGGTATCAAGTTTTTAACCAATTTCGGGGTGTTATTAACACATACCCCTAAATTTATAACGTGAAAACCTTAAAAAGTATATTTAGATTTTACATCCACGGTAGTATACATGTTGCTTTAGCAAGTGTTTCTTTGGTTCAGATTACTTTAATGAAATATGGTATTTCGAGTGCATACATGTTTCTTTTCTTTAGCTTTTTTGGGTCTGTTACTGCTTATAATTTTGTGAAATATTCTAATGCATCCAAATTGTATCACAAAAGATTAACAAAATCAATGAAGGGGATTCGTGTATTAACGATTCTGAGTAGTTTGTTATTCACATATCTGGCATTTAAATTTTCTATCGAAATTCTTTTGTATATGATCCCGCTTATTGCACTTACAGTGCTTTATATTGTACCTGTTTTTCCAAATAAGAAAAACTTGAGGAATGTTGCGGGGGTGAAAATTTTCATTATTGGTTTAATTTGGGCGGGTACTACTGTTATGGTTCCTGTAGTTTTTGCAAAAGGGAGTTTTAATTTGGATTTTTGGATAGAGATGGTACAGCGTTTTCTTTTTATCATAGTAATGATGTTACCTTTTGAAATAAGAGATCTTCAATATGACGAGGCCACTTTGGAAACGGTACCACAGAAAATCGGAATAACAAGAACAAAAGTTTTTGGGAGTATATTACTAGTCGTTTTTTTGTTGCTAACGGCTACAAAGGGAGGGTTGCTTCCCTCTGTAGAGATTTTAAGTACAATCTTAGTGACTACAATTAGTTTATTGTTTTTATGGGGAACAGAGAAAAAACAATCAGAATATTATTGTTCTTTTTGGGTAGAAAGTGTTCCTATTATGTGGTTGGGTATAGTAATCATTCTACAGAATTTATTTGGTTAATTGTTCCTGTAGTTTTTGTTTCATAACTTCCTTGTCAGTAGAAGGTATTGACTGAATATTAGATTTATCCATTGCCTTAGTAAGCTTTCCATTCCTCTTTGAATATGCTCTTGTCATTTTACAATACATCAACCTAATATTAAGTTTGATAAGTTCTATGAGTGTAGCTTCACCATACTGGTTTTTATCACAGATATACTTCGCTTCTTCACAGGATACAAATAGTCTAGTAGTTTTTTCCATTATACTATTATCGTAATTCTTTTATTTTGGGGTATTATATTTATGTATATGTCTTATGTTATTCAGACATTTTTTGTTTTAGTCTTTCTTTCATCGATTCTTTTTCTGATCGATTAATACTGATGACTTTTGGATCTTTTACTAATTTTGTTAATTTCATGTTTTTTGCAGTATATTTTCTGCATGCTCTACAATATATCAAGTGTATATTAAGTTTTACTTTTTCCCAAAAAGTAGCCTCTTTATACTGATTCTTATCACAGAAGTGATTTGCTTCTGAGCAACTGACTAAAATTCCCTTTTCTTTACTCATTTTTTATTAAAACCAATTTTTTTCTAAACATTCGGCCATTGCCGTACGGGCTCTATGAATGATAACCCATAGGTTAGACGCAGTAATATCAAATTCATTACAAATAGCTTCTGTATCGAAACCTTGTATTGTTTTCATTTTAAAAATAATGGATTGTTTTTCGGGTAGTTTTTCCATACAGTTATGTATTGCTAAACCCAATTCATCATTTTCTATTTCGCTTTCTGCATTACCGTCAAAAGGATCAGCAACTCTCTCTTCTAACCAATCACCTTCAGTTTCAGAATCAGTGCTATAATTAATTCTTACCTCTGCTTTACCTTTATTACTATTAATTTTTCTGTAATGATCAATGATTTTTCTTTTCAGAATGGAAATCAGCCAAGTACGTTCACTAGCTTCTCCTTTGAAATTTTTCATGGATTTAAGCCCGGCAAAGAACGTTTCTTGCACTAAATCTTGTGCGATTTCTTTATCATCAACTCTGACAATGGTATAGTTAAACAGATAATCACTGTACTTATCCACCCATGTGTTGGGGTCTATGGTGTTTGTTGACATGGTCTTTTCTATTGTTATGATCACCAAAAATAGGATAAAAAGTTGAATCTTATAAATGCTTTACCGAAAGAATACTCTATACGAATATTTATTTAATCTATACTAAATAAAGATCTTAGTCTTATTTTTTAGATTTCCTTACGTTCTAAGTGTAATTTTATTGATCTATTACGCGATAATAAGAATTTTGTAAGATGATTTTTTATGGCAATACTGTTTAGAATTCTTCCCAGAAAACCTAAAGGGACTTTATATTCTATTATGTCAATCATCTCTGTGCCTGATGAGGTTGGATTAAAAATATGCTGATGCCTAAAACTTTTAAAATGCCCATTAACCATTTGGTCTGTAAAGTGATTGGGATAGTTATAGGCTGTGATTAAACTTTGATGTTTAAGATAGAAACCAAAATGTTTGCCTTTCCATGTAACGGTTTCATTTAATTCTATTAATCCAGAAATTCTTCCAGAAATTGCTTTTTCTTTTGTTTTGCTGGCAGATTCTACATGAAAATCAATACTTCTTGCCAAGTCAAACACTTTTTCAATAGGAGCATTTATTTTAGTAGTAAGGTGTATTGTTGTCATAAATAGTATTATGTAAGAGAAATTAAAGCGAGTTCGAGATCTGGATATAAAAACTGAAAACCATTATCTATAAGTTTTGAAGGAATTACATTTCTACTTTTGAGTATAAGTTCTGTATCTGTTCTTATAATTCGAGCTCCCAGTTCTAGTATTGGTTTTGGGATCGGAATTGCGATAGGGTTTTTTACAATTTTATTAAGTGTATTCATGAAGACCAAGTTAGTTGATGGTTTTGGAGCTACAATATTAATTACGCCTTTAATATGTGAATTGTTTATTATAAACTCTACACTTCTTGCAAAGTCTACTTCGTGTATCCAGCTCAGTTTTTGATCCCCAGGACCTTGTTTTCCTCCTAAACCGATTTTTGTCAATCTTAGAATTGGGGGGAAAGCTCCTCCTTTTTTACCTAAAACAATAGAGGTTCGTAGTGCAATTTTTCTGGTCTTAAGAGTTTGTTGATTAAAAAAAGTTTTTTCCCATGATGTAGCGACATCAACAGAGAATCCACTACCAATTTCTCCATCGGTTTCATTCATTTCTTTATCCAAAGAATGCCGATAGATGGTAGCCGTAGACGAATTTAACCAAGTTTTAGGAGGGTTTTCACACATATTGACAGCTTCTCCTAAGATAGCGGTTGATGCTACTCTCGAGTTTAGAATGAGGTCTTTATTTTTTTGAGTGTATCTACAATCTACTGATTTGCCGGTCATATTAATAAGAACATCAGCATTTTCTAGTGTTATTACCCAATCTCCAATAGTTTTAGCATCCCAATGCACAAATTGAATATTATTTTCTGTTTTACTTTTTCCACGGGTTAAAATTACAATGGTTTCTGCTTTTGATTTAAAATACCTTACCAGTACTTCTCCAAGGAAACCTGTTCCAGCTGCGATTACTATTTTTTTCATTTCTTTTCTAATTTTATTTTTCTGCAGTAATTAGATAATACCCAAAACTTCTCATATGCAAGCCAGAGAGTAATGCAAATAAAGACCCTTTAAGGTTTTTCCAGCTTTGTGGTTTTAATGATTCTTTTCTAAAAAGTTTTTTTAACATAAAACCAGTGATAGCAAAAGGCACATGAAGTACAGAGGGAGCTACTCTTGCAGAAACATCTTCTATAACTATATTCTTGAAACCAATCTGTTCTAAAGTAAGCTTTATTTTATCCATACTTCCTAAGCCTTCTAGACTCCATCCTTTACAAAGTTGTTCATAACAATAGTTGCTTCCGACACATAAGTCTTCTTCATCTTTTTTTAAGAATGCATCTGCAATAACGAGTTTAGCACCTGGTTTTAGTATTCGATATGCTTCTTTGAAAGCTGCTGCACTATGTCCAGAATGACAAAAGCTCTCTATAGCATAAGCACCATTTACGCTATTAGTTTTAAAAGATGTACGCGTATAGTTTTCTTCAAGAATCAATCCGTTCATATTCTGTAATCTTTTGTTTCCTTCACTAACCTGAAAAGGAGATACTGTTACACCAATGATACGTAGTAGAGGATATTTTCTAAGTGCATATCGCATAGCCCCGCCGATTCCGCAACCCAGGTCAGCAATTAGTGCGTTTTGTTTTGAAACTTGTAAACGATCAAATACCTGCCCATTCATCTCGTTTAGCATAGTATCTCTTTTGAAAATACTGGTTTTAAATGGGATATAATACCCAAAATGCATATTAAAATCTTTACTCCAGAATTCATAATCCTCGGTTGCTTCATCATAAAACCTGATTATTTTTTCTTTGGTAGCGGATCTTTTGAGTTTTAGTTTATGTAATATGGTAAGTGTACTCATAACATTGCTATTTAACAGAGTGAAAAAAATACTCTTTGATTAGAACTAATTAATTTATAATCGAACTTCTGGACCTTGAGGCCTGGATACCTGAGATGACATTGCCATTCTTTTATTTGCTTTTTTTCTTCCTCTGAAAAATAAAAAGAGATTAAGGAATAACATGATGCCCAAATAAATGGAGAAACCTCCTATTTTAGAGCTTAAAACCTCGACTAGGTTTTGGTAGGTATTCTGAAATTGATAGGTATTAATTTTAAGGATTAGTAGAGCCCAGCCAATGTTTAAGAGATAAAAACCAACCTCAAATAATCGATTTGTAGCCAAAGCAATATCTTCTTTACCTTTAAAAATATCAATCATAAATGTTTTTCCGTTTTTGAATAGTGTTTTTGAAACGAAATAGGTTAGAATGATTGTAATAGGTAGATAAATCATATATCCGATAAAAATCTTAGAAGTTTCCATAAGTATTGTATTTATAGTTTTTTACTAGTTTTAATAAATTTTGTAATCCAAAACAGATTGAAATAATGTAATGAAGCCAAAGCACATATAATGATGGCGGTATGATATGATATAATTTCTAGCATTTGAGGTAGATTGAGTATAGTTGACCAATTGGATAAAGTAACTACTGCGTATCCAATATTTAATAGATAATACCCCGTTAAAAGTAAATTGTTGATTCGTATACCATATTCTATATCATCGGGAATAAGATTAGAAATAAAAATATTTCCATTACGATGACAGATAGAACCCACTTTAATAATAATGATTAAAGTTATGAGTAAATAAATACTATATGCGATTAAGTTTAGGTTCATAGTTTTAATTGTGATTAAAAAAACCAATACAATTGTGAATAGTTAATAAACTGTATACCAAGGCAAAAAGAATAAATAGACCATTCATAAAGTGTCCGCCAATTTTAAATATTTGCTTTTTCGGGATTTCATACATGGGATAATAAGCTATTTGAGTAGCCACTTTTCCAACCCAGTACGCTGCTATTAATCCCGTTAAAGCAATTGCAAGGGGTGATTGTTCTTTTAAGTATGATGGGATCAGAATTGCAATTAATCCAAATGAAAAATTAAGCCCCTGTATGTATCTTCCGTAAGTTTTTGCTATTTCTTGATTAAGGGGTTTTAGTTGTTTTACATCATTATACCAATCAAACACTCTATGCCTGATATAAGGGTAGATTAATGCGGTAAATATTTGGCCGATTCCTCCTACGACTATTAACCAGATTGGGATATTGAATTTCATGTTTTGATTATTTTAAAGTTTCAGAAAAAACTGAAAGTATAATTAAAAATAAAAAAGAGTCTCCTCCTTCTTACTTTAGAATATTATTTTTATTTAATTAATTTTACCAATGCTTTTGTAATCCAATTATGATCCTGACCAACCACCTTATTCATCATAATGTCAAGGGTGTCTGCCATTTCGTGCAATGCTTTGGTTTGCTTTATTAATTCTTTTGTTTTGGCGGTGCCATCTTCATCAATATTCGAAACATCTTTTAAGATCTTGATGGTTGGTTTTAATTCTCTTCTACTTCTTTCTTTAGCAATTTGTCTTGCCAACTCTTGTACATCCTTCTCAGAAGTGAAATATTCTTTTCGTTCTCCCATTTTGTTTTCTTTGAAAACAATTCCCCAATCCATTAATTGGCGTAAATTCATGCTTGTATTCCCTCTGGAAATCTTTAATTCTTCCATGATATCTTCCATGGACATCGGTTCTGGTGAAACTAATAATAAGGCGTGTATTTGTGCCATGGCTTTATTAATTCCCCATAAAGATCCTAGAGATCCCCAAGTAGAGATAAATTTGTTTTTTGCTTCATCATAATTCATAGTACAAATATATAAAAAATTCTAAACTTTCAAAAAATATTGAAAGATATTTATGTTTATAATGAAAATTCACTTAAGCTTAAGTGTATACAGTTATTATTTTGCGGGGATACCATTTTTGTTAAAGGTTGATTTTGTGTAAGTTATAAGTCTAACACAAACTCATATAATAATGAAAAAATTTAATCGAATTATTTCAACACTTTTGCTATGCTTTTTTATGATGCATAGTTTTGCTCAAGAGGCAGGCAACATGTTTTTTGCTACAATGCAAACCAAAGATGCCCAAGGGCTCAAAATTAATCATCCAGAGGACATTAAAATCATTAATTCT
Organism: Aquimarina algiphila; assembly: GCF_947494415.1. Classification (NCBI taxonomy): domain Bacteria; kingdom Pseudomonadati; phylum Bacteroidota; class Flavobacteriia; order Flavobacteriales; family Flavobacteriaceae; genus Aquimarina; species Aquimarina algiphila. The sequence continues at coordinate 688,367 of NZ_CANLVC010000002.1, read as the reverse complement.
GCTAATGGATATAGTGCAGTAATGCTTAGCCCTAATGCTGCAGAAGAATTACATCACAAAGTATTAGTTCATGGTCCCGGGTTTATTTATGAGACCTCAGAAAAAGCTGCACTTCAATCTATCCAAAACATTAATAAAAGAGAGGTTCAGAAGATGAGCACCAATTTTTCTATTACACAAGATGCTTTGGTACGGCAAAGTCTTGATTTGGTGAATAATGTTAATATTGCTAATCAGATTCAGGAGCTGGAGAATTATGGTACACGGTATCATACAACAAATAGTGCTCGTCAGGCTGTTTTGGATTTAAAAACAAAATGGGAAGGTCTCGCACAAGGAAGAAGCGATGTTTCTGTACGCATTGTAAACCATAATAGTACAGCAATGCCATCTGTTATAATGACAATAACCGGAACGGAGGAGCCAGGTGAATTTGTCATCATTGGAGGGCATATTGATTCTACAGCAAGAAATAATAATAATTCAAATGCTCCGGGAGCTGATGATAATGCTTCTGGGATATCAACTATTACAGAGGCAGCCAGAGTATTATTTGCAATGGACTTTAAGCCTAAACGCACTATAGAATTTATGGCTTTTGCAGCAGAAGAAGTGGGACTTAGAGGATCTAAAGAAATTGCAGAAGATTATAAAAGCCGAAATGTAAATGTAGTAAGTTATATGCAATTAGATATGACTAATTATAAAGGCTCGACCAATGATGTATATGTTTCTACAGATTCATATAATGATGATACCTTGAATGATTTTCTTATCCAGTTAATGAATTATTATAATGCTTCAGGAACTCATAAAATTACTTATGGGACATCACAATGTAATTATGGCTGTTCTGATCATTATAGTTGGGCACAGCAAGGGTACGATGTAACTTTTCCATTTGAAGCGACATTTAACGAGAGTAATCCAAATATCCATACAACACGAGATACGTTTGATAGATCTCCCACACCTAATGCAACACATGCGGCTAAATTTGCAAAGTTAGCTTTAGAATACCTGATCGAAATATCTAATGGAGTAACCACAGGAGGTGGAGGAGGTAGCCAATGTACATCTAATATTACTGCATTTCCATATCAACAAGGATTCGAAAGTACTATTGGAGCCTGGTCACAATCAACTTCAGATAACTTAAATTGGACTATAGATTCAAATGGAACTCCTTCTAATGGAACAGGACCAAGCAGTGCGATAGAAGGGACTTCATATATTTATGTAGAAGCTTCAGGAAATGGAACAGGATTTCCTAATAAGAGAGCAATACTTACTTCTCCATGTTTTGATTTCTCGGGACTATCAACAGCTACGCTAAGTTTTCAATATCATATGCTAGGTAGTGCAGTAGGAAGTTTATCTGTAGAAGCTAGTACTGATAGCGGGACTACATGGACAAGTATTTTTAGTAAATCAGGGTCACAAGGAAGCAACTGGAATATAGCAACAGTTAATCTTGATGCATATACCGGAGGTGAAGTACAATTAAGGTTTAATGCGTTAACTGGTAATAGTTGGCAAGGAGATATTGTTATTGATGATATAAAGATGTCTGAAACCTCTGGAGGAGGGAATACAGATATTTGTGCAGGGGTCGCTCCATATAACTCCTCTGTTAGCTATCAACCTGGGGATCAAGTAACGTATCAGGGTAGTTTATATGAAAGAACCAATACAGGTTGGAATCGTATTGGTGAATGTGGACCATCTGCAAGAAGTTCAACAACGACAAAACTTATAGATGATACTGCATTACTTGAGCTTTTTCCTAATCCGGTAGATGGGGAATATGTCACGGTTACTGTCAATAATGATTTATGGAAATCAGGTAGTATTCTTGTTGTGGATATTAAGGGTAATATTTTACAAGAGTTGAAGCTTCAGAACAAAATTACTCAGATCAATACCTCTAAGTTTTCTTCAGGAATTTATTTTTTGACACTTTTTAATGGAGCAAAGAGTTATACTAAACAAATGATAAAGAAATAATGTAACTAGTCATAAGGAGCGTAGTTGAGGTAAAATATACTTTTTCAACTACGCTCGATATGACATAAGATTTTATTTAATCAAACCAGCACGTTTTAAAAGTGCTTCAGGTTTAGGATCCTGTCCACGAAAACGTTTGTATAATGTCATAGGGTTTTCGGTTCCTCCCTTTGATAATACATGTTCCTTAAACTTGTCAGCAATTTCAGTATTAAAGATTCCGTTTTCTTTAAAATATTCAAAAGCATCAGCATCTAATACTTCAGCCCATTTATAAGAATAATACCCAGAAGAATAACCGCCTTGAAAAATATGTGAAAAAGCAGTACTCATACAGTTTTCTGACACATTAGGGTATAAAGAAGTTTCGGCAAAAATCTTTTTCTCATGCTCTTTAACATTTTTAATAGCACTTGGATCTCCGGCATGCCATGACATATCTAATAATCCAAAACTTAGTTGCCTTAGTGTTGTCATTCCTTCCATGAAAGTGGCAGATTCTTTGATTTTTTGTACCAGTTCCATAGGAATAACTTCTCCTGTTTCATAATGTTTGGCGAATATTTCAAGAGCTTCTTTTTCGTAGCACCAATTTTCCATTACCTGGCTCGGCAGTTCTACAAAATCCCAATATACACTAGTTCCTGATAATCCCGGATATGTTGTATTGGCTAACATACCATGTAAAGCATGACCAAACTCATGAAATAAAGTAGTAACTTCATTAAATGTCAATAATGAAGGTTTACTTGGGGTGGGTTTTGTAAAATTACAAACGATAGAAACATGTGGTCTTATGTTTTCATTATTTTTTCGCATTTGAGATTTATATGAAGTCATCCATGCTCCATTTCGTTTTCCGGGTCTAGGATGAAAATCAGCGTAAAATAATGCGATAAAATTGCCTTCTAGATCAGTTACGTTATAGGTCTTAACTTCTTCGTGATATTTATCTATAGTATTGATTTCTTCAAATTGGAGTCCAAATAATTTAGATGCTATTGTAAAGACACCATCAATTACATTTTCTAGTTTGAAATATGGTTTCAATTTTTCATCATCAAGATCAAAAAGTTTTTGTTTCAATTTTTCAGAATAATATGCGCCGTCCCATTTTTGCAATTGATCAATTCCATCAAGATCTTTAGCAAATGATTCGAGTTGACTAAATTCTCTTTTTGCTGCTGGTTTTGCTTTATCTAAAATTTCGTTTAGAAAAGAAAAAACAGTATCAGGAGTTTCTGCCATTCTTTCTTCCAGAACATATTCTGCATGAGAAGAATACCCAAGAAGTTGAGCACGCTCATGTCTAAGTTTAACAATTTTTAAAACAATTTCCTGATTATCAAGCTCATCATTATGGAATCCTTTTGCACCAAAAGCAAGAGCTAGTTTTTTACGTAGTTCACGATTATCGGCGTAGGTTATAAAAGGAATATAGCTGGGATAATCAAGAGTCACTAACCAGCCATCTTTGCTTTTTGCTTCTGCCATTGCTTTAGCAGCTTCTTTAGCTCCTTCAGGCAAGCCAGCTAAATCAGACTCATTAGTGAGTAGCATTTCAAATTTGTTAGTCTCAGCAAGTATATTTTCACCAAACTTTAAACTTATTGTTGAAAGTTCTTTATCAATTTCTCTAAGCTTTTCTTTCTTTTGATCAGGAAGATTAGCTCCGTTTCTTGAAAATGATTTATACCTCTTTTCAAGTAATCTAGATTGTTCGGGAGTGAGTTGTAATATATCTTTCTGTTGATAAACAACTTCAATTTTTTTAAATAAATCAAGGTTAAGTGCAATATCATTACTAAACTCAGAAAGTAAAGGAGATGCTTCTTGTGCTATTTTCTGAATTTCCTCATTTGTTTCAGCACTATTTAAGTTAAAAAACACACTGGTAACCCTATCTAATAATTCTCCAGAATAATCAAGGGCTTCTATAGTATTGGAAAAAGATGGCTTTTCTGTATTAGAAACTATGGCATCAACTTCTTTTTTTGCGATATCAATACCGTTTTTGATAGCTGGTAAAAAGTGTGATGATTTTACTTCTGAAAATGGCGCTGCATCAAACGAGTTTAATAATGGATTTTTCATTGTTATATTGATAATTTCTTTTGTTGTTAATTATTTATGTTCTTATATCGAAAAAAATGACCTTTTGTCGAAGAACGTCTCTTAGTTATATCGATTTTAAACCAAACTAATTTTTATACTAATAGATTTGATCAGGTTTATTAGTATGGTCAAGTATTAAAATGGAATGTTATTTTTATTTGGGGTATGAATATTAATAATTGTTTTAATACGAAGACCAAATATATCGAAAGGGCTGCAATTTTTGCAGCTCTTTCTTTCTATTTTGAGCCAAAAAGGAGGTTTTTTTAAAGAAATTTTATGATTGTGTCTGTTTTTTCGATCAAAAAAGTGTTCTAAAAACGACAAAAAATGCAATTCGTCGACAAAAAATGCAATTCGTCGAAAATTGTATAAATTTTATGACTACTTTTATTGTGTAATTAAAGTAAGGTTTTACCTTTGTTGTAGGTTTTAAGAGTAATGGTCTTACAATGAATTTTTTTGTGTAATATATTTAAGTTGGTTAATAAATATTGTTATATTCTTTTGTGAGACCTGATATTCAAGAGAGCCACTGAAAAGTGGCTCTTTTTTTTATTTCTTTATTTGCTTCGCTCCTTCGATTACCTTCTGTTTTAATCCTTCTTTATATACTAAAACCTTATCCAGAACACAAGTGTCACCTGTCCCTATGATCTGAGCAGCCAAGATACCTGCATTTAGAGCTCCATCCAATGCTACCGTAGCAACAGGAATCCCACCTGGCATTTGTAAAATTGATAATACAGAATCCCAACCATCTATAGAATTACGTGATTTAACGGGAACACCTATAACAGGTAAAGGAGATAATGATGCTACCATACCAGGAAGGTGAGCTGCGCCACCTGCACCAGCAATAATAACTTTAATACCACGGTTATGTGCATTTTTGCCGTAGTCAAAAAGTTTTTCTGGGGTACGATGTGCCGAAACGATATCTACTTCGACTTCAATGTCAAAACCTTGTAATATTTCTATAGCTTTTTCCATTACAGGCATGTCACTTGTACTACCCATTATAATTCCCACCTTGCTCATTATGATATGTATTAATGTTGTTGTCTTTATTATTTAATTTTGATAAGCCAATTTATGTTTAGAGATAAAATAGATTTCCCTAAAGTTATTATGTGTTACTAATCACTTTGATTGTATTTTTTACTTTTTGGGCAATTTCTCTTGCTTTATCAATGTCTTGATGAACAATAGTGACGTGCCCCATTTTTCTGAAAGGGCGTGTTTGTTTCTTACCATAAATATGTGGTGTCACCCCTTTCATTTTCATGATATCCTCTATGTTTTGGTATACTACATCGCCTGTATAGCCTTCGGCACCTACCAAATTTACCATAATACCAGCTACTTTACTTTCAGTGGCTCCAAGAGGTAAATTCAGGATTGCTCTTATGTGTTGTTCAAATTGATTTGTATAACTTGCTTCTATACTGTAATGCCCACTATTATGAGGTCTGGGAGCAACTTCATTAACAAGAATCTGGTCGTCTTGGGTTTGAAACATTTCTACAGCTAAAACACCTACGTGTTCAAATGCCTGAGATACTTTTTCTGCAATTTCAACTGCTTTTCTGGCAATTTTTTCTTCTATTCTAGCAGGACATATTACATATTCGACTTGATTAGCTTCTGGATGAAATTCCATTTCTACCACAGGATAAGTTTTAATTTCGCCACTTACATTACGAACAACAATTACTGCTAATTCATTTTTGAAATCAATTAGACTTTCAGCAATACATTCTGTGTCAGGTAACTTTACCAGGTCTGCTCCATATTTTACCACCGTAACTCCTTTGCCATCATATCCACCTTGCGTACTTTTCCATACAAAGGGAAGTTTGATTTTATTGCTGGTGATTCCTTCGGTAAGATGGGCTTTATTAGAAAACCTGGTAAAAGCAGCTGTAGGGATTTTATGTTCCTGATAAAAAAGTTTTTGCCTGCCTTTATTTTGTATTTTTTCTAATGTTTTAGCACTGGGATATACTTTCTTCCCTTCTTTTTCAAGTTGAACTAAAGCTTGTAAGTTTACGGTTTCAATTTCAAATGTTAAGATGTCTACTTTTTTTCCGAAGTTATAGACGGTTTCATAATCCATTAAATTACCTTGTTGAAAATGATCACACGCTATTTTGCAAGGGGCATCAAGATTGGGATCAAGAACATGAGTTCTAATATCATACTTTCGAGTTTCATATAACATCATTTTGCCTAGTTGACCGCCTCCTAATATTCCTAGCTTAAAGTTCGATGAGAAAAAATTTGTCATTGTAGGGTTTCAAATTTGCTTTAAAATGACAAAAATAATTTTTTCAAAAGGAATAACCATAATATTGTAAGGTAAATGCAATAGCTAAACTATTATAAGTCTTATTTGTAATTACTATCTTTGCGCCTTTAAATCAAAAAATAAGTAAGGGTAATTACAGAAAAGCATGATAAAACTGCACGACTTAGAGTTTGTTCCCTTTATTAGCGAGGATGAAATTGCAGTTGCAATAGATAAAGTGGCTATAGGATTAAATGAAGATTTAAAAGATCAAAACCCTTTGTTTATAGCAGTGTTGAATGGTGCTTTTATGTTTGCTTCAGAGGTTTTGAAGCGATTTAATTCTAATTGCGAAATTAGTTTTGTAAAATTGGCATCTTATGATGGTACCAAAACTACACATCAAGTTAACGAATTAATTGGGTTAAATGAAGATGTGTCAGGTCGAACGGTTGTCGTTCTGGAAGATATTGTAGATACAGGTAATACGGTAGAGGTATTGACTACATTGTTAAAAGATAAAGGTTGTGCTACTCTTAAAATAGCTACATTGTTTTTTAAACCCGAGGCTTATCATAAAGAAAATACTATAGATTATATAGGGATTGAAATCCCAAACAAATTTATTGTGGGATATGGATTAGATTATAATGGATTAGGTCGTAATCTCACTGAAGTTTATCAACTAAAATCAAGAAACATGACAAATTTGGTGTTATTTGGCCCTCCAGGAGCAGGAAAAGGAACACAAGCAGAAGTTTTAAAAGAGAAATACAATCTGGTGCATATTTCTACCGGAGATGTTTTTAGATATAACATAAAAAATGCTACAGAACTAGGTACGTTGGCCAAATCTTATATAGATAAAGGGCAACTTGTACCAGATGAGGTAACTATTGATATGCTTAATGCCGAAGTTGATAAAAATACTGATGCTCAAGGTTTTATTTTTGATGGCTTTCCCAGAACTGAAGCTCAAGCAGAGTCATTAGCATCATTATTAGCATCAAAAGGTTCTGAAGTGAGTGCTATGGTAGCCCTTGAAGTCGATGATGAGGTATTAGTGCAACGATTGTTAGAGAGAGGAAAAACATCAGGGCGTCCAGATGATGCTGATGAAGGAGTGATTCGTAATCGTATTAAAGTATATTATGATGAGACCGCAATTTTAAAAAACTACTACCAGAAAGAAAATAAATATTTTGGAGTTGATGGAGTAGGTGCCGTAAATGAAATTACTATTCGCTTAAGCGAAACTATCGATAATTTGTAGTCCAGAGTTTAAGAGAACTACAATTACTATAGATGGAAAGTTAAATTTTACCTTTTCGGGGCTATATACTGTAAATACCGAACAAACGAGAAAAGAGAATTATGACAGAAGGAAATTTTGTAGATTATGTAAAGTTGCATTTGACTTCCGGAAACGGAGGTAAAGGTTCTGTACACTTACACCGTGAAAAGTATATTACCAAAGGAGGACCTGATGGTGGAGATGGAGGACGTGGAGGACATATTATTTTACGTGGTAATTCTAATATGTGGACATTACATCATCTTAAATTTAAACGTCACTTAAGAGCCGAGCATGGAGGTCATGGTAGTAAAAGTAGAAGTACCGGAGCTGATGGAGAAGATATTTATGTAGATGTACCTCTAGGAACCGTAATACGGGATACCGAGACCCAGAATGTTATTCATGAAATTACTGTAAATGGCCAAGAATACATAGCCGCTGAAGGAGGCATGGGAGGCCGAGGAAACTGGCATTTTAAAAGCCCAACAAATCAAACTCCTCGTTATGCTCAACCAGGAATAGAAGGCCAAGAACATAATATCACCTTAGAACTTAAGATATTGGCAGATGTAGGTTTGGTAGGGTTTCCTAATGCAGGGAAATCTACATTGTTGTCGGTAATCACATCAGCGAAACCTAAGATTGCGGATTACGAGTTTACTACCTTAAAACCAAATTTGGGTATTGTAGAGTATCGTGATTTTCAAACCTTTGTTATGGCTGATATCCCGGGTATTATTGAAGGAGCCGCAGAAGGAAAAGGTATTGGTCATCGTTTTTTGCGTCACATTGAGCGTAATTCTACTTTATTGTTTCTGGTTCCTGCTGATGCTCCAGACATCAAAAAACAATACGAAATTCTATTAGATGAATTAAGGCGTTATAATCCCGACTTATTAGATAAAGAAAGGCTTTTAGTGGTTTCTAAATGTGACATGCTTGATGAAGAGTTACAAGAAGAGTTAAAAGCTGAACTTGATGAACAACTTAATATTCCTTACTTGTTCATTTCTTCAGTTGCTCAACAAGGATTACAGGAATTAAAGGATAAATTATGGCAAATGTTAAATACTTAATCTTGTTATGAGTTGAGTGTTCTTATTTATGGTTAGTGAGTCATATTTATTTTAGAATTTAGAATAATAGTTTTTTTTAATATTATATCATAGGCTGATTCTTTGTGAAAAGAAAGAATCAGCCTTTTTTATTAGAAATAACTTTAATACTCTAATCACTATTTTTTTTATCGAATAACATATCGATTTCAAGATACTTTTCGTTGATCAGGCTTAATCCAAAACCGGCTGCTGCTGCAGAGAATACAGAGTAGTCCAAAGGAGCTTTAATCCCCGTGGTAATGGTCATTGCTACTCCAAAAATGAGAATCAAAAAACCGCTTAATTTTCCGGATAGAGAGGTTTTAAAACCGATTAACAGAAATATAGCTAATACAATTTCAGCAGCAGTTGCTACAATTCCAGTAAAATTTATAAAATTTTCCGGAATCCATGGATTAAGTAGTTTGGTGTATTCGATAAAACTGCTCCAATTACCCCAGGCTGATTTTTCCTTTGGCCACATTCCAAAACGATCTGCCACTGCAGATAAAAACCCTATAGCAATACTGACTCTTATAAAGAGTTTGATATAAACAATCTTCATGTACTACATATTTACAATTAACTTTGAGAGGGTTCAGGAGTCAATAAAGTAGCTCTGCCTATTCTGTTCCACACGTTGATGCAGCAAATGGCCATTATAATATCAGCGACTTTTTCTTCTCCAAATGTTGTGATAGCTTTTTGATATAATTCATCACTTAATCCTGATAGAGAAATGTTAGTTACCTGTTCTGTCATTGCAAGAATAATTTCTTCTTGTTCTGTAAAAAACGGAGATTCTTCCCAAAATGGTAATGCATGAATTCTATACTGTTTTTCACCCTTTTCAATGGCTTCTTTGATATGCATTTGTACGCAATATGCACATCCGTTTATCTGTGAGCCTCGTATTTGTATTAAAAGAAATTCTGAATTGGTTAATGAACTCTTTGTTAAATTATGATGTAAAGCAAAAATTGGTTCATAAGCTTTTGGACTAACCTTATTAATATTAATTCTGTCTTTTTTCATGATATATGATTTTATGTATTTAAAACAAAATTCGGGATATGACAAGACTAAAAAATTAATCTTGATTAAGAAATTTTAAATATCTACAGAATAAAAACGAATACTAAAAGAAGCTCTACAGATAATAAATTTAGATATGTAACTAAGCAATCTCAACTATATTTATGGCATAATGATGATACGAAATGCCTTTAGGTTTAAAAAAACAGAAGCAATGATTTAGGATTTTATTAAGATTTATTTAACCAAAGATTACCAAAGGAAATTATACTTGTCGCGTTAGAAAACTCTAAAACTGAAAACTCTTTATAATGAAAATTAGAAATATATTACCTTTTTTTGCCTTATCTATAATAGTGCTAACCGTTTCATGCAATGAGTCTGAGAAATATAAAGTAACAAAAGATGAAAATGGGAAATTAATAGCTCAAAAAATCTCTGAGATAAAGGAAATAGGAGAGGTAGAAGAAACATTGCCTACTATTATTGAATTTACATCGGTAGATAAAGGGTTTTCTACGTTATCAGAAGCTATTAAAACAGCTGAGCTTACAGAAACATTTACACAAGATGGAGGATTTACAATCTTTGCACCGATAAATATGGCGTTTGACAAATTGCCTCCTAAGTCAGCAGAGAAATTGTTGAAACCAGAAAATAAAGAACGCTTAGCAACAATATTAAAGTATCATATCATTCCTAGTGTAATTTCAAAAGAAGATATTGTTAAAGCGGTACAGGAAGGAGGAGGAAGTATTCCTTTAAAAACTCTTGAAGGATCTCGTATTACTGCTTCTTTAAAAGGAGGCACGGTATACTTAATAGATGAAAGTGGTAATGGAGGAAGATTAATCACTACTAATGTTGAGGCTTCTAATGGATTTATTCATACGGTAGATGCAATCATGATGCCTAAAGAATAGCAAATACCCGTCAGTTTAGTGAAATAAAAAGAAACGACTTTGTATTCAAAACAAGGTCGTTTTATTTGTTTTTATACATAGCCATTAATCCAAAATCATATGGAGTCCATAGACAAGCTTTCATATTACTTTGTTTTAATCCAGTATTTATCCAACTATTACAGGTGTTGAGACAAGTATAGTTTCCAAGAGCCTCATAGAAATCGTCATTTTTGGTGTAGCCTAAACCAGGTAACAGCACTTTTTTATTTTGAAAATCTAATCGAAATGTGTCACTTATATAGAGGTTAATTTGTTTTAATTGTGCTTGATTTATTTTTATTGCCACCCAATTTTTTTGAACTGAAGAATATCTAGTAACATGTAATAATGCTTGACTATTAAGGAACAATGCTTGAAATCCGTTCATAAAAGTAAAATCAGCCCAGGTAGGAGTCTCTACATAAAAGTTTTTATCTCCCCATCCAAATGAGAAATACCGAGTTTGGGAATTGTATACCTGATCCTTTAGGATAGTTTTGTTTAAATCGTTTTTTGCAATAATGATTTCCAGATGTATACCATTAGAGTTTAGATATACAGTATGTGTCATTTTGTTCTTGTTTTCTTGTTTGTTTACAGGTATATAGGTAAGGATTAATGATATTATAATATATAACATCGGAAGAGCGAGAAATACTCCTATAGATTTAAATACTTTTTTAATGATCTTCATATTAGGGGATGTATACTATAATTAGACCTCACAATTTGTGAGGTCTATAAAAATACTTAAAAAATAATTTTACATTATTGTATGTTTACTCTCACTCCTTCAGAATGACTAGAGAATTCTGGAGCATACATGCTTTGTATTGTGGTAATACCATTAGAAAAATTCCCTTTATTGTTTACTCTTAAGTCATATTCAAAAACATACACTCCTTTAGGTAAATAGTCAAAGAAAAAGTTAGTCGAGGCATCTTTAGTACTTTCGTAATACCCAAGACCATCTTGCCATTTATATTGTGAAATCACATTAATGGGTTCTAAACCAGAAGCTCTCATGTCTTTCATATGTACAAATTCCATAGTACGATCAGATCTCAATTCAATTCGTACCCGAACCAAATCACCTAATTCTAATTTGGTTTTAGAAGTAATTTCTGTAATCTCTTCTCCTTTATCAGTATTCTGCTTAACAAACAATTTTTTCTTTAAAGATAATGGAGTTTTAGCGGGAGTGATTTTATCTAGATTCTCAAAATATTGCCAGTATAAAGCTCCCCAGGCAATACCTTTCCCTTTTTTAGAGATTTTGGCCGTAGCCATATTCGGTTGTATTTCATTTCCATTCCACGAAGTCTTAAAATAACCGGTTCCAGCTTCTACTTTTACGTCTTCTAAAGTAGAAGGATCGATTTTTTGATCACCTAAGACAATATCTACCATATCGGTAACAGATAACCAATCGCTTCCTTGGAGTAACAGTGCATATACAGCTTCAGAAGTAGCTTTAGTGGTTTTCCATCGATTAGTTTGTTTATTCTTAAGTAACCATATCTTTAGATTATCAATGATTTTCGTTCGTTTTGGTTCTGTTTCGACTTCGGCAAAGACTTCAATCATAAGAGATTGCGTTTCAATAGGTGCTTGATACCAATACCAACTATTGGTGTTTGATTTCCAGTACATTCCTAATTCTTCACTAGAAACACTTGTCTCATCCAGAGATCGGATAATTTTAGTAGCACTATTGCCTTTGTCATTACGATGTAATATAAGAGCAAGCATTCCTTTTGCATATAGTCCCTGACTTAGCCAGTATTTTTCTGATTGTCCCAGATAGTAAGTCCAAGCCTCATTAGTATTTTTGGCTCTTTTAATATCGGGGAAGAAACTTCGCATATATAAGTAATGAATTTGCGTATAGCTCAAGTGATTTTTGTTGATATCAATTTTATTCCTTTTACAATAGCGTTTAAGCTCTTCATATTCTCTAACAAATTCTTGATCAAGAAAACGAACTGCATTTTGTAGCATGTTATTTGTATCTCCATTAAATTGCTTGATGCCAAGCTTCTTTAAATGTCCAAAACCAGAGGCAATATGTTGGGTGATATATCGATTTTCTCGACCTCCTTTAAACCAGGGGAAACCTCCAGAAGGATATTGAGATTGCTTTAATTTATTAAGAGCAGATTGTAACTCATTATTCATTTTATTAAGATCAAACAGTAATGCAATTCTCTTCTTTTGCTCTGTTTCACTTTGTGCATCACGTAACCAGGGAGTCTCTTGGATCATAAGAGATTTTAATTCCTGGTTTTTTTCTAAGTTACTTAATAATGCATCAGTCGATTTCCATTGATTAAATACTTCCTGAATCCTTGGGTTAGAGTTGGCAATGTGACTTGCCAGCGTATTTGCATAATACCTAGAAAAGGTTTGTTCTGAACATTCATAAGGATATTCCATCAAATATGGTAATGCCTGTACAGCATACCATGCAGGATTAGAAGTCATCTCCAATGTGAGCTTATGATGTTTTAACGTACTAGAAGTATTATCCTTTAATTTATTTAATGTGAATGTTTTGGTTTGATCAGAACGAATCCACATAGGCAGTGTTTCTGTAACTAGCATGCGATTAGTTAAGACAGGCAATACATTTTGTTCTCCATCAGAGAAATCTCCTGCTTTAGCAATAATTTTGTATTGTACTGTTTGTATATTATCCGGAATTTGTAATTCCCAGGATACATTGGTATTTCCTTTTGTTTTTACATTAAAGTCTTGTCGAACATTATTGTTTTGTAATTCTGTATCTATTGCAGTATTGGTCATTGCATCGAATAATTGTAATTCGACAACACCGCTAAGGTCTTTTGTTGCTAGATTAGATATCTTAGAGCTCAAAACAATTTTATCCCCTTCTCTCAAAAATCTTGGAGGATTAGGAAGAATCATCAATTCTTTTTGAGTTACAGCTTCCAGAGTTGTTGTAGTTGCATTGAGTTCTTTGGTATGTGCTAATAATTGTAGTTTCCATTTGGTTAATGCTTCTGGAGCAGTAAAATTGAAACTTAGATTACCTTCGGCATCCGTAGTCAAGTTTGGAAAGAAAAAAGCAGTTTCCTGAAGGTTTTTTCTAATCTTTACTCCTTCCAGAGAAGACTCTTTTTTATCTTCTTTTGCATCCACAGAATCCTCCTTTTGTTCACGAGCGAGTCCTCCAAGGGCTTCATCATCTTCGACAGCATTAAATTCAGCTTCTTCAGCTACAATTTCATCGGCCATTCCTTCTTTTTTGGACATGGAGGCCATCGGTGATGGGGCAGAAGCAGATTTCATCATTTTGTTTCTACTTCTAAAATAATGTTGTTGTCCAAAATATAAGCCATACCAGTTAAGCTGGTCATATCCCTGGGTTCTAGAATAGAAGTAGTTACTACTTTGATTCTCTATTCTAAAACTTTCTATTTCAAAACCCTTTGTGGCCAGTCTTCTCGATTGCGTTCTGTATATTGGTCTGTTTATCGGGTTGAAATACCATTGATGTGGTCTAAATTGATCTAAAGATGCATCGTACATACTTGCTAATAGTTCGGCACTTACTTTATCTCCTTGGGGTCCTTTTATAGTAAAACTCCATGTCTCTTGTTGACCAGGAAGTAGCTTATCTCTAAATGTTTTAGTTTCTATACTAAGTTCTGTTGCTTCATAAGGCACAGCAATTGTGATTGCTCCACTTTGATAACCATTATAGTTTAGGTAACTATAACTTACAGAGAACCCTCCAAGATCTTCTTTTTCAATAGGAATCTTGATGGTTTTACTTCCGTTAGAAAGTTTGATAAGTCTGGTCTCGATAATTTGATAATTTTTTTCAATATCTACTGTAATGGTTATATCTTTTGAGGCAGAGCTTAATTTTACAATAGCTTCATCTCCAGTTTTGTATGAAGCTTTGTTGGTAGTGATCTCAAACAATTGCTGATCACTAATACTTTTATCTCCTTGGTCATATAAAGTAATATATTGTATGTCTTTTACTTCTTGTCCGAATCGATCTTTAGTATTTAATTCTACAGCGTATTTACCTGATTCCCATTTTTTGATGGTACCAAGATCAAGTTGTTGTGTTCCTTTTTCATTCTTTTCTGCCTTAGAAGTATTAAATGTTTTTTCTAATACAACTTTTCCTTTTTGCCATTGTCTATAATCATGTTCATTCTTAAATGCATCATGCGGAAACAGTTTTTTGAACTCTTCTTCTTTAAACCCTTCATAATCCGGAGATTTCCAGGGGCGAATACGTATAGGTGTAGAAGGAGCTTTTAGTTTAAAAACTTTGATTGTTCCTTTTGCCGCAATTGGTTCATTATTTAAGTTTAAAGTGGTTACTGTGAATTTATGATCTTTTTCAGTTTTGTCAATTTTATTTTGAATAGTTACAGCAGCGGTCAATGCATGATAACCGACATTAACTATCGTAGAGGAACTTCTTGTTTCTCCATTGATATCGATAACATCTGCAGTTACTTCATAATTAAAGATAGGAAGGTTTTCCTTGGATACATTTAGATCAGGAATTGCAGCAAAATCAATCGTATATTCTCCTTTTTCATTTGTTTTGGTTTCGCCGTGTGTGATTTCTTGTGATTGTGTTGAGTATCTTGGGTACCAATAGCACCAACTAGGGTATTGCACCTTACGATGTACACGATATACTACTTTGGCATCAGTAATTGAGCTTCCTGCATAAGCTGTTGCTACTCCGGTAAGTGTGATAGAATCATTTACTTTATAAGTCTTGGTAACAGGGTTAAATTTAGTCTCAAATTTAGGGCGTTTATATTCTTCGACCGAGAAAGAAGTACTATGGTAATTATTCGTCTGAATAGTATAATTACCTGTTAATCCTGAGGAAGGAAGTATGAATTCTCCATTAAAAGAACCGTAATCATTGGTTGCTAAAGTTAGCGTTTTTATTTCCTGGTTATTTACATCTCTAAGAGTAATAAAAGCGACTTGGTTTGACTGTACTGTGAAATCTTCTTTGCCAGAAGAAGACATCATAATCCCTTTAAAATATACCGTCTGTCCAGGTCTATAAATACTACGATCAGTAAATAGAAAAGTAGAGCTAATATTTTCATTATTACGATTAGGGTTATATCCTTGATTTAGGTAATACCCTTCAAATCGGGCTTTATCATTTTCATACGATACGGTAATGTTAACATCATAATAGTAGGTGTTTAATGTTAGATAAGCTTGACCTTTTTCATCGGTTACTAAAGTTTTGTCGAGCTTGTTACCATATCCTCTCTGGTTATCTGTTTTGAAATGTATTTTTGCATTAGGGATTGGAGCCCCGTTATTACGATCTAAAACCTGAAATATTGATTTTTGTGGAGTTCTATTTTCTATTAATGCTAAATTAGTAATCTGAGTCGAGCCAAAAGAAAACATACTTTCTTTAGAAAGCTCTTTTGTAATAGTACCTAGAATTAAGTATGAACCTTGATCTAATTCTGGTAATAAAACCTCTGTAGTATGACTTTGGTAATCATACTCGTTACATATTTCAGATTCCCATGTTTTACTAACTTTTAATGCGCTTAAGAATTTTATTTGATCTTCTGTTTGATATAAATCATTTAAGTTTTTAAGCTGTTTTGGAGTAATTTTTAAAGCTTTAAAATAAAGTTTGTCTAAATTCTTATATGTAATTAATAATCGACCTGAAGTCTGAATTGGAATATATTTTTCTGTCTTAATATCAATCTGATATTGAAGAATTTGACTCTTTAATGATTTACATTTGTTAGCAGCTCTTGAGTCTGGGAATTTTTTGCTTACAGCATCGCATAAATCGATAGCTTCTTTTAATTTCCAACGATGTGTTTCATTTTCTTTTGGAATATAAGATGAGGCTTGTTCTTTATAAAGATTTGCAATTTCATGATCATATAAAGCAGAAGCTTCGTGAGAAGAGAAAAATGTTTTTTCTGATTTCAGAGACTCCAGAAGAATAGCTTCTTTATCATTAAAAACGGCATTTTGATATATAAAATTAATACGCTCAATGTTTACTTCGATAAGCGCCTCGGGTGTTGTATCTTTTTTATGAAATTGAATTAAATTTTGAAACAATTTCAAAGCATTAAACTGCAATGATAAAGAATCTTTGGTTTCTATTTTTAAAGATGAAAAAGTAGTGTGTTCTTGTAAATATTTTTTATCGTCTATTGCAAAGGCATATGCCGGTTTTGTAATATTGGTTTCAGAAGTTTTGTAAAAATCTAAAGCATTATGCGTTAAAAAATCATAAAGCGTGGGTCTGTATTTTTTTGAGCCAGATGAGGTGCTTAAAATTTCATCGAATTTCTTTAGTTCTGTTTGTTGTGCTAATACTCCATTCTGAAGAGATTTTTGATAATATGTATGCACTTCTGCGAATAAAGTTTCTAAATCCCAGGTCCTGAAATCTTCTTCATCGACTTTTTCAGAAGTTTGAGTTCTGTTGTAAAATTTCCATCTATTTTGTTGAAAATATTGCCAGTATAAGTTAGCAAGGATACTTTCTAAGATATTTTGTTTAGGAAATACACTCTGACTAATTTCATTTTTTAAATCCTTAATAATAGTAAGCTGCGCATTTTCTTCAAGAGTAAGCATGTATTTTGCCTTATGAATTAAAGCCTTTATGACCTGATTGTCATTATTTTCTTTTTTTGCATTACTATATATTGCTTCTACTAATTCTACCGCAGATTTTGGTAGTCCTTGTTGATCAAAAGCTTTTACTTTTTTCCAATCATTTTGATAATCATTTTGACTATTCATAGTATATAGGTTTAATATACATAGTATAATAAGGATGATATGTTTTTGCATCATAATGGTTTTAGGCTGTTAAACAAACGTAAACAAGTGTTATGCCATTGTGTTTGGTAACGTCTTATAATTTGTAAATAACATTATAAAGCTACGTATTTGAAATGAGCCATAACAATTTTGTTGATATAAATTAAAAATCATCGTTGTACTGATTTGACCACTAATAAAATAGTTAATAGTATTATATAAAATGACTATTGAGGGAAATACCTGTTTTGTTTAGGAATCCTCGCTTAGAAATGAGGAAAAGATTTAATATGTGTGTGTTTGTTGTCTTTTTGACGTGTTATTTTTCATGACTTCATTATTTTATAAGCTCGTTGTTAATTGTATCTTTACCCTTAGATTTAAGAGTTAATTATGCGAGTACATTTTATTGCAATAGGAGGAAGTGCCATGCATAACCTAGCCATTGCTTTGCATCAGAAAGGATATCAGGTAACAGGAAGTGATGATACTATTTTTGAACCATCAAAATCGAGATTAGATCGGTATGGTTTACTTCCTACTGAATTTGGCTGGTTTCCAGAGAAAATCAGTTCTGATCTTGATGCAATTATTTTAGGGATGCATGCCAAGGGTGATAATGCAGAGCTTCTTAAAGCACAAGAATTAGGACTAAAAATCTATTCATATCCAGAATTTTTATACGAACAATCAAAAAATAAAACTCGTGTGGTCATAGGAGGATCACATGGAAAAACAACTATCACCTCCATGATTTTACATGTATTGCATTATCATGAAAAAGAAGTTGATTATATGGTAGGAGCACAATTAGAAGGTTTTGATACTATGGTTCACCTTACCGATGAGAATGATTTTATAGTTTTAGAAGGAGATGAATACCTGTCATCACCGATTGATCGTAGACCAAAATTTCATTTGTACCAACCTAATATTGCTTTAGTGAGTGGTATTGCATGGGACCATATTAACGTATTCCCGACTTTTGATAATTACGTTGATCAGTTTAAAGTTTTTATGAACTCTATTGTTAATGGAGGAGCATTAGTATATAATGAAGAAGATGTTGAAGTAAAAAAACTAGCCGAGTTAACAGAAAATCCAATCCGTAAATTTGCATATACTACACCAATGTTTAGAGTAGAAGATGGGGACACTTTATTAGATACTCCAGAAGGGGAAATGCCAATTGAAATTTTTGGAGGACATAATTTAAGTAATCTAGCTGGAGCCAAATGGATATGCCAGCATATGGGAATTGATGAAGATGATTTTTATGAAGCTATTGCTTCTTTTAAAGGAGCTTCAAAACGATTAGAAAAAATTGCAGAAAGTTCTAATGCGGTGGCATATAAAGATTTTGCACATAGCCCGTCTAAAGTAAGTGCTACTACCAAAGCTGTAAAAGAGCAATATCAAAATAGAAAAGTGATCGCTTGTTTAGAATTACATACGTATAGTAGTTTAAACGCAGAGTTTTTAAAAGAGTATGAAGGTGCTTTAAATTCGGCTGATGAAGCTGTGGTCTTTTACTCTCCACATGCGGTAAAAATCAAGCAATTAGATGAAGTTTCAGAATCTCAAATAGCTCAAGCCTTTAATCGTAATGATTTGGTTATTTATACCGATCCAGAACAATTTCAACATTATTTGAAACAAAAAGATTTTACCAATTCTGCATTATTATTAATGAGTAGCGGTAACTATGGAGGGTTAGATTTTGATGAGGTAAAACAACTTGTTGAAGACTAGAAGTGATTTTTAAATAATTGATTCACAAAGTCTTCAATATTGTTTTGATTGTTTTTGATTAATTCTTGTTTTGCATTTTCTATATCTGCAGGAACTTTATCCTGACTCAATTTAAATTTCCCTTCCCAATGTTGTATGTCAATTTCAAAACCGTGAATATAGTTAATAAGACGATCCATCCTTTCGTCATTGTGATCCAAAACAAATCTATGATTCGGAGCTTCTAGGTATTCTGTCATTGTCACTATGGATCTTTTAATAATATCAGAGTCTTTAATCTCTTTTACAATTCCTCTGGCATGAGCAATGATGTAGTTCCATGTCGGTAATGATTTGGTGGTATAGATTGAGGGAGAAATATATGTTTGAGGTCCCTGAAAAATAGCAGTGACAGGATAATTGTCTTTTAATAATTCTACATGAGGGTTATTTTTATCAATGTGACCTACAAGTTTATCATTGTGGAACACTAAAGGAACATGTGTCACAAAAGGTGTTTTTTCTTTAGCAGAAACTAAAGTTGCAAAAGGATACTCTAAGGCTACTTTTTTAATATTTTCAATATTATACTCTTGGTGATGTTTTGGTGGATACACAGTAATTATACATTAAATTGTTGAAGATGATGATCAAGGTGTTTGTATTGCATTTTTCCCCATTGTTCGTTTGTGAAATTTCCAAACATGGGATGTGGATCCCATTCTTTTTTATCTTTTTGATTAGAAAACTCGGCTACTAAGCTTAAGAGTATTTCTTTTTCTTTTTCAAAATTCTTTTGTTCAATAACTTTGAGTTTAGAATGTGTAGGCAAATTTTTCCTCCAAGGCTTATCATTATACATTGATTTCTTGAAGAACAATTTTGCAAACAGGTTGGGTTTAAGCTCTGGATGTTCTTTTCTTAATGCAATTTTTAAAGGAAATTGACAATGATGAAACATCTGTGAAATATTCATTTTCCCCCAAACTGGTCTACTCGATACAGATAATTGATGAATGCGATTTTCAATTTCATGTTGAGTAGATTCTTCAAACAAAGATTTCATAGGACTTAATTTTTAAAATGATCATACTCAAAAATAATATATTTAAAAAAAACAAAGGCTAATCATTACGATTAGCCTTTGTTAAAATATGTATATATATGTTTTTTAACTTACTTCATCAAAGAAAAGACTTAAGAAACCATCTAAATCATCATTGGTTGCAATGTCTTTTGGAGTACCCAAATTGATCATTAAAGGTTGATCTTTAATAGTACCATATAGAAAGTACTGAAACGTAGTTCCCATTTTAAACTTATATCCTTTTAACTGAGATCCAAAAGAAGTAAAAGTTACTTCACTTTTAGAACCATTACTTTCAGCAAAAGCACTTATCGTAGCATCAAAAACTGCAGATAACATATCATCAGTATAATAATCCCACTTTATAGATGTTCCATTACAAGCTTGCAATTCATACTCTGATTGAGCTTGGCAACCATTAGGCACTTGTATGTTATTTCCTACTAAATTAAGAAACGAAATCTTCTTATCCTGCCCGTAAAAACTCAATGTTGCAAGAAGTAAAACGAAAGTAAAAATATTCTTCATAAATAGGTTAATTTGAAGTTGTTAAAATGTTCATTTTTCAATTAAGGGTGCCCAAATATAGTAAAACTTTCATTTTCAAACAAATAAATGGGGTGAATTTCTAAAGAATTGTTAAAAATACCACTTGGTTTTTATCATATTTATTCTTCAATAATACATTGTGTTTGAGATAAATAGTTTATATTTTTGGACAGATAGTCCTACTTTTTTTAACTATTAAATTGATGACATGAGTAAATTAAATGCTTCATTTTCTATCAAGGAGTGGAGTGAAAATGATCGTCCAAGAGAGAAATTAATCGCTAAAGGGAAGAATGTATTAACAGATGCAGAACTTGTGGCTATATTAATAGGTTCGGGCAATCGAGAAGAGAGTGCAGTAGGATTAAGTAAACGCATTTTGGCTAGTGTAAATCATGAGATAAATGCTTTAGGTAAATTGTCTTTAAAACAGCTGATGAGCTTTAAGGGGATTGGTGAGGCAAAAGCAATAACTATTGTTGCTGGGCTGGAACTGGGTAGAAGAAGAAAAGATGAAAGTGTTGCTAAAGTTTCAAAAATCACATCTAGTAGAGACGCTTTTCATCTATTTCAACCTATTATTGGTGATCTTGAGCACGAAGAATTTTGGGTGTTATTTTTAAATAATGCAAATGATGTAATTCGTAAAAAACAAATTAGTGTAGGAGGAAAAACAGGAACCTTGGTGGATGCACGTATTGTTTTTAAACTAGCCTTAGAATATGGAGCTACTAGCTTAATAATTGGACATAACCATCCAAGTGGTTCTTTACGGCCCAGTCAATCTGATAAAAACTTAACGCAGAAATTAAAAGCAGCTGGTTCAACATTGGATATTAAA
Organism: Aquimarina algiphila; assembly: GCF_947494415.1. NCBI lineage: Bacteria > Pseudomonadati > Bacteroidota > Flavobacteriia > Flavobacteriales > Flavobacteriaceae > Aquimarina > Aquimarina algiphila. Next base: position 666,540 of record NZ_CANLVC010000002.1, on the reverse strand, counting down.
TTATTAGATCATATAGTTGTTACAGAAGATCGTTATTTTAGTTTTGCAGATGAGTTAATATTATAATTGTGTTATTTTAATTAAATAAAAAGTAGGGTATTTCTGGACCTGTTTGTTGTAGGTATAGAATAGTTTGAAAAATAAAAACTTACTTTTAAGAATATTAAAAAGTTTGGAATATTAAAATAGAACATTCTATAAAAAATATATGTTACTAATTCACGTACAGAAAATTACTCCTAGAGTATCCTATACTTTTAAACAAATTTGCAAGCGAATTTTGGGACTTAATGTTGATTTGACTTCCAAAATAGAAACTTTTATAGCGCATGAAGGTCCTAAACTGTCGTATGGAAAACAGCCTTTAGGTAAGGAGTTGTATTTTCAAAGTGCAGATTTACTCTTTGAACATGGTTTAAACGATCTTGATATACAGGTTTTTGATTGGGAAGAAACAAAATGTTTTTTTGAAGTAAAACATAAAGACTCGGCTTTACCATTTGATATTTTTGCTGCTACTTTTTATTTGCTAACCCGATATGAAGAATATCTGCCTCATGTAAAGGATGCTATGGGACGTTTTCCAGCAACAGAGAGCATTGCATATACTCATGATTTCTTACACGATCCTGTTGTAGATATTTGGTCTTACAAATTTAAAGAAGTACTTCTTGAAAAATATCCCGATATTATGTTTCAAGAAAAGAAATTTACAATTATACCAGTCATTTCTGTACATCAAACGTTTGTATATAAAAACAAGGGTATTCTGCGATCTGTAGGTGGAGGTTTAAGGGATTTATGGAAATTAAGACTTGACAAGTTAGGGGATAGAATAAAAGTGCTGATTGGCCTTAAAAAGGATCCTTATAATACATTTGATTTTATAATAAAGCTTCAGAAAAACAAAAGGAGAAAAGCTAAAGTATTATTTGGATTAGGGGATTATTCTAATTACGAAAAAAATGTTGGCTACAATAGGCCACAACATCAAACCGTTATTAAACATATAGCTGATTATATGGATGTAGGTCTTAAAGCATCTTATGAGGCTGTTTGTGATTTATTGGTTTTAAAAAAGGAAAAATTACGTATAGAAACGATTTTAAACAGGAGATTGCGGTATACAATGTGTTCTTTTTTTAAAATAAAATTACCAGAAGCATATCGTAATTTTATTGAATTAGAAGTCGGTGAGGATTATTCAATGGGGTATTCTAAGTATTCAGGATTTCGTGCAGGAACATGTTCTCCATTTATGTTTTATGATTTGGATTATGAAGTACAAACTCCTTTAATAGTAAACTCCTTTTGCTATGTGAATTTAGGGACTAAAAATGATGTCAGTGATTCGTTATCTGCTAAAAAAGAAATTATAGATTATATAGAAAAAGTTAAAAAGGTAAATGGAGTTTTTATTCCGATTTTTAGTAATGTATCTCTTAGTGACCTTGAACAACAACCTTTTTGGAAATCAATTTTAGAATTTATTTGGAATATAGAGGATGAAAAATAAAATAGAACATATCTTTTTTGATCTGGATCATACGCTTTGGGACTTTGATAGGAATTCGTTATTAGCGTTTAAAATGATTTTTGAGAAGTTTGATATTGATATTGATATCAATATTTTTTTAAAGACGTATCAGCCAATAAATATGAAATATTGGAAATTGTATAGGGAAGAAAGAATAAATAAAGAAGAGTTACGCAGAGCAAGACTTATAGAAGCTTTTACGTGCTTTGAGAAGAATTTTTCTATAGGAGTAATTGATGATATATCTGAAGATTATATAAATTTCTTACCACTTCATAATTATTTGATTGATGGTACTCAAGATTTATTAGAATATTTAAACCCAAAATATGAATTACATATTATCACCAATGGGTTTGAAGAGGTGCAAAACCAGAAGTTGTTAAATTCGGGTATACGTCATTATTTTAATACAATTACTAATAGTGAGGAAACAGGAGTGAAAAAACCAAATCCATTTATTTTTGAACAAGCAATACAGAAATCTGGTGCAAAATTTGATAACAGTATTATGATAGGGGATAATTATGAAGCTGATATTAGAGGAGCTGAAGCAGTGGGTCTAGATACCATCTGTTTTAATTATCACAAAGAAGAGTTGCCTTTTCAGAATATTCAAGTTTCTGAATTGAAAGAAATTAAAAACTATCTTTAGTGTAAGTATTTGTATTTTAACTAATTATAAAAAAAGAACACGCTCCAGAATGAAGACTAAAAAAAACTATGTATTGCTATACATTATATGCTTGATTGCTTGCATGACTTCTTGTGTAAAAGATGTGGATTTTGATCAAGCAGAGGATGTGGTGTTGACTCCAGTTTTTGAAGTAGATTTTGTGTATTCTAGATTTGACACCGATCGATTTATAGATCCAGGTATTGATCCAAGTATTATAGTGCCCGATGTTATTGTTAGGGATACATTAAATTATGATCTTCTAAGCACTGATTTTATAGTTGATAATCTGGAACGGGTAGAATTAACTTTCGAATTCAGGAATACAATTGAGAGGGATTTTGAATTTACTCTTGGGTTTCTGGATGATAATGACGTCTTAATAGGACCTTCTTATACCATTACAGCCAATGCCGGTAACGGCGAAGGTACAACACCAATTGTAACTACACAGATAATTACGTTAGATAATGCTACGATTAATATATTGGCAACTACGGCAAAACTAATTTCTGCAATACGTGTTCAGAATTTAAATAGCTCTTTGCGTGGAATTCTCGAATTGAGGTCTAAGGGTACTTATTTCTTTAATTACGACTTATGAGAGCTATCCTATTATTTGCTATAAGCTTGTTAAGTCTTTTTGGGTATTCTCAAAATAAAGAGACTTTATATGATTTTACAGATCTTCCTCAATCCTTGTTGCTTAACCCAGGAGCAGATGTGAGGTTTAATTATCATCTTGGAGTACCTTTTTTATCTCAAATTCATGTCAATGCTGGGTTAAAAGGGGCTTCGCTTTATGACGTTTTTGCAGATGATGGTAGGGATATTAATGATAAAATAGAAACTACACTTAATACATTGACAAGTAAAGACTATCTAACTGCTACGCAACAACTAGAAATTGTAAGTTTTGGTTGGAAGAGTAAAAAAAATGAGAAAATCTATTTTTCTGGAGGGATTTATCAAGAATTAGATGTTATCGGGTATTTTCCCAAAGATTTTGCTGTTTTGGCTTACCAAGGTAATCAGGATTTCCTTAATCAGTCATTTCGTTTTTCTACTATAAGTGGTTCTGCAGAGCTACTTGCTGTATATCATTTTGGATATACTAAAAAAGTCAATAAAAGCATGACTTTTGGGGCAAGAGCAAAACTTTATTCTAGTATATTTCATGCTAGAAGTGCCAAAAACAAAGGAACTTTTACAACGTTAGAAACGCCGCAAGGAAGTAATATCTACCAGCATGTAATAAGTAATGCAGATGTCACACTTAGAACATCTGGGTATAGAGGTCTTAAGGATTTGGAAGGGAAAGAAATTGCAAATAAGTTGATTGGCAGAGCTCTTTTGGGAGGAAATCTGGGGCTTGGTATTGATTTAGGATTTACTCATAAAATAAATGAACAACTTGCAATTACAGGTAGTGTGAACGATTTAGGAGTCATTGTGTATAATAAGGATGTAGAAACCTATCGCGCACGGGGTAATTATGTGTTTGAAGGTTTTGAAACTCCAATTCAATTCTCTGGTCAAAATCCTGAAAACTTTTTGGATGAACTAGAAGAAGCTATTCCTTTGGATACATTAAGTACAACGTATGTGACGATGCGACCACTAAAATTTAATGGATCAGTTAAATATTCTTTTAATAAATATGATGATGGAACATGTAATTGTTATCTCGAAGGAGAGCAACCTCCTTATCTGGATGCTTTTGGAATACAGTTGTTTAGTCAGTTTAGGCCCAAGAGACCGCAATACGCAGCTTCATTGTTTTATTACAAGCGTTTCTTTAGTTTCTTAAGAACAAAACTAACATACACGATTGATGATTATTCATATAATAACATAGGATTTCTATTATCTACCCATATTGATAAAATTAATTTTTATATTTCGGCTAATAATTTACTAGAATATACTAATCTTGCAAAAGCAAGAGGTGCTTCTTTGCAACTGGGGTTTAATATTATAATGTGATACATATGTTACGAATTTTGTTTTTAGGGCTTGTTTTAACTTTTACACTCAGTAGTAATGCTCAAAAAAATATTAATGATTATAAATATATAATTGTTCCTGAAAGCTATGGTTTTTTAAAAGGGAATGATACATATCAACTTAATTCGCTCACGAAGTTTTTATTTAATAAATATGGGTTTAAAGCCTTTTTACAAAGTGATAATTTGCCTGATGAACTTAGGAGGAATGGTTGTTCTTCATTAAGGGCTGATGTTAAAAAGAGAAACGGTGTTTTTGTTACAAGGCTTACTATTGAATTAACAGATTGTAGTGGTAAGGTGGTGTTTTCATCTTCAGAAGGAAGCACTAGGGAGAAAGATTTTAAAAAAGCGTATCAATTAGCCTTAAGAGATGCATTTAAAGATGTAGAGGCTCTAAATTATGCGTATAGTGGTTATAAAGAAGAAATTGTAACCCAAAATGAAAATGCACCTGCGAAAGAAGAAGTAGTAAAGAAAGAAGAGCCTAGGGTAGAGGAAGTAATAGCTAACGCTCCTGTTTCAAAGGAAGAAATCACTTATTTATTTAATGATACCGGTTTTGTTTTTAAGAAGCAAGAATATGGATTTGAACTATTCCAAAAAGATGAGAAAGTTGCTATAGGGAAACTTTTTAAATCCACAAATGGAAAGACGTATATCGTGAAAGCAGGAGATTTAAGCGGAAATGGATATTTTGATGCATATGGTAATTTCATTTTGGAACGCATCAACCCCGTTACGAATAAATTGATCACTGATACCTTTGCAAGACAATAATCTATTTATGATCAAGAGGTAATTTTGATGTATTTTATGGTTCAATAACTAGTATTTATACTTATCTCCCCATCTTGTTTTTAGAAATGTTCTAAAACCATTTTCTCGCTGATTATCTCCTGGATTATATAATTTGGTATTTGTAATTTCTTTTGGTAAAAATTCTTGTTTAACAAAGTTATTCTCATGCTCGTGTGCATATTTGTAATCTTCTCCATAACCTAATTCTTTCATGAGCTTAGTAGGAGCGTTTCGTATATGTAAAGGAACAGAAAGATCTCCTGTTTGTTTTACTAATTGCTGTGCTTTATTAATAGCCATATAAGAGGCATTGCTTTTTGGAGAAGATGCTAAATACACAGCGCATTGACTTAGTATTATTCGGGCTTCTGGGTATCCAATAGTGTTCACTGCCTGAAAGGTATTGTTTGCCATGATTAAAGCTGTAGGATTAGCATTTCCAATATCTTCAGAAGCTAATATAATCATCCTTCTAGCGATAAATTTAAGGTCTTCTCCTCCTTCAATCATTCGTGCAAGCCAATAAACAGAAGCATTAGGGTCACTGCCGCGAACAGATTTGATAAATGCTGAAATAATATCATAATGCTGTTCTCCAGTCTTGTCATATCTAACTGTGTTTTGCTGAACTAGTTTTGATACAAGATCATTCGTAATTGTAATTTTATCTTGATCCTGACTTGAGATTATCAACTCGAAGATGTTAAGTAGTTTACGTGCATCGCCGCCACTTAGCCTAAGTAAGGAATCGGTTTCTTTAAGGTTGATGTTTTTAGGTTTAAGAAACTCGTCCTCGCGCATCGCCCTTTTTAACAAAGCTTCTAATTCTTCTCTCCCAAATGGATTAAGAGTGTATACCTGACAGCGTGATAGGAGTGCAGGTATTACCTCAAAACTTGGGTTTTCTGTTGTAGCACCTATAAGAGTAATCCACCCTTTTTCTACTGCTCCTAATAAAGAATCTTGTTGAGATTTGCTAAAACGGTGAATCTCATCAATAAATAAAATAGGGTTTTTGGCAGTAAATAACCCTCCACTGTTTTTTGTTTTGTCAATGACTTCTCTTACCTCTTTTACACCGCTATTTATTGCACTTAGCGTGTAGAAAGGCCTTCCCGATTCATTTGCAATGATATTAGCCAAAGTTGTTTTTCCTACTCCAGGAGGACCCCAGAGTATAAGGGAAGGAATGAGTCCTTTTTTGATCTGTTGAGTCAACGACCCATCATTGCCAATTAGATGTTCCTGACTAAGGTATTCTTCTAATGATTTGGGACGTATACGTTCTGCCAAAGGTTTATTTATATCCATACGTACAAAGTTACGAAGCTTCCATCAATCTAAATAGAAAATAAATCAACAGATAAATGAGTTAATATGTTTAAGGATGTAAGACTAGAGTTTAAAAATACTGCCATTTTAACCGAACTTGATGTTTTGGAATTTTTTTTGATATATTATGGATGTTATGAATGAAGAAAGTGATCATTTTAGATTTAATACCGGGGTGATAGGGTATCCTTTATTATTTGTATTGCTAATCTGGATTGTGTTTTGGGTTGAAGTTAGATCAGGGATTAATTTTAATGATTTTGGAGTTTATCCAAGAACGGTTGTTGGGTTGCGAGGTATTATATTCTCTCCTTTTATTCATTCAGATCTTACTCATTTATGGCATAATACATTGCCGTTAATGATATTGTCAGCAGCATTGTTCTTTTTTTATCAAAATAACGCCTGGAAAGTATTGTTTGTAGGAGTGTTCCTAACAGGCTTTCTTACATGGTTATTGGGCAGGCCAGCAAATCATATTGGAGCAAGCGGAGTAATTTATATGCTTTTTGGGTTTTTATTCTTTAAAGGAATTATTGCAAAGCATTTTAGATTAATAGCTTTGTCCTTTATTGTTGTTTTTATTTATGGTAGTATGGTAATGTATGTGTTGCCAATTGATCCCAAAATTTCATGGGAAGGCCATTTATCTGGTATTATATCTGGTGCTATATTAGGTTTTTTTGTAAAAAGAGGGGTAGTGAAAAAACAATTGTATACTTGGGAATCTGAAGATTATAATCCTGAGGAAGATGAATTTCTAAGGCATTTTGATGAGCATGGCAATTTTATAGAAAATATAGAACAAGAAGATGCAGAAGAAAGTGTGGAAATAATTTATGAGTACAAAACCAGAACCGAAGGAGATAATAAACCATCAACGCCAGACGTAGAATGATGCACTGGTTGTTATAAGCGCTGTCTAATGGCTTCGTACAGAATTACACCGCAAGCAACAGAAACGTTTAAAGACGCAATGTCACCATACATTGGTAATTTTGCACTTTGGTCTACTAATTTTAATACTGAAGGAGATATGCCTTTTCCTTCACTTCCCATAATAATTGCAGAAGGAATAGTTAAATTTGTGTCATAAATAGTAGAATCTGCTTTTTCTGTAGCAGCCACTACTTGTATGCCAGATCCTTGTAGATAAAACATAGCATCTTTGATATGATCTACTTTACAAATTGGAATTTTAAAAACGGCACCAGCAGAAGTTTTAATGGTGTCTGCATTCACAGGAGCTCCTCCTTTTTTCTGTATGATGATACCATCGACTCCTGTGCATTCTGCTGTTCTAATAATAGCACCAAAATTACGAACATCAGAGAGTTGATCCAGAATTAAAAACAAAGGTGTTTTTCCTGATTCTATTACATTCATTACAAGGTTTTCAAGATCATAAAAATCAATAGGGGAGATGTAAGCTACAACACCTTGGTGATTGTTTCTTGTCAACCTGTTTAATTTTTCTACAGGAACATAGGTAAATGTGATATTATTCTTTTTTACCAAATTCATGAGCTCTCTGGATAGTTCGCCCTGTAACCCTTTTTGAATGAATAGTTTGTCAATACTTTTATTAGCATTTATTGCTTCTATAATGGCTCTAGTGCCAAAAATAAGGGATTCATCTTTCATATGGATCAAAGATATATATAATAGAAATTAATTTTGGATATTATACATAAAAAAAGAGGCTATCTATTTGATAGCCTCTTTTAAAATGATTTTCAGATTATGTTAATCTATAATACTGTTTTCTTTAGATGAAAGATCCATATCTACAGCCATTCCATTTACTATAGTGATGTCTCCTACTAAAATACTACCATAGAAATCTTTTAAAACTGGCATTGCAGTTGTTCCTGTATTTCTAACAATTTTATATACAATAATATCGTCTTTTGCAACTTGAATAGTTGTAGCAGAAACTCCTGCGTCAAAATCCACCTTTGCTTGTTCAACATCGTTATAATCAGCATAAAATGCAGCTCCAGTATCGGTAAGCTTTACAAATGCTATGTCAACAGCATAATTCTCCATATCAACAGTGTTGTTAATTGCACCAAATCCTTGTGGGCCTACGAAGTCAATATCTCCTGAAAATGCATCATCAATAAAAGAAGTTCCAGTTAGTAAATCTAATTGATTACTAGTAGTGTTATTCGCTAAATTCCCCGATGATTCATCATTGAAAGGTTGTGGTACTATAGCAATTGTAGCTTCTACTTTATCAGTAAGAGCTCCACTTGAAACAGAGAAAGAATAAATTAAAGTATCCCCTTTTGTAAGACCATAATCGGTAATGTAGTCACGATCTTTGAGGTCAATAGTCCCTTCATCAGTGTCAAATCCTGTTGAAATATCAGTTTCCATTCCTGCTTTACCATTTCTCCATGTTACAACGATATCGTCTATTGTAGCTCCAGCAGTTGAAGTAACGTATTTAATCAAATTAGTAGATGCTGTATCCTTGATTTTAATCGATGATACTTCATCAGTTAAACTTATAACTTTAGAGACGTTAATAGTCTGAGCAGAAACTGTAGATGGAAAATTTCCTCCTGCTATTGAAAGTACAAAATCTAAACCTATCGATCCAGATCCAAGCGCTCCTAGAGAAGAAGAATTGAACGTTGCTCCATTACCAGATACAGTTGCATCAGCAATCTTGGTTGACCCATTAAAAACCTCAATTCCACTAACTTGGGCATCTCCAGTTATTTCTATTGCTAAGTCTTTACTAACATCAAATACACTTATTTGAGAGTCAGTTAATATAGCTGTGGCTCCTGAGCTTACACCAGTAGCTCCAGGATCTTCATCGTCTGAGCAAGATGCCGCAGAGATTATCAGCGCAGTGAAAAATATGCTTCTTATTAATGTTTTCATTTATTTTATTTTTTTATTTATATAACAGTAAAATTATACTGTATTTACTATAATGTTATTAATAGTATTGGAAACCCTTTTTAATCAAAAGCCCAAGTTTGTCCGTCTAGTAAATGACTTCCTTGTCTAGTAATTGCTTCTTGATAAGGTCCAGGATTTGATACTCTTTCAGAAATTGGATATAACCAACGTCTTGGGATTACTCCAGATGGATTAAATCCATTTGATCCAGTTGCATTTGGAGTTAAGGCAGGATATCCTGTTCTTTTATAATCATTCCAAATTTCAATAGGTGTATTCCCATATAATGCTTTATATTTTTCACCTATAATTACAGATATATCAGCCTCTAAAGTTCCTCCTAAAGGAGATAGTCCTCCAAGGTATGTTGCTATTGAAGATGCTGGCACACCTATAAACTGCATGTTAGCAGTTATAGCTGCGGCTAAAGCAGATGTTCCATCACCACCATTTCTTTCTATAGCTTCGGCTTCAATAAATTTTTGTTCAGCATATGTCATCAAAAGACCAGGAGTGTCTTGTCTTGCCCAGAATAGATTCGTACCACCATTATAGTATACAGGGTCAGCCCCAGAATTATCAATATAAAGGCTTTTACGAGGATCTCCAGTCATGAGTGCATCAAATTGTGGATCAATAATCATGGTGTTTGGTCTATCTTGACCAAATCTAGCCAATGGATTACTACCATTTTGAGTATCTTCAAAATTAAATTGAGCTTGATCAGCATTACTATCCATTGCATTTGCAATAGCTGAAAGTGCATTACTAGCTGCATTTGGATCTCTTTTTGTAAGCTGAATATAGTAGCGAGCTTTTAATGCGTTTGCGACTTTAATCCAGCCTTCATTACTTAAGGTCACAAGACTTCCTTGAATTCCTCCAGAAGAATCTTCTGCAAGTAAATCTGCTTCTGCTTCGTTTAATAATCTGAATATTTCACCATATATAGACTCTTGAGTATCATATGAAGGATTTAAATTCTCTTCTCCAACAAAAGCTTCAGAGAAAGGAACATCACCCCAAGAGTTCGTTGTCATTCCAAGGTTAGCAGCAAGATATATTTTTGCAACACCTCTGCTGTTAACTCCTTCAGTATCTGTACTTCTGTTAATGATATCAACGCAATCTCTCATAGATCCAGTGTAAATACCGGTATCCCAAAAGTTATCTGTGTCCGTTTCTCCGATTACATAACTAGTATAAGCTACTTGTTGTGCATCAAAACCAACCCATTGTTGCATTACGATTCCTGATAAACGACCCAATCCTGCGGTAATATTTCTGTGCGATTGAGCTTGCATAATTGGCATCACCGCATTTATAGGAATAATATCACCACCTGGACGCGTAGGGTCCTCGTTTGTAGTACCATATTCGCATGATGAAAGCGTAAAAGCTATGACCATCATGAAAATAAAAACCTTATTGATTTTATATATTCTTTTCATTTTTACTTTTTTTAGAAATTAAGTTTAAGTGAAACGGCATAACTTCTGGTGTTTGGTTGGTTAAAATATTCTAAACCAATACCATTAGAATCTCCAGTTAAGTTAGTTTCAGGATCGATACCTGGAAAGTTTGTATCTAACCACAGGTTTCTCCCTGAGAATGTAATAGATCCAGAACTAATAGGAGTACCATTTAATAACTTTTCCCCTAGTTTATAGCTTATAGATGCTTCTCTTAAACGAACCCAAGAGGCATCATATACACTATCTTCTCCTACTCCTCCAAAACCATATCTAACCCATCTGTTCGCACCTAAACCTCCTGCGGGATCAGCTAAAGCAACTTGCCTTGTATTTGGTTGTCCAGTAGACTGCACAACCCCTTCAAATACATAATCTGTAATTTCTCTTTGATCTGCTGTGGTTTGACCAACTCCGAAGTAGTCTATGATACCGCAAGTACCACACCATACATCTCCACCTTCTCTAATATCAAATAAGAAAGATAGAGAAAGGTTTTTGTAAGAAACAGTATTTCTAATACCCATTTGCCAATCTGGAATTGGATCTCCAATTACACCAGATGTTGGGTCAGTGATAGGAAAACCAGTATCATCAATTAATATATTCCCATTATCATCTCTTAGGAATCTGTCTCCAAATATTGCCCCATAAGATTCTCCAGGAAGTACTCTAGAAGAAACTGAAGTAAATCCAGCTAAAGTAAATGATTCAACTCCAGGAGCTAATTCAATAACTTCAGAATCATAAGCAGTCCAGTTTATATTAAGATCCCAAGAAAAGTCATCTGTACGAATTGGTGTAAAGTTAGCTCCAATTTCAAAACCATTATTTTCAATTTTACCAACATTAGCATTACGACCATTAAAACCAGTAGATGGAGCTACATCAACGGCAAATATTTGACCAGTAGTTTCTTTGTCATAATAAGTAATATCCAAACCGATTCTATTGTTGAAGAATTTTAATTCTCCACCAAATTCAAATTCAGTTGTTTCTTCTGGTTCAATTTGCTGACTTCCTGATTGTCCATCTCTTTCTAAAGCAACTGCACCAAATAATGGGAAATTATTGTTTCCAATGAAGCCATCTCCATTAGCTGAACCAGATTCGTAGAAAGTTTGAGTTGCATATATTGGCGCGTCATTACCAGTTCTACCGTATGAAGCTCTTAATTTACCATATGTAAACACATCACTTTCGATAAGTTCACTAAATACAAAACTTAAACCAGTACTATAAGATAAGAAATCGTTGTTGTCTTCTGGTAAAGTAGAAGACCAGTCATTTCTTATAGAACCATTAATAAAGATCATGTCTTTGATTCCAAACTTTGCGTCAGCAAAAACTGCGTCTGTCTTTTTCTTAAATACTGAATTTGTATTAATCTGAGTTGAAGAGTTTGAAACATCAAAGAAACCAGGGATGGTTAAACCATCTGCTTGAACACTTCTTCTTAAGAAGTCACTTGTGTAGTTTTCATATCCTAAAATACCATTGAAGGTGATGTTCTCAGAAATATCTTTATTAATTAAAGCTATGAAGTTAGCTGTGATATCTTCGTTAAAGATGTTGTCGTCAAATACTCTACCTCCTGGATTTGAAGCTGAATTAATGTCTTGTGACGCTTTTCTGACATCACTATATCTATCATAAGAATATCTTCCTTGTAATGTTAACCAATCCATTGGTCTATATTCGAAAGATAGTCTTCCTGTAAATCTGTTTACATCATCACTAGAAGGGTTTTTTGCAACAGTCCAAAATGGGTTGTCATATACACCAGCTCTATAACTTCTTTGAGTACCGTCAGGCAATTGGAATACAGAATTAGTTTCTGCAGCATCTCTACCTGTTAATCCGTTACCATTATCAAAAGTTGGAGTTGTTCTTAACAAACCTAGCATAATACCAGAGATGTTAGATCCTCTTTGCACTCTTCGTCCACCTGAGTTTACGAATGAACCACTTGCAGAGATTTCAAACTTTTCAGAAAGATCAGCAGTAATGTCTGCTCTGAAAGATCTTTTGTCAAAGTTTTCAGTTGGAGCAACCCCTGTTTGATCTAATTTACCAGCAGATAAATAATATCTTACAGTTTCAGTACCACCTCTTACAGAGACATTAAGATCTGTTAATAAACCATTAACGAAGAAATTGTCTACATTGTCATAAGATTCTGCAGCTCTTCCATTTCCAGTTCCTGTAGGAACTAATCTTCCAAACCTGTGATATGGATAAGAAGTGTCTCCATCATACTCAAGACCAGAAATAGCTGGACCCCAACTAAAACCTTCAAAAGTTTCAGGACCTCTATGAGTAGGAACTCCTCCTACTGGTCTACCTTGAGCAAATTGCCTTTGTAAATCTGGTGTTTGAGTAATTTCACTGATTTGAACAGTTGAGCTTACAGAGACAGTAGGGGCACCTACTTTACCTTTTTTGGTAGTTATTAATACAACCCCGTTGGCAGCTCTTAAACCATAAAGTGTTTGTGCTGCAATACCTTTAAGTATTGAAATGCTTTCAATATCATTTTGATTGATGTCAATCGCCCTGTTTGATTGGTCAGCTCCATTTGTAGCATTTCCTGTACTACTATTATCGATAGGTACACCATCAACAATAAATAAAGGAGAGTTACTTCTTGATATAGAAGTATTACCACGAATTCTGATATTAGCAGATGCACCAACAGAACCTGAAGATGTTACAACCGAAACCCCTGGAGCTTTTGCTGTTAAGGAACTTACTAAGTTAACCTCCCCAGTGTTTTCGATTTCATCATCTGCAACTGTTGCAATAGCGTAACTCAAGGATCTTGGTTTTGCCTTAATACCTTGCGCAGTTACAACAACTTCTTCCAATTCTGAAGCAGAAGCTGATAATTGAACATTGATGGAGTCACCATCCCCGATTACAACTTCTTTAGTGTCAAAACCGACATAACTAAAAGAAAGTACTGCACCCCGATTCGCTTGAAGGGTATAATTACCATCAAAATCAGTCTGCGTACCGCTTGCTGTATTTTTTACAACAACATTAACCCCAGGAAGAGGTAACCCTTTATCATCGGTCACAGTTCCTGAAATTGTTTTTTCTTGTGCAAAAGTGAATTGCACAACAAACGCTAGTAATAGCGTTAAAATTCCACTAAACTTTGTTCTCATTTTACAATTTATTTGAATTAGCCAGTTCCAAAAATCATAATAATATCTTTATAAAACAACTTTTTGTTATTAAAATTTAAATTGCAGCTATTTGGATATATCCAAATATTTAGATGTTGTTGTGGGTAAGTTATACGGTGGTTGTGAAGTTTTTTGTGTTTTTTAATTTGTTTAAGTATCAGATAATGAACAACTTCTTAAAGGGTTGTTAAATATTGAGTTGTATTTGTTTTGTTGGTCTTGTATCAAGTTGTAAAAAGAGGAGATTTTCAATTGAAAATCTCCTCTTTTTTGTAAGAAAAAATGTATTCTAATGTTTTTTTATGGATATTAGTCGTCTTCAACCTTAAAAAGCACAGGCCATATTTTACTATCTGGACGGGTCAAAACAACTGTTCCTCTATCTCCTGCAGAGTTGCTGAAATCTATAGTAATATCGGTTCCTATTATCTGTGTTATTTTATAGGTATAGGTGAATTCTTCTTCATCACTAGTGTCTTCTTCTACTATGATTTCACCATCTGCTACTAGTTTAGTACAATCCCAAATTATTGTTCCTTTTAAGAAATTAATTGTGTTAAATGTTCCAGTATAGCAATTATCAAATTGCCCAAAACTTAAATCGGTAGTGCTATATTCACCTCTGTCTTCGCTTTCTGTCCAGGTGACTTCTCCACTTGGAAGCGACATGCTGTTACATTGACTCCTTCCGCCTGGTGCAGGAATCAAAGAGGTTACATTATAAGTATATGTACCTGCAAGAGTTTCTGTGATAGTACATCCTATTGTTGTTCTGTAAGTGTATGGTGAAGAGAAGTATGAACCTCCCGATACATTCCCATTGGCGTCATCAACAGAAAATGTCCTTCCATCTTTAAGTTTAAGTACAAATCTAATTGCAAAATCATCTTTTCCTTGAAGTTTGCTTTCATCTACTCCAGTAAATGTTAAAAATTCATCTGCAGTAAAGGTAATTACAGAAATAGGCACTCCTCTTTCTCCAGGTTGGAAATCAGAAGCTGTTAATGTTCTTATAAGTCCTTCTTCTGTTGATAAGTCATCGTCGTCGTCGTTTATTACTCCATCCATGTTAGTGTCGATCCGTGTATTTTCAACAAATCTAGCATAGATTTCAATTTGGTCTAGCAACTCACCATTTTGATTGTCTTGTTCTTCTAAAGTGAGTGTGTAATTGGCTCCTTCGTCAAATTCTAGTAATAAGTCATTATAGATAAGGTTGTTGTCAATGTCAATTGTTCTTAATACTCCACCGCTTGTAACGCTGTCAAGTATTACGTCCACAGTTTTGTCATCACTGCTACACCCAAGGATTAAGCCCGTAAGGAGCAGTATATTTAGATATTTGATTATTCTTTTCATTTTTCTATATGTTTTGTTTTAATCTTTTAAGTTTTAATTAGATTAAATTAGTTAGCGATTGGAAATAATGGCGAATCGTCATTGTTGTCCCAAAAAACCTTTTGATCCAAATTTTGTTTAGGATCTACAGATGAATTGTTGGTTGTTAAATCTGCCGGATAAGGAAATGATCTGATAAAATTACCTGTAGCAGGAAATGGTTCTACATTTGGTTGTAGGGTTGTTGGGTATCCTGTTCTTCTGTAGAAATTGTATGCATCTATTCCATTTCCAAACAAAGCAATCCAATATTGTTCTGCTATAACATTCCATCTATCAACTGGTGTTGCTGCTGCATCAAAATCTGCAAGGCGATCATTAATAAAAGTGGTGATTGCGGTTGCATTGGGTTCAAATACTAGGTTTGCAGAGCTGTCTAAGGATCCAAATGTCGATACTTTATTTATTGATTTTGTTATAGCGCTAGATAAAGCTATTCTTGCAGAAGAAGTGTTCATTTGTTCCATGGCCACTTCTGCTATCATAAAATCAACCCAGGAAGAAAGTAGAATAGGTGTGATTCCTGCTCCTTGACCTCCGTCACCTTGTTGTGTTCCTTTAAAGCTACTATCGTCGAAGCGACCAGCTGCAGGATAGACACCAAAATTTGTTCTTAAAAAACCGTCTGGTGGTACTCCGTCATCATCACCATGATCACGTCCCCAATACCCATTGTTTAAGTAGCAAAACGTAAATCCACCATCAATATAGTGCTGGGGAGCACTTTCTAATGAGCAGCTTAGTGTTTCTTCATTAGGAGCTGTTTCTGCTCCTGGAACAACATTAGTTTGTCTGTAGTAATAATATCTGATTCTTGGATCGTCAGAGTTAGACATTAGATTCATCAACCAGTTTGACATGTATTCATCGGCACCATCTCCTTCGTAGTTGTTGGCATATCTGGGATGACGGTTGTCGGGTTGAATTTCATTTGTTCCCCAAGAGAATTGAAAGTCTTCATCAGGGCTTTGGATATAATCGCCATCACTGACAATGTTGTTAAAATTTGTTATGGCTTGGGGGTCAACTAATCTTTTTTGAAGGAAAATCTTCATTTTTATAGTATTAGCTGCTGTAATCCATTTTTCCCAATCACCATTATAATAGAAGTCGTTATCGGGTTCGTTGGTAGCATCTTTATTGAAATTTATTATGGCATTGTTCAGTAAATTTAATGCAGCATCATATATTAAAGAACCATCATCTACTTTAGGATTTAAATTTGTGCTTCCCTGAAGAGCTTCACTATAAGGTATGTTGCCAAAAAAATCTACTAGCGTTACGATAATATATGCTTCAATAACTTGAGATATTCCTAAATGATGATATAGGTTGTTTTGAGTAGCAATGGGTTCAAGTGCTCTTGCGTCTGCCAGAATTCCGTTAAATGTTTGATTATGCCCGTTTTGATCTGGAAAAGATACTCCGGTAGATTGGTACGATCCGCTCCAAAGGTCATTAAAGTCTGATGGAGAGTATACGTTTGGGTAATCCCTCCCATTCATGTTGTCTATTCTTGTGACCTGACTACCAATGGCACCAAAGCGTTCAACGACCTTTCCAAAATCTACTTGAATTGAATTTAGAAATAGATCAGGGTTGGATTGAGAAGGGTCTAATAGATTAGGGTTCTCAGTAAGGTCTAGCTCTGTGCTTTCACAGGCGGTAAATAACATTCCTATAATCAGAATGATAATTACTGATACTTTATATGATATTGATTTTAGTATATTCATGATTGTTTTTTTTTATTAGAAAGAAGCTTTAATACTCATACCATACCTTCTTGAACTCGGTCCGTTTAAGAAATCAAATCCACGACCATTACCAACACCAAGTCCGGCAACGTTAGGGTCAAAATTGGTTCCATCAGGTATATTAAAAGCATCGAACCATAAATTATATCCGGTAAGATTTATACTTACTGCTCCAAAAGGAGTTTTGTCTAAAAATTTAGTTGGGATGGTGTATCCCAATGATAGTTCTTGTAGTCTAAGTACGGTTCCGTCAAACACGCCCAATTCATCCGGGCCAAACAATACATTCGAAAAGTAAAAAGTGGAATTGTTTATTTGGATATTGTTTTGGGAGCCATCATCTCTAACTCCTGGCAGAATAAATGTGTTTTCACGATCTACCGTGTCGGTTGTTAGCCCTCTACCTAATAAAGTAGATACGGTTCTAGAGTAAATATCTCCTCCTTTTACAAAAGTGAATAAGAAACTTAAATTGAAATTTTTGAAGGAAAACGAATTATTTATGTTTAAGAGGTAATCTGGGTTAGGATCTCCTATAACAAATGTTCCTTCTTCTTCTCTGTAATTACCAGCATCATTTACTAAAAATTCTCCATTATCGTTTCTTTGAATTCGACTTCCTACAATTACTCCTAGTGGTTCTCCTTCAATAGCGGCATTACCTAAGTTGGAAAACCCAGAATATACTATGATATCTGTATCTGCACCAAGATCTTCAACTGTTGTTTCGCTGGCTGTAAAATTGATATTGGTGTTCCATGTAAATCCATTATTGACCTGTTTGACAATGTCTACACCTAAATCTACTTCAAATCCATCGCTTTTTATTTCCCCAATATTTTCACTTCTTATGGTGGCTCCAGTAGAAGGATCTAAAGGTCTGTCTATAATAAGGTCTTTGGTTGTTCTGTTGTAATACGAAGCGTTTAGGTTAATGCGATTCTTGAAAAACCGAGATTCTATACCAAATTCTATTTCATTTAATCTTTCAGGTTTTAAATTTGGATTCCCTTCTCTTGGAGGAATCGAGTTGGTTACAACATCATTTCCGCTATCAGAATTCTGAAAGTTTTGAGTGTCTAAATCTAAAGTAACAGCTACTGGGAAGCCAGTGGGAAAGTTTGCAGATGTACCGTATCCGGCTCTGACCTTTAAATAATTTATTCCATTATCAGTCCTTAGTCCTTTAAATGCGGTAGTTGGTAAGAAAGAAACACTTGCGCTAGGGTAAAAAATAGACCTATTTTCTGTGGTTAAATTAGAAACCCAATCATTTCTTCCGGCTAAAGCAAGATAGAGCATTTTTTTATAGTCAAAATCAGCTTGACCATATAAGCCGACTATGTTTCGTTCTTGTTTAAATTCAATCTCATCTTGGTTGAGAAAGTTAACGTGTCTAAATACGTCAAACTCTACTTGACTGCTGCTCGCAACACCGTTACGTTCGAAGACTTCTCTTCTGCTGGTTCCTCCTACATTAAATGTCATGCCAATGTTGTCGTTTAATGCAAAATTTCCATTAATGATAATATTGTGATCGAAGATGGTATTAATGTTGGTCCAGGTTTGGTAAATTCCACTTCGTAAGGCAGCGTCATCACTAACCCCTCCTTTGTTTTGTTGGTTGATGTTTGATTCAGTGTAGTTGTCAATTCCGAATCGATAGATTAGGTTTAAGTTGTCGGTAAAGTCATATTGTAACGTTCCGTTACCAAATACTCTATTTGTCGTTTGCCTGTTTAGGGCATTGTTAACCGTCCAGATAGGATGTTGTATGCTATTGTTTTGTCGATAATATACGCTTGATCCATCTTGAGGATTCTCAGATGGTAGCCCAATTAAGTCTACACTTCTTGGTGTAAAGAATAATTCTCCAAAAACTGAAGAACCTGTTCCGAATGATCCATTACCTCTACTTGCAGAGACAGGTGGTGATCTGAAATCTGTTTTAGAGTAATTTAATGTATTAGAGATTGTAAATTTATTAGACAGGACGGCTTTTCCTCCAAATCCAAGGGTATTTCTTCTTAGTGTGTTTCCTGGAGTGAAACCTTCATCTTCTAAATAACTGTAATTGGCATTGTAGCTTAGTTTGTTGTCTGTTGATGCGCCTCTAAAATTAATTGCTGTATTAGCGACAGTTCCGGTTTTGAAGAAATTTTCAACGCTATCATATGGTCTCCATTCATAACGAGCTCCTGCAAATTCTGGAAATGCTGCGGGAATACCTGTAGCTGAAGCAGCTGTACTATATGGATGCGCTAAGGTGCCATCTTCGTTAAAACCTCTATTGGGGTCGCTGTCAATACCATTTCCCCATCCTGCAACTCCTTCTCTTTCAAAACTTGGTCCCCAGTTACTAAAGAACCATCCGAATGCTTGGTCGAAACCGTTTCCATATTGATTTTGATAATCGGGGAGAGATGCGATTTCATTAAAAAATAATGATGAAGTTATCGTTACTTCATTCTTTTTAAGTGCATTTCCGGCAGATCCATTTTTTGTGGTGATTAGGATAACTCCGTTTCGTCCTGCTGTACCATATAGTGTTGCGGCCGCAAGACCTTTTAGTACATTAACGCTTTCAATGCTGTTAGGGTCAAGGTCTAAAAATCTACTTGAACCGGAGTTTCCGTCTACAAAATCGTTCTGACTGTTTCCGTCATTTGACCCTTGTGAATTGGTGTCGCTACTAAAAGGAACTCCGTCAACAATAAATAATGGTTGGTTGCTTCCGCTAAAAGAACTTAATCCTCTAATAACAATATTGGTTCCTGATCCAGAAAGACCATTTTGTTGAGTGATGTTAACTCCAGAGGCTTTTCCGAATAAGACACGACCAATATCTCCTTCGGCTCTTTGTTCTAATTGTTCGTTTTTAACCTCTGCAACAGCATACCCAAGAGCCTGTTTCTCTCGTTTTATACCTTGAGCTGTGACAATAACTTCTTCTAATTGAGAGGCAGAAGATTCTAATTGAATATCAACTGTGTCGCTGGTTCCTACGGTTACTTCTTTGTTTGTAAAGCCGAGATAACTAAAGACTAGTATGTCTCCCTGGGATGCTTGAAGGTTGTAGTTTCCATCAAAATCTGATTGGGTACCAGTGTTCGTGTTTTTGACAATAATGTTTACTCCTGGTAAAGGTGAGCCAATGTCGTCTGTGATTTTACCTGTTATGGTTTTTTCTTGTGCAAAAGAAAATTGCACGACTAATGCTGTAAAAAGCATTAGAATTTGCTTCCTTGATGATTTCATTGTGTGTGATTTATTTAAATTGGTCAATTTCAAAATTCACAATAAAATAGCATTAAATAGGTGTATTTTTGATTATTTTAACTTTTATTAAGATTTTTAAATGTTAAATTATAATAATTTAATAATCATTTTCTTTTTTTTTTTTTCTTTAAAATGATTGTTTCTTTTTCTACTTTGATTTTAATGCTTAAAAAAGGGGCTTGTGTGTTGTGGTTAGGTCTTGTTTGATGTGTTATTGTGTTGTGTTTTATGTAATATAAGGTTGACTTAAGTGGCTATAATGATGTGTCTGTAGTTTAATGTTGTATTTAAGATTTTGTTTGATTAGATAATATTAGTTTTGAAGCTTGGAAATAATCATAATCTCATTGTTTTTGTTCGATAAGTTTTGGGTAATATATTTAAATGAATAAAAATTAATCAATTAGGATTTGATTTGCTGAAAAATATTTCTACCTTTGCAGCCCTTTTAAAGGGAATATTATAAAAATTATTTAATATATAGTGTAAAGCAAATTATGCCAACAATTTCACAATTAGTAAGAAAAGGTAGAGCCAAAATAACTAAGAAGAGTAAATCGGCTGCTTTGGATTCGTGCCCGCAACGCCGCGGTGTTTGTACGCGTGTTTATACTACTACACCAAAAAAACCAAATTCAGCTATGCGTAAAGTAGCTCGTGTTAGGTTAACAAATGGTAAGGAAGTAAACGCATACATCGGTGGTGAAGGTCACAATCTCCAGGAGCACTCGATAGTATTAGTTAGAGGTGGAAGGGTAAAAGATTTACCAGGAGTTAGATATCATATTGTTCGTGGAGCTTTAGACACCGCAGGTGTTGAAGGTAGAACACAACGTAGATCTAAGTATGGTGCAAAACGCCCTAAGAAGTAATTAAAAAACTTTAAGAAGAAGACATGAGAAAAAGAAAGGCTAAAAAAAGACCAATTTTGCCAGATCCACGTTTTAACGATCAATTAGTGACTCGTTTTGTAAACATGATGATGTGGGATGGTAAAAAGTCAACTGCTTTTAAAATTTTCTATGATGCTATTGACATTGTAGAAGAGAAAAAACAAAATGACGAAAAAACGTCATTAGAGATTTGGAAAGATGCATTATCTAATGTAATGCCACATGTGGAGGTTAGAAGTCGACGTGTAGGTGGAGCTACTTTCCAGATTCCAAATCCAATCAGACCAGACCGTAAAATATCTACCGCTATGAAGTGGTTGATTCAGTTTTCTCGTAAAAGAAACGAGAAATCTATGGCTCAGAAACTAGCAGCAGAGATTATTGCAGCAGAAAAAGAAGAAGGAGCAGCGGTTAAGAAAAGAGTAGATACTCATAAGATGGCTGAAGCAAACAAAGCATTCTCACACTTTAGATTTTAATCATTAAGAAATGGCTAGAGATTTAAAATATACAAGAAATATAGGTATTGCTGCGCATATTGACGCAGGAAAAACTACAACTACAGAGCGTATTCTTTATTATACGGGTGTAAGTCATAAGATAGGTGAAGTGCACGATGGTGCTGCTACGATGGACTGGATGGAGCAAGAGCAGGAAAGAGGTATTACAATTACTTCGGCTGCTACTACATGTGAGTGGAAGTTTCCAACAGAAAATGGTCAGCCGATAGATGATACTAAAGGTTATCACTTTAATATTATTGATACTCCGGGTCACGTTGATTTTACGGTTGAAGTTAACCGTTCTCTTCGTGTTCTTGATGGATTGGTATTCTTATTTAGTGCGGTTGATGGCGTTGAGCCACAATCTGAAACTAACTGGAGACTTGCTGATAATTATAAAGTACCTCGTATAGGTTTTGTGAATAAAATGGACCGTCAAGGATCTAACTTTATGGCAGTTTGTCAACAAGTTAAGGATATGTTAGGATCTAATGCAGTGCCGATTGTAATGAATATTGGTGATGAGGCAGATTTTAAGGGAATTGTAGATTTGGTTAAAAACCGTGCTATTGTTTGGCATGATGAAACGCAAGGGTCTACATTTGATGTTATTGATATCCCTGAAGAATTAAAAGCTGAGGCTGCTGAGTTAAGAGGTAAGCTTATTGAAGAAGTTGCTGCTTATGATGAAAACCTTTTAGAAAAATTTATGGAAGATGAGGATTCTATTACAGAAGATGAAGTGCATGCTGCTCTTCGTGCTGCTGTAATGGATATGAGTATCATTCCAATGATTTGTGGATCTGCATTTAAGAATAAAGGAGTACAATTCCTTTTAGATGCGGTATGTCGTTATTTGCCTTCTCCAACGGATAAAGATGGTATAGTAGGGGTGAATCCAAATACAGATCAAGAAGAATTGCGTAAACCAGATGTAAAAGAGCCTTTTTCGGCACTTGCATTTAAAATTGCTACTGATCCTTTTGTTGGTCGTTTGGCATTCTTTAGAGCATATTCTGGTCGTTTAGATGCTGGTTCTTACATTTTGAATAATCGCTCAGGTAAAAAAGAGCGTATCTCTCGTATTTATCAGATGCATTCTAACAAACAAAATGCAATAGATTATATAGAAGCAGGAGACATTGGAGCTGCAGTAGGGTTTAAGGATATCAAGACTGGTGATACTATGTCTGATGAAAAAAATCCTATTGTTTTAGAATCTATGGATTTTCCTGATCCTGTAATCGGTATCGCGGTTGAGCCTAAGACTAAGGCAGATGTTGATAAATTAGGATTGTCATTGGCTAAGTTGGCTGAAGAAGATCCAACATTTACAGTAAGAACTGATGAAGCTTCTGGTCAGACTATTATTTCTGGAATGGGTGAGCTTCACTTGGATATTATTGTTGATCGTTTAAGACGTGAATTCAAAGTGGAGGTGAACCAGGGTCAGCCACAAGTAGAGTATAAAGAGGCTATTACAGCAGCAGCTGATCATAGAGAAGTTTATAAGAAACAATCTGGTGGTCGTGGTAAGTTTGCAGATATTGTATTTACTATTGAGCCAGCTGATGAAGGTCAAGTGGGACTTCAGTTTGAGTCTACAATTAAGGGTGGTAATGTTCCTAAGGAATTTATACCGTCAATTGAGAAAGGATTCAAAATGGCAATGGTGAATGGACCGTTGGCAGGATATGAGGTGGATGCTATGAAAGTAACATTGAAGGATGGTTCTTATCATGATGTGGATTCGGATCAGCTATCTTTCGAATTAGCTGCTAAATTAGGTTTTAAAAATTCAGCGAAAGCTGCTAAAGCCGTAATTATGGAGCCAATTATGAAGTTAGAGGTTATTACTCCAGAAGAAAATATGGGTGATATCGTAGGTGATCTTAACCGCCGTAGAGGGCAAGTAAGTGATATGGGAGATCGTGCAGGTGCAAAAACTGTAAAAGCTACTGTTCCGCTTTCAGAGATGTTTGGGTATGTAACAACATTAAGAACATTGTCGTCTGGTAGAGCAACGTCTACAATGGAATTTTCTCACTATGCTGAAACTCCTTCTAATATTTCAGAAGAAGTAATCGCAGCTGCAAAAGGAGTTAACGCTTAATTATTACAGAAATGAGTCAAAAAATTAGAATAAAACTAAAATCTTACGATCATAATTTGGTGGATAAGTCTGCTGAGAAAATCGTAAAGACGGTAAAGAGTACTGGTGCTGTAGTAACTGGGCCAATTCCATTGCCAACACATAAGAAGATTTTTACAGTATTACGTTCTCCGCACGTTAATAAGAAATCTAGAGAGCAATTTCAATTAAGTTCTTATAAAAGACTTTTGGATATTTATAGCTCGTCTTCAAAAACAATTGATGCGTTGATGAAGCTAGAATTACCAAGTGGAGTAGAGGTTGAGATCAAAGTTTGATACAGCTTTTAAGTAAGAAGATCTTACGATAAATGTCCCAAGCTGCGCGCAAGGGAAAAACGGCAAAAAAATACATTCAGGGTTGAGGTATTTTGACCCTGTTTTTTTGCAAAAATAAAAATGAATACTAATTAATAATTAATAAATATGTCTGGGTTAATAGGAAAAAAGATCGGTATGACCAGCATCTTCGACGAAAATGGAAAGAATATTCCATGTACAGTTATCGAAGCTGGGCCATGCGTGGTTACCCAAGTCAGAACTAAAGAGGTTGATGGTTATGAGGCTATTCAGCTAGGTTTCGATGACAAAGCAGACAAAAATGCTACTAAAGCGGCTTTAGGTCACTTTAAAAAAGCAGGAACTGTTGCTAAACGTAAAGTTGTCGAATTCAAAAGTTTTGAGGAGGAGTACAAATTAGGAGATACGGTAACAGTAGAGCATTTTGCTGAAGGAGAATTTGTTGATGTTTCAGCAACTTCTAAAGGAAAAGGTTTTCAAGGGGTTGTGAAAAGACACAACTTTGGTGGTGTAGGTCAAGCAACTCATGGTCAGCATAACCGTTTAAGAGCTCCAGGTTCTATAGGTGCTGCATCTTATCCTGCAAGAGTTTTCAAAGGAATGAAAATGGCAGGAAGAATGGGTGGAGATCAAGTAAAAATTCAAAACTTAAGAGTGTTAAAAGTAGTTCCTGAAAAGAATTTGCTTGTTGTTAAAGGATGTGTTCCTGGACATAAAAACGCTTATGTAACGATTCAGAAGTAATGAAAGTAGCGGTAATTGATATAAACGGAAAAGAAACAGGAAGAAAGGCAGACCTTTCTGATACTGTTTTTGGTATTGAGCCAAACGATCATGCTGTGTACTTAGATGTGAAACAATACTTGGCTAATCAACGTCAAGGAACTCATAAAGCTAAGGAGCGTGCAGATATCGCAGGTAGTACTAGAAAGATAAAGAAACAAAAAGGAACAGGTACTGCCAGAGCAGGTAGTATTAAGTCTCCTATTTTTAAAGGAGGGGGTAGAGTATTTGGTCCAAGACCACGTAACTATTCGTTCAAATTGAATAAAAACCTGAAAAGGTTAGCGCGTAAATCAGCATTGAGTATTAAGGCAAATGACAAGGCAATTACGGTTGTAGAGGATTTTACTTTTGATACTGTAAAAACTAAGAATTTTACTGCTGTTTTGAAGTCTTTAGGGCTTGAAAACAAAAAATCTTTGTTTGTGTTGGCTGAGTCAAATAAAAATGTATATTTGTCGTCACGCAATTTGAAAAGTTCAGAAGTTGTAACTGCTTCAGAATTAAGTACTTATAAAATACTTAATGCTAATAGTGTTATACTTTTGGAAGGTTCTTTGAAAGGAATTGAAACGAATTTAAGTAAATAGAAGCCATGAGTATCTTAATAAAACCTATTATTACGGAAAAGGCTACTGCAGATAGTGAAGTGTATAATCGCTATGGTTTTGTAGTAGATAAGAAAGCGAATAAGGTAGAGATCAAAAAAGCAGTTGAGGCTGCTTACGGTGTATCTGTTACTAAAGTTCGAACATTAAATGTCCGTCCAGACCGTAGTACACGTTATACAAAAACGGGTATGGTCACTGGTAAAACAAGTGCATATAAAAAAGCAATTGTACAGGTGGCGGAAGGTGAAGTAATTGATTTATATAGTAATCTTTAAGACTAAAAAATGTCAGTAAGAAAATTAAAGCCAATTACCCCAGGTCAGCGTTTTAGAGTAGTAAATGGATTTGACGCCATTACTACTGATAAGCCGGAAAAAAGCCTATTGGCTCCGAAAAAAAGATCTGGAGGTAGAAACAGTCAAGGAAAAATGACCATGCGCTACAAAGGTGGTGGTCATAAAAAAAGGTATCGTATTATTGATTTTAAGCGAGATAAGCAAGGAATCCCTGCTACCGTTGCTACAATAGAGTACGATCCAAACAGAACTGCATTTATAGCGCTTGTTAATTATCAGGATGGTGAGAAGCGTTATGTTATAGCTCAAAATGGTTTGCAAGTTGGTCAAAACATAGTTTCTGGTAGTAACGTTGCTCCAGAGATCGGAAATGCAATGCCATTAAGTGATATCCCTTTAGGAACTATTATTTCTTGTATAGAATTACGTCCAGGTCAAGGTGCCGTTATGGCTCGTAGTGCTGGTTCGTTTGCTCAGCTTATGGCAAGAGATGGTAAGTTTGCTACTGTAAAATTACCTTCTGGAGAAGTAAGGATGATACTAGTTAATTGTATGGCTACTATTGGAGCGATATCAAACAGTGATCATCAGTTGATCGTTGGTGGTAAAGCAGGTAGAACAAGATGGCTAGGTCGTCGTCCACGTACGAGACCTGTGGCGATGAACCCTGTCGATCACCCAATGGGTGGTGGTGAAGGACGTTCTTCTGGAGGTCACCCACGTTCTAGAAAAGGTCTTCCTGCAAAAGGATATAGAACCCGTTCTAAGACGAAAGCGAGTAATAAGTATATTGTAGAACGTAGAAAGAAATAATAAGATATGGCACGTTCATTAAAAAAAGGACCTTACGTTCACTATAAGTTAGAGAAAAAAGTGGCTGCAAATGTTGAAGCTAACAAAAAATCAGTAATCAAAACGTGGTCAAGAGCTTCGATGATAACACCTGATTTTGTTGGTCAAACAATCGCAGTACATAATGGTCGCCAATTTGTACCTGTATATATTACAGAAAACATGGTGGGACATAAATTAGGAGAATTTTCGCCAACACGTTCCTTTAGAGGCCACGCTGGTGCTAAAAATAAAGGTAAAAAATAATTTAAGTCATGGGAGTTCGTAAAAGAGAAATGGCAGATAGAATTAAGGAAGAGAAAAAGCAGATTGCTTTTGCTAAACTTAATAACTGCCCTACATCACCTCGTAAGATGCGTTTAGTAGCTGATCTTGTACGTGGTGTAAAAGTTGAAAAGGCGCTTCAGATTCTTAGATTTAACCCTAAAGAAGCATCACGTCGTTTGGAGAAGTTATTGCTTTCAGCAATAGCTAATTGGCAGGCGAAAAATGAAGACGCTAGCATCGAAGATGCTGATCTTTTTGTAAAAGAGATCCGTGTAGACGGAGGAAGTATGTTAAAAAGACTTCGTCCTGCTCCACAAGGTCGTGCACACAGAATAAGAAAACGCTCTAATCACGTTACAATTGTGGTTGCAGCAAACAATAATACACAAAGCTAATAATAGATATGGGACAGAAGACAAATCCAATCGGAAATCGCCTTGGTATTATCAGAGGATGGGAATCCAACTGGTATGGAGGTAATGACTACGGTGATAAACTTGCCGAAGACGATAAGATTAGAAAGTATGTACACGCACGTTTATCAAAAGCTAGTGTATCTAGAGTAATTATTGAGCGTACGCTTAAACTTGTAACCGTTACTATCACCACTGCCAGACCTGGTATCATTATCGGAAAAGGTGGACAGGAGGTAGACAAGTTGAAAGAAGA
The DNA here is from genome assembly GCF_947494415.1 of Aquimarina algiphila. Classification (NCBI taxonomy): domain Bacteria; kingdom Pseudomonadati; phylum Bacteroidota; class Flavobacteriia; order Flavobacteriales; family Flavobacteriaceae; genus Aquimarina; species Aquimarina algiphila. Next base: position 638,847 of record NZ_CANLVC010000002.1, on the reverse strand, counting down.
GCTTAAGAAAATTACTGAAAAGGAAGTTCAGATCAATATTTTTGAAATCAAAAGACCAGAACTTGATTCATTTTTAGTAGGATCTAGTGTAGCAAGACAGATTGAAAGTCGTATTTCATATCGTCGTGCTATCAAGATGGCTATTGCGGCTGCAATTAGAATGAATGCAGAAGGTATTAAGATTCAGATTTCAGGACGTTTGAATGGGGCAGAGATGGCACGTTCAGAGTCTTATAAAGAAGGTCGTATTCCTTTATCAACATTTAGAGCTGACATAGATTATGCTTTAGTAGAAGCTCATACTACTTACGGTAGATTGGGTATTAAAGTGTGGATCATGAAAGGTGAAGTATATGGTAAGAGAGAGCTTTCTCCTTTGGTTGGTTTATCCAAGAAACAAGGAAAAGGTGACAACCGAGGTGGACGAAGTGGTGGTAATAACAAATCACGTCGTAGAAAGTAATTTTTTAAAGTAAATTAACAATGTTACAGCCTAAAAGAACAAAATTCCGTAAACAACAAAAAGGACGTATGAAGGGTCTTTCTCAAAGAGGACATACTCTTTCTAACGGTACCTTCGGAATTAAATCATTAGATTCAAGTTTTGTTACTGCTAGACAAATAGAAGCAGCTCGTATTTCTGCTACTCGTTATATGAAAAGAGAAGGTGCTCTGTGGATTAAAATTTTCCCGGACAAGCCTATCACTAAGAAACCTCTTGAAGTACGTATGGGTAAAGGAAAAGGTGCTGTTGAGTATTGGGCAGCAGTAGTAAAACCAGGAAGAATTTTATTTGAAATAAGTGGTGTGTCTTATGACGTTGCTAAAGAAGCATTACGTCTTGCAGCACAAAAACTTCCTGTAAAAACTAAGTTTATCGTAGCTAGAGATTATCAAGCTTAATATTTGAGAGACTATGAAACAATCAGAAGTAAAAGAATTATCTACAGCTGAATTACAAGAGGAACTTGGTAAATCTCAAAAAGCGTATTCAGATTTAAGAATGGCTCATGCCATGTCACCGCTAGAAAACCCTTTACAATTACGTAAAGTAAGAAGATCTATTGCGAGAATGGCTACAGAGCTAACAAAAAGAGAATTAAACGGTTAATTCTGCTGAAAGATGGAAAAAAGAAATTTAAGAAAAGAACGTATAGGTGTTGTTACTAGTAACAAAATGCAGAAATCAATTGTGGTTGCTGAAGTTAAAAAGGTAAAACACCCGATGTACGGAAAGTTCGTGTTGAAAACGAAAAAATACGTTGCACACGATGAAAAGAACGACTGCAATATTGGTGATACTGTAAAGATCATGGAAACAAGACCTATGAGTAAAACCAAATGCTGGAGATTAGTAGAAGTAATTGAAAGAGCGAAGTAATTATGGTACAACAAGAGTCTAGATTAAAAGTAGCAGACAACACAGGTGGTAAAGAAGTTTTAGTCATTCGTGTTTTAGGTGGTACAAAAAGAAGATACGCCTCTGTAGGAGACAAAATCGTTGTCAGTGTAAAAGAAGCAACTCCAAATGGAAACATTAAAAAAGGAGCCGTTTCTACTGCAGTTGTAGTTCGTACCAAGAAAGAAGTGCGCAGACCAGATGGTTCTTATATTCGTTTCGATGATAATGCATGTGTTCTTTTGAACCCTGCAGGAGAAATGAGAGGAACACGTGTTTTTGGTCCTGTTGCAAGAGAACTTCGTGATAAGCAATTCATGAAGATTGTTTCACTAGCGCCAGAAGTGCTTTAAAACATTTGTAAAGATGACTAAGCTAAAAATAAAATCAGGAGATACAGTACGAGTTATCGCTGGAGACAATAAAGGTCAAGAGGGTACGGTGCAAAAAGTATTGAAAGATAAGAACAAGGCGATCGTAGAAGGTGTTAATTTAGTTTCAAAACACCAGAAGCCTAGTGCAACAAATCCACAAGGAGGAATTGTAAAACAAGAAGCACCTATTCATATATCTAATTTATCGTTGTTAACTTCTAAAGGAGAAACTACAAGAATTGGATATAGAGTAGAAGGAGATAAGAAAGTGAGATTTTCTAAAAAATCTAATGAAGTAATATAATTATGGCTTATATCCCAAGATTAAAACAAGAGTACAAAGACAGAGTAATGTCAGCTCTTACAGAAGAATTCAGCTATGATAATGTAATGCAAGTACCAAAGCTTAAAAAAATTGTTTTAAGTAGAGGTGTTGGAGCTGCAGTAGCTGATAAGAAGTTAATCGACTATGCAGTAGACGAATTAACAACTATAACTGGTCAGAAGGCTATAGCGACAATTTCTAAAAAAGATGTTGCTTCTTTCAAATTACGTAAAGGAATGCCAATTGGAGCAAAGGTTACGTTAAGAGGAGAAAGAATGTATGAGTTTTTAGATCGTTTGATAACTTCTGCCTTACCACGTGTTAGAGATTTTAGCGGAATAAAAGCTACAGGTTTTGATGGTAGAGGTAATTACTCACTAGGTATTCTGGAACAGATTATTTTCCCTGAAATCGATATTGATAAAGTAAATAAGATTTCTGGAATGAATATTACTTTCGAAACTTCGGCAAAAACCGATAAAGAAGCAAAATCATTGTTAACCGAACTAGGATTACCTTTTAAAAAGAATTAATTATGGCTAAAGAATCAATGAAAGCCCGTGAGGTGAAAAGAGCAAAAACTGTAGAGAAATATGCTGAAAAACGTAAGGCTTTAAAAGAAGCTGGAGATTATGAAGCATTACAGAAGTTGCCTAAAAATGCTTCGCCTGTTCGCAAACATAATCGCTGTAAGCTGACAGGAAGACCAAAAGGATATATGCGTCAATTTGGAATTTCTCGTGTTACTTTCAGAGAAATGGCGAATAAGGGATTAATTCCAGGTGTTACAAAAGCTAGTTGGTAATAATAAATTAAATTAATTGGTTTAAGGTTCGATTAAACAAATTGAAAACCAATACCATAAATTAAATACAATGAATACAGATCCTATAGCAGATTATTTAACCAGAATTCGTAATGCAAATAGTGCTCAACACAGAGTGGTTGAGATCCCTGCATCGAAGGTTAAAAAAGAGATCACTAAAATATTATTCGATCAAGGATATATTTTGAGTTATAAATTTGAAGATAATACTACACAAGGTACTATCAAGATAGCACTTAAGTACAACAAGTTAACTAAAGAGCCAGTTATTAAAGAATTACAGAGAATCAGTAAGCCAGGTTTGCGTAAGTATGCTGGGTCGAATGATATTCCAAGAATTCTTAATGGATTAGGTATTGCGATAGTTTCTACTTCTCACGGTGTAATGACCGGTAAGCGCGCTAAGCAAGAGAACGTAGGTGGTGAAGTGCTTTGTTACGTATATTAACAGTATAAAAGGACAAAAGAAATGTCAAGAATAGGAAAAAATCCAGTAACTATTCCGTCTGGTGTCACTGTTGAAGTGACAGGTAATGTTGTTACTGTTAAAGGAAAATTAGGAGAGCTTTCTCAAGATATCGATAGTATCGATGTGAAAGTAGAGGAAGGCCAGGTAGTTTTAGAAAGACCTACTGAAGCTAAAGATCATAAGGCAAAGCATGGTTTGTACAGAGCTTTGATTAATAATATGATAGTTGGTGTTTCTGAAGGATTTACTAAAGAGTTAGAATTGGTAGGAGTTGGTTACAGAGCTTCTAATCAAGGTCAGAAATTAGATTTGGCTTTAGGATTCTCTCATAATATAGTTTTAGACTTAGCACCAGAAGTTAAGGTTGAAACAATTTCAGAAAAAGGTAAAAATCCTATAGTAAAATTAACTTCTCATGATAAGCAATTGGTAGGACAGATAGCAGCTAAAATTAGAGGCTTCCGTAAACCAGAACCTTACAAAGGGAAGGGAATCAAATTCGTAGGAGAACAATTAAGAAGAAAAGCAGGTAAATCTGCATAATAACTAACGTTATGGCATTCTCAAAAGATTTAAGAAGATTAAAGATAAGAAAGCGTATCCGCGGAAGTGTAAGCGGAACAGAACAACGTCCTAGATTATCTGTTTTTAGAAGTAATAAAGAAATCTATGCTCAGGTTATAGATGATGTAACTGGTAAAACTATCAGTGCTGTTTCTTCAAGAGATAAAGACATTGCTTCGGCAACAGGAAATAAAATAGAAAAAGCAAACTTGGTAGGGAAAGCGCTAGCAGAAAAAGCTAAGAAAGCTGGTATCGAGACTGTGTCCTTTGATAGAGGAGGATATTTATATCACGGTAGAGTAAAATCATTAGCAGAAGGTGCTAGAGAAGCAGGACTTAAATTCTAAGAAATTATGTATCAGAAATATAAAAACGCAGAATTAGTAAAACCAAGCGGACTTGAACTTAAAGATCGTTTAGTTGGTGTGCAACGTGTGACTAAGGTAACAAAAGGTGGTAGAGCATTTGGTTTCTCTGCAATTGTTGTTGTTGGTGATGAAAATGGTGTTGTAGGTCATGGTTTAGGAAAGTCTAAAGAGGTAGCAGAAGCTATCGCTAAGGCAGTAGAAGATGCAAAAAAGAATTTGGTTCGTATTCCATTACATAAGGGTACTTTGCCACACGAACAAAAAGGTAAGTATGGTGGAGCAAGAGTATTGCTTTTACCTGCTGCAACTGGTACCGGGGTAATTGCTGGTGGTGCTATTCGTGCAGTATTAGAATCTGTAGGAGTACATGATGTACTTTCTAAGAACCAAGGATCGTCTAACCCGCACAATGTGGTGAAAGCAACATTTGATGCTCTGTTACAGATGCGTAGTGCGCAGCAGGTAGCAGCTCAAAGAGGTGTTTCACTAGAGAAAGTGTTTAAAGGATAAATCAGGAACGATGGCAAAGATTAAAATTACTAAAGTAAAAAGTGCAATTAACCGCACTCAAAGACAAAAGAGAACCTTAGAAGCTCTAGGTCTTAAAAAGATCGGCCAGGTTGTGGAGCATGATGATACTCCGAATATCCTTGGGATGGTAAATAAAGTTAAACATTTAGTTTCTGTAGAAACAAAATAATTAAAGCAAATGGATTTAAGTAACTTAAAACCTGCTGCAGGTTCGGTAAAAAATAATAGTAAGCGAGTGGGTCGCGGACAAGGTTCTGGTAAAGGAGGAACTGCTACTCGTGGACATAAAGGAGCGAAATCAAGATCTGGTTATTCTAAAAAGATCGGTTTTGAAGGAGGGCAAATGCCACTTCAAAGACGTGTGCCAAAGTTTGGTTTCAAAAACATTAACAGAAAAGAATATCAGGGGATTAATTTGGACACACTACAAAAGTTAGTAGATGATGGAAAAATTAAAGATATTGCGGATCTGGATGTGTTTTTAAATACACGTCTTGCTGGGAAAAATGATTTGGTTAAAATATTGGGAAGAGGTGAACTGAAGGCTAAATTAAAAGTCTCAGCTCACAAATTTACAGCCACTGCAAAAGCTGCTATAGAAGCAGCAGGTGGTGAAGCAGTAACCTTATAATAGACAATTCATGAAATTTATTGATACAATAAAAAACATTTGGAAAATCGAAGAGCTAAAGAATAGAATTTTAGTTACACTAGGACTTCTTTTAGTATATCGATTCGGAGCACAAGTAGTACTTCCAGGAATAGATGCCTCAGAACTAGCAAACCTTGGTACACAGACCCAAGACGGTTTGCTGGGACTCCTTAATGCATTTACAGGAGGAGCTTTTGCTAATGCTTCAGTATTTGCACTAGGTATTATGCCATATATATCTGCTTCTATTGTAGTGCAGTTAATGGGAATAGCAATTCCATATTTACAAAAATTACAAAAAGAAGGAGAGAGCGGTAGAAAAAAGATTAATCAAATTACACGTTGGTTAACTATTGCTATTACTTTGGTTCAGGGGCCTGGGTACATTTATAATTTATTTGCTACACTTCCTCCCTCTGCATTTAGTGCTGAAATAAGTCAAACAGTTTTTGTTGTATCTTCTGTAATCATAATATCTACTGGTTGTATTTTTGCAATGTGGTTAGGTGAGAAGATTACAGATAAAGGTATAGGTAATGGTATCTCCTTATTGATTATGGTAGGTATTATCGCTACACTTCCACAATCATTTGTACAGAACTTTTCTTCAAGAGTTTCTGGTGATGGTGGTGGAATGATAATGGTTTTAATTGAGCTTGTTATCTGGTTTGTAATCATTTTAGCTTCTGTTCTGTTAGTAATGGCTGTTCGTCAGATACCAGTTCAGTATGCGAGAAGAACAGCAGGTGGTGGATATGAGAAAAATGTTTTTGGATCTCGTCAATATATACCATTAAAATTAAATGCTTCTGGTGTAATGCCAATTATCTTTGCTCAGGCAATTATGTTTGTTCCTGCGGCAGTTGCTGGTCTTTCAGATTCAGATGCTTCGCAAGGTGTAGCAGCTGCTTTTAGTGATATTTTTGGACTTTGGTATAATGTTCTATTTGCGGTGCTCATTATTGTGTTTACATATTTTTATACCGCAATTACAGTACCTACAAATAAAATGGCAGATGATTTAAAACGTAGTGGAGGTTTTATTCCGGGTATTAGACCAGGAAGTGAAACTTCAGAATACTTAGATAAGATAATGTCACAAATTACATTGCCAGGTTCAATTTTCTTAGCGTTAATAGCAGTATTCCCTGCAATAGCGGTTAAGTTGTTAGATGTGCAACAAGGTTGGGCGTTATTTTTTGGAGGAACATCACTACTTATTATGGTAGGTGTAGCAATTGATACGATGCAACAGGTTAATTCATATTTGTTGAATAGACATTATGATGGATTGATGAAAACAGGTAAAAACCGTAAAGCAGTAGCATAATGGCAAAGCAACCGGCAATAGAACAAGACGGAAGTATTATTGAGGCATTGTCTAATGCAATGTTTCGAGTTGAGTTAGAAAATGGTCACGTTGTGACTGCCCATATATCTGGTAAAATGCGTATGCATTATATAAAATTATTACCAGGAGATAAAGTGAAGTTAGAAATGAGTCCTTATGATTTAACTAAGGCTCGGATAACATATAGATACTAAATAAATTAAGAATATTGTAAATTAAGATTTTTTGTGTACTTTTGCAGGCTGAAAAATCTTGTTACTGATTCATTTTAAAATATGTTTCGACGTGTTTTAGAAATTAAAAACAAAGAGATGAAAGTTAGAGCATCAATAAAAAAGAGAAGTGCCGAGTGCAAGATTGTGCGTAGAAAAGGCCGACTTTACGTGATTAATAAAAAGAATCCTAGATTTAAACAAAGACAAGGGTAATTATGGCAAGAATTGCAGGGGTAGATATACCTAAACAAAAGCGAGGAGTTATAGCATTAACCTATATCTTCGGAATTGGTAGAAGTAGAGCTAAAGAGATTTTAGCGACTGCCAAAGTAGATGAGAGTATAAAAGTTTCTGATTGGAATGATGACCAAATTGGTCTTATCCGTGAAGCCGTTGGAGCCTATACCATAGAAGGAGAATTACGTTCTGAAGTACAGTTGAATATCAAACGTCTTATGGATATAGGATGTTACAGAGGTATTCGTCATAGAGCTGGTTTACCGCTTAGAGGACAACGTACTAAGAATAACTCTAGAACACGTAAAGGAAGAAGAAAAACAGTTGCTAACAAGAAAAAAGCGACTAAATAATAAGTAGTATGGCAAAGTCAACTTCAAAAAAACGTAAGGTAATTGTTGAGTCTGTTGGAGAAGCACACGTAACAGCTTCTTTTAACAACATTATTATCTCACTAACAAATAAAAAAGGAGACGTTATTTCATGGTCTTCTGCTGGTAAAATGGGCTTTAGAGGTTCTAAAAAGAATACTCCTTATGCGGCTCAATTGGCTGCAGAAGATGCTTCTAAAGTTGCTATCGAAGCAGGGCTTAAGAAAGTGAAAGTATACGTAAAAGGTCCAGGTAATGGTAGAGAATCTGCAATACGTTCTCTTCATAATTCAGGAATTGAAGTTTCAGAAATCATTGATGTAACTCCAATGCCTCATAATGGATGTCGCCCTCCTAAAAGACGTAGAGTATAATTTTATCCCGAACATTGTTCGGGATCTTTATTATATATAAATTAAAATAAGTAAGTAAATCTAAATGGGGAAAAATGATTATCGAAGGAAAGAGACCTTAATTCATAATCATCCTCAGTAACTAAATTATTAATAATGGCAAGATATACTGGTCCAAAAACTAAAATCGCTCGTAAATTTGGTGAAGCGATATTCGGAGATGATAAATCATTCGAAAAAAGAAATTACCCTCCAGGGCAACACGGAAATAACAGACGTAGAGGTAAGAAAAGTGAATATGCTATCCAGTTAATGGAAAAGCAAAAAGCAAAATATACTTATGGTGTTCTAGAACGTCAGTTCCGTAATATGTTCGAAAAAGCTACACGTGCACAAGGTATTACTGGTGAGGTGTTACTTCAGTTATGTGAATCACGTTTGGATAATGTAGTATTCAGAATGGGATTAGCAAATTCTCGTAGAGGAGCAAGACAATTGGTTTCTCACAGGCATATTACTGTTAATGGTCAACAAGTTAACATTCCGTCTTACCAATTAAGAGCTGGAGATGTGGTTGGAGTAAGAGAAAAATCAAAATCATTAGAAGTAATTCAAAATTCTCTTGCTAATAATAGCAAAGTATATGAGTGGATTACATTCAATAACGATACTAAAGAAGGTACTTTTGTGTCGGTTCCGGCAAGAATTCAGATTCCGGAAAATATAAACGAACAATTCATTGTCGAATTATACTCTAAGTAATAACTCTAAGAAGAAAAAATAACATGGCAATATTAAATTTTCAGAAGCCCGATAAAGTTATCATGATCGACTCTACTGAGTTCGATGGTAAATTTGAATTTAGACCATTAGAACCAGGGTATGGATTAACAGTTGGTAATGCTTTACGAAGAGTTTTGCTATCTTCTTTAGAAGGATTCGCTATAACTTCTCTTAGAATAGAAGGTGTAGATCATGAGTTCTCTACAATCTCTGGAGTAGTAGAAGATGTTACAGAAATTATCTTAAATCTTAAGCAAGTACGTTTTAAGCGTCAGATAGAAGATATAGATAATGAATCTGTTACTATTTCTATTTCAGGTCAAGAGCAATTAACTGCTGGAGATTTTCAGAAATTTATTTCTGGATTTCAGGTATTGAATCCTGATCTAGTTATCTGTAATATGGATAAAAAAGTAGCACTTAACCTTGAGATTACTATTGAAAAAGGTAGAGGTTATGTTCCTGCTGAAGAAAATAAGAAAGCTAACGCTCCTATTGGAACCATTTTTACAGATTCTATATACACTCCAATTAAAAATGTTAAATATAGCATTGAGAATTATCGTGTAGAGCAAAAAACAGATTACGAAAAATTAGTTTTCGAAATTGTAACTGACGGATCTATTCATCCAAAAGATGCATTAACTGAAGCTGCTAAGATATTAATTCATCACTTTATGTTATTCTCTGATGAGCGTATTACATTAGAAGCTGATGAGATTGCACAAACAGAAACTTATGATGAAGAATCACTTCACATGAGACAATTGTTAAAAACAAAGTTGATCGATATGGATCTCTCCGTACGTGCACTTAACTGTTTAAAAGCAGCAGAGGTAGACACTTTAGGAGACTTAGTATCTTATAATAAAAATGACTTAATGAAGTTCCGTAACTTTGGTAAGAAATCTTTAACCGAGCTTGAAGAGCTAGTTAATGTTAAAGGACTTAACTTTGGTATGGATCTTTCTAAATATAAATTAGATAAAGACTAATCCATCATATTTTGCTCCCCAGAAAGGGTTGAAGCAAGATGATGATTAAAATTAAATGTCATGAGACACGGAAAAAAAGTAAATCATTTAGGGAGAAAAACGGCACATCGTAAAGCTATGCTTGCGAATATGGCTTGTTCTCTAATAGAGCATAAAAGAATCAATACTACAGTTGCAAAAGCAAAAGCGCTTAAGCAATTTGTGGAGCCGTTAGTAACTAAATCTAAAGAAGATACTACTCATAACCGACGTATTGTTTTTAGTAGATTACGAAATAAATATGCAGTAACCGAACTATTTAGAGACGTTGCACCTAAGGTAGGAGATAGACCAGGAGGATATACAAGGATTATTAAACTTGGAAATCGTCTAGGTGATAATGCTGATATGGCAATGATTGAACTAGTGGATTATAACGAGTTATATAACGCTGGAAAACCTGCAAAGAAGAAAGCAAGAAGAAGAGGAGGAAAAGGAAAGAAAGCTGAAACTGCTCCGGCGGCACCAGCTAAAGAAACTGCTAATTCTGAAGAAGAATAAATGAATAGTGTATATCACACATAATACTAAAAGGATAAACGTTCGTCGTTTATCCTTTTTTTTTGAATAATTATAATGGTTTAATTTCCGCCTTAAAGGAAATATGTTGTTAAATTAAATAGAAGATAACAGAATTTGAAATTATTATAATAACAATATAGTTACTTTGTAGATTCTGAAAGATTTTTGAAAACAATAAACGTAAATAAATGAAATATCAATCTCGAAAAAAAGCAATCCTGTTATTAGCTGATGGTACAATTTTTCACGGTAAAGCTGTCGGTAAAGAGGGTAGTGCCTTTGGTGAAGTATGTTTTAATACAGGTATGACAGGTTATCAGGAGATTTTTACTGATCCTTCATATTATGGACAATTAATGGTTACCACTAATGCCCATATTGGTAATTATGGTACTAATGATGAAGAGGTCGAGTCAGATTCTGTGAAAATTGCTGGACTTATAGTAAAGAACTTTAGTTATGAATATTCTCGTGACCTTGCGGATAGTTCTTTACAAGAATTTTTAGAGAAAAATAACCTCCTGGCAATTTCTGATGTAGATACACGGGCTTTAGTAAGCTATATTAGAGATAATGGAGCGATGAATGCTGTCATTTCAACTGAAATAGATGGTATAGAGAAATTAAAAGAACAATTGGCAGCAGTGCCTAACATGAATGGTTTAGAGTTGGCCTCAAAAGTTTCTACATCTGAACCTTATTTTGTTGGAGATTCTAATGCTACTTATAAAATTTCGGCATTGGACATAGGGATAAAGAAAAATATTCTTCGTAATCTAACCAAAAGAGATGCTTATGTAAAAGTGTTTCCATATAATGCCACCTTTGCAGAGATGAGTGAATGGGGTCCTGATGGATATTTCTTATCAAATGGACCTGGAGATCCTGAGCCATTAACAGAGGCTATCGCGACGGCAAAAGATATTTTGGCTAATGACTTACCACTTTTTGGTATATGTTTAGGGCATCAGGTTATTGCATTGGCTAATGGGATTAGTACTTATAAAATGCATAATGGGCATAGAGGAATTAATCATCCTGTAAAAAACCTAATTACAGGTAAAGGGGAGATTACTTCTCAGAATCATGGTTTTGCAATACATAGAGAAGAAACTGAAAAACATCCTGAGGTAGAAATAACACATGTGCATCTAAATGATCATACAGTTGCAGGGATTAAAATGAAAAATAAGAATTGTTTCTCTGTACAATACCATCCAGAAGCTAGTCCGGGACCAAATGATTCAGTTTACTTATTTGATCAATTTATTGAAAATATTAAGAACGCAAAAATTACTGCGTAAAACTTAGATTGTTTAAATGATATGTAAAGCATTTTTGCAATGTATTATGCTATAACGTTATAGTTGATAACTTGACTATAATATTGTGGTTTTACTAGTAAATTAAGACTTTTTTGAAGGGATTAAAGTTTACTGGTTTTGTATATTGCGAAGAATTAAAATTATCCAACAAAATAAATTAAAGACATGAGTGTAATTATTAATATTCACGCTAGACAGATCTTAGATTCACGTGGTAACCCAACTGTAGAAGTAGACGTGATTACTGAAAATGGTGTTCTAGGAAGAGCAGCGGTTCCTTCTGGAGCGTCCACTGGAGAACACGAAGCTGTAGAGTTACGTGATGGAGGTAAAAACTATATGGGTAAAGGAGTGCTTAAGGCTGTTGAAAATGTAAATACAATAATTGCTGAAGAGTTACTAGGCTATTCTATATTTGATCAGAATTTATTAGATCGAACTATGATAGAACTTGATGGAACTCCTAATAAATCAAAACTTGGGGCGAACGCAATTCTAGGTGTTTCTTTAGCGGCTGCAAAAGCAGCTGCAAATGAATTAAACATGCCGTTGTACCGTTATGTTGGAGGAGTGAGTGCTAATACACTTCCTGTTCCTATGATGAATATAATTAATGGTGGATCACATAGTGATGCGCCAATAGCATTTCAAGAATTTATGGTGATGCCTGTAAAAGCTGAGAATTTTACTCATGCTATGCAAATGGGAACAGAGATCTTTCATAATCTTAAGAAGGTATTACATGATAGAGGATTAAGTACTGCTGTTGGTGACGAAGGTGGTTTTGCTCCGACTTTAGATGGTACAGAAGATGCTTTGGATTCAATTGCTCTAGCTGTAGAAAAGGCAGGATATAAATTTGGAGACGAAGTAATGGTTGCTCTAGATTGTGCCGCAGCAGAATTTTATGTTGATGGTAAATATGATTACACCAAATTTGAAGGAGATACCGGAGTAATTCGTACAAGTGAAGAGCAGGCTGATTACCTTGCAGAGCTCGCTTCAAAGTATCCTATTATTTCTATAGAAGATGGTATGGACGAAAATGATTGGGATGGTTGGAAATACCTTACAGATAAAATAGGAGATAAAGTTCAGTTAGTTGGAGATGATTTATTCGTAACCAATGTTGAAAGATTGTCTAGAGGAATTGAAAATGGTATTGCAAATTCAATTCTTATTAAAGTTAATCAAATAGGAACACTTACCGAAACTATTGCAGCAGTTAATATGGCTCATAATGCGGGATATACTTCTGTAATGTCTCATCGATCCGGTGAAACCGAAGATAATACAATAGCAGATTTGGCAGTAGCTTTAAATACAGGACAGATAAAAACAGGTTCTGCATCTAGAAGTGATAGAATGGCAAAATACAATCAATTACTTCGTATAGAAGAAGAATTAGGTGTTGTTGCTTACTATCCAAAAGAGAACGCTTTTAAGATAAAATAATACGATATATTAATAGTAATAAAGAGGCTATCTGAAAAGGTAGTCTCTTTTTTTTTGAATAATTTAGGAAATAGGTTGTAAGGGTAAAAATCATCTTACGATTAATAACATATTAACACTATATTTCGTAATTTAGCGAATCTACAATAACAGCAAAATTCTAAAATAATCACATGTCAAAAACAGCTACGTTAGAAATCGACGGTAATAGGTATGAGTTCCCAATAATAGAAGGAACAGAGAATGAATTAGGAATTGATATTAAAGCACTTAGAGGGGTAACTAATGGAGTTACCACAATTGATCCAGGATATAAAAATACTGGAAGTTGCGAGAGTGCTATTACTTTTCTAGATGGAGAAAAAGGAATCTTAAGATATCGAGGATATTCTATCGAAGAATTAGCAGAAAAAGCAGATTTTTTAGAAGTTGCCTACTTATTAATTTTTGGAGAATTACCTACTGCAGTGCAATTAGAAAAATTCGATAAAGATATTAAGGAAGAATCTCATGTAGATGAGGATATGAAAAAAATCTTGGACGGGTTCCCTAAAAGTGCTCATCCAATGGGAGTATTGTCTTCTTTAACAAGTGCATTGATTGCTTTTAATCCAGGATCTGTTGATGTTGATTCTGAAGAGGAAATGTACAATGCTATTGTAAAAATATTAGCAAAATTTCCTGTACTTGCAGCTTGGACGATGAGAAAAAGAAAAAGTTTACCATTAGATTATGGAGATAGTTCTTTAGGTTATGTAGAGAATCTGCATAAAATGATGTTTGCAAGACCTAATAAAACATATGAGCCAAATAAATTAGTCTATGATGCACTTGATAAATTGCTAATTCTTCATGCTGATCATGAACAAAACTGTTCTACTTCTACAGTAAGAATAGTAGGTTCTTCTCATGCTGGATTATTTGCGTCATTATCTGCAGGGATATCTGCACTATGGGGACCTCTTCATGGAGGGGCAAATCAGGCAGTTATAGAAATGCTTGAAGCTATTAAAGCAGATGGTGGAGATACGGCAAAATATATAAACAAAGCTAAAGATAAAAATGACCCTTTCCGTTTAATGGGATTTGGACACAGGGTATATAAGAATTTTGATCCTAGAGCTAAAATCATTAAAAAATCTGCAGAAGAAGTGCTAGGTGATTTGGGTATCGAAGATCCTGTTCTTGATATAGCAAAGGGACTATCCTCTGTTGCTTTAGAAGATGAATATTTTGTACAACGAAAATTGTATCCAAATGTGGATTTTTATTCAGGAATTATTTATAGAGCGTTAGGTATTCCAACCGAAATGTTTACTGTAATGTTTGCTTTAGGAAGATTACCTGGATGGATTGCTCAATGGAGAGAAATGCGTCTTCGTAAAGAACCAATAGGGAGACCAAGGCAAATATATATTGGAGAAAATCATAGAACGTTCAAAACAGTATCCGAACGTTAATATTTAATAATATTATGTAAAAAGGCGTTGAGTTATATTCAACGCCTTTTTTGTTAGATTGATAAGATGAGCTTCTCTAAAGATGCTCATTTTTCGAATTTAATAAAAGAATTGATATTTTTTTGCATAAAATTGGTTTTCAGAGATTGTCTATTTATATATTTGCCTAACTACTCGGGTTAACATAATTATTTACACTTAAAAACTTATTTTTTTGCAACTAAATATACAGAACGAAACGTCTAGATTAAGAGCAGTGGTTTTAGGAACGGCAAAGAGTAATGGTCCAGTTCCAAAAATAGAGGAAGCTTATGATCCTAAATCTATTGAACATATAAAGGCAGGAACGTATCCTGAAGAATCTGCTATGGTTACAGAAATGGAATCTGTGGCCAAAGTTTTTGAAAAATATGATGTAAAAGTATATCGTCCGGATATAATAAAAGATTATAATCAAATCTTTGCAAGAGATATTGCTTTGGTAATAGAAGATAAATTTATCAAATCTAATATCCTTCCCGATAGAGAAAAAGAAATAAAAGCAATTCAATATGTTATAGACCAAATAGATCCTGATAAAGTCTATAAAGCTCCGTCAGAAGATATTCATTTTGAAGGCGGTGATATCATGGTACATAATGATCATATATTTATTGGGACATATAAAGGTGATGATTACTCAGATTGTATTGTTGCCAGAACAAATATGAAAGGGGTAGCCTATATACAATCTCTTTTCCCAAATAAAATAGTTAAAGAATTCGATCTTAATAAGTCAATGAAAGATCCCAGAGATAATGCATTACATCTGGATTGTTGTTTTCAACCCGTAGGAAACAATAAGGCTATCATCCATAAAGAAGGTTTTAGAGATGTTTTAGATTATGAATATCTTGTTAATCTATTTGGTAATGAAAACCTTTTTCATATTGATAAAAATGAAATGTATAATATGAATTCGAACATTTTTTCTATAGCAGAAGATGTTGTTATTTCAGAGAAGAATTTCACAAGATTAAATACTTGGATGCGTAGCAATAATATCATAGTAGAGGAAGTCCCTTATGCAGAAATAGCAAAACAAGAAGGGTTATTGCGTTGTTCTACAATGCCATTAATAAGAGATTAATAAAATATACAATACTATTTATTAGTATATCATTTAGAGAAGTAAATATTATATACTATCTCGAATCTTAAAAAAATAAAACAGATGAGACAAGTAACGAATACCATAGTTATGATTCGTCCGGTACAGTTTAGGATGAATGAGCAAACAGCTGTAAATAATTATTATCAAGAGAATCCTGGTATTATTGCAGAGAAAGCTAATGTAAAAGCACAGCAAGAATTTGATCAGTTTGTTGCTTCATTAAAAAAAGTTGGAGTTCAGGTTATAGTGATTGATGATGACCCCAAAAATGATACTCCAGATTCTATTTTTCCTAATAACTGGGTGTCTTTTCATGAAAATGGAGATGTTGGTTTATATCCTATGTTTGCTGTTAATAGAAGAAAAGAACGTAAGCCAGAGGTTTTAAATCAGATAGAAGCTACAGGCTTTGAAATAAAAAACATTGTAGATTATACTTCTGCAGAAGATGAAGAACTATTTCTAGAAGGTACAGGAAGTATTGTGTTGGATAGAACTAATAGAAAGGCTTATTGCGCTTTATCTGCTCGAGCAGATGAAGGGCTATTCATCGAATTTTGTGAGGATTTCGAATATACCCCTGTTGTTTTTATTGCATACCAAACTGTTGGTGAAAAAAGACTTCCAATCTACCATACTAATGTAATGATGGGGATTGGAGAAACATTTGCGGTAGTATGCCTGGAGTGTATAGACGATAAAAAAGAACGAAAAAACCTTATTGATCATCTAAAGAAAGATGGAAAAGATATTATTGCAATTACCGAAGATCAGGTTAACAATTTTGCAGGCAACATGCTTCAAGTTGTAGGTTCGGGAGATAAGCGTTATCTTGTCATGTCATCAGCAGCATTTAGAAGTTTAAGTAAAGATCAAATAACCAAGATAGAAAAGCATTGTGCAATTCTACATAGTGATCTTAATACTATTGAAACTTTAGGAGGAGGAAGTGCACGTTGTATGATGGCTGAAGTTTTTCTTCCAAAAAAATAGATATAGGATTGAAGTGTATTAAAGTATTTCTTCTGGATATATCCTTTTACTATTAGTTGTATATGCTATTTGGTTGGATAAGAAAATAGTAAATATGTATAGGTGAAATAAACAAAATATGCTTTCAAAAAAAACAAAATATGGCTTAAAAGCGTTAACATATATTGCTAGAAAAAGATGTGAACATCCGGTTTTAATATCAGAAATTGCAGTTAGTGAGAATATTTCTCAAAAGTTTTTAGAGAGTATTTTATTAACGTTGAGGAAAACCGGGTTTTTAGGATCAAAAAAAGGTAAGGGCGGGGGATATTACTTAATTAAAGAGCCTAAAGAAATAACAATGGCTTCTGTGATTAGAGTTTTAGAAGGTCCTATAGCTATGCTCCCTTGTGTGAGTCTTAATTTTTATGAAAAATGTGACGATTGTCCCGATGAGGATAAGTGTGCTGTCCATAGTGTTATGATAGAAGTAAGAGATAATACACTTAAGGTTTTGGAAAACAAAACTTTGGAAGATTTTATAAATTGAAATTGATATCAATTTTTTGCTAATCTTTTATATTTAAAAGGACCTCTAATTTTCCCCCAAACCTGTTTTCCTTTTTCATCATATCCTCTTGTCCATATTGATATTTTATCCTTACTAACTACAAAAGAACTAGAGATATAATCTACATGATCAATGCTGCTAGAGCAGGTTCCTTTATTTGTTTTTCCAGAATATATGGTCGAAGTTTTTTTCTTAAAATATACCTGACATCCTTTTCTGATTTGTAAACTATCCAAAGTCAACTTGTCAAAAACTTCTATGTCTTTCCACCCTAATTTATAATCTTTTTCATTAAGAATTCTGTATCCTGTACTTTTAAAAGTAATTGAATCTATTCTGTCATAATTTATTATTCTCTGACTGTACACATAATTGTTTTCTTTTACTGCCGACAATTCAGAATATATCCAATATCCAGGTTTATCTTTCCAGATTCTTACATTTATCATATGTGAATGGGAAAAGCCATTATCTTTTTTTGATTGTTCTTTATTAGAGAATTCACCAATCATTAATGTTGCCAAATTATGTAATTCTATATCTTTTATAGGTTTAGAATTGCAAGAATTAAATACAATTAATAGAAAAATAATTGGTAAAAATTGCTTCATATAGTTTTTTACTAAATATATGAAAAAATGTCAAAAAAATGCAATTTACCGATAAAACTTAGCGTTTTATCCTAGTAAAATTAATTTAAAGCAGCAATTTTACGAATCATACCTCCAAAAATAAAATAATGAAAGGGCACCATGATATACCAATACAATCTTCCCCAAATACCTTTGGGTCTAAAAGTAGCGGTTTGATGTAATATATTGTTTTCATCAATGTCAAATTCTAGCCACGCTTCTCCAGGTACTTTCATTTCGGCAAATAATAATAGACGCATATTATTTTTATCAGCTACAAGTACTCTCCAAAAATCTAAAGCATCCCCAGAAAATATCTCATCTGCGTGTGTTCGCCCTCTTCGTAAACCCACACCTCCAAAAAATTTGTCAAAATACCCTCTGATTTTCCACATCCAATTTCCATAGTACCAGCCCGTCTCTCCCCCGATTGCCCAAATACGATTTAATGCTTTTTCTGAGTTTGTTAGTTTAATCTTTTTTTGATCTTTAAAGCAACCACGTCTGGGTACAGTAATATATTTTTGAATATCTTTTTCAAAACGTCCACTAATCATAGAATCCTTCCAGCTAGAAACAACTTGATTTTGCTCTATTTTTATAAATGCTAATTCTAAAGCCTTGTCATACGTCATTGGTGAAATACATAAAATTTCTTGAAGACGCTTATCATTTGCGATTACAGGAATACTCATACTGTCTACTAGATTTAGTGCTAACTTATATGAGGTCGAAGTAACAAAATATAACCAATATGACGATAATTTTGGAGTCATGATAGGTAATGTGATGATGTATAATCGAATTCCTCTTACTTTTGCATACGACATCAACATTTCTCTATAGGTCAGAACATCTGGTCCACTAATATCATATGATTCATTATAGCATTTAGAGTTTCCAAGAACACCAACCATAAAATTAAGTACATCCCTAATCGCTATAGGTTGAGTTTTGGTGTTTACCCATTTTGGAGTAATCATTACAGGCAGTTTTTCGCATAAATCCCTAATGATTTCAAAAGAGGAACTGCCAGAACCTACGATTATACCAGAACGTAAAACGGTAAGGTTGTAATTTCCTTTGTATAATGTTTCTTCAACATTTTTTCTTGACCATAAATGTTTAGATAAATTCTTCTCATTAACAATACCGCTCAAATAGATTACTTGTTTTATGTTGGTGTGCTTAACGTATATATTGAAGTTTTTCGCAGCAATCTCTTCTTTTTTATCAAAATCACTTGTAGAGGAACTCATAGAATGAATTAGATAATATGCCGCATCAATATCTTTGGGTAATAAAGAAGTATCAGGTGTGTCTAAAAAATCTATTTCGACGATTTCTACTCTTTCTTTAATTTCCTGATCAATAGAAAGTCTATTCTTATCTCTAACACAACATATTACTGTATGCCCGGCATTAAGAAGTAAGGGTAAAAGTCGCATTCCAATATATCCATTGGTTCCAGTAAGAAGAATTCGCATTTTTAATGTTTAAGGTACGAAGAAATTAACTTAGATACATAAGAATTATTTTTTCATTTTCTATAAGTCATGAATGTTAGAAGGACTGTTATCTATTTTATAGGACAAGATTTTTTTTACAAATTTGTGTATTGCTACATCATTTTTTAATGCTCTAAACTTAATAAAATAGTGATCTCGGTAGATTGAGTATTCTTCGGCTTTTCCTTTGTAAATATTTAGTTTATAAAAAGGGATGACTAATAGGTATGTTTCTAATCTCACATGAAAACCTATTAGAATTCCTTTAGGTCTTAATTCTATATTGCAGGTATTTAGTGTGTTATCAAGTATAAGTAAGTTGTGTATTTGGATACTACTTTCAGTTATATGAAGTTTAGGAGAGCCGATACCTCCTAGTTTAATACGTTGTTTCAAGGTAAAAGGAGCGCCAACTTCGTGATTTATCTTTTTGGTTAACTCAGGATTTTTATATGAGTTGTTGACTAACATTTTTTTTATTTACAATATAGTGAAATGAAGAGGGAACGCCTATGGAGACACTATAATTTCTATTATCTTTGCAGCTTAATTTTAGAAGATGAGTTTACAAAGAACCATTTCAGAAAAAGTAAAAGAAGCTGTACAAGAGTTGTATGGTGCTGGTCTGGAATCTGTAGAATTACAAGCAACCCGAAAAGAATTTGAGGGAGATATAACTGTAGTAGTATTTCCAATGCTTCGTGTAGTAAAAGGCAATCCTGTACAGATAGGAGAAGCTGTTGGAAAATATTTGGTTTCCAATGTAGATGAAATTAATGATTTTAATGTAGTCAAAGGATTTCTAAATCTTGTCATTTTGGATGCTTATTACCTTGAATTTTTCAATGGTATCAGAAACGATGTAGCATATGGTTTTGTTACACCTTCTAAAGAAGATAAATCTGTAATGGTAGAGTATTCTTCACCAAATACAAATAAACCCTTACATCTTGGTCATGTTAGAAATAACCTGTTAGGATATTCTGTAGCAGAGATTATTAAGGCGAGCGGTAAGAACGTATATAAAACTCAGATTATTAATGATCGTGGAATACATATTTGTAAATCAATGCTTGCTTGGCAGGAATACGGAAATGGAGAAACACCAGAATCTACGAATCTTAAAGGGGATAAACTGGTAGGTAACTACTACGTGAAATTTGATAAGATCTATAAAGATCAAATAGTACAATTGATCAACGAAGGTAAAACAGAAGAGGAAGCGAAGAAAGAGGCTCCAATTTTGATAAAAGCTCAAGAAATGCTTCGTAAATGGGAATCCGGAGATAAAGAAGTGGTTCAACTTTGGAAAATGATGAATGGATGGGTTTATGAAGGTTTTAATCAAACATATAAGACTCTTGGAGTAGATTTTGATAGCTATTATTATGAAAGCAACACGTACCTTCTGGGGAAAGATAATATCGAAGAAGGTCTGTCTAAAGGTGTTTTTTATAAGAAAGAAGATGGATCTGTTTGGTGTGATCTTAGTGCAGAAAAACTAGATGATAAATTGGTGCTACGTAGTGATGGAACTTCTGTTTATATGACTCAGGATATTGGGACAGCAATTCAACGTATTAAAGATAATCCTGATGTTGGTGGAATGATCTATACCGTAGGAAATGAGCAAGATCATCATTTTAAAGTACTATTTGCTATTCTAAAAAAATTAGGATATGATTGGGCAAAGCATTTACATCACTTAAGTTATGGTATGGTAGATTTACCTAGCGGTAAGATGAAGAGTAGAGAAGGTACAGTAGTCGATGCAGATGATTTGATCTTAGAAATGGCAAAGACCGCTGGAGACATCTCAAAAGACCTTGGTAAATTAGAAGGATATACAGAAGAAGATAAATTAGAGGTATATAATACCATAGGTTTAGGTGCTTTAAAATATTTCATTTTGAAGGTGGATCCTAAAAAACGTATTCTTTTTAATCCTGAAGAATCTGTGGATTTTCAAGGAAATACTGGGCCGTTTATACAGTATACATATGCTCGTATTCAGGCAATTTTGCGTAAAGCTGATTTCGAATATTCTCAAACAATTACTAATATAGACTTACAGCAAAAAGAAAAGGAACTCATTAAGCAATTAGAGTTATATCCCGATGTTATCCAAAATGCAGCAAATGAACTTAGTCCTGCAATAGTGGCAAATTATACATATGATTTGGTGAAAAGCTATAATTCGTTCTTTCAGAATGTATCCATATTTGGAGCAGATACAGACTCTGAAAAAATATTCAGAGTGCAATTATCAAGTTTGGTGGGGAGCACTATCAAATCTGCATTTCAACTTTTAGGAATAAATGTTCCAGAGCGAATGTAGACTTATGTGTTGAAAATCAATGCTTTTTGAATTTAAAAAGTGAAGGTTGTCGATTTTTTAGTTCTTTCGTCTAAAAGTATAAGGTAAAAATCAGAGATAATTGCTATCTTATAGGTCATGTTTTTTATTTTTGAAGTATGAAATGCGAAGTATCTAGAGCAACTAATCAAGATTTACCTTTGATGCAACGTTTGTTTTATCAAACGGTTACTACATATGGCTCGATGATATTTACAAAATCTGAAATCAAGATTTACTCTCGATTAGCAACAAATAAAATCTATTGGCAAAATAAATTCGAAAAGGATTTTATTTATAATGCTAAACTAAATGGTGAGATCGTAGGTTCTTTTTCTATGGACAAGAAAGGAAATATAGAATATATTTTTGTTCATATGAATTATCACGGACAAGGAATTGCTAGTGAGTTGTATAAGTCTATTGAAGAGATAGCAATACGTTCAGGTATTACCGTATTAACTACTCAAATAAACCTATTAACTCGCTCATTTTTTGAGAAAAAAGGTTTTGAAATTGTAAAAAATGCTGTACAAGTTGTTGGAGGTGATGAGGTAATAACATATAGCGGAGTTAAACACATTAAAAGTTAATTCTAAATACAACGTTAGGTGTAAATCCTAGTCCAAACTGCCTAACTTCTTCCACATTTTGAGTATTATTTGTTCTATAGTAATTGTTAACTATATTTTCCTGACTTAAGATATTCCAAACCGATACACCTAAGAGACTATTCGTGTTTTTAAAAAGTTTAAAATTATACGTTGCAGATGCATCCCATCTGGTGTAATCTTCTATAGTATCACTATTAGGGTGATTATAATTAATACTGCCATCTTCACTAATTTCATCCCCAGCAATAGGAATTGTAGTAGGTTTACCACTATGCCAGTTGATACCTGTAGAAAATTTAAAATTGTCAAGAGTATATGAAACAGCAAAGTTGATATTATGTCTAATATCTATATTATTAGGAAAATCTCGTTCACTCAATGTATTAAATGAATACATGTTGGTAGCATAAGAATAACTCAACCATGCACTCAATTTCTCAAATCTCTTATTGATTAAAAAATCCACCCCTTTTACCGTGTAACTACCATGATCAGATTCAAACTCAAGCTGGTTTTGAAATCCTTGACTTTGTGATAAAATACCATCAATATGTTTATAATAAGTATCGGTACTAACTAACCAGTTATTATGATTGTAACTCAACCCAAGAGATACTTGTTGGCTTTTAAGTATTGGTATATTATTGTCATTAGAAAGTACCCATTTCCTGTTTTCTACTCCTAGGAAATCATTTTGTGATTCTATAACTTGAGAGGTTATCTGACTTTTCAATTCTGCAAGTGTTTCTACAGTAAAGTGATCAAGAAATTTATGATTAAAACTCAAACGAGGCTCTGCGATAAACGTATCGAATTTGTCAAAATAGTTAAAACGTACCCCGAGATTAAGGTGAGTATTGTTATTTTTTGATTTAAGTTCGACTTCAGAAAAAATACTATTGGTACGTACTACTTCTTTAATAAGATCTCTAAATGTAGGATTATTTACGTCCCTAAGATTTGTGATACCGGTTTCGTTAAATTGATACCCAGATTTTACATTAAAATTGGAGTTAATTTTAAGAAGTGTATTCAACTTAATTCCACTTTCTAAAACTTTATTTTCTTGCTGTAATCGCTGATCGTTAAAAATATCTGAATTTATAGCTTCTAGGGTAAAACTAGTGCCATACATAAGGATTTCACTTCTAAAAAAGTCATTCCACTTTCTTTGGTACCAAATACTTCCAGTACTATTATTTTGATTTACATTGCTTTCTCTGGCAATATTAACCTGGTTAATAGTAGCATTCTCCTGAAAATCTAAGTCATTTCTAATCACCAAAGCGTTTACTTTAATAAGGTCTTGTGGAGTCAATTGGTATAACCAACGCAAACTTATGTCATAAAAAGAAAAATCATCATTTGTATTAAAAGTGTTATCAATGGTGTTTAGTACTTCAGAATCCTGAAAAGCTTTGTCAAAGTATTGAGTGTATGTTGGAGTTTCTAATACTTCGCTTATAGATTTACGCATCGATAACTGTAAAGATGATTTTTTTCCTAAAGGAGTGTCAATATACCCATCAATACTAATCATATTAATTCCTAAACTTATATCACGCTCTTTGTTAATCTCATTACTTGTGTTCATCGATATAATGCTAGAAACACCACCACCATAACTTGCACTAGATCCGTTTCGAATTAATTGTACGTTTTTGGTTAAGTAAGGATTAAATGCAGAGATGAGTCCAAAAAAATGTCCGGATTGATACATCTTAATTCCATCCCAAAGAATAAGATTTTGATCATTGGTTCCTCCTCTTACATTGATGTCAGAAACTGTTTCTTCTACACTTAATATACCTGGTAAAGCTTGGATAGTCTGTAATAGATCAGGTTCGACCAATCCAGGAAGGATACCAAAATCATTATAATCAATACTTATAGATCCGTCAGATTTTTTATCAATACCTTTTATTAAATAGTCATTTAGGATAATTTCATTTAAATATTGTACTTCTGGCATCAAAACAATGGTGATACAGGGAGTATTAATAAGTTCTTTAGCAAGAAATGTTTGTGTTTTAAAACCTATAAAACTAATACGCACTAATTCATTTATATCCTGTATCTCAAGATTAAATTCTCCTTTTTCATTGCTAATAACTGCATTATTTCTTGTTTGTATGGTAGCATTAGAAATTCTTTTTTCATTTACAAAAGATTGTAAAATTCCGCAGATTCTGTTCTCGTTTATAGTAAGGCTTAATACAATGTTTTTTGCACTTAAGAATGTATAGTTAAGAGGTGTGTTTTGTTCTAAATATTGAATGATTTCTTGTAAATCAGATATTTCTGGTGGGTTTAATAACGTAATCCCTTTGATGTCATTATCTGCATAAGAAAAACTACAATCAAATTTTTCCTGTATTTGATTTAACAATGAAAAAAGAGATATAGAGTTCTGTTCAGGCTGAGTATACATCTGAAAGAAAGTAAAAAATAAAACAATAAATAAAGCTGTGATTTTGGTTTTGATCACTCTTTGTATAAGGTTATGTTATTGTCATTGATCTTATATTTCAAACGCATAGGTATAGTAATAGATTGTATAGCAGTTTGAATATCTGAATGTACAAAATTACCCGTAAAAAGTTTATTTTGATCTATATTATTTGCAATAATAGTGACATCATATTGTCTTTCAAATTCCTTAAGAATATAGGAATAAGGAGTGCTGGAAAACATACTTTTGTTTTCAATCCAATCTGGTTGGATAATATTTGTTTCTCCTTTTGAGATTACATTTTTAAGTATTTTAAAAGTCTTTCCTGCAGGCAATTTAACTATGTTTCTGTCATAAGTTACACTTACGAGACCTTCATAACAAATGACTTCAAAGTAATGATCACGATGTTTAACATTAAATTGTGTGCCCAATACACTTACTATACCAGACGACGTTTGTACATCGAATTTTTTTCCTTTAGCAACTTTAAAATAAGCCTCTCCTTCAAGTTTGATTTTACGGTTGTTTTCCCAATCTTTTTCCTGATATGAAATAGATGATAGAGCATTTAATTGAACCACAGTATGATCGGGTAATTCTACAGATATTTTTTGACTGGCTAATGAATCAACTGTTGTCTCAGTAGTATAAAATAGAGCAAAATAGGTGCCTATTCCTATAACAAATATTGCTGCAACTCTCATTAGAATAGTAATATAATGTTTTGATGCGGCAGTACTTTTATGATCGATAAGAGTGGTCTTTAAATCTTCTAAATTAGATTCGATATCATATTCGGGAGCTTTAAAATTCTTTGCAGTATCCGAAATTCTGACATAAGAATCATAGGCATTTAAATTCTTAAACGCCTCTGATTCTGTATGCGTGAGTTGTGCATTATTCAACCATTTATTTATGAGATCTTTCTCTTTCATAGCAAGATTTCTATCTATATAACAATTGTATTTAAAAAATTCCTACCCTTACGTATTAAATTCCTTCAATTTCTTTTCTGAGCTTTTCTAATGCACCGTATATTCTTTTTTCTACAGCTTTTCTTGAAATACCTAGTAATTCAGCAATTTCTTTATGTTTTTTTCCTTCTGCTCTATTAAGCAGAAATGCTACGCGTTGAGGTTCAGTAAGTTTAGAAAGGGCTTTTTGATATTTTTGAAGGTATTCTTTTTCTTCTAAGATAAATTCAGGATTTTCATTGGTTTTATCCTTGTGTTCTATTTGCTGAAACTTTAATTTTACTTTATTGTGTTTTATTTGGTTTAATGATAGGTTGTTTACTACAGTAAAAAGAAAACTCCTTGCTTTTTGAAGTGAGATTTTTTTACAATTATCCCAAAGCTTTATAAATGCTTCCTGTACCTTATCTTTTGGATGAATGTGCTCTCCATATTTATAATATATAAAGTCATGCAATTCTTTAGCATGTTTTTTAAAAAGTTCTGAGAATAACTTTTCCTCACAAACATTCTCAAATAGATCTTTTGGCATTAATTTTTTTGTTAAAATTAAAAAAAATAGTTTTTATACGTAGGAGTTTTATCTTGTATATTGTTTTATTTTAAATTATTAAGGAAAATAACGCTTTGAAAATGAAAAAAATAATATTGTGCTTTTTTGTAGTGACAGGTTTAGCATTTATAGCGTGCCAAGAGGAAGAGAGAGAGTTAATTACTCCAGCAGAGGATACTACAATTCCTAAAAATTCTCAATTGGCAGGTTTAATGAAAAATATAGTAACTCATGATGGATCGTATGATGATGTAGTGGATAATGCCAATTGTTTTAGTATAAATTTGCCATATACTATTTTGTTAAACGGCAATGAAGTCATAATTGATCAAATCGATGACTATGATAATTTGTCTAATTCTGATGTAATCGAAATTCAATTTCCAATAACAATAACACTGCTTAATCATCAAGAAGAACCTGTTGCAAGTCAGTTAGCTCTTGCTGTTTTTGCAGGGTCTTGTAAATCTGTTGATGACGATATAGAGTGTATAGATTTTATATATCCTGTGCAATTTTCTACCTTTGATAGTAATACGAATCAATTACAAACCGTAGATATAGATCATGATGCAGTGCTATTCAGGTTTATGTCAGATTTAAATGATAATACTTCAGTAAGTATAAATTATCCAATTGATTTATTACTTCATAATGGTGAAAAAGTAGATGCTCAGCATAATGAGGAGTTATTAAGTTCTATAATGGATGTAGCTTCAGCATGTGATGAAAATGATAATTAATAAAAATTAAGACATAAGAAATGATAAAAAGTCGTTATTTTGAATAACGACTTTTTTGTTTAACAGATTTTATAAAAAATTAAACAAAAAGTTAAAATAATGCTAAAATCACTTTAGAGGGTTAGAGTTTTATTTTGTAAGTTGTTTTATGATCGAACAATAAATTGAAAAACCATGAAATTCAAAACCCTTTTTAAAACAGTCTTAATTACTTTTCTCGCAGTAACTGTTTTTTCTTGTAGTGATGATGACGATACAACCTTTCCATCCACATCTACAACAATTGCTGACTTTGTAGCAGAAAATGCAGATTATAGTTCTTTATTAGCAGCTTTGCAAAAAGCAGAATTAGTAGAGACGCTTTCTGGTAACGGACCTTTTACTGTATTTGCACCTAATAATGCAGCTTTTGATGAGTTTTTAACCGCAAACGGATTAACATTAGAAACAGCAACTAAAGATCAATTAACTCCGATATTGCTTAACCACGTTTTAAATGTTAAAGTTACTTCTGGCGAAATAGAAACCGGTTATGTTACTAACGTTGCGGACTTTAGTTCTTATATCTCAAAATCTGGTAGTGAGGTTAAAATTAATAACCAAGCTATGGTAACAACTGCAGATGTTGATCGATCAAATGGTGTAATCCATGCAGTAGATAAAGTAATTAGTATTCCAAAAATGATTGATTTTGTAGCGATTGATCCTAATTTGTCTTCTTTGGCAACAGTAGCAACTGATAACAGTGCTACGGTAATTTCTGCATTAAGTGATGAAGCTAGTAGTTTAACATTGTTAGCGCCAAATAATGCTGCTTTCACTGCATTAGGAGATGTTTCAGGATTGTCTTCTACACAACTTGAACAAATTCTATTAAACCATGCAATAAGTGGTAAATTACAATCAACAGATTTATCTACAGGATATGGTAATACTTTGGCAACCTATGGAACTACAGATAAAAACTTAAGTATATATATAAATACCGATGGAGGAGTAGAATTTAATGGTATCTCTACTGTGACTACAGCAAATATTGTAACAAGTAACGGAGTGATTCATATTGTAGATGCAGTAATAACGCTTCCGACTGTTGTAACTTTTGCTACTGCAGATGCCAATTTTTCAACCTTAGTTGCAGCTTTAACTACATTAACGCCTTCTACTGATTTTGTTGCTATTTTAAACACAGCATTAGGAACAAGTCCTGCGCCTTTTACAGTATTTGCGCCTAATAACGATGCATTTGCAGCTATTACGGTACCAACAGACGAAAATGATGTGGCGGCAATTTTAAATCATCATGTTGTTGCAGGAAGTAACGTAACTTCTGATATGTTAGCAAGTACTCCTATGGCAATGACTTTAAATGGAACTATTACTTTAACGGCTATGCCTCCAACAGTTAAAGGAGCTACTAATATGGATCCAAGTAATATAGTCGCTGCAGATGTACAAGCATCAAATGGCGTAATTCATGTTATTGATCAGGTATTGTTACCTGTAATGTAAAATACCACCCATTCCTTATAAAAATTTCTAGGCTGTTTCCTGTTTTTAAGTTACATTTTTAGGTAACAGCCTAGATGTTTTACATACATAATCTTTATTCACTAATTTTAAAACTTACTAAAATGAAAACGCTAATCAAAAGGTTAACGGTACCCTTCTTGTGCCTTATTTTAATGAATTTCCTTATCACTTCATGTGAAAGTGATGATAGTGCAACCACCACGCCAGAACAAGGTGTTGAATTTGAAGAATCCAAAATAATTAGCTTCGATGCTATCGAAGAGATGACAAAAAATATAATGGAGGGCGAGCTATCCGTCGAAGAAGATAAGACATCTAATGATGATAGTAAATTCTTTGGTTTTGACATCAGTAGAGAAAAAAGAGTATATGATTTCTCAGGAACTGTTAATAGTGGAGCTGCAGCTGGAACAGAGTTAGCAGGAGAGTTAAAACTTAATTTTACGTTATATCATTCTAGTTTTACTATTGTAAGAGGTAATTTAGAGTTGCCAGATGGTACAAAAGCGAGAACTCGTGGTGCTATTATTAGTGATGGAATAGTGTATCTTATTATAAATCCTCCAGGACAAGATCTGATTTTTGGTATCGGAAGGGTAGGAGAAGAAGGAGATTTAGAAGGAAGTTTTAGATTATTTACCTCTTCTGGTGTTGGAAGAGGAAGTTGGGAAGCTAAATTGACAAATACAGTTTTTCCTGACAAGACTATAGTAGAACTTATTATAGAAGATGGTCGATTTACATCATTAGTTGGAGCTTTACAAGCAACAGATTTGGTAGAGCCACTTACAGGTGATGGGCCTTTTACAGTATTTGCACCAACAGATGATGCATTCGAAGCATTGGATCAAATACCTGCAGCAGATCAGCTAAAAGAAATTTTGTTATACCATGTAGCTAGCGGTAGATTGAATACGCCAAAACTACTTGAGCAAGAAATGATTGAAACCCTACAGGGAGAAAATATAAAAGTAAGCCTTAATGATGATAATGAAATTGTTATTAATGATACGGTAAAATTACTTTCTGCTAATATCGGAGGAACCAATGGTGTTGTACAAGTAATTGATGCCGTTTTACTACCGCCATCCACTCAGCCATTACAGAGTATAGTAGAGATCGCTGTTGCAACTCCAGAATTGTCTACATTGGTAGGAGCATTACAGTCTGCAGATCTTGTTGATGCTTTAAGTGGAGATGGCCCTTTTACAGTTTTTGCTCCGACAAATGCTGCTTTTGATGCTCTGGATGCAATTCCTGGTGGAGATGCATTAAAGGAGGTGTTATTATATCATGTTGCTGCTGGTAAATTTGCAGCCGCAGATTTACTTGAAAAGCAAACGGTTACCACGTTACAAGGAGATGAGGTTACTATTGAAGCAGATGGTGATGGCAATGTGTTCCTTAATGGAACTATTAAAGTTGCTTTAGCTGATATTGAGGCTTCTAATGGTATCGTGCATGTAATAGAAGGGGTTTTACTTCCGCCTACAAATTTACCATCAATAGTAGAATTGGCCATTGCAACTCCAGAGTTGTCTACATTGGTAGGAGCATTGCAGTCTGCAGATTTAGTTAATGCTTTAAGCGGAGATGGTCCTTTCACGGTTTTTGCTCCGACAAATGCTGCTTTTGATGCTCTGGATGCAATTCCTGGTGGAGACGCATTAAAAGAGGTGTTATTATATCATGTTGCTGCTGGTAAATTTACAGCTGCAGATTTACTTGAAAAGCAAACAGTTACTACGCTACAAGGAGATGAAGTTACTATTGAGGCAGATGGTGATGGCAATGTATTCCTTAACGGAACTATTAAAGTTGCTTTAGCCGATATTGAGGCTTCTAATGGTATTGTGCATGTAATAGAAGGAGTTTTACTTCCTCCTACAAACTTACCATCAATAGTAGAATTAGCCATCGCAACTCCAGAGTTGTCTACATTGGTAGGAGCATTGCAGTCTGCAGATTTAGTTGGTGCTTTAAGCGGAGATGGTCCTTTTACAGTTTTTGCTCCGACAAATACCGCTTTTGATGCTCTGGATGTAATTCCAGGTGGAGACGCATTAAAAGAAGTATTACTGTATCATGTAGTTTCTGGAAAATTTACTGCGCAAGATTTATTGCAAGAACATACTGTTACTACTTTGCAGGGTGAAAAAGTAACTATCCAAAGAAATTATAGAGGTCAAGTGATCCTAAATCATCGAATAAAAGTAGATATTGCTGATATTGAGGCTTCTAATGGTATTGTACATGTGATTAAAGGAGTGTTAATTCCACCTTCTTTTACCCATTAAAAAGAGTAAAAAGTTGTATAAGCAATCATGATTCATATTTTTATGAGTTTTGATTGCTTTTTTTATTGTTGAATTTTTACTGAAAATAAACTAAAAAGATCATCTGTTTTTTAAATAAGTTTAGCGTTTAATTAGGAATCTATAATTCTGTAATTGTGGGCTTTCTTTATACATTTCAAATCCTTAAATTTGCACCGATCTATCGATAAAGATAGTGTTTTCATAATACCAGAAAATATATGTTTGATAATTTAAGTGATAAGTTAGATAAAGCCTTACACATTCTAAAAGGGCATGGACAGATAACAGAAGTAAATGTTGCTGAAACTCTTAAAGAAGTACGTCGGGCCTTGGTAGATGCTGATGTAAATTATAAAATAGCAAAAGAATTTACTGCTACTGTAAAGGAGAAAGCTTTAGGTCAAAATGTACTTAAAAGCCTTAAACCAGGACAGT
This sequence comes from Aquimarina algiphila, assembly GCF_947494415.1. NCBI lineage: Bacteria > Pseudomonadati > Bacteroidota > Flavobacteriia > Flavobacteriales > Flavobacteriaceae > Aquimarina > Aquimarina algiphila. Next base: position 607,416 of record NZ_CANLVC010000002.1, on the reverse strand, counting down.
TGATGGTAAAACTTGTCAAAGATGAATTGACAGAATTGATGGGAGGAGATGTAGAAGATATTGATTTATCTGGGAAACCATCAATTATTCTAATGTCAGGACTACAAGGTTCTGGTAAAACTACTTTTTCTGGAAAACTTGCTAATTTTCTAGCCACTAAGAAGACAAAAAAACCGCTTCTTGTTGCTTGTGATGTATATAGACCGGCTGCAATAGATCAGTTGCATGTAGTTGGAGACCAAATTGGTGTAGAGGTTTTTAGTGATCGTGGTAATAATGATCCTGTTGCTATTGCAAAAGCAGGTATAGCACACGCAAAAGAAAACGGATGTAACGTTGTGATTATAGATACTGCGGGGCGTTTGGCTGTGGATGAAGTTATGATGACAGAGATAGCTAATATTCATGAGGCAATTACACCTAATGAAACACTATTTGTAGTTGATTCTATGACAGGTCAAGATGCAGTAAATACAGCAAAAGCCTTTAACGATGTTTTAAATTTTGATGGAGTAATCCTTACTAAACTCGATGGTGATACAAGAGGAGGGGCAGCAATATCTATTAAATCTGTTGTAAATAAACCAATTAAGTTTATTGGTACAGGAGAAAAAATGGAAGCTATTGATGTTTTCTATCCTTCTCGTATGGCAGATAGGATTCTTGGGATGGGAGATGTAGTATCTCTTGTAGAGAGAGCTCAGGAGCAATTTGATGAAGAAGAAGCTAGAAAATTACAAAAGAAGATTGCTAAAAATCAATTTGGATTTGATGATTTTCTAAAACAAATTCAACAGATTAAGAAGATGGGTAATATGAAAGACCTAATCGGAATGATCCCTGGGGCTGGAAAAATGATGAAAAACATGGATATTGATGACGATGCTTTTAGACATATTGAAGCTATTATTCATTCTATGACTCCAGAAGAACGATCAAAACCACAAATCATTAATTCTAGTAGAAAAAAACGTATCGGTAAAGGTTCTGGAACATCGATACAACAGGTAAATCAATTGCTTAAACAATTTGATCAGATGAGTAAGATGATGAAAATGATGCAAGGAGGCGGTGGAAAACGGATGATGCAAATGATGGGCAAAATGCGATAAGTATAAAACTAAAGATAATATTATTATAAGGTAATTAGGGGGAATGGAAATATTAGATGGAAAAAAAGTAAGCAACGATATTAAAGACGAAATAGCTGTTGAAGTTCAAAAAATGAAAGAACGCGGTGAAAAAGTCCCACATCTTGCAGCAGTATTGGTAGGAAATGATGGAGCGAGTTTAACCTATGTTGGTAGCAAAGTAAGAGCTTGTGAGAGAATAGGCTTTGAATCTACTTTGGTTAAAATGCCAAGTACTACAAGTGAGATAGAATTATTAGCTAAGATCAAAGAACTTAACGAAAATGATGATATCGATGGTTTTATCGTGCAATTACCACTACCACCACAAATTGATACGCAAAAAGTTTTATTAGCGGTAGATCCTGATAAGGATGTAGATGGTTTTCACCCGATGAACTTTGGGAAAATGGCATTAGATATGTCCACTTTTATTCCTGCAACGCCATTTGGTATTTTAGAATTGTTAGAACGCTATAATGTAGATACTAAAGGGAAACATACAGTAGTTATCGGGAGAAGTCACATCGTAGGTAGACCCATGAGTATTTTGATGGGTAGAAAAGGATGGCCAGGGAACTCTACAGTGACGTTAACACATAGTCATACTAAAAATATAACACAAATTATTTCTCAGGCAGATATTGTAATTTCTGCATTAGGAGTGCCTAATTTCCTAAAAGCAGAGATGGTAAAAGATGATGCTGTGGTTATTGATGTAGGAATTACAAGGGTAACTGATGAGTCTGCTACAAAAGGATATAAGATTGTTGGTGATGTAGATTTTGAAAATGTAAGCAAAAAAGCATCTTTTATTACACCGGTTCCTGGAGGGGTAGGACCAATGACAATTGCAATGTTACTTAAGAATACATTATTGGCAAGAGAAAGGCATCGTAGTAATAAAAAATAACTTTTATTACGTGAAAAAATTAAAGTATTAAAAAAGCCTGCTAAACATTATGTTTAGCAGGCTTTTTTAATTGTATAAGATTAATTCTGCTAGAATAATCTTTATAATACATAAAATCCAGAACTCTTTTTTGAGTTCTGGGTCTTATGTTACATTTATATTTTGGTGATTATATATGTAGTATTTTAATATTGTTGATAATTAATGCTTTTTAGTTTGCATTAAATTTTTCAGCAGAAATGTTATCCTCACTTCCAGTAGAATATCCACCTCCACTAGGCAATAAATCAAGTGCTAAGTTGTAAGAAGGAACATTAATACCTTTTGAAGTCTTAACAGTATTAAAATCTAAAATCTGTTTTCCTTCTTCATAAAGTGCATTCTTAGTGAATGTACCGAATTTTTTACCATCAACAACAGTTTCTCTCCAGTCTCTACCGTAAGCTATTTTTAAATAGTATTCACCAACTGGTACGTTTCTAATAAATTGTGTAGTGTTAGAGTTGATATAGGTAACACGAACTAACTCATCGTCAGCCTTGGTTTTACCCATTTTGTACATTTTAACAACTACTTCTGTATTTTTTCCTACTTTAATTTTTAGGTAGTTGTCTAATTTATAGTCAAACTTACCTTTAAAGTTAAATGATTTTGGAGTTGCACCAGATTTATATGTCTTTTTCTCCCAACTAGAATATTTGTCTTCTCGAGATACTTCTATAGAAGCAGCTCTAGGAGTACTTGTTGTTGTAGAAGAACCATAAGAAGGAGATGCAGACTCAATAGGAGCAGAAGTAACAGCGCTACCTTTAGCAGCTCTTCTGTTTGCTTCTTCTAGTGCTCTTCTAGTTTCTTCTGTATCAGCCAGTGCTCTTTTTGCAGTAGCATCTTGTGCTCTTTTTGCAGCTTCTGCTTCAGCAATAGCTTGTGCTGCATTAGCTTCAGCTTCTCTTTTTAAGCGTTCTGCATCAGCAATAGCTTTTCTTGCAGCTTCTTCAGCAGCTCTTTTTGCGGCTTCAGCTCTTGCGATAGCCTGAGCAGCAGCTTGTTTTGCAGCTTCTCTTTTTGCAGCAGCCTCTTTTGCTGCTCTTTCTGCGTCAGCAATACTGCTGTCTTTTGTTAAATTTTTGGTTAGTACAAAACCATTCATACTCTTGTACTGTATAGCACTCCAGTCTCCATAATTAGAACTCATAATATATACTTGAGTTCCTTGAGGAACTTCAGCAATAGTATTAAAGTTTAAACCTGGACCACTATGTACTGATAATTTACTAACAGACATTAAATATTGTCCATCTTGAGCATGAGACGAAAAGGTAATCACCAAAAGCAGAATAAATGTAAAAATAGATTTCATATCTCTTGTTTTTAAGTAGATTGGGTTATAATTCAAATTCAATATTAATATTTTCTTAACTTAAAATGTTATAAAAAACATAATTTACCATCAAAAAATCGAACTCCAAAAAAGGTGCCAAAAATAATTTAGCGCTAATTCAATACTTTAATACAATGTATTAAAACTATCAAAAAATACAATTTTTAAAAGAACATTTTGTTTGTTAATGACTTGTTTTTCAGCGTGTTAATTCGTTTTTGCTCTAGCAAAACTTCAATATTTACGATTAAAATACTGAAAAGAAAACCATTAAATCAGACTCAAAAGTAATGTTTTAATATGAAAAACACAACTTGTTTTCATTTTATTTGCATAAAAATAGTGTTTTCTTTACATCAAATTGTGTTTTTCAACGATTTTTTTTAGCATTACAACCGATTTGATTCATTTTTTATAAGCTTCTTGTCGGTTTTGTATTTTGAGTAAAAAAGACAAAATAAAATTGAAAAATGTCTAATTTTATGGGGTGTCCGGGATGTATTGTTTTTAACACAGCTTTAACAACGCGGTTATTATGTTGTTATCACCAAATTTATTCCGGTTTAAGTAACGAGATATACCTGTTTTTAGTGTTTTTCTTTAATAAGATTAGGAAATTTTCTTTGAAATTTTAGTAATCGGGGTATAGAAACATTGCGAATGTAAGGGTTATTTGGATTTCTTTTCTCATAATCCTGGTGATATCCCTCGCCTTTCCAGAATTTTTGAAAAGGCATAACTTCTGCAGCAATTCTTTTGTTTAGCTTTTTAGAAAGAGCTTCCTTTTTTTCTAGTATTATTTGTTTTTGTTCGTCGTTTTGGTAAAAAATAATCGATCTGTATTGTGATCCATGATCTGGGCCTTGTCCGTTTACTTGAGTTGGATTCTGTGATCCAAAATAAACATCAACAAGTGTTGAGAAGGAAACAAGTTTAGGGTCGTATATTATTTCTACCGCTTCGGCATGTCCGGTTCGTCCTGTATTGCTTGATTGGTATGTTGGGTTTTCTGTATGTCCTCCAGAATACCCTGAGATAGATTCTTTTACTCCTATTACACTTTCATAAACGGCTTCAACGCACCAAAAGCATCCACTGGCAAAATAAGCTCTTTCTAATCCGTCAACGGATTCAACCTGCACAGGGGCTATATTCTGTTTTTGGCTATTTTCTTTTTCGCCTTTTACTGATTGACTATTGCCTTGACAACTGGATAGTAATAACGTTGCGCTCCATAATATATATAATATATTCTTCATAGTGTATATTTTTTTAGTTTGGTCAACTTCTTTTTAAAAAACTTTCAGTTGACTAGGTTTAAAAAGTAAAATTAAATAGAAAAAATATAATGTATATGGTGGTGGTAAATAAAAAAAAAGACGGCTATCAATTTTTGATAACCGTCTTTAATTTTTTATGTTCTTTGGTGTTACAATATTTATCCATTCATAGAAATCAGGAATTCATCATTGTTTCTAGTTTGTTTGAAACGCTCATTAATAAATTCCATTGCTTCAACAGGATTCATATCTGCTAAGTATTTACGCATTACCCACATTCTCTGAATTGTTGTTTCGTCAAGTAATATGTCATCACGACGTGTACTTGAGGAAGTAAGGTCGATGGCTGGGAAAATACGACGATTAGATATTTTACGATCTAATTGAAGTTCCATGTTACCTGTACCTTTAAATTCTTCAAAGATGACTTCGTCCATTTTGGATCCTGTTTCTGTTAATGCTGTTGCAATAATAGTAAGTGATCCTCCATTTTCTATGTTACGAGCGGCTCCAAAGAAACGTTTTGGTTTGTGTAATGCGTTAGCATCAACACCACCACTCAATATTTTACCACTGGCAGGTTGTACTGTGTTATATGCACGAGCAAGTCTGGTAATAGAATCTAATAGTATTACCACGTCATGACCACATTCGACTAATCTTTTTGCTTTTTCTAAAACAATGTTAGCAACCTTTACATGTTCGTTAGCTTCTTTGTCAAATGTCGAAGCGATTACCTCTCCTTTTACATTACGTTGCATGTCTGTAACTTCCTCAGGTCTTTCATCTATAAGTAGAATCATTTGGTATACCTCTGGGTGATTTGCTGCAATTGCATTGGCAACATCCTTTAGTAGCATTGTTTTACCAGTCTTAGGTTGTGATACAATCATACCACGTTGTCCTTTACCTATAGGTGCAAAAAGGTCCATTATCCTAGTAGAAATAGTACTTTGTCTTTCTGCTAGTTTAAATTTTTCTTGAGGAAATAGCGGAGTCAGGTGTTCAAAAGAGACTCTGTCCCGCACGACTTGAGGGTCAAGACCATTAATTTTATTTACCTTAATAAGAGGGAAATATTTTTCTCCTTCTTTAGGGGGTCTAACTTGTCCTAATACGGTATCTCCTGTTTTAAGTCCAAAAAGACGTATTTGTGATTGAGATACATAAATATCATCAGGAGATGAAAGGTAATTATAATCACTTGATCTTAAGAATCCATAGCCATCTTGCATGATGTCTAGAACTCCTTCACTTTCAATTATGGCATCAAATTCGAAGTCTGGTTCTTTATAACGATTTCTGTTATCCCGATTTCCGTTTTCTTTTTTGTTATTGTTTCGAGACTGTTGCGGTTGTTTGTTTTGTTGAGATTTTTCATTACCTCTATTTCTGTTGTCTCTATTTTGCTGAGGTTTTTTCTTTTCAGAATTGTCATTGCTTTTTACAATAGTGTCCTCTGGTGCAGTTGGTTTTGTCTCGTTTTTTTGCTCCTGTGGTGCTTTTGTTTCCTTGTTAACGGGAGCAGGTTTTCCAGTTCCTTCAGGTTTTCGGGCTCTGGGTCTTCTCTGGCGAGGATTTGGTTTTGGTTTGTCAGAATTTACTTTTTCTGAAGTCTCACCAGGTGTATCCTTTTTTACTGCATCAGGATTTGCTGCTTGGTGATCTAATATTTGATATACTAAATCTAGTTTTTTTAATGTGCGAAATTTGGGTACATTAAGGTTTTTCGCAATCTCTTGCAATTCAGGAAGCTTTTTTGCTTTTAATTCAGAAATCTCTAACATTTAAATGTGTTATATAATTTACGTTTAGATATAAATTTTCTAAAGAAGAATTCTAGGAAAATTTTGTTTTGAAGGTAAGTAACCTTAGTTGAGAAGGTTACAGGTTTTGCGTTGCAAGTATACAACTTTATTTTAATATTTTGCACATATTTTTAAAAAGAAACTCTTATTTTTGCTTTTCCTTAAGAAAAAAATGTAATGATACAAAGGATTCAAACTATTTACCTTTTATTAGCAGCCATAGTCTCTGGTGTGCTTTGTATGTATTTACCATATGGGTTAGGTGAAAATGGTGAAGAGTTATATATAAAGGAGGATTTTTTTCTTCTAGGAGGGTTTATGGGATCATCGATGCTATCTTTGATTTCCATTTTTTTATTCAAAAATAGAAAGCTTCAGTTTGTACTGGGGCGTCTCAATATCTTATTAAACTTTATTTTACTAGGAGTATTTGTTTATTGGTCACTAACATTACCTGGAGGATCTGATCCTATGAAGGGTATTGGGAAATTCATTCCTATTATTTCTATCGTTTTATTAGTGATGGCCAACAAGGCTATTAAAAAGGATGAAGATCTTGTAAAATCTGTAGATCGATTACGATAAACCTAAAATCTTAGTAGTATTAGTGCGTTAAAACCCGGAGTATGCCAACTCCGGGTTTTATTTTTTCCCTAATTCGATGACCTCTAAATTTTCAATATTGCCAGAGTCTACAGTAAATCTAAGCATTGTTCTAACTTTATGAAATCCATGTTTTCCTGCAGCTCCAGGGTTCATGTGTAGTACACCATTTTTTTTGTCTGGTATTACTTTAAGGATATGAGAATGTCCACAAATGAAGAGTTGTGGTGGGTTGGCCTTGATCTCGTCTCTAGTGTTTATATTGTATTTGGGAGGATATCCACCAATATGGGTTATCCAAACCGACACTCCTTCGCAAACAAATCGTTGGTGTAAAGGATATGTAGCTCTGGCTTTATCATCATCGATATTACCATATACAGCTCTGAGAGGTTTCAGAGATTCGATAGTGTCAGTTACTTTAAGGTCTCCAATGTCCCCGGCATGCCATACTTCATCAGCTTCATTTATATAATGAATAATTCTGTCATCAATATAGCTGTGTGTATCACTAAGTAAAAGAATTTTTTTCAAAATAGGATTATAATTATGAGTTATAGAATGATAGAAAAACAGAAGACGAACCATAACTTCTGTCTCCATTTTTAAAGTATATTTGCCTCTGCTTTGTGCAAAAATAGAATATTACTTTTTGAAATGATGTTAATGTATAGTTTACCTTAATCAATACTTTATACATTTTGGATGAATGATATTTAAAGATATATAATTAATAGATGAGATATTTTTTAGAACTTTCCTATAACGGAACTCCATATCATGGATGGCAACGACAACCAAATGCAATTTCGGTGCAGGAAGTTTTGGAACAGGCATTATCTACATTATTAAGAATTAAAGTTGTTGTTGTAGGCGCAGGAAGAACAGATACAGGAGTTCATGCAAAACAAATCATGGCACATTTTGATTATGAAAATAGATTAGAATCAGAAGAATTAAAATATAAGCTTAACGCAATTTTGCCAGCACAGATTGCTGTTTATAAATTGAGTAGAGTAAGAGACGATGCTCATGCTCGTTTTGATGCGATAAGTAGATCATATGAGTATTATGTTACGATGCTTAAGAATCCTTTTAAGATTAATGCTTCATATTATGTAAAGAAACCGTTGGATATCGTTGCGATGAATGAAGCTGCTAAATTACTGTTAAACTACACTAATTTTAAATGCTTTAGTAAGTCTAAAACCGATGTAAAAACGTATAATTGTACGATAACAAATGCTTCTTGGGAGATTGAGAATGATCAAATGATATTTAAAATTTCTGCAAATCGTTTTTTAAGAAATATGGTAAGAGCAATTGTAGGAACTCTCATCGAGATTGGAGAACATAAATTGAATAAAGAAGATTTGATACATATTATAAAGAGTGAAGATCGTAGCCAGGCTGGATATTCGGTACCGGCTCATGGTCTATATTTAACAGCAGTAGAATATCCCCAAATAATATATAGTATATAGATGGCAGAAAAGAGTGGTAAAGCTTTTGATTTTAAATTATTCAGACGGTTGATTACATATACTAATCCGTACCGACTGACTTTTTATTTTGTAGCCTTTTCGGCTATATTATTATCAATATTTGCTGTTTTAAGACCGTACCTGTTACAGCAAACAATTGATAAAACAATTATACCAAAGGATAATGAACTTTTGATATTCTTTATCAGTTCGATGGTTGGAGTTCTTTTGTTGGAAGTTATTTCGCAATTCTTATTCATATATTTTGCTAATTGGTTAGGGCAAGGAGTGATTCGCGATCTTAGAATAAAGCTATTTGAGCATATGCTTGGCTTTAAAAAGCAATATTATGATCAATCTGCGGTGGGTAGATTGGTAACAAGAGCAGTAAGTGATATTGAAACTATAGCCAGTATTTTTAGTCAGGGATTATTTATGATTATTAGTGATCTCTTAAAGATGTTAGTGATTCTTGGTTATATGCTATATCAAAGTTGGCAACTTACCGTATTAGTATTAGCAGTTTTACCTTTAATAGTATATGCTACCAGAGTTTTTCAGAAAAAGATGAAAGCAGCTTTTGAAGAAGTAAGAACTCAAGTATCTAATTTAAATTCTTTTGTACAAGAGCGAATCACCGGGATGAAGATTGTTCAGTTGTTTACCAGAGAAGAAACTGAATATTCTACTTTTAAAGAGATCAATGAAAAGCACAAAAAAGGGTGGATAAAAACAGTTTGGTATAACTCTATATTTTTTCCCATTGCAGAGATGTCTAGTTCGGTCGCTATAGGATTGATTGTGTGGTTTGGTGGGTTAAAAGCAGCTCAGGGTGATGTAATTACATTGGGAGTAGTTATTGCTTTTATAGAATTGGCTCAAATGCTTTTTAGACCATTACGACAGATTGCAGATAAGTTTAATACGCTACAAATGGGGATGGTTGCTGCTAATAGAGTATTTGCTATTTTAGATACTGAATCTAAAATTGAAAATAATGGAAAACTGATGCTGGATAGTGTAAAAGGGAAAATTAAATTTGAGAATGTTAGATTCAGTTATATTAAGGATGAAGAGGTTTTAAAAGGGATCTCATTTGATGTTGAAGCAGGAGAAACTGTTGCTATAGTTGGTGCAACTGGAGCAGGGAAATCAACCATCGTTAATCTGTTAAGTCGATTCTATGAAATAAACAATGGTGTGATTTCTATTGATAATACAGATATAAAAGATGTAGAATTAAATTCGTTAAGGAGTCATATTGCTGTAGTGCTACAAGATGTGTTTTTGTTTGCAGATACCATCTTAAATAATATTACTCTTAATAATCCTCATATTCTCGAAGAAAATGTACATAAAGCGGCAAAAGAAATTGGAATCCACGATTTTATAATGAGTCTTCCGGGAGGATATGAGTATAATGTAAAAGAAAGAGGGGCAATGCTCTCATCTGGACAACGACAATTATTATCTTTTTTACGAGCTTATGTAGCTAATCCAGGTATTTTGGTATTAGATGAGGCTACGTCTTCTATAGACTCTCATAGTGAGCAGCTCATTCAGGATGCTACAAATAAGATCACAAGAGGCAGAACTTCTATAGTTATCGCACATCGATTAGCTACGATTAGAAATGCTGATAAGATTATCGTAATGGATCAAGGCGAGATTGTAGAACAAGGTAATCACAACGAATTGCTAGAGATTAATGATGGGTATTATAGAAGCTTGTACGAAGTTCAATTTGCTACCGTTACGGAGTAATGATGCCTTCTTGGATTTATTTAGCAGGGATTTCCATAGCTCCAGTATGAGCCATGATTAAGCCTATAATTATTCCTATGATCAAGTAGAATATTACTCCAAAGATGAAAAATAACAAGGTTTTAATAAGTGTTCTCCTTAGATTAATTTGATAAAGTCGTTTTAAAACGTATGTAATGTAAATGATATATATAGAAAATTGAATTATCATTATATTAAAGATATTATCAAACCAAAAAGTAATAGGGAGTAATATGATTGTCATAAAAGCTACTATATGCGAATATGCATATAGATAAATAACAAAGTGTTCTGTTAAGTTATATTTTTTATAATTCCAGAAAACTAATCTTGATAATAATGCGAGCACTGGTATTAACAACAGATTTAATAGTGATTGATATTTAAAAGTGAAGTCTAGAGCAATTTCTTGAGATGCTATTTGCTCTTCTGGAAGAGAACTAAATATTTTGTTCATAAGTTCTGCCAGTCTGTTTTTTGCCAAAAAAGAATATATCCCGGTAATGGTTATAGAGATAGCAAAATAACTAAATGCATTTATGTATCGTTTTCTAAGTCCATTTATAAAACCATCAATTACTTCATCAGGTTTTGTGAATAAATGTAAAAAAGTTCTGAAAAACGAATTGTCTAGATTAAGAAAGCGATCGGCAAATTCATGAAGCAAGTTTTTAAATGTAATTCGTTTGTTGATTTTTTTAGCTCCGCAATTGGGACAAAAATTATAAGTTTCTATTTGTTGATTACAATTCTTACAATTTGTGATAGGTATTAATTCATTCATTAATCTAAATCCCTTTTTATTTTTTCTATTAACTCTTCCTCTGTTTTATATATAACAAACTCTCCATTTTTAATATAAGAGAGTTTACCAGTTTCTTCACTTACTACTAGAGCCAAAGCATCTGTTTTTTCGGTTATTCCAACTGCGGCACGATGTCTAAGTCCAAAACGCAAAGGCATATTGTTGTCATTCGTAACTGGTAAAATTGCTCTTGTGGCTACGATGTGATTATCTTCTATAATCATTGCGCCATCATGAAGCGGACTATTTTTGTAAAAAATACTTTCTATTATAGGAGTATTAACTCTTACATCCATAGAATCGCCAGAAGTTTTGACAAAATCTAAAGAAGTGGTTCTTTTTATAACAATAAGAGCACCAGTATGAGTCTTACCCATTTCTATACATGCGGTGACAATAGCAGGGATATTGGTAAGGCTGTCTTCAGGAGTATCCCTAATAAATTTTAGTTGTCTTAGGAATTTACGTCTTCTTCCAAAATTAGTAGAACCGATCATTAAAAGAAATTTTCGTATTTCTTGTTGAAAAACGACAATTAAAGCAAACATTCCTACTCCAATAAATTCTCCTAAAACACTACTCAGCATCTCCATAGCTAAGAATTGTGTGAGTTTCCAGACTAGATAAATAATTACGATTCCAATAAAAATATTAATCGCGGCTGTACCTTTAACCAACTTATAGATATAGTACAATAAAAAGGCAACAAGTACAATATCAAGTATGTCTAGTATTCTAAGGTTTATTAAATCCAAATGTCTGGTGTTTTTGTAAAAATAGAAAAATTAGTGAAATTTAGATTTGAAAAGCTTAAAAAGCATTTTTAAATCTAGGTTTATTATAGATGATTCATCAGGTTTAAGCATTCCATGGCTTCTTTAACATCATGAACTCTTAATATAGAAGCTCCATTAAGTATTGCCACTGTATTGAGCGCAGTAGTACCGTTTAAAGCTTCTGAAGGTTTTAGATGTAATGTTTTGTATATCATAGATTTTCTTGAAATTCCAGCTAGAATTGGTAGGTTATGAAATTGTAACAGCTTTAGATTTTTTAAAAGCTCAAAATTTTGAGAAATGTTTTTAGCAAAACCAAATCCTGGATCTATAATAATGTCATTCACTCCGTGTTTTTTTGCTTCGGAAACTTTTTCTGAAAAATAAGTGTTTATTTCAAGAATAAGATTATCGTATTGATCTAGCGTTTTCATAGTTTGTGGAGTTCCTTTCATATGCATCATAATATATGGGACTTCTAATTCTCCTACAGTAGGAATCATATTTTGATCCATATTTCCAGCAGAAATATCATTAATAAGTGCTGCTCCGGCTTTTATACATGCCGTTGCGATTTCACTTCTAAATGTATCTATGGATAATAAAATTTCAGGAAATTTATCTAGTAGTAATGATACTATAGGTAATATTCTTTTTTTTTCCTGTTCGGTAGAAATATGATCCGCTCCTGGTCTGGATGAATAAGCTCCTAAATCGATAAAAGTAGCTCCTTCGAGAAGCATTTGCTCCACTTTTTTTAAGATCTCAGTTTCGTTTTTATACTTTCCTCCATCATAAAAAGAATCCGGAGTTAAGTTAAGAATACCCATCACTTTTGGAGTAAATAAATCGATTAGGCGGCCTCTGCAATTGATCGTCATTTTTGAAGTTTGATTGGTTTATCGATAATGATTTTTAATGCTCAAATGAAATTGATTAATAGTCATTTCGATTAAGATTGGTAGCATTATTATGACTCATTTCACATTTTTTGTTTCTAAACTTGAGGTATGATTTTTTTAATTCCCATATTAAAGCGAAATTTACGCAAAATTCAACAGTTTTATGCAAGATACGTCTACACAATATGACGCAGTGATTACAGTATGTCGTGATCTATTTGTCAAAAAAATGAAAGATTATGGCAGCGCATGGAGAATACTACGTCTCCCTTCTTTAACCGATCAGATTTTTATTAAAGCTCAACGTATACGAAGTTTACAAGAAAATGAAGTGCGTAAAGTAGATGAAGGAGAGATTCCAGAATTTATAGGGATCATTAATTATAGTATCATGGCATTGATTCAACTCGAAAAAGGAGTTGCCGAACAACCAGATTTATCTTCAGAAGAAATTTCAGTATTGTATGATAAACATATTGATATTACAAAAACATTAATGATGAATAAAAATCATGATTATGGTGAGGCTTGGCGTGATATGAGAGTAAGTTCGCTTACTGATTTAATTATTCAGAAGCTATTACGAGTGAAACAGATTGAAGATAATAAAGGAAAAACTTTGGTTAGTGAAGGGATTGATGCGAATTATCAAGATATGATTAATTATGCTGTTTTTGCAATGATTCATCTGGGTGAAGCAAAATAGTGATTTGTATAAAATACTGTTAAACTAAAAATGACATAGTGTATTCATAACTATATTGTGAAATTATATAAAAACATTAGGGCTTAAAAATGAAAATACTCGTTAACTTTTCCAGAATATTTGTAGCTGCACTTTTTTTATTTTCAGGATTTATTAAACTAAATGACCCTTTAGGGTTTTCATATAAACTTCAGGAGTATTTTGGAGAAGGTGTGCTTAACTTAGAATTTTTGATTCCGTTTGCGCTTTTGATAGCGGTTTTTTTGGTGATTTTCGAAGTGATATTAGGAATTACCTTGTTATTAGGGTACTTGCCAAAGTTTACAGTATGGTCGTTATTGTTAATGATTGTCTTTTTTACATTTCTTACGTTTTATTCGGCGTATTTTAATAAGGTTACGGATTGTGGGTGTTTTGGAGACGCCCTACCATTAACTCCTTGGGAGTCTTTTACAAAAGATGTAATTCTTTTAGTTCTTGTATTGGTTTTATTCTTTGGTAGAAAATATATAACACCTATTCATCCATTAGCGATTCATAAATGGGTTGTTTTTGGTTCTTTTACTGCTTGTTTAGCTTTTGCGTATTATGTTTTAATGCATATGCCTGCTTTTGATTTTAGAGCTTATAAAGTAGGAGTCAATATACAAGAGGGGATGGCAGTTCCGGATGATGCACCAAAGGCAGAGTTTGCATACCATTGGAAATTTAATGTAAACGGAGAAGAAAAAATTGTGACTACTAGTGGAGATTATCCAAAAGTAGATGGTGAATTTATCGAAGTTGAAACAGAAACTATAGATGAAGGATATGAACCTCCTATCCATGATTTTGCAATAGAAAAGAATGATATTGATTATACTGTTGAATTTCTTGAAAGAGAAAATTTAATACTGATTGTAACCTATAACTTGTCTAAAAGTGAAGCTGAAGGTTTTAATTCGGTAAGAGATATTACAAATAAAGCGATATCTCAAGGTTATGAAGTAATTGGTCTTACAGCTTCTACTCCGAAAGATATATCGCAGGCGAAGCAACAATATGATCTTAACTTTGATTTTTACACCACTGATGAAACTGCACTGAAAACAATATTGCGTTCTAATCCTGGGATTGTAAAACTTAAAAAGGGAACTATAGTAGAAAAGCTGCATTGGAATGATGCAGAAAAGCTTACGCTGGAAAAAGTTGGCCCACCTAAACCTAAAGTTAATAGAGAATTAAAAGCTCAATTAGATAGTATTATTAATTTAGGTCCAAAATCAGAAGATGGAAGCCTACAGCATGATATTTCGTGGGAACAAAGAAAAGAAATTGATAGTACGCAATTGGTTTATGTAGAAGAGGTATTTAAAAAGTATGGATATCCTGGTAAAACTTTAGTTGGTGATTCTCCGACGAATGTAATTGCTTTGCATGTGATTATGAATTCTAATAAATTCGAAGAATATTATCCTTTAATTAAAGCAGCTGGAGAAAAAGGAGAATTTGGTTCTGATTACGCTGCTATGGCAGAGGATCTTCATCTGGTAAAGCAAGGTGCGGCGCAGACGTATGGAACATATATTGAAACTATAGATCAAAAAGAAGGAAAATCGATTAGTTTGATTTGGCCAATTAAAGATCCTGAATCTGTTAATCAGCGAAGGAAAAATGCTGGATTAAGCGAGACTATAGAGGAGTATTGTCAACGTATTTTAGGGGTTCCTTATAAATTGTATACGTTAGAAGAGGTTGAAGAGCTTATAGAAAAGAATAAATAATAATGATTAGTTACCTTATCAGTAAAATAGGATATGCTTTACTTACTTTATTAGGTGTGGTAACGGTAATTTTTTTGCTTTTTACATTACTACCAGGTGACCCGGCACAAATGATGCTTGGACAGAACGAAAGTGAAGAGCAATTAAATAATGTAAGAAAGAAGTATGGTTTTGATCAGCCTATTTCTAAGCAATATTTATACTACTTAAATGACCTTTCACCTATTTCATTTCATAGTTTAAATCCCGATGATTTTTCGCATTTTGAGAGCGAAAAATATTCAGCGATTCAGTTATTTAAAACTGATCAAAGTGTCACAGTACTTAAACTTCCTTATTTAAGAGAATCTTTTCAAAAGAACGGAAAATATGTTAGTGAAGTAATAAGTGAAACATTGCCAAATACAGCGGTTCTCGCAATCTCTGCAATTTGTATTGCGATAATTGTAGGAATCCTAATGGGGATAATAAGCGCGTTGACCAAAGATCAATGGCCGGATAAGGTAATTCAATTGTTAAGTACATTAGGGATGAGTGTTCCTTCTTTTTTTAGCGCAATCATTTTTGCATGGTTATTTGGTTATGTGTTACAGGAGTTTACTAATTTAAACATGACAGGAAGTTTGTATGAAGTAGATGATTTTGGAGAAGGGAGTTATATTCAATGGAAAAATTTGATCCTGCCATCTATAGTACTTGGTATTAGACCACTAGCCGTAGTTACTCAATTAATGCGTAATTCTTTATTAGAAATAATGAGTCAGGACTATATACGTACTGCAAAAGCAAAAGGACTTTCTATGTTTCAAGTGATTAAAAAGCATGCATTAAAAAATGCTCTTAATCCCGTAGTAACGGCTATTTCTGGATGGTTCGCTTCAATGTTGGCAGGAGCAGTATTTGTAGAATATATTTTTGGATGGAACGGATTAGGAAAAGAAATTGTTGATGCACTTAACACCTTAGATCTTCCGGTAATCATGGGAGCTGTTTTGATTATAGCAACTATGTTTATACTAATCAATATATTTGTCGATATTATATATGGATGGCTAGATCCAAGGATAAGAATATAGTCACTCACCGCTTTGTAATCGTATAACCACACTTTTAACCAAAACATAAAATTTAAATTAATGAGAAAAAAAATTGTAGCCGGAAACTGGAAAATGAATAAAAATCTGGCAGGAACCAAGACATTACTTTCAGAGTTGAAAACAGAACTTGGACAATCATCGAATGCAGAGATAATTGTAGCACCTACTTTTACTAATTTATATGGTGCTGTAGAAGCTTTAAAATCATCTGATGTTACTGTTGCTGCACAGAATATGCATCAGGCAACAAATGGTGCTTATACAGGAGAGATTTCTGCTGATATGCTTAAAGATATTGGAGTGGAAACTGTGATTTTGGGACATAGTGAACGAAGAGCGTATTTTGGAGAAACAGATGCTTTACTTGTAGAAAAAGTAAATACAGCGCTAGAAAATAATATGACTATTATTTTTTGTTTCGGAGAAGAATTAGAAGATCGTAAGAGTGATCATCACTTCTCTGTAGTAGAAAACCAATTAAAGAACGGTCTTTTTCATATTGCAGAGACTAACTGGAAAAATGTAGTTCTTGCATACGAGCCTGTTTGGGCTATTGGTACAGGAGAGACGGCATCTCCAGAACAAGCTCAGGAAATGCATGCTTTTATCCGTAGTGCAATTGCAAAGGCCTATAGTCAAGATATAGCCGATGCAGTTTCTATTCTATATGGAGGAAGTGTTAAGCCAGCTAACGCCGAAGAAATTTTTGCAAAACCAGATGTAGATGGTGGATTGATCGGAGGAGCATCATTAGATGCAAAAAGTTTTGCAGCAATTGCAAACGCAATCTAGAAGTATCATAAAATTAAATACATTTAAAAGCATCCTCTTTATTATGAGGGTGCTTTTTTATTAAGCTAAAAGAGTACCTTTGCAAAAGCATAAAAAATCAACATGTCGAATACAAAATATATAGGATATTATTTTAAAGTTTCACCCCAAAAACCTGCAACTGAGATCTTAATTGCAGAATTAGGTTATGCAGGATTCGAAAGCTTCGTAGAAACCGAGGAAGGAGTTAATGCATTTATTCAAAAAGAAGAATGGAATAAAGAAATTCTAGAAGGGATTTATGTGTTGAATTCGGGAGAATTTGAAATACACTATACTATAGAAGAAATAGAGCAAATCAATTGGAATAAAGAATGGGAAAAGAATTTTAGCCCTATTATTGTCGATGATATTTGTAGCGTAAGAGCTCCATTTCATGAAAAACCAAATACTACATACGATATTGTTATAGAACCCAAGATGTCCTTTGGTACTGGCCATCATGAAACTACTCATATGATGATTCAGCATATTTTAAAAAATGATATGAAAGGTAAAAAGGTATTGGATATGGGTTGTGGTACTGGAGTTTTAGCAATTTTAGCCGAAATGAGAGGAGCTGAGCCAATAGATGCAATAGATATAGATAATTGGTGTTATTTAAATACTGTAGAAAATATAGAACGTAATAATTGCGAGAGTATAACTGCTTATGAAGGAGATGTTTTACTTCTTTCAGAAAAGAAATACGATGTTATTATAGCTAATATTAACAGAAATATATTGTTGCAAGATATTAAGCATTATGTGGCATCTCTAAACCCTAAAGGGAAATTGTTTTTAAGTGGGTTTTACAAAGAAGATTTAGAAATGATTACTAGAGAGTGTAAGAGCAATACTTTGAATTATATTGATCATATCAGTAGAAATAATTGGATAGCAGCATCTTATGGTTTAAAATAACATGTTGATTGATTGTTATATGTTATAAGTTATTATATTTGTATAAAATAATTTACCTCCCTATGAGTACTCAAGAAAAGGTTTTAGAAGAGGTTCTAGAGAAAACCGTTGATCAAAGTAATAATGAGATTGTGTTGTATAATGACGACGTAAATACATTTGATCATGTAATAGAAACATTAATATATACTTGCGAGCATACTCCTGTACAAGCAGAACAATGTGCTTTATTGGTGCATTACAAAGGAAAATGCACGGTAAAAACTGGAGTGTATGAAGAATTAGTGCCTCGTTGTTCTAAGCTGTTAGATGCAGGCTTAAGTGCAGAGATTGTATAAAAGAACCAAATAATTATATCATTTTTAAGCCCATATATTGGGCTTTTTTTTATCTTTTTTTTCTTCCATTGGGATGAATATTGTATTTATATCATGTTATTTTTAAGTACAATTTTTATTGATTTGTTATATATATAATTTTTTTAGTTTTTTTTAACATTTGTATCGTAAACTTTATAATTTGTAAGAAAAAACTTTCTTGTCTGTTTTTCCTGGGGTAGTTTAAGTTTTATTTAACATCCTTGTTTTTCTTTTGTTTTAACAGTTTTTTCACATATTTGTACAATTCATACTTTGTGTATTTGATCGATTTTATATTAATTACACTTTAAGTTCTCCTCGTTTTCTTTAGAAGAATCTTACGGTTTTACCGTATTTACAGAGAATTCTTTAAAATATTAACTGATATTTAAAAAAAAATATCATATCTTCAGCTCGCAAAAATTTAAAAAGTTCAAAGTTTTTTACATAATTGCATTTAGGATAGGATGTAAAAATTCTATTTTAGTTTAATAACTACACAAACTCAACTTATTAAAATGAAAAAAATCAAAGTACTAGCGCTTTGCGCTATCGTTGCTGGTTTTTCAACATCTTGTGAAAAAAGTGATGTTGCCAGCGAAGCTCAACCAGAAGCAGTTACAGAATCAATATCTAAAGAGCATAGAGAAGCTCTTTTGAAAACTGGTGTGAGTGATTTTGGTGCAGAATATATTACTGTACAACACCCGGGACAACAGCCTTTTGACGCTATTCTTGCAGATGGAGATATTATCTTTGCATTAGATCAACTTGCACAAAACATACATGCATTAGAACAGGGTGAAAATAATGCTAAGCAGTATAGAACAAGAAATCTTGTAAGTCAAGGTAGAACTATTCGTGTAACGGGTTGGACTGGAAGTGGAAATGCACTTACCAGTAAAATGCGTACTGGTTTACAATGGGCAGTAAATAACTATAACCGTATTAATATCAGCCTTAATTTTGTACTTACTTTTGGTACAGATCAAGGTAGTAATGTAGATATGGTTGTATATAACAATAACCGTTCTGGTGGTGGTGGTTCTGCAGGATTCCCAAGTGGTGGTAGACCTAACAAATACATTCAGATCAATGCGGGTACTGATAGTTTTAGTACTAATGTTAATGAGCATGTAATTGGTCATGAAATGGGTCACTCTGTAGGTCTAAGACATACTAACTATGCAAGAAGAAATTGCCCTGATGGTTCTAATGAAGGTGATGGAGGTGTAGGAGCAATCCACATTCCAGGTACACCGACTGCCAACCAAACAGGTCAAGCAGGATTAGATACTGATTCTTTTATGATCGCTTGTTTTAGCGGTAATGAAGACGGAGAATTCAGTAATTTTGACCGTATAGCATTAGAAGCATTATACTAAGAATTAAAATTTAATACAAAAGCTTTGAACTTTTGCATAAAAACCATCCCGTTTACTAGGGATGGTTTTTTATTTTCTGATCATCTAACGAGGGCAACTTCTTTGTTCTCCAGCGCTTTTTCTAGGTTTATTTTAACTCGAGATATACTATTGAAGAATTTACGTCCATCTTCCCTTTTCAAAGTAATCTTGCGATTTCCTTCTTTATCTTGAGCTACTTCGGTAACGATTACGCGTTCTCCAATCAACGATTTGTAATTAGGGATACCTCCTTTTTTTATAATGAAATTTGTCTTAGGAAAGTGTATGTGCTGATATTGTTGGGCAGAAGGCTTTCCGATAACCAAAATATCTCCAACTTCAATTGGATCCTGTGCATTAGACGTGTTTCCGTGTCCTTTTGCTATAAAAAATGATAATAATGCAAAAATTAGAATTTTTTTCATGACTATTCTTATTTATGGTTACTAAATGGCTTGTCTAATTATAAAATTATTAATTATTAAGGACTTGTAAATATATCATTGGTTAAATAAAAGTTAATCTATTAGTAATTGATAGTATTACTTTTAAATTTGCACTAAATGTTTTTAAAATTAATCAAGATAAACAAATGAAATATTTACTTCAGGATTTGAAAGTTAGGATTAATGAGAAGATTTATATCAAAGATCCAGAATCTTCTGCATTAGGCAAAAGAATCATAGAGCATAGTATTCTTATGATTCAGGAAGTTGGTTTTGAAAGTTTCACATTTAAGAAACTTGGTGAGAAAATTGGTTCTAATGAAAGTTCTATTTATCGATATTTTGAAAACAAGCATAAGCTATTGTTGTATTTAACATCTTGGTATTGGGGATGGCTAGAATATCAATTAGTGTTTTCGACCAATAGTATTGCTAATCCGGAAGAAAAATTAAAAAAAGCAATAGAAATCATTACCAGGTCGGTAAAAGAGGATTCTTCTTTTTCTCATATTAATGAAGTGCTTTTAAACAAAATTGTAATTAACGAATATTCTAAATCATATTTAACCAAAGAAGTAGATGAAGAAAATAAAGAAGGTTATTTCTCTATTTATAAACGTTTGGTAATGCGACTTAGTGATATGATTAAAGAATTTGATTCTCAATATCAATATAGCTCTAGTTTATCGAGTACAATTATTGAAGGAGCGCTACATCAACATTTTTTAAGAGAGCATTTTCCTTCATTAACTGATTGTAATAAAAATGTGACTCCCACAACCTATTTTATGAACCTTGTTTTTAATTCGATAAAGAAATAATTTATGGCAAAAAACGTTTTGACGGCTTGGCAAAGGCTAATAGGGCTTTTGAAGCTTGACAAAAAGGATATTTTGCAGACATTTTATTATGCGATATTTGCAGGATTAGTTAATCTTTCACTTCCTCTAGGTATTCAGGCAATTATCAATCTGGTACAAGGTGCTCAAATTAGCACTTCCTGGATTATTTTAGTAATTCTGGTAACCGCAGGTGTTTTGTTTGTTGGATTATTACAACTTATGCAAATTCGGATAATAGAGAATGTTCAACAAAAAATCTTTACAAGAGCCTCTTTTGAATTTTCATATCGTTTCCCGAAAATCAAAATGAGTGAATTACGTAATTATTATCCGCCAGAGTTGGCCAATCGTTTTTTTGATACGTTAACAACTCAAAAAGGATTAGCTAAGATATTAGTTGATTTTCCGGCTGCTCTTTTACAGATAATTTTTGGATTGACGCTGCTTTCATTTTATCATCCATTTTTTATAATTTATGGATTATTATTATTACTTCTGGTGTATATAGTCTTTAAATATACTGCTAAACGTGGTTTAGAAACAAGTCTAAAAGAATCCAAAAGTAAATACAAAGTTGCACATTGGATTCAAGAAATAGCGAGATCTATAGTAAGTTTTAAGCTTTCTGGAAAAACAAATCTTGCATTACAAAAAAATGATGCATTAGTATCAGAATATCTTTCGGCAAGAGAAAGTCATTTTAAAGTGCTAGTGATTCAATTCATTCAAATGATTGGTTTTAAAGTTTTGGTAACTGCTGGACTTTTGCTCATAGGAGGTATTCTCGTCCTTAATCAAGAAATGAATATAGGACAATTTGTTGCTGCAGAAATTATTATAGTATTAGTTATTGGTTCTGTAGAAAAATTAATAACTGGCTTAGAATCTTTCTATGATGTTCTAACTTCTCTCGAAAAATTAGGACAGGTTGTGGATAAAGATTTAGAACCGCAAGAAGGTGAAAAACCTTTTAAAACAAATGAAGGATTCACAGTAGAACTAGATCACGTTTCTTATGCTACTCCCGAAGGCAAAAGAAAAATATTGGATGATGTCTCACTCAAAATAACAGAAAGCTGTACTATTCTGGTGCAGGGGTCTAATGGATCTGGTAAATCAACGTTATTACGATTAATAGCTGGGCTTATCGAACCTAATATAGGGAGTATTTATATAAATGATGTAGAACTTAGAGGAATTAATCTTAATTACTACAGAGCTCATTTGGGACAGTCTCTAACAGAGGAATCCCCTTTTGAAGGTACAATACTGGAAAACATAACTTTTGGGGATACCGATATCCCTTTTGAAGATGTGTATTGGGCTCTTGAAAAAGTTGGACTTACTCAATTTGTAAAGGAACAACCCAAAGGTCTAAAAACGATACTGTATCCAGAAGGAAAACAAATGTCTTATACTATAGCTAAAAAGATAGTTTTGGCTAGAAGTATTGTTAGAAAACC
The DNA here is from genome assembly GCF_947494415.1 of Aquimarina algiphila. Lineage (NCBI taxonomy): Bacteria > Pseudomonadati > Bacteroidota > Flavobacteriia > Flavobacteriales > Flavobacteriaceae > Aquimarina > Aquimarina algiphila. The sequence goes on along the minus strand of NZ_CANLVC010000002.1, from coordinate 584,733 downwards.
TAAACTTTTAATTTTAAAAGATCCATTAGATCAGTTTGATGATCAGGAAGTAAATAGAATTATGGATTTTCTTACAGACTCTTCCAACCCTTGGGCTCTAGTTGTAGTGAGTCAAAATAACAAATGGATAAAACGATGCGGTAGAGTTATCAATATCGAAAATGGTAAAATTATAAGTGATAAATAAAGAACTATGTTGAATATCTCACATAATACATTAAATAAGAAGGTTGACCTTTCTGATTATAATGCGATTCAAAAGGTCTTTCACAAAAGGCATCATAAATATTTTAATCGTTTTTTGAAAATATTTGCCGTATCTGTATTTATTATACTCTTTCTTCCCTGGACTCAAAATATTTCTGGAGATGGTTATTTAACCACGTTAAAACCAGATCAACGTCCGCAAACCATTCAATCACCGATACCAGGTAGAATAGAAAAATGGTATGTTCAAGAAGGAGATTTTGTAAAGAAAGGAGATACTATTTTATTTATTTCTGAAGTGAAAAATGAATATTTTGATCCTAATCTGGTAGCGCGTACTGGTCAACAAATTAAGGCAAAATCAATGGCAGTGAATTCCTATCAGGAAAAGGTGAAGGCTTTAGAAAATCAAGCAAGTGCTTTGGTTAATGAGCGAAGTCTAAAACTACAACAAGCCAAAAATAAACTGTTACAATCAAAACTAAAGGTACAAAGTGACAGTATAGATTTAGAAGCTGCAAAAACCAATGTTACAATAGCAGAACGTCAATATAATCGTACTGAGCAATTACAGAATGAAGGATTAAAAGCAGTTACAGATGTAGAGGAAAAAAGATTGAAATTGCAGGAAACACAGGCAAAATTGATTTCGCAAGAAAATAAATTGTTAGCTAGCAAAAATGAAGTGATTAATGCACAGGTAGAAATTAATCGCGTTCAAGCAGAGTACACAGATAAAATATCAAAATCGCAGAGTGATAGATTTACGGCGCAATCTAGCCAGTTTGATGCAGAAGCTCAGGTGACCAAACTAGAAAATCAATATACGAATTATGAAATGCGTAATGATATGCATTACATTAAAGCCCCCCAAAGTGGTTTTATTAATAAAACATTACGATCAGGAGTAGGAGAAACGTTCAAAGAAGGAGATCAGTTGGTGAATATAATGCCTTCTGAATATGATTTGGCAGTAGAAACCTATGTAAAACCTATTGATCTTCCTTTAATTCACTTAGGTGAAAAGATACGTATACAATTCGATGGTTGGCCTGCAATTATTTTTAGCGGATGGCCTAATATTTCATATGGTACTTATGGAGGAAAGATTGTTGCTATCGAAACTTTTATCAGTAAAAATGGAAAATACAGAATTCTAATTGCTCCTGATCAAGATGATCATGAGTGGCCAAAAATACAAGTTGGATCCGGAGCCAGAACACTTGCATTATTAGAAGATGTACCTATATGGTTTGAATTATGGCGTAAACTCAACGGTTTCCCACCAAATTATTATCAACCTAATGGAGAAAAAGTAATATCTGAAAAAAAATAAAATGAGGAACTATTTATTGTATTCCCTACTTTTTTTGGTCTCTTCACTCTTTTCTCAAGAAATAGAAACCGATACTATTGTTCTTAATTTTAAAGAATACCTGGGGTATGTAAAAAAATATCATCCGATAACTAAGCAAGCTGAGTTAAATATAGATATCGGACAAGCAAATCTTATGAAAGCTCGCGGAGGGTTTGATCCTAAAATGGAAGTAGATTATGATAGAAAGAAATTTAAAGGAACAGAGTATTATGATCTGTTAAATGCTACATTTAAGATTCCAACCTGGTATGGTATAGAGTTTAAAGGAGGTTTTGAACAAAATGATGGTGATTTTCTAAATCCCCAAAATTCTGTTCCTGATGATGGTCTTTTTAGTGCAGGAGTCTCTATCCCTATTGCACGAGGTTTATTGATTAATGATAGAATGGCAACCTTGCGTAAAGCTAAATTTTTTAGAGAACAAACTAAAGCAAATAGAGATCTATTGGTAAATCAAATTTTATATGATGCTTCTTTAGCTTATTTTGATTGGTTAAGAGCTTATGCTGAAAAAGAGATTTATAATGACTTTGTACAAAATGCTAAAATTCGCTTTGAAGGTGTGAAAAGGAGTGCTTTGGCTGGCGATAAAGCAGCTATTGATACAACAGAGGCTAAAATTGCTTTTCAGAATAGAACCTTGAGCCTTGAACAGGCAAAAGTAAAACTCATGAAGTCGTCCTTAGCATTATCTAATTTCTTATGGTTAGAAGGTAATGTGCCAATAGAATTGCAATCTAATGTGATACCAGATCAGAAAGTTGAAGAAGTTATTGATAGTACATTAGAAATAGAAGGTAGTCCGTTAAGTAGTTTTACATTAGAAAACCACCCTAAACTTAAATCTTTAGCATATAAAATTGAAGGTTTGGAAGTCGATAGAAAGTTAAAAGCTAATAAGCTATTACCAAAGATCGATCTAGAATATAATTTTTTAACAGAAACACCAGAAACAGCACGATCTTTTAACACTGCAGAATATAAGGGTGGTGTTAGTTTTAGCTTCCCTCTTTTTTTAAGGAAAGAACGAGGAGCTTTAAAATTGGCAAAGTATAAAGTTCAAGATGCTAGATTCGAACTTGAAACTACACAATTACAAATTAAAAATAAAGTGACAGCTATATTTGCAGAATTAGAATCCTTTATTAACCAAAATGAGTTAATAGAAAATATAGTCAGAGATTATAATACTTTGCTTGCCGCAGAAGAACGTAAATTTAGTTTTGGAGAGAGTTCATTATTTCTCATCAATTCAAGAGAAAAAAGCCTTATTGATGCAAAACTTAAGGAAATAGAAGTACAGAATAAGTTTTTTACAACAAAAGCTAAGTTGTTTAATAGTTTGGCTGTAAATCCTCTAAGCCTTTAAGTGTCTCCTTGGATCTAAATGTTAACCGTGATTTAACTGTTTTTGTTTATTTGGAAATTCGTGGTGATATTATGAATAATTTAAAGCCATTTCTTCTTCCTGAAGAATATTAATAATGCCAAAAATAAGAGGAACATAATGCCCCAAAGGACATAATAGCTGTATTTCCACTTTAATTCGGGAATGTATTCAAAGTTCATTCCATAAACCCCTACAATAAAAGTCAGGGGAATGAAAATAGTTGAAATGATGGTTAGGACCTTCATTATTCCATTCATTTTATTACTTATGGTAGTCATATACATGTCCATTAGTCCCCAAATCATTTCACGATATACATCAATATTTTCATGAACATGAATAATGTGGTCATATAAGTCTCTAAAATAATCCTTATTTTTCTCTTGAATAAGATCGGTTTCAGATTTTATTATTCTACCAATAACTTCTCTTAATGGTAGAACACTTCTTCGTATTCTAAGGATTTCACGTTTTAGGGATTGAATATCTTGCGTGATATTGCTATTAGTTTTTTCGTTAAATAGTTCATCTTCCAAAAGTTCTACTTTATCTCCTAAATGCTCAATTACTACAAAGTAATTATCAAAGACAGCATCCAACAGTGAATATCCAAGATAATCGGAAGAAGAATTACGAATTCTACTTTTTGAATTAGATATTCTTGATCTCAGGGGGTCAAAAATATCTTCTTCTGACTCTTGAAAAGTAATTACATAGCCCTTACCAAGTACAATTGATATATGTTCTACCGTAAATTCTTGTTTTTTATTAAAATACATCATTTTTAAAACCAAAAAAACATGAGTCTCATACTCTTCTATTTTGGCACGTTGATTTGTATTTACAATATCTTCAAGCAACAAAGGATGTAATCCATAAAATTCTCCAATTCGGGTAATCTCTTTTGTGTGACTTAATCCGTTTATGTTAATCCAGGAAGTATGATCATTTCCTTTAAATACAAAAGCATCTTCAATATTATCAGTTTCGGTTATCTTATAAGAATCTTTAGTGTAATCATGAATTTCTATTTTTGTTGAAAGATGCTCTTTTTCACCTATATATACTACAGTTCCCGGAGCTTTTCCAAAGCTCTTAGCTAACTTTGTTTTTTTGATTTTTACAGGTTGTTTTCTCTTCATGTGATATCACTTGTTTAGTAAAAATACTAAAAGATATCTTGCTGTATGAAGAGTAAAAAACTTTCTTTCTATGAAAAGGATTTAGAAATTAATACTTAAAAATATTTAGAAATTGAAATTCTGAAAAAACTATCTTCTCTAAAATTAGATAAGATTAATTCATTTTGATCGATGTTATTAAATATTCGAGCTTCTACTTCTGCAGTCCAGCTACTGCCAAAACGTCGAGAAGCTTCTAGACTGAATATGGTACTATCAGATTCTAGATCTGTAATACCTCCAATTAAGATTGAAGTATCTTGAGTGTCATTAAAAGCTATTCGGCTTCCAAAAAACAGATCATTTTGCAATGCATTTAAAGCAAGTTCATCGCGTTCATCATACAAATACTCTCCTAATAATCCTATATCCAGGCCATTTCCATCAATATTAGAAAACGTATATTCCAGACCAGCAACCAAAGCAAAGAAATCCTGAGCATCTGCATTACGATAAATAGATTCTAGTTTCCAGAGAAAAGCATCATGAGTAATCTGTAATTCTAAACCAGTTTGGTTAATGACAGGATAAAAGGCATTAATATTTCCTGTAGCATCAAAATCAAAAAGAGGTTCTCGACCTGTACCGTAAAAGTGTGATACTCCAATATCTACAATATCAAAATAATGCTTCCATCTAAATGCAATATCCTGACGCCATTCTTCTGCACTACTTTCATATTGCAAATCCTCTTTGTCAATAACTACAGGAAAACGTAATCTTCCTTTTTCACCGGCAAAGGTACGTTTACGGTGATAGGGGAGATAAAAGAAATCAAAAGTTCCTAAATTTTGAGTAATCCAGGTAAATTGTGCCATAGGCTGTCCGAGTTTTTCTTCACCATCAAAAGTTTCAACTGCATCGGTTTGGTTAATAATATCTACCAAATGGTTACTTTCGGTTACACCCCAGTATACCTTTTTGAGTCCAAGACTGAATTCCCAATTATTTTTGGCTTTTTGATAATATAATTCTCGTATATCCCAATGAGTACGGTCATCATCAACATCAAGTCTGAAAAAACCTTTAAAATTGATACTTTCATAACCTTTGTTCCAATCAATAGCGTATTCTGGACGTATAGCAAAAGAAGGGAAATGATCTTTCTGATCTTCAAAAAGAGCATCGTCATAAAAATATCGGTATTCACTTTCTAATTCTAGCTCAAAATCATGATTGACTTTTTTTACATCTTCGTTTTGAGCATATGTAGTAAATACTCCTGATAACAGAAGTAGGTAATAAATATATTTAATTTTCATGTACTATTTTTTTATTTCCTGGTCTTTGACAAGGCCAAGCACTGTAATCAATACTCCGATAAGAATCATAAAAAGCAGAGTAACGAAAAAAGAATTGTGATATACGAAGTATAGTCCTAAGGAACATAAACTAAAAAAGATACGAATCAAGATCGTCCATTTATAAATCTTTTCTACTCTATACTTAAATATTAGAGTTATAAAAGACCCTATGATTAAGAATAGTACTCCCAATAAGTTAGCCAATTCTAGCGGATATGTTGTGCTACTATTTAAAAAGGAGAACACAAGGCTTGGCTTAACTAATAATAACAATCCACTAATCCAAAGAACTGCTATAGAGTATAGTAAACTTAACCTTGTGTGTTCCATTATGATATGTATTTACTGTCCGGCACGCTGAAGCGCCACCTGGGTGAAATCCTCCTCTGCAAGTTTTGCTTCAAAATTATATTCACCAAATTTTAAAACAGTCTCTTTATTACTTTGATGATTTACCATATGCAAAGTGAGTGCTCTCCAAAATTTGCCTTTGTACAATTTATAATCACTATAATTGAGCGTTTTTAATAATGAATTTTTTCGATCGTAAAATTCCACTTTTTCAAGACGATATCCTTTTTCTTTATTATAGGTTACCAGACGTCTGGTATAACCAGATTTTGGGTCAACGGGGTCTTGTTCTACAATCAGAAGATTTCCTTTTTCCTCTAAGAATGTATAGGTGTATTTTTCAACTTCTTGAGAAGAAAGGTCTTCATACGCAAATTCACTTCCAACAAAAGGACCTGATTTGTTATTAGAAGAGATTCTTTTTACTCTTTTAATAGAAGGTAAGAACAACCATTGATCATCTGATCCGACTTTATGAGTGAAGGTAAGTGTGGAAGTACCTTTTACATCTTTTGGACTATTAAAAACGATTAAAGATTTATCCCCATCTTCTGTTTGCTCTAAAGTTCTTGTTATTAATAATCGTTCACTGGTTTGCCCATTCTTATTTTTAAGGGTCATTTTTAGGTTTACAATAGAGCTATTGAAACCTTGATCGGCTTTATCAGCTGCTTTAGCAACTTGTAAACCTCGTTCTGCAGCATTTTGAGCGTTTAAATTGGTTATTGCTACTAATGCTATTACTGTAAAAATTAGCTTTTTCATTGTTTTAATTTTTAATATTGGATATGTTATTTATCAAGTTGTACTTGTGGTTTTAGTTCCTGCACAGGAGCTTTGGTTTCACTTTTTTTACTCACAAGAATAAGTAGTGAGGGAAGTAATATAAAATCGATAATTAGTGCGGCTAGAATAATGATAACCGTGATTCGTGCCATGTAACTATTTAAAGCAAACGATGAGGTAGATAGTACTGCAAATCCTGCCAGGAGAACTATGGTTGTCGTTACTAATGCTTTACCTACGGTTTCGAAGGCATAAATCACAGCTTGTTTTGAGTCATATCCAAGTTCTCTACGAGCCCGAAGAAACTTACTCATAAAATGAACCGTATCGTCTACTATAATTCCTAGAGTCATACCAAAAACGATAACCATACCAGTATTAATTTGTGCTTTGTACATAGCCCAAAAACCAAACCCAACCAAGACAGGAGTCACATTCGGGATAATACTTAAGAGCCCCAGCTTAAAGTTTCTTAAAGCAAACATTAATACTAAAGAAATCAAGATTAAAGCAATAACGTTTCCTTTAAACATACTATCGGCTTGACGAAACCCTAGTTTTGAAAACATAAGTGTTGGACTTACTCCTATAGTATGCATAGGTTCTGGAGTATTATTTTTTAACCAATTTTCTGCTCGTTTAGAAAAAGCAATCATTTCTGCACTCGAGATATTTTCGATAGTTACTGTTACTCGTGTCTCAGACTTATCTACATTAATTTGGTTATTTAGGTCTAATCCAAATGGAAGAGAAAGCTCGTATAATAATAGATATTGAGCAGCTTCTTCCCTGTTACTGGGAACATTGTAATAGGCTTCATTATCGCCATGCATGGATCTATTTACCCTCCTGGCAACCTCGCTAAAAGCATTTACATGAACAACTTCTGGTTGTTCATCTAACCAGTCTTCAAACTCATTTAATTTTTTAAGATACTGTGGATTATTAATTCCACCACTTTCACCACTTCCTACAGAAAATTCAACATTGTATATTCCAGTTAAGTTGTTACTTATATAATCAGTATCACTTCTAAATTGTACGGTCTCATCAAAATAATTGATGAATTCATCATTAAATTGATTCTTGGTTGCCAAATAAGTAAGTCCACTAATGATGGTTATTGAAATCAAAGTGAGTTTTACAGGTTGTTTGGCTACAAAAAGACCAAGGTTAGTATACCATCCCAATTTTTCTGTTTCAGTTGTTTCTTTTTTCTCTTTAACTTTTACGGGTAAAATTGCCATTAGGGCTGGTAGTGCAGTTGTGGAGAAAATAAACGCCATTGTCATTCCGAATGCTGTGATATTTCCGAGGTCCCAAAATGGAGGAACATCCCCAAAATTCATAGTTAGAAATCCAATAACTGTGGTTAAACTGGTGATGAAAACTGGCATAAAGTTAAGACGCATGGACTCGGCTAAAGCTTCTTTTTTTGTATATCCGTCTTTACGCATTTTCTGAAGCATAGTGATCAGTATATGAATACTATCGGCTACAGCGAGAGTTAATATCATAGTCGGGAATACAGAAGAAGGAGGAGTGAGTTTAATACCCATAATACCTACAAACCCTATGGCGCTCATAATAGAGAATAATACAACAACTAAAGTAGCTAAGGTGCTAAAAAAGTTTCTGGTAAGAATCAATGTAGTAATGATTACAATAATTAGCATAATCATAGTTAACATCATATCTCTCATAGAAGATTCGAAGAAAGCTGTATTAAGAGGTACTAAACCTGAGGAATGTACCTGAAAATTTGGATGTTTCTCCTGAAAATCTGAAATGGCTCCACGAATAAAAGCAGTTACTTCTGGAATTTCTTTTGCACTATCTTCTCCTGGCAGTCTAACAGTAACGTTAATTGCAGTAACACTACCTTTTTCATTTAAAATGCGATTTACGAGTAAAGGTTCTTTAAGTGCTTTTTCTTTAATAATTTTGATTTCGGCATCTGTTTTGGATGCAGATTCATAGGATAAATCATCTACATAGAGATCATCTCCTTGTGCGCTTGTATGCTGAAAGTTAGTTACAGCATCTACTCTGGAAGAGTAAGGAGTGTTCCAGGCTTCTGCAGTGAGTTCTTCAATCGCAATAAGATTTTCTTTGGTAAATATATCACCATTTGAAGGGGATAAAACAATAACAATATTGTCATCTTTGGTATACTTCTCCTGTAAAGCATCAAAGGCTTCTAATTCAGGGTTGGATTCACTAAAAAATACGTGATAATCTCCATCAAATTCCATATTACCTTGTGAACCTAGCCCTAAAGCTAAAATCAGCGTTGTAATTAGTACGGGCCATTTAAATTTGATAACAAATTCAGCCCATTTTTTTGCAAACGTATTAGTAACGTTGCTCGCTTTTTTAAGTGCATTCATTTTTTTATTGATTAGTTGACCAGTCGACTTGTTGGTTAAAATAAGAAGACATGATGCGAGTTTTATATGTAGACGAATAAATGATTAATAATTGGACACGGTACGAAAGAAAAATTTAAATACTTGACCGGTCATCTATTTTTTTGATTGTTTATTGATTTATTAAATTTTACTTCATAATTATAGGTTAGAATTGTTTAATATTAAATAATTGACCAGTCATCTATAATGTGATCAAAAAAAAATTATTTTAAAAATACCTTTTTTGTCATTTTTAAGAGGTTGTCAATAGGCGATGCACTTTGCATTTCTTTCATAGTCGTCATAGCACCTTTACCTGCATCTTCTATAAATTCTACCATGCTCACTACATCCATTGAGGCTTCAATTTCTCCTTGTTCTTGAGCTTCTAGAGCTACTTTTGTAATTTCTCCTTTTACAAAATTATTTTTTAGCAAAACGGCTTCACGAATATTGTCATTATGTTCTGCCATTTCATTACTTAAATTGCATCCCATACAGCCTAGTTTACATTCTAACTCTTTTTTGAGTACTTCAATCCTATACTCATAAAAATTGGTTAAACGTTGTTTCGGAGAAACTGATTTATCCTGTAAAATATTTAATGCAGGTGTAAATTGTGAAGAAAAATATTTATCCAGTGCTTTAACAACAAAATCTTCTTTACTATCAAAATAGAAATAAAAAGAACCTTTAGGTACTTCAGCGGCTTTAACAATATCATTTACGCTTGTACCATTGTACCCTTTTGACCAAACAATTTCCATACCTTTCTCAAGAAGGTGATCGGCTTTTGTTTCGTGTTTTAGGGTTTTTGACATTATCTTTCTTTTCCGACACAAAAGTATGACCACTCGTCTAGTAAAACAAAATTTTAAATGTTAAAATTTTGTTTACTTACGTTCCTAAGGTTTAAAAATGAAGAATAGATGCTTTAGTAAGTTGATTATTTACTTAAACGTTTGAGAGAAAAAGAAATGTTTGTAAAAACGTTTGTATATATTTGATATTTAATGTTTTGTGAGTTTTTTCTGCATGTAAATATTCTTTTTTTTTGCTTTTTTGAAAGTGATTTTTGGGGTTTTAAAGCATACTTTCTTTGAATGAAATCTTATAAAAATTAATTTAGGACCCTCAAAATTAATAGTATGTATTATATAGGATTTGACATCGGAAGCTCTTCAATAAAAGCAGCTTTAGTTGATGCCAAAACTGGTAAGTCGATTGCTTCAGTAAATGAACCTGAGGAAGAAATGGATATTATTTCGGTTCATGAAGAGTGGGCAGAGCAAAATCCAGAATTCTGGTGGCAAAATGTTTGTAAAGCTTCAAAACGTATTCTTAAAGAGAATATGATCAGTCCTGATCAAATAAAAGGAATTGGGATTTCATATCAAATGCATGGATTAGTGCTTATAGATGAGGATGGAGAATTGATCAGAAATTCTATCATTTGGTGCGATAGCCGAGCTGTAGAAATAGGAAATAAAGCATTCCAAGAGATAGGGGAGGAACAATGTATGACTACGATACTCAATTCACCTGCAAATTTTACTGCTTCTAAATTAAAATGGGTAAGAGATAATGAACCTGAAAAATATAAAAAAGTACATAAGTTCTTATTACCGGGAGATTATATTGCTTATAAATTTACAGGAATTGCTAATACTACAAGATCTGGTTTATCAGAAGGTACACTTTGGGATTTTAAAAAGGATGAACCTGCAAAATGGTTATTAGAACATTATGATATAGATCCAGATTTGATACCAGAGGTAGTCTCGACGTTTTCTAACCAGGGAGAACTATCTTCAGAAGGGGCAGAAGAAAGTGGCCTTAGTGCTGGAATCCCCATCCTTTATAGAGCGGGGGATCAGCCCAATAATGCCTTATCCCTTAATGTTTTTAATGCGGGAGAAGTTGCTGCTACAGGAGGGACGTCTGGTGTTCTTTATGCGGTAACAGATACCCTTTATGCAAAAGAAGGAGTTAAGTTTAACAACTTTGCACACGTTAATCATTCTGATACAACTACAAGTATTGGAAAACTGTTATGTATTAATGGAGCTGGGATTCAGTATAGATGGTTGAAAAATAATCTTAACCTTGAGACGAATTCTTATCAGACGATGAATTCTCATGCTTCAAAAGTGCCTATAGGTTCTAATAATTTACAATTAATTCCATTTGGTAATGGTGCAGAACGAATGTTTGACAACCAAACCATCGGAACTCATATATGTAATATTAATTTAAATAAACATTCAAGGTCTCATATCTTTAGAGCAGCATTAGAAGGAATTGCATTTTCATTTGTGTATGGGATGGAAATTTTAAAGAAAGATGGAACAGATATTAAAGTGATACGTGCTGGTAATGATAATTTATTCCGTTCAGAGATTTTTTCAAATACTGTTGCAACCCTAATAAATCAGGAAATAGAAATTTATAATACTACAGGTGCCATAGGAGCAGCTCGAGCAGCAGGTTTGAGTGAAGGTACATTTAAAGATTTTGGTACGATGATTACTAAAAATGATCATGTAATGACATATCACCCACTTCAGAATAAAGAAGATTATTTGGAGGCGTATAATAATTGGAAAAAAGAATTAAAAAAAATCATAAAAGAATAAATAGATGGCTTTAGTTGGAGATAAAGAATATTTTAAAGGGATTGGAGATATAAAGTTTGAAGGTGTTACTTCGAATAACCCATTGGCATTTAAGCACTATGATGCTAATAAAGTGGTTGCTGGTAAAACAATGAAAGAACATTTTAAATTTGCTATTGCATATTGGCATACCTTCTGCGGCACAGGAGCAGATCCATTTGGGCCAGGGACGTTAAATTTTGCATGGGATTCATCTCAGGATGCCATTACGGCGGCAAAAGAAAAAGCAGATGCAGCTTTTGAATTTATTACCAAAATGGGATTTGATTACTTCTGTTTTCATGATTATGATTTGGTAAGAGAAGCATCGACATTTTCAGAATCTGAAAAAAGATTATCGAGCATTGTAGAGTATATAAAAGAAAAGCAAAAAGCTTCTGGTGTAAAATTATTATGGGGAACTGCGAATTGCTTTTCGAACCCGAGATACATGAATGGAGCTGCTACAAATCCTGATTTTAATGTGCTAGCGAGAGCTGGAGGTCAGGTAAAGTTAGCATTGGATGCAACCATTGCCCTAAATGGTGAAAATTATGTTTTCTGGGGAGGAAGAGAAGGATATATGTCACTTCTTAATACCAATATGAAAAGAGAGTTGGACCATATGGGTAAATTCCTTACTGCAGCAAAAGATTATGCAAGAGGGCAAGGGTTTACAGGAACATTTTTTATCGAGCCAAAGCCGATGGAACCTATGAAACATCAATATGATTTTGATACGGCAACCTCTATTGCTTTTCTGAAAGAACATGGATTAGATAAAGATTTTAAGATTAATATAGAAGTGAATCACGCTACATTGGCACAACATACATTTCAGCATGAAATACAAGTTGCTGCAGATGCAGGCATGCTAGGGAGTATTGATGCTAATAGAGGAGATTATCAGAACGGCTGGGATACAGATCAATTTCCAAATAATATTGCTGAAGTAACAGAAGCAATGTTGGTTTTCCTTAAATCTGGTGGTTTACAAGGAGGGGGCGTAAATTTTGATGCAAAAATAAGAAGAAACTCTACAGATATGGAAGATGTATTCCTGGCACATATTGGAGGTGCAGATGTATTTGCAAGAGCTCTAACTATAGCAGATAAGATTATTTCATCTTCTTCATATGAGAGTTTAAGAGAAAAAAGATATAGTTCTTTTGATTCAGGTAATGGTAAAGCATTCGAAGAAGGAAAACTAGATCTAAACAAACTTTATGATATCGCTGTAGAAAATGGAGAATTAGAATTACAAAGCGGTAAACAAGAGCTTTTTGAAAATATTATAAATCAATATATATAAGATTTTTTTAGAATTTATTTTTTTGGTCTATTGAGTGTTCTTGAAGAATACTCTTAACAAACATAAAAACCAAAAACTACTATTTTAAATAGTAGTTTCTGGTTTTTTTTAAATGTTCAATTCGGATAGGTTGTGATATTTTGTAAAATAAATGATATTAAAGATTCTTACCGATTATATGTATAACTTTGATTAAATTACAATAAATAAATTTTTAGATTGAGGAAATTAAGAACACGAATACAGCAGAAATCATTTGGCTTTCATAATCAAAAAGAAGTATTCATTTTATCGATAAAAAATAACAATGGGATGCAATTGCAAATTACCAATTTTGCAGCAACCATTACGAGTTTAGAAGTACCAAATATTGAAGGAGAATTAGTTAATGTGGTTGTAGGTTTTGATACATTGCAGGACTATATTACAAAATCAGAAGGAAAGGAATCCAAGTTTTTAGGTGCTTCTGTAGGGAGGTATGCAGGTAGGATTTCTAAGGGAAAAATAATTGTAGGCGGTATAGAATATCAACTTCATAATGAACAAGGAGTTCATCTGCATGGGGGAAGAAAAGGTTTTGATGAAAAAGTTTGGGAAATAGATGATATCGATGAAGAAGAATTATCAGTTTCTCTTTCTTACTATAGTGAACATATGGAAGAAGGATATCCAGGGGCCCTTGGGGTTAAAGTGACGTATCAATTGACTAATGATAATGAATTAAATATTATATATCAGGCAATTTCAGATCAGGATACTATAATAAATCTTACAAATCATGCATACTATAATCTAAGTGGAGAGAATACAATTGCTGATCATGAGTTAAAGTTGAACTGCTCTACTTATTTAGAGGTTGATAAAAAACATTTACCAACAGGAAAAATACAGTCCGTTGCTAATACAAAATATGATTTTTTGGTATCAAGAAAACTAGATATACTTGAAGAAAAAGGAATCATTGATGATGCTTTTATTTTTGATAAAGAAAAAGAAGCAAAGGCATCTGTTTATTCTCCAAAAACAGGGATTCAGATGGATGTGTATACAAATCAACCTGCAGTTGTTATTTATACCTTGGAAGAATTTCCGGATTGGAACTTCAGAAATGGAGTAAAATATGGTACATTTCCTTCAATTTGTTTTGAAACTCAGAATTATCCAGACGCTCCCAATCATGAGCATTTTCCGTCTGCACTTTTAAAAGCAAAAGAACTTTATAAAAATAGCAGCACTTTTAAATTTAGTATAGCAAAAAATATACGTTAATAGAGAGGTTTGGTGGTTTCACGTTCTATGAGATTGGTCTTTATCACTTTTGTAGTATGAGATGTTTCAGAATTCTCATTTTCTAATTTTTCAATAAGCATTTTGGTAGCAGTTTCTCCCAAGTAGATACCATGTTGACTAATTGTAGTAATGGTGGGTGTAACATATCTAGGCAGGACTCCGTTAGTAAAACCAATAATAGAAATATCTTCAGGAACTTTATATCCTTTTGAAGAAACCATTTTTAATGTATTTACTGCAGAATCTTCTTCTAAGCATAACATCGCATCAACTTTTCTAGAGTCTAGCAAGGCTTTTAGTAAAGTATTGATATCGTTAAATTCATCCACTTTTAAGATAAGAGATTCATCTACCGGAATACCTGCTTCCAAAAGTGCTTTCTTATATCCTTCTAATCTTAGTTTCCCTACGCTTAGGTTATGTATAGTAGAAACAATAGCTATGTTTTTACAGCCAGTTTCTATAAAATGATTTGTGGCGTTATATGCTCCTTCTTTATCGTTAACAATAACTTTGTCACATTCAATATCATCAGTTACTCTGTCAAACATAACAATAGGAATGCCTTGATTTATTGTGTTTTGAAAATGAGTGAAGTTTTGTTTTACCTGCGTTTCTTCTGCTATAGAAAGAATAAAACCATCTAATGCAGAGTTTTTAAGAAGCTCCATTGCGCTAACCTCTTTTTCATAAGATTCATTAGAAATACAAGTGATGAGGTTATAGCCTTTTTCGGTAGCTGTCTTTTCTATACCAACAAATACTTTGGTGAAAAAATGATTTAAGATATTCGGAATAATAACCCCAATAGTTTTGGTCTTCTTATTTTGTAAGTTTAACGCAATACTATTGGGTTTGTAATGATGTTCTTTTGCGTATTCCTGAATTTTAGCTTTAGTCTTAGTGCTAATCTCGTAACTATCATTGAGAGCTTTAGAAACTGTAGCAATAGACACATTAAATTCATTTGCTATATCTTTTAAGGTTATTCTTTTCTTTTTCATTGTATGCGATAATAAATGCTCAATTTATAAGAAACATTTGAGATATAACAATAAACATAAAAAGAATGTAAAGGTTTATCAGGATAATTATCAAATCTGTTATCATCCTAAATTTAAATTTACATATACTTAGTATTTTTGAAAACGCTATTTGTTTCTTATAGGTAACATATTCGCTGTGTCCACAGGAAAACTATCGTATTTATTATACAATTTTAAGTATTTTTCAGGATCAATAGGTTGATCACTAAGAGTTTCATTCAACCCTCTAAAAAAACCTTCCCGCTTTTGAGATGGATTGAACATAAGAGTTATGTTGACTTCTTCATTAGTGTCATTCTGAAATCCATGGGGAGTAAATCTGGGTGCATATATCACGGTACCTGGTCCAACTTTATGAGTAGTGTTATCTGTACCGGTAATAATTGTTAATATTCCTTTATTTACAATAAAAGTTTCATCCATAAATCTATGATAGTGCAATTTTGCACCAATTGCTCGCGGAGCTAAAACAATATTATAAACTCCCAATTGATCATTAGACACTTTACTGGTAATTTTAAAAGTAAAAGAAATACCGTTCATAGTAAACGTTTCTCCTTCATTGGGTTGAACAACTACAGCATTGTTTTCTAATGCATCATTAAAAAAATCTTCTTTCATGATATACTATTTTTAAATGTTTTCTTGAATTTGTTGATGAATTTCATTGAGTTTTTTTTGTAATACTTCTGGGTTAGAAGTACCCTCAATAGAAAATGTATTTTTTACATCAATACCAATGTGATGTAAAATTGCTTTTAGATAAGGCTCCTGAAAATCATATTTTTCCATTGGAGTTCCTTTATAAGAACCTCCTTTTGCAAGTGCTAGGTATGCTATTTTTTCTTTTAGCATTCCAAAATAATTCCCTTTTTCATCAACTCCAAATGTTTTGTCAACTCTGGTAATTTGATCAAAATAGGCTTTAAGATTAGAAGGAACGTTTAAGTTGTATAGCGGACTGCTAATAAGAATTTCGTTTGCATTTTCTAATTCACTAATTAACTCATTAGAGGTCGATAGTGCTTTTTTAAGGACGTTGTTGTGTTGGTGTTCTGGAGTATAAAAACCAAGGATAGTATCATTTTGTATGTGTGGTATGTGATATGTTGCTAAATCACGATATCGTACTTGGCCATCTGGATGATTAGATTTCCAATGTTTTTCAATAAAATCTGCAAGTTTCCTTGAATGTGAACCTTCTGTTCTTGAGCTGGAATCAATCCGTAACAATATTTTCATTTTCTTAAATTTTAGATTTGCTAATAAGACAAACCAGAAAAAGAAAACGTGACATTAATTAATATGCTCAGTAATGTTAATTAGCTTTTTAGGATCTATAATAGAGCTTATGCGATAGATTTTTTCATTATCATCAATAGAGAAAACCAAGCAAGATAATAGTTTGCCTTTTGTAAAATAAAGAATTGCAGGTTGGTGATTAATTTCTGTGAGCTTTACTTCTTGGTGTTGTAGAAATTTTTTGAATACTTCAAACATGAGGTCGATACATGCTGATTTTCCGCTAGTGTGATTTCGTAACACTTTAATTTCGTTACCACCATCAGCAACAATTTGTATATCTTCTGTAAAAAGTAATTCTAGTTTTTTTACATCCCTATCCTGGATAGCAGCGATATATTTTTTTAAATAGATATTGCTTTCACTACGTTTTAGTGTATTATTAGGTCTTTTAGAGGTTCTGAGCTTTGATTTTGCACGGCTAAGTAGTTTTCTTGAATTTTCTTTAGTCTCCGAAATTACTTCTGCAATTTCCTGATGAGAATAGTTAAAAGCTTCTTTTAAAATAAAGACAGCTCTTTCTTTTACATTAAGTTGTTCCAGTAGAATGAGTAAAGAATAGGATATAATATCTTTTAGATGTAATGCTATATCTGACTCTTCTGTAGCAATAGGTTCTGGCAGAAGAATATCTCCAGAAAGGTTCTTTTTCTGTCTATTTTTAATATTTATAGCTTGATTAATAACACTGGTAATAAGATACCCTTTTTCGTTTTTAACAGTAGCATCTATTTTTAAATATTTACTTAAAACTTCCTGAACAACATCTTTAGCATCTTCTGCAGATCCTAAAATATTATAAGCGTAAGGAAACAAGAGGTTGTGATAGGTATGTAGGTCTAAAGTGTCATTTTTCATTTCATAGTAGTGTTTAGAAATTATGAACGAATAGTATAGCTTTAATTTACATTGTAAAATAGATAAACTTTTCGTTTTAATACAATATGACAATTGAAACCTTATGAACGTGACATGCTTATTTTAAATAAATCTGTATATTTGTAAAACATACTAAATGGTAAGTTTTTGAAAAAAGGTGAATACACCAGGCATACGATTCTGGAGAAAGCGTTTGAGATATCCTACAAAAAGGGATATCAATCGACTAGTGTGGATGATATCATTGCGCTTACTTCAGTTTCTAAAGGGTCATTTTTTTATCATTTTAAAAATAAAGATGAAATGGGGTTGGCTATGATCAATGAAATAATGTATCCGGGGATGTATAAAGCATTAGTCATTCCTTTAAATGAGAATAAACCGGCAACTCAAAGCATTTATGATATGATCAAATCTATTTTGATTGAAGATCCTGCCTTTGATCCAAGATACGGTTGTCCTGCTGTAAATATTATTGAAGAGATGGCTCCACTTAATGCTTCCTTTAACAAAGCACTGTCAAGACTTATTGATGAAATGCAAAATACCTTAGAAGAAGTCCTAACAAGAGGTAAAAAAGCTGGTCAAATTTGTAAAGAATTAAACGTAAAAGAATCATCTGTCTTTATTATTACAAGTTATATGGGGATTAGAAACCTAGGTAAGTTGTATGGTGTTGATTGCTATCAGGTATATTTAAAGGAGTTAAAAAGATACTTAAGCAGTATAGAGTAATTTTTTTTAATCAAAAACATACCGTTTGGTAAGTTTTAAAAAATAATAAGAGAAATAATATATGTATACTACAGTTTTGATCTTACATTCATTAGTAAAATGGTTGGTTTTATTGGCGTTAATATTGACGTTATACAGGTCTTATAAAGGGTACTTTTACAATTTACCATATTACAAAATAGATAATTCAATACGCCATTGGACTGTTACGATTGCTCACATTCAGTTAGTACTAGGAATTATTTTATACGCTCAAAGTCCAATTATTCAATACTTCTGGAGAAACCTTAAAGATGCTTTTTATGAAATGGATATAGTTTTTTTTGGTTTGATTCATTTTTTATTGATGTGCTCGGCTATTATAGTTTTAACGATAGGTTCTGCTTTAGCTAAAAGGAAATTGAATAAAAAAGATAAATATAAAACTACGGTGATCTGGTTTACAATCGCATTACTAATTATTCTAATAGCAATCCCCTGGCCATTTTCTCCTCTTTCAAATCGCCCTTACATAAGAACTTTTTAAACTCATTATAATGAAGAATTATTTAAACTCTACTATCGGAAGATTAAGAATATTAGGATATCTTGAGGGATGTTCTTTATTGTTATTGATGTTTGTAGCTGTTCCGGTTAAGTATATGCTTCGAGAACCAATTCTGGTAAAATTTATAGGACAGGCTCATGGAATATTCTTTGTACTTTTTGTTTTTAATACATTGAAGGTTGCAGTAGAACAGAAATGGAATTTTAAAAGAACAACAAGTAAAGTTATTATTGCTTGTTTCTTTCCTTTTGGCACTTTTTATATCGATAAAAAAATACTTAAAGAAATACATCAATCTACATTATGAACAAAATACTCTTAACACTTATACTTGTAATCATCATATATGGTACTTATAAAATATATCAGCAAGTAAATATTGCCAAAGACTTAGATCGTTTAGTAGCAAAAGGTGCAATTATTTTAGATGTTAGAACTTCAAAAGAGTTTTCAGAAGGTCATATTAATAACGCTATTAATATGTCTCTTGGTAGCATAAGAGAAAGGTATATTGAGCTGGATACAAGTAAAATCTATATTACTTGTTGTTCTCATGGATTGAGAAGTATTAAAGCAGTGAATTTATTAAAAGAGCGGGGGATTAAAAAGGTATACAACGGAGGTGTCTGGAGCGATCTTGAAGAAATCATAAATGAGAACAAATGATTTTAGTATTTAAAACGACTGTAACTTCTACTGAAAAAGCAAATTCGATCTCACCATTTATAGATGCATTACCAGCAATAATTAGGTGGAATTTTGATCTGGAAGATTGCGATAATGTATTAAGGATCGAATGTACAAGTGATATTTCACAAGAAGTTATAGATCTACTCAAAAGAAATGGAATTGAATGCGTAGATTTAGATTCTGAATTGCTTTTTGATACGGATTAAAGTTTATTTAAAATTCAAAACATAATTTTAAGTCATTGCATAAGGATAATAATACAACTAGAAGAAAGGTTCTTTTTGTTGTACCTCCCAAGGTACATCTCTTAGATATCAATGGTCCTGCTCATATTTTTTACGAAGCAAAGGAGTACGGAGCTGACGTAGATTTACATTTTGTAACTCCAACTATAGAAAATAAAGTAACCAGTAGTGCCGGACTTATTTTTTCTGACTTGATTCATTTTAGTGAGTTTCAACTAACGGATAGAGATTTTATATTTGTGCCAGGTATATATTTCTCACTTCTTCAGAACTCTCATTTTATTAAAAATTGTACTCCTTTTTTTGAATGGTTATCTATCCAGAATAACAAAAGAGTTCATATTTGTTCCGTTTGTACGGGTACATTTTTGCTAGCCGAATCTGGTATTCTGGAGAGAAGATCATGCACTACACATTGGAAAAGGTTAGAGACATTTAAAAAGCGATATCCAAAAATAGATGTGAAGGATAATCGATTATTTGTTATAGATGACAATGTTTATACGAGTGCTGGAATCTCTTCAGGAATCGATCTGGCATTATATATTTTGGAAGAAAAGTTTGGAAGTAAAATAGCAGTTGATGTGGCAAAGGAAGCCGTGATTTATTTTAGGAGAGGTGAATTTGATCCACAGCTTAGTATCTATCTTCAATATAGGAATCACCTTGAGGAACGAATTCATAATGCTCAGGAATTTATAATTCAGAATATACATAGATCATTTAATATTTCTGATATAGCTGAAGAAGTGCACATGAGTTCTAGAAACTTAACTAGATTATTTAAGAAAACTACAGGAATAACTATTCATTTGTATACAGAAAAACTTAGAGTAGAAAAAGCATTAAATCTACTTTCAGAGAAAAATAAAATTGAGTTAATAGCTGATGAATGTGGGTTTAAAAGTGTTAGTCAGTTAAGAGTGGTCTTAAATAAATACAGAAAACACCTTCCTGATTTTTAATGTTCTTTTAATAGAAATAATGTCCCAAAATCATCCTATTCTGTCCTTTTAATAAATAGCAGTCATAATTAATTTTGTAGTAATCAATCTTAGATACTATGAAAATTGCTGTCATATTACTCTTTTTTTTAGGTACCAATCTGTGTTTTTCTCAAGGAGTGGTAGTCCCAGAATTTTTTTTAGCATCTAATGATAAAAAAATCTATGTCTGCCCTCCATGCAATAGAAGATGTGATGATTTAGAATTTGAAACAGCAGGTGTTTGTGAGCATTGTAATATGAAGTTAATTACACAAGAAGAAATAAAAGAATCGCCTAAAAAAAATCGTATGAAAGTTGGATTTTATTTACAATCCGGAGTAGAGATATTGGATTTTGCCGGACCAATGGAGGTTTTTAATTATTCGGGATATGATGTCATTACAATTTCCAAAAATAAAGATCAGGTATTTGTTCAAGGGATACTAAAAGTTACCCCTGATTATGATTTAGAAGATGCGCCCTCTGTTGATATTTTAGTTTTTTTTGGAGGTAATGCCATTTTACCTTCAAAAGATCCAAAACTTATAGAATGGCTAAAGCAACAGAAGAATACGAAGTACTATTTCTCGGTGTGCAGCGGAGCTTTAATATTGGCAGAAGCAGGAATTTTGAATGGCAAGCAAGCAACAACGTTTCGCAATACTTTGGATGTTTTAGAACAAAACTATCCCAAAATAGATGTTTTAAGAGGGGTTAGATATGTTGATAATGGAAATGTGATTACCACTGCAGGTGTATCAGCAGGAATAGATGGGGCTTTACATATGGTTGCCAAACTCAATAGCTTAGCAATAGCAGGAGAAACAGCTTTTTATATGGAGTATGATTGGGTGCCAAATCGAGGAGTAGTACCATGTGAAGAAAACCCTTATAAAGACATGAACAACATCAAAATCTTGCAACAGTATAGAGGGGTTTTTATGTCAATATCTACTGAAGAAATATCTATTAAACTGAATAAAGAACAAGGTCAACTTCACCTTTTTAAAGAGGGGAGGTTATTTCCAATATTTTATTTAGAGAAAGATAGATTTTTGACATCACACTCTTCTCATATAATGAACTTTAAAAGAAATGAAAAGGATATCATTATCGGACTTGAAACTAGTGAATATAGAGGAGTATTCTTTAAAAAACAATAATTAATCTCATACATTATGAAAAAATTAATCGTATTAATTCTGGGGCTACATTTTCAATTTTTCACCTATAGTCAAAATCAAACGGAAATCAAAAATATTGCTATTTTCTTACAAGATAACGTGGAGATTTTAGATTTTGCAGGACCCATGGAAGTTTTTATAGTAGCAGGTTTTAATGTATATACCGTGGCAAAAACAACAGAACCTATGAAAGCAATGCATTCACTAACCATTATTCCTGATTATTCAATAGATAATGCTCCTATACCTGATATTATTGCATTTGTTGGAGGAGGAGATCTAGCTGTTGCAAAAGAAGATAATATAAAAGAATGGGTAAAAGATGTATCTTCTAAAACTAAATTACAATTTACTGTTTGTACAGGAGCTTTTTTCCTAGCCGAAATCGGATTTTTAGATCATATGATAGCAACTACATATCATCAATCAATCGAGTATTTAAAAACTACGTTTCCAAAAATTGATGTACGAGATAATGTACGATTTGTGGATAATGGTAAAGTAATAACTACCGCGGGAATATCTGCAGGAATCGATGGCGCTCTTCATTTGGTTTCAAAGTTAAAAGGAGAAAAGTTTGCAAAACAGGTGGCCCGGGATTTAGAATATGATAAATGGATTCCCGAAGAAGGATTGATTATCAAAAATCAAAAGTTAACAGAAAATGATTTTGAATCAATGAATTGGAAAGTAGACCTATACCCAGGTGAGATACTTAATTTGTCAGATAAATTATCAAAAAAAGGCGCATATGAACAAGCTGAAAAAAGAATAAAATATGTAATCTCAAAAATGAAAGCCCCTAATACAGAAACGTATGAGTATTTAAGAGAAAACTATAAGCTTCAAAATAAAGAAGTGCCTCCAACAAGTAAGGAATTTATTGAAATTATAAAAAACGAAGGCATTGAACAAGCCGAAAAAATATATCTAGAAAACAAAGCAAAGTTTAAAAACTGGGTTTTTATTCATCCCGATGATCTAATTAGATTATCATACGTTGATAATTACCTAAAAAATAATCTTCAAAGAGCAATAAAAATTCAAGATTTTGCTAAAATGATATTTCCAGACGATGCTTATACAACTTATGTTTTGGGGGTGTATTATGAAAGAAATAATCAGCTAAACAAGGCAATAAAATTGTATAAGGAAGCCATAAAATTAGATGCTGATTTTGTGATGGCAAAAGATAAAATAGAAGATTTAGAACAATCAGGGAAGATATAATTACAGGATACAATATATAAGGTGTTCTCACGGTAAAAAAAGAAATACATAAAGAATTATATAATTACTCATTTTCTTCCTGAAACACCTTTAATTCATTTGTTACAAAATGATCCTAAGTAGAAGAACAAAAATCATAATCGTTGTGGAGAATGATCTGCGATTATCCACTAGGTTTCAATATTTATTGTTAAAGCGTCAAATGCTTTTTTGATATGTGTTTTGAGAGACTGATTGTTTGTAATCTTAATTTGTGTTGTTTTCTTTCTTGATAGTAAATATATAGCAAGCGATAAAAAAATTACATGAACTCAGGTTTGCCTTCTCCATGTTCTAAAAATCTTTTTAGACTGTCTGTAATATAGAAGTCCCAGGCAGATGAACATGCATTATAACAGATACCATGAGGGACTAAACCTTGATGTAAAAAGTGCACTTGTATGAGATCATTGTTCTCCTTAATCTCCCAATGTAATGTAGAATCAAGCCATTCTTCGTCCATTCCGTTAATATTATGATTCTGATGGGATGCAATACATTTCCAGGAAATACTGCTAAATTCGGTTATATTAGTTACTTTAAACTTCCAATACGAATTACCATTAAAAGATATTTTAAATACATCACCTTTTTTTTGAGCCGAACCTTCTATTTTGGCCCACCATTTATCCATGTTAGTAGTTAATGCTTCAAAAACCTGAATAACGTTTGTATCGATGATGACATATTTTTGATAACTATTATCATTTTGTTTTAGTTGTGACATAATTTTGAATATTGAAAACTGGTTGTGTAAAACAACTAGTTGTAATATTATAAATAATATTTTTACTTTGCAAATTGCTTTTAAGCTATTAGATATGAAAAAACAAAAAAAATATAAATCATATTGCCCTCAATACCTAGCTTTAGAGGCCTTTGGAGATAAATGGACGTTATTGATTATTAGAGATATGATGATTGATGGAAAGAAATATTTCAGAGAATTTCTTCAATCCAAAGAAAAGATCGCTACTAATATTTTAGCAAATCGTCTTCAGGTAATGGAGGAAGAAGGGATAATTCATAAAAAAAAAGACCCCAGTCATAAGCAAAAGATTATCTATTTACTTACAGAAAAGGGAGTTGATCTTTTTCCGATCTTAATAGAAAATGCCAGATGGAGTTTAAAATATAAGCCAGTAAATGAGCAAGATGCTATAAAAACACAGGCAATTCTAGATGGAGGAGAAGAGGCTATTCGAGATATTATTAAAAAATTAAAAGAAGAACATTTAGGAGAAAAAAAGTGATTTCTAAAGTTTCGTTTTTAAATTTTAAAAAAAATACAGCCTTATAAAAATCTATAAGGCTTTTGTAATATTCTTGGTCTGCTTATATTTTAGGAAGTCCCATTGGGCAGTCTATAAAATAAACCCATGAACCATCTATTCTTTGTTTTATCACCTCGGTAGACTTTCCTTCTGCTATTATGGTATCAGAGATATCTGTGACGGTCCAGGTTGCTTGTAAAAGAGCTGTGTCTCCATTTATGATTTCTCCAGTAACTTCACTTGATAATATAGATTTGGATGCTATAAATTCACCAAAGACTTCACGTATTGTATCTAGACCACTTTTAGGATTCTCTGAAGGCGGAAAAGACATTATATAATCAGGGTGAAAGAAATCTACTATATTTTCCAGATCTCCTTCTTTAATACATTCGCTAATATGATTTGCGATATCACGAGGACGCATTGCTTTACGTTTTATTTCTGTATTCATTATTATCTTTTTGAAGTTTATAAATTGATGTCTGGTGGTCGGTTATCCATATCAAAGACAAGTTTCCAATCACCTTCGGTGTTTTTTCTAAAAATACATACCACACGACCCGCTTCATCAATGGTTTCTCCATCTTCTGGATTTGTTCCTGTGACTCTAAACTGCCCTGCAATATAGCCTAACCCATCTTGGGCAATGACCTGTTCTTCTTTAAAAACCACACTTGGTTGGATATGAAAACTTGCGGCAAATCCTTCTTTTACAACAGGAATTCCTACTTGTATAGGAACATTACTATTCATATAATTTATTTCTGGATCATATAACTGCATTAACGCTTCCAGATCATTGTCGTTAAATGCTTTTAACCATTGGTTTAAGACGTTTCTAATTTCATTTTTTAATATTTCATTCATGATTTTATGGTTTATGAATATTTGTTTATGGGTTAAAAGGAGAAAAATTGATAAATTTCCAATCTACTTTATTATGGTTTTGGGTTTGAATCCAATGTTTGGTTTTAAACAACCAATATCGTCCGGTTCCGGTAGTTTTTTCTATATCCGATGAGGTTTCTTGATCCAATAAGAGTTCTACATTCCCTGACAATTGTAAGGAGTGTCCTTTTTCATAATCTATAAATAACAAACCAGCTTTTGGATACTCAAGGAAATTCCCTAACGTATTAAATAGGTTATTTCCCGTATAATCTGGAATTTTTAAGGTTCCATTTTTTAATATGTCGACAAAACCAGAATGTCCACCTCGGTGAGATGCATCCATATCTCCATCAGTGTTCATACTTCCAAGAAAAAATGTATCAGCCTCTTTAATCCATTCTTTATGATGATCCAATAAGGTCATTCCTTTCACCACTTCTATTCCTAGACCCGAAGTATTTTCAGAAAGAGTGATGACACGCTGCTGAATATATTTAGGACAATTAGGATAAGCTTCTAACACTTCAATGCTTAATAACTCTTTAGATAAATGGGCAAAACCATTAAGACGATATCTGGTTCGTGTAGAGGTATCGATAAAAAGAAGTCCCACTTTTGAATGTTTTTTGATATTTTTAAAACCAATATCTGTTTTGGTACTTTTTACTTTACTGAGATCGATATGTACTAATTTTGATGTTTTTACTTTGACAAAGCCAGTGTCTCCAATAAGCATAGATGCCCATATATTGTCATCATCATAGGTGCTTAAAATTAATGTGGTTTGATGTTCAATGAATGGGATTAGAGTGCTTACTATACTATCCTTAAGTAACCGCTCCACTAATTTTGGATCATGCCAGGCGTCATATTTTTTTTGAAGCTCTAATTCTCCTTTATGAAAGTAAGTGCTCATAACAAAAGAATTTTAGTGTTGTTTTTTTATAAAATGATCAATTAGATCACCTACTTCTATGGCATATTCCTCTAGCATAAAATGTCCTCCATTAAAAAAATGAGATTCTATGTTTTTGAGATCTTTGTTAAATGCCTCTCCTCCCGCTTTGCTAAAAAATTTATCATTTTCTCCCCAAACCACTAATGTTGGAGGTTGATGCATTTTAAAATATTCTTGCCATTCTGAATACTTGGCGAAGTTTGTTTTATAGTTATCAAACATTGTCGATTGTATATCTTTGACATGATTACGATTTAAAAAAGCATAGTCTGTGAGATATGAAATAGGGTCAATTTTGGTGGTATCTGATACTCCAGTTAGATATTGTTCTTTTATACCATCTAAAGACATCAAATGATCTTTATAAGTATTTAGAGCTTCGATATCATTATTCTTCATATAGTTTCCAATTTTAATACCCCATTCTCCAAATCCTTCCAGATATGCATTTGCATTCTGAATTATTAACCCTTTAATGAGTTCTGGTCTCTGCGATGCAATTCTAAAACCAATGGGCCCACCATAATCCTGAACCAATAGATAGAAACCATCTAACTTAAGTTTATCAACAAACTGATTCATGATGTCAGTTATATGCTCAAATGTATACTCAAACTCAGATATAGGAGGGATAGAGCTTAAACCAAAACCAGGATAATCTGGTGCGATAATATGATACTCATTGGATAATTGTCCTATAAGATCCCTATACATATGAGATGAAGAAGGAAAACCATGTAACATCAAAATAGTTTCTTTGTTTTGTATTCCTGCTTCTCGATAGAAAATAGATATATCATCAATTTTTACTACTTTGTTTTTTGTTTTCATAGGTTCGGTTTTAATTAATATTGAATTTTTATGTTGTTGATCAATACTGGTACATCCAGACAACAAAGCAAGACCGAGTAGTCCAAGGAGTATTTTTTTTGTTTTCATTTTAAATAATTTATTTTATCTGTAATTTATTTTGTTACAGTTTTGGTTAAAAAAAAGCTAAAATTGATTTTTAAATTCTTCCAAGGTTTGTTTGTTTAATTCCCTTACAATAGAATTGTCAATAGTTTCTAACAGCGTTTCGAGTTTTGTGTTTATCTGTTTTCCAATTCTGCACGTTGGGTCTGGTATATTATTGGATAATGACAGGACACTACTATCTCCTTTTATTACTGTAAAAATATCAGATAGATAAATTTTATTTGCATCCTTAAGCAAACGTATACCTCCATTTTTTCCTTCTTTACTTTCAATCAAATGTCCTTTTTTAAGAGCAGAAATTTCCTTTCTAACCAGAACAGGGTTAATGTTTAGGCTACTCGCAATGTCAGAAGAAGAACACCAATCATCTTTATACAAAGCCAATAGTGTCATAATGTGTAACGATATGGAAAATTTGCTTTTGACCAATATAACTGTATTAAAAATTGTTACAGTACAAAGATAAGAATGTTTTTGTAACTGCAAAATTAAATTTTAGAAATATATACTATTTGCAATCCGTTCTTTAGATAATATAAAAGGTAAAGCTTGATAACATAAAAATTATGAGGTAGGAAAGATGAGTAATATAAGGACCTAATGACATTAATTGCTTATGAATAATGAGAAAAGTGAAAAAATATTTTATATAGTAAGGAATCCTAACTATATTTGTATTGGCAATATTGCTAAAAAATAAAAAGTATAAAAATAAAATTATGAATAAATCAGTTTTTTATCATGCAGGATGTTCAGTATGTATAAGTGCAGAACATGACATTTTAGAATTAGTAGGTAATGAAAATGTCGAAATAGTAAATATAGGAGAGGTCAGAGACCGAATCCCCGAAGCCGAAAAAGCAGGAGTGCAATCGGTACCAGCATTGTTAACTCCAAAAGGAAATGTATTGCATTTAAACTTTGGAGCCTCAATGGCAGATGTAAAAGGGTAATTTTTTTAATCTATAAAGTTAGGAATCCTAATTTTAAGATTCCTAACTTTTAAAAATAAGATAAAATGAAATTAGATAAACTAGTAATATTAGCAATTTTAGTTCTTGGTGTAATAACCACTTCATGTGCTCAGGAAAGACCATATAACAACGACGACTTTGTCATTAAGAATGCAGAAGTAACACATCATTCTAATCTAAGTATAAGTGTATGGGAAATCAATGTTAAAGGAACAGCAGGTAAAACTACTCCAACTCCTAATGGATCTTTGGATGGAGCACCTGTATTAGGATATGTTTTCCCTACATCTTTAAAACCAACTGATGTAGGTTTTAGTCAGACAGAAGGAATAGTTGCTATGGCACTTACTTCTCATCCTGATTTTGATGATACACCAATCTGGGATGAAAACAATGATGCTATCTTTGATAATGATGGCGTGATCTGGCACCCGCACTGGGTAGTTTTGCATAAAGATGAGCGTGTACCAGGAGGATTGGCTGTAAAACAATTTACAGATACAGATAATGTTACATTACCACCTACAAATCCAGGAATGCCTATGTATATGGATTCTCCAGGTTTTCCCGTGACGACAATAGAGAACACGATCAAAGTGGTAATTCCTGATTACAGAATGAATAATCAAACTTCTTTTAAATATGATGGAGTAGCAGCCTATATGATTGTAAATACAAGTAAAGAAGATCAACCTATGTTAGGAGTCTATGATGTGTTTAGTGTAGCCAGTGGAGATTTATCATTACCCTATACTGTAAAATTGAAATAACGATGATGAAAGTTTCTGTTTATGATACCTATGTGCCCAAAGCAACCAATGTTAACATACATTTTGATATCTTGGTTGAAGATCATACATCAGTAGAAGATGTATATGCCTATGGAAAGGAATATTTAGCCCAAAAAGGGATTTTAAATTTTCAGTTAACGACAAAAGAATGTAATTTTTGCCATATGGAGCGTGCTCCGGAAGCCGTTGAACAAGAAATTCGACAAAAAGGATATTATATTATTGAAATGGAACACTGTAATTAATATGAAAAAACTTGAATTACATTTTGAAAAGACATTACAAGGAGATTTTAAGATCAAAGATCTTAATCTCCTTTTGGTCTTTCAAGTAAATTGTCCGGGATGCTTTTCTTATGCATTACCGCTCTTTAATGAACTATATCACCAGTTTCATAAAGAAGATGTTTCTTTTTTAGCCTTATCCACAGCTTTTGAGGATTATGACAAAAATACCATAGCGCATACAACACATTTGGTTAATGATGGGGCTTTGGTAGGGGAGACCAAAAAGATGATGTTACAACAAGGTATAGAAACGCTTCCATATTCACTGGATTTTCCTATTGTGATGGATAAGATAGAAGAAACCCTAAGCGATATAAATGTTGCCATAGAAACTATTTGTAACATCAATCCTAGTTATGCACTATGGCCAGATTTTGAAAAAGTAGCACAGCAAAAAAGAGTTGCTCATTATCTAAGGTCATTAGACAAAATAGCACTTACATTTACCTTAAATCAATTGAGAGGTACCCCAAGTTTTGTTTTATTTAATAATAGTTATGAAATCATAGCAGAGTGGTTTGGTCATATTACTTATAAAGAAATAGCCGATAAGATTACTTCTTTTAATTAGGATTGCTAACTTTGTAATCTTAATGATATAGAAGTAGAAGGGAATGAATATATATGATTTGTTGATTCATAAGGAAGAAACGATACTTCCTTTGGATAAAATTCATTTTAATGAGCATAATAAAAATGCTTTAGATCAATTATTAAAGGAGTTTAAGCACGTTGAAGCTTTAAAGCGCTATAACTTGCCGGTGGATAATAAATTGTTGTTATACGGCCATACAGGTTGTGGAAAAACAACTACGGCAAAAGCTATTGCCAATGCGATAGGTAAAAAGATGATGATTTTAGATCTGGGAAACATTGTCTCTTCGAAGTTAGGAGAAACTGCTAAGAATATGACCAATGTATTTCGCAAAGCAGATCGAGAAAAAGCGGTATTGTTTATAGATGAATTTGATTATATCGGTACACTACGAGATTATGATAATAAGGATTCTGGAGAAATGAAACGTCTGGTCAATACAATAATTCAGTTAATTGATTACCTGCCCGATACGACCTTGTTAATTGCAGCGACCAATCATTCCAGGAGTATTGATACTGCTTTATTGAGACGTTTTCAATTAAAATTAAAATTTGAACTTCCTGATCAAAATGAATTAGATACGTTTTATGACGATATATTGACTAAATTTCCTAAAAGCCATAGAAATGTAAAAAGAGTCTATGGGATCTCGTATGCAGAGGCAAAAGATCATATGTATAAGGAAATGAAAAAGGAAATCATTAAAAGAGAAGAATCCAAAGGAATCCTGGTAACCCAAGATCATGACTGATATAGAGATAAATCATAAAATTACTCAAGCCCTAGAACGAATATCTAAAACGTTCAGAGTGCTCTTATGGCAGGAAAGTAAGAAATACGGAATAAGCCCTATACAAATACAAATTTTGATATTCTGCCTTACTCATGAGCAGGAGATGTTAAAGGTGAGTTTCTTTGCTAAAGAATTTGATTTGACCAAAGCAACCATAAGCGATTCGGTTAAAGTATTGCTCGAAAAAAAGATGCTTATAAAAATTCCTGATACCTATGACTCCAGAAGCTATATGGTCGAGTTAACAAAAGAAGGAAAAGAAATAGCAAATAAAGTTTCAGGGTATACCAATGCATTAGATCATGCTATAGGTAAATTAACAGATACCACAAAAGGGATATTTTTAAATGGGTTGTTAAAGATTATTGAAAATTTAAACCGAAATTCAATAATATCAATCCAACGCATGTGTCTAACCTGCTATCATTATTCAAAAAATGGTAATGAGCATTATTGTTCTTTCTTGGAAAAGTCACTCAATAATCACGAACTTCAAATCGATTGTCCAGACCATCAAGCACTTGTGGAATAATGGAAACTATTACAGGTAATTTAAGCTGTATTCATAAAAGAATACAGGAAACCTGTATACGTGTTCATAGAGATCCAAAGCAGGTTCGTTTATTACTGGCTACAAAAATAGTAGATACAGACAAGATAAATTTTGGTTTACAACAAAGAGAAACGATTATTGGAGAGAATAAAGTGCAAGAACTTATTCAAGAATATTCATATAAAAGGCTTGATGACTATAGGATTGCTTAGCTCTGATACTACAGAAGTGAAAACATGTTTCCAGTTATTAAAGCAAATCCAGGATGAGGTGATAGACCTCAATATTGTCAATGTAACCATGAATGAATTATCTATGGGGATGTGTGGTGATCTGGAGATCGCCATAGAAGAAGGAGCTACGATAATTAGAGTGGAAACTGCTATTTTTGGAGAAAGAATCTATCCAGATGGCTACTATTGGGATGAAACTAAATAGTGAAAAAAAACTACTGACCATTTTTTATACTTCATGGTATATGTTTTGGCTAATGATCTGTTTTCTAGTAGATCAGGTGTTTTTTTTGTTGATGTAACTCTGATAAGGGTTTTATATGGTAATCTCATTACGGTAATCCGTAAGAAAATGAAGAAAACTTAAAATAAATTTGTTTTAGGTGAAATACGTTTAATCAAAAATTACTTATGGAATATAAAATACTATCTGATCAATCTGAACACAAATTAGAAGAGAAAGTCAATATTTTTTTAGAAGATGGCTGGAAACCTACCGCAGGAATATTTGTGTTAGCCTACGGAGGTCAATTGGGAGTACGATATTTTCAATCCATTATTAAGGAAGAATTGAGTCCTAATTAGGAGTTCATTACCAGAAATATACTTAGCTACGCCCAATAGAGAAGCAGTTTTGTTTACTATTATTTTACGGTTCATAGTGTTTCCTCTATGAACTAATCACATGTTGATGTTAACTGTATACCTATAAGGTCGTTCCAAATGGGATGATTGTATTCTTGTGGAGACAGATAAAACCAAACTAAATGTTTTTCCTTAGTAGAGCAATATTCATTTTTGATTTTTGCATTAAGTACAAAGATCTTTTTTGAAAAAAATTCATCATAAAGGGTTATAGTACCTTGATATGTATTTGTATCTATTTGTTGTATGGTAGTTATAGTTTCTGGAATATCTTTAAAGAAACTGAGATTGGTTATTGCCCCCATATTCATCAATCCATCAAAGTAGGTACTGATGATATTTTTTAATTCAGAGGGATTGAGATTAGGGTCTTCTTTAATCATCCATACAAATACATACGAAAAGTAATCCTCACTATTGGGTTCTCCCCAACCCGGAGCAAATCGAATATGTTCTTCACCTTCATAGTCCAGATCTCCAGCAAAGAGTAATGGAAATTCCAGCACTTCACTTCGCCAATCACTTTTTGCATCAAGAATATTATCAATATCATTATGTAATCTAAAATAAAGGTACCCAGCGCCAATGGAAACAATAAGAATCAAGGCAAGTACTACTTTTAATAGTTTTTTAATCATTGATTTGTTGTTAGTAAAATACTAAACATCCAAATTACCTTATTTTTTTATAAGTTATTGTAATCATTCCTATTTCTTTTTATTTATATCTTTTTGTTTGTCTTTAAAAAAAAACTCAATAAAAGAGTAAATGCCATACCGGTAATAAAATTTCCTATAAAAGAATAACCACTTTGGATAGCGGTGCTGTAGTATGTAGTCCTTTCTGCAAGCTTTTCATCGATTTTCTCTTTTGGGATGCTTAAAAGGTTCATCTTTTCTTTCATCGCTAAAAGAAGTTCATTTACATATTTGGGATATAATATCTCATAGAAAATATAGGTAAAAACCATACTAAATAAAGCAGTCGATATGCTTATCATAAAACCTAGTAATAGTGAATTTTTAAAGCTTAATTGAGAATTGTTTTGTTGTTTTTTCTTCTTTAAAGCAAAATAAATTCCGATTAACAAAAAGAGGTAAAGCATTAAAAATAAGATGGTCCCTCCAATCATTTCTCTATCAGAAGAGATGGCATTGGGACCAAGTAAATCAAGTGCTAACAAACTAATCATTAAGACGGTTCCTGCCAAAGCAATTACAAAGCCATAGAAAATTGGTGTTCTAATTTTTTTCATTGTTGTAGATCTTTAAAATTTTCTACAATTTTATTCAAGAATAATTTGAATGTCTATTGTTAAAGGGCTGAAAAAAGGGTGGATTTTGTAGATTCAATCCTTTTCTAGAACTGATTTGGCAACCGAAATGAGTTCTTTTCGGTTTTTCACTCCCGTTTTTCGGTAGATGTTATTTATATGTGACTTTATAGTCGAAATATCTACAAAAAGTTCATCCGAAATTTCTTTATTTTTCTTTCCTGTGACTATTAGAGCAATAACTTCTTTTTCTCTATTGCTAATTTTTCCTTGATATGCCATATCAAATTCATCCGATAGTTTTGATTTTCCAAGTAATATCCCAAACCAGCATACCAGAACTATGAATGGGACTAATAATAGAGAGTTTATACTATTGATTTCCACGATTCCGTAAGAAGCAGAAAGATGAAATATATCGAATACAAGAACTCCGATAAAAACAAGTAAGGCTAAAATGCCCAAAATCTTATTCGACTTTATGATAGGTAATATTTTTGTCTTCATTGGTACGTGTTTTAGTGTTTGATGTAGTCCCATAAAACTTGTTAAAGATTAAGCATGCAGTAAGATCTCCGGTTACATTAACAGCTGTTCTAAACATTCCCAAAATACGATCTATCCCAATAATAATAATAAGACCATCAATCGGAATTCCTGCACTCTGTAATACCGTTGTCAAAATAATAACTCCACCTCCTGGAATGGCGGGAGTTCCTATAGAAGCGGCCACAACGGTGAAGGTGATTAATAGTAGGTTGATTATGGTCAATTCGATGCCATAAGCTTGTGCCAGAAATAAAGTCGTTACACATTGAAATAATGCTGTTCCATCCATATTAATTGTGGCTCCAACCGGAATAATAAAATCACTGATATTAGAGGATACCTCTAATTTTTCATCTGCTGTTTTCATAGAAAGCGGCATAACCGCAGCAGAACTGGCGGTAGAAAATGCCAATAGTTGTGGTTCCTTAATTGCTTTTAAGAACTTGAAAGGGTTTTTCTTGGCTACTACTAAAACCAGTACTAAATAGAATGTCACTAATACGATCAGACCCAGTATAACTACAACCATATAGTATCCTAAACCAAGGAATATTTCAATGCTTGTTCTGGATAACAAAGCTGCTATCAAACCAAATACAGCATAGGGGACCAGCATCATAGCCCATGATACTATGATCATACAAATTTTCTGAATAGCTTCTGAAAAACGAATAATAGGTCTTGCTGTTTCTTGACTGAGTTGGGTAATTGCTACACCAATTATGATGGTAAAAATTACAACGCCTAACATTTCTCCCATTAAGATGGACTCCAGCGGATTATTAGGGATAAGGTTTGATATAGCATTTGGAATGTTGTCAATAAGACTAGTCTGTTCATCAGTAACGATTTGACTTTTACCACTATTTGGAAATCCACCAAGTGTGAAAATATACTGGCCGGGTCTCAAAATAAGTGTTACAGCCAGACCTATTATGATAGCAATAGCAGTAGTAAAAACAAAATACAGTAATAGCCGAAGACCAAAGGTTTTAAGGTTCTCTGAGGTGTTACTCACAATTCCCGTAATGATTGATGTAAATATCAATGGGATCATGATCATCTGAACCAGCCTCATAAAAATTTGACCCGGTAGATCAAGCCAATCGGCCAGCCGCAAACTAATATCCTCTGAAAGCAGTCCTGTAGATGGATTAAGTAGAATCCCTAATCCCGCCCCTAAAATGATTCCAATACTTACCTTAATCCATAATCGACCTTTTGTAAGACGATCTAAATAAACTGATAAATTATTAAGAGGTCTGAATTCTATCACGGTGTTCTTAATGTTTGTCAACATGTTTAGGTATGGTTCGTTGTGGAAAATATCCGCAAGGTTTTTTTGCTTTACTCAAAGTTAATGAAATTGCAATGAATTTTGATTTAGAATTCAGTCATAATGAGGTGTACAGGGTATTGTTCTACGTTTTATTTTTAAATGATTATTGGTTCATCAAAATTAGAAACCAGGGTTAGCCCTTTAGCAGGATCTGCAGCACAAGTTTTAAGGTGATCGATATAGTTTCCACTTTGTAATCTTATCTAAACTCGGCATTAATACCATTTTTTTCTGCAAAAGGTTTGGCTATAAAGTATAATTTATTCTTTTTATCATTGAGGAGGGATGCTTTTTCGGCTTGTAGCTGTTCGATGGCTGCATCAATTTTATTCTGACTTTCTTTGGCATCCATCATTTTTGCTATTGCCATATAATCGGTCTCATACGATTGTTGTATAAAGGTATATACTTCTAAAGATGCATCGATTAATTCCTGAGTATCTGTTGTAGGTTTTAGATCTTTTACTTTTTTAATATCCTCATTGATTAAAGGGATTAAATAGGTTTCTATATGTTCGACATAACTTTCTGTATACCCTATTTCACTATCAGATAGTTTGATGAGCATATTTTGCTTTTGGGATTGTTGCATACTTGTAAAGTCTCTTTTTCCAAAATTAAAATACCTATTGACATTTAATGTTGTCTTACCAAAATAACTATCAGGAGTATCTCCTGAGCAGCCTACGATTGTAATACCTATAAAAAAAAGTAAGAAAGTTTTAGTGTTCATTATGTATAGTGGTTATGTATTTAAGTTTCAAAATTATCATTTATGTTGTTATAATTACACCCTGTTAAAGGTGAAACTTAAATATCTTTTGTTTTACTTGTTGTATATTAATTTAACGTACCAAATTTCTATCTATTTTTATTGACTATTTAAGTTATCCAATAATTTAATTATCGTGGTTTCAAAATCATGTTCATTTTGGTAATAGGATTCTAAGGCTTTTCTAAATTCAGGGGTGTTATAATTACTATAAACATTCCGATCATCTATAATTAATTGATGTGCAGTACTCCCCAGTTTTTTCAATTCGTCTTGTACAACTCTACCACATAAATAAAACATAGATGCATGCCATAAATGCCCTGGATACTTTATTTTTAACCCTTTTTTATTAAAGGTTTTACTAATGCCTTCTCTGTAAGGACCGCCATACCGAAAGAATAGGTGTGATCCTTCATGAAATAGGATTTCAATACCTGTTGTACTTTCTATTCTAGGATCTAATGTAGATATAAAAAGGTTAAATTTAGGTCGTGTAGGTGTATAAGCACCCGCATAATTTGCATATGCTGTTAAATCGACTCTAACTTTGGTTTTTGTGGGCCAATCGGTGAGAGCGAGTTTTACCATTTTAGAAAATACATTGGCTTCTAATTTTTTAATTGTAGACAGATGTTTTGTGATGACCTGCTTATTTTGTTTCGTGTGAATAGGCCAAAACGTAGTTCTGTATACCTCTGAAGCTTGATTTAGAATTTTTGTATAATGTTTAGAAAACAAGGTATCTGTTATAGGTTGGTCTATTGGTTGTTTTTGAAGCCAAACGCGTTCTCTGCCAAGCCCTCTGTGTAAACTTCTATCGATGATGTTCTTTTTGTAATATGTAATTGCTTCAGTTAATTTTTTTGCTTGCTTATCGTTCAAGTTTTTATATACGACTGCTTCATTAATATCCAGTAATCGGTGTCCATCTTCTTGTATCCTTTTTTCCTGATCACCACTAGCTTTTTGAAATAAAAAATGATGAAGATTGATCCAATAATCACTATAGAATTCAAAATAATCCGTTTCTGCTATACTTGTATTGGTTTTATTCTGACTAAAGACACTACAGTTTATTACAAGTGAGATTAAGAATAGTATACTACATTTCATTCTTATAGATTTTAGTATTGCCAACAATTCATGTATAAGATGTGTTAGATGGTTTAAATACCCAATTTAGTAAATACAAACTGAATAGAAAATACATATGGGTTTTGGTAAGTTGAGTCGTATCAATAATTAATTACAATGAATTATAGTCAACATTAAGCGCAGTTACTTTATTTTTTTATATTCTCGTTTGTTATTGACAATTAGGATAGGATTTCTATTTTCTTGATTATAGACAAACTTGTATTCATTCAAGGTTGATGTATCAATAAATAGACTATCCGAAATTTGTGTCAAATAAGAAAAATTTCCATTCCAATGTCTTTCTATTAACAATAGGCTATCTGAAGGTTTTACTGAAAAAACGAATTTACTATCAGCGTATTGATAATCACCACTGAATTGATGTATTGGTTTATTGTTAGTTAGGTTTTGGATAAATTCAACCGGTTCTTTTGCGAAAGGATATCTCCAATCATATTGTCTTGTTATTGATCGTAAAATTTCTTGAATTAAATACCTTCCTGCATATGAATTTGTCATAACCATCGCCCCATTACATTCGCCATTTTTCGTAAATCCGATAAATTCACAACGGTATCCTTTGTTTGTTCCTCTAAAGGAAAATACGGTCGGTTCTTCTTTATTATCCACAAAAAGACCTAGGTCAAGCATTTCCTTCGCACTATCAGCAGTTAAAAGACTATTTGGTTTCTTATTAAGGGAATCTCCAATTGCCACAATGAATTTTAATATATCAGAAGGGGTGGTCCATAATCCAGCTGCTGCCAGCTCAGGATAAAATCTCCAGCCACTACCTACAAGGCTGCGATCATAATTGTACCCTAGAGCTACGTTTTTATTTTTATCTGCAAAAGTTGGATCAAAAAAACTCGAATCCATTTTAAGGGGTTTTAGTACTATAGAGTCCATAGCATCCGAGTATCTTTCTTGTAAGACATCCTCAATGATTTTTTGTATGACAACATATCCACCTCCAGAATAAGACCAATCTGAGCCTGGTTGAAATTTTAACTTCACAGGTGTATTGTTAGAAGGGCTGGTTCCATTTAGAATACTTATTAAATTTGGGATACTATCTTTATTTTCATAGCCTTGAAACCCTCCAACAGATAATCCAGATTTATGTGACAAGAGTTGGCGAAGAGTAACTCTAGTAGAATCCTTATAATTTGAATAATCTATTTTCCAATTTTTTAAATAACTATTTACATCTACGTCTAAGGAAACTAAATTACTTTCTACCATTTTTAATATGGCAAAACAGGTTATAGGCTTGCTTACAGACGCGGCTTGAAATATTGTATTTGAGTCAATAGAATCTTTTTGTTCGATATTGCGAAGACCGTAACCCTTTTTTATTCGGAAGGTATCTTTGTCTATAACCGAAATACTAACCCCAGGAACACCATAATATTCCATTCTTTTATAAATATTATACTCTCCATTTTTACCATTTATAGAAGCGGTCGTAATCAAACCATTCTCAATTTTTTCTATACCAATATTCATTTTAGAAATTGAGTCAGATTTACAGGCCAAAATCACTAATCCTAATAAGAGTGACATTAGTTTGGTTGAGACTTTCATATTTCGATAGGTTTTTATATAAATATAAACGCAGAACTCTATAATAGATTATTAAGATAAGTAATATCAATTGCAAAACCAATGTACTCTAATTTGGCGAGTTCAATCGCTTTGTGTTCTTCAAATATGGATTGGCCTCCAAATGCATGGGCAATTAGTATGACGGGCATTTTGGTTTTAATATTTTGATTATGAGCTAAAAAACCTTCATAAATTCCATCAGAATCTCGCTATGTTATTTTCTTAGTTGTAATCATTTAATAGTTATAAAACATTTTATTCTTCTACATCGTTCTCGGCATTAATTTTATTTCCATCCTTATCCAAAATGTCAAATCGAGTATTGTCAAACTTGTCAACATAAATTTTGATCCGTTCATTACCTTTAGAATCATAAATGAATAGGCCGGTGTTTTTACTTTCTTCCCGACCAAGGAACATTCTATAAATATTAATTTCTGAATCCAGATATTTTTTAAATTTTAAATACTCATTATCCTTTTCCTGTTTGGTCATTGATTTGGTTCTTTCTAGAAATTTATCGTAAAGTTTTTGAACTCTGATGGAATCCGACCTTTCTCTAAAGAACATTCCATACCACCTTTTCCATTCCCCTTTTTCGATGTATTCATCCTTCATAATTGCCATAATCTGATCATTTTTTTGCTGATCAAAAGTTATTCCGGCAAAATTTTCATCATCTGTTCCATCATAATAAATACCACCTACTTCATCGCCAACACGATTAAAAAATATTATTCCGGGTAAATCTCTATCAGAACCGGGATTATTAGGCACACCATGAGTAGTGGCTAAAGCCTGTTTTTCTGGATTGCTGATAGCTATATATAGGTTTTTATCGGCACCAATAATGCTTAATCTTTCCGCTTGTATTTCTTTAAATGTTTCGATTGCACTGGTTTGTCTGTCAAAAAAAATAAAACAAGCCAGCAGGAGTAAAAGGATAAAGTTAATCGTTGGAAGATGTTTTTTCATATGATGAGTTTTTTATGGATAGATAAGATTAGTTATGTGCATCTAGGTTAGGTAAATAGATCATTTTACATATCCTCTTTTTTTATACATAGTAAGGAGAAGTTATGTTTGATTTATTAAAAGTTAATCATCTTGATACTTTTTGATTCATTTTCAGAAAGTACTACGTGCTGCATTATTCCACCTCCTGTTTTATCCCATAACATAAAAGCAATGATGTAATAGTCACCCTTAGGAAGATTATTAAATTTAAATTCACCTTTTTGATTACACATTGTTTTTTTTGTTTCGTGATATCCTTTGGGGTCAGGAGTAAATTTGGGAATACCATCTTCTACATAAATAAATCCAGAATTCTTATTTTGGTATATTTTACTTAACCTCTCCTCAGTATAAAGACAGTTAGGCATTAATTCTATTCTAAATTCTTCTCCAAAGCGTAAATCTCCTTGTTTTGATTTGAATTTTGCGACTCCTTTTATCGTTCCTTTTCCTTTGGTCTTGAACCACTTTACCTCTTCATGATCGAACTTATTTACTATTGTAATAGGAGTGTCATTTTTTGTCTTTTGTTTGTCAGAACAGCAAATGAACAAAAGTCCGACTATAAGTAAGGATAATTTGTTCTTCATAATGTTTGTATTAATTTTTTTACAACTAATAGGGGATAGTTAGTCGCATATTTTAAATAACTAAAATAGTAAAAGGAAACCAAGCATCACAGGTTAATATTTTGCTAAAACAATTAGTTGGCAAATTTTGATACTATTTCATCTAGTGCGTTTATATTTTTCTGAGTATTTAAATAATTATCGATTTTTATGTCTCCCATATTTTGGATACGATACTCAGGAAGTGCTTCTTTAAACATTAGAAAGACAAAGGTGTCAACTATACGCTCTTTATTGCCATGAGAAAGCTTATATTTCTGAACAATTGAGTATTCCATTCCCATATGAGTGATTTCATGGATTATAGTATTTGCAGGGTTTTGATAATTCATAAAACTGCCTTCTTGAGTGGTCAATAAAGTTATAGTTCCTTCATCGGGATCATAACTTCCTCCTGTTCCATACAGAGTTAATATAATTTTATAAGTATCAAATATATTGAACTCCCAATCCCAATCCTTTTTTTGAGCATCAATTTGATTAATTAATGAATTAATAAGATTGCTATGTTTATTTAATTTTTCAATGGCTTTAGTATAGTGTTCTTTATTGAATATTTTGGTTTCTAAAAGAGTGTAAATGGATGTAAAATCTTCGTTTCTAAATGTTCCATTTTTTGATTTAACAATCAGTGAATCGATTAACTTGTGTTTAGGAAGGTTTATGGTATAGCCTTGTTTTTCAAAAAAAGCAATATCATTGATCGTTCTCCAAATAGATGTTGCTTCTTGCTCAATGATTACAGGAACAATCTCGATTCTTGAATCTAATTCCTGGGCTTTACAAGATAGATGTATTATAATAAAAGTTAGTATTAGAAATAGTTTATAAAACTTCATATCATTAGTTATACATTTTGTTTACATTATAGTTTTTTTAAATGTTTTGTTTAATTAGGTATTCCATAATTCAATTAATATTTCTCTCTAGGTAAATTACATTTGTTTACTTCTTTTAGCAAAAAAAATGTAATCTAATTTTTAGAAATAGATTCAAACTCTTCTAAAAGGGCTGCACTCATTTTGTTTTGTAATGCCTTACCTCCCTTTATGAGGTTTGAGACATATATTCTATCTTTATCAGAAACTTTTCTATGATTTAAACTCCATTCAGACATTGCTATTATAATAGGCATTAGATCAATGCCCGTTTTGGTTAATGTATATATGTTTTTTTGCTTGTGTTTAATATCTCTTGTTTTAAGTATAACACCTGATTTTTCCAATTTATTAAGTCTGTCTGTTAAAATATTACTTGCGATTTTCTCATCAGAATCTCTTATTTCATTAAAGTATCGTTTCCCGTCAAACATAATATCCCTTATTATTAGTAAAGTCCACTTATCTCCAAAGACTTCAAGGTATTGATTTACAGGACACAATGATTTTGACTCTTTCATTTTTTTAGTTTTATTTAAAAACTAGTTGTAAAAAACAATTAGTTTTATATATTTGTCTAGTTGTTTTTTGCAACTGGTCAAATATACATGAAAAATTAGATTTATGAACAGAGGTTATCTTATAGAAAATTATACAGTGACAGATAAGAAGAATTACGTTCCTCCTGTGAAAATAATAAATGAAGTATTGGAAAAGTTTAATGGAAAATTTTTGGTGGCAACGCCAAAATCTAAAAATTTATTTGGGTCACCATTAGAAGTTGTCGTAGTGATAGAGTTTAAATCGGTTAAGAATGCTCAAGAATTTTATAATTCTAAAGATTATGAGAAGTATAAAAAGCTATATGAAAATACAACTCGAGGTTGGATAAGTTTAGCTCCAGAATATTTTAGATAATAAAATTAATACAAATGAATATGGATTTTAAAAAAACAATTAGAGTTAAAGCATCAAAAGAAAAAGCATTTGAAGCAATAACAACTGAAGTGAATAAATGGTGGGGAAACGTAGATAACAAAGTAGCTAATGAAATTGGACATGAGTTTTCTGTTTTTTTTGAAGAAGATACAGAATGGCGTTTTGTAATTTCAGAATTGGAAGAATTTCGTCATGTCACTTGGAGATGTATTTATGCAAATCATTCATTTTCAGGTCTTAAAAACATAAAGAAAGAATGGTTGAATAGCAAAATATCTTTTGTTTTTAAAGGGCTAAGTGATGAGATGATAGAAGTTTCATTTACCCACAAAGGGTTAACCCCAAATTTAAATTGTTATGAAATTTGTGATGCTGGGTGGACTCATTTTATAGCAAGTAGCCTTAAGCAATATTTAGAAACGGGAATTGGAGCTCCAAACTTAGTAGCGAATAGTCAAAATTAAAACTCAAAATATGAATAATCAATTATTAAAAAACAAGAATGCGCTTGTTTTTGGAGCCAAAGGAGCTACAGGAATGCAAGTGTCAAGAACTTTAAAGGCACATGGGGCCGTTATTTATATGTCTGATATTAATGTAGATGGCATAGCAGAAGAATCAGAGATAGGAGAAATAAGAAAGTTGGACACTTTAGATGAGACCGCCGTTAAAGAGTATTTTAATTGGTTTAAAAAAGAAAACTTAGCTGTTGATATTGTGATTAATTTAAGTGCTTCGGATCCAGCAGAGTATAATCATGGAAAACCTGCTATGGAAGTATCTTTAGAGCAATTTATGATGCCTTTGAAATCCACTACTGCATGCCAGTTTCTTACTGCTAAAGCAGCATACCCAATAATGTCGCAACAAGGGGATGGGGTTATC
The DNA here is from genome assembly GCF_947494415.1 of Aquimarina algiphila. Lineage (NCBI taxonomy): Bacteria > Pseudomonadati > Bacteroidota > Flavobacteriia > Flavobacteriales > Flavobacteriaceae > Aquimarina > Aquimarina algiphila. The sequence continues at coordinate 541,579 of NZ_CANLVC010000002.1, read as the reverse complement.
ATATTTATCACTTCTACCTTGGCTAAGGTGGGCTCTCCATGGAGTCCAGCATTAACAGCATCTCATGCTGCTACTGAAGGTTTACTAAAGAGTTTGGCAAATGAGTGGGGGCCAGAAGGGGTAAGAGTAATTGGTGTAAGAACAGAAGCAATGCCCGATTCACCTACAATTGACTATACTTTTGCTACTATGGGATCAAATATGGGAATGAGTAGAGATGAAATGCAGCAATTTATAACGCAAAATAAAACATCAATGAAAAAACTCCCTTCTACAGAAGATACAGCAAATGTTGTGGTCTTAGCAGCATCGGATTTAGCAAGTTATATGACAGGAACTATCATCAATCAATCAGTCGGACACATTTTGGAGTAGTCGATAAATATCATAATTCACTTTGTTATACGGCAGAGTGAATTATATTTCAGTAATCTATTTTATAAATGGTTGACCTTTTCCAGTTTCACACAATGATTTAAGGCTATCTAAAAACCTACCCCAATGATGACTGCAAAATCCAAAGAATTCACTTTCTTCTGCCCAATTTAAATGGGAGAATCTAAGGAAAGTAATGCCGTCTCTTTCTTCCAGTTCAAAAGACAAATTAGTTCCGATCCACTCCTTATCTCCATCTACACATTCCCAATGAACTTGATTTGGGGGATCTAGTTTTAAGATTTTCATTTTGTTGAAATATTCATCACCAAATTTGAAATGATTTATGTTTCCTTCTTCTGGTTTTGCAGTAGCTTCTTGTGTCCACCAGCCTTTTAAACCATTTTCTAATGTTATTGCATCATATACTTGTTTAGTAGATGCGGTAATTGTTAAGTTGTGTCTAATATTTGCCATTTCTTTCAATTTAATTATATAACGAATTCAATCTCAATACTTGGACATAGAATTCTTTGTTTTTATTCCTTCTATTGATTTGTCAAGTTGCTTTTTTACTTAGGTTTTCTGTCAATAGAATCCATTTTCCATTTTTGTTTATCAATACAGAAGTCCCAATTCCGTTTCCTTTTGTATACTTTTTATTAATAACACCTTCCCAAAAAAAATCAAACAAGAAAACAGCAATTGACTCGTTTTTTAATACCCATTTGACATTTTGTATTGAATATTCTTCATTCTTGATTACCGAAAAATTATTTTCAAAAGCAACCTTCACCATTGATTTTCCATTATGCACAGTTCCATTTGAAAATGTCACACAAACATTATCATGAAATAATGGTTCAATATTTTTCCATTCCTGCGTTTTTAAAGCAGTTTCATATGCTGTTATAAAATCTTCTGGCTTCATTTATATATCGTATTTAATTGCTGCTAACGTTTCTTATATGATGAGTTTGAATCCCGAAAGTATCATGGATATTATACACATTGTTACATATAGTTTTATTTTATTTCAATTTCAAATAATAAAATTTCATTTTGAGAATCATCTTCTCGATAATAAAATTTCAAAATAGAGCTTTTGTTCTTAAACGCTAAAACTTGTACATCAGTAGTTTTTACATCGAAATCATAATTGCTTTTTAGATTTTCAATTTTTTTGATTTCCATTTCATTTTTAGTCTTGATTGTTAAACTTCCATTGCAATCATGACAAGGAGTATCATCAAAGTATTTTACATTTAATGTGTCAATAGCTCTAATTTTTCCTTTCTTTAAAATGATCTTGGAATTTTTACTAAAAATATCACCTACTTTTATAAGTTTCCCTCCATTATAAACTTTCCAAAAAGATATAGTGTCCGTAGCAATTTTCAGTTTTGCAAACCCCACTACTGAAAAAAATAAGAATAATAGTGTCAGGTACTTTTTCATTTTTAATCAATTATACACAAGAATTATACGAAAGAATATGGTATGATGTTTTTTTAATATAACAGGAATAGCTATCAGCAATAAAGTTAGATAAAATAGGTATGCGATACTAAAGCATTTTGTGAAACCTGTCAGCAAGACGTATTTCTATATATTTTACAATCTCTGTATCAGAACGATCTGTTTGAAACATTTCAAACACTTTAGCAGCGTAATTCTTTTTAAAATTCCTCATTTCTTCTTTGGGATGTTTGATATGCTCAAGTTTAAGATTCCATGATATTAAGGAGTTTAACAGCTCTTTATGAGCTTCATATCTTTTTTGCAATATGGTTTGTTGTATTAAATCTTCTGGATCTTTGTCATCAGCGCTATTAATTTTTGCGCTTAAAATTATGTATTCATCTCTGATTTGTCTATCTATTTGTTGAGCTTCTTCTACCAGTTTTAGATAAGATTCATACAATTTTTGATTATAAAAATCTATAAAATCAAAATAGGAGTCCATTTCCTTAAGATAACTTAAGGCCACTTCTTTATATACTTTTTTATCTTTTTCCTGAGTTTCAATCAACTGATTGGTAAGTGTGCTAAGTCTTTGTTTTTTTCCTTTGATTAGATGAGCAAATCCTTCTTTTTCTGGTATTAAAGTTAAGTTTGGAGTGATCTCTTTAGGAAGTCCTTCAAAAAAATATTGCTTATATCTTATCTTAATAGAATCACTACGATTTCTTTCTTTTCTATTGATTTTAATTTTTGGTTTTTTAAATCCAAAAGCATAGTGATATCCAAAAGTGACTGTAAACTCATTAAAATTATCTTTTTGATCCACAGACTTAAATAATTGTATTGCGTTTAAACTAAAATTGTGCTTTTCGAATGCTACATACCCAAGATTGAGTCTAAAATTAGTGATTTTTGAGTTTCCTGATATTCCGCTGGATTGGCTGTATGATCCTCCCAGGCGAGAGGTTAAGGTTTTATTAAAAAAACGTTTGCCGATGCTTAGCGTTGGCCCCCAAGTCGTAGATTCTTCTCTACCTACAGTATTATAGGTTGCATTGATTGCTGTACTTATCGAAATGTTATTTTTAGGAATATTTATGCTATGCGCACAGCTTAAATTATGAAAACTTGAAACGTCTCCGATTCTTACATTTCCATCCTGCTCATTTGCTACATCATTTAAGACATAATTCACTGCTAGATTTTGAATTGATGTCTTCTTATTAGAAAGTATATAATTCATCGATACAGTAGCGTTCCTGGATAATTGTCTATAGTTTAATTCTTCTACTTGCTCATCTAATACATCAGCATCATTTACATCATCAAACTGATTAGGACGGGTATTGGTATAGGTTGTGAAATTAGAAAATGACCCTGTAAGACTTAATCTTTCTGATAAGGTAGCTTGTGCATTGATTGATCCTATGGTGCGATTTGTACTGTTTGCTTTTGCATTGTTTAAGTTATCTCTTTGATAACCAATATTTAAAGAAAGTGATAATTTGTTTTTGAAAAATGTGTTAGCAAGGTCAAGGGTTATGTTTTCAAAATCATTATTAAAAAAGTACGCCCCTAATGTTTCATACCCGGGATCGATACGTTCATAACCTATCCCCAGATTGATTGATTTTTGAGTATATCCAAAACGAGTTTTGATCGCATTATGATATTCTGTAGAGATACGATTATTAAAAAAGACTCCTGTAAGAGAAAAGTCATTTGTTTTTAAGGGGGTAGCCCTTATATCTTGTGATATTGCGGTAGAAGCATATTCTGTTTGTAATGTATAGTTTTTTCCCATTTTTATTTCACCTTCAATACTAAGGACTAAATTCTCTTTAGGCAGTATATTTCTGGCCTCTGGGATAAAGTCAATAGAGTTTTCATCATCTTTTGCATAAAAACCTGTAACCCCAAGACTATATTTTCCTTTCTTAAGTTGTGCTTTAATACCATATCCTATACGACTATACGACGGAGTTGTTCTGGGATTACCATCATCATGGATTGCTTTTCGCAGTTCACCGCTCATAGCGTTAATCGTTAGAGATTTTGAAGGAGTTAAATCAACACCTCCTCCTACAAACTGATGACCGTTCATAGTATATGGAGAAAAACTCATATTTACTGTTCCGATATGTGCAGTTACCCATTTGTATGTTGGATGTAGACTAAGTGAATTATATTCGAAAGGGAGTTGGTAATCCAGGTTTTCTCCCTGATTAGAAAAACTATATTCTATAGGCATTGAAAAACTATATATACTTACATTAAGCATTCCTTGAAGAAAATAGGTAAATGGACTTCTACCTGAGTTCTTATTTGCATTATAATATATACTATTAGCAGAGATTTGACCGTTTATTTCGACTGGTTTACTCTTTATAATATTAGTAATAGATTGGTTATCTATATTTTGCGAAAAAGAAAATATAGGAAACATTAAAAATAGGAATATCTTTTTCAAATCGTCACTATTTTTTTATCCCATTTAAATGCACCCATACAAGTGTGTAAAAAGATATCGTAATACTAATGGCACTATTTACTAGTATTGACAACACCATCAATTAATTGGTATTCAGTATTGATTCTGACATTATTAAAGTCAACCATAATTTTTGCATCTCTCATATAAGGTACCGTGATGTATCCCTTGCCGCTAAAAACGCCATTACCACCGCTCACTTCTTCTAAGCTTACATCAAAGTCTCCTGCTGTAAAACCTTTGCCTGGATCTAATGTTGAAAGAGGCTCTTGATTAGTGATTTTTATATCTGGTGCTATACCACAGTTGTAATTAGAAACCATATTATCCACAGCGGCTATACTGGTGGTAAATTCTGAAATTGCTGAATATACATAAGGGCCATTATTTATACATTGCCCTCCAATCCTGTATTCATAAGTAGTACCTGGTTCGAGATCATATATCGTTATTGTACCTACCGTAGTATTTCCTTTGAACCAATCATTTTCTGACCCTTTTTTTCGATATTCAGCTTGGTACTGTATATGATCTGAAACTTCCCAGGTAATACTTTCCTTGGTCATACCTTCTGACTCTGCTAATATATATTTAGGTTCTTCGCAAGTATCGTTATATGTAAAATGATAGATTTCACTATAACCATCATTCTTAAATACAGAAGTTTTACTAATCCCATCGTTTACATAAGCTCTAACTCGCCAGCCGTATGTTTTATTTGGTAAGAGTTGTGTTTCTCCAGGTCCATATAATAATGCTGTGGCACGAGTTGTGGTTTCAAATAGGGGAGGACTTTTTAAAAAGTCGGTTTGTGGATTTGTATTTCGATCCCATAATTCCTTTAGGGTGAATTCATATTCTACGTTGGTTGCATTAAGATGTCTGGGAGTCCATGTGAAAAATATATTTTGCGGGTTCTTGACAACCACTTGTTCTCCTCGTGAAGGCAAATTTAGTAAAGGAGGATCGTTAAGTACAAGGTATACTGTAGTACAATCTTTTCTGGATATTTTCTTACCTGATATAATATCATAAACTTCGAAGCAGAAACGATATAAACCCTCGGGTAAAGTAGTGTTGTATTGTTGTGGAGTAATTCCTTGCAAGTTATTCAATTCGAAATAAGGTTGTAAATCGAGATTACCTAATCTTGTCGGAATTCCACCTTCTAAGGTAATTGGAGATGCTCCTGTAACCAGGTCTCTGCTCTGTATAGATAATCCGGCACTATTTTCTATAAACATCTTAAGTCTAACCTGTATAGTAGGTTCGAGAACATCAATTAATACGATATTTAGAAATATTTTGTCTAAAGTAGCAGTACTATAATCTGATAATTTTAAACTATAAGGCGGTATTAACTGTGTAGTAGATTGAACCGGTAATATTTGTGCATATATAGATGTTATTAAAAACAATGATATCACTAAACAAGGTGTGATTTTTTCTTTCATCAGTTCCGTTATTGCTTTTTTTGGGGTTATCCTTCGACTTAGCTCAGTACATGTATAGAATTTGCTATTCAACATTTTCTATTTGTATTATTGTAGTTATGGCTCATATTTTCAGGTGCTTATCTTATTTTTTTCTGTGTTTTTATATCTACCAGGATGTATGAATTTTCTCCATCTTTTCTGAACTCCTTAATTTTAATAGCCCCTTTTTTACCTTCTTGTGTTTTAAATAGTATAATTCTAGGGGTAGTAGAATTATCAAAATATAGATTGTCATCTGTGTCAATAGTAAGATTTCTAAGTAGCGTATCATCTTTCATTTCATCAAACTGTTTATCTGTTAATGAAGCTGAACAACCACATAATTCTTGTGTATTTATAAATACAGTTGTTTTTGGGTCCCGGATATCGTCAAATGGAGTACCTGATAGCTTGTTAGGGCTTACAAATTGATTTCTTTGATATGTGCTGTTTAATCCATAAAAAACTAAGTCGATTGTTTTGCTAATCTCTGGGGTTATTTGTTGCTTGGTATACACTTCTCGTGTTGAAATACTGAAAAAACTACCTACAGTATTATTTTTATGGGCTGTATTGATTCCCAACTTTACATTTTTAAACTCTCGTAAATTAGTATTCTTATACAATGTAATCCTTTGAGTTGTTGTGTTACTTTCTTTACCGTTAGTGGCTGTAAGGGTAATTTTTTGTTCACCAACGGTATTAAATACTACCTCTATATCTTTGTCTTTTGAAGTGGTGATATCCGCACCTTCAATGTTCCATGTATAGCCGGTTGCACTAATCGATGTGTTTTTGAAATTAACTTTTGCGGGTATTTGATAATCATCATCTTCAAAAGCAATGGTGTAATCAAAGTCAGTAATTAGGTATGGTGCTACCTTAATAGATGTGCTTTTTATATAGGTTTCTCTACCATTACTAATCTCTAATGATATGATGTGCTCTCCTGGTTCTTTAAATACGACCTCTCCGGGATCTTGATCAGTAGAACTTGACGGAGTGCCTCCTTCAAATATCCATGTATAGGTATCTGCTCCCTGGGATAAGTTTTTAATAGTATAGGTGGCAGGAGAAAAAGTATTGATCAAGTTAGTGACCGTAAAATCAATTGTTACCGGGTTGTCAATTTTAATATCTAAGGCTTTGGTGTCTTCAGAACCATCTATATTAGTAGCAGTAAGTGTTATTGTATAGATTCCTTTAGTATTGAATTTAATGATACCCGGGTTTCTATCTATGGATCTTGAAAGATTTGCTCCTTCAAAACGCCACTCATATTGATCTGCCCCTTCTGTTCTATTAAAGAAAATGACACTTACCGGAATAGAATAGTCGTTTTCAAGAACCTTATATTCAAAATCTGCCAGTACAGGTACAGCTTCTTCCTTAAGACAAGACCAAAACAATAGTAAGAGTAGAATATGACCTATTTTTTTCATGTTCTTTTGGGTTCTGTTTTTTTTGAACTAGTCTATTCGATTACAAGTTTTCGCCTTGATGATCCTTGAGGGGTTTCTAGAAGTACTAAATATACTCCCGAAGGAAATGAAACAGAATAGTCTAATAAGAAGTCTGTATTATTTTGTCCTATTTTTTCACTGAGAACAGCTCCAGAGGATAGATTAATGATCTTAACCGAAATATCAGAAGCTTTTTCTAATGCTATTTTAGATTGAAATGCTCCTGTGTTGGGATTAGGAAATAGGATGAATTCTTTTATAAAGCTATCGTTATCAGACGGTTTGTAGGTCGCTATGGCCGGTTGTACTATGATCTTTTTAGTAAAATCTTCAAAACAATCTCCCATGTGAGATCGTAAATTAATTTCATAAGTACCTTCTTTATCAAAGATTACCGTAAGTTCGTTTTTATCTTCTTTAATTATATTAACCTCTTCAGAGATACTCCATTCCACTTTTTCTCCAACTGGATCACTAATATTAATCAGAGTCACTTCCTGATCTACATAAGCTTGTGTAGCGATTAAATAATGGGCATCGATTGCAGTATCAAAAACGACTACTTTAATGGTTGCCTGGTTACTACATCCTAAACCATTGGTTACTGTAGCTGTGTATAATCCAGTTTGATCAATCAGTATTGTACCACTGTTACTTGTAAACCCATTGTTGGCAGACCATGAATAAGTAGCCTTAGGGTCATTGATTGTAACATCCAGGGATAAAGTTTGTCCATCACATAGAGATTTTTTCTCGTTTAAGTTGATGACTATAGGTTCAGGGTCTTTTACAATTTTCTCATAAAATGCTTTACACCCTTTACTATCTGTGACCTCCAAAATATATGTACCCGCTGTTAAGTCTTTTATTTCTGTAGAAGTGTTACCTGTATTCCACAAGTAGCTATATGGAGGGTTGCCTCCTTTTACTGTTATCTGTATACGTCCATTGTTACCTTGATGACAAGTAGGCTCTGTAATATTTATAGGTTGGATTTCTAATCCATTAGGTTGGTCAATGCTAACAATGCCTTCAATTGTGCAGCCTTTACTGTCTGTAACATAAATTGAATGCTTACCTGCTTTTAAGTTATTGGCAAAGGCACTATTTGCTCCGTTGCTCCAATAATAAGAATATGGTGGTGTACCTCCCTTTACTATTGCTCTGGCAGTAGCATCGGCGCCACTAAAACAACTTATAATAGTTTTTTCAAAAGTGATTTCTAGTTTAGTTGGTTGTGTTAAATACATTGTACTATCTATAGCTGTAGCCAAGATGTATTCTAATTCATCATCACTATTTTTTATAGAAATATAGTTTCCTAATACAATTCCATTTTTATCTGTAATGTTTAGCGCATAATCTCCAAAACTTTGATGATTAATTATACTATCGTTTACTGGTATTGCTTTCCAGACATTATTTATTTTCTTTTTCCAATGATAATAGTATGGAAGCTGATTTCCTTTTTGGTTACGAGGGACATTGATCGTTGGGCTAACAATAGCCTCTGTGTTATAACGAACTCCCCCAGTAACATGAGCCACAAGTTCACCATCCTGAAACTGATCTGGAATATTTAAAGGTGGTTCAAAATCCCTACCATTATTATATTCATTATTTATATTACATGAAATAGGATTTACAATTTCAAAAGTTACTTTAAGAGGGTCGGGTTGTTTTAAGTTGAATGTTATGTTTTCTTCAAAACAGCCTGTCGTATATGTAGCTTCATTATAATTTTTATCTGTAACCTTTAGTGTATATATGTCGGCTCCAATAGAATGAAGGGTGATTACAGATCCTTCGTCATCGGGCAGAACTTCGGTGTGCACAGTGTTTAGAACAGTTCCTTGTGAATCTTTCCATTCATATGTATATGTTCCATCATCAAAAGGAGTCCCTCCTGTAATTAGATACCTGATTTTACCATCTTCAAAACCAAATGCAGTGGGTTCTTTATAAAACACATTATCCACCTTTAAGATTGTGGTAGGCTCTTTGATGAAGTTTATTGCAATTATTGCAGAAACATCATCTTTAAGATATCCGTTACAATAGATGTTTCCAACTTTTTTTCGTACCCGAATTTTATAAAGATCAGGTTGAAGATTTTCGACTATGTGACTATCATTATTTTCAAAGTTATACCAACTCAAAAGATTCGTATTACTTACACTTTGAATCGAGTATTGATAAACACCATCACGACCTCCTTCTGCAGTAATGGTAATTTTTCCGTCATTATTATTATCAGGATCATCATCACCATCATTACAGCTAGAATCTTTAATATTAGTGCTAAAAAGAACTTGTGTAGGATCTACAATATTTATCGGATCTTTAGGATCTCTAACTACTGTACTTAGTATCTGGCCTCCGATTGTCATATTTCCTCCTGCAAACTCTATGTTATATTCTCCAGCTTTTACTCCTGTAAATGTATAGCTGTATTTATTATTATCTTGTGTGAAAGAAGTATGAATACCACTGGAATGTATTACGCCTAAACTATTGGCAAGATTGATGGTTAACTTTTCTTGTACTGAATTATTCAGGTTTCTACTAAAGGATATTTTAACTTCACCATCGCCTCTATAACAAATAGGGTCAACAGTTTCAATTTTTGTAACGTGTGGAGCAGATGGATAATAAGTAAAAGATATAGGATTTGAAACTCCGCAACCTGCATCTAATTCTAATCTTACTCTTTTACCATATGCGGCTGGAGTTAAAAATTCTTTTCCTTTTATGCGTAGTACTTTTTTACCATTTTCTACATTGACATATCGCGATGAAATCGATCTATAACGGTCATTACCTACTTTGTATTTCCAATAGTAGGAATAATTCTCTATGAAACTATCAGGAACCGCAACGGTTATATATTCATCATCTCCTAAGTATAAAGGTTCGCTTGGAGTTTTTAATTCTATTATGGGATCAGATTTCACTTCAAGATCTCGCATATAAACATAAGCAGCATGATAGTAAAATATATCTCCATAATTTCTCCCATCCGGACTCCAAAATCCAGTATACCCTTGGGGGTAACACGCTCTATTATATTCTACTTTTATAACATCCATGCCTCTATTCCTAAAATCATCGGTATACCAACTCTGAGGAAAATCATAAATAGCAAACCCTTTACATAAAAGCCTGTCTACAAAATCACTATCTATATGAATTTGAATAGGGAATTGGTCTTTTGTAAATTCATGGTCACCGGTATTATACGAGAATACACCCGTTTTTCCATTGGTGCCAACGGTTTTAACCTTCTGGTTGTTTTTATCAAGAAAACGGATTTCTTTAATTCCTTTATCACATACTGTAGTGCCAAAAAACCAAGGGCCATCAGAATAGGATCTGTTTCCCGAAACTGTAAGTTTGTAATAAGCTTTATTACCTTCGGTTAAAGTGATACCTTCTTGACCAGATATGTTTGAGATTGTTCCTGTTATAAGTACCAGTAGTATGATTATTTTTCTCATGATGGTGTACGTTGCTAGTAAATGACTTCTACTGTTTCGGTCTGGGGTATTGACCCTTCAAAAATGGTTTTAAGAATATAGGTATAGGTGTTGTCAGGGTTTATCCTTGTATCTACTATTTTATTAATATGTGACGGTATTTGTTTCCATAACATGGGAGCTTCTTTATTTTTAGATCGATACACTAATATTTCTGCTACTTGATCAGGCATTTTTCGCCATGAAAGGGTTATATTTTTTGTTTCTCTATCTGCTATAGCATTAAACCCTTTTATAATATTACTTCTGTGCATCATATTAGCAGTAATAGTTAATGGGGTAGAAGGTTCAGATTTTAATTGGCTATCATCTACTGCAAAGATTGCATATCGATATTTAGTACCCGATTTTATAGTATTATCAGTATAATGTGCAATAGTATCGGTTTCAAAAATGTGTTGCCAATCATTTTCTTCTTCAAGTTCTTTTCTGTATAAATGATGAGAGATCACATCTTCACTACTACTATTGATCCAATGTAAAGAAATTCCTTTTTCTGTGACTTTATAATCTTTAAACACAGGTGGAGTTGGTGCTATTATATCAGGTTTTTTCAACTCTAATTTTTCAGAACGATCTGATTGATTATAGCGCTTATCCAAAGCGATAACTTGATAATAAACTTTTGAATTTAATGTTTCTATGTTTATTGTATCTGTAAAGCTATTTGTAGTGATAAGTTCAGCATTAGAAGGTATCGTATTTTCTTGCTTTAAGTTTGCTCTAAAAACCGTGTATCCCAATATGTCTTTTTCAATATTAGCTTGCCACGATAAATTAACTATCCCCAAAGAATCTATAGTGCCTGTAAGGTCAATCGGCGCATGTGGTGGTATTGAATCTATGGGTTGTACAAAATGCATCAACGAGGTAGTTTTTTGATGACTTATCCCAAGAGCATTAATTTTATAATAATTAGAAGCCTCTACTTTTTGAATTGTTGTGGATCTTGTATGATTGGGAATATTCGTTTTTATTGTGGTGTATGGGCCATCATGTTTTGACGCCCAATCAATTGAAAAACCTTTAATTTGTTTTTCGGCTTCTTTGTCAAATTCCCAATTCAAGAGTACCTGATCAAGAGATTCAACTTTATGAGATACAACTTTAGGAGTAGTTGTGAGTTTTGAGATGCCTTTTGCAGATAATATTTTTGATGGTGGACTTTTTTCTCCAAAAGCAGAAATTCCTATAAGTCTGTAATAATACTTTTTATAATTTTCGGTAATACTATCTGTAAAGAACATTTGTTTATTTAATGATCCTTCATGATTAAAATTGACATATGGGGTATTTCCATTTATTCTATCGAAATTTAAGCCGTCTTCAGATTTTTCAAGGTGATATGCTGTATAAATTGACTTATAGATTTCCTTATCCCATGTTAATGTAATTTTTTTATCTTCTGGTAAAGCAAAAAGATCTATTGGAGCTGGTAATATTTCTTCTTTTTCAACATCTATTAGTTTTAGCCCAGTTTTTATTTTAATTTTTGGAGCTAAACTCTTTACGCGATACAGGTATACAACATTTTTTTCAATACTAGTATCCATATATCCTAAACCAGCCATTGTAGCTGCCTCAAAATCCATATCTGCAGACAATAACACATATGAATATTTATTATCAACACTTTTCTTTGTTTTTAGAATATTCTGAATTGGATTTTCTACGGCTTCAATACTGTTTTTACCATATATCAATTGGGCTATAACCAAGGCATAATTATTAGTATCTGCCAATGCTTTAAATTCTTCTAAAGGTTTTGGAGCCACGGTATCAAGTATTTTTTTTTCATAAGACGGAGGCATCAGTTTTCCATTTTTTTTAACTGTAATTCGCTCTATCTCATATCCGTACTTGTTTAATTTCAACCATGCTATAGAAGATGTAGGCCCCCAACGTAACTTAATATGATTGCCTCTTTTAAGAGCCAACACCTTAATCTCAGCAGTTTCTTGCTGAGAAAATAGTAGTTGAGGTACTCCTAAGAATAAAGTAAAAACTAAATATATCGTTATTTTTTTCATCATAAAATCAACTAATACTCAAATTCAAACATTGCATATGACTTGCGAATACCTCCAGGCAATACATAACTAAGACGTGTTTTGTATTTACCTTCTCTCATAAATCCAAATCTATTATCAAGAAATTGTAGCGCATTATCTCCTCCACTCAAAACTCCATCATGATAGTCATTGCTAATACGAACCATGATATCTTCATAATCATCTCTATACGCTTTTGGTAACATGTATTTGTAAGGAAAGTTACTTAGACGCCACTCTGTATCTGTATTGTTTTTTAAACTAGCGAGATAATTTGTTCTAACAGAAATTGCTTTTGAAGGTGCAATGCCAAGAACATTAGTATCACGACTAAAACTATACTTTCCTGCAATTGGATAATTATTATATAAGAGGGGAGCAATATCTTTTTTAAAATACTCATCTTCCAAAGTAGAATTAGCTATTATTAAAGGTTTATTGCCAGAGTATTTAGTTCCTTCTAATTCTAAGACATCGAACCCTTCTTCATGAGCTGCTATGGTAGATGATAAATAAACTGCATCAACATATACTTTACCTACAAAATTGTTATTAATATTGATGGACTGCATTTTGTTTCGGAACGTATTATAATTACTAGTGCTAAAATCATAGGTCAATCGTTCAATCTCACTATCTTCTCTAACAACTGCTTGTGCTTTATTTTTTCTAACATTAATAGCTGTGCCTTCACTATTATAATTATTTACACTATAATCATTATCTGAAAACCCTTGACTGGTATTTACATTCGTTTTAGGTGCACTTACCATCTTGATAGTGTAGTCTGTTTTCTTTTCAATCTTAGGGATATTGTAAGACAACTGATTACTGGTATTATTGTATTGAAGTTGAGTTTCTTTTGTAGTATTTGTAACTACATTAATGTATTTTACATTAGTTTCCCATTGCGAATTTTCAAATAAATAATCTTGTCCTTTTTTAAGTTTTAAGTATCCGGTCGGGTGTTCATTTCTATAAAACAATTTTTGACCTACCACTGGATAAGCGTATTCTATATTCTCTAAAGGAATATAACTTGGTGCATCTCCTGTTGTGAAATTTATATTTCTCTCTTCAACATACTCTTCTCCATTTACCTTAAACGTGCGAAAAATGCCGTCAATTTTTTCTTGTAAAACAACTTCTACTTTGGCTTTAAGTTCTTGATTAGGAGGTAATATATCCATCGACTCAAAAGTCACTCTATCATTTTCTGGATTCCATTTTTGTTCCCCCAAAATCTTATTTCCATTACTATCTGTAATCGTAAATGTTTTGACTTTTATTTTATATGTCTTTATTTCATCATTTGTATTTGGTAACTCTATAGGTGTATTAGCAGCCATAGTCAATGCTAATTGGGGTGATGTAAACACGTCTATATTTGTATCTTTATCTGAAGGAGTGAAATCTGATATTATTTCTATATTTAATCCATTATCCGGGACTGGATTACATACCTCTCCATATTGTATATCTTCATTAACTTTTATTTTAACCATTCCTCCTAACAAGCTAAGATTTGCCGCAAATCTAGCTTGAAACCAAAACGGATTCGGGCCTCCCATCCTTCCTAAAAATGCACCGCCACCTTTTATAATTGGAAATCTTCTATAATCCCCAAAGAATTTGAAACCTATTCCTAATTCTCCTTGCATATAGGCATAAAATTGTCCTGTAGCATAAAAACCATTACTACCTATTGGAGATATACCATTACAGGTCATTGTGTTATTGTATTTTTTTATCATTGCATCAAATCCGATTCCGGCTGTAAATCGTGCATATAAAGGGCCAAAGTTTAAATTCCCTGTATCGAATTCTAATCCAACCCCAAACGCGGCCCCTTGACCGGCAGAAATACTATGATCATTTCTATTTTGTTCGGCTTCCAAAGTTCTAAGTTTATCTCCCAAAATATTGGCTACTCTGTATGGAGGTGGAGTAGCCTTAGGAAGATTTTGTCCCATCATGGCATAACCACCAATATCCACTCTTAAATCACCAAACCCAGCAGAAAACCCATTCCTATTTACAGGATTACCTAGATGCGCATACCATTCATCTTTATTAATTATCATAATACCTTCACCCGCTTTTTTTGCTCGACCTTTTCCAATAATTATACCTTTTGCTATATCTACATATATATCTAAATACGAGTAAAATGCGCTATTTTGAAAATCAATTTGACCTATAATGTATGCATCTACACCATCAGCATCTGGCATAGACTGGATATCATTAGATTCGGTACCCGTTTCTTCTTGAGCTATTTTTTCTGATAGTGATCGATCATCTCTAATTTCGCCTTTAGTGACACGATCATACTGTTCTCTAACCGGTTTTGATTCTATTTGTGTTCGCATTTCATAAATAGGTTTACCACTAGAATTTGTCATAAGGTTTCCATCTTCATCTTTTTTCTGGATTTTCTTTCCATTCTCATCTCTTTTAACAACTTTCAATCCTTTGTCTTTTTTAACAGTATTGTTGCCATCTGCGTCTTTTTCATAGACTTGTTTAGATAGCTTCTTTTTAAAAGGAAAGTTTGGATTATCCACTTTATTTAATCCTCTAAGTTGTCCTACAAGTGAAATACTATTGATGCCTCCTGATTTATTAATATTCAGTTCTAATCCAGCACCTGCCCTTAAAAACTCCTTTTTTATAGAATATCCAAATAGCATCATTTTAAATCCAAAAGATCCAGGGGAGGGTTCATAAGAAAATCCTGAAGGAGATACTTTTGCACTAGCATAGCTAGGATCCATTCTACGTCTCATATTGTTATAAAACCCTATACTGAAACCATTCAACATTAAATTAGGTGCCACATTGATTCCCACTGGTAGCTCTACCGAGCCATCTGCAAACCAATAAGAAGCAACATCATCTCTTGAAAAAATAAGTTTTGTTTTAATTCGAATATTCGTCTCGCTATTATCTTCATCTTCATCCTCGCCAGCAGATTCAGAAGTGGATTTAAAATCCCATTTTCCTTCGGCATCAACTGCCACAGCATTGCCATAAACCGGATCATCATATAATACTCTGCCAATTCCTTTAAATTTCAACTTAAATATTCTACCCTTGACAGCAATTTTTGCAACTCGTAAAGCTTTATATTTATATTGCACTTCACTATCTTCGGTGATTACACTCTCTGAAACAATATCGAGGCTACCCATGGCTTGAATAAGTAATGATTCTTTACGTGCTTCCTTTTTACGTATAGTATCTTTGGCTCTTCGATTCGACAATTCAAAACTGATATCAAATCCAAGAATATCTTCATTCTTTTCGGGATTGGTTTTATAGGTAATTCCATCTAATAATACTTGCATCCCTTTAGTTCCAAAAGACAACCCTTCTGTATACCCAAAGTATTTGATATCCATATACTTTTTGGTAGTTTTCATTTTAAGTCCTTTGAAGGTGATCCCATGAAATCGAACCATATCAGTCTCATCTTCGGTTTTTCCTAAATCTGTATCATATGAATATGTTGCATTTTCTGAAGCTTCTCTCTGTCTTTTTGAAGAAATAATGGTAGTCATTATTCCATTTAGATTGGTCTCTGGTCTAAAATTAACATTGCCTGCATCATCTTTTTCTACCGGCATTTTTATATAAGATCCTGCTCTCATTTTTACTGAAGCCAAAAATGCAGGAATTTTCATTTCATTGAGCGCCGTTATATTGGTACTATATTCGTCATCAGAAATCATTCCTTCATATTCTAAAAGAGAAGTATCTTTATCTTCAGGCAAAATACCATTATCATCATTATATGAAGTAAAATCTATTTCACTTGTGTTTCTACTTAAATCCTCAAAAATAGGGAGACGCATTCCTCCAGAAAATTTAGACTCTACAATGCTATTGTTTAGTAACTCTAAACTAATTTCTGAAACAGACATGGACCAACCTACAGGTTCTGAAGTGATGCCATCTTCTATAGAAATTACATTTTCTGCAAAAAAATTGCCAGAAACACCGTTGTTGTCAATCACAAGATCAGTTGCATCAAAATACACCCTATCATTAGCTTGTATACTTTGTTTTGATTTAAATACTTTAGGCAATCCTATTTGTAAAGATTTGATATGAATACCTCTCCATGTATTTTCGTCTGGTAGTAATACACCTTGATCTTGATATTGTTGTGGAAAAGTGATGCCTTCTGGATTTCTACCGTCACTAAAATCAAAAATAGCTTCATTACTGGTAAACATAAATCGATCTTCCTGATTAGCTAATACAAAAGGAGGGAGGTCAATATCTACGATTAAATCATTCCAAGATGCGGCCGTAGTGGTAAAAGTTCCACTTACCCTATCGGTTTCATTTTGTGTTAGTTGTCCGTTAGATTGCACTGGGATTAATAAACTTCGAGAAATGTGAACTTCACCATCAATACTCATTCCCGTTATTCCATTACAATCTATAGATACATATGATGTGTTTTGTGTCGTAGCGTTAGTATAGTGTGGGCTACCTTTTAAGGATAATACCCAATTTGATACATGAAAAGCAATTTGTGTATTCCCTAATAATATAAGATTTGCGTTTCCTGTTGTATTGCTATTACCAATAAGACCTCCTTGCTTAGACAATTTTACGTTATCGGCTCCAAAAAAAAGCTCGATAGGTTTTCCATCTTTATCAGATTGAGGTAATACTACTTTCACAAAGACTTTAAAGACAGTTTCTATTCCGAACTGAGCTTCTGCGAATGCTAATTGGTATTCGACTTCATTTACAATCTGCTTTATTCCTGCCGGTAACATCAATCCATTATTATTTGAAAATGAAGAGATCCAATTTTCTGAATCCTCAATTTTTTCGAATATAGATTGTGCTTCAGCTATAGCACTTTCAACTTCAATAGAGGTTGGAGATTTTTTATAGAACTTGTCAACGTAAACTTCTTCAGTTTTATTTTTTAGACTTTCATTTTGTATAGTATTCTTTAGAGACAAAGAATCTGAATCATTAAAGTTGTCGCGACTCTCAACTATAAAACACGATAAACAACTTAGCAATAAGGACAAGAGTTTAGTCTTTTTTGTAAGCACTTTTGGGGTATTTAGGTTGATGATTAGTGATGTTTTTTTCAGTTGATGAAAGTAAAATTCTTGTCGATAAACTCTATGTTTTTTTCATTATCATATGTTAATGTTTGTATTACTTCCTTATTAATTTTTCAAAAACATAAATCATACTTAATAAAAAGTTTTACTTTAAGAAACTCTTTCGAATCTCCTGATTTTACATTCAATCTTCCTTTGATAATCTCATAGAGGATTTGTTTTATTAAAATATAACCTTTAATGATTTTAGTTTTTTAATAACTTTTTGTTAACATGTAATAAAAAGACGAATTTCTACTTCTAGCCTGTGAAAGAAGTAAATCCCAATTCTTATTTTCGATTTTTATAGAGGTACTTATAGCTAATAAAAAGGATGAAAGGCTAGGGGTTC
This sequence comes from Aquimarina algiphila, assembly GCF_947494415.1. NCBI lineage: Bacteria > Pseudomonadati > Bacteroidota > Flavobacteriia > Flavobacteriales > Flavobacteriaceae > Aquimarina > Aquimarina algiphila. The sequence goes on along the minus strand of NZ_CANLVC010000002.1, from coordinate 523,234 downwards.
ATTATGAAAAACTAAAGAAGAAGTATCAAGAAATTAAAACTAAAATAAACAATCAGGAATAGTAATAGCTGATAGATTTGTACAATACCTGTTGAGATAGTATTTAGATTTTAGAATTGATTTTACGATTAGTTTTAAACCCGGTTTCTCATAGAAAGGGATTGATTTATTTTAAATCCAGCGAGTGAACGATAATTTGATTTTGATTTATATATTATTAAATATTTTCACCAATTCCTTATCAGAAAAATTTGCAGTCAAATTGAAATTAGTTTTAAGAGTGTTAATCCACTTCGAACCATATTTAATTTGCTTTTTTTCAACAATTTCAATTCCTTCTCGTATGGACATTTGATTGTTGAAAAGACCTATTCTTCCAGTTTTGGTAAATTTTCCTATAAAATTGTCTTTTTTAAAGTGTGAATTAGGATGTGTTGACATGTAGTGGTTTGACATAGTAATATCTTCTGTGCTAATTAAAGTATTCTCAAAACTATATTGATTTTCCCAAATACCCTTTACCTCGCGCTGTATCATATATTGATTAGTATCGAGTGGTAATACTCTAACAATACCATCATTATCATTTACTTGATGTTTGTCATTAATATTTAAAGGAATTCTTGTTGTTAGCCCTCCAAAGCCAACATCTGTGATAAATGTTGCTCCATTTAATTTAACCAAATGCGCTAAGTGATTTCTTGGGGGTGTTTTAGTTGGATTTCTAAGCCATACTCTTCCCAATACAGGTTGTATGGAGAATCCTAATGACTTTAAAAGTGATGCATACAATAAATTGAGTTCAAAACAATAACCACCACGATATTTCATGACAATCTTTTCAAAAAGGTGATCATTGTCTAAATGTATAGGCCTGCCTACTACAACATCTAAATTTTCAAATGGGATGCATTCCATATGATTTTGCTGTAACTTAATTAAACTTTCTATATCATGATTACAATCTGATAGTTCAATTCTATTTAAATAGTTGTCAATTTGAATATCTTTCATATTTACTATTCCTTATATTAATTTTTCATCCATTCAAACCATGGAGCTTATCTTCCAATTATTTTTTTATTCTAATAAATTGGATTGTTTTCAATCCTTTAGATTCAAAATATATACCATTGATATTAAATATATACTGGTTCAAAGCTAAAAAAAAACATAAAAAGAGTATTTGATATACACCAATTTCTTCGAGTAGATATATTATAATATTTGTAGGTGTCAATCACAATAGAATATAATTAAGTCAATGAGATATATTTATTGCTTAAAAATGAAAACGACTGATTTTTACAATTTTCAATCATAAAAAGTAAATAGATTGCGATTTAAAAATCTAAGCTCAATGATATTACCAATTATGAAGTTAAAATTCAGATTTATTACTAAGGTGAGTGATTTAAAAGATAGAAGAAAAGACTAAAGTAAAATACTTTAACGCAAAGAAATCATTTCGATAATGGATAAACTACTATATAACCCAGGGGAGTAAATTGCAAAAACAAATGTTTCTTGAGATTAGAAACAACGAACTATTTGATCAAGTCCAAGACTATACGTTAGCATACCTATAATACAATTTTCGAAAGAAATATTTACCCTGCCGAAGAAGATATTTCTAGAACAATAGCTTCTTTTCAAAGAGCTTTGAGCATAATTCAAAATAAAAAATAGAAATCAAAAACTAATGAGAAAAAAAATCAAAATAACGACAATAGCGTTTTTATCACTTCTACTCTTAGGATTTATCTATCTTTTTACCCATGTTCCAAAATTGTCTGATAAACATGGAGTGGTTGAAACAAAATTATATCTTGGAAATTCTGATAAGCAACCTTTATTTGTAGGCTTTGGTGGCGGTGGTGGAGGAAATGATTGGGTTAGAAACTACTTAAAAGGCAAACGAGATAGTTTAAATCAAAAAGGGTATGCGGTACTTGCTATTGGCTATTTTAAATCGGTAGGCGCACCAGACCATTTAGATAGAATTTCGCTAGATGCTATAAGAGATACTATTGTATCTATAGCGAAACACCCTAAAATAGATGGATCAAAAATTATCTTATTTGGAGGGTCTCGAGGTGGAGAGTTGGTTTTAAATTTAGCGAGTAGATATAAAGATTTTAATGGCGTTATAGCAGGTTCTACATCTAATGTTAGCTTTCCTGCCATTACTATATACGCTAACACATCGTCATGGATTTATAAAAATAACGAAGTCCCTTACGTTCCTGCTCCATTAAAAACTATCATACCAGCCATAAAGGGGGACTTATACACGGCGCATGCTATGATGCTCGAAGATAAAGATGCTGTTAAAGAGGCTGAAATTCCAGTAGAAAATATTAATGGTTCGGTTCTAATTATTTCAGGTAAAGATGATGACCAATGGCCAGCTCCAGAAATGTCTGAACAAATTATAAAACGTCTTAAAAAAAATAATTATAAACATTATTACAAACATATACAACTCGATGGCGGACATGCTGCTCCATTAGAACATTTTAATCTAGTATATGATTTTCTGGAACAACATTTTAAAGTAGAGTAGGTGATTAACAATTTGCATTAAAATATACACGTTTTATTCTCAATAGAAAATCCAATATGTATTGATACAATAAATATAAAATTTAGCTTAGTTATAGATTAGAAGGATATAGTTCATACTTATCGTAAGCTTATACGCTACATCCATAGTGAATCTAGTATTCCTATGTTATTACATAAAAGTTTTGTGCAATTCTGAAAATTAATAGAGCATAATCAAATGAATTTTAAAAAAATAAACTTATATTTTGATTAATATTATTTGTTGGTTTTCTAGTAACAGGATAGTATATGAAGGAATACTTTTAAACCCGAAAATATTAACAGTAAAGTTGTGAGAATGCAAATAAGAGCAAATCACATATATATACTATTTATTTCGTTGTTAAATGTAGTGTCATTCAAATGTGAATTAAAAACGAAATATAATCTATCAAAATATCTAGATATTTTGTTTAGAATATTAATATTGACTGCTGGAGTAATTGCTGTTATTGCTTTTCTTGAAAAACATACAAGGAATTTAAACGTAAGAATTTGGACACTTTCTGCTGTAATTCTATCTTTAGTATCGGTTGGAATAATGTAAATAAATGAATTACTAAATATTGTAATAAAAAAGGAATAGCATATAAAACGAGTAAAATTAATTGCTTTGGTATCTTCTCAACAGAAATTTACTATCATTAATTATTTTTGTTAACTACAGAATGTCTCGCTTAAACTTATTCCGCAACTATGCATTTACTAAATATTTTAAATGATTTATACTCAACAACAAGCACATAAAGACCTTAAAGATTATATAAGATGCTATTGGAAAGTTGAAAATAAGACTAAGGCATCTCAATCTTACACCATTTTTCCAGATGGCTTTTTTGATGTATTAATTTGTTATCAAAATAATAATCTTAAAGGTGTGTTTTTAACAGGTTTATGGAATAAAAAAACCAATGTAGTTATTTCACCAAAAACAACAATATACGGAATACAGTTTAGGTTATTAGCAGTAGAATATATTATTAAAGACAGTATTGCTCCATTACTTAATAAAATAAATAGAATAGAAAAATCGTATTTAGGGCTAAATCAATTTAGTAAACAAAGCGATGCTTTTATGTTTCAATACTTAAACGAATGTCTAATAGCCCATCTTAATGAGCAGGACTTAACGCATTCTAAAAAAAGTATCCTTCTAAAAACAATTAATCAAACAAAAGGCAATGAAACTGTTGAGTACTATTCTCAAAAAGCCCATTGGTCGCAACGCCAAATAAATCGCTATTTCCAATCTACTTTTGGATTCTCTTTAAAAAGCTACTGTAATATTAGAAAAGGAGCTTCTACCTATAGCCAAATAAAAAATGGACAGTTATATCCGCTAGAAGGCTATTTCGATCAATCTCATTTTATAAAAGAAATAAAGAAAATAACAGAATACACACCAAAAGTATTATTAAAGAATGAAAACGACCGATTTTTACAATTTTCAATCATAAAAAGTAAATAGATTGCAATTTTAAAATCTAATTACTATGATACTACAAATTATTAAGCTAAAATCTGATCTGCCAGAAGATGAATTATTAAAAAGAGCCGAAGAAAGAGTAATTAACTTTAAATCGATTCCTGGGCTTTTACAAAAATATTATATAAAAACAAGTAATGAAGGAGAATACGGAGGTGTATATCTTTGGGAATCTGAGCAATCTCTAAAAAAATACCAAGAATCTGAATTAGCTAAAAGTATACCTTCTGCCTACGCAATTAATCAAACTCCAGATATTGAAATTCTAGATGTTATTTTTCAATTGAGAAACGAGTAAACCAATCAATTTTTACATTGGAGATTACTAATTAATACCCCAGCCATGGGTTTAATATCTATAAATTGAGTCCAAATATCAAAGTATGATAAAAAAAGAAGTAATTGATATCCTAGAGCAGAAACACCAGATACTCTATGAATGGTTAAAAAATCTTCCAGATGAAAACTGGGTAAAAGGACCTGAAGGTAAGTGGAATACTGGAGAACATATAGTTCATTTAATTCAAAGTGAAAATTACTTAAACAAAGCGTTGCGGACCCCAAAATTTTATTTAAAATATAAGTTTGGAACTAATAATAGAGAGAATCGCACATACTCGCAGATAGTTAAAAAATATCAAGATAAGTTGAAAAACAATCCAGGTGTTGTTGCCAATATTTCCAAGAACATGCCAATAATCAAACATTCAGATAAAATTTCTTACCTCTCTAAATTAGACAAAGAAAAAAAGGTGCTAATTAAGAAATTTCAAAAGTGGACTGAGCATGATTTAGATATTTATCTGCTTCCGCATCCTCTTATGGGAAGAATGACTATTAGAGAAATAGTAATTTGGACAGCTTATCATACTGAGCATCATTGCAATATTTTGAAAATGAACCATTAAGAGAGGTAAAGTATTAAAAAAAATTAAAAATAAAGACTGTTGAATTCAAAAATCAAAATGACTAACAAATCTTACGGAATAATAGGAATTACAGCAACCATAATCTTTTTAGTGACCTACGTAATAATGTCATCAATGCGTCCTGAATATTCAATGTTTACCAAAGCTATTAGTGAACTTGGTTCAATCGATGCGCCCAATAGATGGATATGGAATAGTTTCGGTTACATTATGTCAGGATTGTTTATAGCAATTTATGCTTTTGGTCTGTATAAAAATATAGTGATTGAGAAATCTAGTAAACTACCTCTATATGGCATGTTTTTGAGTGGTGTTTTTATGGCGATATCAGGTATATTTCCTGGAGATTTTGATAACAAACAGTCAACTACAATGCTTTTGCACACCATTGGGAGTTTTGGAAGTTATATTTTCTTTTTGATTGGAGCTTTTACCTATCCAAGATTAATGGATAAAACAGATTATTGGAAAAGAATTAAAAAGCCAACATTAATCTTTACATACTTAACTATTATATTTGGTGCTTGGGCCTTTGTCTTTCCAAACATGCCTGCTCTCGGTCAAAGAATTGTTTTCTTCTTTTATTTTTTATGGATATTTTACACAGCCATTAAACTTTTAAACTATAATGAGTTATGACTTCTCTGATATCGACATTGTATTTGTAATTTTTCTATCTACAAAATTTGGAATTTCTATATTACTTACTGCTATTACTTTTACCATTTCTAAAAAGGTAAATAATATAGCCAATAAATGGTTAACTGTATTTATTTTTGGGCTTAGCCTTGTTTTTTTAGTTGATATCTTAGGGGAATTTAACTCTAATGTTTCTCATTATTTATTGTTTTTTTGTAAAGAAATTATCGTTTTTCTAATCCCTATTTCTCTTTATCTGGCAGTCCACTCCTTTGTAAAACCTATCAAAAATCTAACTAGGAATGATGTTATTTTATTTATTCCCTGGATAGTCGATATCCTATTGAAATCTTTTTCTTTTTTTGGTAAAAAAGTATTCATCACCGAAAATGAATTGTACCAACCATGGTATGATATCCTTTTCATAGCATTCTGTATTTTTGTTCTTATAAAATCATCATTGATTATATCGAGACATCAAAAATCTATTAAATATTTATCAGCTGATGTTTATAGGATTGATTTAAAATGGTTACTCTATTTACTATTAGCTCCAACGATACTAATTTTTACCGAGATTATATTTAGTTTTAGTAGCTCTTATACACTTATTAGCATAGCTGATATTATAGAGTTTTTATTGTTGTTTTATATGGGTTATCATATTGTACTTCAGAAAGAAATTTTCCCTTATGAAAAAACGCAATTAGAAAATATTGATAAAGTAATAAAACATAAATATCAACCGAACACAGAAAATTTGAGGTTATCTCCTTTAAAAATTGAGGAAACTAAAAGTTTTATTTTGCAATATATGATAGAAAAACAGCCTTACCTAGAAAGTGACATCACACTTCCTAAATTAGCATTTGGGTTACGAATGAAATCTCATTTCTTATCGTATTTTATAAACAATTATTTTCATAAAAACTTTTATAGCTTTATTAACGAATATCGTGTAGAAGAAAGCAAAAAAATACTGATTGACCCGAACAAAAAACACTTAAACATGTTAGGTGTAGCCTTTGAATCTGGTTTTAACTCCAAAACTACTTTCAATACTACTTTTAAAAAGATAACTGGTGTATCCCCTAGTAATTATAGAAAACAACAGACTACAAACTAAAATTATTTTTTTGCTAAGTTGTTCGACTCTATAAATTCGAACAATTCGTTATGGTGTTCTATTAGATTTGCCTAAAAATAAAAATAATGAAACATACATTCTTAACAGTACTAGTAATCTTATTGACGACGAGTTGCTCAAAAGACGATGAATCTTCACCAAATGAAGATTCACAAAAAGTTCAATTAATACAATTGCTTAACGAAAAAGAAGTAGATGGCTTTTATGGTAGTGTTCTTATTAAAAAAGACAATGAGATACTTATTAATAATGGGTATGGTTTTAAGAATCTGGCAGAAGATCAAAAAAACGATCCAAATACTATTTTTGATATTGGATCTGTAACCAAACAATTTACCGCAGCAGCAATTCTCAAATTAGAAATGCAAGAAAAACTATCTGTAGAAGATAGTTTACATGCATATTTAGAAAATGTTCCAATAGAAAAACAAAATATCACCATACATCAATTACTTACACACTCTTCTGGGCTTCTCGAATCTATAGGTTCAGATTATGAGGTTGTGGATACCGAAATGTTCTTGGCACAAACTTTTTCATCAGAACTACAATTCTCTCCAGGAGAAAGGTACAAATACTCTAATGTAGGATATAGTATTTTAGGAATTCTTATCGAAAAAATATCAGAACAAACTTATGAAGAATACTTAAGGGATAATTTATGGCTTCCAGCAGGAATGAACAAAACCGGATATCGATCGCCAGACTTTCAATCAGAAAACATAGCTCATGGATATCAAGAAGGTACCGATTTTGGAGTTCCTAATAGTAACGATCTATGGTTTGACGAGGGACCTTACTGGAATCTTAAGGCAAATGGTGGTATTCTATCTAGTACGCAGGATATGAAGAAGTGGCACGAAGCACTGAATACTAATGAAATTCTAAATGAAGAAGCCAAACAAAAGTTGTTTTTTCAGCATATACTAGAAGAGACTGAAGGAGATTCCTATTATGGCTATGGTTGGGTAATACAGGAGTTGGAAGATGGAACAAAAGTCCATTGGCACGATGGAGGAAATGGCGTTTTTTATGCCCAAATGTTCAGGTTTACAGAAGAGCAAAACACTACTATAATCATACTATCTAACCAAGCTTCTGAAATTGCCGAAACATTAATTATTGATATTGTTACGATTTTGTTCTGATAATCAATACTTCAAAAATGAGAATGACTTGTGAAATAATCTCAATTGGTAATTATAAAGCTTAAAATAAAGAAACCTAAGCTTTGTCTAAAATAAAAAAGCAAGTTCTTTTATTTGGAGCTTGCTTCGTTTCAACTTTTTGTTGATTTCTTGTGACCTAGGCAGGATTAAGTCTAAATCCTTTGAAGCCTTTATTTTAAACGATTTTTAAGTCTTGCAAAATCTGTTGACCGAATTGTTGTCGTTCAGTTTGATTGCAAATGATATCATTTGACTTTCAGAACAAAAATATAAAATTGTTTAATAAGCTGGATGATAGTCTGCTTATAAGTAGGAATTCAAAATTCTTTGTAAGAATGTTAAATTTTCTTTTAACACTTTCTTAAATTTACGGAGGTGTTTTTAAAGATTGAATCTATCGACTTCCAATATATCATCCATAGACAAATCTATTGTCGTTTTACCATTTAAGAATTTAAGTGGTGATGCTTCCTATGAATATTTCTCTGATGGTATTACCGAAGAAATTATTAATGCACTTACCAAGATAGATACGCTCAAAGTAACCGCTCGAACATCATCTTTCGCTTTTAAAAATAAACCTACCGATATCCGAATTATAGGTAATGAACTTGGCGTAACCAATGCCGTAGAAGGAAGTATTCGTATTGCAAAAGAAAGAATCCGCATTTCAGCCCAATTGACACGAACTGATACAGGTTTTCTGCTTTGGTCTGAAAAATTTGATAGAGAACTCGATGATGTTTTCGCACTCCAAGATGAAATCAGTCTTTTGATAGCGGATAAAATTCGTGAGAATTTTGGCCATATTGAGATTGAGGAATCTTTATCGAGTGTACAAACACAGAATTTAACAGCGTATCAACTCTATCTCAAAGGCAGGTATTTTCAATTGACCTGGAATCTGCCGAATCTCGAGAAAGCAATTGGCTTTTATCAAAAAGCGGCTGACTTTGATGCTTCTTATGCCGACCCCATTATTGCTATTGGCTGGTGTTATGCCATTAATGCAAGTTGGGGGCATATGAATAGAGAGGATGGACTCAAAAAAGCCAACCAGTATCTGGACAAAGGCTTGGCAATGAATCCAAATTCCTATACTGGATATTTTGCAAAAGCAACGATACATTTTTGGGGTAATTGGCAGTTTGAAGAGGGATATCGAGATCTTCAGAGTTGTTTTAAAATAAATCCACATTTCTCTGAAGGTATGGAAGCCCTTGCAGAGTTATATACTGCAACAGGTTTTTTTGATAAGGCTTTGGAACAGACCGAACAGATTCTAAAAATTAATCCATTATCACCCAATCATTACTACACCAAAGGAAATATACATTACTTGCAGGGAGATTATCAAACTGCCTTAGGTAGCTTTGAAAACTCCCTCAAGCTTGATAATAGTTTTACATTGAGTAGGCACTTAAAAGTAGCTTGTCTATTATTCTTAAAAGAAAAGGATGCAATGCTAGCCTATGCCAAATCATTCCTAAATGATGATTTTGTGGCTATGATTAATGCCATTTACGGGGCGATTCACCATCAAAAAATTCCAGAGTTCGATGAAACTTTAATGTCAGAAAATTTGAACCTAATGGTGTATTGGGATTTCTACTATTTGGTACATTGTCAAAAAACGGATGCTGCATTTGAACGCTTTGAGAAAATGGTTAAAGAGCGCATCGGGCAAATCATTAATTTTCAATTTGACCCATTTTTAGTGCCTTTAAGAAGCACGCAAATGTTCAAAGAATTAAAGAGTACAATCTTTAAAGGAATCCAAGCAACAACCTTCTCGATTGAAGCATCAAAAACCGATAACATCCCATCCTTTACCCAAAAAGAATCTGATGAATTAAAAAATGCGCTAGATCAAATTTTGGGTCGTGAGCAAGCTTTTCTTCGTTCAGATTTGTCGCTTCGTTCTTTAGCGGAAGAATTGGCCATCCATCCCAATCGCCTGTCAAAGTTTATCAATGATTACCTTCAAACCAACTTCACAGAGCTGGTCAATGGTAAACGGTTGGAACATTTTCAAAAGATAGCCTTACTGCCCGAAAATAGCCATTTAACGTTATTGGGATTGGCTTACGAAAGTGGATTTAACTCCAAAACTGTTTTTAATACCTACTTTAAAAAAATTGCAGGCATAACTCCCAAGCAGTGGTTAAAAAATAATTCGTAAGTAAGCTTCTATAGTATTTATCATTTCATCAGGGTTTAAAAAGTTCTGATTCTCATTGTATAGGTTCTGATTTTCATTTCAGAACGATTGCCTTTTCTTTCCAAATCATCTTTGTACCATCAAAAATTTATCAATCCACTTCGCAACGATGCGGAGTAAAAAAACGAATAGTTATGACAACAATTATCAGATTTATTTCAGGAACGGTATTAACAATACTGCTATTAGCTACAACATCGTGCTCAAGCGATGACGACGAAACATTTATTCAGCCCGATCCTACTGGAATTCAAACCCAAGAAGACCTAAGCGCATACCTTGAAGAAGTCATTGAAACGCAAGAAATCGCTGGTTTTGCAGTGAGTATTGCACAAGGAAATACTATTGATTACAAAACTTCCTTTGGGTTTGAAAATATTGAAACGCAACGAGCTTTCAATAACCAAACAGTTATCAATATTGCTTCTTTAAGTAAGTCTTTTGTAGGTGCTGCTACGGCCAAAGCTATTGAACAAGGCTATTTTACTTTAGATACGCCTATCAATGGCCTGTTACCAATAGAAATTGTTAATCTGGAAAACCCTGATGCAGTAATTCGTGTGCGACATTTGGTAACCCATACCTCAGGTATTGTAGATGACCAAAGCACTTATCTTCAGGCCAATTATTTTGTATTGCTAAATCAGGATATGAGTACGACAGGTGCCAATATCTTAACCAGTCCTCTAGGATTGGAAGTAATGAATCCTGTTCCACTTGAAGAATATCTGGCTGAATACTTTTTAGAAGATGGTGAGCTGTATGGCAACTCCAACTTTATTGATGTAGAACCAGGTGAAACATGGGCATATTCCAATGTGGCAACGTCATTAATGGGCTTTGTCATTGAATCGGCTACGGAAGAAGATTTTGCCTCTTATGTAGCGACACACATTTTATCGCCGTTACAAATGAACAATTCTACTTTTAATGTAACAGAGGTAAATCAAGAAGGATGGGCTATTCCTTACTTGGATAAGAATACACCGCTTCCATTTTATGGAAATCATGGCTATCCTGAAGGAAGTATATACACTACAAATGATGACTTGGCTAACTACCTTTTGGATATGACCAAAGGCATCAAAGGACAATCCAATACGCTTTTCGGAACAGCTTTTTATGAACTATTATTTACCCCACAGCTTGACGCGGGTATTGTACCCGATGGATTTGCCGAAAACCACGGTTTGTACTGGTACAAAAAAGGAAATAGTTGGGTGCACAGCGGCAATAGTTTAGGTGTTTCCAGTCATATGGAAATAAAGACAGATGGCAGTTCAGGTTTCTTTGTAATTGCCAATATGGATGCCACTTTTTCTGATAATACCCCTATATGGGAAGCTGTATTACAGCTTATTAAAGAAGGTGTGCAAGAGTATTTGCATAATAATTAATGGAAGAAAAAAGAATTGTGATGTTACGAAAAGTAAATAATAAACGCATACTTATTGCAGGTGCAACTGGATATTTAGGAAATCATATTACACAAGCTATCGTAGCCAAAGGACAGCCTGCAAGACTGCTTACCCGAAAGAGAGACAGATTGGAACAATATAAGTCTCCAAGCATAGAAATTATGGAAGCTACAGTTACCGAACCTGATACGCTTTTGAGAAGCTGCGAAGGAATTGATACGGTGATTTCGACCATAGGTATTACGCGCCAAAAAGATGGGTTCACATATATGGATGTAGATTATCAAGCCAACTTAAATCTGTTGCGGGAAGCCCAGAGAGCGGGTGTGAGAAAGTTCATTTACGTGTCTGCAATTAATGGAGACAAACATCGAGACCTAAAGATTTTTGAAGCAAAAGAAGCCTTCGTAGATGCATTGAAAACCTCAGGGCTTGAATACACGGTGATTAGACCGAATGGATTTTTCTCCGATATGAAGGACTTTCTTCAAATGGCAAGTAAAGGACGTGTGTTCCTTTTTGGAAATGGAGAACAATTGATGAATCCCATTCACGGAGCCGATTTGGCAGAAATCATCTTGGATATGATTGATGACCCTGCCAATGAATGTTCTGTAGGTGGACCAGACGTACTTACACAAAACGAGATTGCAGAACTTGCCTTCGATGCTCATAGTAAAGTGACCAATATCTGGCATTTACCAGATTGGGTGAGACGTTTCAGCCTTTGGTCGGTGCGCACGTTCACTTCCGTTGAGACCTATGGCCCAATTGAGTTCTTTCTGACCTTAATGGCCAATGATAACGTGGCAATGCGCTATGGAACACATAAACTGAGAGACTTCTATTTCGCAGAAGCAAAATCAATTAAAATGTAAAGTGATGATACAGAAGATATTAAATAACAAATGCCCTAACTGTGATAAAGGCCAGATTTATAAAGAAAAGAACATCTATTTCAATTTTAGAAAACCTAAGATGAACAAAAGTTGTTCCCATTGTGGATATGTCTTTGAGAAAGAACCTGGGTTTTTCTTCGGTGCGATGTATGTGAGTTACGCTTTGGGAATTGCACAAGCTGTGGCAGTATATATCATTGGAACTTTCTTTTTTGAGGACACCTTCGATTTATGGATTCTTCCATGGATAGCTATGACCATTCTTTTATTATCATCCTTTAACATTCGCTTGTCGCGCATTATATGGATATATCTTTTGAAAGGAATTTAAAGAAGTTCGGAATTACATTCCGGAACGACTGGTGACCTAATCAATCGCATCTTTGTACCATCAAATTATACGAGTTTATTCATCAATAAAATCTCTAAAAATGAAAGCAGTAGTGTATTCTAAATATGGTTCGCCAGAAGTCCTTCAATTGAAAGAGCTAGGAAAACCCACAACAAAACCCAATGAAATTTTGGTAAAGGTATATGCTACTTCGGTAACCGCAGGTGACGTTCGATTACGGGCATCTGATTTTCCACTGCTAGTTTGGTTCCCAGCCCGTTTGATGTTCGGATTGTTCCGACCAAAAAAACAAATCTTGGGTCACGAATGGTCGGGAGTAATTGAACGAGTTGGAAGCAAGGTCTCGAAGTTTAAAGTAGGTGATGAAGTTTTCGGAACCACTTCAATGTTAAAAACAGGAGCCTATGCAGAATATATGTGTGTACCCGAACATTGGAATCAAGGTGTTGTCATCAAGAAACCAAAACAACTGCTCCATAAAGAAGCTGCAGCATTACCCATCGGTGGTATGACAGCTTTGTATTTACTGCAAAAGGCGAATATTGAAAGAGACCAAAGAGTACTCATCTATGGCGCTTCAGGCAGTGTGGGAAGTTATGCGGTACAAATTGCGAATCATTTTGGAGCTCGCGTTACAGGGGTTTGTAGCACCAATAATTTGGAGATGGTGGAGCAACTAGGGGCTGAAGCGATAATCGATTACAAGAATCAGGACTATACCCAATCATCCGAACGCTACGATATTGTGTTCGACACCGTAGGAAAAACTTCAAAGTCAGATGCTAAAAAAGTTTTAAAGCGTGGTGGTCAATTCGTTTCCACAAAAATGCTCACCAAAGAAAGTACGGAACTACTCCTGAAAATACGCCAACTCGTAGATAGTGGAAGAATTAAGCCATTTATAGATAAAGAATACAGTTTAGAAACCCTTATTGAAGCACATCACTATGTAGATTCGAGTAGAAAACGAGGAAACGTCTCAGTAATCATTCAAAATTAAAATCATCAACCTGTGCTGAGCCTAGTCGAAGCATCAAAAAACGAACATACAATGAAAAAAGTACTCATCATCAACGGACACCCAGATAAAGAAAGTTACAACTGGGCTTTGGCGGAAAGCTATAAAAAAGGAGCAATTTCAGGTAATTCCTTGGTAGAGACCTTAAATCTCTCGGAGCTTCATTTTGACCCAAACTTAAAGTATGGCTATAGGATTCCTTATGCATTAGAGCCTGATTTAGAAATGGCCATCAAAAAGATTAAAGAAGCAGAACATCTCGTTTGGGTATTCCCGATGTGGTGGTATGGTCTTCCTGCTTTGCTGAAAGGCTTTATCGACCGTACTTTCCTACCAGGTATCACCTTTAAATACCAAAAGGGGAAACTGTTTCCAGACAAACTATTGAAAGGTAAAACAGCTCGAATTATAGTGACAGCAGATACCGTAAGTTGGTATAATAGTTTGGTGATGAAAAACCCAGCAATCAATCAGCTAAAAAAAGGAGTCTTGGAGTTCTGTGGCGTAAAACCTGTAAAGGTTACCTATCTGGCAGCTGTGAAGGACTCAACTAAAAAACAACGCATACAATGGCTATCAAAAGTCAATCATTTTGGAGCCAGAGTTGGTTAGAGTCACTAACGATTCTACAGTACACTTTTCGAACAAATCATACTCCCGCTTGAATAAATGATTTAAGCAGGACATCATCAAATTTGTATTAATTTAAAATAGAATAAAATGAAAAAAATAGTAGCTTTTTCTGGAAGCAACAGTCCAGAATCCATTAACGAAAAACTAATCCAATCAGTAATTGAACGATACTCGGATTATGACATTAGATTTATTGACCTAAAGAAGTTTGATGTGGATATTTTCTCACCACAAATTCTTGCAGATGGAATTCCAAAACAAATACAGCAGTTGTATACCATATTTGAAGAGAGCGAGGGATTTATAATAGCATCGCCAGAACATAACGGGTTACCTACTGCATTTTTAAAAAACACATTAGACTGGCTCTCTGTCATTACCCAACGTTTCTTTGGAAATAAACCCGTCTTTCTGTTAAGTACATCTCCTGGAGTCACAGGAGCAAAAACACAGCTAGCATTGTTAGAAAAGTTGGTGCCGATATGGGGTGGGCAAGTAAGAGCAACTCATTCACTGGGAAGCTTTAAGGAGAATTTTGACATCCAAACAAATACCATTAGCAATATTGAAGAGTTAGAAAAATTGGATAAAGCTTTTTATGCTTTTGTGAAGACGGACTATAAACCAAAGAAAACCAATGCAGAAGTTGTCCAAGCCTATTTTAATGCTTTTCAGCAAGGGGATTTAGAAGCTGTAATGAATGTTTTTCATCCTGAATGTTATATCGTAAGTGTAAAAGAAGAAGAACGCCCTACCGAACAACTTCACGGTATCTATCGTACACGAAATGAAGCGAGGCAATTTCTGAATAACATTGTATCCCTTTTTGAAACCAAGGCATTTAATGTTGAAACTATTATGGAAGCAGCTGATAATTTAGTGGTTGCCAAAGGGACTTTTTCACATTTAGTAAAGAGTTCAGGAAAACTCTTTAATAGCAATTGGGTACAGTTATGTATTGTAGAAGATGAAATGGTTAAAGAGTATCGTTTCTACGAAGATTCTGCTGCGCTTATTGAAGCATCCACTATTGAATATGCTTAAAAATGATACCTGCGATACAACATCAGTTTGAATTTTGGAGGCACCTCGGTCAAATGGGCGGATATTTCAATCAATATGAGGGGGTTTCCAGTCTTTTCCCCAAAGACACCACTTGGCCCTCTAAAATATTTGACCTCAAAGAGCACCATATCATTGGATTAAAGAATAAAATAGCCAGTTACCAATTGGCCAAATCGGTTGCAGTAGAAGAAAATGAAACCCTTGAAAACCTCTTACAGGCACAAGGGTTTAGACAAACCTCTTCTGTAGCAGCAATGACAATGCATAACACAGCAGAAGTAGAGTATGCCAACTATCCTGAAATTGAAAAAGTGATGGATGCCTTTGGAGCCAAAATGTTTGCAAAAATTGCTTCGAAGTCTTTTGGATATACGATTTATGAGAGTACAATAGCTCCCTTGATACATAGTAAGAAGGTTCAGCTTTTTATAGGGAGATACCAAAGAGACTATGTAAGCTGTGGAATTGTATTTCAAGATTCTATTGGGGATTTTGGACTGCATATGATTGGCACCAAAAGAAAATTTCGAGGATTCGGATTAGGAAAGAAAATGACCGAACATTTACTTGCTACTGCCTTAAAAAATGATAGTGAATTTATTCATTTGGCAGCCTCAAAATTAGGGGCGCCCATTTATCACAAACTGGGTTTTCAGCACCAAGGGTATTTAAAATCATACACCATTTAAGTAACGTATTATGAAAACACTAATTACACTTTTGATATTATTTCCTTTAGTAGGAAATGCTCAACAACTATCATCACTTATGAATGAAAAAATAAGTAATAATACTGATAATCCTGTTTACAGTATTTCTATATTCATAGAGAATGACGGCGATGTATTAGCAAGTGAAGCAGTAGGTAAAAGAAAAAGAGAGGGAAACGCAATAGAAATTACAGACCAGTTTCGTATTGCCAGTAGCACTAAACTATTTGTGGCTACTATTATTTTACAATTAGAAGAAGAAGGAAAATTACGCTTGAATGCCCCAATTTATAAACACCTAAACGGAATGAATGATTTGCAGTTCGAGAAATTTCATCTTTATCAAGCTTTCGCTTTCTCAAAAGCTATAACTATCAAACATTTACTATCGCATCGAAGTGGTCTAGCCGATATTTTTAATGATAGACAAGAAGCCTTTTTCGGCAAGGTAATGGCAACACCAAACCGACAGTATCGACCTGAAGATATGGTAAATTTGTATTTCGAATTTGAGCTTAATAAAGATGCAAAATTTAAACCAGGAGAAGAGTGGCGTTATTCTGATATGAACTATGTACTCTTGGGGTTTTTGATAGAAAAACTAGATGGGAAATCCTTGTCTCAGTCCATTCGGGATAGAATTCTGAATCCATTAAAAATGCAAGACACGTACTTTGAATTCTACGAAAAAACACATTCCAATAATGGAAGAATTCATCAATATGTAGGTAATACAGATTTTAATGCTATAAACACATCATTTGATTGGTCTGGTGGCGGATTAGTGAGCACCCATCAAGACTTAACCATTTTTATAAAAGCACTCTTCAATGGAAAATTGATGAGTTATGAATCGCTAGAAAAAATGATAGCTGTACAACCCACCAAAGAAACAGAATTACCTTATGGCCTTGGTGTTTACCAATCTGTTTATTGTGGTGAAACTTTTTATGGCCACTACGGTTTTTATGGCACTTATATTGGCTATGCGCCCAAGACCAAAACGGTATTGTCTTATTGTATCTCTCAGGCAACACCTTCTTTTAATGTGTACGAATTTGTAAATTCTGTTATTGAAACTATAAAGTGAAAATGCAAAAATCCAATTTAAATAGTAAAAGATGAGTATTATTATAATTGCTGCTTACCATTTATTCGGTTAACAGTGTTGATTGATTAAAAATCTGTTCACCGATTTGTTAACGTTTAGAATCATATCAATTCAAATCTTATTATCGCCCAAAAACAACAAAACCTCACAAATCATAGGATTTGTAAGGTTTTAATACTCTTTATGAGTAATTCTTGTGACCTCGGCAGGATTCAAACCTGCAACCTCTTGAGCCGTAATCAAGTGCACTATTCAGTTATGCTACGAGGCCGTTTTGCGGGTGCAAATATAAATGTTTTTTATATAGCTGGCAACATTTATATTGACTTTTTAGAAACTAAAAAAACCAACTAGATATGATGAGATAAATGATATATATGAAGATGGAATTTAAGTGCCTTGATGTTAAATAGATAAGCTATACATATTCATAGTCCTATGATTAGCTTTTGTTTCTTTTATTTGCTCTTTTTTTTATTTTCATTATTTTCGACCAATGAAGATAGATAATTTTATTAGAGATATTCCTGATTTTCCGAACCCCGGCATTATATTTAAAGATATTACTCCTTTACTAGCGAATCATAGCGCTTTGGTGAGTTGTGCAGATCAATTAGCGGCGTTAAGTCCTAAAGGTGTTAACATCGATAAAGTAATAGGGGTTGAATCGAGAGGATTCATTATTGGAGGTATGATTGCTGAACGTTTAGGAGCGGGGTTTGTCCCAGTTCGCAAAAAGGGAAAACTTCCTTATAAGGTAAAATCCAAAAATTATAGCCTCGAATATGGAGAAGACACCCTCGAAATTCATATCGATGCTATACAGCCAGGAGAACATGTGTTGATTCATGATGATGTTCTGGCAACTGGAGGTACTGCCAAGGCAGTGTGTGATTTGGTTGTAGAGTTAGGTGGAGTAGTAGTGCAATGTAATTTCATAATGAAATTGGATTTCCTTAGCGGGAAGGACAAACTTAATGCACCAATTTCTTCTCTTTTAACATATTGAGCATAAAAAAGCCTTCATTTTACAGAAGGCTTTTATAAAATTCGGCATAAAAGTAATTTACTTTTTTGTTATTGCGATAATTGCGCCGTCTTTTGCTTTGTCACCGTAGATGCTGATTGCGGTTTGTGATTTAAGAAAATCTACTTCTGATAGTTGGTCTGATTTTGCAAGATGATCTAATGTATCAAAATCAGATTCTTTTCCATCGATTATGATAAGTTTTTCAATATCAGGGTTGTCAACAAAACTAAATTTCTGAGTATTTTTGTTTTGGAATGGATGCAATTGTTGTCCATTAAAAATAAAACTTCCGTCTTCACCTTCTTCAAAACTAAAAGATTGCATAATTTGATCTTTCAGTTTCTGTATATCGAAACTGCCATTAAAAAATAAAGAATCATTTTCTTCGTCAAAATTAAAATCAAAGGCGAAATTATGTTTCTTCATGATGCTATCCATATCCATATGAGACTGACTAAATCCAGATTGATTTCTCCATGTAGCAATATCAAACATCCCCGAATTTGTAATAAATAAACTATCATCTTTATATCCTAATTCTATTTTTGAAATAGGCTCGTTTGAAGAGGAGGAGTATTGGCTTTTTGAGTTCCCTTTTTTTAAGATCAGGCTTAGACTTGTAATTTCATTTTGATCATTAAATTGTATTTCTTTTATAATAAGTTCTATACCATTTTCTGAAAAGAATATTTTTAGGTCTTCTAATTCTTGCTCTGAAGTATCTTTATTGATAATTGCAGTTATTTCATCAGACTGTGTCTTATATAGTTTGGTGTGCTGATTTATGGATGTTGTAAAAGCTGTTAAGGAAAGCGTACCTAGTATGCCCATTCCTAAAATGATCCATTTTTTCATACTAAATATTTTTTTGTTATGTTATTGAACAGATATTATTTCATCTTTAATTACGAAATATTTACAGGAGTGTTGCAAAATTTTTCTTGTTGGGAAAATAAAAGATATTATAATGCTCTTTTGGTTACATATAATCGCCAACCAAATAGCAGTAATTGAAGTTTGGAAGCTTTGCTAAGATCTAACCTTCTCTTTGTAAAACTAGGAAGTATTACCTTGTTTATTTTTGCGATAACAGAAAAGAATTGTTTTTGCATAGTTCTAAAATACAAAAAACTCACTTTCTTCAAGTGAGTTTTTTTAGATTTATATTTGGACTTGATTATTTCTTTTTGGTAATAATTTCTACAACTCCGTTTTTACCTTTGCTTCCATATTTTTTTCTGCAGCTTTTCCTTTAAGTACATTAATAGTTTCTATATGATCAGAATCTATTTTTTCCATCTTTTCTTTAGTTGATTCTTTATCATCAATTATAAATAAAGGATCTTTTTTAGAATTCCCGGTGATATAAGCAAAGGTTCTTTTGTCTTCTGTATGCATTTCAAAGTGTCCATCATCTTCATCAGAATGAATTTGGATAATTTGATTACTGCCTTTGGCTTTACCATTACTATTTACCCATACATATTCAGAATTTCCAGCAGATGATCCTCCGCCAATACTAATGCTACCTGTTTTACTATTGTATGAAATTATAATAGGATGGATGGGTTCATCATTTTTTAGTGCATAATTTCCGGTACTTTTTTTGGATGCAACATCTATCTTTATATTAATAATCTCATCTTTGTTATTGCGCTCAATACTAGAAAACTTAACTTCTACGTCATAATCGTTCTTTAGTATTTTTTTAACCTTATTAAGATCTTCTTTAGTAGAGTTTTTATCGATTATAAATTGTATCGTTTTTTTACCTGCATTTGGGGAGATAATATCTTTTGATATTCCATTTCCGGATTGTTTGCCAGATTTAATTTTGATAATTTCGGTAGTATTAAAACTCCATAAAAATAGACTTAGTAAAGGAAGAATGATGGTGATTTTCCATAATTTCTTGCTTTGGGATGTTTGCTTGTTTAACATAACTATTCGCTTTTTGATTAATGATTGATAAAAATTATTTGTGATGGCAGAGTAGTTGTTTGATGATACTCTAACCAACGTTAATTGATATTCTCTTTTAGAAGATAATTGATTGATTGCTTCGCGATCTGCAATGAATTCAAGATTTTGTTCCAGACTTTTTTTGTATAACCAGACAAAAGGATTAATCCATTGAAAAATGATGATAAGGTTTATGATCAAGACATCTATAGTATGATATTGTTTTACATGCACTTTTTCATGCTTAAGAATCATGTCTAATTCTTTAGAAGAATTAAGCGCAGGGTTATATACAATAAGATTAAAAAAAGAGAATGGCGCAATCTCTTCTGCGACCTCTACATAATGAAACTCTTCATTTTTTATAACCTGATTATGGGCTACTAGCCTTTTTAAAGAAAGTAATTGAAAGCCAAAACGAATGAACAGGATAAGGACTCCAATACTATAGATCATACAGCCAATCATCCACCAATTTGTACTTTTGCGTACCTCAGATGATGGTGCAGAGGAGTCTGTTCCTGTAGCATAAAAAAGAGGAGCTTCTATAAATTTGATCGTAGTAAACTCAACAAAAGGTAGAAGTATTGAAATAAAAACTCCTAATAGTAAAAAGTGGCGGTTTATGGTAAAAAATGTATCTTTTCTTAATAGTAGATAGTATACCCAATAGAATATAGAAAGCAATACACTTGATTTAAATATATAGATTAAAAATGTTTCCATGGTTTACTCTTTTTTTTCTATTACTTTTAAAATCTCTCTTAATTCCTCGGCGGTAATTTTTTCTTCCTTAGCAAAAAAGGAAACCATGTTTTTGTAAGAATCATTAAAATATTGTTTCATGGCCTTACTGATGAATGCACTTCGATAATCTTCTTTGGTAATTATAGGATAATATTGATGTGTTTTTCCAAAAGCTTGATGTGCTATATATCCTTTATCTTCAAGATTTCTTATAATAGTAGAAACTGTATTATAGTGAACTGTATTATTGAGTTCAGCCTGAACTTCTTTTGCAAACGCTTTTTTTAATTTCCATAGCGCTTGCATTACAACTTCTTCTTTGTTTGTTAGTTTTTCCATGAGTCTATTATTAAGAATGATCAAAGCTAAAACTATAATTCTAGTTTTACAACTATTTTTATAGTTATTTAACTATAATTCTAGTTTTTAATATTTTATATCGTTCATTAGGAGAGAAAAAATCAGCTATAGAGCTATAAACTACGAGATACTTATTTTATATTCGCAAACAAATTTAGAATTTATGTTTGTTAGTATACTGTATGTTATTATAGGACTTGTGCTTCTGGTAGTGGGAGGGGAGTTTTTAGTTAGATCTTCGGTAGCATTGTCTTTTAGGCTTAAGTTGTCTCGTATGGTTATTGGATTGACTGTAGTTTCTTTTGCTACATCTGCTCCAGAATTGCTTGTAAGTGTTCAGGCAGCAATGGATGGGCTTTCAGACATATCCTTAGGTAATGTTATTGGGTCTAATATCGCCAATATTGGTTTGGTATTAGGTATTACGGCAATCATTGGCCCTTTGGCAATTGATAAGGATTTTTATAAATTTAATTGGCCAGTAATGGTATTGTTGTCCTTAGCTCTTTATGTTTTACTGGATAATGATGGTGTAATAACACAGTTAGAAGGTTTAGGATTATTGTTATCCTTGTTTGTTTATCTTTTTGTATTGATTAGAAGGGCTCGAAAATTTTCTGATACGATGGTAGAAGAGGTAGATGATGCTCTTCAAAAAACGTCTAATTTTAAAATTGTAATTTGGCTACTTATTGGAGCTGGTGCTTTGTATTTTGGCTCTGAACTACTGGTTAACGGAGCTGAAGCCATCGCTTTAAAAATGGAAATTAGTGAAGGTGTGATTGCGGTTACACTTATTGCTGTAGGAACAAGTGTTCCAGAATTGGCAGCGTCTGTTATCGCAGCATTAAAGCAAGAAAAGGCAATTTCGTTAGGAAATCTTATAGGTTCTAATATTTTTAATATCGCTTCAGTGTTAGGTATTACTTCTTTGATTCAACCCATAGCAGTAAAAGATGAGACCCTCATGAGTGTAAATATATACTGGATGCTTGGATTTGCTATAATTTTACTTCCCTTAGCTTTTATTCCTAAAAAAATGATCCTGGGTCGTCCAAAGGGATTTCTAATTTTTGTAGCATATTGTATTTTTATTGCTTTGGTATTTATGAAGTAGAAAAAGTGGCTTGTCCTTTGTTTTATAGATAGTATAAAAAAACACCTCTGAAATTCTTTCAGAGGTGTTTTTAGCGTTTAACCAACATAATGTTAGTTACTACAATACATTATTAAGCTAGCATAGCGGTAACGTCTGCTGTTTTTACAGTCTTTACAATTCTTGCAGCAATTTTATAAGGATCACCATTAGAAGCAGGACGACGATCTTCTAACCAACCTTTCCATCCGTTTTCTACAGTAATAATAGGAATTCTTATCGAAGCTCCTCTATCCGATACTCCGAAAGAGAATTCATGGATAGATTGTGTTTCGTGATCTCCTGTTAATCTTTGGTCATTAAACTCACCATAAACAGCAATATGTTCTTTGGTAACAGGTCTAAATGCTTCACAAATAGTTTCGTATACTTCTTTAGAACCACATGTTCTTAATACTTCGTTAGAGAAGTTAGCGTGCATACCAGAACCGTTCCAGTCCCCTTTAATTGGTTTTGGATGGTATTCAATATAGTATCCGTATTGCTCAGTAAGACGATCTAATAAATATCTTGCAATCCATATTTCATCTCCTGCTTTTTTCGCTCCTTTAGCAAACAATTGAAACTCCCATTGCCCACTTGCAACTTCCTGATTGATTCCTTCAAAATTAAGACCAGCAGCTATACATAGATCAGCATGTTCTTCAACAAAATCTCTTCCGTGAGTGTTTTTTCCACCAACAGAACAGTAATACATACCTTGAGGTCCAGGGTAACCACCTACAGGGAATCCTAGAGGTAATTGTGTAGCAGAATCCATGATAAAGTACTCTTGCTCAAAACCAAACCAAAAATCATTATCATCATCATCGATTGTAGCTCTTGCATTAGATTCGTGAGGTGTTCCATCTGCATTTAACACTTCAGTCATTACTAAGTAACCATTGTTTCTTGAAGGGTCAGGGTAGATAGCTACAGGTTTTAACAAGCAATCAGAAGAACCACCTTCTGCTTGTTTTGTAGAACTACCATCAAAAGACCACATAGGGCAATCTTCAAGCTTACCGCTAAAATCTTCTTCAACTTTTGTTTTACTTCTTAGATTAGCAGTTGGCTTGTAACCATCTAGCCAGATATATTCTAATTTAGCTTTACTCATAATTAACACTTTATAAATTGAACTCTATATAGTTGACAAATTTAGCTTTCTTTTTTATAAACATAAAAAAAACAGGGGGGTAAAGTTAGTTTTTAGTCCAAATTTTATTAATACCCTACTTTTTTATAGGGTATTTTTTGTTTTTTTTAATTTTTAAACAGCATTATTTTAATATTAACAATAAAAACTTCTTCTATATTTGCAGTAAAATTTACTCAATTATGTCAACACTAAGATTTCAAGCGCTAAAAGAGACGTTAAATCGTAGTTCTGTGGTAGTTAAAGAAACTGAACGCAGATCTGTATTGTTTGGTGAACATGTATTTAATCAAACAACGATGCTTCAATACTTAACCAAAGATTCCTATAATAGTGTTATGGATGCTATAGAAAATGGTTCCAAGATTGATAGAAGAGTAGCGGATCAGATAGCATCAGCGATGAAAGAATGGTCATTGTCTAAAGGCGTAACGCACTATACACATTGGTTTCAGCCATTAACTGGCGCTACTGCAGAAAAACATGATGCCTTTTTTGAAACAATAGGTAACGGACAAGGAATGGAAAAATTTGGTGGAGGGCAATTAGTGCAACAAGAACCTGACGCTTCTTCTTTTCCAAATGGTGGTATTCGAAATACTTTTGAAGCTAGAGGGTATACTGCATGGGATCCAACCTCTCCAGCATTTATCTATGGTACCACATTGTGTATTCCTACAGTTTTTGTAGCCTATACAGGAGAAGCCCTTGATTATAAAACGCCTTTATTGAGAGCTTTACATGCTGTTGATGTAGCTGCTACAGCTGTAGCTAAATACTTTGATAAAAATGTAAAAAAAGTAAATGCCTCACTTGGATGGGAACAAGAATATTTTTTAATCGATAGTGCATTAGCATATTCCAGACCTGATATTTTGATGACAGGAAGAACACTTCTTGGCCATTCCTCTGCAAAAGGACAACAATTAGATGATCATTATTTTGGAAGTATCCCTACAAGAGCCCTTGATTATATGAGGGATTTAGAAACAGAATGTATGCTTTTGGGAATTCCCGTAAAAACACGTCATAATGAGGTGGCTCCTAATCAATTCGAATTGGCGCCGATATATGAAGAAACTAATCTGGCAGTTGATCATAATTCTTTGGTAATGGATGTTATGGATAAGGTGGCTGCAAGACATCAATTAAAGGTGCTACTGCATGAAAAACCATTTGCAGGTGTTAATGGGTCTGGTAAACATAATAACTGGTCTTTGTCAACCAATACTGGTGTAAATCTATTAGGTCCGGGAAAAACACCAATGAGTAATCTTCAGTTTTTAACATTTTTTATTAATACCATAAAGGCAATTAATGAAAATGAAGAATTGATGAGGGCTGGAATTGCTTCAGCCAGTAATGATCATCGCTTAGGTGCTAACGAAGCTCCACCAGCTATTATGTCTGTATTCATAGGAGAACAATTAACATCTGTATTAAAAGAATTAGAAGGCGTTACAGATGGTAAATTATCTCCTCAGGAAAAAACAGATTTGAAGTTGAATGTAGTAGGGAAAATACCCGAGATATTACTGGATAATACAGATCGAAACAGAACCTCCCCTTTTGCATTTACTGGTAATAAGTTTGAATTTAGAGCGGTTGGGTCTAAAGCTAATTGCGCAAACCCAATGACGATTTTAAATACAATTGTAGCCAAACAGCTTTTAGATTTTAAAAAAGAAGTAGATGCTTTGGTTGATAAGAAAGGATTGAAAAAAGATGAAGCTATTTTTAATGTATTACGAGAATATATAAAGAAGTCTAAAAACATACTTTTTGAAGGAAATGGATATAGTGAAGAATGGGAAAAAGAAGCAAAAAAGAGAGGACTTAGTAATAATAAAACTACTCCCGAAGCATTAAAAGCAAAAGTTTCTAAAAAAAACCTGGAGCTTTTTGAAAAAATGGGGGTTATGAATAAGATCGAAGCAGAAGCTCGTTATGAAATTGAAGTAGAGGAATATGTAATGCGTATTCAAATTGAAGGACGTGTTCTAGGAGATATTGCTAGAAATCATGTAATTCCTACCGCAATACGTTATCAGAATATGTTGATCAATAATGTATCTGGTTTAAAAGAATTATATGGAAAAGACTTTAAAAAATATGCTAAGGAACAGATGGGGATAATAGAAGAAATTTCTGATTATATAGGTAAAATTAATACTAAGGTTAATGATATGACCGAAGAACGTAGAAAAGCAAACAACCTCGAAGATTTAGAGAAAAAAGCTTCTGATTATTGTAATATAGTAAAGCCAATTTTTGATGAGATTAGATATAGCTGTGATAAATTAGAGTTATTGGTTGATGATGAATTATGGCCTCTTACAA
Source organism: Aquimarina algiphila (assembly GCF_947494415.1). Classification (NCBI taxonomy): domain Bacteria; kingdom Pseudomonadati; phylum Bacteroidota; class Flavobacteriia; order Flavobacteriales; family Flavobacteriaceae; genus Aquimarina; species Aquimarina algiphila. The sequence goes on along the minus strand of NZ_CANLVC010000002.1, from coordinate 497,097 downwards.
AGTATAGAGAACTCCTTTTTACACGGTAGGTAAGAATTATCTTACGAGTTGTTTTTTTAAGATAATTTTAATGAAAAGTTAACTTTTGTCAAACCCTTTAAAAGCCATAGAAAGCTGATTTTCTATGGTTTTTTAATATGTATTTCATCGAATAGTTAAAGAATCCGTAAAAATAGCCTTAATATTTTTCTAAATTTGTTGATATCGAAAATTACAGCAAATCGTTTGATTGTACCCCTTAGAGTCCCAAAATACACTTTTTACCGATAGCTTAATGGATTAGATTCTTCTAATCCCATCGGTCTTATGCTGTAATTTTTATAGAATAGAACACATTAATCATTTTAATATATATTACGTATGAAAAAAGTAGTTTTTAGTCTGGCAGCTTTATTAAGTGCCACAGCAATGGTTGCGCAATCAAACAATAGTAATGTCAGTCAAACGGGAGTAGACAATATTGCTACAATTACTCAAGTTGGAACTTCAAACTCTTCTCTAACGAACCAGGAAGGGTTAGCCAATAATGCAGAAGCTATCCAAGGTAGTGCAGATTTTAATTCAAGAAATGGTATCGTCGAACAATCTCAGAATGGAGATAAAAATTCTGCTTTTGCTCAACATGAAGAAGATGCAAATCAAGTAAGCCAAGTACAGGCTGGAAATGGTAACTCTGCAAGAGCTACTCAGAATTTAGCATTTACAGGAGGAGGTAATTTAGCTATTCAAATTCAGGAAGGTAATGCGAATACCGCTACTATATCTCAGGAAGGTATTACAAATTCTGCTTTTCAAGCCCAATTTGGTGACGATAACACTGGAACTTCTACACAAGAAGGAATAGACAACTTTAGTGAACTTCAGCAAGAGGGAACTTTTAATACTGCGTCTATTGCTCAGGTTGGTAATGAAAATATTTCAACACAATCACAAATTGGAGATGCCAATATGGCAACTGCAGAACAATGGGGACCTGCTAATTCTGTTCGTCAGGATCAAGAAGGTGGTGGAAACACGACAACATCATTACAAGGAAGTGCTACTTTTGATTCTAGAGGAGGAAGAGTAGAGCAAGTGCAAATCGGAGACGAAAATAATGCATTTGCTAATCACGAAGAAGATAGTAATGTAATTCAGCAAGGTCAAGAAGGAGATTCTAATGATGCAAGTGCAGAGCAAAATTTAGGTTCTTTTGGAGGCGAAAATGTAGCAGTCCAAGTACAAACAGGAAACGGAAATAGCGCTGTTGGTTCTCAAAACGGAAGTAACAATAGTTTAAGTCAAACACAGACTGGTGATGAAAACCAAGCATCATCAACGCAATCTGGAACTGACAATATAGCTACTCAAACACAATTAGGTAATGGAAACAGTGCAGTTGCTGAGCAAGGAGGGCTTTTCTTTACATCAAGAGGAGGGGCGATAACTCAAACTCAAATTGGTAATGGTAACGAAGCATTTGGAAGACATGAAGAAGATAATAACTCTATCGTTCAAACTCAATTAGGAGATAGAAACAGTGCTTCTGCTACTCAGAACATAGCATTCTTTGGAGGTGAGAATAGAACTAGTCAGTTTCAATTAGGAAATGGTAATGTTGCAGAAGGTTCGCAAGAAGGAGTTACTGGTGTTGCTGGTGAATTAAATTCTATTATTCAATTTCAACTTGGAGATCAAAACTTTGCTGCTTCAGCTCAAAATGGAGCTAGTAATGTAAGTGATATTTTCCAAAGTGGAAATGAGAATGTTGCAGAAGATACTCAAATAGGAATTGGGAACAATACTTTTGTAACTCAAATAGGAGATGGTCACATGAGTACAATTCTTCAAAATGGAACTAATAATTCTGCTGTAGTCACTCAAAGTGGTTCAGGAGGAGGAGCTCGTTAATAAATAGAGATTATATTGTTTTAACGATCTTTATAGGAGTTATGCTTAATACCATATTAAGCATAACTCTTTATTGATTTTCTAAATTCTGAAAGATGAATAACACTAGTTTTATAAAAGTATTACTATTTTTTATTGTTCTTTCTTCTTCTGTGTCCTATGCACAGGATATAAAAGAAGAAGATCAGTTTTTTGGTAGTGACAAGGATAAATTTATTACGTTATCTCAAGTCAATAATACCTTGTCCCAAACTGAGGATAGGGCATCTGTTTCTAATGGAATAAATGCAGTCTTTATTCAACAAATAGGAGCTAATAATGTAATACTGTCAAATATTAATGCAGAATCTTCGGATATAAAAATTATCCAAAATGGAGATGATAATAGAGTAGAAATAAATGAATCTTCAAGAGATATAAACAAGATAATTACTCAAACTGGAAATAATAATGCCGTGATCGATTTTTCCTTTAATCCTGATATATCAACAAACTTAGAACTCATTCAGGAAGGAAATAATTTAATTTTTGAAAGATTTGGTAGTAATGAATTGTCAAAGAACTTAAAATTTAGGATGTCTGGTGATGCCAGAACAGTAATCATAAGAAGTTTTTAAGCATTCCCAATATATGTAAAGTATGAAATCAAGATTAGTCATACTTCTATCTTTGTTTTTTCAGGTTTCGGTTGCTCAGTTTACAAATACAGATGTAGTTGCTAAGATTAAAACTGAAACTGTTGATGGTGTTATTTCAGTAATAAGTACTGTAACTAATACTACAGAAGTTTATAAAAGCTTAAGGTACTCAGTCACGGCTTTTAAAACAGATGCTAATAATTTAGTTACCAAAAATGATCAAGAAGATAGATTTACTTTAGAAGCAAACGAAAGTAAAGAACTATCAAGAGGCATTGTTAATATCACACAAAATGATAAGTTAGTAGTATTGTTACTAATTTATGAAGAAGATAAAATCATTGGTAAAGATAGGATAGGATTTAATGAAGAGGCGCATCAAAAAACTGAAAAAATTGAAGACGAATCATCAGATGATGGAATCGTATTAAAAGGGATTGTTGTAGAAGAAACAAAAACAAAACCAGGGAGAGATTTTTATGAATTTTTTTATACTACATATACCTTAGCGCAAATAAATGGAAACAAAGTCGTTGGAGTCTTTGAAAAATTAAGTTTTGGACGTAGTACCATTATTCAGGTAAAAATAGAAGATAACGTTATTCATGAATTTTTGGGGAAACCAGATTTAGAATATTTAGAACAAATGTCGAAAATTGCGATTCGTAAAGTGTATAAATATTTTAAAGACCTGAAAAAGCAGAAAAACGATATTTTTCAATATTAAAATAGTCAGGATAGAATGAACATTAAAAAATTAATCTTTTCTTGTAAAAGCAAATGATTAAGATTTTTGAAGAGAGAATAAAACCTAGTAAAGTTGTATAGGCATTCTCAGTTTTTCAATTAAATATAAAATTTTAAACGTGTGAAATCAATTACAATAACAATATTTCTTGTTTTTTCGATATGTAGTTTTTCCTTTGGACAAGATTTGGTGTATAGACCTGTAAACCCTGCATTTGGAGGGGATACATTTAATTATCAATGGTTACTCAGTTCTGCAGAAGCTCAAAATAAATTTACAGATGATAATAATTCATCAAGGGACCAAAGGTCTGATTTAGAGAGATTCACAGAAAATCTTAATGGTCAATTATTGAATCAAATATCCAGAACATTATTTAATGAACAATTTGGTGAAGATGGTCTTACAGAAGGGACTTTCAATTTTGGGACATTATTCGTTGAGATCTTTCCATCAGGTGAAGGTTTGGTTATCAATATTTTAGACACAAGTACAGGAGATCAGTCCCAAGTAATAATTCCTAATTAAATTTTAATGTACAATAAATTTTATAATGTAATTGTAGTATGTTCTTGTGCGCTTTTTTTATCTGGATGCGGAACTTATTTTAACCAACCCATAACCATAGAAAGTGCCAGAATAGGAGAAGATACAGAAGTTACTAAAACACTAAGAGATTTTCCCTCGCCAGTAGAACCTTTGGTTGTTGGGGTGTATAAATTTAGAGATCAAACAGGTCAATACAAACCCACAGAAAGTGGAAATACTTTTAGTACAGCTGTTACTCAGGGAGCGACAACAATTTTAATTAAGGCTTTAGAAGACTCTAAGTGGTTTGTACCTATTGAAAGAGAAAATCTAAGCAATTTACTTAATGAGCGCAATATTATACGCTCTACCAGAAAAGAATATAGAAAAAATAAAAACCCAAACGAACCTCAGTTACCCCCTTTATTATATGCAGGCATTATTCTAGAAGGAGGTATAGTTTCTTATGATTCTAATATCATTACAGGAGGATTAGGAGCAAGGTATTTTGGAGTCGGAGCTTCTACACAATATAGACAAGATAGAATTACAATCTATTTACGAGCTGTTTCTACATCTAGTGGCAAAATTCTTAAAACTGTATATGTATCCAAAACAATCTTATCACAAGCACTAGATGCAAATTTCTTTAGATATGTGAGATTTAGAAGATTATTAGAAGCCGAAACCGGATTTACCAAAAATGAACCTGCACAGATGGCAGTTTCAGAAGCTATTGAAAAAGCAGTAGAATCTCTGATTGTTGAAGGTGTAGAGGATAAGTTATGGGAAGTTAATGCCGAACCTGAAGTTGTTGAGAATCTAGTAGAAAAATATAAAGCAGAGAAGAATGAAGCTCAAAATACAGCCTTATACGATCGATACTTTAAAGAAAGAAGATCTAAAACGAGTGTTTTTCTTAAAGGAGGTACTGCGCTCATTGGAGGAGATCTTAATAATCCAGAACTTACATATTCTGTAAAAGCAGGAGCAAGATGGTATTTTAACCCGTACCTCAACGTAAATTCGAGTATTAATAAATTTGAATTGACAAATGAAAACTCGTTTTCAAATGGTTTTAATGCTATTGATCTCAATACCGAATTGAGTTTATTACCATTTGAAAAACTATCGCCATTTCTGTATGGGGGAATGGGAATTGTAAATGATGATGATTTTGATAATACATTGTTTAAACTTCAATATGGTGGAGGAATAGAGTATTTAGTTTCGGATAAAGTAGGTATTTCACTAAGTGCTACACATAATTTGGTGTTAAGTGATGAATTAGATAATATAGTTCAAGGAAAACGAGATGATCAGTATTTTAATTTTTCTTTAGGACTTAATTGGTACTTTGGTAATCCTGTTAAAAGGAAGAAAATAGAATAAAAACAGATGAAAGAATATATCATAAAAATAATAAGTGCTTTTGTTATTATTGTTACCGTTTCATGTAGCGAAGATACTATTGATTTAGAAGGGCTCGGATCTGTAAAAGGAACGGTAGTCAGGAAAGGAACTAATGAACCATTAGAGAATGTAAAAATATCAACGAATCCAGCTTCAAGTACAGTTTTTACAAATGCAGAAGGCGTTTATCAAATAGATAATATACCCTCGGGAGATTATTCTCTTTCTGCTCAGAGAGAAGGGTTACTGGCAGTTTTTGAAGGGATTACAGTTTTGGCAGGTAATGAGATAGAAATTGTTTTTGAAATGGATATAGAAACAGCCACAAATCGACCTCCTACTGCCGCAACATTAGTAACGCCTGTGGATAATACAGTTGATCTTCCTCTAGAGGTAAAGCTGGTTTGGAGTGCCAGTGACCCCGATGATGATACCATTACGTATACGGTAAGTTTAAGAAATGAAGAAAATGCTACCATAGAAACTTTTGAAAATATAACAGATACTACGTATACAGTTTCTGGACTTACATATGGATTAAAATATTTCTGGCAAGTAAGTGCTAGTGATGGTATTAATGCTACCGTAAACAGTACCACATTTGCCTTTGAGACTGCAAATGCACCAAATAATAGAATCGTTTTTACCAAATTAGTAGGAGGTAATAGTGTTATTTATTCTGCTGATGAAAGTGGTGGAACGCAAATTCCACTTACATCAGTTTCTAAAAATAGCTTTAGACCAAGAAGAAATGTAACTACAGGGAAAATAGCCTTTTTACAATCTGTAGGTTCACAAACACATTTGTTTACTATGAACGAGGATGGCTCAGATGTGGAGCAAGTGACTTCAACAATAGGAGTATCTGGATTTAATCTAGAAGAGATTGATTTCTCATGGGATGCTAATGGAGCCAAATTATTATTTCCAAATCAAGATAAATTGTATTCTATAAATATTGATGGGAGTGGTTTGGTCTTAATCTATCAGACAACAGGAGATTTAATTACAGAAGTTGATAAAAATGAAAGTACCGGTATCATTGCTTTAAAGACGAATGACCTGGATGGATACTCGGTTCAGATTTTTACAATTAATGAAGCAGGAGTAGTGCAAAATACTGTGCTTACAGGAGAAAATGGGGCAGCAGGAAGTATAAATCTATCAGTAGATGGAAATCAATTGTTGTATAGCAGGGATATATCAGGTTCTGAAACCCCAACAAATTATAGACAATTAGATTCTCACGTATTTGTTTATAATTTTATGGCAATGACAAGTACAGATTTATCCACTGATAAACCAGCAGGGACGAATGATCTTGATGCACGTTTTTCGCCTAATGAAGCTAGTGTAATTGTGGTGAACACTTCAAATGATGGTATTTCGGCAAAAAATATTGTTACATTTTTAATTTCTGATCTCGACGATAGAACAACTATCATAGAAAAAGCAGCTATGCCAGATTGGGAATAACAACAATTCTAGAGTATCATATCAAATTCCAAATCCTAAAAAAATATAGTAGGGTTTGGAATTTTGTATTTTCAATTTAGTCTATGAATTAAATTGAATTATCTTTGCGCTTTAATTTCCAATACAATGAGTCAAGAAGTAAGTAAACGTTATGCGCAACGTGGAGTTTCAGCTTCCAAAGAAGATGTGCATAGTGCAATTAAGAATATAGATAAAGGACTTTTTCCAAAAGCATTTTGTAAAATAGTTCCTGATTCCTTAACCGGGGATGAAGAGTATTGTTTGATTATGCATGCCGATGGAGCAGGGACCAAATCTTCTCTGGCATATATGTATTGGAAAGAAACAGGAGATGTTTCCGTTTGGAAAGGAATTGCACAAGACGCGTTGATCATGAATATTGATGACTTATTATGCGTAGGTGCTACAGACAATATTATGTTATCTTCTACTATCGGAAGAAATAAAAATTTAATTCCGGGAGAAGTAATTTCTGCAATTATTAATGGTACCGAAGAGTTGTTGGATGAACTTAAAGGTTTCGGAGTAGAAATTCATTCTACAGGAGGAGAGACAGCAGATGTTGGGGATTTGGTAAGAACAATTATAGTAGATTCTACCGTAACTGCTCGAATGAGACGTAAAGATGTAATTGATAATGCAAATATAAAAGCAGGTGACGTCATTGTGGGATTAGCTTCTTTTGGTCAAGCCAGCTATGAAAAAGAATACAATGGCGGTATGGGAAGCAATGGTTTAACATCTGCACGTCATGATGTGTTTAGTAAGGTGTTAGCAGAAAAATACCCTGAAAGTTTTGATCCTTCAGTTCCTAATGATTTAGTGTATTCTGGAAAAACAAACTTGACTGATGAGGTTAAAGATGCTCCAATAGATGCCGGTAAACTGGTATTGTCACCTACCAGAACTTATGCTCCTATTATTAAGAAAACCTTATCTCAATTTGATAGTAAAACTATACATGGGATGGTGCATTGCAGCGGAGGAGCACAAACTAAAATTCTACATTTTGTAGATAATCTTCATATTGTAAAAGATAATTTATTTGATGTACCTCCTCTTTTTAAATTAATTCAGGAAAACTCAGGGACTGATTGGAAAGAAATGTATCAGGTGTTTAATATGGGGCATAGAATGGAAATATATGTTGCTCCTGAAATAGCAGAGGAAATTATAGCAATTTCTAAAAGCTTTAATGTAGATGCTCGTATTGTTGGAAGAGTAGAAGCTTCTGAAGAAAAAAAACTTACTATACAGAGTGAGTTTGGAGCGTATATTTATAGTTAACTATCGAATAACTTTAGCGTATTTTTCCTTTAAGAAATCCAATTTAGGATTGATGTATTTTTTACAAAAAGGCCTTTCAGGGTTATTTGTATAATAATCAAGTAATGCCGCCCTGGAAGATTGAAATTCTTGAAATTTTAGAGGTTTAGTTACTAATTGGTGATCAAATTCTTCTTGAAGCTGATTAAGAATGTGCTCTACATTTTGTTTTTTACTTTCTTCTAGATAATATATAGCACTTCTGTATTTTTCTCTAAAACTATGATTGGATGTGCTTTTATGAGTATATAAATGAATTTCAATGATATCCTTGAGAAGGATTTGCCCGGGATCAAAATACACAAGTACAGCTTCAGAGAAATAGTCATTTTCTTCATAACTTCTAATGTATCCTTGTTCTACTTTTAGAATACCTTTTAAAGATTGAAAAACTGCTTCTGTACACCAGTGACAACCACCACCTAATCCTATTTTTTGAAAACTCTTCATTATATATAATGTCGTAAAAACATATAATTACTTAAAAAAAGATTTTTCATTTTTAGAAATTTAAGAAGATTTCAAAACCTGAATATGCTTATTTTGGAAGATTTTTGGTTTTGATAAGAGAATAAATTGATTATTCCATTTATCACTTATTTAAAATCAATTGTATATAAAGCCATAATATCTAATCAAAATATTATGGCTTTATTATTTTTATTAATTAAAACTGTATACTTATTTCTTGATTAATTTGATTGATTCTATATACTCTCCATTGATTTTCAGAACCAAGAAGTACAAACCTTTTGAAAGTGTATTGTTCAATTGATATTTGTGAATTCCCGCAGCTTTATTTTGATTTATTACGGTTTCTTTTTTTGTGCCTAAAGCATCAAATAAAGAAAGTTCAATTTTACCTTTTTTAGTAAGAGTCAAATTAATATTTGACTTGTCATGAAAGGGATTTGGAAAAACTTCAAGTTTATTATTTTCTGTATTCGATATTTCAAAAACCCTATTTCCTTCTTCCAAATCATTACTTTTAGAACTGGAGGAAATTTCGTTATGATTTAAAATTGAAAATAGATTGTAATTAGAAATATTTGTTTCAATACGACCTTCATATATAGGGCTATTTTGAGTATACCCTCCCTCAGTAATAATATGTTCTGGGTTGTATATTGTAACGCCTTTGTTATTTTTAGTGTAAAATGCTAATTCATCTCTACCATCATTATCAATATCGCCAGTTGCCATTAGGTCGAAAATATCTGAGGAATTTGAAAAACTACTAGAAATATATCCATTAAGGTCTAATATATCAATTCGATTGGTTTTTCCTGCATACTGTTTGTTGTGCATTACGATTTCATCTTTGCCATCATTATTGTAATCCATAGCACTCATGTTATCATGTAGTGTAAAGCCAGTTACAATTGTCCCGGCATGAACAGGACTAGATCCTGTATAACCACCTGATTGATTCGCATACTGGGGGTTGTAGACAGTAATTTTACCATCATCACTACGATAAAATGCAATTTCATCTTCATTGTCGTCATCAAAATCACCGGTAGTCATTAAATCAAATTGGCTTCCTACATTTGAATATTTGCTGGATATATAACCATTAATATCTAATATGTCTATTCTATTGGTATTTCCAGAGTAATATTTATTATGCATAACTATTTCATCTTTATAGCCATCTCCATCATAATCTAATGCTTCCATATGATCATGAAGTTTAAACCCTGTTTCGATACTCTTTATATGCACAGGACTACATCCCGTATATGCAATATAACCCGAGTTGTAAATAGAAATTCTACCATCACTTTTACGATATAAAGCAATTTCATCCTCTCCATCTTTATCAAAATCTCCAGTGGTCATTAAATCAAATGGATGACTAGAATTAGAATAACCAATTTGTTCATTTCCCAGAAGATCATAAGTTCCTATTTTATTTTGTCCAATATGATCCCCCAAACTACTGCATAGGATCACTTCATTGTTTCTAGCAGTGTTATTTTCATTAAACTTCCTTTTCTTAAAAGTAGCAAGGTTTTCGAATACTAAAAATGGTTTTGGTAGTTTATTGTTATTAATTTGTTCTAAACGTGGTTTGGCTAAAACTCCGTGAATTCTTTTAATTTTATTCTGGTCTGCAGCACTAAGTTCATTATATAGTTCACTCGATAATAAATTGTCAAATGCATCAAACAATTCTATTGCTGAATCTATATCCGCTGCGTGTTCATAATCTTTATAGTCATTAATTTCTCCATTAATATGTAATCTTTTAGGAGAAATATTTGCATAATCTTTTACCAGACCATCTTTTAAGAAATGGTTAATAGTTAATAGTATTTTCTTTTTTAGATTTTTTTTTGAATAACCAATACCTTGCCCCTCGAATTTACTCGTATAATAACATGGAGTAATGTCGTATAATAAAATGATAACTTTAAGGATTACACCCATATATTGTCCTTGTGAGTCATGAAACTCTTCTTTTATCTGAAGGGTGTCCTTTGGATCATTGAATTTGTAAAACCAAGCGCCATCATCCTTTTGATGAAAATTAATTGTTTTCTCGTAACCATCAATTGCTTTTTCCAGATGTTCTTGTTTTTTAGTTATTTTATACGCGTTAATTAAACCCCATATAGAAAAAGCATTTTGATTTGTATTGCGAGTTAGGCTTTTCCCTTTTACTGACCCATCAGATCTCATAATATGTAAATTGTCAATCATTTGAGTAGAAAACCACCAGGCTGATTGTTCAATTGCAGTATAAATTTTGGGGACTAAATCAGGGTAATAATTGTGTTTTTTGAAAAAATAATAAGCTTCCTTAAGCGCATCTATTGCAATACCTGAATCATATTGTTCTGGCCTGTTTTTTTCTCCTGAAATGTTTTGAAAATCATCTCGATTAACTTCATTTTTGCTAGGCCTATCTCGCCAACTCATAAAGCCATAATCTCCTTTGACGAGTCCGATTTCTATATTTTCACTAGGAGGCATTTGTTCTGTGAGCAATTTCTCAACTCCCCATTTTATATAATTCAATATATTCTCATCATTGGCTATCCCTTTACCATATATACTTATATATCCTTTAACTATATTGCCAATATCCCTAACTTGAGGCCGACAACCGTTGTCTACCCCGAGTCCGTACCACTCATTATATGCATCTTCATATCTTTCATTTTGGTACATTTTTTTTATGATATTATCAAATTTTCCATTTCCCCAAGTACCTTTTCCCCATCTGGCTTCTGAAAATTCAAAACTTCCCTCGTAGATCTTTTTTATTCTTTTATAATTATGGATGTGTTCTAGATAATTGTGAAGCTTATCTAAAGCTAAATCAACATCTCCTTCGGTTATTGAAGGTTCTAAATTAGGTGGTAAATCTAAAATCTCCTGAGAATTTAAATTTTGTAATGCTATGAGCATTATCAAACAAATTACAATGTTTTTCATTTGTTAGTTTTTTTAGGTTTAATAGTAAATGTTTTATTAAGACAAAATGTTACTAGTTTATTCCAAGTTTATGACTTTTTTAATTTTTTAGAAAGATTTCAAAACTTGAATATGCTTATTTTTGGAGATATGTGTACATTAGACATGGATAATTAGACTTCACTATATGTCAGATATTACTGAATTTTATAGCCTAGCTCATATCTGTATCTCTTTGATAGGAGGGATATTGTTGTTAGCAATCTGGTATAATATAAGAAAACGTTTCAAACAATTTTTGGAAGAAGATGATTCACAAAAAAGAATAGATAAAGGCCTACTATATTTAAGTTTAGCTCTTTTTATTTGGGTGTTTTCTGGTACATGGATCTATCTAGGTAATCTTTTATCTTTTGACACCACAATTATATTTGATGTAGGGTATAGCTTTTTTTCCGTTTTAAATACGCTTGCTTTGTTATTAGCATTATTTTATTTCGATTTTGCACCACGATTTTTATATAAAAACAGAAAAAATACCATTGTTTTAACCATTTTAATAATTGCTGTTTCTACAGTAACTTTTTTTTTGATTCAGGGGTATAAAGATAATCCAGTTGTAAACGGAATTCGTATAAGCGGAATTCCCGATTTAATTCTTTCATGTTTCTTAATGTATTTGTTAATAGTATCTTTTTATAAGACATTCATGAACAGAGATTTAAAGTTGGTTGCAATAATTTCTGTACTTGCTTTTTTGTTAATGTTGGTATCGCAAATGCCAGATGTATTCGTAGTTATGGATGATATATTATATGGACATTTGATAAAGATTATAGCCAAAACGACATTTATTTCAATTTTTCTGGTGTTAGCGACAAGTTGGGTAATTCAATTGGCATTAACACCAAAACCAAGTGAAATGACTATTAAATTTATGGATTGGTCATTGGTGAAAATGACAATTCCTTCTAAAGAAATCTATGATAAAACCATAGATTTTGGTTCCAAAACCACACAGTATAAAAATCTGTTGAAATTTGCTGTAAAACGAAAATACGAAATAGGGGATGGGCAATATTTATTAGTGAACTCTGGGGGAGAAATAAAAAGTCAAACCTATCTAAGTAGAATTATCGAGAATATCAATTCAATACTTCAATTAGAATCAATATCGCAATTAGAGAGAAAGGATTTATTCACTTTTATGGGACAGGGAAAATATAGACTTAGAGTGATTCCTGAGAATATAAGTATAGATGAAACACTCTTAGAAGAATTTAATAAAACCTGTTAAAAATATGAATTGTGATTATTTGTAATCAATTGTTTCAGAATCACAATTTAATATAAATTACTATTTTTTAGAACTTCATTTTTAGTTATCCAAAAACTATCCATGCTTTGTGTTTAATAATAATGTAAACACATAACATGAATTTAGATCACACTGTTGTAGATAAACAAGAAGTATTTGGACATCCAAAGGGACTATTGTACCTGTTTTTTGCCGAACTATGGGAACGGTTTTCATTTTATGGTATGAAAGCACTTCTGGTGTTGTATATGACAAAACACCTTCTGTATTCTGATGATAAATCGTTTGGTGTTATGGCCGCATATATGTCCCTGGTGTATGTAACTCCTATGATTGGAGGTATTATAGCAGATAGATATATTGGGTATAGAAAATCTATTATACTTGGAGGAGTTTTGATGGCTGCAGGGCATTTTTTTCTAACCATTGAACAGCCTGTGTTTTTTTATGGTTCACTAGGGCTTATAATCGTTGGTAATGGTTTTTTTAAACCTAATATTTCTACAATGGTAGGGACATTATATGAAGAAGGAGATAGAAGGAGAGATTCAGGGTTTACAATATTTTATTTAGGAATTAATCTTGGAGGAGCAATAGCACCTCTATTATGTGCTTGGCTTGCAGAGTTGTATGGGTGGCATTACGGATTTTTATTAGCAGGGATTGGAATGTTGGTAGGGTTATTAGTTTTTAAAAGAGGAACTCAATTAACCATATTTGGAGATAAAGGGTTAGTGCCAGATAAAAAAAATTATGAAAAGAAAATATACGGACTTAATAAAGGAGGGCGAATTTGGTTGATAGCATGGTTATCAGTTCCTTTGTTTGCCTTGATCATAAGGTTTAACGAGTTTGAACATTATTTGGTTTGGATTGCTTCTTTATTTTTGATTGGATATATTACATATATATTAATTAAAGTAAGCCTCAAAGAACGAAAAAGGTTATTAGTAGCAGTCTATTTTACAACTTTATATGCTTTATTCGCAGCGGTATTCGAACAAGCAGGAAGTTCACTTACCTTATTTGCGGATAGAAATGTAAATCTGATAGGGATTAACGCAGCTCAGACCAATAGTGTAAACTCCATCTGGATCGTAGTTTTAGCAGTTCCTTTTGCCATATTATGGACATTTCTAAGTAAGAAAAAAGCAAATCCCAATTCTGCTATTAAATTTGGCCTGGGAATGCTGTTTCTCGGACTGGGTTTTGTAGTTTTTGGAATGTCTGCACAAGGGGTCGATGAATATGCCAGAACACCAATGCTTTATCTCATTTTTGGATATCTGATATTAACCATAGGAGAACTGTTTTTATCTCCAATAGGACTTTCTAAAATCACAGAGTTATCTCCTGTGAAATATGTAACTTTTATTATGGGAGTTTGGTTTTCTGCTAATTTCTATGGACACTTTTTTGCTGGTAAAATAGCAAAGCTTACCACAGTAAAAGAAGGAGAGACTAGCATTTTTTCAAAAGGGTTTTCTGGAAAGATAAGTGAAGTTATTACCGGTTTATCAGGTGCTGTAACAGAAAATGGCCAGACAGAAGCATTTCAGCAACTGTATTCTTATGTTTCAGTATATGCCAATTTTGGTGTTATTACTATTGTAATCGGAATAATTGCACTCGTAATTTCACCAATAATCAAAAAATTAATGGTTGGTATACATTAGAAGATGTTCCAAAAACTAGGAGTTGAGTTCTTCTCCTAGTTTTTTGGTTTTGATCATTGTATCTTCCTGTTTTTGTTCTACCAATTCAATAGTATGTTCATCATTAAATTTACCTTCTTTTTTGGTGAAAAATATAGGAACAGGAAGTAATGAGGCCATGATGATGAGTAGTATTAAAGCGAATCGCTTTATTAGTTTTTTAAGTTTTTTCATTTTCAATTCATCGAATATGTAAAGGCATTTGCTTCTCTATATTAGAAGTAAACGATAGTACTTGGTTATTAATTAAAAAAGGTTGCAGGTGGATAATGAATATTATCCAGTTATTAAATTGAAGTGAAAAGGTTCTTCCTCACTAACCGTAGAAGAATGAAATGGAATGCGAATTATTTTTTGTTTGTAGAACAAAGGAATAAAAGAGCGTTGTTTTTTATCTTTAGTTAAGCTAATTCTACTATGAAATAAAGATAACATCCTTAGGTTTTTGTGTGGGATATAAGAAAAAACAATGTTTTTTTTCTGACTAGTAGAAGGTTGAAAAGAAACAATGTTATTAGATATTCTTTTAGGAATTACTATGGATTCAATAGTAGTTTCCTTAATCTTTGGAGAAGAATAATTAGAATATCCACCAAAGCTAAATAAAATAGCAATAGCAAAAAAACAGTTAAGTACTGTAGATTTATGATGAAAGCTTATCCTTTTTTTCATACAAACACAAAAATACGATTTTTATGGAATAATATGATACTTAGATTCTTAGGCTCTGTATGCATTTTGGACAAAAAAGCTTACTTTTGTATCTTCTACAGACAGGAATAATGTACTATGATTGATAAATTAAATATTGTAAAGCAACGATTTGATGAAGTGAGTGATTTAATCATTCAGCCAGATATTATTGCAGATCAAAAAAGATATATACAGCTTAATAAAGAGTATAAAGATCTCAAAGCATTAATGGATGAACGGGATCGCTATATAGAATTAACTAATAATCTTAAAGAAGCAGAAGAGATTATAGCAGACGGTAGTGATGCAGAGATGGTGGATATGGCAAAGATGCAATTGGAAGAAGCAAAAGAAGAATTACCTTCCTTAGAGGAGAAAATTCGTTTTATGTTGGTTCCTAAAGATCCCGAAGATGCTAAAAACTGTGTGGTCGAAATTCGAGCAGGAACAGGAGGGGATGAGGCAAGTATTTTTGCGGGAGATTTGTTTCGTATGTATACAAAATACTGTGAAGGTAGAGGATGGAGCACCAGTGTTGTTGATCTAAATGAAGGGACTAGTGGAGGTTATAAAGAAATTATTTTTGAAGTCAATGGGGAAGATGTGTATGGAACTTTAAAATTTGAAGCTGGAGTACATCGAGTACAACGTGTACCTCAGACAGAAACTCAAGGTCGAGTTCATACCAGCGCCGCAACAGTCATGGTTCTTCCAGAAGCTGAAGAATTTGATGTCGAACTGGATATGCAAGAAGTACGTATTGAACGTACAACTTCTACAGGTCCAGGAGGTCAATCGGTAAATACAACCTATTCTGCAATCAAATTACATCACGAACCAACAGGAATGATTGTAAGTTGTCAGGATCAGAAATCATCACATAAAAACCTTGAAAAAGCATTGAAAGTATTGCGTTCTAGGTTATATGACCTTGAATTAGAAAAGAAACAAGCGGCTGACTCTGAGAAAAGAAAGAGTATGGTGTCGTCTGGAGATCGTTCTGCAAAAATTAGAACCTATAATTATCCACAAGGTAGAGTAACTGATCACCGAATTGGTCTTACCTTATATGATCTAGGGAATATTATTGATGGAGATATCCAGAAAATAGTCGATGAACTTCAATTAGTAGCAAATACAGAAAAACTGAAAGAGTCAGACGAAGTATTTTAGAAAAAAATATTAAGAAAATAAAAAGCCTCATAAATTTAGAATTTATGAGGCTTTTAGGTTTAGTAAACAATATATTAATCAGGGGTTTTTAGTTTTTATTTCTTCTCTTACCATTGTACCCGAAATGGTGATTTGATCTTCTGTCCAACCACCGGTGCCACTTGCATTAGGTTTAAGTGATGCAGAGGCTTCTTCTTTATCTGCAATAGACCAATTACACCATGATATTTTGTTTTGATCCATAAAGTCCCACCATGCTCTTGCTTCATTAGTATCAATAAAACCATTGCCACTAGCTTCAGTAACTCCATACTCTGTAACAAAAAGAGGGATACCATTATCTAGAGCTTTTTGCGCTTTATCTCTTAGGAATTGTTTATGAGTAGCAGCATAATAATGTAATGTATAGGCTACGTTAATATCATTT
Organism: Aquimarina algiphila; assembly: GCF_947494415.1. Lineage (NCBI taxonomy): Bacteria > Pseudomonadati > Bacteroidota > Flavobacteriia > Flavobacteriales > Flavobacteriaceae > Aquimarina > Aquimarina algiphila. Next base: position 480,308 of record NZ_CANLVC010000002.1, on the reverse strand, counting down.
ATAGTATTTCCGATAACTTCATCAACATCTTGAGACCATGTACGCGTACCACAAATAATTAAGTTATCAGGGTCATGTTTTCTAATTTCGGCAATTACTTGTTCATGATATGGCTTTAATACATCTTTCCAGGAAACGTTGAGAGGTTCATTATAGATTTCATAAATGATATTTGGGGTGCTACCATATTTTTGAGCAACTTCAGAGAAAAATGCCTTAGCTTCTTCAAGATGATCCTCTGCGTGATGACTATGCCAATCTACAATAACATATATACCTTCTTCAATTGCGGCGTCAATAACAGTATATACTTTTTGTTTTTCTGTTTCTTTATTAGAAAGATAACCATCAGTATCTTCTACGCCCATAGCTGCTCTAACAATATTACATTTCCAGTCTTTTTTTAACCAGCTAATCGCTTCTTTGGTATAATATTGTCCCATCCATTGACTCCAGAATAAGGACATTCCCCTTAGTTGAACAGGATTATTGTTTTTATCTACAATTTTGTTTCCAGAAGCTTGCAATAAGCCAAAAGAATCAATTGTAGATGTTGTGTCTCCTGTACCCTCATCACCACCTGTTTCATCAACCTCTGATTGATCAATGTCTTCGGGTATGTCTGAATCTGATTCACAAGATGTTATTATCGATATAATTAAAAAAACAGCTATGATACCTGTTATTACTCTCATGTTTATAATTTTAAATAATAGTTGTATACTCTTAATATATAACGAAGGAATCTTAATTTTTGGTCTATCTATAAATAACAAAAGCCAAGATCGTTTCAATACTAGAACAACCTTAGTTAATAAATTCCTTTAAAAAAAACATTATTTTAATATATGAATTCAATAAAAGCGTAAAAACTTAGTACAATTGTAAGTGATGTACCTTTGTATATATGATGAAGAAATAGTGATAAGTGATTAAATACGTTATCAAAAACAAGTATTTTTTTATAAAGCCCTCGCAGATTTTAAAAACCTGCGAGGGCAATAGTGTTTTATGTAGAAGCTTTTTTCCCTGATCGTATTATGAAATATAAACCAGCTAGGATAAAAGGTATACTTAGCCATTGTCCTGTAGATAAAGATTCTCCTAAGGCATCCTCAAACCCTCCTTGGCTTTTCTTAACAAATTCTACGAGAAAGCGTACTGTCCAGAGCAAAACTAAAAATGCTCCAAACAGAAAACCTTTATTATTTCGTTTATCTGTTTTCCAATAAATCACCCAAAGAATAATTGCAACAAATACATAGCCAAAAGCTTCATATAGTTGTGCTGGATGACGATAAGGTATGGTATCCAGCAAGCTTGAAAATTTGGGGTTATTGACTAATGCAGAATAGGCTTCATTTACATTCTGTATCCCCGTTTCCTGTATTACTTGGGCTTTACTCACTCCATCACGAACAAACTTTACTCCAAAAGCAGAATCACCAGATGCTTTGCCAATAATTTCTGAATTAAAAAAGTTTCCTAAACGAACAAATATAGCTCCAAAAGCTACAGGGATTACTATTCTGTCTAATACCCAAAGAATATGCTTTTGAATTACATTTTTAGAATAATAATACATTGCAATAATCATCCCGATTGCTGCACCATGACTTGCTAAACCTTGAAAACCTGTAAACTCAAACTCTGGTCTAAATCTAAAAGGTAAAAGAATTTCTAAAAGATTATTTTTATAATGATCCCAATCATAAAAGAATACATGTCCTAAACGCGCTCCAAGTAGTGTCGCTATGACCGCATAGATAAATATAGAATCTAATTTTTCTATTGAAATACTTTCGCGGATATAGATTTTTTTCATCAGGAACCAACCTAATGAGAAGGCAATTACGAACATTAAACTGTAAAAACGAATAACAAAAAAGCCGAGATCTATTCCTTCAACAGGATTCCATATAATTTTTGATAATATCATGAATGCGTTTTATTTTTCGAAAGTAAATATAGGTATTTAAATAAATTCTTGAGCGTTTTTAATTGAGGTATTAATTCGTCGGTTCTTTATCAGTATCAGGAACAGGATCATAACCACTTCCTCCCCAGGGGTGACAACTAAAAATTCTTTTTATCGATAACATTCCTCCCTTAAACAATCCATGTTTTTGTAATGCTTCAACCGTATAGTGAGAGCAGGTGGGTTGATAACGACATGTAGCCGGGGTTAATGGCGAAATCAAGTTCTGATATAGCTTTACCAAAATGATAAATGGAAATATGAGAATTTGTTTTATGGTGGTTTTGAGAGCCAAAATAGTTTAGTTTAATGAAAAACTAGTGCCTTCTCTACCATCTTTAAGTTGGATGCCAATTTCTAAAAGTTCATCCCTGATTTTATCGCTGGTAGCGAAATCCTTATTTGCTCTAGCTTCGGTTCGAAGCTTAATTAACAACTCAACCGTTCCCGAAAGTTTATCACTAATATCAGAAGAAGTTTCATTTATGTTTACCAGTCCCAATACATCAAAAACAAAACCGTGAATCGTTTGTTTAAGAATTTCAAGATCTGCTGCAGATATTTTAGCTTTTTGCTCTTTAACTGTATTGATAAATTTTACAGCATCAAATAATTTTGCAATCAGAATAGGGCTGTTAAAATCGTCATTCATTGCATCATAACAAGCTGTTCTCCATAATTGAACATCAAACCCTTCAGTGATTTGATCTGTTGGTAATGATTTAATAGTTTGGATAGCGTCCATTAGTCTGTAAAACCCTTTTTCTGAGGCTTCAAGGGCATCATTAGAGAAGTCTAAAATACTTCTATAGTGTGCTTGAAGCATAAAGAAGCGTACAACAGTAGCTTCAAAAGCCTTATTGAGAATAGTGTTGTTACCAGAGAATAATTCTTCAGGAGATATGGTATTTCCTGTCGATTTAGACATTTTTTTACCGTTAAGAGTAAGCATATTTGCATGCATCCAGTAATTTACTGGTGTTTGTCCACATGCAGCTTCTCCTTGAGCAATTTCACATTCATGATGAGGGAATTTTAAATCCATTCCGCCGCCATGAATGTCGAATCGTTCGCCAAGATATTTTGTGCTCATTACAGTACACTCTAAATGCCATCCAGGAAAACCATCACTCCACGGTGAAGGCCATCTCATTATATGTTGAGGTTCTGCTCTTTTCCATAATGCAAAATCCTGAGGGTTTTTCTTGTCACTTTGAGCAGATAACTCTCTTGTATTTGCAATCATGTCCTCAAGGTTTCTGCCGCTTAATTTTCCGTAATGATTAGTTTTATTAAACTTTTGCACATCAAAATATATAGAGCCATTAGACTCATAAGCAAAACCATTATCGATTATGGTTTTAATGATTTCAATTTGTTCAACAATATGACCTGTCGCGGTTGGTTCTATACTTGGCGGAATCGAATTAAATTTTGACATTACTTGATGAAAATCCAAAGTGTATCGCTGTACAATTTCCATAGGTTCTAGCTGCTCGAGTCTAGCTTTTTTAGCTACTTTGTCCTCCCCTTCATCTGCATCGTTTTCAAGATGTCCGGCATCTGTTATGTTTCTTACATAACGAACTTTATAGTCCAGATGTTTTAAATATCTGAATACTAAGTCAAATGAAATAAATGTACGGCAGTTTCCTAAATGTACATTGCTATAAACTGTAGGGCCACATACGTACATACCAATATTACCCTCTGTGATAGGTGTAAATATTTCTTTCTGACCCGAAATAGAATTGTAAATTTTTAATTCCTGATTTTTATACAACGGACTTGCTGCCATAATTTTTATGAATGCTTGTGATTTATGATGAAAATAAAATTAAAAGGTAGTATCTAACTTAATGTAGTCTAAAAATTCTCTTCTTACAGAGTCTTCTTTAAATTTACCGCCAAATTCACTGGTTACTGTGCTGCTTTCGATATCTCTGATCCCTCGCGAGTTTACACATAAGTGTTTTGCATCAATTACACATGCAACATCTTTTGTTCCCAAAACGACCTGAAGATCCTGAACAATTTGCATAGTCATACGCTCTTGTACTTGTGGTCTTTTGGCGTAATAATCTACAATACGGTTCATTTTGGATAACCCAACTACAGTGCCGTTAGAAATATAAGCTACATGCGCACGACCTACAATCGGTAATAAGTGATGTTCACAAGTAGAATACACTGTAATATTTTTCTCTACTAACATTTCACCATATTTATAATGGTTTTTAAATGTAGAAGCATCGGGCTTACGTTGTGGATGTAGTCCAGAAAAAATTTCATTTACAAACATTTTAGCAACACGTTGCGGTGTACCTTTAAGACTGTCATCTGTTAAGTCTAATCCTAGAGTTTCTAAAATATGTTTAACATCTTCTTTAATCAAAGCAATTTTTTCATTATCACTAAGTTTAAAGGCATCTTCTCTAAGAGGAGTGGTAGCGCTAGTAGCTACATGATTATCACCTAGCGCTTCAATAGCTTCAAGGGCCTTGTCAATTTTCACACTTCAAAATTTTATAATTCATTAAAATCCAACCAAAAAAATAATAAAGTGTAATGAATTTTTTTTAAACATTTCTTACTTTATTATCTTTTCGAACATAAATAGAGAAGTATTGTATAACGCGCTCTATAATGTGGGTTGCAAAGATACGATTTTGTTGTTTTACTTGGTAAAAGGTATGTTAAACAATTATAGATGTTAGGTTTTTTGGAGAAGTTCTGTATATTTAAGTCCCAAATTGAACTGTAACACACGAAAAAACTAGTTTTAACGTTATATGAAAATGGCAAAAGTATTACCTCAAATTTCATTACTTTTTATACTCCTGTTTTTTAAAGGCACTTTTTCTTATGCCCAGGATTTTGATGTGGCTTGTAGATTAGCCCAACCTTTTTGTTCTGATGCTTCTAGAGAACTTACATTTCCTAATACTGTAGGGGATATGGATGGTTTAGGAGAAGTAGGGTGTTTAAATACAACCCCTAATCCTGCTTGGTACTTTCTTCGTATTGATGAATCAGGAAATTTAGTTTTTGATGTTCAACAATGGGTAGATGGTAATGATAATAGTAATTTAGATAGAGGAGAAAGGCAGCTTGATGTTGATTTTATCGCATGGGGTCCATTTCCAACTTCTTTTATAGTAGATTGTGATGATCTTTCTCGGGGATGTGATAATAATGGGGATGGAGACAATATACGCCCCGCTGAGTGTGTAAATAATGTTGATGATCCTGATTATTATTTAAATAACCTTGATAATACTAACATAATAGATTGTAGTTATGCAAGGACGCCAGAAGATGATACATTCGTTGAGACGCTTACCATACCTAATGCCCAGACAGGTGAATATTATATAATTTTGATTACTAATTTTGCAGATGAAGCAGGTGTAATACAGCTTCAGCAAACTAATCTTGATGAATCAGACGCGGGAACAACAGATTGTAGTATTTTAGATCCTGGTGTTGGGCCTGATATTGCAACATGTGGAGAGTTTCCTGTTACCATTGAAGGGAGATTCCCAGGAGCAATAAGTTATAGATGGTTTAGTGATGCAGTAGGTTCTACTAATTTTACAACGGCTGTACCAGACCCTGAAGGGATGTTTCCATTTTTAGAAGTGAATGCTCCGGGTGCTTATCAATTGATTGGGTATTCAGATGCTGCTAGGACAGTTGAGGTTGGTAGAGATGATTTGGTGGTGTTGGATGTTTCTAACGCAGTAGTGTCAGTTGGATATAGTATTGCTGAAGAGTCTTTTGCCGGGAGTTATACAATAACAGCAGAGGTAGAAGCTACTCCAGAGGTTGAAAATGCAGGTTTTGAAGATTTTGAATATAGACTAGATCGCGATCTAGGAAATGGTTTTATAGAATATAGACCTTTTCAGTCATCTCCTGTATTCACTAATGTTCCTCCTGGGGATTATTTTGTGACAGCGCGATATGCAAATTGCCCTGATAGTGAAGAGAGATCAGAAGTTATTATGATTTTGGGATATCCTAAGTATTTTACTCCAAATGGAGATGGTTTTCATGATACCTGGAGTCTTATTAATATAGAGAATCAGCCCACAGCACAGATTTATATATTTGACCGCTATGGTAAGTTGTTGAAGCAGCTTAGGGCAGGAGGGCCAGGATGGGATGGTACATATAATGGTAGAAACATGCCTTCTTCAGATTATTGGTTTAGAGTTGAGTTTAATGAACCTAGGGATCCAAATATGAGGAGAAGGGTTTTTGCAGGTAATTTTTCCTTAATACGATAAGTAGATATATAATTATAAATAAAAAATAGCTGGGAGAAATCATCTTCCAGCTATTTTTTATTTATACTAATGCTTTACTTTAAAAGTTTACACCAAGAGTAAAAGTCAGGCTATCAACATAAGTGTCAATAACTGCGAAATTTGTAAAAGCAGAGTTAGGGTAAAATTGTTCTTCTCGTTCTTGTTGAGTGTAGTCATATGCTACATCGAATTTGAATTTTCCAAAATCATATCCAGCTCCTATAGAGAACCCTGTTCTATCTCCCATGATAAGTTCGTCTTTATACGGACTTTCTTCAAAACTATATCCTCCTCTAAAACTCCATCTGTCATATTTCCATTCTGTACCAATTCTGATTGTTGAAGAACTTTGTAGACTATTTTCGATTTCTTGATTAAGATTTGCAAAATTTCCTCCTTCATCAGAGCTAAGTTGTGTTGTAGAGTAGTCTTTATAAGAATAATCTAAACTTATTAATCCTTGTTGTTCGAATAAAAAGGCGATGCTTCCCGTGGCTTTTGCAGGAGTACGCAGTTTGTATTCTGGGAAAATGTTAATTACATTAGGATTTACAATAGCTCTTCCATCGGTGTCACTTAAAGTTTCTAATCGCTGTGTAGTTTCTTCTTCTATATAATACCATGTGGGAGACTCAAAAGATGCTCCTACTCGAATCATTTTGGATAGTTTAGCTATTCCTCCAATTTGAGCAGAAAAGCCAGCTCCAATGGTAGATAATCTGTTTGTAAATATGATTTCATTTACATTGCTCCCTGTATTGTTATTGCCTTCAAAAAACTCGGTTACTCTGTCAAAGTTAATGAAGTGAGAGTTAAGATTGATTCCGATATAAAGATTTTGATTTATTTGCGCTCCTCCGTTTAAAGAGAATTTTCCGTTTAAACCTGTGCTTTCATAAAAATATTCCTGATCAAAAACACCTGGAGCAACATTTGAAAAATAGGTGGTGTTATTGGGATCATTAACGTCATTGGCTTCTATAACAAAAGCTTCGCGACCTAGGAAAGCTTGCTGGGCGCTATAGCCTTCATTTTCTCCAAGAAAGCTGTAAAGATCACCTACTGTTTCTCTAGATCTTCTGGAGATCAAACCTTGTGGGATACCTTGGGCTTCAGAAAGAAAAAAGGTGTCAATAGAATTTGTGCTTCTACCTGATACAAAAAATTCATTTGCATTGTCAGAGGTTTGGTCATATACGATACCCAGTGATAATTTGTTAATTCCAGAAGTATTATTGTTGTTGTTATAAACGAATACAGCACCCACTTGATTAAAATTTACGTTATTGGTATTCGTAGAATTGAAAGTGTTAAAATAGAATGCGTCGTTACTAATTCGATTTGTTGAAAGGGTCACAGATCCATAAGAGTTTAAGAAAACTGCAGACCCAGCGGGATTAACCTGTAATGCTGATAAATCTCCACCTAATGCACCAAATGCACCACTCATCCCTCTAAATCGGGCAGTTCCTAAAATATCTTGCTGAGAATACCGTAGCGCATCGGTTATGTCCTGAGCGTTCAAAAAAGGCATAGATAGTATACCTATACATAAGAATAGCTTTTTCATTCGTTATTTTAATTATGAATTACAGAATATCTTAAATAAGGATAAGAAATTAATAATAAAAAAGTTAGATGAAAGTCCTTAGTTTCTTCCACGGCCTCTACTTCCTCCTCGGCTACCACTACTTCTTGATCTGCTACCTCCTGATCTAGAGTATCCACTACTTCTTGATGAGCTTCCTCTTGAGTATCCAGAACTTCTGCTTCTAGAAGAAGAACTACGTGATGATGGTGAATAACCACTACTTCTTGTTCTTGATGTAGGGCTAGAATATCTTCTGGTGCCAGTACTGCTTCTACCTACCGAAGAAGATCTAGAGCGAGAAGAATAATTGTTGTTTGAGGATCTGTTGTAATAGTTGCCTGATGAAGATCGAGTTCTTCTCGCGGCATTTACTCGTCTATTAGAATAGCCTTGCCTGTTAGAATAACCTTGTCTGCTTCTAGTGTTGTAGCCCGAAGAATTTCTCGTTCTTGTACTATATCTCGAACTGTAGCCTCTGCGGCTTCTTGTAGAATAGGCGTATGAATTTCTTGATCCTATATTATAAGATGCATATCGGTTTCCTCTTCCATAATAACCTCGGTATCCGCGATTATAGTAACCTCCATATCCACGTCCGTAAAAGCCTCTACCATACCAAGGGCGTCCCCATCCCCATCCAATTCCCCATCCAGGGCCATTCCAACCCCATCCGGCGTTCCAACCCCATCCAGCATTCCATCCATTCCAACCCCATCCGGCATTCCATCCATTCCATCCCCATCCGGCATTCCATCCCCATCCGGGACCATACCATCCATTCCATCCCCATCCAGGACCCCAGTTATTCCAACCGGTATTGTATAGGTTAACGCTAATTTCTGTAGGGTTACTTCCCCATGCAGGTTGCCCGGCTTCATAACCTAGAGCAGTTGTAGCGGTAGTATCTGCGACATTATACCCTTCGCTAGAATAAGAATCTACATCTGTAAAAATAGCATCTTGTTCAATAGCCTCGTCGATCAATGCTGATTTTTCTGAGAAGTAGCTAGAATAATAATTGGATTTTTTATCTGTATTACGCGGTTGAGTCTCTACATTTCTTTGGCCTCCTGTTTCTCCATAGACTCCATCTCTATAAGGTACGTACTCATATGAACCACAAGACGTCAACATAAATAAAGTGCTTAAAAGTAAAAACCCTATTGCACCGTTTCTCTGAAAATAATTTTTAAGTCGCATATCTTCTTATTTTATTGTTGAACATTACAAATTTAGTTAGTTTTGCGCTAATTAAATTATATTTAACAAAGCCACAACATTTGTGCCAAATAGAGGTTTATGGGTAAGAATTTAACAAAACGTAGCGAAGATTATTCAAAATGGTATAACGAATTAGTCGTCAAGGCTGATTTAGCCGAGAATTCGGCGGTAAGAGGTTGTATGGTAATTAAACCATATGGATATGCTATTTGGGAAAAAATGCAGGCAGAATTGGATAAAAAATTTAAGGAAACAGGGCATCAAAATGCATATTTTCCATTATTTGTTCCAAAAAGTCTATTTGAAGCAGAAGAAAAAAATGCAGAAGGATTTGCAAAAGAGTGTGCTGTGGTTACTCATTATAGGTTAAAAACAGATCCTGAAGATGCTTCTAAATTAATTGTAGATCCAAAGGCAAAATTAGAAGAAGAGCTGATTGTTCGTCCAACCTCAGAAGCTATTATCTGGAATACATATAAAGGATGGATTCAATCGTATAGAGATTTGCCATTACTAATTAATCAATGGGCTAATGTAGTGCGTTGGGAGATGCGTACACGATTGTTTTTAAGGACAGCAGAGTTTTTATGGCAAGAAGGGCATACAGCGCATGAAACCAGAGCAGAAGCAATTGCTGAGACTGAGCAAATGAATAATGTGTATGCTGATTTTGTAGAGGAGTTTATGGCTATTCCTGTTATTAAAGGGAGAAAAACTGAAAGTGAGCGTTTTGCAGGGGCTGAGGACACATATTGTATCGAAGCATTGATGCAAGATGGTAAAGCTCTACAAGCGGGTACTTCACATTTTTTGGGACAGAATTTTGCTAAAGCTTTTGATGTAAAATTTACATCAAAGGAGGGTAAAATGGATTATGTTTGGGCTACTTCTTGGGGTGTTTCTACACGTCTGATGGGGGCTTTGATAATGACTCATAGTGATGATAATGGTTTGGTCTTACCTCCAAATCTAGCTCCAATTCAGGTGGTAATTGTTCCGATCTATAAAGGAGAAGAGCAATTAGCTCAAATTTCTGAAGTAGCTAATGACTTAGTTTTAGATTTAAGATCTAAAGGAATTTCAGTAAAATTTGATAATAGAGATACTCATAGGCCAGGAGCTAAGTTTGCTCAATACGAATTGCAAGGAGTGCCTTTACGGATTGCTATTGGACCAAAAGATTTAGAAAAAGGAACAGTAGAACTTGCTCGTCGTGATACATTTACGAAGCAATTCGTAGCAAAAGATGAGGTGGTAACTACTATAGAATCTTTATTAGTGGAAATTCAGGAAAGTTTACATCAGAAAGCAACTCAATTTAGAGATGATCATATTACCGAAGTGAATTCTTTCGATGAATTTAAAGATGTAATAGAACATAAGGGAGGATTTATTTCTGCTCATTGGGATGGGACTGAAGAAACAGAACAAAAGATAAAAGAGCTAACAAAGGCTACTATACGTTGTATTCCTTTTGATGTAAAAGCAGAAGATGGGCAATGTGTTTATAGCGGTAAGCCTTCTAAAAACCGTGTATTATTTGCTAAGGCATATTAAGTTTTAGAAAAAAATAAAATAACACTTGTGGCATTGAAAAATAGTTGTATTTTTGCATCCGCAATTAGACAACATGGCCCGTTCGTCTATCGGCTAGGACGCCAGGTTTTCATCCTGGTAAGAGGGGTTCGATTCCCCTACGGGCTACGAATATTGAAATTAATTGCAGATTTAAAGTGAAAGCTATAAATTTGCAATCCTTGAAAAAGGAAAATGGCCCGTTCGTCTATCGGCTAGGACGCCAGGTTTTCATCCTGGTAAGAGGGGTTCGATTCCCCTACGGGCTACGAATGATATAGTAAAGAAATTTAATAGAAGAGAGATGGCAAATCATAAGTCAGCATTAAAAAGAATTAGAAGTAACGAGACAAAGCGTCTTAGAAACAGATATCAGCATAAAACAACTCGTAATGCTATCAAAAAATTACGTGAGTCTGATAAGAAAGAGGCAGAGACTTTGTTTCCAACAGTAGTTTCTATGCTTGACAAGTTAGCTAAGAATAATGTTATTCATAAGAATAAAGCTGCTAACTTAAAATCGCAATTAGCAAAACACGTAGCTGCACTATAATTATATAGTTCTTTACGTTTTATAATATAATGAGCTTTTCCATATTATGGAGAAGCTTTTTTGTTTTGCATTTGACGTGAAGCAGTTCAAAAGTTAGTGGGGTTTTGTGTATGAGTCCTTTCTAGATAGTTTTATTCTGTTTTTAATCAAGGGGTTTAATTTTTTGATCATCTGATAAGGGAGGGTTTTTTTGATTGTAGTTTTCCTCAAATAACTATAAACTTCATTTGTTTTTTGCTTTCTGTTGATTTATGAAAATGATTTAAGTTTGTTTCGGGGTTTATTTAGATGGGGTGGGGTGCTACATATTTCTTTTATTTATTTTTTTCTTCAATCCATCGAGACATAAATTCGGTACTTCTTAGTGTGTGGTAATGTAGCATTGTTCCTATAAAGTTTTGTGTCCTATGCTCTTTTAGGTTGTTTTGGATGTTTTTTATTTCGTTTAAAATATTTTGAGAAAACATATTTTTTTGAAATCTGGTATTTATAATTTCTATTCCATTCTGTTGAGATTGTGTCCAAAGATTGGGGGTAGAATATAGTTTTATGGCTGCTTGAGCAAATTTTTTGGGATCATTTGTAATAAAGCCGTTCCAGTCTGATTCTTCGTTTAACATTCCTTCTGCTCCAATACTTGTTGTTATGCTTGGTGTGCCGCATAACATTGATTCTGTAAGTTTGCCTTTTATTCCGGCTCCAAATCGCAATGGAGCAAGGCATACGCGTGCGTTTTGTAGTACTTCTGTGGAGTTTTTTGCCCATCCTTTGATATGAAATCTGTCTTTTGGATTATGAAGCTTCATGGCTTTAGGGGGAGGGTATGATCCGTAGATATGTAATTCAGCCTCTGGGAGTTCTTCTTTAATTAACGGCCAGATGGTTTCTTTAAGGAATAAAATACTATTCCAGTTAGGTTCATGTCTAAAATTTCCAATAGTAATAAAATGCTTGCGATTTTTGTAATCTGGCCAGTTGTTTTTGGTTTCTATTGTAATAGGATCTAATAAAAAAGGTAAATAGTGCAGTAATTTTTGATCTATTTTGAAATTTTCTTTAAGAAGTTTAACTTCATAGTCTGAAATTATTAGTGAGATGTCGCATCGGTAAATACTTGCTATTTCTCTTTTTGTATAGTCGTTGTTTAGAAGATCTTCGATCTCAAATTTCCTTTTATTTTTAAAACATTCTTGTCTCGTTTTTCTAAGAGAATGTAAATCTTCGGTATTTAGTATTCTTAATGCGTTGGGGCAATGTTGAGCTACCCTCCATCCGAACTGTTCTTCTATCATAAATCGATCAAACACAACTATTGTTGGTTGTGTTTTTTTGATAAAATGGTCAAAACTGGAATTATTTATTTCGATAGTTACTTTGGAGATATTTGGATGATTAAAATTAGCCGTGTGATTAGTTTCTACGGCTGGGCAAGCAAAAGTAACTTTCCAGTTTTGTGAAGTGAATAATGCTATTAATTGCAGCATTCGACTTCCTGCTGCAGAAGAGTTGGGTTCTGGCCAGACAAAGCCTATGATGAGGATATGATTCATTTTATGCTCGATTTGTAAAAGACTCAATTGTATTTAATCAAAAAGACCTCAGTAAAAACTGAGGCCTTTTATTATGTGACATTCGGAATTCTTTTCAACTATAGTTTAGCAAAAAGAGCTTCCATTTTTTCTTTTTCTTCTCTAGCTAATTCTTGATCAACTAAAATTCTACCACTATGCTCGTCGGTAATAATTTTCTTACGAGAAGCTATTTCCATTTGTACTTGTGGTGGAATAGTAAAAAACGATCCTCCAGAAGCTCCACGTTCTATGGCTACTACTGCTAGTCCATTCTTTACATTTTTTCTGATTCTTTTATAAGCTGCAATCAAACGATCTTCGATATCCTTTTGGTAATCTTCAGATTTAGCTATTAATGATTGTTCTTCTTTCTCAGTTTCTGCTAAGATAGCATCTAGTTCACCTTTTTTGTGATTAAGATGCTCGTTACGTTCTGCAAGCTTCCCCTTAGTCTGATCGATGATCTCGTTTTTCTGAACAATCTGTGCTTTATGCTCTTTGATGTGCTTTTCTGCTAATTGAATTTCTAATTCTTGAAATTCAACCTCTTTACTAAGAGAGTTATATTCGCGATTATTACGAACATTTTTTTGCTGTTCTCCGTATTTTTTGATTAGAGATTTAGCTTCCTCTATTAGGTTCTTTTTGTTCTTGATACCTTCGTCGATAGTGTCAAGATCGTTATTTAGCTTTTCTAATCTTTTGTTTAATCCGGCTACTTCATCTTCAAGATCTTCAACCTCTAAAGGTAATTCTCCCCGCACGTTTCTGATCTCATCAACTCTAGAGTCAATTAATTGCAAGTCATATAAAGCTCTTAATTTTTGCTCAACAGTAACTTCTTTCTTTGCCATATTTTATATGTATTGAATGGGATTGGTGTTTTTATCCGATAAAATGATGGCAAAATTACTGATTTTTTTTCTAAGATAGCTAACAATTAGGTTTTTTGTGTATTGTTCGCTTTCATAGTGCCCAATATCGGCTAATATAAGTTTTCCTTCTGCCTCGTAAAACTGGTGGTATTTTAGATCTGAAGTAATAAAAATATCTGCCCCGGCTCTTTGCGCGTTTGTTATGGCAAAACTACCACTACCGCCCAGAACAGCTACTTTTTTGATAGGCTTGTTGCCGAGTGCAGAATGTTTTACACAACCTGTCTTAAATACTTTTTTAATGTGTTTGAGAAATTCTAATTCATCATAAGCTTGAGGAAGTTCGCCAATCATTCCTATCCCAATATTTTGATTTTTATTTTCTAGAGTAGTGATTTCATACGCTACTTCTTCATAAGAGTGATTTTCAAATAGGACTTTTAGGATCTTGCTTTCGCAATGTTTGGGGTAAGTAACCTGAATTTGAATTTCTTTTTCATGATGAATTTTTCCTGTTTCTCCAATAGAAGGGTTTGCATTTTCTAAGGCTCTAAAAGTTCCTGTTCCCTCTGATGAAAAACTGCAATTATCATAATTACCTATTGATCCTGCTCCGGCTTCAAAAAGTTTAGTGCGTAGTGTTCCAGCTTCAGCTATAGGAGCAAAAGTCATTAGTTTTTTAATATTTCCGCTTTGCGGAATCAGAATTTTACGATTTATCAGCCCTAGCTGTTCGCACATCATATCGTTTACACCATATAATGCATTGTCTAAAGCAGTGTGCATAGAAAAAATGGCTATATCATTTTTAATAGCCTTAATTACTACACGTTCTACATAATTATTTCCATTGAATTTTTTAATGCCTTTAAAAACAATTGGGTGGAAACTTACAATTAGATTGCAGTTATTTTCTATGGCTTCATCTACTATAGTTTCAAGAGTATCTAAAGTAACTAATACCCCAGTTACTATAGTTTCTGGATTGCCGACCAGTAATCCAACATTGTCGAAATCTTCTGCATATGCTAAGGGTGCCATAGCTTCTAGATGTTGGGTAACTTCTTTTATTTGCATTATGGTATATTTTTTTGATTAAATTGTGCTAATTGAGGTTTTAAAAGCTTATTAAAGTAATAAAAATTGAATGTAAAAAAACTTTTCTCAATAATCAAAGTTTCGTTTTATACTTTTGTTTGCTGAGTGTATATAAAAAAATAGCGTGTGAACTTATTGCGTAAGATACTTTTGCCAATTGTCCCTTTTTATTACTTCGTTACCTGGTTGCGGAATAAAATGTATGATGTTGGAATAAAGAAATCTAATACTTATAGTTTTCCTATTATTGCGGTAGGAAATCTTAGTGTAGGAGGAACTGGTAAATCTCCAATGATCGAATATTTAATTAGATTATTGAATGATAAAAAACGTTTAGCAACATTAAGTAGGGGATATAAAAGAGAGACTAAAGGTTTTCGAGTGGTTACTACCTCTGCTACTGCAAAAGCGGTAGGTGATGAACCTCTTCAGTTTAAGAAAAAATTTACTGATGTTATAGTTGCGGTAGATGCTGATCGACGTAATGGTATAGCTAATTTGCGATCATTAAATCCCAGACCAGAAGTGATCTTATTGGATGATGCGTATCAACATCGAAAAGTGAAAGCGGGTTTTTATATTCTACTCACTGCATATTATAACTTGTATTGCGATGATATTGTTTTGCCAACAGGAAACTTAAGAGAATCAAGAAAAGGAGCTAATAGGGCTAATATTATTGTAGTTACCAAATGTCCTGAGAATCTATCTTTAAAAGAAAGGGAGGAAATCGCAAGCAAATTGGCTTTGAAACCTGATCAATTCTTGTTTTTTACTTCTATTGCCTATGGTAAGGATGTTGTGAATGTGTCAGAAACCAAATCAATACATTCTATAAAAAACCAGTCATTTACATTAGTTACTGGTATTGCAAATCCGATGCCTCTAATCGATTATTACACCTCTTTAGGGCTAGAGTTTAAACATATTAATTTCCCAGACCACCATAGTTTTACAGATAAAGAATTAGATGAATTAAGAACTCATGAATTTATTATAACTACAGAAAAAGATTATGTGAGGTTATCTTCTCATATATCTGAAGATGAATTGTGGTATCAACCTATAGAGGTCAGTTTTATTCAAGATGCTAATGTATTTGATGATAAATTGCTGGAGTATATAAAAAGAGACCTTAGTTAAAGTCTCTTTTTATTATATGTGTATGGCTAACTCAAATACTTACCTGTAATAAGATAAGCTTTGTTAAGCTTTTATCAAAAGCTATGCCAGTTTAGGCTGTTGTTTGATTTTTTACAAAAGCTTTATGGAGTTTAGTGAAAAACTCTTCAGTCTTATAAGGTTTAGGTATGATGTCATTAAAACCGTTATCATAGAATTCATCTAGATTATCGTCAAGAGTAACTGCTGTTAATGCAATTATTGGTATTTCTTTATTGAATTCTCTAATTTGTTTAGTGGCTTCAATTCCGCTAATTCCTGGCATATGAATATCCATAAGAATCAAATCGAAAGTATTTTCTTTGACTTTATTAACGGCAATGTCACCATTATCAGCAACATCACACTTTATTTTATTTTTTTCTAATATTTTTCTGGTAATCAGTTGATTGATCTTATTATCTTCTACAACAAGAATTCGTTTGTCTATTAGGATGTTATAGTCTATTCTTTTAGCTTCTTCAGCATAATTAGGGCTTTTATCTTCAAAAATTTCGAATTCAAGATTAAATAAAAACTTGGATCCTTTTCCTAATTTACTTTCTAATTCGATTTCACTATTCATTAAGGATAGAAGATTTTTTACGATAGAGAGTCCTAATCCTGTTCCGCCAAACTTTCTATTTATCTGAACAGAGCCTTGTGTGAAATTTTCAAATATACTTTGTTGCTTCTTTTCAGAAATCCCCACTCCATTATCTTCAATTTCAAAATTGAGAAGTACTTTGTTTTCGGATTTGCTAATTGGTTTTACCCGTATCCAGATATCTCCTTTTTGGGTAAATTTTATAGAATTACCAATAAGATTGATTAAGATTTGAGATATTTTTAATGGGTCTCCTTTTAGTTTAGAAGGTATAGATTCATCAAATTCATAATGAAGTTTATTATTTCTATCATTAGCAGATTTTCCTAAAGCAATTAATACGTCATTTATTCTTTTCTTTAAATTAAATGATGTGTTTTCTATTTCTACTTTATTGGCTTCTAGTTTATTTAGATCTAGTATGTTGTTTATAAGCGATAGTAGGTATTCGCCAGAAAACTTAAGGGAATTAAGATGTTCTTTCTGGTTAGGTGTAGGACTTTCCTCAAGAAGTAAATGAGTTAATCCAGTAACAGCATATAATGGTGTTCTTAGTTCATGAGTTATTGTGGAGAGAAATTGAACTTTAGCTTCACTAGCTCTTTCTGCATTTTCTTTGGCTAGTATAAGTTCTGTATTTTTATTTTGCAATAGCTCATTAGCTCTGGCTCTCAAGTTATTGTTTTTATAAAGAGAAAGTGTCAGTAAAGAGAGTATTGTAATAAGTGCAATACTCAGGATGGTGGTTAAGCGTCCAAGTTTTAAAGATTTTTGTTGTTGGATGTTTTCTTCAGTTAATTCTTCAATAAGGACATTGTTTTCATTTAAATTTAATTTTGCACCTGCTTCCTGAACTATAATTTCTTTATTTGTATTAAATAAAGAGTCTTTGATTTTTTGATGAGTTCTTAGGTTTTGTAAAGAAGTTAAATAATCCTCTTTTTTATCGTAAATATCACTATATAGTTTATAGCATTCTGATCTAATTACAGCATAACCCATCTTTTTTCCTATTTGCATAGCAAGATCGTTAGACTCTTTGGCTTCATCATATTGCTCTAGAGATAATTGGGCTTTAGCTTTGTTTATATATAGTTTTGCTTTATTATAAAATTGATTTAAAGAGGTGATTTTTGGAAGACCTTTATTGAAGTATTGTATTGCTACTTCTGGCTGTCCTTGCTCCAGAGACAAAATACCAAGATTTAGATTGATGAATCCTTCTTCATCTTCATTATGATTATTTTTGGTAAATGCAAGAGCCTTCTTTAATACATCTTCAGCGGTTTTATAGTCTTTTGTTTGTGTTGCAATAGAACCATAAAGTGCATATGAGCAAGTTAACATCACCTTGTCATTATCTTCTTTTTGAATTTTAATTGCGTCAAGGACTTGTTCTTCTGCTTTTTTTAAATCCCCTAGTTGACTATATAATTTTGCCAGGACTAAGCTCGTTTTTGCTTGATAGCTTCGGTCTCGATCATCCATAGCTATTTCTTTTGCCAAAGAAATATTAAATAGAGCTTGTTTTAATTGAGCTTGATCAATAGACCTGTAAGCATTGAGTAAATAATTGTCAATAGAATCCTTTATCTGAATGTTTTCTTCAAATTCACTTGTTTGTGAATAGCTGAAAAAACAACAAATAAGTAAAATTTTTATTATAAAATATCTGATTTGGGTTGGCATTTTTCCTCTGAAATATCTCAACTAAGATAGTTATTTCTTACAAATGTTAATAATTAAATCAATTATTCTACTGCTATAGCCGATTTCATTATCATACCAACCAATAATTTTTACCATTTTTCCTATAACAGATGTCATCAACGAATCAAAGATACAGGAGTGAGGATTACCTATAATATCAACAGATACGATTGGGTCTTCTGTGTATGAAAGAATTCCTTTTAAATATGTGTTTGATGCTTTTTTAAACTCTTCGTTAATTTCTTGAATAGATGTTTCTTTTTTTACATTAAAAGTAATGTCTGTAAGGGATCCGTTGGGGACAGGAACACGAATACCACATCCACCAATAACACTACTCAATTCAGGAAAAATTTTTGTTAAAGCTTTTGCGGCTCCCGTTGTTGTAGGAACAATGGATTGGCTGGCAGCTCTAGCTCTTCTTAAGTCTCTATGAGGTTGATCATGTAAACTTTGATCTGTTGTGTAACTATGAATAGTAGTGATGTAAGCTTGTTCTATTCCGCATAAGTCATTAACGACCTTTATCATTGGTGCTGCATTGTTTGTAGTACAGGAAGCATTTGATATTATGGTTTCTGAGTCATCTATAATTTCCTCATTTACACCTAAAACAACAGTTTTAATACTATCTTCTATAGAAGGTGCAGAAAGAATAACTTTTTTAGCTCCAGCTTTTAGATGCCCTTCTGCTTTATTTTTTGTTTTGAATTTCCCTGTTGCTTCAATGACAATATCTACATCATATTTTTTCCAATTACAATGTGCCGGATCAGTTTCATTAAGTAGTGGTGTAGATTTTCCATCAACAATAATATGATTATTATCATGAGATACCTCAAAAGGTAAAAGTCCATGAATACTATCATATTTTAAAAGATGACTTAATGTCTTTGTATCTGCAAGGTCATTTATAGCTACGACTTCTATGCTTTGGTGATCGATTAATAATCTAAAAAGATTACGACCTATTCTTCCAAATCCGTTGATTGCAATTCTTATAGGTGTATTCATTAAACTCTTACCCTTGATTTAGAATTATGTTAAATGTTTTTGAGCTTTATATGAAGATCTTACCAGGGCGCCACTTTCTACATGTCTAAATCCCATATCTAAGCCTATTTCTTCATATTTTTTAAACTGGTCCGGAGTTATGAATTCTTTTACAGGTAGATGTTTCTTACTTGGCTGTAAATATTGTCCAATAGTCACAATATCCAAATTAACTGATCTTAAATCTGTCAATGTTTGAATAACTTCTTCTTCTTTTTCGCCAAGGCCAAGCATGATTCCACTTTTTGTGCGGTCAATTCCATTATCTTTAAGATATTTCAATACCTGAAGGCTTTGTTCATATTTAGCCTGAATACGAACTTCGCGTGTTAGTCTTTTTACAGTTTCCATATTATGAGAAACTACTTCTGGCTTTACAGCGATAATTCTATCTATATTTTTTGTTTTTCCTTGAAAATCCGGAATTAACGTCTCTAATGTTGTTTCTGGATTCATTCTGCGAATGGCTTGGATAGTTTCTGACCAAATAATTGAACCTCCATCAGAAAGATCATCTCTATCTACAGAAGTAACAACAGCATGTTTTATGTTCATTATTTTTATAGATCGAGCTACTTTTTCAGGTTCCTCCCAATCTACAGTTTCGGGTCTTCCTGTCTTTACTCCACAAAAACCACAAGAACGCGTACAAATGTTACCTAAAATCATAAAAGTGGCTGTACCTTCACTCCAGCATTCTCCCATATTAGGGCAACTCCCCGAAGTACAAATTGTGTGTAGGTTATATTTGTCTACTAATCCCCTAAGTTCTGTATATTTTTTTCCGGTAGGAAGTTTAACTCGTAACCATTTTGGTTTTCCTTTAGGAGGTGCTACACTGGCAACATCATTATTCATACAAGCAATATTTTTAGCAAAAATACAAAGAAAGCTTAGATTAATAATAAGTTCTTATTAAAGTTGTATTGATATATTGAAATTGTAAAGGCATTAAGAAATAGTAAGATTTAGTATTGTTCTATGATTATCATATCCTTTTCTTAGCGAAAATGATATAAGGATTAAGTTGGGTACATATTTTTTTATTTATGTGTCGAGAATAATAAAAGCAACTTCCTTTTTTTTAGAATATTGATTTAATGGTGATTATGATTTTAATTTTGAGTACAGTTAAACCATATCTAAACAAAGTGCTAACATCAAGTTAAAATTAAGTTAACATAAAATTTTTTTTGAATTTGGTAGTTATATTTTCAAAAGAGAAAAAAATGATGCTCGAAGAAGTAGTAAGCACTAAAAAAATAAAAAATAATCGAAAGCGTGTAGAAAAATGGTTGCTTAATAATCAGAGATATATTAACATTACTGCAATAGAAAAAGAGATTTCTGCACCAAAAGGACTGGTTCAAAAGTTTGTTAAATATGACAAAAAAATAAACGATAAATGGATTGAGCCGCTATATAGTGTAATTAAAAGGTTTACCTCATTTAATTTAAGATAATTTTGGCAGCTAAGTATTAGCTTTTAGAGCTGTTAATTATTTCCGAGAGTAATTTTTTAGCTCTTAATAATTTTACTTTTACATTATTCATTGACTCATTAAGAGTATCTGCAATTTCTTTATAACTTAATTCCTGAAAATAACGCAAATTGATTATTCTTTGATAATTAGGCTTCAGCTGTTTTATATAAAGGAGTAGTTGAGCTAAGTTTTGTTCTGTTATTAATTTATCTTCAGGTGTAGGGTTGTCATCCACTATTTTATATACAGAATCATCTACCTGAGTCGTCGTTTTGGATTGTATAGACGCATTTTTTTTTCGTAATAAATCAATATGGATATTCTTCGAAATTTGAATTAACCATGTTTTGAAATTATATTCTTCTTTAAACGTATTAATCTTATCGAATGCTCTTGAAAAACTCTGAATAGTAATGTCTTCTGCTTCATATTCATCCTGTGTCCTTTTCAGTTGAAAATTATAAACATCATTCCAAAATGTATCAAGAAGATAATTAAAAGATATTTGCTTTCCTTCTTTTGCCTTCTTAATATGATCTTCTAATAAAATAAGATGTTCTTTTTTTTTCAATGACTTTTTTTTGAATAGAATAGATAAAAAAGATAAGGCTATTTAGAATGCCCATCATCATTACAGTTTGAAAACTGATCTGGAGTTTTACCACATAAAGAACATGACTCTCCATCTTTATTAAGAAAAGGGCTTTGACTTGCGCAGGTACCCGCGAATTTACCATCTTTTTTAGCCCATAATTTGATAGCGATTCCTCCAAAGGCCAAAAGTAATAAGCCAATTGTTAGCAATAAAAGTTTCATTCGTTTTTATTTATTGTTTTAAATTTTCAAATGAAATTTGTTATTAAGCATTTAGTAGTAGACCTTCTAAAATATCAATACCTCATTTCATAATCAAATACATCAAAATAGATCACAAAGATACAAAGAATGTATGGCTAAGCAGGTATTTAATAAATATTTAAGTACAGAATTATTGAACTATAATGTTGTAGATCATAGTTTGATAACACGTTTATATGATATTTACTTCTGTTTCCAAGGTAATATCAAATTTTTGTTTGACCTCTTGTTGAATTCTTGTTGCTATATCAAGAATTTCTTTTCCAGAAGCATTACCATGATTTACAAGTACCAATGCTTGCTTTTCATGAACTCCGGCATCACCCCAACGCTTTCCTTTAAACCCTGATTGTTCAATAAGCCAACCTGCCGGGATTTTAATGTTATTTTCGTCTATGATATATGATGGGATACTTGGATGTACTTTTTGAAGTTTGGTAAAAAGACCTTTAGAAATGACAGGGTTTTTAAAAAAGCTTCCGCTATTTCCTATCTCTGATGGGTCAGGAAGTTTGCTTCGACGTATTTGAATTACTGCTTCAGAAATATTCTTAATTGTAGGGGTTTTGATGTGTTGTTCTTTTAATGCACTTTCTATTGCTCCATAATCAGTATTGAGATTATGATCTTTTTTGGTCAGTTTAAAAGTTACTTTTGTGATAATATATTCTCCTTTTACTTCATTTTTAAAAATAGAATTGCGATACTCAAACTTGCAATCTTTTTTTTGAAAAATTTGTTTTTCCTGGGTTATAATGTTAATAGCCTCGCAGCTAACCATGGTATCCTTTAGTTCGACACCGTATGCGCCAATGTTTTGAATCGGAGCACTACCTACATAACCCGGAATTAGAGATAAATTTTCTAATCCCCCATAATTATTCTGAATGCAATACTGAACAAAATCGTGCCAATTTTCTCCTGCGCAGGCAGAAATTAAAACTGTAGTTTCAGATTCTTCTACTACTTCAATTCCTTTTATCGCTATATGGAGAACTAACGCATCCAGATTTTTTGTTAGCAACATATTGCTCCCTCCACTTAAAATAAAAAGGTTCTTTTTACTATGTTCTGAAAGGATGTACTTAAGTTCGGATTCTGATGTGATTGCAACAAATTCTGATGCAATAGCGTTGATTCCAAATGTGTTATATTCTTTTAGAGATTTTTTGTGCTCAATCTTCATCTGTCTTATATTTTTCTAGAGCTAGCCTTAGAATTTCAATTGCTTTTTTAAGATCTCTTCGGTTAAGTACATAAGCAATTCGTACTTGGTTTTTTCCTTTTTCCGGACTTGAATAAAATCCAGAAGCAGGTGCTAACATAACCGTTTGTTTATCCACATCAAATTTGTCTAAAAGCCACTGAGTAAAATGATCAGCATCTTTAATTGGTAATTCTGCGATGCAATAAAAAGCACCTTTTGGCATAGCTACTTTTACGCCTGGGATTTCTCTAAGTCCAGAAACAAGAGTGTCTCGCCTTAATTTATATTTTGCAATAGTTTCTGTGTAATATGAGTCTGGAGCTTCTAATGCAGCCTCACTGGCAATTTGTGCTAAAGTAGGAGGGCTTAATCGAGCTTGGGCAAATTTCATAGCGGTTTGCATTACGCTTTTGTTTTTGCTTACAATACATCCAATACGAGCTCCACACATACTATAACGTTTTGAGACAGAATCTACAATAATTGCATGTTCATTCAATCCTTTTTCCTGAAGAATAGAATAGTGTTCTGAATCATCATAAACAAATTCTCGATAGACTTCATCAGAGATTAGAAATAAATCATACTTAATTGCTAGTGCTGATAATTGCTTAATCTCTTCCTTACTATACAGATATCCTGTTGGATTACCAGGGTTACATATTAAGATTGCTTTAGTTTTTTTGGTAATAAGTTTTTCGAATTCTTTGATTGAAGGTAATGCAAACCCAGTCTCGATTTTAGAAATTACAGGAACTACGGTTACTGTTGATTGAGTCGAAAAACTATAATAATTAGCATAAAAAGGTTCGGGAACTATAATTTCATCACCTGGATCGGTAATGCTTCCCATGGTAAAGATTAGTGCTTCACTCCCTCCGGTGGTTACCAAAATATCATCAGATGAAATAGTAATATCATGTTTTGCGTAATATCCTGCTAGTTTTTTTCTAAAACTTTCAAAACCGGCAGAATGACTATATGCCAAAATATCTAAATTATGGTTTCGTATCGCGTCCATGGCTTCAATCGGTGTTTTGATATCTGGTTGACCGATATTAAGATGGTATATGTGCTTGCCTTCTTTTACAGCTTTTTCTGCAAAAGGAGCCAATTTTCTAATTGGCGATTCTGGCATAGCTTTGCCTTTATATGATACTATTGGCATCTGATCTAATTTAATAAAATAAAAATAGCCGTAAATTTCTTAAAATATTTAAGATATAACGGTATAATTGATGTGATTTTTCAACTATTTTTCTATATTTAGTGTAATGAAGATTTTATCATTGAATTTTTGCCATTTTCTCAAAAGTAAGGTTTTAGTAGTATTACTATTATTAAATGTTGTTCTTTTTGCTCAAAAGGATTTCAGACTTCCTGTAGGAAAAAAACATAACAAACTTAGATTTGAATTAGCAAATAACCTTATTATCATACCAGTTGTTGTAAATGGAGTTGAACTTTCCTTTATTTTGGATACGGGTGTGGGGTCTACAATTATCTTTAGCGTTGACAATAAAAGCTCGCTTGAACTTAAAGATGCTTCAAAAATTTACCTTAGAGGTTTGGGAGATAATGAGCCGGTAGAAGCTATAAAGTCAATTAATAATGAAGTTAAAATAGGTAAAGCAACGAGTAGAAACCATAAAATTTACTTGGTTTTGGATGAAACCATTAATTTTTCCCCTCGAATGGGGTTTCCTATACATGGTATTATAGGTTATGATCTCTTTAAAGATTTTGTAGTGGAGATCAATTACTCTAAAAGAGTTATAAAAATAAATAAGCCTGAAACCTATGCATATAAAAAATGTGAAAAATGTTACAAGACTAAAATCAAATTCCGTAATAATAGAAAAAGACCATTTGTTACAGCTAAATATAAATCGGATAAAGGATTGATTGATGTTAATCTATTATTGGATTCTGGGTCTGGTTCTTCATTATGGTTATTTGAGAATGAAGAAAATGGTATTCATGTTAGGGGGAATTCATTTAGAGATTTTTTAGGAAAAGGATTTAATGGTGATATATATGGACAAAAAACCAAAATTAAGGAGCTTCGTTTAGGAGATTTTGTGATGAAAGAGATTACAGCTTCCTTTCCGGATTCAATTTATATACAGGGGATATCTCAAAATGATAGACAAGGTTCGTTAGGAGGTAATATTCTGCGAAGGTTCAATTTGATTGTGGATTATCCTGGCGAAAAAATATCTTTTAAAAAAAATGGATATTTCGGAAAGCCTTTTAATTATAACATGAGTGGACTTACAATCCAGCATAGTGGTTTTACTGCCATTAAAGGATATAAAGAAAATAACACAGTTCATCTTGGGTTAAATGAAGTAGTCACAAAAAAGACACTTGAGTTATCTAATGATTTTGTGCTTCTTCCCAGATATGAGATTTCTGATGTTAGAATTAATTCACCTGCCAATCTTGCTGGGTTGCAAAAGGGAGATATTATTTTAGAGGTAAATGGGAAAAAAGCATTTAATTATAAACTTTCAGACCTTAACGAATTGTTCTATTCTGAGGAAGGGAAGAAGATAACGATGAAAATAGAACGGTTAGGAGTGGAGATAAAGTATCATTTTTATCTCAAGAAGGTGATTTAAAAAAAGAAAAAGGGATGTTATCTGATAACATCCCTTTTTTATGATATACTAATAATTATTTTAGTTTTTTTCCAGAACGCTTTTGTCAAGTACTGTTCCTTTAATTTTAATTGCTTTTGTAGCTTCTTCAGCATTAGAGTACACAGTAATTGTTTTACGTATTGGTCCAACTCTTTTAGTGTCATATTTTACTTCAATAACACCTGATTCTCCTGGAGCAATCGGTTTTTCTGGCTTTTTTGGAATTGTGCACCCACAACTAGAATATACTCTAGAAATGATTAAAGGTGATTTTCCTGTGTTCGTAAATTCAAATTGACGAACCCCATCACTACCTTTAGCGATTTCTCCATAATCGACGACTTCTGATTTAAATTTTATTTGTGCCTTATCCTGTGCGTTTAGGGTTATACCCAGAAAACAAACACATAAAATCATCATTATTTTTTTCATAATGTAGGTTTTTATTAAGTGTAAAAGTACTTACTTTTTATTCAACTGCAAAATCACAACTCAAAGAGAGAAGGGACAAATTAAACAGAAAAAGTTAGAGTATAAGGTGAATACTAGGTTATATAGCTTATGTTAAAGTATAATATTTAGTGATTTTTGACCTTAGGTTTTTTTAAATTTTCATATTTCTAACTTCGTACTTCATACTATAATAATTACTTTTGCACTTCTAAATTCAAAAACCAGACCAAAGTATGGCTTTAGCGGAAAAATATGATGCAAAATCGGTAGAAGAGAAATGGTATTCTTACTGGATGGAAAACAATTATTTCCATTCTGAAGTTGATGAAAGAGAGTCATATACTATTGTTATTCCTCCACCAAATGTTACAGGTGTTCTTCATATGGGGCATATGCTCAATAATACTATCCAGGATGTACTTATTAGAAGGGCTCGTCTTAATGGGTATAATGCTTGTTGGGTGCCAGGTACAGATCATGCATCAATTGCTACTGAGGCTAAGGTTGTTGCAAAGTTAAAAGAAGAAGGAATTAACAAAAACGATCTTACACGGGAAGAATTTTTAGGACATGCATGGGAATGGACTCATAAACATGGAGGTATCATTCTAGAGCAACTTAAAAAGTTAGGTGCTTCATGTGATTGGGAACGTACTGCGTTTACAATGGATGAAAATCTCTCTGCTTCTGTGATTAAGGTTTTTGTGGATTTATATAATAAAGGCCTTATTTATAGAGGGTATAGAATGGTAAATTGGGATCCTCAGGCCAAGACTACTTTATCTGATGAAGAAGTGATTTATGAAGAAAAACAAGGTGGGTTATATTATTTAAACTATAAAATTGATGGGAGTGAAGATACACTAACTATTGCTACAACACGTCCCGAAACTATTATGGGAGATACTGCAATTTGTATTAACCCAAATGATGAAAGATTTACACATCTTAAGGGTAAAAAAGCGATTGTGCCTATTGCTAATCGTGTGATTCCAATAATAGAAGATGAGTATGTGGATATGGAATTTGGTACAGGATGCCTGAAAGTGACACCAGCGCATGATCCTAATGATAAGGTTTTAGGAGATAAACATAGTCTTGAAGTTATTGATATTTTTAATGATAATGCGACGTTAAATGCTGCTGGATTACATTATGAAGGAAAAGACCGCTTTGTTGTTCGTAAAGAGATTGTTAAAGAACTCGAGAGTATTGGAGCTTTAGAGAAAACTGAAACTCACCTGAATAAAGTAGGTACTAGTGAGCGAACTAAAGCGGTAATAGAACCAAAATTGAGTGATCAGTGGTTTTTGAAAATGAAAGACCTGGCTCAACCAGCTTTAGATGCTGTGCTGGATAAAGAAGTGAATTTAGTTCCTGAGAAATTTATCAGTACCTATCGTTATTGGATGGAGAATGTTAGAGATTGGAATATCTCACGTCAACTTTGGTGGGGGCATCAAATCCCGGCATATTTTTATGGTCCTGGTAAGGAAGATTTCGTAGTTGCAGAGAGTAGAGAAGAAGCACTTTCTCTTGCACAAGAAAAAACGGGCAATGATTCGTTAAAAGATACAGATCTTACACAAGATCCTGATGCTTTGGATACTTGGTTTTCTTCATGGTTATGGCCAATGAGCGTTTTTAATGGTATTCTAGAACCTGATAATAAAGAAATTAACTATTATTATCCAACTAACGATTTGGTTACTGCTCCAGAGATTTTGTTTTTCTGGGTAGCTCGTATGATCATTGCTGGATATGAATATCGTAAGGAAAAACCATTTACAAATGTATATCTTACTGGGATAGTGCGAGATAAGCAAAGACGTAAGATGTCTAAGTCTTTGGGTAACTCGCCAGACCCACTGGATTTAATCGGTCAATATGGTGCAGATGGTATCAGGGTAGGGATGTTATTAAGTTCACCTGCCGGAAATGATTTAATGTTTGATGAGGATTTGTGCAAACAAGGTAGTGCATTTGTAAATAAAATATTTAATGCTTCCAGGCTCGTTTTGGGGTGGAAGGTAGATACGACAATTGAACAACCAGAGGCTTCAGTTGTGGCTATTAATTGGTATCGTTCAAAATTTCAGAAAGCACTTGTAGAATTAGAAAATAACTATAACAAATATAGGATTAGTGATGCATTAATGACTACTTATAAATTGATATGGGATGATTTCTGTGGTTGGTTTTTAGAAATGGTTAAGCCTTCATATGGTAGTCCAATTGATATTAATACATATCAAGAGGTAATAGCTATATTAGAAGATAATCTTAAGATTTTACACCCTTTTGTGCCTTTTATTTCTGAAGAGATATGGCAACAGATTTCTGACAGAAGTGCTGAAGAGGCTCTAATTATTGCTAGTTGGCCAGAAGAGACATCTGTTAATGAAGATTTAATCAAAGAATTTGAAGTTGCAGGAGATATAATTTCTGGAATCCGTACCATACGTAAGGAGAAAAATATACCGTTTAAAGATACAATAGAGTTATTTGTTCTTAATAGCGAAAAACTAAAAACAACTTTTGATACTGTAATTAGTAAACTTGGAAATCTATCGGGATTAAATTATGTTGAAGAAAAAGTAGAAGGAGCCCTTTCTTTCAGGGTAAAGTCTAATGAGTATTTTATTCCGATTTCTGGAGCGATTGATGTAGAGGAAGAGATTAAAAAGTTAACAGATGAATTGCTGTATACAGAAGGTTTTTTGAAATCTGTACAGAAAAAGTTGCAAAATGAGCGCTTTGTAAATAATGCTCCTGAGCAAGTTATTGCAACAGAGAGAAAGAAAGAAGCTGATGCTGAAGCTAAAATAGCCACCTTAAAGTCAAGTTTGGAAGGGCTTAGAAGTTAATTTCATCTTTTTTTTAATTTTATATAAAGCCTTGATTTATAAAATAATCAAGGTTTTTTTGTGATTTTTATAGAGGAGGTACTCGCTTTATGATGTTAAAAACCTCATTATTTTGTGAAGATTTGTTAATCTTATAATAAATCAGAAAATAAAGAGTACTCTTTATGGTTTTCATTTTATATCAGGCAAAAGCCAATATATCCAAGTATTTGCTAATATTAAAATGAAAAACAAATGAAAAATTGTGTGCTCTATATGTTTCTTTTTTTAGTTTTTATATCTTCTTGTGATGATAATGATGATGTATCTAATCCAGTAAATATTTCTGTGCCAGGGATATCTAATATAGTTAGTGAAACTGGTTTTGCGGTTACTGAAGCTGATATTGTACAAGCTTTAGAAGCAGTAGGACCAATAAATATAGTTGCCCAGGTAGATCATAGAGCAAATGCATTATCAGTGAATAAGGAGTTGGATAGTACAAAAGTCATTATTTTTGGAAATCCTGCCCTTGGAACACCTTTAATGCAGAAAAACCAGTTAGCAGGATTAGATTTGCCTCAAAAACTATTTGTGTTTCGAGATGCGTCAAATAACGTAAGAGTAGCTTTTAATAATACAGATTATCTCCAAAAGAGATATGATCTACAAGATGTAAAATCATTAAACACCATAGCAGAAGCATTAAAGAATTTTGCAACATTAAATAGCAGTGGAGAATTAGAGATAAACAATGCTGAATCTATAGATAAAGAAGAAGGGATTCTTACAAAGATTAGTAATCAAAATTTTGAAGACACATATAATAGTTTGATAGCAGCAATACAAAACAATAGTAATCTAAGATTAGTTGCCGAGGTTAATCATCAAGCTAATGCAGAATCTGTAAATTTAGAATTAAACCCAACTCGGTTGGTAGTTTTTGGTAACCCTAATTTAGGGACACCATTGATGCAAAATGTACAGACAATAGGGATAGATTTACCTCAGAAAATACTAGTTTGGCAAGATAATGATGGTAAAGTAAACATATCGTATAATACTCCTGTTTTTCTACAAGAACGTCATGGGATAAAAGGCAATGAAGATTTATTAACCACTATTTCTAATGCATTGGATGCATTAACAAATACAGCAGCTGGAGTATAGTTATTCCGAATCTGTAATGTATTTATTAACTAATTCGATATATTTTAATTTAGCTTCGTCTGGTGTAAGGCTTTTTACTTGAAAAAGTGCATTTAGTTTAAAAGCGTTTCTCAATTCGCTATCTCCAGAAGGGTTGTAGAATCCAGAGCCTTCAGCATGTATTGCTTGTTTGTAATAAGCATAAAAATGAAGCATAACATCTGGAGGCAATTGTATTTTGGTGTTGCTGGCGCGCTCAAACGCACGCTTGAAATTAATATTTAATTCCTCTTCGGTCATGACTATACATTAGCAATAATGCTCTCTCCTCCTTTAACTTTTTGATCTAGAGTTACATTTATTTCTGTTCCTATCGGTAAAAAGACATCAACTCTAGATCCAAATTTAATAAATCCACTATCAGATCCCTGAACTACTTTTTCTCCTTCTTTTGCATAGTTTACTATCCTTTTGGCTAGTGCACCTGCAATTTGTCTATATAGTACTTCTATACCACTATTTTTTACTACAACCGTTGTTCTTTCATTTTCTTCAGAAGCTTTAGGGTGCCATGCTACAAGATACTTTCCAGGGTGGTACTTGCTTAAAACAACATCTCCATTAATTGGGTGTCTAGTTACATGCACATTTATAGGAGACATAAAGATTGAAACCTGAAGTCTGTTGTCGTTAAAATGTTCTTTTTCAAATACTTCTTCAATTACAACTACTTTTCCGTCAACGGGAGCAACAACGGTATGGTCATCAACTTTTGTTTTTCTTTTAGGGTTTCTGAAAAATTGTAATATTAAAATCAGAAATATTAAAGTAATCGAAAATATGGCAATTTGCCATTCGTCGTTTTGAATAGCGACGTAAGATGCTACATTAATACCAAGAAAAAGCACTAGTGTAACTGAAATTATTTTATATCCTTCTTTATGAAACATGATGTAAGATTTGTAAAAATGCATATAAAAATGGGCTGGCAAATATAACACTATCTAATCGATCATATATGCCACCATGGCCAGGCATTATTGTACCACTATCTTTAACACCTGCTTGTCGTTTAAACTTAGATTGAATAAGATCACCTAATGTGCCAAAAATACTCATAATAATGCTTATAATCAACCAAATGGTAATAGATAACGAATGTGAGAGCACGGCAATTAAATAACCAGCTAATATTGAGAAGATAAAACCTCCAACAAATCCTTCAATTGTTTTTTTAGGAGATATGCGTTCTAACAATTTATGTTTTCCAAAATTTTTCCCAACTAAATATGCAAAAGAATCATTCGTCCAGGTAATCAAAAAAGCACCAGCAATGATTATAGGTTGATATTGACCAGAGTAACTAGGGATAAGAGTTAGAAATATAATAGCTGTTATAAGATAAAAGATACTAGTTCGATATTTTCGTTTTTCGAACATTGGAATAATACGAATGGTAACTAAATCTTTTACCAAAAACAATTCTGTAATGATAGTTAAAACTAAAAAAGGAATAATAACATAAATCTGATCTTGAAATACCTGTAGGATTCCTAAAAAAGTAATGAATATGATATACAATCTTTTGTTTTTGAGATGAATTAGTTTTTGGAATTCATATATAGAAATGATTCCAAAAACAAAAAATACCCCAATAAAAGTATATCTATTGATGAATATTGATATTAGTAATATCGAGACATATAGTAATCCCGACAAAGACCTAGTGAGCAGTTCCTTCATATTATAAATCTTCCAGCAGGAGCAAATATAAATTTTTTGAACTACTTCCGTAGCTTAAGAAATCCTTTTCTTTTTGAGGTTCAAAATCCTTTATCGTAGTAATGTTGGAAGGGATTGAATTTTTGTTTTTACTCTTTATACCTTTTAGTCCTTCCCCGATACTTTTAACTAGTTGACTAGTAGCTGCTAAAATTACAAAATGATCTGGTAGTTCGGTAAGCTTTTTCTCTTTTAGTTGGTTTGATGAGATGAGTATGGCTCCACTATCGGCAATCAAATATTCACAAGTGGCAAAAAAGAAAGAAGATGTAGAAGCGTTTTTTACAAAATTAAGATTAAAACCAGAGAATCTATGTTCTAGTCCCATGTCAAATGAACATACATCTTTTTCGTACCAATCATTTTCCAATAAAATCTTATCAAAAGAGTCTAAAACTTCATTGTTATTATCACAATAAATAAACTTACCACCATTTCTTTTAAAATTGATCATGAAACTTTCGTCAATCGGTAAATCAATTTCCGGCATGTATTTACTGCGATCGTCTATGTGACGTTCTTTACTCTTTTGGTCTGATTTAGATTTTGATGAAAAAATTCTTCTAAATAGACTCATTTTTTGAATTAGGATTGGGAAATTACGGTTTTACATTACATTCAAAGATAAAAAAAATCTTAACCTAATATTCCGTTAGGTTAAGATTTTTCAATTTACAAGTAAAAAATATTATATTTAAGAAGGTTCTATGATGATTTCCTCCTCTTTTTTACCAAAAGGTCGTTCTCCAAAGATTTTTTCTAAGTTATCTTTGAAAATAACTTCTTTTTCAAGAAGTACTTCTGCTAGTTCTGTAAGTTTATCCTTATGTTTTTCTAATAAGTCAATTGCTCTTTGATATTGAACTTCGATAATATTCGAGATTTCTTTATCAATTAGCTCACTGGTTTGTTCACTATACGGTTTTGTGAAATTGTATTCACTTTGCCCAGAAGAATCATAATATGTAAGATTTCCTACCTTATCATTTAGTCCGTAAACTGTAACCATAGCTCTTGCTTGCTTAGTGACTTTTTCAAGATCACTTAATGCACCTGTAGAGATTTCATCAAATATTACTTTCTCGGCAGCACGACCACCTAAAGCGGCACACATTTCATCAAGCATTTGATTAGGCCTTACGATTAGACGCTCTTCTGGTAAATACCATGCGGCACCAAGAGATTGACCTCTAGGAACAATAGTCACTTTTACTAATGGAGCAGCATGTTCTAACATCCAGCTTACGGTTGCATGTCCTGCTTCATGAAAAGCTATAGCTCGTTTTTCCTGAGGAGTAATGATTTTATTCTTTTTTTCTAGTCCGCCTACAATTCTATCAACGGCATCAAGGAAATCTTGTTTTCCAACCGCTTTATTGCCTTTTCTGGCAGCTATTAGAGCAGCTTCATTACATACATTGGCAATATCAGCACCAGAGAAACCAGGAGTTTGCTTCGCCATGAATTCAGTATCTAATTCATTTTCAACTTTTTTCAAAGGTTTTAAATGAACATCAAATATTTCTTTACGCTCACGGATGTCTGGAAGATCGACATATATCTGGCGATCAAAACGACCAGCACGAAGTAATGCTTTATCTAATACATCAGCTCGGTTAGTTGCAGCAATCACAATTACGTTAGTGTTTGTGCCAAAACCATCCATTTCTGTTAATAATTGGTTTAGTGTGTTTTCTCTTTCATCATTAGATCCGGAGAAATTACTTTTTCCTCTGGCTCTACCTACAGCATCAATCTCATCAATAAAAATTATGGCTGGAGACTTTTCTTTTGCCTGCTTAAATAAATCTCGTACACGAGAAGCTCCGACACCTACAAACATTTCAACAAAATCTGATCCTGATAAAGAAAAGAAAGGTACTTTGGCTTCACCAGCAACGGCCTTAGCTAAAAGCGTTTTACCTGTTCCCGGAGGTCCTACCAATAATGCTCCCTTAGGAATTTTCCCACCTAAAGAAGTGTATTTTTCAGGATTTTTAAGGAAATCAACAATTTCTTGAACTTCTTCTTTTGCTCCTTCTAATCCAGCTACGTTTTCAAAAGAAACCTTAACTTCTGTATTTTGATCAAAAAGCTTTGCTTTGGACTTTCCAATATTAAAAATTTGTCCGCCGGCACCTCCTCCAGAACCACCGCTCATTCTTCTCATGATAAATATCCAAACTCCAATAATTAACGCAAAAGGTAATAAGGTAATGAAGATTTCTCCCCATACATTACTTTCTGTATCGTAATTTACTTGTGTAGATAAATTATTTTCCTTCTTTATCGTAGCAATTTTATTTTCAAAATTCTGTAAATCACCAAATTCAAATTGATAATCTGGATCGTTAGGACTAGCAGGTAAAATAGATTTGTTCTGATTTTTTATGTGCTTATCTAATGATTTAGCTTCTCCGGTAAGAAATACCTGAGCTTTACGGCGATTTATAATCACCACTTTTTCTACTTCTCCATTACTCAAAAAATCTTGAAACTCTGATGGGGATGTGCTAGGAGCTGATCCTAACCCACTTCCTCCCATAAAATTCAATACTAAAAATCCAACAATGATTATAGCATAAATCCAATATGCGCTAAATTTTGGTTTTTTATTAAGTTCGGGTTTTTTATTGTCTTTGGCCATTTACGGTTTTCTTTTAATAATTTGTTTGGATAATTGTAGTTTTTGCATCTCCCCAGAGTCCTTCTATATCATAGAATTCTCTTATATGTTTCTGGAAAACATGAACCACTACATTTACATAATCAATTAATACCCATTCTGCATTTTCACTGCCTTCTACATGCCAAGGCTTATCTTTAAGTTCTTTGCTAACTGTTTTTTGGATGGAATTAACAATCGCGTTTACCTGAGTATTGGAGGTTCCATTGCAGATGACAAAGTAATTACAGACTGTATTTTCGATATCTCTAAGATCTAAAATATTAATATCATTACCTTTTACTTCTTCAATACCTTTTAATATTTGAGCAATTAATTGATCGTTACCGATTTCTTTTTTAGTCATGCATTTTTTTAATTTGTGTAAAGTTATTACTTTTTATGATTTTAATGTCTGTATTAGTTAGACATTTGCAAAACTTTTACACCTTATTGTATGCATATAATCAAAGTTGATGCCATTGATTCCACAAATATTTTTCTTAGAGATCTTAATCGTGAAAAACAATTAACCGACTCTGTTTGTGTTATTGCTAGAAAACAACTTACTGGTAAAGGTCAAATGGGTACAACTTGGCAAAGCAACCCGGGAGAAAACCTCACATGTAGTGTGTTTATGCAGATTAAAGGAATAGAGTTAATGGATCAGTTTCATATTTCTATTGCTGTGTCCTTGGCAGTTTATGATACATTAAAAGAGTTTATGATCCCAAAATTATCTATAAAATGGCCTAACGACATTCTGTCAGATAAACAAAAAATATGTGGTATTTTGATAGAAAATGTAGTCAAGAATGGCAGTCTAACGGGAGTAATTATAGGTGTTGGAATTAATATTAATCAAATTAAATTTGATAATCTACCTCTGGCAACGTCACTAAAAATGAGAATGGGACAAAGTTATGATGTGGAGGAAGTTCTAAATTCATTGTTAACCAAAATAGAACTGAGATTCTCAATGTTATCTGTTTCTAATTTTGGAAAATTAAAAAAAGAGTATGAGGGATTGTTGTTTAGAAAAAATAAACCCTCTACATTTTTGGATGTAAAGGGAGAATCTTTTGTTGGAATCATTCAGAGTATTACCAAAGAGGGTAAACTACAAGTTCTATTAGAAGATGAAGTCATCTCTGATTTTGACCTGAAAGAAATTAAACTATTGTATTAATTATAGTTTTCCTATATTTTCGCTAAGGGTATTGATGAAATTTTGAATAGGGTTTTTGATCATCATCGACATCATTGCATTAAATTGCCCATCAAAAGTTAGCTTGGTTGTACTTTTTCCATCTCCAGAATCAATAATATCAGCTGTTAAGGTGAAAGGAAGTTTATCACTTGCAGCTCCTAAAACAACTTTGCTAGGACTTGTATTTTCTTTTTGATCTAAGACTAACTCTGGCATTCCTTTTAATTGAAAAAGAAATCGAGAATCACTTATTTTTTCAAATTTTTGTTTGCTTTCTGGCATTAACTGTTCAAAATTCTCCACTTTGGTCAAAAATTCGAATACATCTTCTGCAGATTTATTTACAGTTACCGTAGGGCTTTCTAAGTTCATAGCATTAAATTATTATATGTTCCACTCTGAAGGATTAGTTCTCCAGCTTTGTAATGTTTGTTGTTGTTCTTTTGTTATGTAATTGGTGTCCAACGCTTGTTCTAGCAGGTTGTCATAATTGCTTAGTGTGTGCAAGGATAATGCGGCTTCTTTAAAGTTTTCTACAGCAATATCAAAACCGTAATTGAAAATAGCAACCATTCCTTTTACATTAGCATTAACTTCTTTAAGTGCTTTTACTGCATTTAAACTACTTTTTCCTGTACTAATTAAATCTTCAACAACTACAACATTTTTATTGGTAGGGATAATACCTTCGATTTGATTTTTTCTTCCATGCTTTTTTGCTTCCGGGCGTACATAGATAAAAGGAAGATCAAGTTGTTGTGCTACTAACATTCCGATACCAATAGCTCCCGTAGCCACTCCGGCAATTACATCAGGTTTGCCATATTCTTGCTCAATGAATCGAGCGAGGTTTTCTCTTAGGTAATTACGAATTTCAGGATATGAAAGCGTAACTCTATTGTCACAATAGATCGGAGATTTCCATCCAGAAGCCCAGGTAAAAGGGTCTTGCGGATTTAATTTAATTGCATTAATTTGCAGTAGTAATTCAGCAGTTTTTTTTGCTGTATCTTTATCAAAAATCATAGTTGCAAATGTATAAAGTTTTTGTGAATAATACACCTATTATTCTATCTACAAAAAAGTCTATAGAGGATTATAAAATGATCCCAATCAAAGAGGCTGACTTTCCAACAATTATAAGAGATATTTTAAAAAAAGAAACTACAAACGAAGGGGCAAAGTATCACCTGTATCATAAAAGAGAAGATAAACTTATAGAGCATTTATATACCAAATTACCCGTTGTTGTTGCGGGAGGGGGAAAGGTATATAACACTGATAAGGACATTTTGTTCATTCGTCGTAATGGAAAATGGGATTTGCCTAAAGGTAAGGCCGAAAAGAATGAAGATATGGAAACTGCTGCAATACGTGAGGTAGAAGAAGAAACAGGAGTGTCTGGATTAGAAATTACTAAATTTTTATATCGAAGCTATCACGTTTTTAAAAGAAGTGGAGAGTTTAGGTTGAAGGTTACGTATTGGTTTGAAATGAAAACAGGATATGATGGGGAACTTATCCCACAAAAAGATGAAGGAATTACTAAAGTGAAATGGAAGGATAGAAAAAAAGCGAGAAAAGCTTTATTGGATTCCTATGCGAATATCAAACAATTATTTTCTCATGATTATTTATCCTGATTAATGAAACTCTATTTTATTTTACTTTTTAAACGGCTTAATCGTCATCTAAAAGATTTTGGAATAGAGCCACTTATAGCATATCTAATCATCCCTGGTTTGTTTTATTGGGGGTCTACAAGTTTTTTTGATAAAGTAATGTATCCAAATTACTTTTATATGTTAATAGGGATAGTGACAGTTTTTATAATACGCTACCCAAAGCATGATGAACTTATCAAGCAACATTTTTTATTGACTGATTTTAAAAGTATTGTGGTAATAAATCATATACTGTTAGCAATACCATTTATTTTGTTTTTGATATTTCGAATGTACTATGAAGAGGCTTTGATAGTTTTTGGAATGACTATTTTCATTTCCTTTATAAAAAAGCCA
This sequence comes from Aquimarina algiphila, assembly GCF_947494415.1. NCBI lineage: Bacteria > Pseudomonadati > Bacteroidota > Flavobacteriia > Flavobacteriales > Flavobacteriaceae > Aquimarina > Aquimarina algiphila. The sequence continues at coordinate 442,682 of NZ_CANLVC010000002.1, read as the reverse complement.
GGTAAATTTAATTTAACCCTGCCTACACCGTTTTTTAGATGGCCATTTGAGTTTGTTATTGGATTTCGCAAAACATTCTGGATGTTTTTATTGTCCTATGGCATTGCTATTATTTCTATCAATGTTAATAATTTTAATTTAGGCATCTTTTCGATACTATCTATTTTCTTTATATGCTCTATGTATTATTCAAAACCTGATCCTCAGTTTTATATTTGGATTCATGATATGAACCCACAAGGGTTTTTAAAACATAAAATAAGTATAGCATCTAAGTATAGTATTGTATTGACTTTTCCGATTTTTTTGATTTTATCAATATTTTATATAAATCAAATGCATATCGCCTTAATCTTTTCGTTTTTGGGATTGTTATACATGATTATGTATATAGTAATAAAATATGCTTTTCTTAGAGACGGTGTTGGAATGTTTCAGGGGATAATAGGAGTATTGTGTATTTTGTTTCCGCCTGCTATGTTGATAGTTATTCCGTATTTCTATTTTAAAGCGCAACGTAATTTAAATTCCCTTTTGAAATGATATCTATTGATTCTTTATATAAAGCGTACAATAATCACCATGTGCTTAATGACATATGTCTATCTTTTAAAAAAGGAGAGATTCACGGTATTGTTGGAGAAAATGGAGCGGGAAAAACAACGTTATTTCGCTGTATTTCGGGAATGGAAAGCTTTAAAGGAAAAATTGAATATAACAAAGGTGAAATAAAAAAATCGATTGGCTTTTTGCCAACTAATCCTTATTTTTTTTCTAAGATCACCGGGAAAGAATATTTACAGCTGTTGTGTAATGCCAGGAAAATCAAGATAGGAGATTTTAAAGAAAAAAACATTTTTGATTTACCACTTGATAAATATGCAGAGACTTACTCAACAGGAATGAAAAAGAAACTGGCTCTTACAGCAATTCTACTTCAGAATAATGATGTTTTTATTCTCGATGAGCCATTTAATGGAGTTGATATTCATAGTAATATTATAATCAATCAAGTATTATCTAAGTTAAAAGAACTAGATAAAATTATTATACTTTCTTCTCACATTTTTTCGACATTACACCAAACCTGTGATTATTTACATTACCTAAAAAAAGGAAGTATAGAGAGAAGCGTTGATAAAACTAACTTTGATAGCATAGAAAAAGAAATGCAAACTTCTGGTATTGAAGCTAGAATTGATAGATTAAATTTAGAGTAGGATTTATTTTAAAATTCTGTAAATAGGATACCGTAAGTGTGCCTTTTCATAATGATTAGAATGTTTGTGTATCCAGTCCAGTTGTGCATACCAATTATTAGCAAAAGCAGTATCTTTTTTCTTTTCTTCAAATGCTATTTTTAAATTTTCGTCTTTTTCTAATATTTCAAAAGCTTTGTCTTCCCAAACATAAGGTGAGAATCCTTCTTTTTGTTGCAGAATGGTATCGAAGAAATTCCAATTAAAGAATGAGTCAGAAGCTTCAGGCTCTAAAGTTTCTATAATATACCTAAATCCTTTTTGGTTTGTTGGGATTATAATATCTCCTTTAGCAAAGGTTATGGATTCTAATTTTTTATTTACTGAAGTTTGATAATGAAGATAATGCCCTTCATAAGGAGCTTTTCGAGTTTTATAATCCTTAATAAAATAGGTTTCTACTGCAATGATTGAATCTTTTTTCAGCACCTCAAATTCAATTTGATTTAATTTTAATAAATCAACCACTTTCCACCATCCTTTTGGTATTACATAAGCGTTAGGGACTTTGATTGATGTGATGGCTTTAAAATAATTCTGATAGCTAATTTCTCTTTGATATGGTTTATTTTGATCATATTTTAATCGTTTTGCTCCTGTAACTTTACTAGTTACAAATTCACCTTCATATCCTTTAAAATTAAATTTTGTGATTTGTGTAGTATCTACTTTCCAATTCACAGGGTATTCTTTTTGTTCGGTTTGTTTATTGAAGGTTGTCTCTCGTAAAGAACGAATTTTACTTCCGTCTCTCTCGGTGATTTCAATCATCGATTTCATAAGCTCATATGTTCCTTCAACTCTTTTTTTATAAGATTTTAGCATGTGAGTTTCTACCATCATTCCCAGAGTATTCCAAAGTGTTGTGTATCCAGTAGAATATCTTGGAGAGTCAAGAAATTGAGTCCAGCCTTTGTCAGGTGTAGTTCCCCAAACATTTACATAGGGCGTGATATCCCAGTTTTTCTTTTTTAGTAAAGATTCTAATTGTGGATGCATTTCTTGATGTAAGTAATCGCCTAATTCATTACCCAGCTTATTATGTTGAGTAAAAAGGTGAGTAAGAGTATATTGGTAATCAGCCCCATTACTCACATGATTATCTATAAAAACGTCTGGTTGTACTGCATGAAATACTTCTGCAAAAGCACGGGCATTTTTTGTGTCATTCTTTATAAAATCACGATTTAGATCATAATTACGTGCATTTCCTCTAAAACCATAAGCTTCAGGGCCATTTTGATTCGTTCGTGTTCCAGAGTTTCGATTTAAGGCTCCTCCAATATTATATACTGGAATTGTCACTAATACGGTATTTGCCGGAGGTTTGATTTTACCTTCAGCAATATCTCTATACAATAACATAGTAGCATCTATACCATCACTTTCACCAGGATGAATTCCGTTATTAATAAGTATAATTCGTTTGGCTTTTCGAATCTCGTTAAAATCGAAAGTAGTATCAGGATTTAGTGTAATTATATGCAAAGGATTTCCGCTGTCGGTCATTCCGATTTCCTCGATATTAACAGAAGAATATGTGTCTGCTAAATGCTGATAGTATGTTATAACCTCCGGATATATGGCAGTTTTGTTCCCGTTACTTTTCTCAAAAGTAGTTGTGAAATTGAAATCTTTGGTATCAGATTTCTCTTTATGGGTACATGAAATGATAGCTAAGAAACCTAGAATAAAAGTAATTTTTTGCATATATGATGTGTGTAAAGATCAAATATACTAAGATTTCGAATTTTATAATCTTCTATAACGTTTTAGTTAGATTTAGTGATTGTAATAGAATTCTATTTTACTTGTGAAGCCACAAAATAACTGTATTTTTGCAGCCTGAAATACCATAACTATGACTGAGTTTGTTAGAAAAAGAGTGGCTAATGCCAAAAATGATATTTTATCGGGATTAACAGTTGCTTTAGCTTTAGTTCCGGAAGCGGTTGCTTTTGCCTTTGTAGCTGGTGTTGATCCATTAGTAGGGTTATATGCTGCATTTATGATTGGATTTATAACATCTATTTTTGGAGGACGTCCAGGGATGATTTCTGGAGCTACTGGAGCATTAGCAGTAGTAATGGTAAGCTTGGTAGCAGAAGGAAACGCTATGGGTGATCCAGGAGAAGAACTAGGGTTATATTATTTATTTGCAACTGTAATTCTTATGGGAGTAATACAAATGCTAGCTGGTGTTTTTAAGCTAGGTAAGTTTGTACGTTTGATTCCGCATCCCGTAATGATGGGATTTGTAAATGGTCTGGCAATCGTGATTTTCCTTTCTCAATTAGGGATGTTTAAAGAAGGTGAGAAAGACGTTTTTGGGAATGATAAATATAAAACAGAATCGGTAGAGAAAAAATTTGAAATTAGAGACGATAACAAGGTCTATGATGTGACTACAGATAGAGCAGTATTCAATTTTGATAGTAATCGATTAGAAGAAATCAATTCTAATGAAGGAAAATACATGGTGTATGAAGGGCAGGTTTTTGATTTAATTACAAAAGAAGTTACTTTTAATTTTGAAGACAATGCTATATATAGCATTAATAAAAAAGGTAAGGTAAAGTCTTGGATACCAACAAATGAATTGTTATTAATGTTAAGTTTGGTGTTGCTCACCATGTTAATCATGTGGGGATTGCCAAAATTAACGAATAAACTTCCAGAAGCCCTGCTTGCTATTGTAGTGGTATCTGCAATTGTAATTCTGGGAAAACTTGATGTCGCTACCGTAGGTAGTTTTATTAGAGATGGTGGAGGAGAAGGTTTAAAAGGAGGATTACCAAAGTTCCAGTTCGATATTTTTAGTAAAATACCTATGAACTGGGAGACTTTTAAATTTATTGGTCCTTATGCTTTGATTCTTGCGGCCATTGGATTAATAGAATCTTTAATGACATTAAATCTTATCGATGAATTGACCGAGACTCGTGGTAATTCTAATAGAGAGTGTTTAGCTCAAGGAGGTGCGAATATCATAACTGGACTTTTTGGTGGAATGGGTGGTTGTGCAATGATTGGTCAATCCATTATTAATATTAAAGGTGGTGGTCGAACAAGGCTTTCTGGAATTGTTGCAGCTGTGACATTGTTATTATTTATATTATTTGCTTCAGGACTTATAGAACAAGTTCCTATTGCTGCTTTAGTTGGTGTAATGTTTATGGTAGTAATAGGTACATTTGCTTGGTCTAGTTTTAGAATTCTAAATAAGATTCCTTTGGCAGATGCCATTGTGTTAATAGCAGTTTCTTCACTAACGGTTTTCTTTGACCTGGCAGTTGCTGTAATTGCTGGAGTAATTATGTCTGCCTTAGTATTTGCCTGGGAAAACGCAAGGCGAATTAGAGCTAGAAAACATGTTCGAGAAGATGGAACCAAAATCTATGAAATATGGGGCCCTCTTTTCTTTGGTAGTATACAAGCATTTAATAATAAGTTTGATGTAGCTAATGATCCTGAGTATATAGAAATTGATTTTATAGAATCACGAGTTAGCGATCACTCAGCATTAGAAGCTATTTTTAATCTTGTAGGAAAATATGAAGAAGCTGGTAAGAGGGTTAAAATTAAGCACCTTAGCGAAGAGTGCCAAGCGCTTATGATTAAAGCTTCTCCCAGATTGGCTAGTGTTATAGAGCATGATATTGACGATCCAAGATATCATGTTATGGCAAAAGCTATGAAATAAAACAAAAAGTGATTTAATAAAAAACCGGGATAAGATTTTAAATCTTATCCCGGTTTTTTTATTGTAAGTTCCTTATAATTAGGAAAACTTATTACACTGATTAATTACTACTAGTAATTTGAGCCTTACTATCTAAATAAATGTTAGCTCCTGTAAGCTTATCTATTTCAAAACTATAAGAAGTTGTAGGAGTGTCAAATTGCTGAGAATAGTTATTAGGAGTATTAAATCTAGAAATACCATAACTAAAACTTAACTCACACATTTCATACCCAGTACTTAGTTGATACTCTATTTTTAACTTAGTTTCACTGATAGAAGAAATATTGATATGTCCAACTTCTTCACTATTGGTAATATCACATCCCTCAGGACTTGTGATTAATTCTACATCAACACCAGCTTCACCTCTACGATCAAGGAAAGAATATGCAAAGAATGTATTAAGATTACCATTTTCACAGATTCCGCAATCTTCATGATATCCATAAACTTCTGTACAATCAGCTTTACATGTTTGCTTGCAATACTCAAATGATCTTATCCAATCACCATAGTAAACACAACCATAGTAATGATTATAATAAGTATATTCTTGATCTAAAGTTTGGTCATAAGCAAACGAAGTATAGAAACAATTACTTTTCTTACTGTATATTTTAGAATAGGCTACTATCTCGAAGCAATCTAATTCTATTGAAGATAATGGAATAACATAAGTAGCTTCTTTCATCCCCCCAAAATAGTATGGAAAAGCTTTGTAGTTAAATTTACGTAGGTTAGGAAAACCATTAGAATAAAAAGGAATATTTTGTTTTGCCCCAATATATAGATATACTTTTTTCATAAGGTAATTGCTATTAGCCTTAAAGGTTAAGTATAAATTTTCCTCATCATTAGATACGTTAACGTTACCAACTTCTATTTTTCTAGACCCTACCAATAATGGCATAGTTGTCGTTTGACCACATGCTTCTAAATCTGCAGGAGTTACATCTGACGGAGTAAGTAATTTATATCTACGGTGACCGTAAGTTTTTGAGTTATTTTCTGTTAAAGAAGGTGCTTCCTCTTCTTCTAATTGTACTTCATCTTCTATTCCTTCTGATCCATCATTTTCAATAAAATCAGGCTCTAATGTAACTTTTTCAGATTCCACAATTCCATTTTCAACGATTTCATTTTCATCTTTGCTACAAGAAGCAAAAATTAAAAATAAAGCAATAAAAGAATACCCCAATAAGTACTTTTGTTTCATAATAAGTGATTTTGATTAATTTATATTTTACTAATTTACTTTTGGGCAAAGTTAACAAGAATTTATTATTGAAGTCACCAAAAAGTTTAATAAAAATCAACGTATAAGCTTGGTTTTCAGCGTATAAGATTATTCTTACAGACAATGATCAGTTTTATGCTTAAAGGCAAATAAAGCTGTTAGGAGATCGGAAAACATTGCACAGGTATGGGGAAATTTCCCACATAAAAACATACTCGATTTTCAATTCTCAATGAAACACAAAAAAATAATTCGAAATAAGAATATTTTGGAAAAAATAATGATACAATTTTGTTTTAGAAATGAAAAAAACATCAACATCTAACTTTTACGTAAAATATACATATTCTCATTAAGAATATCAGTTTTACTCTTAATGATGTTATCAGGAGCATAAATTTTAGCTAGTTCGAATTCGTCTATATGCTCTTCCAAAAGGTAACCTTCTATATTTTTGTAAAATGAGTTTGTTATCGTCTGATGATTAAATGAATCATTGGTGTTGTTATTACTGTCAAAATAATGAAGTAAACGATTATATACCGAAGTTTCTTTAACTTCAGGAAGGTAACTTACACTACCTACTAAACCTCCTTGATTTTGTAGTCTATTGAAAACTCTAAAAAGTTTATCAGTGGTTTTTGAAGTTAAAAAAAATAAAACTCCTTCGACTAGAATAAAAACGGGCCTTTTTTTGATTAAAGGCTGAAGTGTATCAATAATTTCTTCTTCAGCACTTTGATTGAAGTCTATTGCGGTATAACGAATTTCTCTTCGAGGAAGTTTACCTTGATTAATCCAATCATCAATTCTTTCTTTTTTATATTCGATGATATCTTTTTGATCTATTTCTATAGTGCTTACATTATCATTTATCAAAAATTGATACATACTGAATCCAGATCCAAAATTGATAAGAGTACCCCCATTATTTTCAGTAAAGAAAGATATCATTCGTTCATAGAAAAAACGATTTCTAAGACTATGTAAAATTGCTTCATCTTTAGAAATACTTTCCAAAATATTGGGTATCAAAGCATCAGTTGCTTCATTATTCCATAATTTGGCATAAATATCTTTGCTGATTTCTTCAAAATAAGATCGATAGGTGGATACTACAAAAGCGGTTTCATGGATTTGCATAGTGATATTCTGGTTTTTGCTGATTTAGGTTAAAAACCCGTATTTATTTAGTTAAAATTTATACATAATGTTAATATATTCATTATTTTTAAATGTAAAATTGACATTTAAAAAGAGAAGCGCTGTTTCAAATCTTTTAAGCAGTTTATTTTTTCTTCTTTTTAATTTGGGGAATTATGTTTCCTAAACTGCATGTTGATGTTTTTTTGATAGTCTCTTTAAAAAAAACGTGTCATAGTTACTTTGTGATAATGCTAAATTATAATATCTAATTGAAAATAAGGCATTTTGTCTAGTTTGAAACTTGTAACAGGTTTCTTCATTTCTAGATAAAACTATTCATATCATAATATTTATTAACCAGTAACAAAATTAAAACACAAAAACATGAAAACTCTAAACATTACCCTGTGGGTAATGGCAATCTTGTCATTACAGCACGTCGTTGCACAGACGAAAGTAGATGTTGATATATCTACAGAACGATATTTAGGAGAAATATCAGAACTTGATAGAACCAAATATTTCACCATTCATAGTAATTCAAATGATACTGATCACAAAAAACTTTATACAGATTTTAATGTAACACCCGGCAGAGGATTTTGGGGAGCATTCTCATATGCAAAAAGTAAAACCGGAGTTGTAGGGGAGTATCCTTCTTATAACAATTCTGATGATACTACAACACGTAATGTTACTCGTTTTATAGCTACCGAACATCCTAGAAATGTGGTGCGGTATAATTTAAGTAAGGAGGTTGGAGCAGCTTGGGCTGCAGAATATTATAAAAATCATGTAAATGATACCGGCCGACCAGAGTTTTTTGAACCTATGAACGAGCCTTTTGTGCATTCTGGAGATGCTGTATTTGCAGAACAACAACCAGATGGTCAAAAAATGAGAGTTCGAATGGCAGAATGGTTTGGTGCTATTGGTAAGAAGTTTGATGAAACACCAGAGCTGGCAAAAATGAAGGTAATTGGTTACTCTAGTGCCTGGCCATCAATGGAGCTTTGGGATTTTGGTCATTGGGATACACGTATGAAAATGTTTATGGATGTTGCAGGAGAACATATGGACGCCTTTGCTACTCATCTTTATGATGGGATTAATGTTACAGGACAAGATAATAAACGATCTGGAAGTAATTCAGAAGCGATTTTAGATCTTATTGAGACCTATAGTTATACCAAATGGGGTGTAGTAAAACCTCATGCCATTACTGAGTATGGTGGGATAGAAAGAGGATATCCTGCGGGATATAGCGATATTAAAAGTGCACTGACACTAAAATCGATTAACTCAATTTTGTTTAACCTATTAGATAGAGAAGATAGAATGGCAATTTCAATCCCTTTTATTACAGGTAAAGCTACGTGGTACATAAATGCTTCAAACAATTATCAAACTTACGTTCCGGCGCTATGGAGACCATTGACTATAATACCTACGGATAACCCTAATAGACCAATCTTAGCAGATTGGAGTTATACATCCAAAATAGATTTTTATAAATTATGGTCTGATGTAGAAGGAAAAAGAATCCACGTAAATAGTAGTAATCCCGATGTTCAAATTCATGGTTTTACTAAAAATAATAAGGTTTATGTAGCATTAAATAACCTGGATGATACGGCACAAAGCATTACATTAAATATGATTTCTGATTTACAAGGTGTAGAAAAGGTAAGAGTTAAAAGTTTAAAGATTTATGACAATGCCAATCCAGTATATACAGATATTGAAATTGAAAAAATACCTAATACTATAGTGTTAATTCCTAATGAAACCGTTGTTTTAGAATATACATTTGGTACTACATTAGTATTTTCAAATGCAATTAGAAGTACAAACTACTACTCAGACAAACACCTACAGAAAATTGAAGCAAATACAGAAATTTCTTTTGCTTACAATGGGGTGAATATTGGGAGCGGCTATGCTACGTTAAAAATGGCAATCGGAAGAAAACATAATAAGTCTAAATCTCCAATAGTAAAAATAAATGGTATAGAAGTACATGTGCCTTCGAATTGGAAGGGGTATGACCAAAAAAACAGAGATGATTTTTTTGGAACAATAGATGTCCCTTTTCCAATGGGATTATTAAAAGTTGATAATACAATTACAGTAAACTTTCCTGATAGTGGGGGAAGAGTAAGTTCTATGATTTTAGAAGTCGAAAAGTACGATAAAGATGTAGTGGGGGGTGAGGATTCTATTATTTTCCCTGAAATTATTAAAACTCTTCCAATAGCCGATAGATACAGTATAAATGTTAAGTATGAAGCAACAGTAGATAGAGAGATTGTAGCAGAGTTTTGGTCTCCAAAAGGTCAATTGGCGAGCAGTAAACGGTTAATTGTTCCTGCTGGTTTTGGATCAAAATCCATTATGTTAAGATTAAAATCTCCTACTGTCCCAGGAGATCAATATTCTTTAAAAGCATATATACGACCGATTGGGTCAAATAAAGAAAAAGTTTTAGATACGGCTCAGATAGATAACATAATAATTTCGGAGATAATAGAGTATGATGACCTTGTATCGTTTAAGGATGCACCAACCGCAATTCCATCAACTACTTCTTATACTTTTAATTTGGATTATGAGGCATCAACAGATCGAGAAATAGTAGTAGAATTTTGGTCGTCTACTAATTGGATGGGACAGCAAAAAGGGATAGTTCCTATGGGAAGAGAGGTAAAATCAATCACAGTTAATTTAGCTTCACCACCAGTACCAGGATCTGGGTATATATTTAAAACGCATATACGACCTTTAGGTACAAATTGGCAAGAAGCGATAGATGCAGACCAGATTAATAATGTAACGGTAACAGAAAATAAAAAAGTAAACCGGTCCTTACATTTTAATAAACAAAATCTATTAATAGCGCCTAATCCAGTTGCTGATAAATTTACAATTTATAACTTAAGCGAGGATGCTCATGTGCGTATTTTAAACCTCAGTGGAAAAGAAATAATATCAAAAAAGATAAATTCGAATGCTATTGATAATATAATAGATGTCACAGGTTTAAGCAGAGGTATGTATTTTATTTCTGTAGATAATGCACCAATGATTAAGTTGATTAAAAAATAAGTAATTATCAGCCAATCAATAAGGCTACCTGTTAACTCAAGGTAGCTTTTTTGATGATAATATATAAACTGAGATATTAACCCCAGATAGTGCCTCTGAAACAAACCTATAAATTGGAAAATAAATTTAAGGGGGGAAGAAAAGGTAGCCAGAAGCACTTAATTTTTGGGGCGAAGATGTTTAATTCTAAAATTCCTAAATCGAGAATTCATCTTCTTGGGTAAAATTAAACTTAATGTCAATGTGAGAATGACTAAATTCTGCTAAAAATAGACACTCTAAGAACTAAAAATAGTTTCATGTTTTAACGAATTAAACATAAAAAAAAGCCTTACTTCTCTAGTAAGGCTTCACATTTTGACAATTTAATCTGTTCTATTTAATTGATAATGTAATCTTTTTTATTAATTCTAAATGGTGCCCCTGGATCCTGAACATAAGTAGGGATGCTGCTGATACAGAATGCCAAGAGGCACAGGTTTTAAGACAAAAAAAGATTTTTAGTGTTCTAAATACCTCAATTTTCGAGGTGATTTTTCGCCGTAAAAATAACTTTATCTTAGTTGTAAAAATGACTACATTCTGCTAAAAATTGACACTCTAACAAATAAAAGTAGATAATAACTATTATTGTTTTACTACTTTTCTTACGGTTTTATTTCTGTTTTGATCCTCAATGATAACAAAATAGTATCCAGATACAACATCATTAATATTTAGTTGCGCTTCATTTGATATCTTTATTATTTCACCATTAGTATTAGTCAACGTCATTTTTTTGATAACAGAAGAACCATGGTTTAAAACATTTACAATATCTGTTGCAGGAATAGGGTATAAGCTCATTGTATTACCAGCAGGGCATTCTGGAAGTGTAGCTTCAATACTACCTAAAGCATTACTATTAGCATCTGGTAAAGCCTGTATTTTTGCAAGATAAGTTCTTCCATCCTGAATTGTAATGGACTCGTATGTACCAGAAAAATCAAAGCTTGTTGAACCAGCAGGAATATTCGCTACAAATATATCTTGGCTGCTAACACCGGGCTCGGTAATAAAAACATTAAATCCTTCGGTAGCGTTAGCATCTGCATCCCAACTAATGGTAAAACTTGTCGCTGTAATAGTAGAAACTTGTAATCCTGTTGGTGTTTCTGGGTCTGAAATATCACGAGCAGTAATTTCTATGTCGGCAAATGCACTGCTATTCGTGTCTGGCAAGGCTTGAATTTTAGCAAGGTAAGTTACTCCATTCTGAATGGTTATAGATCCATAAGTACCAGTATAATCAAAAGTGTTAATTCCGGCTGCTACAGTTGTGATAAATACATCTCCACTACCAGCTACTGGATCTGCAATAAAAATATTCGTACCATTTGTGGCTAAAGGGTCTGTATCCCAGGTAAGTGTAAAACCAGAAGAAGTGATATTAGAAATGGATAAACCTGTTGGTTTTCCTGGTTCAATAACAGGTGGTGGTGGAGTACTTGCAGTTACAGAAATATCTGCATAAGCATTAAAATCGGCATCTGGTAATGCTTGTATTTTGGCAAGATATGTCATTCCATCTTGTATTGTGACTGAGCCATAAGTACCAGAATAATCAAAAGTGTTAACTCCAGCTGCTACGGTTGTAATATAAATATCCCCACTACTAGCTGCTGGGTCTACAATAAATATATTAGTTCCATTGATGGCTAAAGGGTCTGCATCCCAGGTAAGTGTGAAACCAGTAGCTGTCACATTAGAAATGGTTAATCCAGTGGGAGTTCCTGGATCAACAGGAGGAGGAGTTCCGCCAGTAGTTACAGATACATCTGCATAAGCATTAAAATCAGCATCGGGTAATGCTTGTATTTTTGCAATATAAGTCACCCCATCCTGAATGTTAACAGAGCCATAAGTACCTGAATAATCAAAAGTATTAACTCCAGCTGCTACTGTGGTGACATAAACATCTCCACTACTAGCTGCAGGGTCAACAATAAAAATATTAGTTCCTCCAGTTGCATTAGGATCTGCATCCCAGGTAAGTGTGAAACCAGTAGAAGTGATATTGGAAGTTGCCAATCCCGTTGGAGCTCCCGGGTCTGCTGTAGGAGCAGCAGTAGTTACACTAGTATCAGCATAATTATTAAAATCAGGATCTAATAAAGGTTGAATTTTAGCAAGGTAAGTTACGCCATCCTGAATGGTTATAGAACCATAAGTGCCTGAATAATCAAAAGTATTGACTCCAGCAGCTACTGTTGTAATATATACATCCCCACTACTGGCAGCAGGATCTACAATGAAAATATTAGTTCCTGTGGCCGTAGGTTGCGCATCCCAAGTAAGAGTAAACCCTGTAGAGGTTACATTAGAAATAGATAATCCAGTAGGTGCTCCCGGATCTTGAGCCTGAATAATAAAACTTGTAAAGGACAAAAAAAAGAGTATTAGCATCCTTAAATGGATGCTTTTCAAAGTAAAAAAAAGATTTTTAGTAATGTTATAATTCATAATTTAGGGTTTAAATTCTTTGTATAAAACTAATTGTTATTTATAGGTAAAAGTGATTGTATTATGCTTATAGGTAGTACTATCATGAATTTTTTATTAAAATGATAGCATTTTTACTGATACATAAACAATACTGTAAAACAGAAGACGATTAAAACTATTGACCAAAATCTAAAATTTTTATAAAAAGGTGTTCCTTTTAATTCTTCAGTCTCTTCCTGATATATTTTTCGTGTCCAGATAAAATCTTTAATCTTTTCTGAATCATCAGGCGTACTCAATAAACTCACTATAATAATAATCAAGCTGCTACCTATAAAATAAAAAGGAACTTTTAAAAGAAAATGAAAATCTCCAAGTAGTTCATAATTAAAAACTATTTTAAGAAATACAGTTGTTATAGCCATTAATGCTCCTCCCATAAGTCCCCAAAAGGCTCCATGTCTATTTATTCTTTTCCAAAAGATTCCCAAAAAGAATACAGCTACCACTGGCGGTGCTATATACGTAAGCATCTCTTGATAGTATTTCAATAGAGAATCAAATTTTGCAAGAAAAGGTATCCATACCAAAGCTAAAATTAGGACTATTATGGAAACAATTTTACCTACAATGACTTGCTCTTTTTGAGAAGTCTTCTTTTTTGCTTTAACATAAAAATCCATTGTAAATAAAGTAGCTACAGAATTCAATAATGCGCTTAACGAAGAGGTAAGTGCAGCGACCATAGCTGCCAACATAAGCCCTAAGATTCCAACGGGCATTATTTCTATCACTAATTTTGGATATATCATATCATTCTTCTCTAAGCCAGGAAATAAATGTTTACCAATGACAGCAGGAAAAATGATGACGAATAAGATTAGAACTGTTAAAAAACCTACCATAAGAATACCTTTTCGACCATGATCTACTGATTTTGCTGTAAGTACTCTTTGTACTAATACTTGATTGTTTCCCCAGAAATAAAATCCTAGAATAGGAATTCCTACTATCATTCCTAACCATGGTACAGAACTATCGTTCATTGGTCTAATGAGTTTCATCATTAAATCTTCTTTCAATAAAAGTTCTTTTAGATAATCAATACCTCCATTTTGCATCACTAAAAATGTCAAAATAAATGTACCCACTAGTAATATAATACCTTGTATCAAGTCGACTCTTATTGCTGCAGATAATCCTCCAGGAATAGTATATGCAGCTACAATAATGGCAAATATTACAGATAACTCTATAATACTTAGAGCAGGAAAAACCAATTTCATTAACAATGCGGCGGCATACAAAGCTCCTGCAGCATCAAGGAAAGTAGACCCAAGTAGCGTTATAAAAGAAAAATAATACCGAGACCGAACATCAAAACGTTTTTCTAAAAATTCTGGAATAGTAAAGATTCCTGATTTGATATAAAATGGTAAAAAGAACATGGCAAAAAAGACCATTACCAAAACAGAAATTAAATCATAATTAAAAACAGCAATTCCTGTTGAATAGGCATCTCCACTTTTACCAATTAATGTGGTACTGGAAATACTAGCAGCAAATAAAGAGAAACCAATAATGGGCCATGTCATATTTCGTCCAGCAAGAAAATAATTATCTGTAGAAGAGCTACCTTTTTTAGAATACCTTAAACCAAACCACACTACAAAAATGAAGTATATGACTAAAACTAAAATATCTATTAATTCTAAATTGTATCCCATAATTTACTTTAATATTGTAATTGAATTCTTAGAAGATTTTACATTGGGTATAATATTCACTACTTTACAACTATAGTGCTTACAAATACGACACTATTAGGCTTTACTTCAATGTAAACACCTTGGTCATCTATTTTATCTGTTAGTACCTTTGTCATAGTGGGAAATCCTGAAGCATTTACAGGTCTGTTATTTTCTGAATATTCATATAGAAATACTGTTTTTTCAGCAATAGAAATATCGGTTTTTAGATAATATTTTTTTTCTTCTTTGGATTGATTTACAACAATTGCTGTAAAATTATCCTCATGTTTTGCTGCGACATATCTTATTTTGTCATCTTCTGGTAAATCAGTGCCTTTTATAATACTTGATCCAGGAGGTAATAAATTACAAAGTAATGTCCAGGTATAGGACCAAGGCCTGGGAGTTAACTCTTTGATATCACCCGTTAACTCTTTTCCTAAAATATTCCACATTCCCCATTTTTTTAATTGAGTTTTATCTCCTAAATCTCCAACGGTATGCATGGCATCATCGAGATCCCATGCAATTGCACTACCAAAACCGGCTAACATACTTTGTACAGTTGCATCAGCCATATCTACTCCATAAAAATAATCATAGACAAACATGCTAGAGTCATCTGCACCGGCGTATGGATCGGCTTGCCCTCTTTTTGTATTTTCTTCTTTTAGTTCACCTGTATACTTCATTCCTAATTCTCCAAGAATAAAAGGTTTCTTTTGATCTTGAGCTGCTTTTGCCATTGGGAGTAAAAATCGTTCTAAATTTCCTGTTCTTACCAGATGTTGATCAGCATAAATATGAATATCATAAGAAGCAGTTACGCTATCGAGTTCGCTAACAGTAGAATATACCCAATCTATAGCTTTTTTAGGATGAGTAGGATGATTCCATTGTACTACTGCATCCGGACCTGCAAGTTGTACGTATTTATCTAAGCCTGTTTCTTTAAATTTTGCCGCTAATTTGAGATATCCATTTTTCCATTGATCCCAGTCACCATCTGTGGAAGCCCAATAACCATTTGGCTCATTTACCAAATTATAGTAGGTAATACAAGTATATTTCTTATCTATAATTAAATGTTGTAAAAAACCTGATATCATCGAAATCCATCGATCATCATTTGCTAATTGAATATAAGGGATGTTTTTATCCTCTCTTCCAAAATCAGGAGCTCCCCATTCGCCAAATAATACAGTGATATTATTTTTCTGGCAATAATCCAATAGCTTATATAGTGTTGCTACTTCTTGTGAATTGTAGTCTATAATTGGATTTCCTTTTTTATCTAGACCTTTATAATAGCGCCAACCAGCAGAATCGATCACTCTAATAATATGTGGATTTACATAGTCTAGTCTTCGATATAACTCTTCCCATTTTTCATCAGTCATTAAAAATCCCCATTCTGCGTCCTCGGAGTCGGCATGTGGATACGCAGACCATTGTACACCATGTCCAATAAATGGAAAATCTATAGTGTTTTGTTCTAAAAATGAAATGGTGGCATCCACTGGTTTTGGTTCTTTTATTTCATTTTTACAGGAAAAATTTCCCCAAAAGAGACAAAATAGAATGATTTTGATTGCTGCTTTTTTCATTGAAAATTATTTTTTTAGTTGTTTTAGCAGTTCATTTACACTACAGGTTGCTAAACCAATGTATTTATCGGCTCCTCCATAATAGACATATAATGTATCATCAATAATGACATTCCCAGTAGGAAATACACAACCTTTATAATATCCTTCTAATTCATAATCATGCTCAGGTTCCATAATCCAATCTGATAACCTTCCTATTACTTTGGTTGGGTCATAAAGATCTAATAAAGCTGCTCCTGCTCTGTAATATCCCTGACCTCCATTTTCTACTCCGTGATATATGATTAACCAACCATCTTTGGTTTTAAGTGGGGGAGTGCTTCCTCCAATTTTTTCTTCCCAAGTCCCTGTTCTTCCTCCAAAAAGTAGAGTGCTTTCTTCCTCCCACACCATTAGATCGTCAGAGAATCGAATCCAGATGGCAGGTTGATCTACACCATATTTTTCACCAATCCATTCTTTCGGTCTATGTAACATTGCAAATCTACCGTTTATCTTTTCAGGAAAAAGAATCACATCACGATCGTCTAGATGAGAAGATGTAATTCTTCCCAAGCGTTTAAATTTTTTTAAATTTTTAGAAATAGCCAGACCAGAGTTTGCTATGTTTTTTTTGTATACCAAAGGAGTATCTTCTCCAGATTCTGGAAGGAGAATGACATCATGTTCAAATTTCCAATATTGTCCTGGAGGAAATGGTCTATAAGCATATGTAATATAGAAATCATCTCCAAATTTAGCAATACGAGGATCTTCTACTCCTCCCATATCAGGGCCATCAACGCTTGGTGAAAATACAGGTTGATCAGATACTCTTGTAAAATTAATTCCGTCGGTACTCTCTGCTAAGCCAAATCTTATATAGTGTTCTTCGTCATCTCCAGCAGCTCTATATAACATGGAGAATTTCCCGTTTTCGTACCATACTCCAGGATTGCAAACTACAAGGCTTTCCCAGTCATTTGTATAGTTTGGTTTTAAAATAGGATTGTTTATATATTTTTCTAAGCGAAATGTATCTATCTGTCGCTGGATAGTATTGTCATGAGACATTTTTTGATCTTTTTTTAGTGTAAATAACCATAGACAAGTTTAATATGTTTAAGAATATTGTTTATGATTAAAAGAATATGGGTTATTATTTTTTATCGTTTAATAGTCAAAGTTAGTAATGACTGTTAGTGTTTGTGCAGGAATAATAATATCTTCTCCAGCACCAAAATCTAGAGTTAATCCTTCTTCAGTAGGAACCGGAAAACCATTATCATCAACTTTTCTGTCATTTTCTCTGTATATAAATTTCTTGGCTTCAAAAAGCTGTAATTTGTTATCAAATTTTATGTTTAGAGAATGTTCTTCAGTATATATATTATTAATTGCAATCATATATTTTCCATCTTTTTCTACTGCGATTGCATCCAAGCCAATTCTGTTAGGAATGTCAACGGTAAAGACTTTGGCTCCTGTTTGCATGTATCTAGTAAGTAAAGAATATGAGTAGAAATGAGGTCTTAATTCCTCTTTTTCGGGTTTACCCAAAAGTTCTTGTCCTAAAATATTCCAGAATCCCCAAATTTTTAGATCCTGCCCAGATGTTGAACCACTATGCATTGCATCATCCAGATTCCATGTGGCAGCTCCAGAGTATCCTGCATTCACAATTTTCATAGTTGCCGCAGCAATATCAACTCCATGAAAAAACTCATCTATCAATGTATTAGAATCACGTGCAACATTTGGGTCTGAGTTAATTGCACTAAGGTTTTGCCTAAATAACTCTGTATCCATTGTAGAAGTACTTGTTTCATACTTAAACCCAAATTCTCCTATAACGATTTGGGAACCTGCAGGGGTAGCATCTTTGTAAATTTTTAAGAACTCGTCATAATCACCATTGAACATCCACTCTCTTGGAGGATATGTATGTATATCATATAGCGATATTTTATCCCCAAAATCATTTGTTGTATCGGTTATCCATGAGGTTATATCTCTAGTAAAAGGAGCAATGTCTGGACCAGCTATTCCTACTTTACCTGTAACTCCAAGGGCTTCTAATTCTTGATAAAAATATTGAGTAGCGTTTTTCCATAGTTCATAATTTCCATCAGTTGCAGAACCTCCAAGATTAGGTTCATTAATCGTACTATAATGTTTAATACATGTAAACCCTTTTTCTCTAACTAAAAAATCTATGTATCGTGCAGCATTCTTTAGCCTGTTTTCAAAAATCATTTCACTATTGATATCCACCTGATTGTATCCCCAATCTCCTAACATTACAGTTATGTTATTATCCTGACAATATTGTAATATTTTATTTAGACCTTCAAACAGATCTTCAGGGTTGTATTCATCTGCACCAGCTAATGCATATTTATCATAAGAACCTATTACAACACGCATAAAACTAGGTTTCATGTAATCTAATCTTGTATATAGTTTATTCCAATCAGCATCACTAATCGGTGTTCCCCAGTATCTATATGCTTGTGGATATGGATCCCATTGTGCTCCATTCCCGATATAAGACTCATTAATTACTTGAGAGGTTTTAACCACTAGATCACCTGATTCTATTGGATCAATCGTTGGTTCCCAATCATCATTACAACTCGTAAAACTTATTAATAGGACTAGACTAAAAAAATTAATCATTTTCCTTATAGTTATTTCTTTTTTCATTTCTTGTATTTTGCGTTTTTAAAGATCTTTCGAGTATTAAAATTGTCATGTAAGTACAAGACAAAAACTGAAAGATATGTAGGTTGCTATTATTTGATAAAATGATAATATAAAGTAATAGCAGTTTGGATATGAGCTTCGCCGTCATTTGGATCATCTGGGAAATCATCTTCCCAAGTATTATATGCGATTCTTATATTACCCAAATCATCTGTAGAGACTATACCTTCTGTTTTAGCTCCAGCTTTACTTCCTTTCCAAAGAGTTAAGGTTTTGGTTCCTTCATTAAATTCCCATACTCCATCTCCTTGGTGTATTTTTCTAAACCGAGCAGAATAATCTCTGGCAACACCAGTACGATCTGGATCAAGAATGAAGGATGAAAATTCATTATCTGCACCTGCTCCAAAAGAGAAAGTTCCTTCTGGGTTTCCATTTTCGTTAATTTGATTAGTTATAAATTCTATAGTATTATCTTCTTCAAAAGCTACATTAGGAAAGTCCTTAGAAAATACCTCTGGAACATATGCTTCAGGGTCATATCCCGTAATTTCGTCATATGTTCCAAATACACCATACCCCCATGTTTGATTAATGCCAACCTGCCAGTCATATAGTATTTTATCTACATTCCATTTTCCTTCTATAGCAGATTCATAAGGTGTGATTTTAACAACCCAATTTCGAACTTTTCCAGATGCCGAAATCACTTGATATGTTATAGAAAGATCATCATTATTAAAATTTACGATATCTCCGTTACCCGGACTTACTTGTGCATATTCAGATATAGAAAGTACAGGGATAATATTTGATAAATCTACGTTAGATAATACAGCGAATATTTCGACAGTACCTTCATTATCTCCTGTAGGTCTAATAACAGCAGGGCCAACTTGACCCGGTATAGTAAAACTCAAAAATTGTCTGTCGTTACTAACAGTATCTTCAAATGGATCTTCTTGACAAGAAATAGTGATTGTAATCACTATTATAGTTAGGAATATTTTTTTTAAAATGTTTTTTTCCATAATTCCTTCTCTTTAGTTTGTTGGGTTTAATTGTCTTTCTATTGCTGGTATTGGATAGAAGTAAGGGTTATTAACAATAACTTTTCCATAAATATCCTGTAAGACGCTCTCTACGGTATTGGTTCTGCGTAAATCATATAGCCTATTTGCTTCAAAAGCAAGTTCAAAAGAACGTTCCTCAATAATCTTATCTCTAAAATCAGTGATAGATAAGCCAGGAGTTAGGTCAGGAAGACCAGCTCTTTGTCTTACTCGATTTACAGCGGTATAGCCTTCTGCTGATGGTCCTTCTGCTTCTGCATATATCAATAATATATCAGTAAACCTTAATAAGTAAGGATGCGTGCTTGTGTTATCTCCAATAAACTTAGGATCTATATATTTTCTTGAAAAAGGAGCCGATTCCCCTCCTGAAGGAGTCCATGAGGAAATTCCGTTTTCATCAAATAATTCATTTACTATAAGCTCTGTTTTACGGCGATCGGTATTATCAAATGAGGCTAGAAAAGGAAGCTCTGATACATAGACTCCAAAACCACCATGAGTAGCTGTGCCGTCTGCGAGAAATGATGTTGTTGGAGTATCTGCGGGAATAAAGAACTTAGACAATTTAGAGAATTCTCCTTCTACTAATCCATTTCTATCCTGAGGAATAAAAAATATATGTTCTGGTCCATTAAAACTTTGAGGTTCTGCAACATTATAAATGTTTAATAGATCAGGATCAAAAGTGTATTCTGATTGCCCGTTAATGACAGCAGAAGCCATCTCAGAGGCTAAGCCATAAAATGTATCTGCATCTGATACCCATTCGTAACCAGGACTGCCTGATTGACGCGCAGAAGCCATGGTTATATATACTTTGGATAATAATGCCTGTGCAGCGACTCTATCGGCTCTTCCTCCTTCTCTCTGTATTGGTAATAGGTTTATTGCTTCTTTTAAATCTGATTGTATTGATGTATATACTTCTTCTATAGAAGCGTCAGGAATACCGCGAACTTCATCTAATTGGTCCACAGCCGATACTCTAAGAGGTGTAGATCCAAATAATCTTACTAGCATAAAATGGTGCCAAGCTCTTAAAAATAAACCTTCTCCATGATATTTTGCTCTCAAAGATTCATCATAACTGGCTTCTTTGGTTTTTTCAATTACCGTATTGGCTCTATTGAGTCCGACATAAGAAAGTCTAAAAAACTGTTCTAAATTTTGATTTCTGTCATCAACATTCCATTCTTCAAATTGGTTAATATTCAACCCTTCCCCTTCTTTAGGAAAAGCTTCCTCAGAAGCAGTAATAGGGATATTCATATATGGTCTTAAATAGTCCAAAAAAGTCATTGCCTGATAAGAATGCAATACAGCCGAATTGGTTTCTTCTGCAGTACTGAAAAAATTAGAATCAGATAGAAATGTAGTGGGGTCTGGATCAAGGGAACAAGACCCTATACCTAAAACCGTAATTGCTAGAAATATGTTATATATTTTTTTCATGATATTCATTTTTTAAACTAAAAATTGACTTCGACACCTAATGTAAACCTTCGTAATCTTGGAATACTATTTTCATCTACTCCTTGTGGATTAACTTCTGGGTCTAGACCATCATAGTTGGTAAAATTGTATACGTTGTCTGCATTGATGTAAACTTTTGCTCCGTCAAGAGAGTTTATATTAGAAGCATCAATATTATATCCTAACCTAAGATTTTGAATTCTTACAAAAGAACCATCTTGTATCCACCAATCAGAGAATGCTACATTTCTGGTTTCTCTTAAAGAAGGGTATTCATTTGTGCGATTATCAGGAGTCCAGCGTTCAAATAAATTACTTGCTTTACCTCCACCAGCTTGAGTGCTGAATTTATTAATATCAACTACATCTCCACCAAAAGAACCATTAAATAATGCGGTCAATTCCCAGTTTTTGTATGAGAAATCTAATGTTAAACTTCCAGTAAAATCTGGGTTTGGATCTCCGATTACGGTTCTGTCGGCTCCAAAAGGATCAATAACGCCATCTTTGTTAAGGTCTTCATACAAATATTCTCCTGCTTGAGCATTAGCTCCAGAAAAACCAGATGCTAATCCTTCTTCTTCAGTTTGAATAATACGTCTAACTCTAGCTCCATAAAATACATTTATAGGTTGGTCAAGTGTTAGTGTATTTATTGGTGAGCGAAATTGATTTCTGAAGTTAACTCCGGTAAATCTAAACTGATTACCAAAATCATCATTTAAAACTGAAGTAAATTCAGAAGGCCCCAAACTGGTAACCTTATTTATATTCTTGTTAAAAATTATACCTGCAGAGAAATTAAAATCTTCTTTTCTAATAATATCTAGATTAAGACTAACTTCAACTCCTTTGTTTTCTATTTCACCAGCATTGATTCTTAAAAAATCAAACCCAGAAGTGGGAGGTAGGTTACTATCTAACAATAAATCATTGGTGATTTTGTTATAAAAGTCTAAGGTAAAACTTACAGTTCTGTTAAACGCAGCAAAATCTAATCCTATGTTAAATATTTCTGTCGTTTCCCATTTTAGATCTGGGTTACCTAACCCACGAGATTCTGCAAATATTCCATTGTTACTAATGATACCAGGACCAATTGTTGTAACAAAACCGCCATTAGTAAAAAAACGACCTTCTCCCAGTCTATTTAAAGTTTCGAATGCTCCGATAGCTTGATTTCCAACAATCCCCCAACTCACTCGAGGTTTAAGTTCATTAATAAATGGAAGGTTGTTACTAATGAAAGGCTCATTTTGCATTTTCCAACTTATAGCACCAGATGGAAAAAAAGCATATTTATTATTTTCTCCAAAATTTGAAGAGCCATCTAGTCTTCCTGTGTATGTAAATAAAATTTTGTTTTTATAGGAGTAATTAACACGTGATATTAAAGATGATAATGTTGAGGTTTCAAAGTTGTTGGATACTCTTTGTTCATTACCTAATCCCAAATTTCCTGCTCCTAAGGATTGATTTGCAAAATCCTGCGCTCTTAATTGAGAGGTACGAACTTCAAAATATTCACTAGAATACCCTCCTAACAATGTAAAATCATGATCTTGACCTACTGTTTTATTATAGGTGAAATATGCATCAACAACTACACGTTGATTTTGAAAGTTGTCATGAAATCCTACGCCATTACCCTCTGTACCTAATTGAGTAAATATTGAAGGGAAAAATCGCTCTTGAAAAGAAGAACCTAAACTATAGTTAAATTGAGACTTAAATTGTAAAGCATCATTAATATCCCAAAGAAGTATAGAAGAAGATGTTAAATCCAAAGTGGTAGATTCGTTTACTCTTAAAGAAGTAAGCGCTGCTGGATTGCCAAAATCATTATCATTTGCTCTAAAAAAACTACCATCTTCATTAAATAAAGGAAAAATCGGATTTCTATTAAAAGATAAGCCGCTATTATCATTTCTTCTTCCTCGAGAAAAATTAATGTTTGTAGCTAGACTAAGTTTTTCCGTTAGTTTTTGATCAATTCCAAAACTTACTGTGAATTTTGATAAATCATCATCGCGTACTACTCCGTTTTGTGTATTTAGGTTAAGTCCAAAATTGTATTTAGTACTCTCATTACCTCCCCAAATACTTAGATTGTAATTATAATTTAAGGGCTCTCTAAAAGAATATTCGATATAGTCTGTAGTAGGGTAACCAGCTCTTAGTTGATCTATTGAAGGAAAAAATGTACCATTAATATCAGGCGCTCCAATATAGAGTGGTGTAAGTCCTGAGTTTATTCGGCTTTCATCGGTTAATACAGCTAAGTCCACAGGGTTTTCAAATGAATCAAATTTTGATGAAAACCTACTAATTGTAGTTAGTGCAGAAAAATTAACTTGCATCTTCCCTTCTTTGCCTCTTCGAGTGGTCACTAGTATGACCCCATTAGCTCCTCTAGAACCATAAATAGAAGCTGCAGATGCATCTTTTAGTACTTCTACAGAAACTATATCTGCAGGATTAATTTGCTTTAAATTTCCGGCATCTCCTAGTGGAAAACCATCAACAACAATTAGAGGAGTTGTTGCGGTAAATGAACTTGCTCCTCGTATTCTTACATTTAATCCGGCCCCGGGAGCATCAGACGGATTCCCAATAACTAAACCAGGAATTCTACCGATTAATAATTCTTCTACAGAGTTTGCAGGAATCTCAGACAGGCTCTCAGCTTCTAAGTTTATTGTTGCCACAGCTCCTGTTAAATCACTTTTACGTACTGATTGATAACCAATAACAACAACTTGTTCAAGTTGAGAAGTTTCTTCTTGCAAAACTATATTGATTACAGACTTTCCGTCTATAGGTATACTTTGGGATGTAAACCCTATATATGTATACTCTAGAATGGCATTTTTGTCAGCAACTTCAATGGTGTATTCACCATCAAAATTGGTAACGATTCCGTTCGTGGTACCCATTTCTACTACTGCAGCTGCCGGAATAGGCATTCCGGAACTGTCTGTAACTTGCCCCGTTATGACAATTTGTGCAGACATACTAGCAAAGCAAAGCATAGCAATTGTAGTTAAAAATAAATACTTTGGTAAAGTTTTTCTCATAGATATAAGGACTTAAATGTTAATTTTTTGTAAAAGTAATAGAGTTGATAACGTGCTAATGGTACTTTAATGTTTATTTGTGTGCGTTTTATGAATTTAGTAAAGAAGTTTGTTTCAGTTTTGATTCAGAATGTTGATAATCAAATTGTTATAAGGTTTTGGATCTAAAGATTTCTATTTTTTAATTTCTTGATTAACGAAAAATGGTATTTTTAGATAATTTCTAAATATCAAACATTAAACCCCAAATGAAAATAATTAGAGAAGTAACACCAGTAAAATCAGAGGATCCTTTTATAATTTTGAAACATGAAAATGCTCGTTTTGATTATCCTCTTCATTTTCATCCAGAGTATGAGATTAACTTTATTTTAAATTTTAGTGGTAAGAGAATTGTGGGAGATTCTATTGAGGATTGTGAGAATACAGACCTAGTATTAATAGGTCCTTATCTACAACATATATGGAAAACTGAAGAATGCACAAGTAATGCAACAGTGATTACAATTCAGTTTCAAGAAAATTTTTTAGGGTCTAAATTACTTAATTATGATCTATTTAAAGAAATAAAGGAACTATTAGAATTTTCGAGAAAAGGAATTACTTTTTCTAATCCAACCAAGGATAGGATTGGTAAAAAAATAATTCAGTTATGTGAAAAAGATGATTTTGATACATTTCTATTATTTCTAGAAATTTTAAAAGATTTGGCTATATCTTCAGATAAAAAGATTTTAGCAAGTTCTCCCATTGCTAATCATATTTCTCAAGGAAAAAGTCGTAGAATCAATGCTGTACTTCATTATATAGAGAACAATTATGCTAATGATATTACTCTAAGTACCATTGCAAAAATAGCTAATATGTCTGAGTCAGCTTTTAGCCATTTTTTCAAAAAAAGGACGAATATGAATTTTACACAATATATTCTTGATTTTAGAATACGAGTGGCTACCAAATTATTGCTGGAAACAGAAATGGCTATTAATGAAATTTCATATAAATCAGGATTTAAGACGCTGTCAAATTTTAATAGAACTTTTAAGAGAAAACAAGGGAGTTCTCCAAGAGAATATAGAAAAAATTATATTAAAGAAGTTATTAATGAAAGTATCCATGAATGATTTAGTCTTTTATAAAAATAACTAATACGTTTAAAGAAATACCTCATAAAAAAATAATATCAATTTTTAATTTTTCTTATGAGGTATTTCTTTAGGTTATGATCTTATTTAATTGCTACAAAAATATCCACTTCTGCATCTCTAGGGTTCTGAGCTTCCTCTCCATAAACTTCAAAATCGGTACTATAAGTTCGATCTAAATCTGTTTCCCATATGTTTATCCATTTATCATAAATTACACCTTGAGTGATATCTCCTTTTGCTGTAAATCGAGAATACATACTTTTTTGTACTTGTACACCTGTCATACCTTCGGGAATCGAATCCAGATTTTCTACTTTACAGCCCAACACCATAGTATAGCTTTCGGTATGATCACTTTCATAATCTGTGTATATTGCATAAATAGAATCTTCAATTCTATTAGGTATTTTGTGCATTGTTCCATCAGCCATAAATGTATCCCATAAAGCAGGAATGTCTTTTGCAAACTTTTCGTTTTTTTTAGTAGTACGCACCGAAACCCCAATAACCCAAAAAGGGTCAAGTTTTGTTTTTATCATGATTTTTGATTGTTAAAAATTAATACCAGGATAAAATTATATAGGTATTATGACAAGGGTGTGTCAGTAGTATTAATAACTTTAAAAAAAATCATATTGTTTGTTTAAATGTTTAAGAATTATTATGTGAAACCAAATTGTAGAGAGATAATATTTTCACTATAAACAGGGGAGAGTAGTTTGGATTTTACTGTTATTTTAGCGACATAAATTTAGAGGAAGTATTAAACCTAAAACCAATGATCAATAAATACGGTTTACTTTTCGTTTTGATGTACGCCTTATCAATTAATGGACAAGAATATAAAAAGGTATACAAAGAAGACTGTACTTTGAGAAAAGCTTTAGAAACTCCTAAAAAGGTAAAGTTATTAAGGATTCATTGTCTGAAAAAAAATGAACTATCAGAAGCTGTTGGCAATTTTACTAATTTAATAGCGATAAAGATACAGGCCAGAAATTTAATTAGATTACCTGATAATTTTGGAGAATTAGCTAACCTTATTAATATAGATATAGGTGCTTCTCAAATTGTTGAGTTACCCGAATCCATTGGAAAATTAAAAAAGGTCAATGAATTGGAAATAAATAAGGGTAAATTAAAATCATTACCTGAATCTATTGGAAATATGAAAAGTTTGAGAGAAGTAGATTTTATGGATAATGAAATTGAATACCTCCCCAATACTATCGGAAAATTAAAAAACATAGAAAGACTACGAATTTCTTCTAATAACATTAAAACCCTACCTAAATCTTTTGGAGCTCTGCGCTGCCTCGAATGGCTGGAAGTAGAATATAATGAACTTGGTACATTTCCTAAGTCGATAGGAAGCTTAACACATTTACAGAAATTAGATGCTCAAAATAATGAGCTTGTCGAATTACCAAAAAGTATAGGAAAGTTAATTCATTTAGAGCGACTTGATTTGTCAGATAATAGGCTCACAGAACTTCCCGAATCTATTGGTAAATTGTCTAATTTAGAAATTTTGGACCTTGCAGAGAACGAAATTCTGGAACTTCCTGATGCTATAGGAGAACTATCAGAGCTAATACATCTGGACTTAAGAGGTAATAAATTAACCTATTTACCAGAGAGTATTAAAAATCTAAAAAAACTAGAATATCTCGATATTCCTAAAAATCTTTTTTCCAATAAAGAGAAAGAACGTATTAAAGAGTTGATTCCCTGGTGCAATATCACATTTTAGAACTACTGGATTTTAAATGATTAATGTTTGATATTAGATGAATTCTAAATTCTTAAAATCTGAATTTAGAACATCGTGGCTGTCTACTTCTAGCCAATTATTTAAAATTGTAGCATATATACTTCTAAAATCGACTGTATATTTTATATCTCCATTATCGTCAAGATTAGAGAGGTCGGGTAATTCGTTATAAATCCCTGCTTTTTTTAGAGAACCGCTAATGGCCGTCACATTATTGGCCGCTCCATGATCAGTTCCTCGACTTCCATTTTGTTTTACTCTTCTTCCAAATTCTGAAAAAGTTAGGATTAATGTATCATTAAAACGATTATTCTTCTTTAGATCACTCACCAAAGCACCTATAGCTTCTGAGTATACTTTGAGTAATCTATCCTGACTATTCAATTGGTTTACATGGCTGTCGAACCCTCCTAATGAACTATAATATACCCTTGTTTTTAAACCTGAGATTATAAAATCAGCTATAGTTTTTAGGTTTTTAGCAAAATGATGTTGAGGGTATTCGGTTGTGGTTGTATAAATTTTGGAAGTTTCATGAATATAAGAAGCAGAAGAGTAGGTCTCTAACATCGTTTTGTATAGATATCCTTGATTGTCCTCGTCTAACATTTCTTTTGTAGTATTGGCAACGATATTTTTAAAAAATGGCTCTCGAGTAGTTTTATACAGTTGATTAGGATCAGAAACTGCTATACCATTCATTTGATTACCTTTCATGGCAAGAGAAAGAGAATTATCTACTTCTACTGCTTGATATGGATTTTGACAGTTTGAATCTAAGTATCTTCCTATCCATCCTGTATGTAAATATTGATTTGTATCACTCGCAGTTTGCCATATATCAGTACTTCTAAAATGTGATCGATTTGGGTTTGGATACCCTACATTATTAATTATTGAAACCTGCCCCTGATCATATAGTTCTTTGATTACTTTAAGGTTTTCATTAAAAGCCAGATCATTTGTTATTTTTAAAGTTTGTGTTTGTTTTTTTGCAATAGAGGGTCTTAAGTTGTGATAGATATCATTGCTAATGGGGATAATACTATTTAAACCATCGTTTCCACCAGAAAGTTGAATAATGATTACATTTTTATATCCAGATAATTGTTGTGGGGATAAAAACTCCATACCCTTTAAAAAAGAAGGAATCAATGTCATCCCTGATGCAAAAACTGATTGTTTTAAAAAATCTCTTCGTTTCATATTTTTTGACTTAGCAAAGTTGATATTCAGGTAGACTTAATAATTCGACAATAAAATTTTTAGTGTCTGATGAATCCAAATCCTTCAACACTTTTTTTGCAATTTTAGACGGTTCTGGTTGAAGTAAGTAGTATGATAATGTTATTTTATCTTTTTGATCTAAACCTGACATAAAGTTATCCCAATCGGGGGTGGCTTTTACTTTTTTCTCGATTTGAGTTTTCATTTTTTGATAATACTTCTGTTTCATCATTACGTTCTCAGGCATATCACCTTTATCATTCCACTCTATAATACCGCTATTAAGTATTACTGATGCTAATTTAAGACGTAGCATTAGGGTAGAATTATCTATCCAGGTTTTTCCACCAGGCCATCCTGCAACATTAGGTGGAAAAAATAGCATCTGATTTAGTTTGCGTTGTAGATATAGTATTACTTTAGGGTCATCATACTTTACTTTGAAAGGCCTGTTAAGACCTACCATGAGTTCTATAGGAGATTTAATCTTCACTCCAATATTTTTTGTGTTATAAAACCAATTACTTTCAATTGTAGATTGTATTAATACCCCTAGGTCATAATCAGAGTTATATAAAATATCAGACAATTGTTTTATGCGATCTTGATCTGGTATCGGATTTACAAAATACTGATAGAATTTTTTGGTAATGTATTGAGCTGTTTGTTTTTCTTTTAAGAGTATCTTGATAACATCTTCACCTGTAAAGTCACCTGTTTTTCCTAAAACTGTCTTTGTTCCATAATCATGATGATTACTTCTAAAAATAAAAGCTCCGTCTTTCTTAAAATTCCATCCTGTAAAGGCTCTAGCAGCTTCTTTAATATCTTTTTCAGTATAGCCATTATCTCTACCTAGTGTAAAAAGTTCCATAACTTCCCGAGCAAAATTTTCATTAGGGTGATTTTTTCGATTTTGACGATTATTTAGAAAAATTAGCATGGCTGGAGATTTAGAAACTTCCATTAACATGTCTCCAAAATTTCCTAATGCATGTTTACGGATGATGTTATTGAGATGTATACAAACTCTTGGCATTTTAAGTCTAACCGCAAAATGATTATGAAAAAATAATGTCATTTTCTCACGTAAAATTTCTTCTGTTGTCGTTAATTGAGTGAACCAAATAATATTAAGTTCATTCATTTTTTTTCTTTGGAGCTTCCGTAGCTTTTTTCTTTCTTCTTTGGATAATTCTGAAGGATTTTTCTCTAATGCTCCGAGATCCATTGTTAATGCAGTACTCTGCCTACTTTCTGAAAATAGTTGATCTATAATTTGTCTTTTGGATAATATTCTTGCTGTCTTTAATTGTGATGGTGAAATTCCAAAACCAAATCGCCAGTATAGATGTTGAATTTCTTTGTCACTTAATGTATTCATAATAGCAGGTTTATATCTAGGACTTATAATATTGTAAATGGTTTAATGATACTTCTGTTTATTTTTTTAAAAGAAGGATATTTGTTAAGATGTTGTAATAAAAAAGCTCTTCATTTTTTGAAGAGCTTTTTTATATTGTTTTTTATGATCGTATTACTCACATTTTATTTCGCTTTTAACAGCGTCGTCTTTTATAGCCGTTTCTTGTGTTACGCCTTCTGTAAATAATACAAACTTGTCGATCCCATGTCCTTTTGATCTTCCTGAGATTTCAATTGTATAATCTCCAGCACTATCAAAGACTACAAAAATATTGTGCCCATCATTGTCACTTGTAGAAGATTGCCAATGCCATTTGCTAGCACTGTTCATATAAATTTTAAACCATCCATTTTTACTTGAGCCCATAGGAGTAGTAGTTGCTTGCCCATCGCTTTCAGGAATTGGATCCAGTGTAGTTCCGTTTGGATATACAATATTTCCATTCCCTTTTTTCCCGTAGAAGTGTTTTGCATCAGGGATTCTCAACCAGGAATCATTATGTTCAGTGCCATTATTTCCTATGGTAATATATGAACGCCATATGAATCGATATGTTCCAGGTTGAGCAATTCTGATTTTATAGGTTAATAATCCATTACCAGGTTCACCAAAAGAATCTGCACCGTTCCATACCAAATAACCATCTCCAGAAAAATCAGAAAGGCTTTTTGTTAATTCCCACGCAGAACCAGAGAAATTTCCATTTTCGGCTTCTACAATAAGTAAACCGTCTTTTTCTGTAAATACTGCAGTTTTTCCACTCTCACATTCTCCATTATTAGGATTAGTGTCAGGAGTAGGGGTAGGAGTTGGAGTGGGGGTAGGAGTTGGAGTAACTTCTTCTCCTGTTTCTTCGGGTTCTGTATTGTCATCACTACTACAAGCTATAAATGTAGTGAAAAGAAAAAAGTATAAGATATACTTTAGATTTTTGGCTATCATAATTTAGAGTTTTAGTTAAGGTTAAAAACTCAATTTATGGAGTTTTGGTATTTTTTAATTAGAAGAATTCTGATTTTTTAGAGAATTAACCAAAAGTTACTTCAATAAAAACATTTGTTATAATTATAGCTTTGATTACAAAGTCTTTTTTTCAATCAAATCCCATGTATTGCCATACAAATCTTCAAAAACGACTACTGTTCCATAGATTTCTTCTCGGGGTTCCTCTCGAAATAAAACTCCTTTAGATTTCATGTTATTATAATCTCTCCAGAAATTATCTGTATGTAAGAATAGAAAAACTCGACCACCAGTTTGAGAACCAATAGCTTTTTCCTGCGAAGAGGATGCTGCTTGAGCTAATAGAATATGGGTTTCTGCTTGTTTGTGAGGAGCAATGAGTACCCAACGCTTTTCATCATCTACAATGCGATCTTCTATTAAAACAAAATTAAGTTTCTCTGTATAAAATTGAATAGCCTCATCATAGTCTTTGACTACTAATGAGAGAGCTCCTATTGTGCGTTTCATGAGTTTGTGTTTATAAATATGATCAAAAATCAGATAGCTCTGTATTAATTATTAAGGAGCACTAAGCCAAATTGGTGTTATCTGTTTTAAGAGATTATTTTACACGTACCGTATCTGGAACTAATCCTGTATAATCCCCACCGTGTCGAATCACATCACGAACTATGGATGAAGAGATATAACTTTTTCCAGAAGAGGTTAATAGAAATACAGTTTCAATATCAGACATTTTTCTATTGGTATGGGCAATTGCCTTTTCAAACTCAAAATCCCCAGGATTGCGAAGTCCTCTAAGAATAAAATTAGCATTTTGTTGTTTGCAAAAATCCACAGTTAGCCCTTCATAAGTTATTACTTTAATTTTAGATTCGTTTTTAAACGCTTCTTCCATAAAGTGCTTTCGTTCTTCTAGAGAGAACATATATTTTTTTTCGGCATTTATACCTATAGCAAGAATAATTTCATCAAAAAGTGTAAGGCCTCTTTCTATAATATCATAGTGCCCCAGAGTTATTGGATCAAAGGATCCCGGAAAAACAGCTCTTCTCATGAGTGAGTATTGATTGTTGTATTCACAAAGATAAATGAATTTATCATTTAAGAAATTAGAAAATATAAATCACTAGTTAATACTTCTATTTTTTTGCTGTTAAGCAAGATTCTATAGCATTAGAAAATAATTCTTGCAAATTAATTCCTGCTTTATGAGCTTGCTGAGGAAGAATGCTGGCCTCACTTAATCCAGGATTTGTATTCATTTCTACAAAATAAGGTTCGCCGTGATGAAAAATATATTCACTTCTAGAAAATCCTTTCATTTTTAGAATTTGATACACTTTTAGTGCCAGGTCCTTAACTTTTTTGGTATCTTCTTCAGACAAACGTGCTGGAGTAATTTCTTCAGATTTTCCTAAATATTTTGCTTCATAATCAAAGAATTCATTTTCTGTTACAATTTCTGTGATTGGCAGTACAACATCTTTTCCGTTATGTTGAATGACCCCAACAGAAACCTCAGTTCCACTTAAAAAAGATTCGATGATAATTTCATCATCTTCTTTATAAGCGATTTCTATTGCAGGAAGTAATTCTGCTTCAGTTTTCACTTTGGATACGCCATAACTGCTACCAGCTTTATTAGCTTTTACAAAACAAGGTAATCCAACAGTGTCCAAAATAGTTTTGCTATCAATATGATCTCCTTGGTTTAAAAAATAATTAGTTGCAGTAGGTATTCCGTAAGGTTTTAAGGTACTGATACAATCACGTTTATTGAATGTAAGTGCAGCCTGATAAAAATCACAAGCAGTTTGCGGAATTCCTATTAAATCAAAATAAGCTTGAAGCAAACCATCTTCACCAGGTGTACCGTGAACCGTATTAAAAGCAGCATCAAAAATAATTTTTGTCCCATCTAAAGTTAATGAGAAATCATTTTTGTCTATGGGATGTTTTTGGTCAGTATCATCTACATAGTACCAATTGTCCTTAGTAATGTGAATGCGATAAGGGATATATTGGTCTCTATCAAGTTTATTATAGACTACATTTCCGCTTTGGATAGAGATTTCAAATTCGCTTGAATATCCTCCCATCAAAATGGCGATGTTTTTCTTCATTGATTGGCTTTTGAAAACAAAAATATCATTTCTCTAATAAGAAAAGCGTAAAACTTTCCGTTTTTATATATTTGTCCAAATTATATAATGTATTTATGAGCGTATTTATCAATTTTCTCAAGGACCTTTTTAAGTTTGTTTATAGTAAAATATTCTTGATTCAACTGGTGATAGCAGTTGCGATGATTGCTATTCTCTCATATGTAGCACTACAGTGGTTAGAAGGTACTACAAATCATGATCAACGTATTGTAGTACCAAGTTTAAGTAAAAAGACTTTGGATGAGGTAGGAAAAGTACTTGAAGAAAAAGATTTGAGATACGAAGTTCAGGATTCTGCGAGTTTTAACCCGGACTTTCCTAGATATTCTGTTATTGAACAAAATCCAGTTGCAGGTAGTGAAGTAAAAGAAAACCGTAAGATATATGTGACTTTAAACCCATCAGGTTATCGTAAGATAGAAGTGCCAGAAGTAATACAAAGAACAAGAAGGCAGGCAGAACCAAAATTAATTGCTCTTGGTTTTAAAATAGGCACCGTTACATATCAGCCAAATATTGCAAGAGATATGGTTTTAGAACTAAGACATAAAGGAAAAAGACTAAAGCCAGGAACTAAACTAATGAAAACTTCTACCATAGATTTGGTACTAGGGGATGGAAAAAGAGGGACAATAAACCTTTCCAATTAATATAAAATATTTTGGAGGAAAACTTGAACATAGAAGATTTTGATACTACCGATGATGATTTATATGAGCATTATCGTTTTGTTGCAGGTGCGGGACAGGTTCCTTTGCGGGTAGATAAATTTTTAATGAATTTTGTTGAAAACGCAACTAGAAATAAGATTCAACAAGCGGCTAAAGATGGTAGCGTATTTGTGAATGATATAGCCGTTAAATCAAATCATAAAGTAAAACCTAACGATGTAGTTCGGGTATTATTTTCACATCCTCCTTACGAAAATCTATTAACTCCAGAAGATATACCACTGGATATTGTGTATGAAGATGATGCCTTGCTTGTGGTTAATAAACCAGCAGGGATGGTTGTACATCCTGGTCATGGAAATTATTCAGGAACTTTAATTAATGCTTTAATTTATCATTTTGATAATCTACCTAATAATAGTAGTAATCGTCCTGGATTAGTGCATCGTATTGACAAGGATACCAGTGGATTACTCGTAGTTGCTAAAACAGAGGAGGCAATGACTCATTTGTCAAAGCAATTCTTTAATAAAACCAGTGAAAGAGAATATGTGGCTATTGTATGGGGAAATATTAGCGAAGAGGAGGGGACTATAGAAGGTAATATAGGTCGTCACCCTAAGAATAGATTACAGAATACTGTTTTTGAAGGAGAAGAGGAAGAAAAAGGGAAACCTGCAATTACTCATTATAAAGTTATTGAACGATTAGGGTATGCTACCCTAGTTTCGTGTACACTTGAAACAGGAAGAACTCATCAAATAAGAGTGCATATGAAACATATTGGTCATACGCTTTTTAATGATGAACGCTATGGAGGAGATAAAATATTAAAAGGTACTACATTTACTAAATACAGACAGTTTGTCGAAAATTGCTTTAAAATTTTACCTCGACAAGCTTTACATGCCAGAACTCTTGGTTTTGAACACCCGATAACCGGAAAAAAAATGCATTTCGAAACTCCTATTCCTGATGACATCCAACACTGTGTAGAGCGATGGAGGAATTATGCCAAAAATCAATTAGCTGGTGATTAAGATAAACCTTTAATACCTACATCATGGAAATTTCTTTCTTAGAAATATTTGTTCTGATTGGGGTTATTCATGGATTTATTTTAGGTATTGTCATCCTGTTTTCGAAATTTTTTAAAAATAAAGACAATACATATTTGGGGTATACTCTTATTATTTTATCAATAATTGGAGTAAATAACTGGTTTTGGGATCTAGAAAAAAACCCTTTTGTGATTTCAATTCTAGATGTGTTTTTATGGCAATTCCTTTACCCGGTTACATTATTTATTTTTTTTATAAAAAAAATAAGACACCCTTTGGGAGGAAGCCGTAAGCTTTATTTATTGTATGTTCCTTTCCTTTTCTTAAGCAGTATTAATGCCATTATATCTTTAGATACAATTTTTGAGGTTTATAAAATTGCATTGACAAATAAAAAGGAAGTTGTTTTTTTATTTTACAAAATAATAAGCATACTCTCGGTTGTTTATCCGGTAGCTTTTATGGTGACTTCGTTTTGGTTCTTATTTTATTTAAAAACACAGTTTGACATTAAATGGATTAAACGGATATGGATTTTTATTTCTCTTTTAGAAATTTATGGAATTGTTTTGGAAGGAATGAGATTTATGTATGGTTATAAAATGCCTTTGACTTATTTATGGGTTGGAGTCTCTGTATTTATGTATTGGTTGATTTATAAAGGATTATATCAGTTTAAATTATCAAATGATCAATATGAAATTAGTCATCGTTTTAAAAGAGCGAAGCACGATCAAAAAAAAACTGTAAAAAAGGATGTAAACCCCTATATAGAGCAATTATTAATGCTTATAGAGTCTGAAAACATTCATCATAATCCTGATATTAGTCGTGATATAGTTGCCAAAAAACTAGGGATTAGTAGCGGATACCTTTCAGAACAAATTAATATGGAAAGTGGTAAGAATTTTTCAGAATTCATAAATAGTTATCGGCTAAAAGATGTTCAGCAAATGATTTTAGATTCAGAATTTGACAAATACAGTATTCTTGCTATTGGTCTAGAAGCTGGTTTTAATTCGAAAACTACTTTTTATACTGCTTTTAAAAAAGAATTAGGAATGTCTCCCAATCAGTTCAAGAAACAAAATAAATAAGTTCGGATTTCTCAGGTTCTGACAATCCAGAACATTCAAAACTTCTATCGTTATTAGCTTTGACATCAATAATCCTTAAAACAATATGATGTCTAGATTTAGTAAAGCTTTAATAATAGGTAGTATGTTATGGGCAGGCAATTTTGCTATGTTATATTCCCAGAATACAAATGGAAAAACTACTTCTTTTGAAAATGTAAATGTGATTCCGATGAATAAAGAAATCATTCTTTATAATCAAAGAGTGATCACTGTAAATGGAAAAATATCAATAATAGAACCTGCTTCAAAAAAAATATCACAAAAGATAGATGTCATTATTCAGGCAAAAGATAAATATTTGATTCCAGGTTTAGCAGAAATGCATTATCATCTTGAAAATGATGTGAAAGATGAATTTAAACTTTTGATCGCTAATGGAGTCACAACTGCAAGAAATATGGCAGAGTATGAAGGTCAAGATCATATAGCTATTAGAGAAAAAGTTAAAAACAATGAATTGTTTGGGCCTTATTATGTTACTACAGGACCTTATCTGAAGGCAAATGATCTAAAAACAGTCACAGATGTAATTGATGTCGTAAAAACACATCATCAAAGAGGGTATGACTTTTTAAAAATAGCCGACAACCTTCCTAAAGAAATATATACAAAATTGTTGGAAGAGACCGGTAAGTATAATATTCCTGTTGTAGGTCACGGACAACGTAAACTTCCTTTAGAATATTCATTAAGGATGAAATCTATAGCACATGTAGAAGAGTTTATGAATATATTCAATACTCAACAAAAGGCAGATACTTCGTATTTAAAACAAGCTGCTATGATAATTAAACAGAGCGGTTTATACGTATCCCCAACTTTAGGGGTTTATGAGATGATTAGTAGATATGCAGACGATAAAAAATTTGCTGTTTTAAAGAAAAGTGATGTTATAAAATATCGACCTAAAGCTTATGTTGCATATTGTTTATCAGATTCAACTCATTACCGTTCTAATACTTGGT
This sequence comes from Aquimarina algiphila, assembly GCF_947494415.1. Classification (NCBI taxonomy): domain Bacteria; kingdom Pseudomonadati; phylum Bacteroidota; class Flavobacteriia; order Flavobacteriales; family Flavobacteriaceae; genus Aquimarina; species Aquimarina algiphila. The sequence continues at coordinate 405,489 of NZ_CANLVC010000002.1, read as the reverse complement.
TTACCGCGCCAGCATCTCTGATTAGACTTAGTAAAGAATTGCAATGGCAGAAGGACTTTACCAAAATATTAAATGATGCAGAAGTACTGTTATTTGCAGGAAGTGATACATATGGCCTTTTTTTACCTGGTTTTTCATTACATCGGGAGTTAGAGCTGATATGCAATGCAGGGTTATCTCCTTATGAGACCCTAAAAACAGCTACAGTGAACCCTGCAAAATACCTAAACAGAACTTCAGTAAGTGGTACAATTACAGAAGGAAAGTTGGCTGATTTGGTGTTACTAAATAAAAACCCTCTAATAGATATTCGTAATACAAAAACTATTGAAGGTGTTATGGTTAAAGGAAAATGGTTAGGGAAAAACGAATTGAGCGCAATGCTGAAAGAGGTAGAAAATAACTGTAAAAAGGAGGGGAAATGAAAAAAATAAATGCCACAATTTAAATTTGAAAAAGAACGCGTGATACAGCTATTTTGTTTATTATCAAAGTATTTATAAAAGATTAAATATAGGTTATCAAAAACTTTATTTGTAAATAAATAAGGATTAATGGTGAAATAATAGTAACTTCGCGTTTTAATATTTTATAATGAACAAAGGAACAGTAAAATTTTTTAATGACTCCAAAGGATTTGGATTCATCACAGAAGAAGGATCAAACAAAGATCATTTTGTACACATTTCAGGCTTAATTGATGAAGTACGTGAAGGTGACGAAGTAGAGTTTGACCTTAAAGAAGGTAAAAAAGGAATGAACGCGGTAAACGTGAAAGTATTATAATATACATTTGACTTTTTTAAAACACAAGCCTGTCTATATAGACAGGCTTTTTTGTTTATAGAAAGAAGGTTTTAATAAAATCTTCTTATCGCTTTAAGAATTTTATCGGCTCGTTTTAGTTTAAGTTTTTTGATATATTTATATGATCGATTTAGAATTTTTTGAACTCGAGAGTTGTTTTTATAATCTTTTCGTGTATTGTATAAATCTAAGGCGATTTGCAGATCATCAGGAGTAAAAGAAACACCAGTATATTGCTGAAGGATTTGTAAATAAGTGAACCCAAATTCTGCTGTAGGTTCTATCATAGTCCCTTCTCCAAAGTCATTCCATGTAATAATCTGAATAAAATCTGAGAGTTCATGATGAGTATAGTTAAGAGTTTCTACAAAAGTATGTCCTTGATCAGTATCAATCGTCCAGTCATTTATTCCATCAGACCATCCACCTTCTGCATAGAAACTTTTAAATCCTGGATAAGAGGATCCAACAGTAATATTGTTTTGCATTTGATATGTATCATAATAGTAGTCATGAGCAAGAAGGTGATCTTTATCTACCCATAAAAATTCGCCTGTTGCATTTACCCCAACCCGATTCTTAGCAGCCCATAAGGTCAAGAAATCAGGACGATTATCTGCGGGTAAAATATCAAATACTTGATTCCATTCATTTTCTGTAGTCAAAAAATCAGGACCAAATATAAATAGTACGTTTTTATCATTGTATTTGATATATTCTGGACTCGAAAAATACTGTTCATTAATGTATGTAAGATCTTCTTGAGCAGCTTCTATGATGTTTGAAGATAATGACTGAGCTGCAGCTTGTGCTGCCACTCGATCTTCATACATGATGGCAAATTGCATTCCCAAATCTTCTAGAGTACCAATAAAAGTTTCTGTAGATTGTTTAATTAGCCCATAGTCATGTAAGTCTCTACTGCCATACCAGTCAAAGATTACACCATCGACTCCAGAAAGTTTCATCATTAGAAAATGATATTCTTGTAAGTCTGGATCACTAGATGAGTAAGGACCAATAAGAGGATAATAATAAGAGGCAATTTGTAACGTATTATTTTCATTTTTGATTTCGGGATTCTGATTGCTCATAGTCCAATGTTGGCCCCAATACCCATCAAAATCTTTATTCTGAAACCATGGGAGATAATGTACATAGACTTTTTTAGGATTTTCTTTGACGATATCCATATGAGAAATATCTACAATATTTCCTTTTTCTTCAAGTTCTATAAATTCCAACTCTTCTTCTAATACCTTTAATAATTCTGCATCGGTATAGGTAGAATCCTGAACAGTTTCTGAAATAGATAACTCTTCTACTTGTTGTTCTTCAATAGAAATGATTTCTTCTTTTTCACAAGAATACAAGAAAATGATTATAAAAAAAATGGAAATAGTAGGTTTACACCAAGATCTTAACATAGTACACATAATTAAAATAGTTACACCAAAAAATTGTCTAAAAGAGTTTAGTTTTATTGTACTAAGGAGATTTGTGAATAATTAGACTACGAATCCTTTTCTTACCTAAGTTTTGGATTCATACAATTTTTGACGAAATGAGGGTTTTACCTCTATGTGTTACGTTATTTGTGTTAAAAGTAATTAAATTATTTTGCTTCGGAAAAATATTTTTGGTTTTTTTTAACATTTTTCAAATTGTACATTGTTTTCAAAACCAGTGTTTTATGATGAATGGCCTATGTTTTGGTAGTGTTGATAAATTTTTTTTATGAATGAATAATTAAGAAATAGTATGAATGATTTATATGTACAACATACAATTGTATTTTAACTATAAAATTCTTTTGTATGGATATTAAACGAACAGGACATATTCTTTATGTGAGAAAATATAAAGAATGTATACTATTTTATAGTACCGTTTTAAAACTGGATATTTTGTTTCAAAATAAAGAATTAACATGTTTTGATTTTTTTGGAACATATTTAATGATAGAAAAGGAAGATAGGGCAGATTATTTGAGTCTTGATGGAGGTGTCAAAAAGGCATTTAGTTGTATTCGAATGCACGTTATAAACGTAAAAGAGATAGTCCTCGATTTAAGTGCAGAAAAGATACCAGTAGAATATCAGGAACATAGTTGGGGTGTTGTAGCAAAGTTTTTTGATCCAGATGGAAATCTTCTGGCATTTAAAGATGAAGAAACGTTTGCAAAACAAATAAAAGAATATATCAAATAGAATAACTTTTATATATACCTAAATAGAGAAGAAATAGGTCAGTAAGTTTTAATTCTAAATACACAATCGTATTTTTGAAAAACAAAAAAGTTGTATAAATGAAAATTGTAGTATCTCCAGCCAAATCATTAGATTTTGAAACCGCATTACCCACTAAAAAACATTCATCTCCAGTCTTTCTACCAGAAGCAGAAAAGTTAAATGGAGTGCTCAAAAAGAAATCTCCAAAAAAGCTTTCTGAGTTAATGAGTATAAGTGATAAACTTGCACAACTCAATTGGCAACGTAATCAGGAGTGGAGTCTTCCTTTTACTGTAGAAAATGCAAGACCTGCAATATATGCATTTAGCGGTGATGTATACACAGGATTGGATGCGTACACACTATCAGAAGAAAAATTAAATCTGTTACAAGATCAATTAAGAATACTTTCTGGATTATATGGCATCTTAAAACCCTTGGATCTTATGCAGCCATATCGTCTTGAGATGGGTACAAAACTTAAGATAGGACGAAAAAATAATTTGTATGAGTTTTGGAAAAAAACGGTTACGCAACAGATAAACGAAGAGCTACAGGAGGATGAATTATTCATCAATCTTGCGAGTAATGAATACTTTAGTGCAGTAGATACAAAAGCATTAAAAGTTCCTGTAATCACCCCTCAATTTAAGGATTGGAAAGGAGATAAACTTAAAATGATTAGCTTTTTTGCAAAAAAGGCGCGAGGTATGATGGTGCGTTATATTATTGATACTAATGCAAAAACTATCGAGGATTTAAAAGGATTTAACTATGAAGGTTATGGTTTTAGTGAAGAATATACCACCAAACCTAATGAGTTGGTTTTTGTGAGATAGTGTAATCATTATCATCCGATTCTTAAGAAAAAGTGTTTTTTTCTTACTATTAAACATAGTGTTCCTGGGTAGGTATTAGCTTTTAAGTAAGTACCATTCTTAAATGTATCTAATTTTAGTATCTTCATCCCTAATATTTACAACACAAATTATTAGATGCAAAAAATTATCAATTTCCTTGATAAGATTGGTGAAAAAATAGGGGTGCTGGTTAGTTGGATTGCTGCTTTACTTGCTGTGGTTATAGGTCTTGATGTGATTGCTCGATATATATTTAAGTTTACTTATGTATGGATAATAGAAATAGAGATTTATCTTTTCGGAATGTTATTCTTATTAGCTTCAGGATATACCTTTAAATACGGAAAGCATGTTAGGGTAGATGTATTCTATAATAAACTTTCTAAAAAAGGAAAAGCATGGGTTGATCTTTTAGGGGGCGCTTTTTTATTAATACCATGGTGTTATGTAGTCATTGTTTCCTCATGGTATTATGGGCTATCATCTTTTATGATTGGAGAAAGCTCTCCTCAGCCAGGAGGCTTACCAGCTTTATATGTACTTAAATTTTGTATTACTTTGGGGTTTGTTTTTTTATCACTTCAAGGACTCTCTAATATGCTGAAATCAATTCAAACTATATTTAATAAAGATCAGTAAATGGAGTACTTAGCAATACTATTATTTGTAATCATTTTTATTCTGATTTTAAGAGGATACCCGGTAGCTTTTACACTAGGGGGGATCTCAGTAGCATTTGCTTTTGGAGTATCAATTTTTGCTCCGGAACAGTTTCAGATGTCCACTTTTTATTTACTTCCATCCAGAATTATGGGGGTAGTGAATAACTATGTATTAATGGCTGTACCTTTGTTTATTTTTATGGGAATTATGTTAGAAAAATCTGGACTAGCTCAGAGTTTATTAGAAACTATGGCTATGATGTTTGGACGAGTTAGAGGTGGTTTGGCAATTTCTGTTGTGATTGTGGGGGCATTATTAGCAGCTTCTACAGGTATAGTAGGCGCAACTGTAGTGACTATGGGGTTAATAAGCTTACCTACTATGTTAAAACGAGGATATAAAACAGAACTAGCTACGGGAGTAATTGCATCTTCAGGAACTTTAGGACAGATTATACCACCTTCTATTGTACTGGTTTTACTAGCAGATACGATTAATAGTTCATCGAGAGGAGCAGCATCTGTAGATGTGGGTGCTTTGTTTTCTGCAGCTTTGTTACCCGGGATTATACTTGTTGGTTTATATATTCTTTATATCCTGATAAAATCTTTTATTCATAAAGAAGATGCTCCCAGTATTCCTGCAGAGGAAATAAAAGAATTCAGGGGAGATAACTTTACAATAAAAATTATAAAAGTATTATTTCTACCAATACTATTAATTGTACTGGTATTAGGGTCTATTTTTACTGGAGTGGCTTCTCCAACAGAAGCCTCTGCAATAGGAGCGATTGGAGCTACAATATTGACTATTATACAAAAGAAGTTTTCATTCAATATTTTAAAAGAAGTAGCTCAAGAAACTGCTAAGCTTACCTCAATGGTATTTTTTATTCTCTTAGGAGCAACAACATTTACGTTAGTATTTAGAACTCTTGGTGGAGATTCGTATTTACAGGAATTGATTATGTCATCAAACCTAACACCTTTACTATTTTTGTTATTAGTAATGGTAGTAATTTTTATAGCTGGGTTTTTTATTGATTTTATAGAAATTGTTTTTATTATAGTTCCTGTAGTAACCCCTATTTTTAATGCTTTTGGGATGGATATGTTGTGGGTTGGGATTTTGATTGCATTAAACTTACAAACATCATTTTTAACTCCACCTTTTGGATTTGCACTATTTTATCTTAAAGGGGTAGCTCCAGAAAGTGTAAAGACCAGTCAAATTTATAGAGGAATTATACCTTTTATAATCATTCAATTGATTATTGTTGGGGTAGTAGTATTTTTTCCTGAGATTATTTTTATCTCTAAATAATTTTGATTTTAGTTCTATTAGATAAAGCTAAAAGTATATTTCATAACTTATTTATAGTACATATGAAGTTCGATAAAACTCAAAAATATAAAGCAAAAAAATCACTGATATTGGTATTGATATCCACGTTATTCTTTTCTTGCCTGGGAGATCCTCCTGCAAGTATGAATACCAATTCATATGACGTAAGCAAACCGGATAAAGTATTTTATTGGAAGATGACCACAACATGGCCACCTAATTTTCCTGTAGTAGGTGAGGTCGCAGAAAAATATGCTGAATGGGTTGATGAGTTGTCTAATGGACAAATCAAAATTAAGGTATATGGAGGAGGAGAATTGGTTCCTCCATTAGAAGCTTTTGATGCGGTATCCCAAGGTAGTGTTGAGATGGGGTGTGGCGCAGCGTATTATTGGGCCGGAAAAACACCTGCTGCTCAGTTTTTTGCTGCAGTACCTTTTGGTATGAATAGTCAACAAATAACGTCTTGGTTAGAAGTTGGAGGAGGATATGAGTTATGGAAAAAAACTTATGCTAAATTTAACCTTGTTCCGTTTATGGGTGGAAATACCGGTGTTCAGATGGGAGGATGGTTTAATAGAGAAATTAATTCTATAGAAGATTTTAAAGGATTAAAAATGCGCCTTCCGGGGATTGGAGGAAAAGTGCTAGAAAAAGCAGGCGGAGCTGCAGTGTTGGTAGCAGGAAGTGAAGTGTATACAAGTTTAGAAAGAGGAGTAATTGATGCAACAGAATGGATTGGTCCATATCACGATTATAAAATGGGATTTCACAAAATTGCAAAATACTATTATACTCCGGGATGGCATGAAACAGGTTCCCAGTTAGAGTTTTTTATTAATAAAAATTTACATGACGGTTTGCCGCCTCATTTACAAGCGGTATTACAAGCAGCAGCTAAAAGAGCTCAGGTATGGGTTTTGTCAGAGTTTGATAAACAAAATGGTATCTATCTAGATAAATTAGTGAATGAAGAAAATGTCGAGATTCGAGAATTTTCTAAAGAAACTTTGGATGCATTAAGAGGATACACAGAGGAAGCATTACAAGAAATGATAGGTGATGATCCTTTGTCAAAAGAAGTATATGAGAGCTATTCTAATTTTCAAAATAGAATTGCGAAATGGTCCGAAGTAACGGAGAAAGCGTATTATAATAAAATACAGAAGTAATATTAATTCTTAATTGGATACTACAAAAAAGCCGTTTGAGTTATTTAACTGAAACGGCTTTTTACAAGTTAACAATAGAATTAGAATATTAAATCATCATCTGCTGTTTCAAGATCAACATTGGTTGTATTTCCTTCAGCATCAGTTACAGTTACAATACTGTCACATTCACCATTTCCAAAATCTAAAGTCTTGGTAACTGTATTTTCGGTGTTTTTGATAATTCCACTTACAGGATATTCACAATTATCTTCAATACGTAGAGGAGTTGTAGTTGTAAATGAAAATAAATCGCCGTTACTAAACTTCGCACTACCATTATTAGTACTTAAGCTATAAAACTCAAAAGTATCATTATTTGTAAAAAATTCATTTTTTCCAGTTTCTTCAATGGTAGCAGTTAAACCATCTGCCCATGCAAAACCTATATTAGAAGTGGTATTAATGATTTCTCCTTGTTCTGTAATAGAAATAATCAGTTTGGTTGTACCATTTACAGTCATATCGTTGAAAACAAGATTTTCCATAGTTTGATCTGATGTGATAGAAATGTTTTCGCCGTTAAAATCAAAAGAGAAGGACATTAATATTTTACCAGAAATGACATCTCCTTCTTCAACTTCACATCCATCTCCAAAATCGATGGTTACAGTACCACCTGTCTGATCTTCATTTAATTCCTGATTTATAGTGTAGCAATCACTCATTTTTTGACTGAATTTGCCAGAAGATCGCATACCAGTATTAATAGCACCCGATGTTAAATCGTTTATTTGATCAGTAGCTGCTTCCAAACTCTTGTATTGTTTAGAAGTAGAGGCTTCGGCATTTATGCCTCCATTATTATCCCCATCATCATCACTACTACAACTGAATAAAAAAGCGGTAGCTATAATTAAACTGACAAATGGGATGATTTTGTTTTTCATAATAAAAAGGTTTAATAGATTGTTTATGTTTATTTATTGGACGGCAAAACTAAATGATAAGGTTTTTGAGAAAATTAAAATCGAGTTAATTTTTTTGTTAATTGTGCTTTTCTTAACAGGGGTTTTCCCCCTGTCTCTTTTTGTGTGTACTTAGCAGAAATATATATAAGTATTCGTTAGGATAATTATAATGAGAGTTGCAGGGATATGAGGGTGTACATCATACTAAATTTATTTTTACAATAAAAAAAGATTTAAAAGAATTTATTCAAATTATTTCGAATGTTATTTTTTTAATAATACAACCGTTAGTTTTTGGTTATGCAATAGAGTTTTTTTAGTTTCTAAGTCACGTTATAAGTTATTTTGACTTATATATTTTGAGTATTCTATTGCATAGCATATTTCTTATCAATATCTTCGCAGCGAATGTTCGCTAAAAGTGTTTTTAACTCAAAATTTACAATATGCAAATCAAGAAGGTTTTAGTTGCTAATCGAGGGGAAATTGCAATCCGAATTTTTAGAGCATGTACAGAAATTGGATTGCAAACGGTAGGGGTATATACGTATGAAGATCGATATTCTTTGCATAGGTATAAAGCAGATGAAGCTTATCAAATAGGTGAGAATCACCAGCCGTTAAAACCATATCTTAATATCGAAGCGATCATCAAAGTAGCTAAGGATAATGATGTTGATGCAATTCATCCAGGGTACGGGTTTCTTTCAGAGAATGCTGATTTTGCGCAACAATGCCTAGAGAATGATATCATTTTTATAGGACCTAAAGTTTCTGTTCTTCGCTCTTTGGGAGATAAAATTACAGCTAAAAAAGTAGCTATAGATAATGATATACCAATCATTCAAAGCAATAAGGAAGATCTGGTGGATATTAAAATAGCTATAAAAGAAGCTAAGCGTATTGGATTTCCTGTTATGTTAAAAGCAGCTTCAGGAGGAGGAGGCCGAGGTATGAGAGTAATTCGCAATAAAGAAGAATTAGAAAAAGCTTATCCCGAGTCACGTAGAGAAGCTCTTAATGCTTTTGGAGATGATACGGTTTTTCTTGAAAAGTTTGTAGAGAATCCAAAACACATAGAAGTACAAATTGTAGCTGATCAATATGGAAATATGGTACACCTTTTTGAACGTGATTGCTCTGTGCAACGACGATATCAAAAAGTAATAGAATACGCTCCTTCTTTTGGAGTGTCAGAACAAATAAAACAAGATTTGTATGAATATGCGCTTAAAATATGCAAAGCCGTAGACTATAATAATATTGGTACCGTAGAATTTCTGGTGGATGAAGATAGTAGTATCTATTTTATTGAAGTAAATCCTCGTGTACAAGTAGAACATACCGTTACAGAAATTGTCACAGGAATAGACTTAATCAAAGCTCAGGTTTTTATTGCAGGAGGATATAAACTATCGGATAAACAAATAAAAATAGAAAGTCAGGAAAGTCTTAAAACCACTGGGTTTGCATTACAGTGTAGAATAACTACAGAGGATCCAGAAAATGATTTTAAGCCAGATTATGGTACGATAACAACCTATAGAAGTGCTTCTGGATTTGGAATCCGATTAGATGCAGGAAGTGTATATCAGGGAGTAACGATTTCTCCATTCTTTGACTCGATGTTGGTTAAAGTTTCTGCAAATAGTAGAACTTTGGATGGAGCATGCAGAAAAATGCGGCGAGCACTTTCAGAATTTAGAATACGTGGCGTAAAAACCAATATGCCATTTTTAGATAATATTCTAAAACATGAAACTTTTAGAAAAGGAGAGGTAACCGTTAATTTTATTCAGAATACAAAATCTTTATTTACAATCCGAGAATCTAGGAACCGCGCCACCAAACTAGCAAATTTTTTGGGTGATATTATAGTGAATGGAAATCCGGATGTTAAAAAAATAGACCCAACTAAAACTTTTGTTACCCCTATAGTTCCAAAATTTGATGAAACCGCAGGATATTCAAAAGGAACTAAAAATATATTAACCGAATTAGGCCCGGAGAAGTTTGCCACATGGTTAAAAAATGAAAAGAAAGTTCATTTTACTGATACTACAATGCGAGATGCTCATCAAAGTCTAATCGCAACAAGGATGAGAACTTATGATATGATAAAAGTGGCAGAAGGGTTTGCTAAAAATCATCCAGAAATCTTTAGTATGGAAGTTTGGGGAGGTGCTACTTTTGATGTTTGTTTACGTTTTCTTAATGAAAATCCATGGGAAAGACTACGCGCATTAAGAAAAGCTATGCCTAATCTATTACTTCAGATGCTAATTCGTGGATCTAACGGAGTAGGATATACCGCATATCCTGATAATTTGATAGGAAAGTTTGTAGAACAATCCTGGGAGAATGGAGTTGATGTTTTTAGAATTTTTGATTCGTTAAACTGGATGAAATCCATAGCTCCATGTATAGAACATGTTCGTACAAGAACACAAGGCTTAGCAGAAGGCTCATTGTGTTATACGGGAGATATATTAGATCCTAATAGAACTAAGTATACGCTTGATTATTATATTCAGTTAGCAAAAGATATTGAGAATGCAGGAGCTCATATTCTTGGTATAAAAGATATGGCAGGATTACTTAAACCGTATGCAGCTTATGAATTAGTTTCTGCCTTAAAATCAGAAATTAATATTCCAGTACATTTACATACACACGATACCTCTTCAGTGCAATCGGCAACATATCTCAAAGCAATTGAGGCAGGAGTAGATGTAGTGGATGTAGCTCTGGGAGGTCTTTCGGGATTAACAGCTCAACCAAATTTTAATGCAGTACTTGAGATGATGAGGTTTCACGAACGTGAAAATGTTATGGATACTTCCAAGTTAAATGAGTATTCTAATTATTGGGAAGCAGTACGTGAATATTACTATGTTTTTGAGTCTGGGCTAAAAGCAGGAACAGGAGAAGTGTATCAACATGAGATTCCGGGAGGACAATATTCAAACCTTAAACCGCAAGCAGAAGCATTGGGACTTTCTGATCGTTTTCATGAAATTACTAAAATGTATGGAGAGGTTAATGAGCTTTTTGGAGATATCGTTAAGGTTACACCAAGTTCTAAAGTAGTGGGCGATATGGCTCAGTATTTAGTAAGTAATAACTTAACTATAGAGGATGTAAAAGAAAGAGGAGAAACAATTTCATTTCCACAATCAGTAGTGAGTTTGTTTAAAGGTGAATTGGGGCAACCCGTAGGGAAGTTTCCTAAAAAATTACAGAAATCAATTCTTAAGGATCAGAAACCATTTACGAATAGACCTAATGCACATTTGGAGCCTGTAGATTTTGAAACTGAATTTAAAGACTTCGAAAAAGTATTTAAAAAAGGAATGGGAAGGGCATTGGATATTACCGATTTCCTTTCTTATAAACTATACCCAAAAGTTTTTACAGGAGCATATAATCATCATTTAAAATATGGTAATGTGATGAATATTCCGACCAAAAACTTTTTCTATGGGATGACTCCTGGAGAAGAAATCATTATAGAGTTGGATAAAGGGAAAATTCTGCTGATAGAATTGATATCAATAGGAGAACCTCATGAAGATGGAAAAGTTACTATATTCTTTAAAGTAAATGGTCAAACCAGAAATGTAGAAGTACAAGACAAATCAATTAAGGTAGATAAAGTGATAAATGCCAAAGTTGATAAAACAGATATCAAACAAATAGGAGCTCCGCTGCAAGGTTCTTTATCTTCTGTATTAGTTAAAACGGGTCAAGAGGTTAAAAAGAATGATCCGTTATTTGTTATTGAAGCTATGAAAATGGAAACGACTATTACGGCTAACGAAAATGCTGTAATCAAGAAAATTGTACTCAAACCTGGTACAATGGTAAATGCTGATGATTTAGTAATTATGCTTAAATAGTTTTACCTACTTTTACGGGATGCAGTACTTTTTAATCATTGCCTTACAAGGCTATTGTGTTTATCACGCGATCAAGAATAAAAGTAATTATTATTGGTTTTTTGTTATTATGCTTCTGCCTGTATTAGGAAGTATTATATACTTATTTACTCAAGTTTTTAATAAGAAAGATTTGGATGTGGTTCAGGATGAAATTGTTAATGTTATCAATCCTACTAAAAAAATTAAGGATTTACAGAAACAATTAGATTTTGCAGATACTTTTCAGAACAGAGTAAATTTGGCAGATGCATTATTAGAAGCAGGAGATTATACTTATGCTATACAAGAATATGAAAAAGCACATAATACAAACAATGATGTTGGAGTGCTTAAAAAACTTATAGAGGGATATTATCAAATTAAAAATTACGAAAAAATTATTTCGAGTGCAGAAAAGATAGTAGATAGATCAGATTTTAAAGGTTCCCGAAGTCAGTTTTTATATGGTTTAGCATTAGAAGAAGATCAACAGTCTGAAAAAGCAGAAGAACATCTACGGCAAATAGATCAACGATACTCTAATTATAAAGAGCGCTATACTCTCGCTCAATTTTTGCTAAAAAAGGGAAAAACAGAAGACGCAAAAGAGATTTTATTCGAAATCCTTACAGAGGCACAACACATGTCCAAGCCTAATCGTAATAAATATAGAACAGTAGTACATGATGTAAAGAAATTAGTTTCTTCTATTTAGACATCCCATAATATGTATTCCTTTTTTGAAATAATTGTGTTTAGTACTATTGCTTTTTTCAAAATATAACATATGCTTAATATGTTTATGTGTTTGAATTTCTTACTTTTAGAAGTATTACTAAATATATCTACCCTTTAATGACAAATACATCATACTGAACTTTTCAGTTGTTGTTTTCTGTTAAACGTATACTTTACAATTACTCTTTGATAAATAGACATAAACCTTGGTGTCGGTAAATTTTCAAGGATTTTTAATTTTAATTCATGTATTATGTTTAAAAAACTCTTAAACCTTAAAGGAACTTCAAAAATTAGTAAAAAAGAACAAAAAACCATCTCTGGTGGTGGATCAAGAGGGAATTGCTATCCGTTTTTTCATTTAGGTCCTTGCAGACTTGATTGTAATTGTCCTGGTACAACTGCCAGCCAGCCTTCTGGGGCTAGTCAATTTTGCCTTTTAAACTACCCGGCGATAATACGTAATGCTACTCAATGTGGTGGATCGGGAGGTGGAATCGAGATTGATGCATAGTCAAATAATGTATCATTTTGTTTATAATCTAAAGAGTCATAGTCACAATATGACTCTTTTTTTACCCTTTTATACAGGATAATAATAGTCTATACTCATGAAACTACTTTGTAGTTCAGAAAATCTTTCTATTTTTACATTGCCTTAACATTTCTGGGAAACATTGAGAATCAGACCTATTCAAATATCATTATTTATCCTATTCGTATTAGGGGGATTGTTCGGTCTCATGTTTTTGAGTGAAAAAGGGGGCGTTCAGAAAGCTCAAACTCAGGATGATGGATTTTCTTATGAGGGAGTAGCTGTTAAATATCCGGCATATACTACTTTTTTGGGTTTAGAGAAAGATTCATCTCTGACACGACAAGATGTTTTAGAAGTTACGCAAATTGTAACACCATTAGATATTGAAACAAGTGAAACCAAGAATGATATTGCTTTAGCAGAAGAAATAAAACAATTACCTGATTTCTCCAAAATTGATACTACTCGAATCGTTAGGATTAAATATCCAGAAGAAAACCCGGATTTTGCAACAGAATTAAGAGAAAAACTCTCTTCAAAATCATGTCGTATTATACATTATGGAGATTCTCAAATCGAAGGAGATCGTATAACAGGGTATTTACGTAACAGACTCCAGGGGATGTATGGTGGGAGCGGTCCTGGGTTTATTCCTGTGTTACCAGTCTATAGACAGATAAGCGCTGTTGTAGAGCCAAGTGAACACTGGGAGCGTTTTGCGTTTTTTGATCCAACCAAGAAAAAGTTTTCTCATAAAAAATATGGAGCCTATTTATCAGTTTCACGGTTTACAGCATATCAAAAAGTACTTCCAGATAGTACAGCACTTGATTCCTTACCAATCATAAAAGCTTCTGTAAAGATTGGTAAATCAAAGAAAACATATGCCAAATTCAGGCGATTTACAAATATTGGTCTACACTATGGTAATTGCAATTTCCCAATAAAAATATCAGTATATAATGATGGTAATCTGATTCAACAAGATAGCCTGATTGCAGATGGAGGATACCATCAATACAAAATTCGAACTTCGGTTACTCCAACAGATTTAAAAATCGAACTAGAAGGCAAAGTTAGTGCAGATTTTTATGGACTTACCTTAGATGGTGGTTCTAGAGTACAAATTGATAATGTGGCAATGAGAGGCGCTTCGGGAACTATTTTTGCAAATTCTAATGCGTCGACCTATAGCCAAATGGTAAGGCAATTGAAGCCTAAAATTGTGATCATGCAATATGGTGGAAACACAATGCCATATCTTAAGGATTCTATAGATGTAGAAAAATATGCTAAACGAGTAACGAGCCAGGTAAATTGGATCAGACGACGTGCAAAAAATACAAGTTTCATATTTATTGGACCTACAGATATGTGTCTTCCGGTAAACGGTAAAATGGAAACCTACCCGATGTTACCGTACCTTAATGCAAAACTAACAGAAACCTGTCTAGAGAATAATGTTGCATATTGGAGTATGTTTGATGCGATGGGAGGAAAAGGATCTATGAAACTATGGGTAGATGAAAAACTCACAGCCAAAGATTATATGCATTTTACCTGGAAAGGAACCAAAATAATTTCAGAACTATTTTTTACAGCCCTATACCTTGACCTTAAAGAACCTGAAAACAATGATGATGCGTAGCAAATTACTCTTTTACCTATGCCTTTTTGCCTTACCAGCAATGGCACAAACTTATGTTTTAGACACCGTACGAGATAAATATCCTTTTGTGAATTGGAAAGCGAACACTATCAAGATGGCAGAGGATTCTCCAGCGTTTAAAAAACTCTTTCATAAACTAGATACGATTGCAAAAGGAGGAGAAGAAAATCTTCATATTTTTCATATTGGAGGTTCTCATATCCAGGCAGATATTTATTCAAACCGTTTGAGGTCTTATCTTCAGACAATGAGCCCAACCTCAAAAGGGCAACGAGGATTTATTTATCCTTACAGTATTGCCAAAACTAATAACCCAGGAAACTATAGAGTCAAATTTGATGGGGAATGGAAAGGATACAGATGTTCGGTAAGAAAAGATAGCGTAGCGTGGGGATTATCAGGTGTAACCGCAGTTTTTAAGGATACAATATCCAATGTTAAATTAAAAGTTAATGGGAATAACTATCATGAAAATATGTATGATTTTAATAAAATCAGGATCTTTTATGATAATTGGAGTACAGACTATGAAATATCTTTTAAACAAGATTCTATAATTTCTGAGGTCAAAGAGGATAAGAAAGCACATTTTATCGAGTATACTTTAAATACAACAGTAGATGAAGTCGAGTTTTGTATTCGCAAAGTTGAAAATGTAGAAAATGCAGAGTTTTTAATGATGGGGATAGAATTAATGAATGAAAATAAAGGGATTGAATATACTTCTATCGGAGTAAACGGAGGTAGTTTTTCCTATTATGATCGTTGTAAATATTTTGAAGATCAACTAATGTTATATACTCCTGATTTATTTATTGTATCAATAGGTACCAATGATGCATACCACCCTGATTTTAATCCGGATTCATATAAAACATATTATACTGATTTAATTAAATTGGTACAAAAGGCAAATCCAGATTGTGCTGTATTACTTACTGTACCTAATGATTCATATTATAAGAAGAAATTTCCTAATCCTAGAACTCGAGTGGCAGAAAAAATTATTTATGAAGTTGCCAAAGAACAGAAAATGGCGGTTTGGGATTTTTATGAAATTATGGGAGGGTTCAATTCTTCGCAGAGTTGGTATACTCATAAATTGATGCCTCGCGATCGGATTCATTTTACAGTAATGGGATACCGAATAAAAGCAGACCTTTTGTTAGAAGCATTGGCACATTCATGGGAGAACGAACTACAATTGGAACCAAACTCTATTTTGACTCAGATTATTAATGAATAGACTCATTGACATATTTTCTTTTTCAGAAGATTTCCCATTAATCTTTACACAGGCAAATTTCTGGATTTTCTTTGCAGCAATCTATTTTATTTATGCCATAGTTTACCGTAAAAAAGCGCTACGAAGTGCTTATCTTTTTGCAATAAGCCTTTTATTCTATTATAAAACCAGTGGTCTTTTTATAGGGATATTATTGTTTAGCACGGTCAATGATTTTTTTCTGGGTAAGGCTATTTATAATAGTAAATCTATTATTTTTAAAAAAATATTAGTTGCGATAAGTGTTATTATTAACCTGGGGACGCTCTGTTATTTTAAGTATGCTTATTTCTTTACAGATTCCTATAATTATTTATTTCAAACTGATTATGAAGTTATAAATTATCTGGCACAATGGGCTAACACCTGGAGTGAAGTGGATTATTTTACGGTTGATAAAATTATTCTTCCTGTAGGAATTTCCTTTTATACTTTTCAAACCATTAGTTATAGTGTAGATATTTATCGAAAACAAATCAAACCTCTAAAATCGATTATAGATTTTGGTTTCTTTGTGAGTTTCTTTCCTCAATTAGTGGCTGGACCAATTGTAAGAGCGGCAGATTTTGTACCGCAGATTCGAAAAGAGATTAATATTACCAAACAAGACTTTGGTAATGCTACTTTTATGATCCTAAAGGGGTTAATCAAAAAAATGCTCTTTGCCGATTATATTGCGGCTAATTTTATGGATAGGGTCTTTGATGTCCCCGAGATGTTCTCTGGATTTACTAATATTATGGCAATGTTTGGATATTCATTGCAAATCTATGGAGATTTCTCTGGATATACCGATATAGCTATCGGATTAGCATTACTTATGGGATATAAATTACCTGTTAACTTTAATTCACCCTATAAAGCAATTCATTGTGGAGATTTTTGGAGGCGATGGCATATTTCCTTATCAAGTTGGCTCAAAGATTATTTATATATACCCATAGGAGGTAATCGTAATGGAAGTATTTTTTCATATATCTTCATAACAGTGTTTACTTTTTTAGGAGTATTTGCTTATGCAGATTTTGGAATTGCCATTATAGCAACTGCGGGGATAGGGTTGGTATTAATCATTACTCTATTTTCTTCAAAATTAGCATGGCATTTTAATCGAAATGTAAATATTATGATTACCATGCTAGTAGGAGGGTTATGGCATGGAGCTTCCTGGAAATTTGTAATCTGGGGAGGATTAAACGGATTAGGAGTTGTTGTTTATAAATATTGGCGAAAAATCAGTCCTTATGAAAATTCTAACGCATGGTTGGCTACGGTATGGAAAATAGGATTTACCTTTATATTTATCACGTTTACACGAATCTATTTTAGAGGTAATAGTATGGATCATATTAGTCGCTTCTATCAACAAGTAGCAACCAATATGGACTGGAAAAATGCGTTGCTTGTACTTTGGGAATACCGTACAGTTTTCATCATAATGGGGATTGGGTATATTACACATTGGTTGCCTTATAAGACCAAAGATTGGATTTTAGAGCAGTTTATAAAAAGTAATATAGTGATTAAAGCAGTTGTAGCTATGGTAGTCGCTATTATATGTTATCAAACGTATGCGGCCGATTTTCAACCCTTTATTTACTTCCAGTTCTAAAAATATCTGATGCATAGGATTAGAATTTCCTATTTGTCATTCCAGCGCAGGCTGGAATCCTTTTTATAATTGATAGTGTATCTTTTTGGGCGTGCCCCTGCACTACATTTCGGGTCGGGCTATTCGCTATATCTTTCTTATTTGTTATGCTAAGCTTGTCGAAGTAGACAAATAAAAAAGGATGCCACTACTATCCCTCACGCGATATCATATATATAAACAGAAATTAAAATTTAAAAAAACTACCATTTTTACTTTTTAGATATAACTCCTACCTTCGTGAATCATAATTTGTAAATCTTTATAGTGTTCATACATACCCATCCATACGAACCCTTTTTTCCAGAAGGAGCAACAAAATTAATTGTAGGAACGCTTCCACCACCACGGTTTACCACTAGAGAACTTAATGAAAAGGATGTAGATTTCTGCTATGGTAGCAGTAACGGATTACTATGGCCGGTTCTGGATCGGATTTTTGGACTTAATTTGGTTTTTGAGACTACAGAGATGGCGGCAAAGCAAAGAAAAGATTTCTTAACATCAAGAGGTATTGGAGTCTGTGATATAGTTCATAGTTGTAATCGTCAAAAGATTGATGCTTCAGATTTGGGAATGCAAAACATTAAGTTAAGAGATCTCATAGGATATTTGTTGCAATATCCAAAAATAGATACTTTAATATTTACCGGAGGTAATAGTAAAAACGGCCCTGAATATTTTTTCAGAAAACATCTCAAAGAATATGATATGAAACTAGAAGTGGTGTCAAATGAAATTCCGAGAATACATCAATTTATATTAAGTAAGCAGAGCCGTGAAAATAGAATAATAAAAACCGTGTCATTAACAGCGCCATCAGGAGCTGCGAATAGAGCTATTGGTAGTTTACAAGAGTATAAAGAGTTAAAAAAACAAAACCCTAAATTCAATACGATTGATTATAGGGTAATGCAGTATCAAAAATTCTTTTAACTAGAGATTTTATTTTTTTATTGCCTCAAAAAAATCTTTAAATCATCACTTTTTTGCATTGCATAGGAGAGTGATTTATTATAGAATGATTTTTCTGGCTTGTAATTTGTTAAGGATAAAACATTAGGTAATTTCATTGCCCATGAACCTGATTTTTTAGTCTCACCAGGAATAATCATCACTACATGTCCATACGTGTTAGCAGTATCGATGATTAATGATAAACCTCCACGATTGGTATGCGCTAAGGCCTGATTTATTGTCTCTTGATTTATAGAGCCAAGTTGTAACCATTCTCTTGATCTTTCTACAATAGGTCGTATACTATCATAAACTACATAGCCTAATTTAGGATCATTAAATTCTGTAAGATCATATGTTTTAGTGATAATTTTAGTAATACTATTTCTACAGTCATTACGTTCTGTAGCAGCTTTTTTACAGGTGATAAAATTCTTTACTTCTGCTGAAAAATCAACTCCGTTGAGGTTAGATGTATTGCTAGAATTTTCATCAACTGGATTATTGGTGTTATCTTTTCTCTCATTAGACTCGACTTCATCGAGAGCGTCTGAAGTCTTTTGCGTCTTACTGTCATTACAAGAAACAATAAGAATGGTCATTAATAATACTAGTAATTTTTTGGCCATGGATTTTATATTTAGAAATACAATGATAATTAATCTCGATAGAACTACAAAAGAAAAAGAAAACCCTAAAATCAATCGTATTGAATTTAGGGTTTCTAAAATATGTATTCATCTTGTTTATGTTTCTTTTTCCACTTTCTTTTCTGTACTTTTTTTTGCTACTGGTTTGGCCTTTGGTTCAGGTTCTACTTCTGTTTTTGGTTTGGCTTTAGTTGTTGATTTAGCTTTAGGTTTTGCAACTTTAGGTACGGCCGTTGCTTTTTTTCGGCGTCTTAATCTACCATAAGTTCCTATCCATATTTTACCACGACGTGTTTTTTTATCTCCTTTGCCCATAAATTAAATTTTGCGTTAATTAATTGATTATGTGTTATATACTAATATACGGATTTAAATATAATTTTCTGTTTTTTCTTCAAACCAGACAAGGATGAAAAACATATTTGCAAAACAGAATACAGATTCATGGTTGATCAGGTTAATGCTATCATAGATAGAATTGTATAAAAAGAAAAACAATAAGAAAAGAATTACTGGCTTATGTATATATCAATATTGGGAGATATGTGTACATTTATATAGGAATTAGTATGATATTAGAGATGTATTGGGGTTCAGGTCTGGGATGATTAAGAACTATTAAATAAAAATTAATAAGGTTTGCTTAATTTGTTTATTCCCTGTGAGATGTAAACCTATAATGCAGTAGAGGCTATCCACTATAAGTTAAATAATAAAATGACACAAGAATTATATCAAAAAGCAATGAAGTTTGCTGGCGAAAAACACAGTGAGCAGAAAGTCCCAGGAACAAATTCTAATTATCTGTTACATATTTCTAATGTTGCTATGGAAGTATTAATTGCATATAATTTTGATAAAACTTTTGATATTGATTTTGCGATTCAGATAGCTATATTACATGATACAATTGAAGATACAACAGCAGATTTTGATGAAATTAAAAAAGAATTTAATGAAACTATTGCTCAAGCGGTTTGCGCATTAACAAAAGATGAAAAGTTAGTGTCCAAAGAGGAAAAAATGATAGATAGCTTAACTCGCATAAATAAATTAAAAAAAGAGGTTGGTCTTGTTAAAATTGCTGATAGAATAACAAATTTACAAACCCCACCACAACATTGGAGTAAAGATAAAATAATTAAATATTGTAATGAAGCAAAGCTAATCTCATCTACTCTAAAAAATAAGAATGATTATTTAAATAAAAGATTGGAAACGAAAATTTGCGAATATGAAGAAATGATTAAAGCACTTTAGAATGAATGAAAGATTACATGTTTTAATTTCTGAAATCCGAGAAAAATGTGAAAAGGCTAATTGTTTTGAATTTGAATATCACTGGGAATTTTGGGGTGTAATGTGGTATCCCTGGTTTCTCGAAATCAATGGAAAGCCTGAATCTTTTTCCTTAAACGATATCTCTTATGATGACTTAGAAAAACTATGTGAAGAAGGGGTAATCGAACTTGTTAAAGAATACTCACATGATGAAAAACATAAAGAAGAATTTGATAAGAAAAAATATCGACTCGTTAAGAAAATAGATGTTTCATTAAGTCAAGGAATAGAAGAACTTAATATAAAGTCAATCTGTTTTGAACCCATGTGTTCGGAGTGTAATAATTCAGTTGCCAAAATTGAAATTGTAGAACCAAATCTATATCCTAAAGGAGCTAATGAATGGAGTAATGAAAAATTAAATCAATACAAAAAAATTAGAAACTTTGATGCTACTTATTTACTATATTCTGGCCCGGGAGGAAATAATGGAGAGATTGGAGATGCTATCAATTTGAAACGAAAATTGAGGATAATTGATGCATTTACAAAACCATATATTGCGAGTAAAATACGAGATCAATTTTATGATATGGCTGGCTATTGTGATAGTTGCTGTGAATTTTACTGTAGTAAACACTGGAGTTCTAGTTCTTTTGGATATGGAAAGTGTCCTAAAGGACATGGTAAATCCTTAGATCCTCATTGGTCACCTGATATTGAATGAAACAAGAATAATGTTATAAATAAAAAATAGATTTTAATCCAAAAATTGCGATCTATTTGATAAATCACACAAATCTTTAAACTTACTATGTGTTAAACCGAGAATAAAATATGAGTTTGCACACAACCTTTTCTAGATTTCATCATCTTGGTATAAAGAAGAACATGAAAAAGATCTTTACAATTTTCTGCCTTTTCTTGATGTTATTTGTGTCCTGTAGTGATTCAGATGATAATGATGAATTTATAGATTCTAAATGTGACCAAATAACTAGTATAGATATTCTAAAATATAAGAATAATGAATCTTCTGTATTTTCAATTCAAAGTGTTGAGATAACTGGAGATTGTTTAGAAGTTATCATCGGATCTGGAGGTTGTAGTGGTGAAACCTGGGTAACTGAATTGGTAGATGCTAATAGAGTTGCCGAATCTAATCCAGAACAACGAGACCTAAGAATTCTGCTTAAAAACGAAGAGTTATGCAATGCTTTTATTTCAAAAACATACTCTTTTGATTTAAGACCAATTCGAATAGTAGATAGTAATAAAGTACTTTTAAATCTAGAGTTTTGGGACGAGCAAATACTTTACGAATATTAAAGATACAATACAGATGTGCTTAGATTAAGGTTTAGAATTTTGAAAACTACTTTTTGTAAGAATAATGACCAATAATTTTATAGTCAAAAAGACAATCAGCTAATACTTGACCACTGCCAATATTATGAACAATCATATATCGTTTTTTATCAGCAGATTTTTTGTCAACAACTAATCCGATATGAGTAATTCCTCCACCAAGATTCCAACAGACAATATCTCCAGGAATATAATCATCTGATATTTTGGAAATAGGTTTTACTTTTCCAAATCGAGAAAAGAATTTCATTAGATTAGGAACTCTTCTATGATCGATATTTTTATCGGTTTTAGATAATCCCCAGTTTTTTGGATATAGATTAAAATTAGTTTTCATATCCAGATGTACCTCTTTTTGTAGATCGATATCTAGTTTTCGATATGCTCTTATCACGACATCTGTGCAGACTCCTTTATCACTAGGGACATCTCCATTTGGATAATCAATAGAGAAATAAGCAGGATCATAAGTAACTTCTTGTTTTGTTAATTCTAATCCGGCATTGGATAATCTGGTTTTAAAATCGGATTGCCCAAAACTAAATTGTAATGATATTATAATTAGGAGTACAGATGTTGTGATTTTTTTAATGAGCATAT
The DNA here is from genome assembly GCF_947494415.1 of Aquimarina algiphila. Taxonomy (NCBI): domain Bacteria; kingdom Pseudomonadati; phylum Bacteroidota; class Flavobacteriia; order Flavobacteriales; family Flavobacteriaceae; genus Aquimarina; species Aquimarina algiphila. The sequence continues at coordinate 382,805 of NZ_CANLVC010000002.1, read as the reverse complement.
CAATTATTTTTTATAGGATGGTTATCGTATTTCTTTTACAAAATCTCCAATCTTATCTACTCCTTGGCGAGTCAAATGTTTTATAAAAGCAGAACCAATAATAGCTCCTTGGCTTGTTTTAGTGGCCTGCATAAATGTTTCATTATTGCTTATCCCAAAACCTACAATTTGTGGGTTTTTTAAATTAAGAGATTGGATACGCTCAAAATATTTTTGTTGTGTGTTTCCAAAGGTGTTTTTGGCTCCTGTTGTACTTGCAGAGCTCACCATGTATATAAAACCGTTAGAGACACTATCGATAAATCGTATTCGTTCATCAGAAGTTTGAGGAGTAATAAGTAATACATTAATTAATCCGTATTTTTCAAATGTTTCCTGATAATGCTCATGATATTCTGCTACTGGTAGGTCTGGAATAATCAACCCATCAATACCTATTTCTTGACATTTGGCACAAAATGCCTCTATACCATATTGCATCATTGGATTAAAATACCCCATTATGATTAAAGGGATATTTACGGTTTTTCGAATATCTTTTAGCTGGTCAAATAGAATAGAAGTCGTCATACCATTTTTTAGCGCTATGGTAGAGCTTTCCTGAATAGTTGGTCCATCGGCTAAGGGATCACTAAAAGGTAATCCGATTTCTATCATATCTACTCCATTTTTTTCTAAATCCTGAATCACTTTTGTAGTATCATGAAGTGATGGGTATCCGGCAGTAAAATATATAGAAAGTATTTTTTTGTCTTGTTCTAGGGCTGTATTAATTCTGTTCATAAAAGTTCTATTTTATGTCATTCTCTCGAAGGAGAGAATCTTTTCATTCTTTAGTTTGTATTGTGGATTCCAGTCAAGGCTGGAATGACAAGTTTTAATTCTTTTTTGAAATAGATAAAATAAACTATTTTACAGTTTAAAATAATCTATGTATGTATTAAGATCTTTATCTCCTCGGCCAGAAAGACTGATCACAACGATATCATCGGGCTTAAATTTTTTATCATTAAAAATAGCCAATGCATGAGAGGTTTCTATAGCAGGAATAATACCTTCTAATTGTGATAGTTCTAACCCGGCAGTCATGGCATCATCATCTGTTACGGAATAAAATTCTCCTCGTCCAGATTTATATAGATGCGCATGTAAAGGTCCAACGCCAGGGTAATCAAGCCCTGCAGAAATTGAATAAGGTTCTGTAATTTGTCCATCAGGAGTTTGCATCAATAGCGTTTTACAACCATGAATAATACCTTCTTTACCTAGTTGAGATGTAGCTGCGCTTTCTCCACTATGTATTCCTTTTCCGGCTGCTTCAACGGCAATAATGCCTACGTTTGGGTTATCCAGAAAGTGATAATATGTTCCTGCAGCATTACTTCCGCCCCCAATACAAGCGACTACATAATCAGGATGTTCTTTTCCTTCTTTTTCTTTTAATTGCCATTTGATTTCTTCAGAGATTATAGATTGAAATCGTGTCACCATATCTGGGTAGGGATGTGGGCCAATAGCAGAACCAATAATATAATGCGTATCTACAGGGTTATTGATCCAATCTCGTATTGCTTCATTGGTGGCATCTTTAAGCGTCTTGCTTCCAGATTTAGCAGGTCTTACTTCTGCACCAAGCATCTTCATACGAGCCACATTAGGAGCTTGTCTTTTAATATCAATTTCTCCCATATAAACAATACATTCTACCCCCATCAAGGCACAAACTGTTGCAGTAGCAACCCCATGTTGTCCAGCTCCGGTTTCTGCAATGATTCGGTTTTTACCTAATTTTTTGGCTACAAGTATTTGACCGATGGTGTTATTTACTTTATGAGCTCCAGTATGATTAAGGTCTTCACGCTTTAGGTATACTTTTGTGTTATGTTTTTCTGAAAGTCGTTTAGCATAATATAAAGGAGATGGACGGCCCACATAATCTTTTAGTAATTGATTAAACTCTTCTTTAAAAGAAGGTTCATTCATAATATCGAGATATGTAGTTCTTAATTCTTCTACGTTAGGATATAGCATTTCGGGAATATATGCTCCTCCAAAATCTCCATAATATCCTTTTTCATTTGCTTGATAAGTCATACTATAATTTTTTATTCTCCTAAGAGTGATACTATTTGTTTTTTAAATTTTTTTATGTTTTCTGTATTCTTTAATCCAGGTGAATCTTCAAACTTGCTATTAACGTCAATGGCATATAGGTATTTAGATTCTGGTCTGTTTAGAAAATTTTGAACAGCATCAATTTCGGCTAAACCAATACCGCCACTTAAAATAAATGGAGTAGAAGAAGAGTATCCTTCTAAAACCCGCCAATCAAAAACATATCCATTACCACCTTTTTCTTTGCCTTTGGTATCAAATAAGAAGCAGTCTACAATTCCTTCATATGGTTTTAGGATATCAAAATCAAATTGATCTTTGATAGAAAATACTTTCCATAATTCTATATGCTGAGACCCTATAGGTTTTAAAAACCTGTCAGGGCTATTAAGCTCATTTTTAAGCTCAATACAAAATTCAACACTTTCATTACCATGTAACTGGATAGCTTTGAAATCATGTTGTTTTACGTTTTTGATAATAAAATCGATAGAAGCATCCACAAAAACTCCAGTTTTTTTGATTTTTTCTGAAATATTAGGGATACCTCCTTCAAAATTTCTTGGAGATTTCTCATAGAAAATAAACCCTAAATAGTCTGGTTGTAATAGAGCAACATCCTTAATGTTTTCGGGAAACTTCATTCCACAAACCTTTATTTTTATATTTTTAGTTTTCAATGTTAAAGATTTGGTTCTAATTTAATATTGTTATTATCAAAATTAATATTGTGAGCAAAATTGTATACCTCACTAAAGCTATCGAGCATATTAGGTTCTTCAATATCAGCTAGTAATTCTCTTATCAATTTAGACTCAAAATTATGTTTTTTGGATGTTGAATATTTTACCAATTGACTACCAATTGTTTTATAAAATAATTTTTCAATCCTTGTTTTGTCTTTTGGTTCTTCATCAACCAATTCAATCTCTACACCACATTTTTGTAAAATACTTTTGATAATATGTTGTGTTGGAACATTTTGAGTTAATGTAATATTGAGTTGCTCTTCATCGATATCTGTTGCACGAATGATTCCTTTGGCCACATAATCTACGGGGACAATATTAAGTCCTCCATCCATGTTTAATACCATTCTAACTTTTCCCAGCTCTGGATGTGTCTTTTTTATTTTTTTGAAGAACTCACCAATAGCATAGAATACAATATATCGACTGCTTACAAATTTTGGATAGTCAATAAGTCTTCCGGATACGACACTTGGACGGGCAATGGTACAACTGAAATTATTTTCTTTGGCAATTTGTAAGATCAATTTTTCAACTTTCATTTTATAAGCTTCGTAAAAGTTTCTAAAATCAAAATTTGTAACAGAGTGATAATCGTCGGTAATTTCACCTTCTATTTCACCTCTGGAGAAAGCTGTACTTACAAAGACTAATTTTTTTGTTCTCGATTTAATAGTCTCAAAAAATGCTTGTGTATTGACATAATTTACATGAGCAATTTCGTTTTTTGCTTTTTCGGTATTGCTTAAATTTACTGAAGCAGCTAAATGATATACGATCAAATCATTTCCCGCATCATCGGGAAGTATAAAGTTGTTGATTTCTCCTTCAATGACGTGGATGTATTTTTCTAAGTATTCTTTATAGAAAGGAACTATTTTTTTGGGAATAAGCTGTTCTGTAAAAACTTCGTCTAATAAACGTTGTTTTGCAGATTTTTTAGGTTGTTTACGAATCAAGACATAGATAGTTGCCTCTTCACTTTTTGAATACAAATCAAACAGTAGTTCAAACAATACATGTGAGCCTATATTTCCTGTTACTCCAGTTACTAATATTGTATTCATTTTAGTTGTTTTATAAATTCTATAGCGCTAGCTCCCGGGTTTTCTGTCTTCATAAAATTTTCGCCAATTAAGAAACCTTTATAATCATATTGTTTTAAATCTTTTATGGCCTCGATGCTGCTAATTCCGCTTTCTGAAACTTTAACAAAATCATCTGGTATTTGCGTACTTAGTGATTTGCTGATATCGGTACTCACTTCAAAGGTTTTTAGATTTCTGTTATTTACTCCCAACATATCTAATGAAGGCATAATCGATTTCTGAAGCTCTTCTTGATTATGAACCTCTAATAACACATCCAGAGATAAGCTTTTTGCAAATTCTGATAGGGATTTAATCTGATCGCGTGTTAATACTGCAGCAATTAGTAAGATGGCATCTGCTCCATGGGCTTTAGCTTCTAATAGTTGATATTCATCGATGATAAATTCTTTGCGAAGTAAAGGCATTTTAACAGAAGATCTTGCTAAAAGAAGATCATCCAAAGAACCTCCAAAATACTTTCCATCGGTCAAAACAGACATTCCACATACGTCAGCTTTTTCATATCCTTCTGCAACATCTTGGACACTTACATTTTGATTAATTACAGATTTAGAAGGAGACCTGCGCTTGTGTTCTGCTATAATACCTGTAGCACTAGTTCGTAATGCGTTTGCTAACGAATTTGTTTTACGCTCAAACAATACAGAATTTTCAAGTTGCGTAACCGGAATTAAACTTTTTTTAAGCTTTACTTCTTTGTGTTTATCGGCTATTATTTTGTCTAATATGTTCATTTCCTATCATCCTGAACTTGTTTCAGGATCTTCTTAATTATAGTTAGTATTTAAATTCCAGTTTATCCTGAAAAACAAAATTTGTTTTCTTAATTTTTACTAAGCTCTTGTACTTTTTTCAATGCAGCAAGTCCTTTTAGAGAAAGTAGTGCCTCCTTTGCTTTTTCGAACCCTTGTTTTGGTTCAAGGCCTTTAACTGTAGCAATTGCCATTCCTGCATTAGCACAAACCACATTGTTTTGTGCTTCTGAGCCTTTGCCACTTAGAATATTCATAAATATATTAGCAGATTCTTCTATTGAATCACCACCAGCAATTTGTTCTTGTCTTAATGCGGATACTCCAAAGTCCAGTGGTGTTAACATTCCTTCTGTACGATTAGAAATGGTTTTTGTGCTTCCTGTTAAAGAAATTTCATCGTATCCGTCTAATGCATGAATTATAGTAAAGTTTTTATCTGTATTTTGGTATAAATACCCGTACATTCTTGCTAGTTCGAGATTAAAAACTCCAACCATCTGATTTTTAGGAAATGCTGGATTTACCATAGGGCCAAGCATATTAAAGAATGTTTTTACACCTAATTCTTTACGAATTGGTGCTACATTTTTCATGGCAGGATGAAACAATGGAGCATGTAGGACACAAATACCAGCTTTATCAATACTTCGTCTTAAAAAATCTTTATCATTACTAAATTTAATACCGAGATGTTCCATCACGTTAGAACTTCCACATTTAGACGAAACTCCATAATTACCATGTTTAGTCACCTTAATTCCTGCTCCGGCAGAAACAAAAGAAGAAAGCGTTGATATATTAAAAGTATCTTTTCCATCACCACCTGTACCACAAAGATCCACCGGATTATACTCACTTAAATCTATAGCAATACAAAGTTCTAGTAAGGCATCTCTAAATCCTTCCAATTCTTCTACAGTAATACTACGCATCATATATACTGTAAGGAATGATGCAATTTGACTTTGATTATATTCTCCTTTAGAAATATTGACCAAAACACCTTTTGCTTCTTCTTTAGAGATGGTTTCGTGATTGATTAATCGATTTAGTAAATTTTTCATCTAAAAATTATTTCTTATCATTTCTACAAAAGCAGAAATTCTTTTATTATTTAATATTGAGTCTCTCATTATTGAGAGCATGAAAAAATTAATCCTTTATCCAGTTTTCCAGTATTTTTTTTCCATCAGGAGTTAATACTGATTCTGGGTGAAATTGTACTCCACGTACATCTAATTCTTTATGGCGTAAAGACATAATTTGACCATTTTCGTCATAAGATGTTGCTTGGAGACAGTCTGGTAAGTTTTGATCAGCGACTACCCATGAGTGATATCGACCTACATCAAAGTTTTCATTTAACCCATCAAAAAGAGGTTCATCTTTTACTGATAATGTGATGTTTGTAGCAACACCATGATATACATTTTCAAGGTTGACTAAATCCCCGCCAAAAACTTCGCCTATAGCTTGTTGCCCCAGACAGACTCCAAAAATACTTTTGGTATTGGCGTACGTTTTAATGATGTCTTTTAATAAACCAGCTTCTTCGGGTATACCAGGGCCTGGAGAAAGTAAGATTTTCTGGTATTGTTCAACATCTTCTAATCGTAACTGATCATTACGTTTTACGATAACTTCACAACCTAAATCTTCTAAATAATGAACCAGATTGTATACAAATGAATCGTAATTGTCTATTACTAATATTTTTTTACTCATTTTTTGATTTTGGAGTTTCTAAGCTCCTATATTTCTTCAGCAAGTTTTAATGCTTTGGTTAATGCTCCTAATTTATTATATACTTCCTGTAATTCGTTTTCTTCGTTTGATTCGTTAACCAATCCAGCTCCAGCTTGCCAATGTAATTGGTGATTTTTACTTAAAAAAGTACGAATCATAATAGCATGATTAAAGTTTCCCGAAAAATCCATAAAACCAATAGCTCCACCATAGAAATCACGATTTACGGTCTCGTATTTTTCTATAAGTTGCATGGCCATGTGCTTTGGTGCCCCACTTAAAGTTCCTGCAGGAAAGGTATCAGCTACAACTTGCATGGTAGTTGTATCCTGGTGTTTTTTACCAGTGACCTTACTCACCAAATGAATTACGTGAGAATAAAATTGAACTTCTCTATAGGTTTCTACGGTAACATCACTTCCGTTGCGACTTAGGTCATTGCGTGCCAAATCAACCAACATTACATGTTCTGCATTTTCTTTTTCATCCTCAGATAATTTTTTTGCTAATTCTGCATCTTGTTCATCATTTCCTGTACGTTTAAAGGTTCCGGCAATAGGATGAATTTCTGCCATATCATCCTTTACCACCAATTGAGCCTCAGGAGAACTTCCGAATATTTTAAAATCTCCATAATCAAAATAAAACAGGTACGGAGAAGGGTTAACACTTCGTAGTGCTCGATATACATTAAACTCATCTCCTTTAAACTTCTGCGAAAAGCGCTTGGACAGTACTAACTGAAAAACATCGCCTCTTAGGCAGTGCTTTTTTGCCAATGTTACATGTTCTTTATATTGTTCGTCGTTAAGGTTTGAAGTTGTATCTCCTATAGTAGCGAAATTATATGAAGCAAAGTTTTTAACCTTAAGTAAAGATTCAATTTCAGAGATATTACTTTCAGATTCGTAACAATGTGCAAAAATATAGGCTTCATTGGTAAAATTACTAATAGCAATAATGTTTTGATATACTGTGTATTGTAAATCAGGAATGTCTAGCGCACCTTCTTTTTTAGAAATCGATATATCTTCAAAATATCGAACAGCATCATATGCTATATATCCAAAAAGACCATTGTTAATAAATTTGAAGTTACTTTTTGTGGTTTCAAATTGCTTACCAAATTGTTCAACAATTTCAGGGATATTAGTGTCTTCTGTAATAGGAATTTCTTTAATGCTTTTATCAGGGAAAGATTGATAAATAATTTCGTTTTCTATTTTGATATTTGCAATTGGATTACAACAGATATAAGAAAAACTATTTTCACTGCCTCGATAGTCGTTATTTTCTAATAGTAAGCTATTGGGGAAACGATCTCGAATCTTTAGATAAACACTTACTGGAGTAAAGGTGTCTGCCAGGATTTGTTTGAAATGTGTGGTTAATTTATAACTCATTTTATACTTTACTGATTTATAATTTAAAGTCTTTGATTAGGTAACAAAAAAAAGGCTTGTCGTGATTTGACAAGCCTTTGATATGTTTACTTAACATAATAACAGGAACTATCTCACGACGTTTTCGTTTTGAGATAACCACCACCAATTATTTGTTAAGATTACTTTCATTTTTTATTTCTTGGCTCAAATATATAAATTAATTATAATTTGAAGCTATAAAATTTTACATTTTTAAATTAACAGCTAATTCGAACTCATCACTGATCGCTTTATCGCCTAAATTGTCAAAGAAACTTCCAGATCCGTATTTAATATCATATTTGGTTCTGTCTACTTTAAGCGTAGTAGAAGCAGCATTACCATTAATGGCCAAATCAAAATCGATAGGGTTTGTTTTTCCTTTGATAGTTAAATCTCCTGCAATTTTATAGCCTTTATCAGTTTTTTTAGCTTTTTTTACCACTAGTTTTGCTGTTTTATGATTTGCGGTACTAAAGAAATCATCAGAACTTAAGTGTCCTTCAAGTTTTTCTTTTCCTTGCCCTGCTTCAAGATCTGTAACCTTTAGTGTGGTCATATCAACAGTAAATTCTCCTCCGGTAATATTTTCTCCGTCAAATACAAGAAAGCCTTCAGATAAATTAAGTGTTCCGGTATGTGATCCAGTAACTTTTTTACCAGTCCAGTTGATTGTACTTTCTGAAGCTTTAACTTCTTTTTTTTGTGCAAAAGTAGAAGTGGTAGCTATAGCTGCAATAGCTAAGATTAATGTTTTAAGTTTAGTTTTCATGATTTTTAAAATAAATAGTTATATATAGTTAATGATTAATTTATATCTCTTAGTTTATTGAGGAGCTCATTGAGATGTGTCAAATCCTCTTTTGAAAGATTTGATGTTAGCTGGTCCTCGAACGTGGTCATTATCGGACTTATGTTATCTATAAATGTTTTTCCTTCCTGAGTAATAGTAATTTCAACTTTTCTTCTATTAGACGGACAAGTATCTCTTTTTACATACCCTTTGTGAATAAGCTTGTCAACCAATCTTGTCGTGTTACTCATTTTGCTTACCATTCTTTCTTGTATTGTAGAAAGGTTAGCGGGTTTGCCTTTTTGACCTTTTAAAATACGCAATACGTTAAATTGTTGAATGGAGATGTCATATGTCTTTAATTCAAGATTGATTTTTTCCATTATCCAATTTTCGGTATAGAGTAGATTAACTATTGCCTTTCTGGAAATTGGAAGCTCAACTTCTGTCTTTATAATGTTTTCTATTTTCAATTGTATGTACAATATTTGTATGTACAAATGTATGTCGGTTTTTCTTTTTAAAATTATAAAATGATATTAATTCTTTGTTAAAATTAAATTTAAAGCAAGGTTAAATAGTATTATTGCCATTAAGAATAGTATTACTATTAGGTTAAACATTTGTGAAAAATTCTGAAAATATTTAGATAAAAGATGGAAACCTTGTTAATTTTCTTTTCCCTAAACAATGGTTTTGATACATTGGCGTCATGTTAAAATGGATTTTATATATAGTGCTGGTTATATTTTTTGCTAACTGTAAAGGAGAGCAGACAATTGCTCTTGATGCTAAAGATGTTTTTAAAAGTAAAGGAGTAGAAATACCAGTGTATGATTTTGAAAGCTTCAAACCTTTATTAACGATTAATGATGAAAAAACTAGGGTTATTAATTTCTGGGCTACTTGGTGTAAACCTTGTGTAGCAGAACTCCCTTATTTTGAGTTGATTAATAGTAGGTACCCTGATGATGAAGTAGAAGTTATTTTGGTAAGTCTGGATTTGCCTAAGCATGTAGAGTCTAAATTAATTCCTTTTGTTAAAAAACAAAAAATAGAAAGTAAGGTAGTCCTATTGGATGATCCAGATGCTAATAATTGGATACCAAAAGTAAGTAAGAATTGGTCTGGTTCTATACCAGCTACAATTATATACAAAGGAGGAACCGTTAATTTTTATGAAAGATCTTTTACCTATAATGAATTGGAAAAAGAGCTCAAAAAAATGCTTTAAATATCTTTATTAACTATTATTGTAAATCTAAATGCATATGAAAACGTTAAAAATTCTTGTTGGAGTAGCTTTTATTATTGCTATAAGTGCTTTTGCTATAGACAAAGTATCTAATCCTGAAACTGATGGAGGATATTCAATTGGAGACATAGCTACAGATTTTAAACTAAAAAATATTGATAATACCGATATTGCACTGGCTGATTATAAAGATGCTAAGGGCTTTATTGTGATTTTCACATGTAATCATTGCCCATACTCTGTGGCTTATGAGGATAGAATTATTGCTTTGGACAAGAATTTTAAAACCAAAGGATATCCCGTTATTGCTATAAATCCTAATAATCCAAAAGCTTACCCAGATGATAGTTTTGATAATATGATCATACGGGCAAAAGATAAAGGTTTCACTTTTCCTTACCTTTTTGATGATGGCCAAAAGATATATCCTCAGTATGGTGCAACCAAAACACCTCATGTATATGTTCTTGAGAAAACTGATAAAGGAAATATTGTTCGATATATAGGAGCTATTGATAATAACTACAAAGATGCCTCTTCTGCCACCGAAAAATATGTTGAGGATGCAGTAAATGCTTTACTTAAAGGAGAAAAAGTACCCGTAGAAATTACAAAAGCTATTGGATGTAGTATAAAAGCGTAGAACTCTTTCTATAATTTTTATTTTTTTTAAGTTTTTTATAAATGAATGTATAGTTTTTATACATTTTATGAAGTACTCTTTATATTTGTAAGGAATATAAATAACAGGAGTCTAATTTTTACGTAGAATATATTTTATAATGGCAGATATTACTCAAGAAGAATGGCAAGAACGTATTGTTAATGATGATAATGCGGTAATCTTGGATGTAAGAACAGAAGAAGAGGTAGAAGAAGGTTTTATACCAAAAATGTTAAATATAGACATTCGTCTGGGGCAAGAGTTTCTTGATGAGGTTGAAAAATTAGATAAATCTAAAAATTATTATATTTATTGTCGCTCTGGAGCGCGTAGTGGACAAGCATGTGCATTAATGAATCAAATGGGTTTCGAGACCACATATAACCTAATTGGAGGTTTTATGGCATGGGAAGGCGAGACCACAGAATAACATATATGAGAATTAAACCTTTTTTATTAGTTACTTTCTTTTCTTTATTACTTTTTAATTGTAAACAAGTTGAAGATAAATCTTCTACAGTAGAGTTAATTACAGTTGAAGAAATGGATTCACTATTAGAAATGGGAAAAGTACAGCTTATTGATGTGAGAACTCCTGGTGAGTATGCAGATGGACATATTGATGGAGCATCAAATATTGATTTTAGAGATGATAATTTTGAAGCCCTTATAGCCAAAGTAGATAAAACAAAACCTGTAGCGGTATATTGCGGACGAGGAGGAAGAAGCGGTAAATGTTCTGCATATATGAAAAAGGCTGGGTTCACTAAAATTTATGACTTGGATGGGGGAATTACAGAATGGAAATTTAAAGGAAAACAGATCGTAAAATAAACTGTTTTACTAAATATATAAAATAAGAGATGCTTCCCATAAGAGAAGCATTTCTTATTTTTATTCGATAAAATCAGAACAGGATGAGGCTAATTCAAAACAAAATATTCTTTCTTACTCTTTTTATAATTGGTGTTGTCCATGCTCAACCGACTAAAGCGTATTATATTTTGGCAAAAAATGGCTTATCTCTTAGGAATACAGCTTCATTAAAATCAGAAAGATTATTTACCATAAAATACGGTGAAAAAGTATATGTTGAAGATCTAGAAAAAGACACCAGTAGTAAAAAGAATTGGTTAAAAGCAGATAATATTTCTGGAGTCATGGTAAAAGTGAATTACAATAACAAAGAAGGGTATGTTTTTGATGGATACCTAACCGATATTGCTCCTCCACGTGTAGAAGAAAAAGTATCTGATTATGTAGAAAGAGCCAGGCCAAGTAGTCCAGGTAAGATAGTTTTGTTTGAAACTATCACAAGGGATTATGATGGGTATTATCTAAGGGAAGAAACCATATTTTTGAAAACAGATAGATGGTCAGAAGCATTTTTATTGGCAAAGCAATTGTTTAATGTCCCTGAAAAATTGGGTTTTCCCAACTTAGATTTTGAAGGGGAGACACTCATCATTACAAACCCCGATAAAAAGGAATATAGCTGGTCTGATGAACTAGAGGTAACTCGCAAAAATGAAGAAAATGATTTTGTGATTACCTATACTATACGAAGCGAAGGTGGTGGAATGTCTGTGAAGTTAGAAAAAGATGATAATGGTGAAAGCATTAGAATAAGTAGAACAGGTATTGCAGATTAAGTAATTTAAGAGTTTACTCCTAAATTATTCTTTATACAAGGATATTTTTACTTCATTATTCAAGATCTTTCAATAGATTACCAGCATTTTCTGTATGAATGTTATTAGATGAACTGAGTTTTTCGAGTAGAGAAATTGTTTGCTCTTCTTTTTCCATTTTTAGATATGTAAGAGATAGAAACCATATTGCATCAGAATAGTATTTGCTTTCTGCAGAAAAGCTCAGAAACAATGCTTCAGCTTTTTTTAACTGATTTGTATTTAAATAACTATTCCCTAAACATAGTTTTAATTGCTCATCATTAGGATTTTTTTCTATTGTACTCTCAAGAAAAGGAATAACTTTTTGATATTCTTTTTTCTTATAATTCAATACTACTTTTTTAAAGTTATCATCAATAGAAGTTTGATCTCCTCTTTTGATATCTCCAATGGGATATGGGGTATAATATTGAGCAAATAAATTTTCAGAAGTAGTATTAGTAAACCATAGAATAGAAGAAATACCAATTAAAATTAAAATTGATGCTGCTATTTTCCAAAAAGTAAAAGTGTTGGATTTCTCAGAAGCCTTTTCATCGTTAATCTCTTTATTTATTTCAATTAGTTTTTTTCTAAAGTCAAGAGATTTTTTATTTCTAAGATTGTTAAAGAGTTCGGTTTGTATTTTAACTTCTTCTTCCAATTCGGGATTAGCTTTTATAGTCTTTTCAAAATCTGTTAATGCTTTACCAGATAATGAACCTTCAATATAGGCTTCGATCTGTTCTGATAATTCTTGCGTCATTTTCATAATAAAAGCTATTTAGTATTTATTTTGATTTCTTCAAAAATAGGATCTTCTTTTACCATCGCTACCAACTTGTTTTTACATTCAAATTTTTTCTTTCGAGTATAAGCTTCAGAATACCCTTTTTGCTTTGCAATATCTTTCATAGATACTCCTTCAAAAAAGAGAGAAAGAAGTTCCTGACAACCTGTCCCTAATTTTAAAAAACATTTTTGAAATACATAGCGCCTTTCATTATCATTGATCTGATCAATGATATCCATATCATTAGCTTTAGATATTGAAAGTATGCTTTCATTATGTACAGTTTTTTTATTCCCTTTGAGCTTATTTCGCCATAAATTTCTACATACAGAATATACAAACGTACCTAATGAGGAAGTAAGTTGCAGAGAGTTATTCTCGAGTTTTTCATACACAAAAACCATTGCATCTTGAAAAACATCCTCAGCATCAGCTTCACTACCAGAATTTTTTAAGATATAGCTTTTTACCTGAGGTAAGTGTTTTTCATAAAATTTTTTTATAATCCTTTCATCTCCTGCAACAATTCCTTCAATAATACTGTCTTGATTGCTGTTACTCATCGGTTAATGTTAAATATACATAAGTTGTTACCTTTTTTTTGCGAAATAATGATCATAAAAGTAACATATTTATTTTTGGAGAGTTAAATAGAAGAGTAAAATAAAGCTCTGATTTTGGTGTGAATTTTGTGGTAAGAGAAAATATAGTAACATTTATGAAAATAATATTAAAGATGGTATGGGGTGCAATGTTAATATTTACTCATATTACTATACATGCACAGGTTAAAGAAGATACATTACAAGCTCATCAATATTTTGTAAAAGGAGACTCGCTTCTAAAAGAAAGAGCATATCAAAAATCCATTAATTCATTTGAAAATGCGGCTTCAATATTTATGAGGCATAAAGCTTGGAAGAGATATGTACAAAGTCTTAATAAAATTGCCAAAAATCATTATAGTCTCAGAGATTTTGATCAGGTAACTGATTTTTCTAATCAGGTAATTAACATTTGTAATGAACTATTGGATAAAAATTCTCTAGAAGAAGCAAATGCATTATCAATTATAGCTAAGGTAAATAAAAAAAGAAATCAATTTTATGAAGCTTTAGGCTATTATGAAAAAGCATTAAAAATAACAGAAGTAAACGTTGGTTTCAGTCATATAAAAACTGGAATTTTATATAATAATATAGGGATTGTATACGATAGATTAGGATTTGTAGACGATGCAAAAAAATACTATTCTAAAGCTTTAGATATTAATGAGCAACTTTACAATAAGAAAGATAAAAACATTCTTAATACAGTATATTTAAACATGGCTGTGCTATATAGCAGAGCTGGGTTTTACCACCAGGCAGTACCTTTTTATGAAAAAGCTATCGCTCTAATCATAGAGACCAATGGAGAAAATCACGCTAAACTAACTAGGAAATACTATAATCTTGGCGCTAATTATAGTTATATAGAAGAGGATTTTAGAGCACTACAGTATTTTCAAAAGGGATTACATATTTTAAAGCAAACAAACAAAGAGGACTCTGAAAGTTTTGCATTGTTTTATGCCGGTATTGCTACACAATATACAAGGTTAAATAAATTAGACCAAGCACTTAGGTATTATAATAAAGCACTTAAGATTAACCAAGACATATATGGTGATTATAATTTTGAAACCGCTACAGTAAAGGTAAATATTGGAGGGACATATGCGTTAAAAAAAGATTATAATACTTCATTAGATTACTTGACGAATGCAAGAGATATTATCAAAAAAATACTTGGTGAAGATCATAGAGAAATGTTGTTGGTTAACGATGAATTGGGAAAACTATACGAATTGCAACAAAAATACCCAGATGCTATTGAGTATTATGATAAAAATCTAAAAATAGCTCTCAAAAACTTTGGAAAGAAAAACCAAAATACAGCAGAATGTTATAATAATAAGGCTAGGATATATGAAATGAATAAGGAATATTCTATGGCAATAGAAGAGTATCATAATGCTATTATTGCTGGGGCTAAAAGTTTTAAAGACGCCTCTCTGCAAAAACTACCGTCTTTAGATGACTATTTTAATAGTTATACCATGTTATCAGCTGTTTATGGAAAAGCAAAGAGTCTTAAACTAAGAGCAGAAAACAATAAAATAGATAAAGATTTTGAACAATCACTCACAAGCTTCTTGTATTGCGATTCGTTAATTGATAAAATCAGAAATTCATATATGTTAACTACAGATAAAGTAGCATTAGAAAAAACTACAGTGAATGTATATCAAGATGCAGTTAAGGTTGCTTTGTTATTATATGCAAAAACAAAAGATGAGAAATATGCAAAAAAGGCATTCTATTTTTCAGAAAAAAATAGAGCTCGATTATTAGATGAGCAACTTAGAAAAATAAAAGCAAAGCATTTTGTCGGAATAGAAGAGAGTAAGATTAAACTCATGGATGAAGTGAGAGATAAGTTAGGGTATTATACCTCAAAACTTCATGAGTATAAACAAAAAACAATTAAAGATTCTATGAGGATAAACAAATTTACTGATTTGGTTTTTTCATATACTAAGAAAAAGGATTCATTAATGAAAGAAATTGAATTTCAGTACCCCAAATACCATCAACTTAAGTATGATGCTTCTGTTATTTCTGTTACTGAAATCCAAAAAAGAATTCCAGAAAAAACAACACTATTAGAATATTTTGTGACTGATACCAGTACATATGCTTTTATGATATCAAAGCACATATTTTCTGTAGAAGAAATACAAACTACAAGCAGTAAAGAGAAAATAATTCAATTTAGAAATGCAATTACTTCAAAAAACATAGAGAGGTATACTAAAATTGGACGTGAACTGTATCTGCAACTCATCGCTCCTATGCCTATCGACAAGTATAATAAACATTTAATTATCATACCCGATAGAATGTTATGGCATCTTAATTTTGATCTCTTGTTAACAGAAGATTCCGAAAATCAAAATCCAAAAAAATTACCTTATTTTGTTAAAAAGCAGATGATTAGTTATGCTAATTCTGCTGATTTATTTTTTACTGATAAAACCAGAAAGACAGATGTATTAAATGAATGTTTAGCTTTTTCATTTTCGAATGATGATGATTCTTTTTCTACAAATCAGGTAATTTCTATGAATACGTTAAGAAACACAAAAGACAATTTACCAGGAGCAAGAAAAGAAATAAAAGCGATTTCTGATATTGTAGGGGGAGCTTACTTTTATGGGAAACATGCGATAGAATCTAATTTTAAAAAAAATGCCAATCGTTATGCGGTAATACATATGGCAGTTCATGGCGAAATAGATAATAAACAGCCTGAGAATTCTAAATTACATTTTACTCAGGTAGAAGGATCTAACCAAGACAACTACTTATATAATCAAGAAATTTATGGTTTAGAAATACCTGCAGAACTTGCTGTATTGAGTGCCTGTAATACAGGTGCAGGAAAAATTTCTGGAGGAGAAGGAATTATGAGTCTGGGGAGAGCATTTCAATATGCAGGAACCAAAAGTTTATTGCTGACCAATTGGGAAGTCTCTGATGAGACTACTCCGGTGTTGATGAAAAATTTCTATGTTAATCTTGAAAAAGGGATGAATAAGGCCGAGGCATTACAACAAGCTAAATTACAGTATCTAGAGGAAACTAATGTTTATCAGGCTGCTCCCTTTTATTGGGGAGGTTTTTATTTGATAGGAGATACAGGCTCCATTGATCTGGTGAGTAATAGGTATATGGACACATTTTTTCCAATAGGTATTGTACTTATTTTAGTTTTGCTTTTATGTTTTTTTTATTGGTTTAAAAAGAAATATATAATATCTCGGGATAAGTCTTAAATAAAATTGGAGTACTCTACAGTAACATTTTATTTAGAAAATACATTAAAGGTGCAATTTGATTAAGAAACCTTGAAACGTAGGAGTAGTAATTAATTGTCTTAAACGAAAAACAGAACTAAACCAAAAATTAGAATGAGAAAGAAATTATGTTTTTTACTAGCGGTGTTTATAACTTCATTTTTTTATGCACAAACTCATAAAGGTGATGTTGTCCTGTCTTCGCAAAAAGAGGTAGATAATTTTAAAGGGACTAAAATTATAGGCAATTTGATTATCAGAGAGTATGTAGAAAACCCTGATGTTATTTCTACTTCTCAATCTATAATCACAAATATTAAAAGCTTATCTCAACTTACCTTTCTGGATGGAGATTTAAAGATTATACGAAATAGTAAGTTGTCAAACCTCGATGGACTTGAGGGGATTAAAGAAATAACAGGAAGTATTGAAATTAAAGGCAATAATTCACTCAAGAACATCAACGGATTGCGTTTAATAAAAAAAATTGGTAAAAATATCACCATTATAAATAATAGAGCACTTTCTAATAGTAATGGACTATCTAGTATCCCGATTGTTCATGGGGATTTAAACATTCAAAATAGTGGTTTTAGAAAATTAGAAGGATTAAGTAGTCTTGAGGTAATTGAAGGAAACCTTATTATTAAGAATAATGAGGCACTGGTAAGTATTAATTCTTTATTGAATTTAAAAAAAATAAAAGGAAATTTTATTTTGACTGCTAATAAAAAATTAATCAGTGCTTGTAGTATTGTAGAGTTGTTCCAGACCGAAGCCGCAATTGGATCAATTTCTGTTGCAAATAATTCAGAAATTACAAGTAATGTAATAGATATTATTAATAATTGCCAATCCTTAGCATGTACTCATCCCGAAAATGATGTATGGTTAAAAACACAAGAAGAAGTCGATGCTTTTGATTATTGCTATATAAAAGGTTCTTTAATCATATCAGATGAAATGACGGGTAAGATAAAAAATATAGAAAAATTAAGGAATCTTAAAGGAGTAGGTGAAAATTTAATCATAAAAAATAATACAGAACTTAAGGATGTTTATGTATTAGGTAGATTAAAAAATAAAGGTAGTATTGGTGGAGATTTAGAATTAGATAATAATCCTGCTCTCCCAGAGGGTGTTTTTAAAGAAGCGAGATCATACTTTTTATGTGATAATATTGCATTGCGATTAAAGGTTAGAAAAAAATCAACACAAGATTTTATTGTATATCTTTTTCCTGAAAGTGCAGAGAGTTGTGATAAAGATTCAACACCAGGTAATCCATTTGCAAATGAAGATGGTGAAGATGGATCCAAGGTTAACCCTTCTGAGCTATTATCTCAAAAAATAAATAAAAATGTATATCCAACCATTTCTAATGGAAAAGAGATTCATATTACTGGTTTAGAAAATGATTTTAACTACAAAATATATACTATATCAGGTCGATTAATAGAAGAAAAGACTATGCTCAAAGGGTCAAAAAATGTAACCATACATTTTAAAAAACAACTTACTTCAGGAATATATATAATAAAAATACTGGAAGAAAGTGAAAACTCTAACTTTCGATTTATAATTAGATAAAGTAAATAATATTCATATAATACAAAAGGTTCTCATCTATCGAGAACTTTTTTTATGCATTTCTAAATTTTTTAGGGTAACAATTATAACTACAAATACATTAAACCCGAAATCAAATTTTTAACAATTTAAAATAAATAGAAAATGAAAAACAGTACACTACTTTATATTCTAATTCTTTGTTGTTTACATACAACCTTTGCCCAAGTGTATCCTGGAAACTTGACTATAGATGAACAATCAGATATTGATTTATTTGACTATACCTCTGTTGATGGGGATTTAGTTATCCAGGAAAAATCTCCAGGAGCAATTGTAGACCTAAACGACCTTTTAATGCTAACATCAATTAAAGGAAACCTTAAAATTATATCAAACGAGACATTATCAAATTTGGATGGACTTTCTAATCTCTCAAATATTGGATTTGGATCTATCACAATTTCAAACAATACGGTATTAAATAATATTGATGGTTTATCTAAAATCACTGAAATAACAGAAAGACTTGTCATTGAAAATAATGCTATGCTAGATAACCTTAACGGACTATCTAATGTTACCCGTTTAGATGGGTTTGAAGGTTTTTCTTTACGAGTAAAAAGAAACCCAAAGTTATCCAATGCATGCGGTATAATACCCATTATAACCTATGATCCTAGCTATGTGCAGGTATATCCATCAATTAATAGTAATTCGGCTAATACCAGTTCTGTACAGGATATTATTGCTAATTGTAATACTTGTAAGATCTATGAAGGTAATTTAATACTTACTTCTCAAGCCCAGGTCGATACTTTTGACTATTGTGAAATAACCGGAAATCTAACGATCCAGGAAGATGTAGCAGGAGATATTACAGACTTATCAAGTTTAGCTACACTAGAAACTTTGGGAGGAGGACTTTATATTAAAAGCAATACTAGTATCACTAATCTGGATGCTTTTCATAACCTTAAAATGATTAATGGTTCTCTTGAATTATCAAAAAATGCAATTTTGGCAAATATTGATGGATTATCTGGTTTAGAAATAATTAATGGCAATTTGGTGATTTCTATTAATAAAAAAATAACTTCTTTAAGAGCATTCAACACGTTAACAACTTTAAATGGGAATTTAAATCTACTTGCAAATGAAGGGTTAACCGATTTAGATGGTTTTGTGAATCTAAAACAAATAGGAGGTTTTCTAGAGATTAAAGGACATAGAAGTATGGTGAGTTTTACAGGACTTAGTAATTTAACTACCATCGGTACAGATATACGAATTATAGGTAATGATTTGTCAAATTTAGATGGTTTAACTAAGCTTAATGAAATAAAAGGTAATCTAGAATTGACTAACAATTTTAAGTTAAGCGATATCCATGTGTTTGCTAATATCCTTTCAATTAAAGAATTAAGAATTAAAAATAACAACCTAAGCGATTTCAGTGGTTTTTCTGGATTAAAAGATGTAAGAGCACTAGTTTTAAATAATTGTGATATAACAAATTTCAACGATTTGTCTAATTTAACTTCTCTTGCTAACAGGTTGGTATTGTACAATAATAAAAACTTAGAAAATATTTCAGGAATTTCTAATGCTATAGGTAAGAATATAATTCAGCTTGAAATAGGAGGTAATCCAAATTTAAGATCTCTTTCAGGATTAGAAAATCTAGAAAGAATTGATGGTCTTATTTCAATTTTTAATAATTCCCAATTAGCAGATGTAGATGGATTACAGAATACCAAAACTGTTACCAAAACTTTAAAAATAACAAATAATAGAAGTTTAGAAAATGCTTGTGGAGTTGTACACCTATTAAAAACCGTTAATGCTGTTGGAGGAGGTATAACAATAGAAAATAATGCAGCACAGACTAGTACTGTAAATTCTATATTAGTAGCCTGTTACAAAACTTTTGTAGGAGATATCATGCTAACTTCACAAGCAGAAGTAGATGACTTTGATTATGAAATTGTTAAAGGTAGAATTACCATAGCAGAATCAATAGCTGGTAATATTACTAATCTAGATGCATTGAAAACCCTTAAAAAAGTAGGAAGTATACATATCATAAATAATATAGGATTGCAGAGTTTTTCGGGTATTGGAGAGTTGCAAAAGTTTACTAATCCGGGAAAAGAAGTTTTTGTTCTAGATAGTAATACCAGTATATCAGTAGAAGATACATATTTTATTGCACACTACTTTTTATGTCGAGGGATACTACGTCCGTTGATTGGATTTTCTAAAAGTTCTGGAAATAGATCTGAAGCACAAGCAAAGTCAAATTCAGAATCAGAAGTATTACGGTTTCCACAAGTAAAAGTAAGGTTTAATGTATCAGATCAATTCATGATAATTAGAGAAGCTCCTTCGGGATTTATATGTAAGGAAGGTCCCGGAAATCCATTTTCTAATGAAGAAGGAGAAGAAGGAGGAGACTCAAAATTTATTGACGTGATTGGCAAAAATACGGATAATGAGATCATCTTATATCCTACGATTATAGAGGGAAATAGTATAACACTTTCTGGTGTAAAAAATAATTTTAAGTATACAATATATAGCGCTACTGCAGTACTAGTTCACAGTGAAAATGTAAAATCAGACACAGAAGAAAAAACAATTGTGTTTGATAAACAGTTAACCACGGGAATGTATTTTTTAAGAATAGAACAAGAAGGAGGTAAGAATAATACCTTACGATTTATAGTCAAATGATCTAGTATTCAAAAAAAGCATTGGTTAAAAAAGAGCTCTCTGATCAGGGAGCTCTTTTTATAAAATAAATTTATTTAATTATCCGTTTTTCGTCATATCAGCCTATCGGTGTCATGCTGAATTTATTTCAGCATCTCACTTTGTTAATAATCAAACTCTTATTTATAAGATCCTGAAATAAATTCAGGGTGACAACTGTGCTATGGACAGATAAATGAAGCAAATAAAAAGGAGTAAACAGTGCAAAACCAATTTATGACGATTTAAAACAACGTTTTTCTAGAAAGTAAAGGAAGACTATACTATTCATTAACTAATTAACCCGAATGGTTCTTTATAGAAGCTTTTGGGTTTCTTTTTGAACATAATAGACTAGGTTTTGAGTCTTTTTGATTCAATTTTTTAACTACTCGTTTTTTTATCCAAAAAAAACATACAACAAGGAGGGTAACATTTTCTTTGCTTAATACATTAAACTGACTTAAACATATTAAAAACATAAAATAATGAAAAACAATAAATTAAGTTACTTAAGTTTTTTATCCCTTTTGATCTTGATGTTAACTATAGGATGTTCTAAAGATGATGACTTTGTTGGAAAAGAAGTTGCATCAGAACCTCAAAATGATTTAGTATTAAAATCTATAATGAGTTGGGGTTTTCCGAGGGATATAATCGTAGATAAAGGCGCCTATTATCTAGTAGATGATGATATAGTTTTTTATAAAAATCAAGAATATGCTTCCAAACAAACCGCTAGTGCTAAACAAAGAAGACATCAGAACCTTTTGATTATTAATGATATTAATATTTATATACATCCAGGAATGAATTCAGACTGGCAAAATGCTAGTATTGATGCTATTTACCGATGGAACTCTATTAATTCTGGACTTAATCTAAAAATAACAAACTCAATTACCAAGGCTCATATTGAAATTATATATGATTCACAGGATCCAAATGTTAATTTGGGTTCAAATACTTTTGGACGAGGTTCATGGCCAACGGTAAATGGATTACCAGGCAAGAAAATTTGGGTTAATCCCGATTTTGATTCTAATCAATATTGTAATAAATCAATTACTCAAAACATGAGAATTTCTAATGTACAACATGAAATAGGGCATAATTTAGGAATTACTCATACAAATTCATCTTTCGGGATTTCAATTCCAGGAACGCCAAATACAGATTCTCAATCTGTAATGAATGGAGGAGCAGCATGTACGATTGATAATTTCAGTTTGGGCGATATTAAAGCGATTACTTATTTATTTCCACAACCAGGGTTACTAGAAATGAAAAGTTGGGCACATCGGCAAGGAGGTTTTTGGGATAATCAAATATGGCTGACAGGAGATTTTAATGGAGACGGGAAAGACGATTTTGCTAAAGTTTTTGATGATAACGGTTTAGCCAGTATGGATGTTCATGTTTCTAATGGAAGCAGTTTTTCAATTTATAGATGGGCAACTCAACAGGGTGGAATATACGGAAATGAAAAATGGGTGACTGGAGACTTCAATGGAGATGGAAAAGACGATATAGCCAAAGCTTTTCCTGATAATAACTACTTAGCATATTTTGATGTACATATTTCAAACGGGAGTAGCTTCTCATTAGAGCATTGGGGAGCCAAACAAGGAGGAATGTATGGAAATGAAACATGGTTGTCTGGAGATTTTAATGGTGACGGAAAAGATGATTTTGCAAAGGTTTTTCAAGATGGAAATCGAGCTAGCTTTGATGTTCATGTTTCGAATGGAACTAGCTTTGTAATACAAAGGTGGGCAACACAACAAGGAGGAATGTACGGAAACGAGAAATGGGTCACTGGAGATTTTAATGGTGATGGAAAAGATGATTTTGCCAAAGCTTTTCCTGATGGTAACTCTTTAGCATATTTTGATGTTCATGTTTCAAACGGGAACAGTTTCTCTTTGGAACATTGGGGAGCTAAACAAGGAGGAATGTATGGAAATGAAATATGGATGTCAGGTGATTTTGACGGAGATGGGAAAGATGATTTTGCTAAAGTTTTCCAAGATGATAGTCGTGCTAGTTTTGATGTTCATATTTCAAATGGAAGTAATTTTTCTATGCAACGATGGGAAACCCGACAAGGAGGAATGTATGGAAATGAAAATTGGAATACAGGCGATTTTAATGGAGATGGTTATGATGATTTCATAAAATCATTTAATAATGCTGGTTCTGCTAATATCGATGTTCATTTAAAAAGATAGAATCAAAATATTCTTGAAATAATGCAATAATAGAGAAAGAACAAGGGGTAACATTTTGAATAGTTAATACATTAAAGGTTCATCATGCATATAAAGACATAATTCCCAAGTGTCTATAAATCAATTTGGGTTTCTTAAATCATTAAATGTATAGTTATGTTACAAAACATTTTAAAATTAAAGGGAGTTGCATCATTAAAAAAACAATCTCAAAAGTCAATATTGGGAGGGCATGCTAATCCTGATTCATGTCTTCGTACATGTCGAACAACGAGTGATTGTAGAAATGAGGCTCCAGGTGGAGTATGTATAGACGGGTATTGTCTTACTTAAAAACACCTGAATTTAAATCCAGATAGCTCGGATTTACCTTTTTAATCCGAGCTTACCTTAAGAATAATAAAAAATACGGTACATATAAAATAAGTATAAACATTATGAAAAAAAATAATCAAAAAAGGATATCAAAAAACTTATCACTTAACAAGTTTTCTATAGCCAGGTTAAACCAAATGAATACAATAAAGGGCGGTGCATTTACTAAAAAAAATACAACACCATTATTTATTGGAAAAGAAGGAACACATGAAATGATAGAAAGTATTGGTGATCCAAGTTCTGACTTTTTTCTAACAAATGGTTAGGCATTTGAAAAATAGAATAGACATAAATCCCAAGTGTCTATAAATTAATTTGGGTTTCATTAATACTTAAACGTTTAGTTATGTTACACAACATTTTAAAATTAGAAGGAGTTTCAAAACTCAACAAAAATCAATTGGTACACCTCAAAGGATCTGGAATTCCACCTACCAATGAAGAAGAATGTGATCATTGTAGAGGAGACTGGAATGGATTTTTCTGCGCATTACCCTTTGATGCTCCGCCACAATGTAGTTATGGGAGCAATGTTGATTTGACTTGGAGAGATTAACACCAGATCATTCAGATTTGCAATCTGAGATTTTTTCAAAAACAAAAAACAGTTATAGGTACCAACTTGTAGCTGTTTTTTTATGCATTCTATAAAAATTGAGGTAACATTTTAAGAGGTCAATACATTAAAAACTCATCGCATATCAAAAGACATATATCCTGAGTGTCTATAAAAGTTCAGGTTTTCATAAATATTTAATTTTTTAATTATGTTACAAAACATTTTAAATCTAGAAGGGGTGAAAACTCTGGAAAGATCAGAAAAAGGAACAATTAACGGTGGTTTTAACGGCATACCACAAGGGTGTGAAACATGCCCGGGAAGTTGTAGGCCAAATCCTTGTCAGCCAGAGTCTTTTGTTTGTTATTCACCAACAGATCCAACGTTGATATGTCTAGAACCATAGTAGATCAGATATGTTATAAACATATCTGATACTTAGGAGCTAATCTACTTGGGGATTAATCTCACTTTTAAGATCCAAGTGGGTTATTTCTAAACTAGCCAGAACTAGTCTCTTGTTGTAAATTTTTAATTCTAGAAGTATATAAGTAGAAGACAATGATTTTTTTTTCAGGATGTGGTAACATTTTAATGAGTTAAGACATTAACATGTAATAAAAGCTTATAGCTAAAGATATTTAATAATAAACGGTTGATATCAATTGTATTAAGATCAAAAGCCTGAAAATTCTAAATAATTCATAACGAGGTAGGCATCTAGAATTAAAACATAGAAAACTTTCGGGCTTTTATAAAAAATATCTAATGATTACTTCTAAACTCAAAATGATCAATAAAGTATAGTGTTTTATCACTTTTAGTTTTTAGGATTTCTTTCACACTATAATTGTATACCTTTAAGGCATTATTTTTTAAGACTACTATAATGCAAAATCAAACGTTTATAAAACTAGTTATATTTTTTGGTGTTTTACCTATGTTGCTCGCTTCTTGCGCTCAGGATACAACCCAAGCAGATTTAAAATCATCCCTTACCTTATATGCCTCTTTTGATAAAGGTGTACAGGCAGATTTTGCACTAGGAGATGATAACCTTTATACCGTTCCCTCGCGTAAAGCTCGTGATTCTGCACAAGTAGGTTTACATAAACCAGATATTAGTATTGCAAAAGATAAAGGACGTTATGGTGATGGACTTTTGTTTACAGAAAGAAGTCGTGGGAATATATACTACCCAAGTGCAAAAAATATTGCGTATAACACAAGTGATTGGAGTGGTGCTATTTCATTTTGGCTAAGTTTAGATCCAGCCACAGATTTAAAACCAGGATATTGCGATCCTATACAAATTACAGATGTAAGTTATAATGATGCTTCGATTTGGGTAGATTTTACTAAAGAAAACCCCAGAGATTTTAGATTAGGTGTGATTGGGGATAGAGATGTATGGAATCCAACTCCTAATGGACCTGATAACGAAAATCCAATTTTTATAAAGCAATTAGAACCAGTAGTGAAAAATCCACCGTTCAGAAAAGGTGAATGGACTCATATCCTGATCAATTTTTCTAACCTTAATACAGAAAATGGTCAAGCTTCTCTTTATATGAATGGTGAATTAAAAGGAACTAGAAAAAACATTTCAGATCCATTTACATGGGAACTGGATAAATCTAATATCTATTTAGGTTTAGGGTATATCGGACTAATGGATGAATTATCTATTTTTAATAGAAACTTAAGTGATAAGGAGATTTCAACACTGTATACATTAGAAAACGGAGTGCAATCTCTTTTTGAATAGTAACTATTTCATGGAGGTAGAATAATTATTGATATAGTAAGCACTATTTTCTTACTTCTTTGACTCCTCAGGATAGTTCATTTTAATAATTTTTCCTGGATTACCAACTACGACTGCGTAATCTGGAATGTCTCGTATAACTACTGTTCCTGCTCCAATGATGCACCATTTGCCAATCTTAATTTTTGGTACAACGACTGCTCCGGCACCGATATGAGACCCTTCACCCACATGAACGAGTCCGCAGAGGGTGGTGTTGGGCGAAATATGAACAAAATCCTCAATTACATTATCGTGATCTACACTTGCCAATGTATTTATAATTACGTGCTTTCCAATAGTAGTATTGGGTTGGATTACAGCTCCGGCATAAACAACAGTGCCTTTTCCTATTTTTATATCTGGATCTATAATGGCGGATGAATGTATCGCTGTTGCAAATTCACTTTGTAAAAATTTAGCAATCTCAGATCGCTGAAAATTATCTCCAATAGCGATAATAAAAGGATCTCCTTCTTGAGAAAAGTCTTTATCTATTTCTAAAATTGATATATGTTTAAACTTGGGATGACAACCAGAAGGATTGTCATCAAATATTTCTGTAACAGCAACCCTGTTTTGCTTTAAAACTGAATGTATGATTTGAGCATGTCCTCCAGCACCATATAATCTTACCGTATTGATCTCTTCCATTTTGGCGCCATTTTATAGTATGTAATGTTATAGTGTCTAACTCTTTAGTGTTGTTTTGATAGGTCAAAAGTATCCAACCTCCCTTTTTGAAAGTATGATATTTGTCAGTTTTGATGAAGAGAATATAAGTACACTAAAAATATTTTTTCCTCAGTCTCAAAAAACGGGACGGGTCTGCCTTAGTATTGCAAGGTAAAACTATATGTTCATTCAAATGATTTTAAAAAGCACTGAATAGTTGGGGAGATACCCGTACTCCTAAGTAGTACGAAAACGAAACCCAGTATAGGTTTATAAGCAATATCATTAAACAAAAAATTCAATCCATTATGATTAGAAAACACTTGCTATGTGTCATAGGCATGCTTTATGCCTTCACTTTTGGCCAGGAATTACCACAGTTATCACCACCAACACCAGAGGTTGCTGCTATTGGGAAATATACCGACATCCCTGTAGGTTTAAATACAGGAACTCCTAATATTTCAATTCCTTTGATGAGTTTATCCGAGTTTGGGATAGAAGTTCCCGTATCGGTAAATTATCATGCTTCTGGTATTAAGGTTAACGAAATTGCTTCACGTATAGGTATAGGCTGGAGTCTTGCTGCAGGAGGGATGATTACCAGACAAGTAAGAGGTATCCCAGATGATGAAAAAGAAGGGTTTTTGAATACTACTAATACTGTAGATGCTTTCTTTAATTTAACTCCACAACAACAAGCACTGGCTTTTGATGATGCAGTACGCAGTAAAACTCAGGATTATGAGTCTGATTTATATTATTTTAATTTTCCGGGAGGGAGCGGCAAATTCTTTTTTGATCAACAAGGCGAAATTTATAGCCACCCTAAAAATGATCACCAGATTAGAAAAATTACAGGTCAGGTAAATAATATTACGACCATTTTGGGTTGGGAAGTAATTACTCCTCAAGGAATGACCTATACTTTTGGGATTATTCCTGGATCTTCAGAGTTAGTGACAGAAGTTAAACGCAATCTGATTTATGGAGAAAACTCACAACTTCCGTCAGGATTTACTTTTCATACTTCTGGATGGTATTTAACTCAGATTAGAGATTATAAAGGGAATAGTGTTCGTTTTAACTATTCCAAAGGGACTACAGATGTAGTATATTATAGTCTTTTGGATCAAAAAAAATATCTTCCATCAATTGTACCGGGAGCAAATGGGAACTGTAATGTCCCAGATGTATCTACTTCACTTTCTGAAGATCGTTATCTACCAACGTACCTTACCACTATAGAAGGAACACAAGGGAGTATTCAGTTTAATTACGATACTTCACGTAATGATCTTAAGAATGATAAAGCCTTAACCGCGGTTACGCTTAAAGATGCTAATGATAATGTTATTGATAGTTACCGTTTTGAACATGGATATTTTACTACTGCTCCTTGGGAGAGGTTAGGAACATATGGTGATTTAGATCAACGTACTAAGAAATTATACCTTAAAAAAATCAAACAACAAAAAGGGAGTGTAATTAATAAAGAACACAGTTTCAGTTATTATGAGGATCATGCTTTTCCAGAGCGATTATCATTTAACAAAGATTTTTGGGATTATTCTAATGGAGCTGATAACGATGTTTTATATCCTGGAGCAGTGTATACCAATGGGTATGGAAATCCGGTTGATGTTAATGGAGCAGATCGTGCAGTCAATTCCGATTTTGCTCAGACCCTATTATTAAAGGAAATCGTATACCCCACTAAAGGAAGTACAGAATTTGTTTATGAATCCAATACAGTAACTGGAGGGAAAGCATTTTTTGCAGGAAATACACTAAAATCTGTAATCATTACTGGTTCACAAATAACGACTTCTCCAGATTCTAGTGAAGTGTTAAGTTCTTCTTTCACATTGCCAGAAAAAACGTTGATCTATTACAGAAGTACTGCTGTTGCCGCTTGTGATAATAATCTTGGTTCTAATGATTGTCCAACGCTATGGCTTGCCGATGCTAGCGGGAATACTTTAAGAACTTTTAGAGGAAACAGTAGTGATGCGCAACCTTTTGAATTAGAAGCAGGGACGTATACAGTTAATGCTCAAAACGGACTAATTCCTACTAGTCTGGAGAATGGAATTCCTCGATATGATAATACGGCTAGTCTATATTTCTATAAAAAAGAGGTTGTGGATAATAATGGTAGTAGTACCTCTATAGCTTTTACAGGAGGACTTCGTATCAAGGAGATGAGATTTAAAGATACCAATGGTTCACTTATAAATACTAAAAAATACGAGTATAGACAGTTTGCACATCCTGAGTTATCTAGTGGTTTTGCGTCTAATCCTCCTTCTTTCATATATCTAAGAGCTCCTTTTTTTGATGGGAGTTTAAATTGCACATTTAATATTATCCAATCCAACAGTCTCTTTCCTCAAAACGGATTGAGCTCGTATCATGTGGGATATACGAATGTGACTGAATTTAATACAGATAATTCACAAGGGAAAACGGAGTATACCTATAGATTTATTCCGGATGATCATAGGTATAGCGAAAACAATCAATTTCTCCCAGGAGAAGGATACCCTTTTGCTCCAGCAAAAGATTATTCTCACCAAAGAGGTCTGTTATTAGGAACAAAAGTATATAAGTTCAATCCATCGAGTCAGAATTTCTCTATCGTAGAAGAACTGAGCAATATCTATACTCGAAAAGGGGAGTTTTTGTCAGGGAATATTGCGATGGGATATATCGGTAGTGCTAGCCCTGAATATACAATGTACAATAACTTTAGTGATCGATACCTGATGACAGGAACCGAAAAAACAAGTTATTACCCATCTGGAAATGTAAAGATAACAACACAATACACCTTTGATCAAGGATATCAGGGAAGAACATTTCCAACAACTACAACTACAACAGATAGTAATGGGGATAGTGTCGAAACAAAAACTTATTATCCTGATGATGTGTCTTCTGCAGATGCATTGGGGAGTCCATTAACTGCTACAGAATATAGTGCAATTTCTAATCTGAAAAAGAGTGTGTACTATCGTATTACAGAACCTATTCAGCAGGAAACCCGTATCAATAATGTATTAGCAACAAAACAACTTACCAAGTACCAGATTTTTGGAAGCATCACTCTACCTAAGAGCGTACAAGTGGCTAAGGGGAGTCGAGATTTAGAAAATCGTATTGAATATTTGAATTACGATAGTCAAGGTAATCCTTTAGAGGTTACACAAACCGATGGTAGCCATACCATCTATATCTGGGGGTATAATGACCGGTATCCAATTGCCAAGATTGATCATGCCAGTTATATCGATATGCCTGCTGCAGTACATACCTTGATTACTCAATTAAAAACCAATACAAATCAGGAAACCACGCCAACGCAAGAAGCAACGATTCGTGGGTTAATTGATGACTTGAGGTCACATACATATTTTGTCAATGCACAGATTACTTCTTTTACCTATGACCCATTAATTGGAGTGACTAGTGTGACCGACCCAAGAGGGTATACGATGACATATCATTATGACATATTTAATCGCCTGGAGCATGTAAAAGATGATACTGGAAAATTGATTTCTGAAAACAAATATGGGTATAAGAACTAATGAGGACTAAGACAATGAAAAATATAATAAAAAACTATATAGTACTTATCATTGTAATGATGGGTACAGCAAGTGCTTTTTCACAATTTGGTGGAGGAAGTGGTACTGGATTATTATACCTGGATGGTGATAATGATGGATATGGAAGGTCGGATACATTTATTTTTGATGACGGACAAAATCACCCAGGATATGCAAGTAAAAAAGGAGATTGTAATGATTTTGACGAATTTATATTCCCTGGAGCACCAGAGTTATGTGATGGTAAAGATAATGATTGTGATGGTAGTGTAGATGAATCTCCAAAACCACCAATCCCTTCGACTGTATCAGTAAACAATAATTGTGGGAATAGTGTTCTTACAAGAGGTAATCCTCCAAGTGGCATTACATGGTTTTGGCAAACTAGTGCTTCAGGTACAAATACAGGAAGATCTGGAGTATCGATCACATTAACAAGTGGTAGTGTTCATTATTTACGAGGAAAAAACAATAGTACAGGATGTTGGGGCACAGCCAGAAGTGTTGGTTATAATATTATAGCAGCACCAAGTTTTCCTTCAGCTCCATCAATTACTAAAAATTGTGGAAATACAGTTATCACTAGAGGCACTCCTCCAAGTGGTAATACCTGGTATTGGCAAAGTAGTGATTCGGGAACCAGTACAGCAAATTCAGCTCAATCGATTACCCGTACTAGTGGGAGTGTATATTTCCTTCGTGCTAGACATAATACTACAGGATGCTGGAGTAATGGTAGAAGTATTCTTTATAGTATTAATACTATACCCGCTGTTCCCACTGCTAGTGTTGTGAATAATTGTGGTAGTAGTGTACTTACCAAGGGTAGTGCTCCAAGTGGTATTACATGGTATTGGCAGAGTAGTGCTACAGGTACGAGTACTTCTAATGCAAGTGCTTCAATTACCCGTACTAGTGGCAGTGTATATTACCTAAGAGCCAGAAACAATAGCACAGGATGTTGGAGTTCAGCTAAGAGTGTTGGCTATAGTATTAAGGCTATACCTTCTGTTCCTACTGCTAGTGTTGTAAATAACTGTGGTAACAGTGTGCTTACCAAAGGTACTGCTCCAAGTGGAGTGACATGGTATTGGCAGAGCAGCCCTTCGGGTACGAGTACTTCTAATGCAAATACTTCGATTACTCGTATTAGTGGCAGTGTATATTACCTAAGAGCCAGAAATAATAGTTCTCTATGTTGGAGTGTTTCAAAAACAGTAAACTATAGTATTAAAGTAGTGCCTGGACAACCAACTGCACCAACTGTATCTAATAATTGTGGTAGTAGTGTGCTTACCAAAGGTAGTGCTCCTAGCGGAGTAACATGGTATTGGCAAAGTAGTGCTTCAGGCACGAGTACTTCGAACTCTAGTACTTCAATTACTCGTACTAGTGGTAATGCATACTATCTAAGAGCCAGAAACAATAGTTCTTTATGTTGGGGAACGGTAAGGAAAGTTAATTATTATATCAAGGCAGTTCCAGCACAACCAACTGCGCCAACTGTATCTAATAACTGTGGTAGTAGTGTACTTACCAAAGGTACTGCTCCTAGTGGAGTGACATGGTATTGGCAGAGTAGTGCTTCGGGTACGAGTACTTCTAATGCAAGTGCTTCGATTACTCGTACTAGTGGCAGTGTATATTATTTAAGAGCCAGAAACAATAGCACAGAATGTTGGAGTTCGGCTAAGAGTGTTGGCTATAGTATTAATGCTATACCTTCTGTTCCTACTGCTGGTGTAGTCAATAATTGTGGTAGCAGTGTGCTTACCAAAGGTAATGCTCCAAGTGGTATCACATGGTATTGGCAAAGTAGTGCTACAGGTACGAGTACTTCTAATGCAAGTACTTCGATTACCCGTACCAGTGGCAGTGTATATTACTTAAGAGCCAGAAACAATAGCACAGGATGTTGGAGTTCATCTAATAGTGTTGGGTATAGTATTAAGGCTATACCTGCTGTTCCTACTGCTAGTGTAGTTAATAATTGTGGTAGTAGTGTACTTACCAAAGGTAGTGCTCCAAGTGGTATCACTTGGTATTGGCAAAGTAGTGCTTCAGGTACGAGTACTTCTAATGCAAGTGCTTCAATTACCCGTACCAGTGGCAGTGTATATTACCTAAGAGCCAGAAACAATAGTACAGGATGTTGGAGTTCGTCTAAGAGTGTTGGCTATAGTATTAATACTATTCCTGCTGTCCCTACTGCTAGTGTAGTTAATAATTGTGGTAGTAGTGTACTTACCAAAGGTAGTGCTCCTAGCGGAGTAACATGGTATTGGCAAAGTAGTGCTTCAGGCACGAGTACTTCGAACTCTAGTACTTCAATTACCCGTACTAGTGGCAGTGTATACTACCTAAGAGCCAGAAACAATAGTTCTCTATGCTGGAGTGCGGCGAGAACAGTAAATTATAGTATTCAACCTATCCCAATATGGTATGCAGATATTGATGGTGATGGATTTGGTGACCCCAATGACACCTTAACGCAATGTATTGCTCCAGCAGGATATGTCACCAATGCCAATGATCAGTGTCCAGAAGTGCCAGGAGAAAATAGTGGATGTGCAGGTACTCCTTATCAGGAGATTACTATTAGTAATGAGAATTATGTCTTTACCAGAGTATATCAAAATGAGATGGAATCGATGACAGGGGTTACTACTAATAGAGATGTGATCGAGAACATAACTTATTTTGACGGATTAGGACGACCAAAGCAACAAGTAGGAATCAAAGCTTCACCAACAGCAAAGGATATTGTTACCCATATCGGATATGATGTCTATGGCAGACAGGCAAAACAACATTTACCTTTTGAAAGAGCAACCAATACAACTACTCCTTTGGGGAGTTATGGAACTGTAAATGTAAATACGACTATTAATAGTTATTACCAAAATACCTATGGCGATGACTTTACAGGAATGGCTTTGGCAGATGTTAACGCGTATTCTGAAAGTATTTTTGAACCTTCACCTTTAAATAGAGTAGCAGAACAAGGTGCTCCGGGGAAGGATTGGAAAGCAAACCCAACAAATAATGATGATCATACGATCAAGTTTGACTGGGATACTAATATTGTTGATGAGGTAGTACGTTTTAAGGTTACTTTTTCTGGTGGAAATACAGGGAAACCACAATTGGTAAAAGATGGATTTTATGTTGCTGGGGAATTATATGTTACGATAATCAAAGATGAAAACTGGCAACCTAATCAAACGCATCCTAAGGATCATACAAGCAAAGAATACAAGGACAAAAGAGGGAGAGTGGTTTTAAAACAAACGTTTAATGAAGGAATCCCTCATGATACGTATTATGTATATGATCAATTCGACAATCTAACCTATGTGATTCCACCAAAGGTGACTACCAATGATCCAGTATATAATATCGAGCTTTCTGAGTTGTGTTACCAATACAAATATGATCATAGAAATCGCCTGGTAGAAAAGAAAATCCCAGGCAAGGGATGGGAGTATATCATATACGATAAACTTGATCAACCGATATTAACTCAAGATGCTAATCAAAAGGCTAAAGGAGAATGGTTGTTTACCAAATATGATGCCTTAGGAAGAGTAGCATATACTGGTAAGTACAAGAGTACACGTAATAGAGGAACTTTACTCCTGGCAATGAGCGGAGTGAGTACGTTTTGGGAAACAAGAGAACCAGCTACTACTTTAGGAGGAACTACAGTGTATTATAGCAATGTAGCGTTCCCAACTGCAGATCTAGAAATACTAACAGTTAACTATTATGATAATTATAGTTTTGATATCAATGGGCTATCGAATCCGGGAACGGTCTACGGAGTAGGCACCACAGATCGTACCCGATCGCTAGCTACGGGTGGTAAAGTACGCGTGTTAGGAATTAATGATTGGATCACTACCGTTACTTATTATGATGACAAAGCAAGACCCATTTATGTTGCAAGTAAAAATGACTATCTCAATACTACCGATATCATAGAAAGCAAGTTGGATTTTGTAGGTAGAGTAGAAGAAACCAAAACTACGCATACTAAAGGTACTAATGCGGCTATCGTAACAGTAGACAAATTTACTTATGATCATACGGGGCGACTATTAAAACAAACCCAAAAGATCAATACGCAAGCAGAAGAAGTTATTGCAGAAAATAATTATGATGCATTAGGACAATTAACGAGTAAAAAAGTAGGTGGCACTTCGACTACACTCAATGCAAGTAGGTTGCAAGAAGTAAACTATCAATACAATGTGAGAGGATGGTTAACCTCAATTAATGAAGGGACTACGAGTAATGGAGATTTATTTGGATTTAGTATCGGTTATAATCAAGGAAACAACCCTTTATATAATGGAAATATTAGTAGAACCGAATGGGAAACTCAAAATGACAATAAAAAACGACATTATAACTATAGTTATGACGCATTAAATAGAATACAATCGGCAGGATATAATACAGAACTATTAGATGAACCAGGATGGTTTAATGTTACTAATATTTCCTATGATAAAAATGGAAATTTATTGACCTTGAATAGAGCTAAAAAAGGAAGTCAAGTAGCTGGAGCGGCTATGGATTACCTTACCTATAACTATGATCATGGTAATAAATTATTGAAGGTAAAAGATCAATGGAGTGGAGCTGGTGGATTTGAAGATGGTACGAATACCAACAATGATTTCACTTATGATGTTAATGGTAATATGATTAGTGATCAAAATAAAGGAATTACTAGTATAACCTACAATCATTTAAATTTACCAGAAACAGTTTCTATATCCAATAGTGAAGGAACAGGAGATATTACTTATATTTATGATGCCACTGGTACTAAGTTGAAGAAAATTGCACCAAGTGGAAGTTCTTTAATAGAAACTGAATATGCTGGGAATTATATTTATAAGAATAACGTATTGCAATATATGAGTACTCCTGAAGGATATGCAACTCCTACTGTCACCCCGAGCGGAGTCGAGGGGTATCGATATGTCTACCAATACAAAGATCACCTTGATAATGTTCGTTTAAGTTATACCAAAAATGATGTAGGAAATCTAGAAATTATAGAAGAGAACAATTATTATCCCTTTGGCCTTACTCATAAAGGATATAACAATACAATATCTTCTTTAGGGAACTCTACTGCACAATTATTGAAGTTTGGTGGGAAAGAAGAACAGAATGAACTTGGTTTGGGCTGGATTGATATTACTGCGCGTAATTATGATCCCACATTAGGGAGATGGATGAACTTAGATCCAATGGCAGAAAAATATTATGGTTATTCCTCTTATAACTATACAATTAACAATCCTGTTAAGTATGTTGATCCTGATGGGATGGATGTAATCCTTCTTATTTGGACAACTAACAATGAAAGATGGGGCCATGCTGCAATAGCTGTGACAAATTATGAAAAAGATGATGATGGAAATTATAAAAAAGATGTGGATGGAAATTATATCCCAGATGGTACTTTTACATTTTATAATTTATGGCCAGATGATAATTTTAATCCAATCACAGATAGTGTAGATCGTGATAGAAAACCTGATTATTTTATGGGAGCTGATGCAGACAATGGAATGGTTAAAGAGTTAAGAGAGTTATTGTATGATGATCCAACAAGAGGAGCTGAAGATTGGAAAGCTCCTGATGGCGCAATTCTTTTAAGAACTTCATTTGACAAAGATCAAGAGGTGAAATCAACTATGGAGTCTTTTATTGAAGAAAAACAGAAATACAATAATATTAGATTTAATTGTACGGATTATTGCATACAAGGTATTGAAACAGCTAGTGATAGTTATATAGACGCAGAGGAGCCTGTAACCCTTTCTTACGATGCAAGTACTCCCAATAGATTATTTAGAGAGACTAAAAAAATGAAAAGTACATATATTTTAAAAGATCCTGGAGAAGCTGTA
This sequence comes from Aquimarina algiphila, assembly GCF_947494415.1. Classification (NCBI taxonomy): domain Bacteria; kingdom Pseudomonadati; phylum Bacteroidota; class Flavobacteriia; order Flavobacteriales; family Flavobacteriaceae; genus Aquimarina; species Aquimarina algiphila. The sequence continues at coordinate 346,305 of NZ_CANLVC010000002.1, read as the reverse complement.
AATAAAGATTTTAATTCTGCAAAGTTTTCTGGTGGAGGTAGTAAAAAGAAAAAAAGCTAAAAATGAATAAAACGTATTTTTTGTTTTTTGTTTTATATCTTTTTTTTAGCTGTAAAAAAAAGATAATAACAGAAAATAACATAAATGAAATCATGATTGTTGATAATAAAAAGTTTGATACTATAAGGATAAAAGACTCTAATAAGATAAGTCATATTATCACCACTTTTAATGAGTCTAAAGAAGTAGACACGAAATTTGGAAACAAATATAGTATGTATTTAAAACTGGATAGCTCGAATATTTATATTGCTATTAACGGTAACTGTTTTAGGTATAAGAAGAAATCATATATAAATAGTAATGATTTGTCAAATACTTGGAAGGGAAATACCCGATAGTACGGATTTGTAACTCCAGATCGTACACCCGCTCCCGCTAGTCTGTGACCCCGATAGCTCAGATATGATGGCGCGGAAATGTTTTCCGTGCTAAGTCTGAGTAAGAAAATAAATAGATAAGAAACAGCTACAGAAATGTAGCTGTTTTTTTGTTTCAATACTTCTTACTTCATTCACTTAAAAAAAATATTTTTTCTTCAATGATTTAGTTTTTAGAGGGTACTTGTATAGTTTTTGTCTAGTTCAATTAAAATCAAAAAAAGAGTGAAGCACTAATTTTGTAACTGAAGTTTAGTTCTAAATTAGTTATGAAAATAAAATTCTTTCTTTCTGCATTTTTGCTTTTATTACTATGTGTTGGTTGTACCCCTTCATTACCAGAAGATGTAGCTCATGCATATGAAAAACTCCCAGAGCAACTAGATTATAATATTCATGTAAAACCAATTTTATCTGATAAATGTTTTAGCTGTCATGGACCAGATAAAGCAAAAATATCGGGAGGGCTTCAATTGCATGATCCAGAGACCGCACTTATAGAGTTAAAAGAGTCTCCAGGAAAATTTGCTATAACTCCGGGCAACCTAAAAAAATCTGAAGTTTTTCATAGAATTTTATCAAATGACCCTAACGTGGTGATGCCAACACCAGAATCATATTTGTCACTATCTCCAGAAGAAAAAGCAATACTGATTAAATGGATTGATGAAGGAGCAGAGTATAAAGATCATTGGGCTTTTATACCAGCATCTTTACCCAAAATACCCAAAGTGAATAATGAGAACCTGGTAGCTAATCCGATTGATAATTTTGTCTTGGCCAAATTAGAAGAGCATAATATCACACCTTCTAAAAAAGCGAATAAAGAACTACTATTACGACGCGTTTCACTTGATCTCACAGGATTACCACCTACCAAAAAAGAGATTTTAGATTTCACAAATGATACATCTACAGATGCGTATGAAAAACAAGTAGATCGTCTTTTAGATTCTCCTCATTACGGAGAAAAAATGGCTGTTGATTGGTTAGATTTAGCCAGGTATGCCGATACTCATGGATATTTCGTAGATCGATATCGGGATATGAGCCCCTGGCGAGATTGGGTAATTCAATCTTTCAATGAAAATTTATCTTATGACAAGTTTATTACATGGCAGTTGGCAGGGGATTTATTAGATAACCCTACAAAAGAACAGGTATTAGCAACAGGATTTAATCGTCTACATCCTCAAAATCTTGAAGGAGGAATTATAGATGAAGAATTTCGATCAGAATACGTTTCAGATAGAACCAATGTTATGGGACAGGGTATCATGGGATTAACGGTAGCTTGTGCAAAATGCCATGATCATAAATACGATCCTATTTCACAAAAAAATTATTATGAGTTGTATAGTTTTTTTAATCAGATAAATGAGTCTGGCCAAATTCCATGGGATTGGTCTATGCCCGTACCTACATTACTTCTCCCAACGAAAGAAGAAGAAAAAATGATGTCCTATATCAATACTCTGATTGATAAAGAGACTCAAAACATTCAGGAAATAAAAAGTAATCAGTTACAAAATGCAAAGGATTGGATTGCAGAAGAAAAATATAAAACAGATTCATTTAAAGATACAGATCATCTATCAGCCTATTTTGACTTTGAAAATAATTCATTACAAAATAAACTTAATCGTAGAGAACATGGTACGATGAAGACCCAATTTACGAACAATGAAAAAACAACTTTAACTCTGGGGTATTCTGGCAAAGGACTTCAGCTTGACGGGGATGCATGGTTAGATTTGGGTGATATCGGTATTTTTCAACGTAGTGAGGCTTTTAGTATCGCAGTACGAATATTTGTACCCAAAGATCTAAAAGAAGGAGTGATTTTTCATAAAGCACAGGGAACCAGATTGCATAGTTATAGAGGGTATCACTTAACTATTAAACCCGATAATACGCTAGAACTTTTGATGGCACATGTATGGCCAGATAATGCTATTGTAAAACGAACTATTAAAGAAGTACCCAGAGATCAATGGGTACATCTTACCTTAACCTATGACGGTTCCAGTAAAGCAAAAGGCTTTAAAATATACCTTGACGGTCAGGAAATGAAGTCTAATGTAGAAATAGATAACCTGTATAAGGATATTATCTTTCACAATTATGAAGACTATATTTATCCAGAACCTATAGAACCTGGATTACAAATTGGAGCAAGATGGAGAGGTAAAGGAATTGCTAAATCAATAGTAGATGATCTTATGGTCTTTGATAAGGAATTAACCAATCTGGAAATTCTTAAAATATCAAATAGCAAATTTCTTGATCCAATACTATCAAAAAACGAAAATGAATTGTCTAAAAAAGATAAAGATCAATTAGTAAACTATTATTTGTCTACAAAATCAAAGCCTGTAAAAAAAGCATTATCATTATTACAAGAATTGCGTACTCAATATGCAGATAGTGTTGATAATATCAAGGAAATTATGGTGATGAAAGACTCTCTGAATTTACGTAAAACCTATGTGTTAGAAAGAGGACAATATGATGTTTACGGTGAAGAGGTATTTTCGGATACTCCAGAAAGTCTACCATCTATGTCAGAAAAATTACCCAAAAATAGGTTAGGTCTCGCTAAATGGTTAATAGACCCCAACCATCCTTTAACGGCAAGAGTAGCGGTAAATAGATACTGGCAGAATTTCTTTGGTACCGGTATTGTAGAAACTTCTGAAGATTTTGGAAATCAGGGAACCTTGCCAACACATCCTGAATTATTAGATTGGCTGGCAATAAAATTTATAAAAACAGGATGGAACCTTAAGACATTAAATAAGTTAATTGTAATGTCTAATACGTACCAGCAAGATTCTAATGTGTCAGATGTGTTAAGAGAGATAGATCCGGATAATGAATTACTGGCTAGAGGTCCCAGAAAGAGATTGTCGGGAGAAATGTTACGAGATAATGTATTACTCGCTAGTGGGTTGTTAAATCAAAAAATAGGAGGGGAGAGTGTAAAGCCATACCAGCCAAAAGGATTATGGAAAATGACACATATAGCATATGAAAGAGGATCGGGAGAAGATCTATATAGAAGAAGTATGTATACTATATGGAAAAGAACAGCTCCCAATCCTACTATAGCTACTTTTGATGCCCCTACAAGAGATATCTGCACTACCAGAAGACAAGAAACCAATACTCCTTTACAGGCATTGGTACTCCTTAATGATCCTACGTATATAGAAACAGCAAAAGTAATAGGTAAAAATATGACTTCGTTTTTGAGTATTGAAGATGCAATTAGCGATGCGTATATACGATTAACAGGAAAGACGATAACAACAAAAGAATTACAACTGTTGATGGAGTTACAAAATGAGGAATTTAAAAAGTTTACAGAAAATATTGATAAGGCAAGAGGTTGGTTAAATTCTGGAGATATCCGCTTTCAAGAAAATGAAAACCTCCCTATGATAGCGGCAAATGCAGTTGTTGCTAGTACGATTATGAATTCTGATGCTACAATAACTAAAAGATAATATATATGTGATCATCATGATACATTATGATTTACTAGTATAGCAAAGAAGATTTGATGACAGACAACAAAAAATAAAAACTCCCTTAATCTTGTTTTTAGATTTTGTTCAATAAAAAAACATGTTGAGATTAGTATTGTGAAACAAATTCAACTAGATTATCATTTCTTTCTAATTTTAGTTTTTTTCTTAGTCGATACCTTGAGGTGTGCACACTTTCTATTGAGATTCCAAGAAGTGAAGACATGTCCTTACTTGAAAAGTTAAGTTTTATTAGTGCACAAATTTTTAAATCTGTCTGGGTTAATGGTGGGAAATCCTTTTTGATTTTTTTGTAAAAATCTTGATTGATATCTATAAATCTTGCTTCAAACTCTTTCCAGTTACTACCAACACCAGACTTAATAGATTTTATGACTTTATTTATCGAGTTTGGATTTAGATCTTCTTTATTGTCGGTAAGAGTGTTTTTTAAACCAGCAATAAATTCATCTTTTTCTATGAGTTGTAGAGCAGATTTTGCTAATTCTTTGTTTTTTAATTCTATTGCCTTTTTATTTTCTTTTAGCTTGAGTTTCTGTTTTTGTTTTAATAAAATCTTTTCTCTTTTGTGTTTTCGTTTTAAGTTTTTGAATACCATAAAACCAAATACAATAAGTGAAAATAGTGTAACAAACAATAATATAGATCTTAGTGTTGATATTTTCTGTTTATGTTCTAATTTTAATAATTTTTGCTCATTTAGTATCTGTTCTTGTTTGTTTTTTTGGATTCGATATTTGTCTTTTATCTCAAATAAATATTCATTGTTTTTACTATTGATACCAAATATTTTGTTTTCTAAGCCAATGGCTTTATTCAGATGAAAGAAAGCTTGTTTGTATTTTTCAGAACCATAATAGATTTGAGATAATTCTTTATGATTTATGATTTGATAATTCATATGGCTATTGTATTTGCCAGATAATTCTAAAGATTGCGTATAGTGAAATTTACTTTTATCTACATCTCTTTTCATTTGATATAATTGTGCAAAAAAGTAGTGTACAATAACCAAATAGGATTCATTATTTTTTTTAAAATATTCATAAGAATTTGTAAGCATCTCTTCGGCAATATCAAATTCTCCGCTAGTAGCTAATAAAAATCCTCGTTCTGATTCTAAAAAATAATTTTGAACGTCACTATTTTGAGAACGAAAGTGGATATAACAGCTATCTACATATTTTTTTGCAGTTTCAAAGTCCCTATTGTACCGATAAAAACTAGCTATCGAGAAATAATCACTGATAAGATAACCCGCATCAATTTCTTTTTTTGAGAACAGATTTTTACTGATGCGTAAAGCGTTGTCAAAATTTTCTAATGCTTTTTTATTTCTATTGTAAAAACTGTATAACCAACCTAAAGATTGATATACTCTTGATTTAGAAAATTCATCATTACTTTCTTCTGCTAGAAATAGGGCTTTCCAGTATCCATCATATGATTTACCATAATTTAGATTGTGTCCGTATAATTCAGATAATTCATGAATACTATTGATAAGATTTAAAGTATCCTTTTTATAAGTAAAATAGTCAATACTCTTTTCATAATTATGTACGGCCTTATCAAAATTGACAAACTTATTTTTTCTTGCTTCTTCTAAATATTGATTTGTTTGATATGGTACCTGTCCGAATATAAAATTCTGAGATAAAGTAAATATTAAAAAACCGGATACTAATAATATTTTTTTCATCATTTTGATTCTTTTCAATATTTTTTGACGCTCCATAATCTAGAATTAACAGAAATTATCTTCCAAACAATGAATCTAATGAACCAAATCTAACTAAATAATTGTTTAGTTGTTGGTTGAGGAATGTTTAGGTAAAAGTTTAAAAAAGTAATTTTTTCTTATAAATTAACAAAAATTATTAGAGGAGTGATGTTTGTGTATTGTCCCCTACCTATAAAATCGTGTTTTTGTCTAGTTATTTAAGGGGTAAAAAATGAAATGTCTAGTTTATGTCTAGTTGTGGTTAAAACAAGGTTCTAATATTAGTATTGATCTTTGTAAGAAAATTTTATTCTACAATTTAGATATGGTATTGAGATCCTTCCTTACGTTACTTCTGCTGTGCGTTTTTTTTGTAAGTAGTGCCCAAAAATATTCAAAAATAGGTAAACATGATTTTAATTTTGATTGGAAATTCAAACTTTTAGAACGCTCTGGAACACCTGTAAAAATTGAAGATACAGACTGGAAAAACATAAATTTACCTCATGATTGGAGTGTAGGTTTTTCATTTGATCCAAAAGGAGAAGGAGCAACTGGGTATCTGCCTGGAGGTATCGGAATATATAAAAAAGATTTTTTATTAAATATAGATGATTCTAAAACAACGTATGTGTTGTTTGATGGTGTTTATAACAATAGCAAAGTCTATTTAAATGATCAGTTACTGGGAATCCATCCATATGGATATTCTCCTTTTTATTTTGACATCACCAAAAGACTAAGAGATAATGGTGAATTGAACACTATAAAAGTTGAGGTTGATCATAGCAGATTTGTAGACAGTAGATGGTATACAGGGTCTGGGATCTATAGAAATGTGAAACTAATACATAAAAACAATCTACATATTCCAGTATGGGGAGTTTTTGTGACTACTCCAGAAATATCTAAAGACATTGCTAAGACTCATATAAAAACAACTATAAAAAACAATAACACATCAGAACAAGATTTTGATTTACAAATTAAGATTTATGATGATGAGAATACGTCTGTTTCAGAATATTCAAAAAAATACAAGGTAAAAGCTAGTCAGAAAATTGACGTGGAAAGCATTCTTAATATACCAAAACCTTTTTTGTGGAGTATAACATCACCAAGAATGTATACAGCAATTATCACCATTGCACAAGAGGGTAAGTTGATAGATAAAAATGATGTACGCTTTGGAGTAAGAAGCATAAAATTTGATGCAGATAAAGGCTTTTTCTTAAATGATATTAGTACTGCTATAAAAGGAGTTTGCCTTCATCATGATGCAGGACTTGTAGGTGCCGCTGTACCCAAAGATGTTTGGATAAGAAGATTGCAAAAACTTAAAGATGCAGGATGTAATGCGATTAGAATTGCTCATAATCCTGGTTCACAAGAATTCCTGGATCTATGTGATGAAATGGGATTTTTGGTTCAAGATGAATTTTTTGATGAATGGGATAATCCAAAAGATAAAAGATTAAATACAAATGAGAAAAGTGTAGATGATGTAACTCGAGGGTATACTCAACATTTTCAAAAATGGGCAGAACGAGACCTTAAGAATACTATGTTAGCGCATCGCAATCACCCTTCTATTTTTCAATGGAGTATAGGAAATGAGATAGAATGGACCTATCCAAGAAATGCAGATGCAACAGGCTTTTTTAATAATATGAACTGGAATGGAAATTATTTTTGGGAAGAACCTCCACATACCATAGATCAGATTAAAGAAAAACTAGAAACCTTACCCAAAGGGAAATATGATATTGGTGAAACGGCTAAGAAATTGGCGAAGTGGACCAGAGAAATGGATACTACTCGATATATCACAGCCAATTGTATTTTACCTTCGGCAAGTCATCTTTCTGGTTATGCAGATGCGCTTGATGTTATTGGCTATAGTTATAGACGAATTCTGTATGATTATGGGCATAAAAATTATCCAGAAAAACCCATCATGGGTACAGAAAACCTTGTGCAATGGCATGAATGGAAAGCTGTTGAAGAACGACCTTTTATCTCTGGAACTTTCCTATGGACAGGAATTGATTATATGGGAGAATCAAACGATCAATGGCCAAGAAAAGCTACTCCCAGTGGTATGCTAGATGTAGCTGGTTTCGAAAAACCTTCGTACCATATGATGAAGACATTGTGGAACGAAGAGCCTCATATATACGCCACTACGCAAACTCTGGATAAATCAATATACATAGAAGAAAAAAACACTGGATTAGCTGTAGAAAAAGTAAAAGATGCATGGAAAAAAGCATTGTGGGTTTGGCATGATGTAAATGATCATTGGAATTATGAAGAGAAAGATAAGGTTGTGGTAGAAGTATATTCAAACTGTAATGAAATCGAACTGTGTCTTAATGGAGAGAGTTTAGGAATCAAAAGACTAAAAGATTTTGAAGACAGGATATATAAATGGATAGTTCCTTATACCAAAGGTGAATTAAAAATTGTTGGATTAAACAATGGAGAAGTTGAAGAAATTAGAACAATACATACTTCAGGTAAGGCAGAGCGTATAAAAATTACAACAGATAAAATAAAGCTAAAAGCTGATGGGTATAATACAGCTCATGTGGTAGCACAATTAGTAGATAAACATGGTATTCCTGTTACAACCAGTGATGAAGAAGTGATCTTTACAGTAGAAGGAGAAGCAAAGATTCTCGGTGTGGATAATGGTTGGGCAAGTAATGTGCAAGATTATCAATCAAACAAAATTGTAACACATAAAGGCAGATGTTTGCTGCTTTTACAATCAAAAACCAAAAAAGCAGATGTGACAATTAAAGCAACTTCAAAAAATTTAACCGGTAATACTATTCGTATTACCATTGAATAACTAAAAACTCAAAAAGAATATTCTCATGAACTTAAATTATAAATGCATAGTGTACTTCTTATCTCTTGTTCTTTTGATTGCTTGTAGTAACCAAGCAGAAATCAAAACTCCAAAAGTAGAAGAAACTAAAACTAAGGAAAATATAAATGACCTAGGATTAGATGTGTCACAAGAAAAACTAGATCGATTTGGTATTACAGATAAAGATCATTTGAGTGCGGCTTCCAAAAGAGCTTTGCAATGGGAATATGTAGAAAATGATTGGTATCGAGTCTTTAATGCAATGAAACCATTAAAAGGAGATTTAGCACATGAAGAGGGGGTAGTACGTCGTGATCCATCAGCTATGATTAAAGAAAATGGTAAGTATTATGTGTGGTATTCAAAAAGTGTGGGTAAAACTGATGGTTTTGGAGGAGATATAGAAAATGACAAAGTTTTTCCTTGGGATCGCTGCGATATATGGTTTGCAACATCAGAAGATGGCTGGACATGGAAAGAAGAAGGTATGGCAGTACCAAGGGGGAAAAAAGGGGCATATGATGACAGATCAGTATTTACAGTAGAAATCATGAAACATGAGGATATGTATTATCTGTGTTACCAAACGGTAAAATCCCCATATAACGTTCGCGTTAAGAATCAAGTGGGATTAGCCTGGTCTACTTCTCCAAATGGTCCTTGGACAAAGAGTGAAACTCCTATTCTAAGTCCCGCTGATAATGGAGTTTGGAAAGGAACAGAACAAAATAGATTTTTAGTCGAGAAAAAGGGAGATTTTGATTCTCATAAAGTTCATGATCCGTGTATTATACCTTATAAAGGTAAATTTTATTTGTATTACAAAGGAGAACAAATGGGAGAAGAAATCTTATTTGGAGGACGTCAAATCCGTCACGGTGTGGCTATAGCAGATAACCCTAAAGGCCCTTATATCAAATCTAAGTATAACCCTATTTCTAATTCGGGTCATGAAATTTGTGTATGGCCGACAAAAGGAGGTATTGCTTCTCTAATTACTACAGATGGACCAGAACGTAATACGATACAATGGTCACCAGACGGAATAAATTTTGAAATCAAAGGTGCTGTAAAAGGTGCAAATATGCCTCATGCTATTGGTTTAAATCGAACTTTAAATACTCCGGATGATAATCCGACTCAGATTTTTGATTGGGGGCTGTCTCATGTATATAACAACTGGCATGAACAAAGTATTATGCGTTTCGATTCCTACAGAAAGACGTCTCACGTAGCTAAAGGAGCCAAAAAACCGGATGGGAAGAAAAAAGAAACAACACAAAAAGACAATTAATAACTTAACATAACAACATTGAAAGCAACTAGATACGAGGGTAATAAAACCTTCAATGTAATAGAGAAAGACCTTGAAGCACCTGTAAAAGGTGATGTGCGTATTAAAGTGGCATATTCTGGTGTATGTGGTACAGATGTGCATATCTATCATGGTATGATGGATAAAAGAGTAAATATTCCTATAACTATTGGTCACGAAATGTCTGGTACTATTGATGCACTAGGTGAAAATGTTATTGGATACGAAGTCGGAGATAAAGTAGTTGTAAGACCTCTGGATGATCGTGGTGTAAAGCCTTCTGATAAAGGATTTAATCATATTTGCGAAGATCTAAAATTTATAGGGATAGATAGCCCTGGATCGATGCAACAATACTGGAACGTACCGGCTTTTACACTTCATAAATTAAGAACAGCTACAGATTTAAAACTCGCAGCGCTTATAGAACCGTTATCAGTAGCGGTGCATGATGTCAGACTTAGCGAATTGAAGTCAGGAGAAACAGCAGTAATATTAGGAGGAGGGCCAATTGGTCTACTCGTAGCTATGGTAGCCAAAGATACGGGAGCGAATGTAATCGTATCTGAAGTGAATCCTGTAAGAATTGCCAAAGCAAAAGATCTGGGGCTTGATGCGGTAAATCCGGTAAAAATGGATTTGATACAATACGTTAAAGAAAAAACTGACGGACGATTAGCAGATGTGGTTTTTGAGGTTGCAGGAGTACAACCTGCTCTAGATATTATGACAGAAGTTGCAGGAATTAGAGGAAGAATTGTAATGGTAGCAATTCATGGAGAAAAGAAAAATGTTGATTTATTTAAGTTTTTCTGGAAAGAACTTAAACTTATCGGTGCCAGGGTATATGAAAAAGAAGATTATGAAAAATCCATTCAATTAATTACCGATAATGAACTCCACTTTGAAAAATTAATAACCGATATACAACCACTTACCAAAATTCAGGAAGTGTTTGAAAATATAGATAAAAAACCTGACGGGCTTAAGATATTAATGGATTGTCAACAATAAACATAAACTAACAACACACAAATTAATGAGTATTTTAAATAAATTCAGTTTAGAAGGAAAAACCGCCCTTGTAACTGGTTGTAAAAGAGGAATAGGAAAAGCTATGGCAATTGGTCTAGCACAAGCAGGAGCAAATATTATTGGTGTTTCGGCTAGTTTAGAAAAAGAAGGAAGTGAAATAGAGAAAGAAATAAATGCAATAGGAAAAACCTTTAAGGCATATCAATGTGATTTTTCTGATAGAAAATCTTTGTACAACTTTATTAATCTATTAAAATCAGACTTTCCCGTTATTGATATTCTAGTGAATAATGCAGGAACAATATTAAGAGCTCCAGCAGCAGAACATTCTGATGAATACTGGGATAAAGTAATTGAGGTGAATCAAAATGCTCAATTTATCCTTACCAGAGAGATAGGAAAAGAGATGATTAATAGAGGGGATGGTAAAATTATATTTACAGCATCCTTGCTAACTTTTCAAGGAGGAATTACTGTACCTGGATATGCAGCTAGTAAAGGAGCTATTGGCCAGATGACAATGGCTTTTGCTAATGAATGGGCAGGAAAAGGAGTGAATGTAAATGCTATTGCACCGGGATATATTGCAACAGATAATACAGAAGCCTTACGAAATGACCCAGATAGATCTACTTCAATTCTTTCTAGAATTCCAGCTGGTAGATGGGGGAATCCCGAAGATTTTGCTGGCCCTGTAGTGTTTTTAGCATCCGAAGCTGCAAATTATATGAGTGGTTCCATTACAGTTGTTGATGGAGGATGGATGGGGAGATAATTAGTGAACAACATCAAAAAATAATAAAATGAGCAACGTAAAAGAATATCAACTGTTTATTAATGGGGAGTGGGTTAAATCAACATCTGGAGAAACTATTGATGTTATAAGTCCTTCAACAGAAGAAGTGATTGCCAAGATACAAAATGGAACTCCTGAAGAAGGTATTAATGCACTTGAAGCAGCAGATAAAGCATTTAAGTCCTGGAAGAAAATTCCTGCTCGACAAAGAGCTGAATTACTATATAAATTTGCCGATAAAATATTAGCTAAAAAAGAATATTTAGCAGAATTATTAGTAAAAGAACAAGGGAAATTACTTAAAGTAGCTAGAATGGAAGTAGAAGTTACCGCTACTTTTATTCAATATGCTTGCGAATGGGCTAGAAGAATTGAAGGTGATATTTTACCTTCAGATAATGAAAATGAGCAAATATGGATCCAAAAAATACCAAGAGGTGTTGTAGTAGCTATTACCGCCTGGAATTTTCCTTTGGCTCTAGCCGGAAGAAAATTAGGACCAGCTTTGGTCGCGGGAAATACTTTGGTAATCAAACCCACTTCAGAAACACCTCTTGCTACCTTAGAACTTGGAGATATAGCTAAAGAAGTAGGGATTCCTAATGGGGTAATTAATATTGTAACAGGACCGGGAAGAGCTATGGGGAATGCTTTGGTAGAACATCCTGTTACAAAAATGATTACCATGACAGGTTCTACTCCTGTAGGACAACAAATTGCTAGAAATGCAGCTCAAAATTTAACTCATGTTCAACTCGAGTTAGGAGGAAAAGCACCTTTTATAGTGTTTGAAGATGCAGATATTGATGCAGCCGTAGCTTCTGCTTTACATTCTCGTTTTGATAATTGCGGTCAGGTTTGTACATGTAATGAACGCATGTATGTGCATGAGGGAATCTATGATAAATTCATGGATAAATTTATAACAGCTACAAAAGCTCTTAAGGTTGGGGATCCGATGTTAGAAGATACAGATATGGGACCTAAAGTAAATGCTTCAGAATTAAAACACATGGAGCATCTGGTAGAAGTTAGTGTTAAAGAAGGAGCAACCATAGCCACAGGCGGAAAGCGACCAAAAGGATCCGAATTTGAAAAAGGGTACTGGTTCGAACCAACAGTACTTACCGATGTAACACAGGATATGACTATTGTTCATGAAGAATCTTTTGGACCAATCTTACCAGTCCTAAAATTTAAAACTTTTGAAGAGGTTGTAACATATGCAAATGATTGTGAATATGGTTTAGCAGCAATGATATTTACAAAAGATATGAAAACTATAATGAGATGTAAAGATGAATTAGAATATGGAGAAATTTATATAAACCGAGGGCATGGTGAGCAACATCAAGGATTTCATAACGGATATAAATTATCTGGAAGTGGTGGAGAAGATGGTAAATATGGTTTTGAACAATACTTAGAAAAGAAGACTTTTTACCTAAACTATAAATAAATCGAATATATAAATATATGAATAACGAAATTATAGAAATTGATATTAGGTTATTCGAAGTGCCTTTACCAGAAGTATTATCGGATGCTAAACATGGAGATCATTATCATTTTGAATTAGTCACAACTACCATTACCCTTAGTGATGGCAGTACAGGAACTGGATATACCTATACAGGTGGAAAAGGTGGTCATGCCATTAAAGCAATGCTCGAACATGATTTTAAAAATGTATTATTAGGTAAAGATGGATCTGATATCGAGGGAATCTATGATTTTCTGGAGTGGCATATACATTATGTAGGCCGAGGAGGAATAGCCTCTTTTGCAATTTCTACTATTGATATTGCGCTTTGGGATATTCGCTGTAAGAAGATGGGACAACCATTATGGAAAGCAGTAGGAGGAGCAAATAATACGTGTAAAGCATATTGTGGGGGGATTGATCTAATGTTTCCTATAGAGAAACTCCTTAATAATATGAAAACATATTTGTCCAGAGGATTTAATGCTGTCAAAATTAAAATTGGTAGAGAAAATTTGGATGAGGATATAGAAAGAATCAAAGCGGTTAGAGAGTACATAGGTACTGACATAATTTTTATGGTTGATGCTAATTACTCGATGAGTATTGAAAAGGCAATAGAGGCTATTGAAAGGTTCAAAGAGTTTGATATAACCTGGTTTGAAGAGCCTATAATACCAGATGATTATACAGGTTATGGCGAAATTGTAAATACAACAGGTTTTCCCCTCGCAATGGGAGAAAATCTACATACCATTCATGAATTTGAATATGCCTTTAAACAATCCAGGCTATCATTTATACAACCAGATGCTTCTAATTGTGGTGGGGTAACAGGATGGCTTAAGGTAGCAAAAATGGCTAAAGAACATAGTATTCCTGTATGTTCACATGGGATGCAGGAACTACATGTTAGTTTGGTTTCTTCACAAGAAAATGCAGGTTGGCTTGAAGTACATAGTTTCCCAATTGATGAATACACAACCAGACCTTTGGTAGTTGAAAATCACAGGGCAGTGGCTCCAGATTTTCCTGGGATAGGGGTAGTTTTTGACTGGAAAAAGCTAAATCCTTTCGAAAAAAAATAAGTATAACCAAAATCGCAGTTAACAACAATAATAACCACCCATTTTGATCATTATGAAAATAGAGAAAACAAATTTTGGAAACTTCGAAAAAGATATAGTATCCCTATATACATTGTCTAATAATAATGGTGTGGTGGTAAAAATAGCGGATTATGGAGCTACGATCACATCTATTCTTACTCCTGATGCAAAAGGTAATGTCAGGGAAATTACTTGTGGTTTTGAAAATATAGAAGGGTATTTTTCTGAGGAGTATAAAAATAATGCTCCTTATTTTGGAGGAACAATAGGTAGATATGCTTCTAGAATTCATGAAGGTAAATTTAGATTAGAAGACGAAGAGTATACTCTTGCAGGAAATGATAGAGGAAACCATTTGCATGGTGGAATTCAAGGGTTTGATCGACGTATGTGGCAAATAGATGAATCTACAGAAGGAGAAAATGAAGTTCTTTTAGCATTAACTCTTCACAGCGGCCACATGGAAGAGGGTTATCCTGGAAATGTAAATGTAAAAGCACGATTTACCCTTAATAACAACAATGAATTAATTATTTCTTACCATGCAGAGACAGATAAAGCCACTCCTATCTCGTTAACCAACCATTCTTATTTTAATTTGTCGGGTTTTAAAGAAACTATTCACAACCATAAAGTAACTATACATTCTGAAGCATTTCTTGAAGGAGATGAAAAAGGAGTTCCGCAAGGTAATAAAATAGAAGTGGTTGATCGACCGGAAGATTTTAGAAAAGGGAAACTATTTAGTAAAGCTTTGAATCAGATGGAAACAGGTTTTGATACGTACTTCCTTTTTAAAAAAGATTTCCAACTAAAGAAAGTAGCTTCTATTGAACATTTTAAAAGTGGTAGAGCAATGGATGTTTTAACTACAGAACCTGGAATGCTTTTTTATTCGGGATACTTTACTTCAGATCATTTAAAAAGAGAAAATGGAGATCAATATGGTAGATATAAAGCTTTTTGTTGTGAGACGCATAGATATCCTAATGGGCCAAATCTTGATATCGCTCCAAAAGCAATCACATATCCAAGAGACCCATACACCAGTAAAACAATCTTTAAATTTTACACTACTTAATAAATACCATACAACAAATAAATATTCACACTTCATCTAAGTAAAATTCAATATTATGATTTTAGGAGTTTTAATTGCCATTATTGCAGGTCTCATGTTAGGTTTATATGCATTACCAGAAAAATACACCAAAGGCTATGAATTTGAGAATACCTGGGGAATGATGTTTTTAATTAACATGTTCATCATTCCGATTGCGGCGGGTTTTTTATTAGTTACAGGATTTAATAGTATTATTACTAATATCCCTACAGATATTCTTTGGAAAATGGTTTTTGCTAGTGTTCTTTGGGGAGTTGGAGCAATGATGTGGGGTAAAGCAATTAATCATATTGGTTTGTCTTTAGGGTTTTCTATATTCATAGGGACTGTAATTTTAGTAGGTTCATTGTTGCCATTTCTTGTAGATGGTTTACCACCTTCCAATGTGTTTAGCGTGATTTTAATAGGAATTATTATTGTGCTTTTAGGTGTGTTCTTTAACGGAAAAGCAGGTATTCTTAGACAAAATGAAAATACAGAAAATCAAGATACCAGTAATAATAAAAATTCGTCTATGATCATTGGTATTATTATAGCCGTTGCAGGTGGGTTATTAGCAACAGGCTTTAGTTATGCTAATGCTTTTGGA
This sequence comes from Aquimarina algiphila, assembly GCF_947494415.1. Classification (NCBI taxonomy): domain Bacteria; kingdom Pseudomonadati; phylum Bacteroidota; class Flavobacteriia; order Flavobacteriales; family Flavobacteriaceae; genus Aquimarina; species Aquimarina algiphila. Next base: position 330,263 of record NZ_CANLVC010000002.1, on the reverse strand, counting down.
AGACCTTATTTACATGAAGCTAGTCAACAAGCAGGAAATCCAGAATGGGTAACTGCCGTTATGGTGATGATTGTTATATATGTTTCTGGAGGTCTTTTTGTTATACCTTATTTTATGTATCAATTGAGTGTAAAAAAACTATGGGGTAAGTTTAGTTCTTCTCATACAGGCAAAAACATAATATCTACTTTTATAATGGCTTTATTGAATTTTGCAGCTTCAGGAACGTTTGCCTTTGCAGCTTATAAACTTGGGTCTTCGGGTAATACAGTCGGTTATGCGATTTTTAATACATCATGTGTAGCAGTTGCTATAATTACAGGACTCTTAACTGGTGAATGGAGTAAAACCGGTACAAAACCTAAAATGTTTTTATATCTAGGTTTGATAACTATGACTATAGGAGTTGTTGTTATTGCAGTAGGAAACGGAATGCAATAAAATTGTTGTTCTTTTAGCTGAATTTTTTGATCGAAAATTTTGATTATAGAAGTCAAGATTTAACTATGATCTTAAAGGTACCATTCTTTATAAGGATACTTATAAATTTTATATAATTTAAAATATATTGAGTTTGATTTTTAGGGAGAAATCTCTCTATTTTTTTATAATCAAACTTTTTTAACTATTTCAAATATGTTAAAACAACGGCCTTGTATTTGGTAAGAATACAAGGCTGCTTTTTGTTGTTATATTTAGATAAAAAGATTAATTAGCATCTATTGGTTTATAAACACGAATCCAGTCTACTTTAAATGTATGGTCATCTGTGTTTTGAATCTCAGAATCTTTAGGTGTACGTCCGTTACAAGCATTCCAGTTTTGATCTTCAACATTGATGATAATATCCATTTCTTTATCCAAGTTCATTCCATTTGCCAAGTAATTTAATGGATCAATTACACTTGTTGTTGATGAATTTTGAGCTTCTTCAAGACTTGTAGCAGTATTTGTCGCCTGAAACCCATTTCCGCCCTTAGGAATTACTCCTCCTTCTAAAGGTTTGGGATAGGTATATTGCCAATTACCATTTATGTCACGACTTGCAAAAGCATTATCAGATAATGTTCTTACATGTTCTCCATCTATGTAATATTCAAGATGCTTAGGATCTCTCCAGTATACTCCTACGCGTACCCATTTTCCTCCCCATTGATTTACTCCGTCTTTTCTCCACCAACTACCAATATCTGTAGGCTGATAATCCTGAAAAGGATCACGAATAAAAGTATGATGACTCAAATGTACGCGTTCTGCAAGCCAAACATTTCGATCATCCTCACCTTTTCCACCATAAGCTTCGATAATATCAATTTCTTGTGTATCATCAGGACTTAATAACCAAACATCAGAAGCAGTTACTGCATTTGCTACTCTTACACGAGCTTCGATATATACAGGATATAAGACTCTTTTGGTAGAGGTTATACATCCGGCTCTTGTCGTTGGTAAAGTCCAGGTTTCTGTTACTCCGTCGGTATCACAATCTACATCAAATGATTTCATTTCACCATCATTTCTAGATGCTTTTATTTGTAATTCGCCACCAGAAACAGATACATTTTGTCTTACCCATTTTGTAGGTCCGGGACCTTCCCAATTGTTATGATAAAAATTAGTCCACTTATTTCCAAAAGTAGCTTCAGCTGAGGTTGCTGCAAAGGAGTAATTAAAATCATCAGAGGAGTCGCTTTGTAGCTTCCATGATTTACCTTCACCCGCAGAAGCAGGAACGGCGATACCTTCCCAATCAGTGCCAACACTATCTGGATCTACAGGATCAGGATCTGGTTCTGGGTCAGGAGTTTCTGCTTCTGTTATTGGAGTTTCGGTAGTTGTATTATCACTAGAACAGGAATTAATAAAAACATAGGCACAAGTGATTAATAAAAACAGTTTCATTTTCATAAGAATTTAGTTTAAGTAATTATTTTATTCAGGGCTTTAAGAGATGGATTTTTTTAGTCGTCACTCTATTCTTTAGTCTATAATGTAAAGCGCAAAGACGATTATAAAGCATAAAGATTTATGAATAAATAATCTGTCTTTTGTTTAATAAAAGACTCAAAAAACGGAAGAAAAGAATACTATAAATAGTATTAGAAATCATTTTCGAGGTTTTAAAACAAAAAAGACTATGGTATTGCCCAGAATTTTGATGCTTTAAAATTAGTACTCTTTATTTTTTAAGAATAAAAATGACACTAGACAAAAACTATACAATACTCTGATAAAACTTAAAAAGACTTTAAAAGAACCCCTATACCCTTTTCGTTATCTATCCTTTTTTAAAGACAAATTAACAAGACAGATTATATTGATGATGAGTCTATGCATTATCGTATAATTATAGGTTTTTACTATGGTATACTGGGATTTATTTGATTGAAATAATATAAAGTCTTCATTTATTATTGTGTTCAAAAACTATTGAAATTGTTTTGATCAACACAAGTAATAAAAAAATAAGCAGATATGTTTTTTTTGAGAAAAGAGCTTTTTGATTTTAATAATATCAAATACCTAAAAATGTCAATTCATTAATAATAGGTGAGTATGTTTAACTACTATGTAATTTTAGATACAGATAAAATATAAGGGATACAAATTTTTAAAAATTCACAAAATCCAAAATTCCCGAGATCATTCGTTTTAAATTAAGTAGTTGTTTTTTAGCTTTTTAGACTTGGTTTTATACCTGAGAAATGACCGTCTAGTTTTAGTCTAGTCTGTTTTTTTTTAATAAAAATTTAAGATTTATATGTTTGTTTTGAATATTTCGCGATAGGTTTTTTAAAAACATGCGGAATCTTCAAAAGACACAGATTTTTATTAAGCTATTTTATTTATGAAAAAAAACAAAACAATTTTTGAAAGAAAATATCATTTGTTATGGATGTTTACTTTGATCATTTTTTCTGCGACTGCACAAGCGCAAGAAAAAGTAAATATTTCAGGTACAATAACAGATGGTAGTATTCCTATACTTGGGGTAAATATTTTAGTACAGGGGACTGACAGGGGAACTGTCTCAGATTTTGATGGAAATTATACTATTAAAGTCAACAAAGGTGAAATTTTAGTTTTTTCATCCGTTGGATTTATAACGCAATCCATTAAGACAGAGGAGCAAACTACAATTAATGTGGTTATGGAGGTATCAAGTCAAGAGCTGGAGCAGGTTGTTGTGGTTGGATACGGTACTCAAAGGAAAATTGAAGTTACTGGAGCTGTAACAAGGTTGAGCTCAGATATCATTTCCAAAGCTCCTGTATCAGATTTGGGAGAGTCGATACAAGGGCAAATTGCAGGTGTTAACATACAGGCTAATGGCCGTCCTGGCGATGTCGCTAATATTCAGATTAGAGGTGTCGGGTCTTTGAGTCCAGGGTCTTTAGGGCCTTTGTTTGTAGTTGATGGAGTACCTTTTCAAGGTAATCCAAACATAGCTCCAAATCAAATTGAATCTATAAATGTATTAAAAGATGGAGCTTCTGCATCTATATATGGTACAAGGGCTGCAAATGGTGTAATTTTAATTACTACCAAAAGAGGAAATAAAGGACAATTAAGAGTAGAATATGATACGTACATTGCTGCCCAAAATATCACCTCGGGAATTCCTTTAATGAATACTGATCAACAGTATTTTTCTGATTTAGCAGTTAATGAAAGATTAGGAACTACAAACCAATTATTGTTTTTGAGTCCAAATGCCTTAGATTTTGATAGTGATTTTGTTAATGATATCCAAAATGATAATGCGTTAATGCAAAATCATAGTATTAACGTTTCCGGGGGAAGCGAAAATTTAACACTTAACCTTAATGGTTCTTATTTTGAACAAGATGGTGTTTTGATTAATTCGGGTTTTGATAGGTTAACTACCAGGATAACTGGTGAATACAAAAAGGACAGGCTTAAAATATTCTCTAGTATTGGGTTTACCGAAGAAAATAGAGAACAAGAACCATTTGGCTTATATGAATTTGCAATATCTCAAAGGCCTTTTCAGGCTCCAATTGCAGATATAAGTCCTGTAAACGGAGTTGTTCAATTAAATCAAGGTAGTAGTTCAAACCCAGTATTATTAGGTTTTTTAACAAGATTACTTAATAATGAAGATGATAGAGTGACAAGAACTTCTAATATTGCATTTAGTGTAGATTTTGAAATTCTTGAGGGGTTAACCTATAGAGCTAATTTGGGTAGAAACACATTTGATTTCAGGCGTAAATTCTTTCGACCTCAATATCTGTTATTCGATAATACTGGGGCACTTGTCCCCAATGGTTCTAATGTAGATGCATTACTTGACGAAAGTTTTATATTTTCTGAAAGAAGTACTATAGAAAACTCTATAAATTATTCTAAAGATTTTGGGAAGCATGGTTTAAAATTATTAGCATTGACGTCCTATGAACAGTTTGATTCAAAAAATGTTCAAACGGGTATAATAGGTTTGCCCAGTAATGCTACTAGCGTGCTTTCACAAGGAGAAAATGGTACAACCCCACTTGGAATTGATACCAAGAACGTTTTAACAGGACTTTTAACGAGGATTCAATATAATTTTGATGATCGTTATCTTATTTCTGGAAGTTATAGAAGGGATGGATCTTCTAATTTTGGACCTAATAATAGATTTGGTAACTTTTTTGGATTTTCTGTAGGTTGGAATGTTAGTGAAGAACCATTCTTTAGGAATGCAAACCTAGACGCTATTAACAATTTAAAAATAAGAGCCAGTTGGGCAGAAATTGGAAATCAAAATATTCCCCCGTATCTGTTTAATCCACAAATTGAAACTGGGGTAAATTATATTTTTGGTGGTGAATTAGAATTTGGTCAAACTGCCCGACGCTTTTTTGATGAAAATATCAAGTGGGAAACTAAAATATCTAAAAATATAGGTCTTGATTTGGGAATGTTTAGTAATAAATTGAACCTTACATTGGATGTGTATCAAAATGACAGAGAAGATCTTTTGTTACAAGAGAGATTACCTGCTTCTGCAGGAGCTAATACCCCTGTCCAAGGTAATGTTTTTGGAGCTCGCCTTGTAAATGCAGGAAATCTTACCAATAAAGGAATTGAAATTGCATTATCGTATAGAGACCAAACAAAATATGGTTTAAAGTGGGGTGTATCTGGGACTTTTACTAAAAATAAAAATGAAGTTACCGATCTTAATGGCGTATCAAGAGGTTTTGCTGGGGGACAGACTATATTTAGTCAAGCGAATAATGATTTAACAACTTTCTTGGCTGAAGGATACGAAGCAGGTGCCTTCTTCTTAATTCAAAATGATGGAATTTTAAAAACCCAGGAACAGGTCGATGATTATAATAGTAGAATTGGTGGTAACGCAGCACAGCTAGGTGACCTTGCTTTTATAGATCAACTTACTGTTGATACCAATGGAGATGGTGTTCCTGATGCTCGAGATGGTCTGATTAATGATGATGACAGAGTATATTCAGGTTCGGGTCAACCAGAATTTGAAGCGGGTCTTAATATAAACTTAGAATATAAAGGCTTTGATTTTTTTATCCAAAACTATTTGGCTTATGGTGCCGAAGTTTATAATGCTTCTCGTTTAGTAGCTTTTGTATATGGTAGACATTTAGAGCAATTTGGCCAATGGACACCGTCAAATCCAACCTCTGACATTCCAGCGCGAGATAACGGAATCTCTAGTAGTGTTAGGCCTAGATCAAACTTCTTTTTAGAAGACGGATCCTATTTGCGTATACGTAATATCACATTAGGATATTCTATTCCAGAGACTTCATTACCTGATTTTTTCAGTAAAGTTAGAATTTATACTACAGCACAAAATCCTTTTACTTTTACAGATTATACAGGTTTTGATCCCGAAGTAGCTGGAGATGGAATTTTTACAAGAGGAGTAGATGCCGTGTCTTATCCTATTACAAGAAGATTTTTATTTGGTCTTCAACTTGATTTCTAAAAAAAATATTAAGTATTATGATACAATATAATAAAATTAAAGTTTTTCTGATATTATGTTTTATTTCGCTTCTTACGATAAGTTGCGATAAAGATGTGTTAGATATAGAAAACCCAAATGCAGTTACAGAAGCTACTTTTTGGAAGACTCCCCAAGATTTTGATGCCGCTTTAATTGCTACATATGGTGCATTACAATTTCAGGCAATTAGTGGAGCTGGGATACCTTTGGAAATGGTACGTGGAGATGAGGCTGGATCAGAGGATTTTTATATTCCATGGTTTCGTCTTTCTAATTTAAATGTTAATGATGGAGATGCTCATGTCGTTAATAAGTGGAGTGCATTATATATTGGTGTTTTTAGAGCAAATCAGATCCTTGACCAGTTAGAAGTTAATAGTGACGTTTTCCCTACTCAAGAAGAAGCTATTTTGGTAGAGGCTCAAGTTCGTTTTCTAAGATCATATTTCTATTTTGAGATAGCACATTCTTATGGTGGCGGTGTGATAAGAACTTCAGTTCCTAATACGAATGAAGAATTATCGATTCCATTTAGTTCAATAGAAGAAATTACCGATCAGGTGATTCTACCAGACCTTTTATTCGCCAAAGCAAATTTACCTCAGTCATGGCCTGATAATGAAGAAGGAAGGGTTACCTGGGGAGCTGCTACTTCTTTGTTAGGAAAAAGCTATTTATATAGTAAGGAATGGTCTCAAGCAGCCGGAGAATTTAGAGAAGTTATTGATGCTGGTATTTATAGTTTGGCTCCTAATAACCTAGATAATTTCTCTCATGAAGAAGGTTTTAATGTAGAATCTATTTTTGAAGTACCCTTTTCTGTAGAGTTTAATCCAGGAGGAAATGGTATTGTCGTAGACAATTACCCAGGTGTAGCAGGTTCAGAAACAGCTGATGTAGCACTATCGACTGGCCATCTAAGGTTTGGTGGTTTTAATACTATATTGCCCACATACTACATGCATGAACTTTTTGTTAGGGATGAAATTGATCCCAGTAACCCTATTAATGATGGTAATACCCAGTCTAAAAGAATGGGAGCAAGTATAGTACCTATTGATGGAGATGGACTTTATTATGGTTTGCCAATAGGAAGTAGACCTGGATGGGTATTTGGACAAAGTTCTTATGTTAAAAAATACTCGAACTGGTATCATCTCGAACAGGAAGATGGTAATAGAAGATCCGAAATTAATTATAGAGTTATTCGATTGGCTGATGTTTATTTAATGTATGCAGAGGCTGTTTTAGAAGCTAATGGAGATTTTGATACTGCTATTGATTTCATAGATAGAGTGAGAACAAGAGCAGGTGTAATTACATTAAGACAATACATAACAGATGATGGAGGCATTCCTGAGTTTCATATTAGTGAACAGGTAGCATCAAGGCCACGATCTTTTGCAGTTGCAAGTGTAGAAAGTGTAAGAACTCATATTAGAAGAGTAGAAAGACCATTAGAATTATGTTTTGAAGGTTTTCGATGGAAAGATTTAGTACGTTGGGGAATTGCAGGAAGTGTATTGAATGAGCTTGCCCAAGATGAGTTGTGGAGAACTCAAAATCAATCAGGAATTTTAGATGTAATTGCAGATCCTAATGTGCCTGGCAGTGGTGCAGGGGTTGCGCCCTTATTCATTAGAGAGAAAGTAAGACCAGATTTTCGTACTCCTAGTGAAAATTATAACCCACAAATTCATGATTATTTACCGGTACCTGCTATTGAATTACAAACAAACGATCAAATTGGTGGTTAATAAAAAATTGATGATATGAAAAAATATTTAAAAATAATAATGCTTTTGGTAACTACAATTCTTTTGATGACCAATTGTCAAAATGATGATGTTGATACTGATATTCCGAGTAAAAGAGTAATCTTTACTTCAGAGCAAACTCAAGGTAATGCTATACGTGTGAATACTTCTCTTTCATTTGGAGACATTTCTTCGGGTGTTATCTCTAGAACCTGGAGCATTCCAGAAGGTGTAGCTAATATTACTGAATCTAGTGAAAGTAGGATAAAACCCATTTTTAATAGAGTTGGGCAACATAATGTAACATTAACTCAAACTTTTGAAGAAAGTGCATTCGTAAATGGTGTACAAAGAGGAACCAAATTAGATACAACGATAGTAGTTACTGTACTAGAGCCTATTAAAATTGACCTAAAAGCAAACTATATTAATCCAGATGGTTCTCTTGGGGCTGCTCTTAATTTATCAAATAATGTAGAAAATGAAGTTATCGCAAGTCGATCTGTTCGTTACACTTTTGATCCTGTAGGTTTACCACAAAATATTGCTTGGACACTGGATGGAGGAGATCCGGATGAAGTGGTAGGTACTATGAATCAGGTTGATGTGTCTTATAAACGTATAGGAGTATATGATTTCAAAGTAATAGCGAATACACCAAGACCTTTTGGAGGTGATACTATATCGTTTGAAAAATTAATTAAAGTTATTCCTTCTACAGACCCTGTAACATTAGGTAATGTTGAAGGAAAAAGGGATGGTACTCTAGCCCTCGAATTTAGTAGAGAAATGGATGAAACAACAATTAATGCGACGGATTTTTCTATTGCTATTGAAAATGGAGGTAGTGTAATACCTGCTACAATTAGTAGTGTAAGTATTAACCCTACTGAAAGAAATATTTTGAATATTACTTTAGACGGAGAGTTGATATATATAGACGATACGGTAACGGTCTCATATACAGCGGGAGGGCTATCCACTGCTGATGGAGTCCAATCAGATAGTTTTACTGATGTACCAATGAATATATTTGAACAAAGTCCAAATTTGCTAGAGGCAACAGCTGCTACAACAGATCCTGGTTTTGAAAACTCACTTTCTTCGGATTGGATAGATGGAGGATTTGCTTTTGGGACCTCACTTGATGCAACTTTAACAGTGAATAACACAAGAGCTCATACCGGTATAAACAGTGGTCTTGTTACTGCAAGTGCTAATACCAATAGTGTTATATATAACCAAGGGAAAGAATTTCCATTTGAAACAGGAAAAACATATCAACTAGGGGTTTGGTCGTATTTAGAAACTAGTATTGATCGTGCTACTACAGGATTTGACCCAGAGTTTAGATATTATTTTAATCAAACAGGGGGGCCTAATTATAGTATTGCAGGACCAGTAATTCCATTCCTTAATATTCCTCTTAACGAGTGGGTATTTAATTCAATAATTATTACCACTACTGCTTCTGATGGACCTAAAGAGATAATGATTAGGTTCTTAAATGAAGGCAATGATAATGATCTTAGAGTTTATATTGATGATTTATCAGTTAGTGAAGTAATTCTTAGGCCTTAATTAAATAAAATTTGTTTAGTCAATTTTGAATACTGAAAAATGAGGTTATTTATTAGAAAAACTATTTACTATAAGTGACCTCATTTTTATCATGAATCAATATATGTCTGATTTAAAAACTACTATTTATAAAATACATAAGATATAAGTACTGATAAAATTATTAACCTATTAACACAAACTCTTAAAACACTTATAACCTAAGAAAAGGCTTATGGACCAGGCTATATATAGCACGTTAACCAATCCACAAGACTTCATTTTTTTTACTCTTATAATTTGCTTTTATCCATTTTTGGAATAAAAAGTTTATATAAACTAATGTCTATTCTGAACTAGACTAGAGAGCAAATTGAAGTAAATCTACTTTTGGTTTTAGCTGTTTAATGATTTAAAAAATAGAGCGCAGAAGTTACTTTTTAGTAATCTCAAGCTTATCCATGATATCCATTTTAGTAAAAAGCGATTCGCTTTTTAGACGGTGAATTATAAACAACCTAGAGTTCACTAACAATCAATGTATATCACATAATTGCGTATTAACCCTTTAAATTATATAAACACAAACGTATTTAACATGAAAACAATTAATCATTATTTAGTAATGGGCCTCATTTTATTATATCCCATAGTAAACAGAGCCCAAAACGTAGAAGTAGATGTAAATCTAAATATCAAACATTCTGTAGGAGGAATATCTGATTTTGGAAGAGAAAGACATATTACCATGCACTCCAGTCTTTATGAAAACGCATGGGAAGGAGAATTAGATAAAGCTGAACGCTTGTTCGAAGATCTAGATGTGCAGTTAGGTCGTGATAACGGAGTTGCATCTTTTTTACATCAATTCTCACCAGAAGATGAAAATAACAGACAACATCATGATCCTGATAGTTTATCTGTATTATTAGATTTTTGGCAAGGTGAGTATCAGCAAAGAATAACAGACAGAGGTTTGCTTAAATATAAGAACGAGCAATCTAGAGGAGCAATAATGGGAACTAACCCACATCCTACTTATCCAACACTTTCTTATTTTGAAAATGGATTAAATGGATCTACATGGGGAAGAGAAAATGGTTTCACCTGGATTCCTCAAGACATAGAAACTTCTGCAGCTTGGATGGTTCAATATCTAGAAGAGTTTTTTGTTGAAAACGCAAGTCAAGAAGGTGTTGTTATGCCAGAATACTGGGAAGTAATCAACGAACCTGATTTCCCTTTAAATACCGGGCAATTTATGATGTCAAGTTGGGAAGATATTATGGAGTACCACAATTTGGTAGCTCAAGGTATTAAACAAAGATTAGGTAATCGTGCTCCTAAAATTGGAGGTATGACTTGGGGATTACATGATCTATTTAGGGGTGATGGTATTTCTCGCTTTGCAACAGCTAGTTATGTAGATGGTTTTTATGGAAATACAGCAGCAGATGAAGTAGCTAAGGCATATGCAAGAAGCCAGGTGGATACACCTTTATTTAATCGTCCAAGAGATACACCATGGTACCAATGGGATGTAATTTGGAAAGAATTTATTGACAGAGTTGGTGATAATATGGATTTTTATTCAGTGCACTTTTATGATTGGCCTCAATATCAGAATCAAGGAGGACAAAGAAGATCAGGTGGACATGTGGAAGCTACTTTAGAAATGTTAGAATGGTACGATGTATTTATGAATGGGAAAAATAATAGAAAGCCTGTTATTATTTCTGAATATGGAGCAGTTGCTAATTCATGGGACCCAATGCCACACGATACCCGATTTGATTGGGAAAACCTAAAACCTTTTAGTGCAATGATGATGCAGTTTTTAGAAAGACCTGATTATATCGAATTATCAATGCCTTTTCACTTATTAAAAGCGCAGTTTAGAGATATCGATAATAATGGTGATGGTATACCAGAAGTTGTATATCATTATAAAACTTTACGTGATGACGACGGTGATGGTGTTTGGGAATATAGTGAGCTTGTAAAATGGTACGAACTATGGGATGATGTTGATGGAACAAGAGTTGATACTAAATCCTCAGACCCTGATATACAGGTGGATAGTTATGTTGATGGTAATGAAGTGTACTTAATTTTAAATAACCTACAAGAACAAAATACGACTATTAGTCTGAATTTATTCGAGGATAATGATAATAATCCAACAAGTGTTCGTATAAAGCATCTTTATTTAGAAGGAGTTAGAAATATTGTTTTAGATGATAATACTACTAATAATATTCCATCATCAGTTACGTTAGGGGCAGAAGCAACAATGATATTAAAATATACATTGCCTAATGTCGTTGCAATCAATCAAACTTCAGTAGAAAACAAATTTTACGGAGAACCTGTTAGTAACAATCAAAGAGTAGCTATTAATAGTGGAGATAATACATTTTTTGTAAATAATGTTACGGTACCTATTGATGCAGACAAAGCCGAAGCAATGATAAAAATGACAGTTACTCTTTTTGATGCACCTCAAACCGAGAATGGATTCTTATCTATTAATAAATTAACTTTTAATGGAGTTGAAGTAGAAACTCCTTTTGATTGGAGAGGAGAAACTCAAAATAGGTCAAAATGGTTTGGAGCTTTAGAAATTCCGGTTCCGGCAAGTTTGGTACAAACAAACAACACTATTGTTGTAGATTTTCAACATGTTGGAGAAGTTAACATAGTTAATTTATTAACATGGGATTTCTCTAAGAAACCTGGTAGATCAGATGGTAGTACTGATCCCGACCCTATTGCTGTTACAGGAGTTGATGTTTCTCCAGATACTATTATCCTAAATCAAGGGCAGACATCAACAATTAATGCCACCATTTCTCCTGCCAATGCAACTAATAAAAATGTAACATGGAGTACTAATAATGCAGCAATAGCTACTATAGACACTAATGGTATAGTAACTGCAAACGCTAATGGTAATGCAATTATAACAGCAACAACAGTAGATGGAGGGTTTACTTCCTCTACCACAGTTACTGTAAATGACAATACCCCCCCTCCTACAAATGACATAATCATAATCGAAGCAGAAGATTTTGTAAATACCGGAGGAACTTTTAGTGATAGTTTTGCCGGCGGACCAGGTCTTGGTGTAAACAGAACCCCAACGAACATCAATTATGTTAATAATGGGGATTGGGCAGAATATACAATCAATGTAAGCACTACCGGGGATTATAAAATTGAATATCAGATATCCACTCCATCTAATAATGCTCAGATTCAGTTATTAATCGATGGTGTTGTAGTAGCTACCGATAATGTTACTAATAATGGTCAGTGGGATAGTTATACTGCCTTAGTATCTTCTAATACTATAGCAAATTTGACATCAGGAAATCATACAGTACGAGTACTTGCATCTGGGACGAATCCATGGCAATGGAATTTGGATAAAATTATATTGACCAGAATAAACAATAATAATAGGACACTGAGCAAAAATAAAGATTTAGGAGAGCTAAGTCTTTTTCCTAACCCTTCTACAGGAAAAGTATTTATTCGAGGATTGAACAAAGAAATTGAGCATGACATACGTGTATATGATATAAAAGGAGCCAAATATCTTGAAGAAAAACTTAGTCACGACCATATGGTAGATATAGAGAGTTTACCAAAAGGGGCCTATTTTATTACGATTAATAATTCCGAAAGAAAAAGGACGACTTTAAAATTGATCAAAAACTAATTGATATAATTTTTCAGATTTAAGAAACCCATAAGGCATAGTAGGTATTTTAAAAGTGTTGATATCATCAAAGAACGATATCAACACTTTTAAAACCGTTAATACCAAAAATAAATTTTAACTAACACAAATCATTTTTATATGAAAACACAAACATTATTAATTGCGTTTTGCTTGGTTTTTTTACAACTACAAGCTCAAGATTGGAATGGGATTTCAGTCCCTGCCAATGCAGGTCAAGGTAAAACATGGGAACTTCAAGAAGGACCTTCAGATAGTTTTAATTATACGTTTAATGAAACGAATCAACGTTCAAATTTCGGAAGTAATAAATGGTATAACTTCTATCATAACGGATGGGATGGCCCAGGTACAACCTACTGGCAATATAATCATGTATCGGTTAATGGAAGTGATTTAGTGCTACGAGCCTCTAGAAACCCTAGTACTGCAAAATTAGGAGTGCCGGGTGTTAATGCAGGATGTATAACATCTAATAGTAGAGTGAAATTTCCGGTTTATGTAGAAGCAAATGTAAGTGTAGCAGATATTGTATTGGCTTCTGATGTTTGGTTGCTAAGCCCTGATGATACACAAGAAATTGATATTATAGAATGTTATGGTGGTGATGAGCAGGGTAATGCATTTTTTTCTGAATTTATTCACTTAAGTCACCACTCTTTTGTTCGTAATCCATTTACAGATTACCAACCAAGAGATCGTAATAGTTGGTGGAGTAGATCAGATGTAAATAATTGGGGAGAATGGTCATGGAATAATGGTAATAGACGATATGTGCGTATTGGGGTAAACTGGATCAGTCCTTTTCATTTTGAATATTATGTGGATGGAGAATTAGTAAGAGTTTTATATGATAAAGCATTTGCAACAAAAAGAAATGGTACCTGGTTTTATACCTATCCGACCATGACTAATGGAGCTCTGGATACAGGTAGTGATGGATTTCAGTTAGCGGTACAATATGCTACTGGGAGTAGTTATTCATTTCAAACTTTACAAGCAGCAAGTAATACATCTTCTGTAAGTGTTATAGACCCTTTTAATTATCAAGGAGGGAATGGATTTACAAAAGAAATGGATATTATTATTAATGTAGAATCTCAAGATTGGCATGTATTAGCTGGTCGTACTCCAACCGATGCGCAATTAAATGATCCTGCAAGAAACACTATGAAAGTAGATTGGCTGCGGGTATATAAACCTATCTCATCTAACAATACTATTCCTGTAACTGGGGTGACTGTAACACCAAATAATTTGTCTTTGGCTGTGGGTGAAACCGGTTATTTAACAGGTGCTGTGATTCCCGCGAATGCTTCTGTGAAAACAATGACTTTTACTTCCAGTAATACTTCTGTAGCTATCGTAAATCAAAGCGGTGTTTTAACCGCTATAGGAAACGGTACTACAACAATTACGCTGAATACTACTGATGGAGGATTTACAACGACAGCTACGGTAACAGTAACAAGTAACCCTACTACAGATGATATTGTAATAGAGGCAGAAGACTTTATTAATACAGGAGGCACTTATAATGATAGTAATGCGGGAGGTCCTGGCTTTGGTGTAAACGCCACAGGAACTAGTATCAATTATGTCAATACTGGTGATTGGACAGAATATACAATCAATGTAGGTAGCTCTGGGAATTATAAAATTGAGTATCAGATATCTACTCCATCTAATAATGCTCAGGTTCAGTTATTAATCGATGGTGTTGTAGTAGCTAATGATAATGTTACTAATAGTGGTCAGTGGGATAATTATAGTGCACTAGTATCTTCTAATACGATAACAAATTTGACATCAGGAAATCATACAGTACGAGTACTTGCATCTGGGACGAATCCATGGCAATGGAATTTGGATAAAATTACATTAACCAGAATAAATAATAATAGAACGCTTAGTAAAAATAAAGATTTGAGAACGTTAAGTCTTTTTCCTAATCCTTCTACTGCAACAGTATTTATTCGAGGATTGAACAAAGAAATTGAGCATGATATACATGTATATGATATAAAAGGAGCCAAATATATTGAGGAAAAACTGAGCCATGATCATATGATCAATATAGAACGTTTACCAAAAGGAGCTTATTTTATTGTAATAGATAATTTAGATAAAAGTAAATCAACTTTAAAATTGATCAAAAACTAATGTATACAATGAATAAATAACTAATTTTTTTAACCCCACTTTTATGTAGTTTTTAAAATTTATATGTAGAAGAACATAAGTATAAAAGCATTATTTATTTGTGATATTCTTCCCCCAACGGAATTGAATACAATTAAACTTTTGTATGTCTCATATCAAAAATAGAAAGATATATTGAGTGGGGTTTTAATAAAAACTGAGCCAAATTAAAGAATCTTTTTTTAGGGAAAAAAGGTGATTGTAAAATTATAAACATAGAATGAAAAAAATAATGACTTTTGGTGAGATTCTAATGAGAATTTCACCGCTGGGGAACAAAAAACTAGTTCAGTCCAATCAATTAGAATATTATTTTGGAGGAACCGAAGTAAATGTGGCAATATCATTAGCTCAATTAGGAAATGACGTTAAACATGTTGCTGCTGTTCCAGAAGATTTTGTTGGTGAAGCAGCAAAAAGTTTTTTAAACCAATATGGAGTAGATACAAGTATGCTTATGACTTCTACTTATCCCTTAGGATTATATTTCCTAGAAGTTGGAGCAATTATGAGATCTAGTACGATTTCTTATAATAGATCTCATTCTGCATTTGCCATGATGAATTCAGAAATAATAGATTGGGATTTAGCTTTTAATGATTGCGATTGGTTTCATTGGACAGGAATTACTCCAGCTTTGTCAAAAGGAGCTTCCCAGGGATTAAAGAAAGCATTACAAATTGCTAAGGATAAAAATATTTCTATATCTGCAGATCCTGCATATCGCGCAAATCTTTGGCAATATGGAGGTAACTCTAAAGAAATATTAGGAGAATTGGTAGGGTTATCAGATACTTTTATAGGCGGCCCAAACGAAATAAATGAATTATTAAATACTAATTTTGAAAATGATGTAAATGGATTTGTAGCAAGTTGTAAACATCTGATATCAGCGTTTCCAAGTATAAACCGAGTTTTTGATAAAACAAGGGTTTCTGTTAATGCCAATTGGCATAAAATTAAATCGCGCATGTGGGATGGGAAAGAGTTGTATGAGACTAAAGAATTAGAGATGACTCATATTGTGGATAGAATTGGCACAGGGGATGCATTTGCCGCTGGATTAATTCATGGATTGTTGCATTATAAAGATCAAAAAGCATTAGAATTTGCTAATGCTGCTTGTGCATTAAAACATACTATAGAAGGCGATGCTAATTTAGTTACAGAAAATGAAATTCAATTGGTTGTAAATGGTGGTTTAACAGGAAGAATAAAAAGATAACATGTCACAATATACTAGAATAGAAACAATACAAGTAATGGGAAGTACTAAGATTATCCCCTTATTTTATAATAAAGACATTTCGATTGTAAAAAAAATTATTAAAGCCTGTTATGATGGGGGTGCCAGAGTTTTCGAATTTACCAATCGAGGAGATCATGCACATGAAATCTTTTCTGAATTAATCAAATGGGTGAATAAAGAGCTTCCAGGAATGATATTAGGTATTGGTTCTATAGTCGATGCAGGAACAGCTTCTCTTTTCATGCAGAACGGAGCTAATTTTATAGTATCTCCAGTTTTGAACTCTGATATGGCAAAAGTATGTAATCGAAGAAAAATCGCATGGATTCCTGGATGTGGAACCTTATCAGAGATTAATTATGCTGAAGAGTTAGGAGCAGAAGTCGTGAAAATTTTTCCAGCCAGCCAAATTGGAGGTCCAGGTTTTATAAAAGGAGTAAAAGCTCCGTGTCCTTGGACAAATATTATGCCTAGTGGTGGAGTTACTACAGAAGAAAGTAACATCAGAGAATGGTTTAATGCCGGAGCATATTGTGTAGGGATCGGATCTAATTTAATGATCAAAGATGAAAATGATAATTTTGATTATCCAACGATTACTAAATTGACAAAAAACGCTATGCTTATAGCTAATAAAAGTTTGTACCCTTCAAATAATCTCTAAGATGTAGAAATTTATATATCAAAATGTTCTAAGGGCTTTATTAACCTGCTTATGTTTATTAAATTAACAATAGGTCGGAGTGTTTTAAGAATATACGTTGTCTTCTAATCATCGATCAATATCTTCGGTTTCACTACCCTTCGATAAAATAATTTGCGCAGCGCACTGCCAAACGTCGTAAATATTATAGCATGTCGGATTTTTAGCATCGCTATGTCGGAAATCTTTATGGATTTGCCGGACTTGTTCTAGTAGAGACAAGACATCGTGGGCTACTTTTGATACAACAAAAAATTAATAAACTTATAGTGTGCTATGGTTGATGTTGTATTAAGCGTTTTGAAGGATAAGCTCAATGAGTATTTTAAAAATGTAGTAGGAACTACAGAATCAGATTTAATAGAATTTATTAGTACGAGTAATAATGATCCAGTTTCTTTTACTAATGATAAGATTACTCCATTTCTTATCAATATTTCAGAAGATAGAAAATTTAGAAATCCCGATCAATATTCAGGAATTGTAAGAGATGGTATAAGAACACAAACCAATCCCGAAATTAGAATTGAGCTTTTGATTCTTTTTGTATCCAAGTTCAGTAAATATGATCAGGCGCTAAAATTTTTATCCCACGTAATCAAATTTTTTCAAGTCAATAGGATTTTTAATCCACTTAACTCCCCGCAACTTTCTGAGGAAAATATAGAGAAATTGATTGTAGAACTAATTTCACTTCCTTTAGAAGAACAAAATCAAGTCTGGCACTCTCTAAACACTTCTTACTTGCCATCAGTACTGTATAGAGTACGATTACTATCCTTTATTGATGAGCAAAGTATAGAATTTGTGGGAACTCCTCTACAAGATATCAATCTGGCAATTGGCGAAAAATACCCTCTTCCAGAAACCAAAGAAGATGAGGAAACAGAACAAGAAAATAGTATAAATAACCAAGCATAAGAAAATAGCTGATAAAGCTGAGATAAAAACAAGATGATGAAGTATCAAGAATTCTTTTCTATTACTATAGAACACTCTTATTTTACGGGAGAAACAGCCGATTTGCTACTCACTCCGGTAGTAGAAACAGAGGAGCTTTTAAAAAGACGAGGATTGCTTCTTAAAAAAACAACCACAGGAATACGTTGCCTCGTTGGAATTGATGAAGAAAACACAGGTTTTTCTGAAAAGATCCAGAATGATGTATTTGCTTTTTACATTTTTCCCACTTCAGATACGGTTCGGGAATTCACAGATATGTCTACGGTAGAAGAAGGTAAAATGATGCTTTTTACCAATGAAAAATTACATAAAAAACAAGTTGGATTAGTGGCTAGTGCAATTGATCAGGAAGGAACTTGTCAGGGATTTCCTGCTCTGGCAAAAGTAGAAATCAAAGGAAGTGAAATGCAGCTAGAGGAAGATAGCATGTCATTTACATACCAGATCCAGTTTGCTGCTAAGGCTATACAATGGAAGTATTACTTTATTTCTAATACAGATGATCCAAACATAACATTAGAATCTAGAGACGAGCAAATCAGTTTTAATGAAATGATTATTAGCGAAAATACTACAGATCAGATTGTAACTTCCTTACGATTAAATTTCCCCAATACTCAAATAAAGGCTTTTGAGTCTAAAGATTTGGTTCCCTACAGCAATAAACCTATAAAAAATATCAAATTGATCAAAAATGGTGATGTGCTTATGAGCCATTTACCAAATCCAAAAGAAGAACAAAACGGTATTCAAATAATTAAAATTAAGTAAGAAAAAAGCATACTGAAAGAATCACATCGATTTACGTGATGCTAATTATAAATATTTTAAAACTTTAAATATATGTCTAAATTTTCAACACCAGGTGTGTATACAGAGGAAGTACCTCTATTACCACAATCTGTAGCAGAAGTTTCCACAGCAGTACCTGCTTTTATTGGATATACTGAGAAAACCGAAAAAAATGGTGAGAGTATCAAAAATACCGCCTATAGAATATCCACACTGTTGGAATTCAAAGAGCTTTTTGGAGGTGCTCAGTCTGCATCTTTTAATGTAACTGTAAACGAAGGAGTAATAAATGATATAGCCGTTACTCCTCCGAAGCATACTTTGTATCATGCGATTGATTTATATTTTAAAAACGGCGGAGGGGATTGTTATATTGTATCAATCGGGAGCTATGAGGATACGCCTAACTCGGCTTCTTTTATGGCAGGTTTAGAAGCGGTAAGTAAAGAAGATGAACCTACCTTAATTATGTTAGGGGAAGCCACTCAATTAGAACCAGCTGATTATCATTTGGTATGCCAAACTGCCTTAAGTCAATGCCAGGAATTAAAAGACAGGTTTTGCATTTTTGATATCCAAAATAAGGATGAAAGAGCTGCAACTTTTAGAAACGGTATTGGTACTAAAAACCTAAAATACGGGGCAGCATATACACCCTATTTACAGACTTCACTTACGTACAAGTATCAAGAAGAAAATGTGATCATCTCTGGTTCTTCAGCACAAGAAACCATTAAGCTAGAAATAGATGAAGCTATTACTATCGTATATAACGGAGCTGCACAAGATAATCCTAAAGTAAAAATTAACAAAGGATCTGGTAATACACCCTCTTTTAGTATTGAGGAAGCAACATTGACAATTACCAATGTAGGAGATGGTACAGAAGCATCTAAAGTTATTGAAGCTTGGGACGATTCTACAGGTAAGGGTGATTTTGACATTATTGTAATAGAGAGCGCTGCGCTCGTAAAATCGAATACAAGAGCAGAGAATCTAGTCGTAAGTGGAGGTGATGGAGCAGACACTAATTTATTTGCTATCAAAGAAACGCAATCGGAGTTATACAATAGAATAGTGAGCGAAGTCTCAAAACAACGAATCATCTTACCTCCTAGTCCAGCAGTGGCAGGTGCCTATGCAACTACAGATCGAGAAAGAGGTGTATGGAAAGCTCCTGCAAATGTAAGTTTAAATGGAGTGATAGCACCTGTAAAGAAAATAACATCCAAGGATCAGGAACAATTGAATATAGATTCCAATAATGGTAAATCCATCAATGCCATTCGTGGTTTTGTAGGTAAAGGAACCTTGGTATGGGGTGCTCGTACGTTGGACGGAAATTCTAATGAATGGCGATATGTACCAGTTAGAAGATTATTCAATATGATTGAAGAATCTACCAAAAAAGCATCTCAGTTTGCTGTTTTTGAATCTAATGATGCTGTAACCTGGTTAAAGGTAAAGGCCATGATCGAAAGTTTCCTTTATGGAATCTGGCAACAAGGTGGCCTGGCAGGAGCCACAGAAGAACAAGCCTATTTTGTAAATATCGGCTTAGGAAAAACGATGACACAAGAAGACATTCTCAATGGAAGAATGATTGCAGAAATAGGACTTGCTGCGGTACGTCCTGCTGAGTTTATCATATTAAAATTCTCCCACAAACTACAGGAGGCCTAATCTATAGAGAAGAAAACATATAAAAAATAAAAAAATGGCGTTAACAAAAGCACAAATAAAAACGGATTATCCATTACCTATTTATAATTATAGGGTAGATATTAATGGAGAGTCAATTAGTTTCTCTGAAGTATCAGGGCTAGAACTATCTTTCGAAACACATACCTATAAAGAAAGCTTTGCTACAGGAGGTAAAGTAGGGCCTAATATTATGTATATGCCTGGGCAGATACAACCGGTAAACATCTCTATGAAAAAAGGACTGGTAAAAGGAAAAAGTATTCCTATTTTTTATGATTGGATCAATGATATTCAACTCAACCAAATCGACAAAAGAGATATTGTAGTACATCTTTTAGACGAAACCGGTAGTACCGTGGTAAGCTGGAAGGTCATCGATGCATTTCCTACCAAACTTACAGCGCCTTCTTTCGACGCTAGTTCTAACGATGTGGCTATAGAATCTTTGGATCTAATGGCATCTAGAGTCACAATGGAAGAAGCATAGTCGCTAAAGTCATTCGTAGCAAAATAGTAAAACAAGTAATATTCTAATTTCATACTAGACCAACTCAGAAAGGTGTAGGGTTAATGTATATCTAAAAGATAGCAAATCGTGGCAATTGACAAACAAAGAATTATAGAAAAGTATCCCTTACCCGTTTATAATTATCAGGTAACTATTAATGGGATTGAAATCATGTCTTTTTCAGAGATTTCGGGATTAGAAATTGATCATGACCATGTATTATACAGACACGGCTTTAGCTGGGCTGTAGGGGATCATTTGATTCGAGGTCAACGAAAACCGATTAATATCACCTTAAAAAGAGGGATCGTCAAACGTCGCAGTGATCTGTATGACTGGATCAAGTCTGGAGAAAAAAAAGATATCAGAATAGAACTATGTGATGAAGCTGGGATGGGCATCGTAATTTGGGAGGTTTCCCGAGCATTACCTTTCAAATTAGATGCACCATCATTCAGTGCAAGTGCGAGTGAAATCGCCTTTGAAAGTCTGAATTTGATAGCTCACGATTTAAGAATAAAACACAATTAAAGATTACACTATGTTAGATGTTTTAAAAGCAATCAATTTTGCAGACCGGGAACCCACATTATCACACAGATTTGGAGTGTTCTTTTTGGCAGGTGGGATAGTTCCCAATCCTATTGATCTTAGGTTTCAAAAAGTGAGTGGTATTAGCACAGATGTACAGTTAGAAACTATTAATGAAGGTGGAGAAAATTTACATATGCATCGCGCACCAAAAATGATGAATTATAACAATTTGGTGTTAGAAAGAGGATATGTTACAAGTGAGATTCCTTCTCCTTTAAATTTAGAATTCAATGCGACATTTTCATTATTTAAGTTTAATCCTTCCAATGTATTAGTTACTGTATTTAATGAAGAAGGTATTCCAATAGGAGGATGGATGTTTCTAAAAGCATATCCAGTAAAATGGTCCGTATCTGATCTGGATGCGCAATCCAATACCGTAGCTATTGACACTATGGAGTTAGCCTATACACGATTTCAAATTATAAGGATATAAAAGATGGCTGTTGAGATCAAAGAAATCGTTATTAGAGCCATAGTATCAGATACGGAGCAATCTAATACGGAAACATCCCAGGTTGCAGGAAAAGAACAGAACGCTTTGGTACAGGAATGTGTACAACAGGTATTAAAAATATTGAAAAAGAAAAACCTTAGATAGCTATGTCAGTATTGGATAAATTACGACCCTTTAAACTCCAAAAACTTAAAATTACCTCTTTTGATAATCAGGAAAGAACAGCGAATGGACTTGATTTTGAGGTGATGTATAACCCAGAATTAGTGCAGCAAAATTTTACTAATAAGTTTGCTAGAAACCCTAATAATCCTCTGAATAAGGAAGATGCTGAGTTTACCTACAGTGCATTATCTACCGTAAGAATGAAATTGATTTTTGATGGAACTAATGTACATCAATATGGAGCGGAAACTATAGCAAAACTAGCATTAGGAATCCAAAAAAGTGTAAAAGATCAAATAGATTATTTTTTGACAAACATTGTAAAAGTCAAAGGTAAACTTCATGAACCACCTTTTTTGGTATTGAGTTGGGGGAAAACAATAAACTTTAATTGTAGACTGGCTAGCTTAGATATTAATTATACCCTGTTTGATAGGAGCGGACATCCGTTACGTGCAGAGCTCAATATTTCTTTTGTAGAAGATGATGCAATTGATGAACAAAAGAAAAAATTAGGATTAGAATCTCCCGATTTAACACATTATCGAATGGTAAAAGCAGGTGATCAGTTACCATTAATGTGTCAGGATATATATGGTTCACCTATGTATTATCCATTAGTAGCACGGGTTAATAAACTTAAGAGTTTTAGGAATCTTACACCAGGACAAGAAATTTATTTTCCACCAATTGAAAAATAACATATGGCATCAACAGTAGTAACAAATACCATCAAAAGCAACGGAAGGGTTATTCCATTGGGGACGTATCAACTGATGTCTTTGGATACTAGTAAAGAGTTTAATAAAATACCCATGGCAGAACTGAAGTTGCATGATGGTTGTGTGGCGAAACAAAAGTTCGAAACACTGGATGGAGATGCTTTTTTACCAGGATCCCTGATAGAAATCTTTATGCGATATGAAGGAAAAAACACTACTGAAGAAAAGATTTTTGAAGGTATTGTTATTAATCAGGAAATAGAAAGATCTGAATATCAATCAGAACTAATCATAGAGCTTTGTGATCCTTGTGTTAAAATGACCAGTTTACGAAAAAATAGGGTCTATAAAGATCTTACAGACACTAAAATCATAAAAGATCTAATTAGCAAATACCAAGATCTAAAAGTAAACGAAATTGATGATACGTTGTATACACATCCGCAAATGGTACAATACTATGTGTCGGATTGGGACTTTATGATATCAAGAGCAGAAGCTAATGGGCAGCTAGTAGCAGTTGATAATGGGGAACTATCGGTAAAAACACCAAATATCAAAAATCCAGATCTTACCTTAACCTTTGGCATTGATTTGGCACATTTTGATTTAAAATTGAGTAGTCAAGGGCAATATGAGAAGATTCATACGTTTGGCTTAGATACCAAGAGCGAAGAATTGGCATTAAGTTTTCCTAAAAAAGCCGAAGAACAAACGTTAGGAAGCATAGGGTATGATGTACCGATGTTATCAGATACGGTGGGAGCTACAGAAGCACAATTGATTCATCCGGTGCCCGCAAATCCTTTTGAACTTCAATCCTGGTCGGATGCACAGTATATAAAATCCAGACTTTCTGCAGTACAGGGAACCATTAAAATTGATGGAAATGGAAAGCTTAAGGTAGGACAGACGATAAAAATTGAAAATGTAAGTCGATTTAACGGAAATCACATCATCACAGGTGTTCGTAATACATTCGTTATGGGCTCAGGATGGTATACCTATCTACAAATAGGTATGGATGCAAACTGGTTTAGCGCTCAATCAGATGTTATAGAAACACAAGCAGCCGGATTGCTTCCAGGTGTAAATGGTCTGCAGATTGGTACTGTTTTAGGTCATATCGAAGATGCAGATCATGGCTTCAGGCTTCAGGTACATATACCGGCGTTTCATCAAGAAGGAGAACCTACTGGGGTATTGGCGATGTTTACTTCGTTGGATGCGGGAGCAGATCATGGAATTTTCTTTCCGCCAGAAAAAGGAGATCGTGTGGTGATAGGTTTCTTAAATGATGATCCTAGACAAGCCATTGTATTGGGAGCAATGCATAGTAATAAAGTGCCTAATACAGTAAAGAAAAAAAATACGTACCAGGGAATTTTTACCAAGTCTAATTTTCAACTTCTCTTTGATAAAGAAAAAGAGACTGTAACCTTATCTACCGCAGATACAGACCATACAAATGAACAGACTATTTGTATCAACCAAAAAGAAAAGAAGATTAATATAGAAGATGCTCACGGAAATATAATAGAGTTAGGCAAAAATGGTGTCAAGTTGATGAGTGCTAAAGATTTCATGATAGATGCTAAGGGAGATCTTAGTATTAATGCTAAAGGGAAAATTAAAATAAAAGGGAAAAAGGTGGATTTAATATAAGTATACATATGGATAAAAATAATATACAACTCGAATTAACGGTCTCAGAAACCAATACAATACTTGCTGGACTTGGTCAACAGCCGTATATCAAGGTAGCAGGACTCATAGAGAAAATACAACAACAAGGAGCTTCACAATTAAAATCCTATGAGGATAATAGCCAGATGGCAAATAGTGAATCATCCAAAATGTCAGTAAAAGATGGACAATAAGTTTTTAGGAAACGGTTGGGCGTTCCCTCCTTCTTTTTCAGGAGGAGGTGCAGATGTTGGACTTACAACAGGAGAAGAAGATATCAAACAAAGTCTTCAGATTTTATTGTCTACTTCTTTAAATGAGCGGATGATGCATCCTGATTTTGGATGTGATCTTACTCAGTTTTTGTTTGAGGAAATGGATCAGCGATTTGCTACCGAATTGAGCAATATGGTATCCCGTGCACTATTATTACATGAACCAAGAATTCAGGTAAATGCAGTAGACGTCGCAGACATAGATCCGGAAAAAGGCATGGTGCAGATCGCTGTGGATTATATAGTCCGAACGACTAACAATCGATTTAATCTGGTATATCCCTTCTATGTTAATGAAGCAGCCACTGTGGCATTTGATCTTTAAAAAGAAATTACAAAACAAAAAAATGGATACAATAATTATAGATGGTGATCAGGTTAATTTTCTTCCTGTATTTGGGAGTGCCTTGGTAAGTGTACAACCAGGAAAAATGGTAGCTTCAGGAAAGGCAACCATTAAAGGAAAAAAAGTTTGTGTAGACGGTGATGAAGCAAAAGTAGAAGTGACCAATTGTTCATATGTAGCACCTCCTTTTATAGTTCCAGGTCAAGGAACTTTAATCATAAAAAAATTAGGTTCAGATCAATTAACAAAAAAAAGTAAAAGTGGTACTAAAAGTATTATTCTGAAAGGGAATATGTTTATAGCTGAGTTCAAAGTTACAACACAGGCAAAACAACCGCCTCCAACGAACGCACCAGACCCTGTGCCGATGTATCCCGGACAAGGAGAATTAATACCTACGAATACAAAAATACAAGCCACTTAAACCTAGTAAAGTAGTAGAAACAATGACTCATATTCAAAATTCAGATAATATACTCCTTAGAGACGGAACCAGTCAGCAGGATCGTAATACAGATGCGATTCGTCCAGATTATGTAGCGATAGAAGATCGTAGCATCGAAGAACTGATTACCGAAGCACAACGTATAGCCAAAGAACTTCAGTTTTTTGATACAGAAAACAGACCTACTACTACTTGGGAGTCTTTTTTAATTGACGATCCGCAAATATTTAACCAAAATTCTCCGGAAGAAAGAAGGATTCAACAAAAACGGTGGGCTGATCTATTAGCTGCATATGTAGAAAATCCTGAACGTTTTTATAACGATTCAGAAAAGAAAGCCAAACTATCCAAACCTCATGTAGCACTGTTTATGACTTTCTTAAAGTTATTAAATCATGTGAAATCCAAAATGAATGGACTTACAGGAAGACATCTTGATTTTTATTTTAGAGAACGTCTCGGATTGAGTATAAAAGGAGCAGTGCCAGATGTGGTCAATGTATTATTAGAGTTAGAAGAGAATACTGAATACTTAGAAGTAAACAAGGGAACTGTATTAGAGGCTGGAGAAGATGCTTCGGGTAATCAATTGCTGTACATCACTAATGAAGATACAGTAATTAGCAAGGCTCAAATCACACAGCTTAAAAATGTTTTTGTAACAAAAGAATTTCTTACCATCCAAAAGGTACATCAAGAACGCGATAAAACCAAGGATGCAGCGTTTATTGATATGATAGAAATGGCTCTGGGACACCCGAATCCTGGAGATGCTCTTCCGGATTTTCCAGGGAATCGGATTGCAGATATTTTTGAGCTGAATGAAGAAGTGAAACAAGGGGATTCAGCTGCGATTTCCTATGTAACCCAAGAGCTATTTTTAAAAAAAGATCATTTTGATCTTATTTTTCTAAAACATCAAGAAGAAAAAGAAGGGATCCTTACAGATTGGCAGCCTGTATATGAGCACTTGGAACAGGCTTATAAGAATAAAATCATACATCAAAGACAACAAAACCTTAGAGAATTACAGGATGTTGAAGGATTTGATGTAATGATGAGAAAAGTATACGGAAATCCAAATCCCGGAGATGCATTGCCCTTATATAATGGAGAAAAAACTTTGTTAGATCAGGTATTCGAAGATATACAGACTACAGATGAAGAAGCGTTAGAGTATGTAAAAGTAGAACTGCAATTAGAGAAGCCTGATTTTATACATATCATGCAAACCCAAGCAGATGCTAAGGCTCCCAAAGATGATAGGGATAAAGTATATCGTATTTTAGAATTCGCTGAGCGCCAGATGCGATCGGTCTCTATATTTCCGCCTAGCATAGAAAAGTTATCAGATATTTATGCCACAACGGATGCCAAAGAATTTGTTTTTAGCAAATACGATGAAGAAGCAGAAAGTAAGCGATTTAAGACTTTTGGTAATAGACAATCAGGTATATCGGATCATTCCCTAAAACCATCTGAGATTGGTTTTGCTATAAGTTCTCCTACCTTACTGCTCCAAGATGGTAAACGTACTATTGAGATACTACTAGATCTGGGACAAGAAAATCGTACGATAGAAAGCTTACAGTCGATTTTTGATAAAAACGATCCTTTTCAGACCTATCTTAGTAGTAATGAACAGTGGTTTACACCTAATAAAGTAACCTATTCCTTAGGGAATTATTTAGGGGAGACTTCAGAAATTGCTTTGGATATTAGAATAAATGACACTACGATTACTAGCATCGATAATCAAAGCTTTGATATCACAGATGTTGGTAAATTTATCGTAGATACCACTCAAAAAATATATAAAATTATAGGGATTAAGGATACTTCGATACTAGAGGTTCAAGAAGTAGGGTTGATTGACAAGAATGTCGAGAAAGCACAAAAATATGCACCAGATCAGGTGTATCTAAATTCCTTAAAAATTAAAATACAACTTCAGGATAATGATTCGCCAGTCACACCTTTTGGATCAGAATCTTCTTCTTTTGTAGCATCAGAGCATCCAACGTTGGTATGTACACTTCATCATTTTTTAGAAGAAAATAAAGGGGAAGAACGCTACCGAAGCGGCTATCAACATTTAATAAACCTTGGATTACAAAAAGCACATATCAAGGTAGATGTACAGGGAATGCAACAGAGTATTTTACAGAACGATCAAAATACCATTGATACCAAAAAACCTTTTGAGCCTTTTGGATTCCAACCAGAAATAGGAAGCAGTTTCTATATTGCAAATGACGAAATAGCTCAGAAAAGAATAAAAGACTTACATCTGGAGCTGGAATGGGTACAACAACCCAAATCTCTTACAGAATATTATAAGAATTACTGGTTAATACAGGCCAATCACACAGAAGAAGAACTTGCAGCACTTAGCGAAGAAGAGCTGTCTAAACTCATCGAACAACGATTAGCAACAAATGCTGCAATTATTGAAGATGACAGTGATTTTAAAGCAGATGTATTTTTTCATGATAGTAATGCAGAAGTGTTACTATCTACTATGATAGAAAATACTGAAGGAAATAAAGTATCAGAAGGTTTCCCTTTGTTTACAAAAGAAGGTGCCATTCCGATTACGGATATACCTTCTAGAATGAAAGAAACAAGTCCGGATTATGAATACAAAGAGCGTTTTGATATCGAGATGGATGAAGAGGAGGTAGTATCCTGGGATCGATATTTTAGAATAGAATTAACACCTGTAAATTTTCAGCATACCGCATATAATACTTTATTTACAAAGCAAGCATTATCCGGAAAAGAAGAAATAAAAAATCTACGGATTAATTTGCCATATCAGCCTAAGCTAAAAAAACTAGGAGTTTCTTATATAGCTTGTGCAGATATCACAGCAGATGTACAGTCTTCAAAAAGCACAAACAAGATCTGGCATATACATCCGTTTGGATATGACCTTATATCCCCAGGAAACAAGGCAAATCTAATACCTGTTTATACAGATGAAGGTTCGTTGTATCTGGGAATCGATCAATTGAAAGCGCCACAGATACTATCTATTTTGTTTCAGATGGCAGAAGGGAGTGCTGATCCCGATATTCAAAAACCTGAATTGCAGTGGAGTTATATTCGAAATAATGAATGGGTGGTTATAACACCTTCAGGAATTTTAGAAGATACAACAAATGGATTGGTAAATACAGGGATTGTAAAAATAAAAATACCTGCAGATGCAACTACCGGTGGCACCTTAATGCCTAACGATTTACATTGGATTAAAATATGTGTTTTTAAAGATATAAATGGTGTATCAGATACCATTGATATTAGAAGTCAGGTATTAAGTGCTACACTTTCTGGAATAGAAGTAGATCCTACACATTTCGAAAATCCCTTATCCATCGATACGATTACAGAAGTGCTTAATCCAATACGGGAGGTTGCCAAGATTACACAACCCTTTACCTCTAGCAAAGGAAAACCAGCCGAAAACGGAGATGCATTATACAAACGTGTTAGCGAACGGTTACGACATAAAAACAGGGCACTTACAATGTGGGATTATGAACATTTAATATTGAATCAGTTTCCTCAGATATACAAGACTAAATGTCTTCCGGCAAAAGATAGAACAGGAGGAGTAGATGTGATTGTGGTACCAGATATTAAAGGAAAATTACCCTTCGACCCCTTTGCTCCAAAGGTAGCGGCTGACACCCTGTTTCAGATTGAAAAATATGCACAAATGCATGCGCCTAGCTATGCAGATATAGTAGTAACAAACCCTTTGTACCTGCAAGTATCTACAGAGTGTATTGTGAAATTTTACGAAGGATACGATGAAGATTTTTATAAAGACAAGTTGATAGAAGAGATCAAACGCTTTATGTCACCATGGGCATATGGTGAAGATAGAGATATACAGATCGGAGGATCACTTCATGCCAGTGTGATCATCAATTTTATTGCAGAAAGACCCTATATCGATTATGTAGCCAATCTGAAGTTATTTCAGAGCGAAGATGGAGAGACGTTTACTGATGTAAGAAGTCTTCATGATGGAAAATCGATAGTCATCCCCTCTCAACCTGATATGATTATGGTGGCAGCACAGATACACGAAGTATATGTGGTCAATGAAGGTGGATTTGAAGAAGACAGTTTTGAAGGAATTAACTATATGGAAATCAACAAAGACTTTATAGTACGATAAAAGTTTGAAGTGGAGACAATAGAAATATGTAATGATCTACTTGATGCATTTTAAATCTGATTTTTCGGAATAATAATGGAGAAAAATTGTATCGAGGTCGATTTAAGGTTCATAGCATTGTTTGCATCTCGATAAAATTTTATCAACCGCTATTGCTAATGATAAAATCACTCAATGGGACGAAGAGAAATATTTTAAAAAAAGCCTAAAAGATTAAATCAAACCCAGTTAGCCAACTTTAGAGCAACTGTTCATAGATAAAAAAAGATAGAACAAAAAGAATATAATCGTATGGAAATCAATAAGAAAAATCGAACAGAACTTAAAGAATATTTTAAGATCAATGACAAACCGACACAAGAAGAGTTTGCCGATTTTATAGAAGCAGGACTCAACCAGGCAGAAGATGGTATTGCCAAAGTACAGGGCAATCCGCTATCAATACAGGCTGAGGGGGAACCCTTAGGCACCCAGGAGGTACTGGATGTTTACGAAAGCTTAACCGATGATAATCCACAATGGTCTTTCAATCTGAATCCCAGAGTAAATTCAGAAGAACCCAATAGCAATCAACCTGGATTTAATATCAAAGATATTACGGGTCAAAGTCGATTGTTTATCAAATCAGGAGAAGGTAATGTCGGTGTAGGAACCTTAGAACCCGCATCCAAACTTACGGTAGAAAGTAAAAATACATCCTCATTATTATCGGTCATTGATACTTCTAATGAACGGACTACCATTTTTGAAGTTTCGAAAAAGGAAGATGCTAGTTTCTTTCAAACAAAACTTGGTATCGGTACCAATGCACCAAAAGCTCCATTATCCATAACTGGAACAGGAAAAACATCGGTACCTGATGAGGCAATGCATATTACAAACAATTGTATTTTGTTTGGAGGGGGTAATGCGGGTCAATTTGAACATTCTGCTAAAATCGCTGCAAATGAGAACTTTGGTATGCGAATTTTTGGAATGTCTTCAGATCAAAAAGAGTCATCAAGAAGGCTTGAAATTTTTGCAGAAGGTGGAATGACTACACACGGTCATATCCATATCCCGCAACAGTATGTAGTTGCTTTTTCAGTTTCGCTTAGTACTAATATGAAAGGGACCAAAAACCCGCTTCAATTTAAGCAAGTTAACTATAACATGGGAGGTCACTTCAAAGATAATAGGCATTTCAGAGCCCCGATAAAAGGAATGTATCTGTTTACCATGTGCATGCGTCATAATACAGATGATGGCGATGTCGGATGGAAGCTGCGGTTAAATGATACTGGATTTGTTAATGGAGCAGGATCTACAGAAGAAGAACGACAAGAACGTTCTTGGTTGATTGCTAGAACGAAACTTCATATGAATTCCAGAACGGTACTTACATTGTTGCAGGCTGGAGATAAAGTACACGTAGAGCAGTTTGGATCTGGGGGTAATGACAATTATGCTTCCGGTTTTGAAGGCATCTTACTGCAAGCCGTGAAGTAAAAGTTTACCAAAAAACATACTATTATGACACCGTCAATAACAATACCTAGAGAAGTTCCACAAGATTCCGCATTGAGCTATGAATTCCTACGAGCTGAAGGGATGCAACTAATTCAAAAAATGGCAGGGGATACCTGGACAGATCATAATATCCACGATCCAGGGATTACCATCTTAGAACAAGTTTGCTATGCCATTACGGATTTGGCCTATCGAGTGGACTATGATATCCAGTATATCATAGGTAGTGATACCGAGAGTACCTATAAAAATCTCTATAGTCCGGCCACTATTTTAACCACAAATCCAGTGACTTTATTGGATATTCGCAAAGTGGTGATTGATGTCGATGGGGTTAAAAATGCCTGGATAGAAAAAGTAACCCAAAAAAGAATAAGCGGGATCTCGGTAGCGGATGGAGAGGAGAACAACACACCTAAAGGATTGTTTCGGGTTTTTATTGAAAAAGATGGGTTGTTTGATATTCCAGGGAGTACAATAATTAAGGATGTAAAAGAAAGGCTTTACGGATGTCGCACGATTTGCGAAGATTTCGAAGAAATAAAATTACTAGATACACAAGGTGTCCGATTACATGGAGTTATCGAAATTGCGGATACGGTAGATGATGTTAATGAGATGGTAGCTAATATTTTGTGTAGTGTGGGAACACATTTTTCACCTCGTATTCCTTTCTATACTTTGCAACAACAGCTAGAAAAAGGAAAAAGAACCGATGAAATTTTTGATGGGCCAAGACTGCTAAACGGTTTTATCGATGATCAGGATCTTATACAAAACTATCGAAAAGAAGAGATCCAAACTTCTGATGTGATTAAAGAAATTATGGATCAAACCGGAGTATTAGCTATTGACAAAATTGCATTGGGTACTGGAACCAATACAGTAAAAAATTGGTTGCTGCCACTAGATCCTTCCAAAACTCCAATTTTGGATATCGAACGCACGTTAGTAGAATTATCATTTACGTCCAAAGGGCTGGCAGTAAGCATCGATCCCGAAAGGATCAAAAAGAGATACAATCAAAAAAGAGTTGAGAGTGTTTCCAAAGCTGTATCAGGTAAAGAGTTGGATATGATCATGCCAGAAACACAGGCACAGCAACTAGAAAATTATGATTCGATACAAAACCAATTTCCCACGAATTACGGTATTGGTGAAATGGGACTTCCAGATTCGGCTTCTCCTGCAAGAAAAGCACATGCAAAGCAGCTTAGTGGGTATTTGCTGTTTTTTGAGCAAACATTGGCTAATTATTTTTCGCAATTAGCACATTTCAAAAAACTCATGAGTTTTGATGGAGAAGATACCAGAACCTATTTTAACCAGTCCCTGTTGGAATGCGTTCCCGGAGTATCAGAAGTGATTGGTAATAAAGAAAATTATGAAAGTTATCTAAGCGAAATAACAGCCGATACTACTACTACATTATTACGAAAAAATAAATTTTTGAATCATTTACTGGCACGATTTGCAGAGAAGTTTACAGCTTATGGTCTGGTCTTAAAAGATCTGACTAACGATACTTCCGCTATAGATAAAAAAATAATAAAGGATAAGGCTCGATTTTTAAAAGAATATCCTGTTGTCAGTGCATGTAAAGCCAAAGCGTATGATATGACTAAAGATTTTTGGGATACCAAAAATAGCTCTGGATTAGAAAAGCGAATTGCATTAAAAATAGGAATCGAGGACTATAGCCGTAGAAACATAGGAGATGGTAATACTGCTGGAATGCATATGGTAGAACATATTTTGTTACGACCTAGAAAAAGATATCCTTATTCATTTACCGCAAAGTATATTCCATTACAAATCGAAAGATTTGAAGTAGCCATCACAGAGGAATTTACACGATGCATCGTCGAAAATCATACCTTAGAACTTGGAGAAGAAATACGTATCACTGGTAATGCACAATTCGAAGGGGTTTATACTGTGTTAGCGATCGGAGATGATTTTTTTGAAATCAAGGCTCCTTTTCAAGAGTCAGAAACTGGAGGTTTATTTCAGCGTACACCCGATATTCGGTACTATCTACAATCTACATGTATTAATAGTATTGAAACGTCTTCTACAGCATCAGATCACATATTTTGCAAAACAGGAATACATTGGTTACGAGTAGGAGATGAGATAGAAATTACCAGAACCAAAAATTATAATGGGGTACATAAAGTAGTTTCAATATTGGAAGATGGGTTCGAAATCGCAGAGCCTTTTATAGAAGAGGAGAAAGTAGGTCGATGGATGCATACAACCGCTCCAAAAGATCCGTATTCTTTACAACTAACTTTCGCAATGCCAGCGTGGATAGAACAATATCAAGATGAAGATTTTAAGAAATTCATTGCATTAACGATACGTGAGGAGACCCCGGTACATATCAAGACCAATATCCAATGGTTGGATCAAGAAGAAATGCAACGATTTGACCATGCCCATCATCGTTTTCTAGAAGAAATCAACAATGGATAAGTAGTACTATGACACAGCAAAAACATATTATTAATAAACAGATTCTAGAAATTCACTTGCCTTCTACTGCAGATACTTTTGCTGTACAGCAAGAACTAAGTGCGCTGTGTCGGCATCAGTTAACAACGGTTATGGATCGTATATTTGGGAATACTACTAATAATATGGGTGATCAACCGTTGCAGATTGATCGACTTACATTAGATTTAGGAAAGGTATCTGTAAAAGATTTCGCGACTGTTTTTGAGGAAGAATTACAAAAAAAACTTCAAGAAGCATTCACTGGATATCAGCAATCTGATGAAGTGGAACAAAAAGATGAGGTCAGTCAACTCAAAGAAAAAACACCTATTAGAACAGTAGCATATTATCTGAAAACCGGGATATTGCCGTGGTGGGCAAAGGACACAACCAAAGCATATGTTTTGGAGCAATTAGAAGAATTGTTGCAAAAGCCGAACACCACTTTCATCACCTTGCTAAAACAATTGAGATGGAGTACCCAGCAGCTAGAACGTTTTGTATATATAAGTACGGCGACACAATTGCTTCAATCTTTTCAGTTGATTTCGGAGATTCCTGTACAAGAAATAGTGTCTGCTTTAGAAAAATTTCAACATAGAATTCACAAAAAATACGGCATCACATCGCAAAAGATACAGGCTACTTTTTGGAAAACAGCGTTTCAGAAGTTTGATACAACCAAAGACTATAAGTCGTTTGAACAAGAGTGTTTCCAAGCTACGTTGGTATCATTAGGAATAGATTATCAAGGAAGTAGCAAAAAATATCAAGCACAGGATGTCTATGAGATCAAATCTTTAGTAGCTAGCTATAAAACTAGGCAAGCTAAGAATATCGTATGGCAAGAATTTTTTAGACAACTATCAACCATCATAAACAATCCTTTTTTCGATCAGTTGCCTGTTAATACGTTGAAACAATGCATACAACTGCTAAAAGATATAAGTGACACGCAAGAGCAAACGGTAGATGTCAATAGTGTATTAAGACCCTTGGCAACCTATATCCAGGGAATACAAAAAGAATTGCAAGAAATAGCATCAAAACCGACATTAATGGAGATAGAACAGTTGTCCTCTCCTTTTGAAGACACTGATTTTATTCCCATAAAAAATGCAGGGCTAGTACTCTTTTGGCCATTTTTAGAACGCTTTTTTGAGAACTTGGAGTTGATCAAAGATAAAACCTTTATCAATGAAACGGCTCGTCATATTGCCATATGTGCATTACAGTATTTATGTGAAGAAGATGATCAGGAACTGTTTGAAGGAGCATTACCATTAAACAAATTGTTATGTGGTATCACAATAGAAGAAGTAATATCCCCAATCAGACTATCGGATGAAGAAACAACAATTGCAGAAGGATTGCTAACCGCGGTGATAGGACAAGGTCCGCATTGGAAAAACTTATCCATAGATGGATTTAGAACTTCTTATCTATGTCGCCCGGGGTCCTTACGCACCAGAGATGGACATTGGTTATTGCAAGTACAACGAGAAACTCATGATATTACTTTAGAAAAATTGCCTTGGGGTTTTCATACCGTAAAGCTTCCCTGGATGCAAGATATTATTGTAGTAGAATGGTTATAAATAAAATGTATAAAAAATAAATGTCACACTGAGCCTGTCTAAGTGCTATCAAAGTATAATTAAGATATGTGTTTAAACAGGTCTTCGACAAGCTCAGACTGACATCAAAAATAAGTTTTCGATTCAGCTCGTATTCAGAGAGAATAAAAGGTTCAAGAGTTGACCAAGAGAACATATAAAAATAAATAGTTGCACTATGAAAAAACAAATGGTCATCGATGAAAACAATGGTATAAAGAAGTCAACTGATAGGCATATTAGTGATCATAATGCTGAGGTATTAGTAGCAGAACTTTCATGGCTAAGCCTAGTGCTTCAAACTCGTTTGGAACTACATTTTCAGCAAGAAACCCCATATACGTCTATAGAGGAATTAGTGCCGCCAAACCTATCAGGCAAAGAAGGAAGCTACGCTCATTTTATTATACAACAACACAAACTCAAGGTTGCAGAACGATTGTTACTGATTCTGGCATTGGTTCCTCATATTAAACCAGAAGTTCTGGACATATTACTGACAAAAAACAAAGACTATGACCGCCGATATAGTGAATTCGGAGGATTATTGTTAGAAGGACATTTAGGCTTGATTCCTACAGCAGAAACTGCAATGTTCTTACTAGCTGGAGATGATCTTAACAAGCGTTTACAATATCATACTTTGATTACGCAGGATTTTTTACCAATACGACAAGGGATGATCAACGTATCCAGAACCAAAGGGAATAACCCGTTACTGAGTAGTATCTGGATGATTGCTAACGAATATGTAGCCAATATATTAACTGGCACACCCTATCAAGCAATGTATAGCCCTGATTTTCCTGCGCAACAGTTGCATACGAAGTTATCGTGGCAGGATCTCATCGTCTCTAGATCCACAGCCCGTAGCTTACAGGAAATCAGGGATTGGGTGACTCATGGGCAAACTGTTTTAGAAGCATTAGAATTGGGCAAGAGACTAAAACCGGGGTATAAAAGTCTGTTCTTTGGCCCGCCGGGGACCGGTAAAAGTATGGCTGCTGCTTTACTAGGGAAAAGTACTGGTAGACAAGTCTATAAAATTGACCTGAGCATGACGGTCTCTAAATACATTGGCGAAACCGAGAAAAACCTAGCGAAGGTATTTGATCAGGCACAACAACACGATTGGATCTTATTTTTTGATGAGGCAGATTCTTTGTTTGGGCAACGTACCCAAGTAAGTAGTGCCAATGATCGATATGGAAACCAGGAGATTGGATATTTATTACAACGCATCGAGGATTTCCCCGGAGTAGTGATCCTCGCAAGTAATCTAAAGGATAATATAGATGATGCTTTTACCCGGAGATTTCAATCGATGATAGAGTTTATGATGCCAGGCGTAGAAGAACGCTATCAACTTTGGAAACAATCCTTTGCTGTGAAATTACCACTGGATGAAGAAGCTGATCTATGGCAGATAGCCGAGAATTATGGTATTTCTGGTGGATTAATGATGAATGTAGTGCGCAAATGTACGCTACAAGCCGTAACTAATAACGAAAAAACGATCACTCAACAAAGTCTGGAAACGGCTATACGAAAGGAATTACAGAAGGAAGGGATTATTTTAAACTAAACGATACGATACTATATAAGAAACATAAATATTTTAATAGATGGTGGGAAAATAAGGGGGAATTATCCCGGTATTGATTATGAAATATGCAGAGGAATACTTGATGAAAAAAGTATCGGGATCCACCATCGCATACCAATCTGATTGTCACCCTGAGCTTGTTGAAGGGGTTTTTAAAATATAGTTTGCTTCGAAAGGCTCAGCATGACAAAGTAGTATAATACTAGTATTCAAGTTTAAAAACGAAAAAACATGAAAATACAAGCAGATAAAACACAAGAACTTCAAAATCCGATTACCCCAAGTGTTGCTAGTGAGCCTAGTACCAGAGGCACGGCCCAACTTATGGATAACCGTGCCTCTACTATCGATCAGCGTAAGTTACAAGGTGTAATAAATAGTTCTATGAGTAACACAAATCCAGTACAGCGAAAAGCCAATAAAACAGGACTACCAGATCATCTAAAATCTGGTATCGAAAACCTCTCTGGCTACAGTATGGATGATGTAAAAGTACATTATAACTCCAGTAAACCTGCCCAACTACAAGCTCATGCCTATGCTCAGGGCACGGACATTCACTTAGCACCTGGACAACAACAACATTTACCGCATGAAGCCTGGCACGTAGTACAGCAGAAACAAGGAAGAGTAAAGCCCACAAGACAGCTAAAAAGTAAAGTGAACATTAATGATGATGCCAGCCTGGAGAAAGAGGCTGATGTGATGGGGGAAAAGGCATTACAATTAAAGAATCGAGAGAAAATAGTACAACAACGGTTGCTACAACATCAAATGAATACTACTACGTTTATACAGTTAAAAGCATTAGATAAAAACATAGATCCCGGTAAATTAAATATCGTAGGAGAAAATCATAATGTCTCAGACAAAAGAACACGAAGAGTAGAGCAAATTTATGTAAATGAGAAGTTTAATACCAGGATGTCTTATTGGACAGAAGATGAATTACATCATGATATTGATTCCTTAGATAATGTAGATCGTTCTTTTTATGGAGATTCACGAGTATTACGATTTCTTGATAGACTATGTTTTTTATTAGTGATGATTGGAGGCTATAGAAAAGCAAAAAAAACTAAAGATATATTAGAATTATTTCATGGAATAAAAAATGAAATGAGAAGTCTTGAACTTAAAAAGATAGGAGTTGTTGAGTATGAACATCCGGAAACTATTGATAATGAGGGATTATTGGAGTTTCATAATTTTTTAAAAGCCGAAGATAACAAACAGCTGTTTACAGAGATCAAGGATATGGATCAGGGACCGTTGTTTGAGGAAAAACTTAATGAAGTGACAGACATAATAGAAAACTTAGTAAACAAGTATTTAGGACCTAATATTGATAGAAGAAATCCGTTAACTGCAGCATATTTATATAAAAACAGGAAAAAATATCAAAAGAGGCCCAATTCTTACAGTACAAGAAGAGGATATCATATGCAACGATTTGCACACCAATTTGGACTAGAACATCCTGGGATATGGAAAATAGGAAATGCACATATACAGCAAATTAGTGATTATGAGGATTCTTTAGAAGATTTTGAGCGGGAGAATTACACATTGATAAACAAAAAAACGTTCGATTATCCATTTACTATGCCAGGTATTATTACTAATGGTATTTACAATTTTGGAAAAAGAATTAAAAAAGGTAAAGATTAATCATTGTACCTAACAATCCGATAGCGAGGATTTATAATCTGGGTTACATATACCAGTTAACTTTTAATCCCGGATACGACTAGTCTGTGACTAGTGGTGTTAACAATGGGAAGAAAAGAATATAAACCGGATCGATCAGATTTGTAATCTGTATATCATATATCGTTCCACTTTTAGTTTAATAAAATGAAAGCACCGCTAGAAAATATCCAAGAATCACAAAAGAATACCGTACAGAGAGTACAGCAAGAACCTAGAACAGACAAAGGTGGTGAAGCTACTATAGTAGATAATCGTCCGGCTATAGCAATACAACGAAAATTAAGATCTGCAATGGGTAGTGCTGAGGATACCACTAATCCCATCCAATACAAAAACAAAACCGGCTTACCCAACAAACTCAAATCTGGTATCGAAAACCTCTCAGGTTATAGTATGGATGATGTAAAGGTACATTACAACTCTAGCAAACCGGCACAGCTACACGCACATGCCTATGCACAAGGCACAGATATTCATTTGGCTCCAGGTCAGCAAAAACATTTACCGCATGAGGCTTGGCATGTAGTACAGCAAAAACAGGGTAGAGTACAACCAACCAGACAGTTAAAAAGTAAAGTAAATATTAATGACGATGCTGGTTTAGAGAGAGAAGCAGATGTTATGGGAGCAAGGGCACAAGGTTTAACTAACTTTCGAGGAGAATCAAGTCCAAATCAAAATTATGAAGAAGGTAGGATGACACCCACTAGACAATTAAAAAATAAAGTGAATAGCAATTACAAAGTCGGGTTTGATAAAAATCTAAATTCTTTATTAGCAATACAACGTGTAATAAAAACAGTTTCTGACTTTAAAAAATACAATGATGTGATGGACATGACAGTAACTCAACTGCTGGCATACGCCAATAAACAGGCAGATTGGCATAGAGGTGTTAAAGATCAAAAGGAACGATTTCCTATTATATCACTATTGAGTTTTCTCCGAAACAATCATGGTGTCGATGGTGCGTGTGGGGATTTTAAGTTATTAGACCTATGGACGAAGATCAAAAACACAGATGGTTCAGATACAATTGATCCAAACAAAAGTGCAGAGATCATGGCATATACAAGAGGTGTTCAGAAGAAAAGTGCTCATTGCGAAAAGCAGACTGACATAGATATAGCATTGGATTTTGGGAAAAATATACTCAAACTTGAAAAAAAATTGTCACCAAACCTTCTCGCTCATATTTTTACTGATGAGATGTTTGGTCATCTTTACAAATTTAATGGTGTCAATCGTGTAGAAGACTTCATAACATATTATGATACTTGTAAACCTCACCTTGCGGCTAAAAATGGAAGAGAGATTTGGGCATATTTAAGTCTTAAAATCAATGATGGTGTTGATCCAGTTATATATAATGATACAGTTATAAAGGGGCCAATCAGGAATTATCACCGGTTTGAAAAAAATGCGCTGGATAAATTAAAAGAAAACTTCGAAAACACTAGCAAGGAGAAACCCCTGACACTTATACTACATTCCCAGTTGGATCACAATGGAGCTTTTTTTCGCGATAGCAAACTCACAAAATTGATAACTAATTCTGAGCTATATGTTTTAATGATTGAGGGTGAAGAAAACTTAGCAAGTGCGAAAACAAAAATGAATGCATTTTTGGGAACACATGCAAAAGATGGTGTGATTGACCAAGTGATGATTGCTGGGCATGGAAATGCACGCTCAATCGAGGTAACTGGAATGACTAATGATTATAAGGAAAATA
The DNA here is from genome assembly GCF_947494415.1 of Aquimarina algiphila. Classification (NCBI taxonomy): domain Bacteria; kingdom Pseudomonadati; phylum Bacteroidota; class Flavobacteriia; order Flavobacteriales; family Flavobacteriaceae; genus Aquimarina; species Aquimarina algiphila. The sequence goes on along the minus strand of NZ_CANLVC010000002.1, from coordinate 289,525 downwards.
CGGTAGAAGGGATAAATCTCATAAACAGCTCTGAATTTCTTGATGATATCCTTGAAAAACTTGTCAAAAAAACTGGAAAGGATAAGGCTGTTGTGGTTTTCAATGCATGCCTAACGAACTCTAATAGTGTAGATATAAGTAAAATTAATCTGACCAATGAGGTAGTTAATGATGCTGCTGAAATTAGAAAATACATTACAGAAAATCCTAGCCTGGCGACTTATGTCACCAAATGGGCTGCTGGTAAAGGTATAGAGATAGAATCTGTTGGTTCAAGTGCTTCAACCACGTCTGGGGGAGATTTTTTTGATAGTGAAAATCGATTGACGTTAGAGGACGATAAAGATCCTAAGTTCATCGCTCCAAAACTGGAGTATGTCAAAGAAGGTATTGAACCCACTGGAGCTTTACGAGCCGCACTTGAGACTTGGGCAGATGTTGGGGGAACCGGACCAGCCTTAGCAGCGATAAAAAATAGAGCAGATAAAGGAAATGATTCTAAATGGCCCGAACAGTTGATTCGTTCTTTATTTGCAAGAATTGATGATAAATATAAGAGTTCTGCATTAGGTATTGCTCGCCTTGTCAATATTGCAGAGGCGCTGTCTGAATTTACATCCGAGTCCGGAGCTCAATATAAATATCTTCATCAACATAAGCTACATACAGAAGAATACAAAGATGATGCCTTATATACAATTAATAAGATGAGTACAACTGATGAATACAAATCTGAAGACTACATTCCATTGGGCTTATTCCAGCTACAGATAAAGCATGGTATTGATAAGAAGAAGGACTTATTGGAGCAATTAGGTAAATTCAATTACCGAATGGTCAAAAAATATAATTTCTTAGCAATAAGTGAGTTGGATCTTGATAATCTCATTCCAGATACTGAAGCAAAAGACCCATCGCATGGGCAATTATTACTAGCTATATGGGCTATGGCTAAGAAAGAAGAACGAGGTAAAGCTTTTTTAAACAAGCATCTTGATGATTTAGAAAAATTTCCTGAGAAAGATAAAATTGATGACATTTTGGGCGGATATGCGAGCGAAAACAGGATTCTTATCTTTATTGGAAAAATGAATGATTCTAGTCCTGGAGAAAAGAGAGCTAATGTTCAAGTAGATGGGGAAACCACAAATACAATATATGTGACACCTATGACCCGCAAAGGTGAGATCAATGAATCTTCAACCTTTATCAGAAAAGAACCTGATGAATTTGCAGAATTGCAGTACTTTATGAGTAAGGGAAATAAGGTTTATATCTTTGGAGGGATAGGAGATTGGTATGCTATAGAGTATGGTTTTAACAGTATATCAACTACAAGAAAGACTGGTTTTGTAAAGAAAGATCGTGTAGATATAACATAAGAATTAATTTATTATTAAGTGTATGACAAAGTATCTGAAATTATCTAGAATAATTGTTATAAATAATACCTAATATGATTATAAATTTTAAACATGTTACAGATATCCCCAGCCCAGGATTAGGCGCTAAGTTGGCATTTGATGGCAACCGGTTAGCTCTTGCTAGAGGTTCAGTACTCAAAATCGGGAATCTGGATGGTTTTTTTGATTCATACCGATTCCCGGGATATCAATTGCAAGAAGTAAGATTTACACAGAAAGATGATTGCGTTCTAGTTAGTCCATATATTGCAGAGATAGACACAAAATCACTGCGTCCAGACAATATGTTAATAGAACTGAAGGAAAAATTATACAAAGGTTTTCAAGGAACAGTAGAGGTCACCGTAGCTACACATTCTCCCAAAGCCATATATGTAGCTTTGGGACTTCAATGTAGACCACCAAAAGGTATGAAACGAGATGAGGAGGCTACCGAAATATCTAATTATTCCTCATGTGTTGTGCTAATTGAAGCACAAACGGGTAAATTGATATCTAAAATAGATGAATCACATTTTCCTTACTCGGCGATCGCAATTAGTGATACACATCTTGCAGTAGCATCTATTGAAGGAAGTTTCTTATTAGATATTTCATCGGGTGACCAATTAGTGAATTTTGTTGGGAAATCAAAAATTTTCAAACGATTACAATTTTCAGAAGATGGATGCTTCTTGGTATGTGGTGGCCTGGATGGACAAATAATGGTATGGGATATTTTGGCAAAGAAACAAAAAGCCATTTTTAGTACACATGAAGGCGAGGTAACGGGACTTAGTTTTCACCCAACGTTGAATGTATTGCTCACTTGTGGTAATGATTCACACTGCCGTGTATGGGATCTTGATAATACGTCCAATTGTTTAGCAGAATTAAAGTTATCCGGCCCTGTATCTGAGATTGCACTCTCGTCCTCTGGAGATAGTGTCGCCTTGGTGACAGGATCGTTCGGTAACACTATTGAAATTCATAAAATCCAAGTAAGGATATAATATAAATGGCTAGTCTGTCTTGTCTTGAAATAGGTTTGCCCTCGCTCCCGATAGCATCTTCTGCTAGTGGCAGCAAAAGTAAGAAGATTATGAATACGTTTAAGTAAAGAAAAGGTAACTAAAAATAAAAAGGATGTCCCCTCCCGTTAGTCCGTCACTAGTGGCATTATTATAAGTTCAACAAATCATGAAAACTCAAGTAGATAAAACCCAAGAATCACAAAAAGAAATCGTACAAAGATCACAACAAGAACCAAGTACAGGTAAAGGCGGTGAAGCTACGATTGCCGACAATCGTCAAACTACAGCAGTACAACGAAAATTAAGATCTGCAATGGGTAGTGCTGAAGATACCACTAATCCCATCCAGCGAAAAACTCGTCCTATGCCCTTCGGCTCAGCTCAGGAACCACGTAGTCGAAGGAACAAAACAGGACTACCTGACAACCTAAAATCAGGTATCGAAAATCTATCCGGCTACAGTATGGATGATGTAAAAGTACATTATAATTCTAGCAAACCTGCTCAACTACAAGCACATGCCTATGCTCAAGGTACGGATATACATTTGGCGTCAGGACAGGAAAAACATTTACCACACGAAGCCTGGCATGTAGTACAGCAGAAACAAGGAAGAGTAAAGCCCACAAGACAGCTAAAAAGTAAAGTGAATATCAATGATGATGTAGGATTAGAGAAAGAAGCAGATGTGATGGGACATAAAGCCTTATCGACACAAACAACAAAATTTAACGTTCCTCAAGAAACATGTTGTTTCGCATCAGAAGCTCCGATTCAAATGCGAAACAACGCGTTTCCTAGAAATTTTAGAAGTACTCCTGGGCAAAATAATGCAGAAAACTTAGAGATGGTAATTAATCATACTTGGAATAGTAGTACTAATAATGCCGGGGATTTGAATGATATTAGATATCGTGAAATTATTATGTTTAATCAAGATCCAAGAGCTGTAATTCCGGAATACCCTTTAACACCAAACATGACCATTAATAATAATACTTTAATTAATGAATTTGGCACGATGGAAGGTGAGGCGGCCCAAGAAAATCTTTTGGGAGCAGGATTAGCAACAAGTATTTATGTTGGAGGAAGGCAAAATTTACTTCGTACAAATTGGACTTTAAGCGGGACTCAGTATTACGAATATTATGACCCTAATAATAACAATAGGTTGTTTGGTTATTTTCGTAATGATGGCTGGATACGTCTTAATAATGAGCAATTTACTTTGACACGTACAATGATTCGAAGACAGGATGGTAAATACGAATTAGCCTTTTCTAAGGTAGGACCCGGATTAAATGAATTTGTAGGGCCTACAATTATTTCTGAGTATGATGGTTCTGATAATGCCTTTGCAGATCATGGTACTCTAAGAGGAGATCAAACTGATATACAAAATGGTGTAGATCGTCAAATGCAAAGAACAAATCATCGGTATCATCCTATAGCTAATGAAAATTATAGATTTAATGGACAGCAGGTGAACTTTAGGTATCAAATGACTATGCCCAATAACAACAATAATCGCGTAATTCAGAATTTACTTGTTCATATTAGATCGGGAATTGATATGATGAGACCTATTTTAGAAGAGATGAATCCACCACCACCTCCAAATTTTGATATAATTTTTACAGATGTGGGGTCTATTTCACAACAATCTATTTTTACAAGTCAGAATGGGGGGACTTACACAATATATTTACGTTTAGATAAATTACAAACTCGAAGTCCTCAATTAACTCGATCAATTCCAGGGCAGGTTTCGTTAGAATCTTCTGAAAGGGAAGAAATGGGAAAATGGGTAAAAGCCACCTTTATCCATGAGATGGCCCATATGTTACATGCTTTTAATGATCGAGATAAGTTTTTAGGAAGTACCACTTTAAATTTTGCGGGAATTAACGATTCTACTGTAATAGGAACAAGAATGGTTGATGTAGCGCAAGGAACAAATGAATTTCAAAGAATTCAAACAAGACGACAGATTGCACTTGATAACGAGGCTCTTATGAATGCTATACGTAGGTATTCAAGAACGTTTAAAAGCAAATCTGCTTATAAATATGCGATAGCTAAGAAAATAGCATATAAAACTTCTAGAACAACTCATGATCGAAAAGTAGCGGCAGCAAATAATTTTGAATTTCGTTGGGCATATGGTGCGGGCAATCCTGCAGAAATTGTGGCAGAAGTTTTTACTTCATTACTTCATAACTTGCCAGTACCCGAAGGACTTGCAGCGGTGTATGTTGCATATGGGGGACTACGTACACCAGCTATAGATGGGGTATTGGTAAATTCTTTTGCTAATGGAGCCATACCTAATAATTTAAATAGCGTGCAAGCGGCTATAGATTACTTAAATAATCTTAACAGAGCGGCTGTTAATTAATGTTATTTTGCTTCAGGAAGTTTTTCGGCTTTGTAGTACCAATGTCGCTCCAGATAGTCTATGACTAGTGAATATTAAGTCGAAATTATTATAATACTGATTTGTGCTATTTCTATAGTAGTAATTTGTAATTATTGCAGGCAATTTTTTTAATGTGAATGCACTTTCGTAGAATCAACAGTGAAAAGGTAAGGGATGTAATAGAAAAAAGGTATAAGCACTAACTAGTTAAGTAACGAATGCTGGGAGAGCGATAAAAAAGTATTATGAAAAAAAGAACCGATAAAACCCAAGAACCACAAAAAGAAATCGTACAAAGAGTACAACAAGAACCAAGTACTGGTGGTGAAGCTATTATAGCAGATAATCGTCCGACTAAAGCAATACAACGAAAATTAAGATCTGCAATGGGTAATGCTGAAGATACCACTAATCCCATCCAACGAAAAAACAATACAGGCTTACCCGATACCCTAAAATCCGGTATCGAAAACCTCTCTGGGTACAGTATGGATGATGTAAAAGTACATTACAACTCTAGCAAACCTGCACAGCTACAAGCTCATGCCTATGCGCAAGGTACAGATATCCACCTAGCGCCAGGACAACAAAAACATTTACCTCACGAAGCCTGGCACGTAGTACAGCAAAAACAAGGGAGAGTAAAACCAACCAGACAGCTAAAAAGTAAAGTAAATATCAATGATGATGCAGGATTAGAGAAAGAAGCGGATGTGATGGGCAAGAAAGCTTTAGGTTTTTCTTTTAATAGAACAGCAGAGTCAGAACCGTTAAAAACCGAAGGTTTATCAAGTGACCAAGCTATTCAAAGATATGAGATCAAAAATGAAGGTCTCACAGTAGCGGGTGAATTTCATTCTAAGTCAGAAGAACAACGTAAACTGGAAGCCGAATTTGTTAAATCAGTAAAAGGAGCATCTGCCCAAGTCTGGACGGAAAACAAAATGCCGGGTAGTAAAACAGATGCATATGAAGCTAGCGAAATACCGGAACATCTTCTGCTAAGCGGTATAGATCGTATCAAATATTACAGCACCATTTTGATGGCTCAACTGTCAAAAGATAATCCATTGGTATTATCAGCATCTAATATGGCAATAAGTACATCTATAAAAGCCCTAAAAGATGCTCACGGAACGATTTCTAATGACTTAAGTAACGCTCTTTTCAAGAGAAAAATAGATGTTGAAAATGATCCGCACATAGTTCTGCAAACCTTGAAACATGACGATTTTTTTATGACTATTATAACGAGTGATACAAAAGAAATAGATGAAAAAGAAAAGAGCACACTTCTTAAGAATTATAAGAATTTTTTAAGTGACTTAGAAAATTTTGATAAGTCCATTTCTACTATCATAACTATCCCGAATGGCAGAAATATTTCACATAATTTTATTCGTTCAAAAAGGATGAATGACATAGCAAATGAAAAAAAAGATGTTAATGGTGTTTGGTTGATTGGTCAATATCATGCACAGGAGATCCAAGAACACCTTAGACATAACATTCAATATGAACTTGTGTCTATGAAAGATTTTAATGATAGTATCCGAAAGTATGTAGGAAACGAAGGTGAATTGGTTGGTAATTTAAGTAACGAAGTTGGAGAAGTTTCAGCCTCTGCCAGAATTATTAAATCGAGTTTAAAATTCTTTAATTATCTCAATAATCATGATAATCATTTTAAATCGGAACAATTAGAAGAGAAGATTAACTTTGAGGTTCAAAGATTGATAGAACATTCCAGAATCCTGAATAGAATTAATAGGAAAGATTTAGTGGCAATAAATTTATCGATGAATAAAGAAGAGAAATCAAAAACTATTAATGATATCATGTTAATGATCAGGGTTTTAAAAGAGGAACTTGCCAATGTACCCTTGTTAACCTTTATTAATGAATTTTCGCCAGGTAAAAAGAGACCAGAGTTCATATCCTTAATATTGAAATCCTTGAGTAGAAAGAATCTTCATGAATTGGTATCTGATCTAGAAAAACTGGCAAGTGTCGCCAAGTAAAATAGACAAGGGCTCTTTACTTTCTACTCATAAATATCCTATCCTTACCTGATTATTTATCAAATAAGGGTCTTACAAAGTATACCAATAAGCTACTCCTAATTATGAGATATCATAGAAGTATAGGTATCTTTGGAAGTACCCGTAGTTACTATAATAGATGTGTCACCATCATTATTAACTCTCAGTGTTGCTATATCTGATAAAAACCGTACAGAAGCAAGGTTCTTTTCGTCCTTTGGACCTTTAGTGAATTCAAGATCTTGAGTCCAATAATTCATAAAAAAGTTAATGATGAGGTCTTTACTACCCTCAAAAACTACTTTAGTACTGATTCGTTTTCCGGTAGGTAACTTGTCATAATATAACTTATATGATATTTTTCTCTTTTCGAGTTTACCAGGAGTACTGCTTTGGTGTACCCACTGTAAACAATTCGTTCCGCAGGGTATAGATTTGGCTTGCCATTTTGTTTTGTCCCGAATAAAAGATTGAACCATAGTGCTAACACCATAGGCATAATCTACCTGGTCACTTGTAGTGTTGGTAAGTAACCATTGTTTGTCGTGTGCAGCTGCTGCCGCAATATCCTCTTGCGAGTAATTTGTTTGGGCAAAAAAAGTAAGAGGAAATAAAAATAAAAGAAGTAATAGTTTTTTCATAAGCTATTGATTTGTAAAAGTTTGTACTTCAATTTACGAAATTTTTTGAAATTTTATACTAATAAGTGCCACTAAAGATTGGTAGATTATTTAGATAAATGTTGAGAATAAAAACAAGCTATAAGCTTTTGTCGGTAGTAGAGGCATTTGTAGAGTACTATCATTATGATTTAAAATACTACCTAATATTGTAAACTTTTTTAGAATTTGATAGATAATCTTATCACATTAGTTACAATATATTCATCTTTAGATTTTTAACAAAAACTGTTAAAATACTACTCTTTGTCCCTGATTATCTGCAAAACCCACTTATATAAGTGGGTAAGGGGGACTTATATAAGTGGGTGTTGTTGTATAAAATATTGTATAAGGGTACTTGTTATAGTGGTGCGGCTTCGAGATGAACAAGGGGTAGGGTACTTAAAACAGAAGTGCCACTATCCTCAGAGGGAAGTAACGCTATGCTCAGACAGAAGTAACACTTCTGTCTGAGCATAGTGGCTCCTGCCTTCATAAGAGGGGGTGGGTACTATAGAGGTGGGGCAGGGTACTACAGAAGTACCTTAAACACATGAGTTTGTGTTAACTTTTTAACACATCTCATATAGAAAAATCTTAATGATACAGATTTAATCCACAAAGCTGCTGTATGAGTTTTTGTGAGTTAGTAGTGTTTTATGTTAAATTTGGCATAAAAATTGGATTCAATACAATGAAAGCAATCATGGTCATAAGATGTATTATGAAAGCAGTTTTAACTAAAAAAATAAATTGTACTATCACTGAATGCTTTAATCAAAATCATTTTTAAAAACTAACAAATTTATCTTTATGAAAAAAAATCTACTTTTTGCATGTACACTTGTATTTTTCTCTATGTTTATCGCTTGTAGTGATGATGATACCACAGAACCAGAAACAGAATTCATTGACCAGGTACTACAAGGTAAAATTGATGGAGAAAGTTGGACCTTTGTTAATGGTACAAGTAGTATTGATGATAAAATCCATCTGGATTTACTAAGTACCGAAACTGAATGTGGTGCGTCTAATTTTGAGAAAAAAAGTAGAATCATCTTTTCTATCACTAATGCCGTGGGTATTTATGAACTCAAATTTGACTTTAACGATTTAGAAAATTCTCAAACGGTTACCTTATTGAGTTATGACGAAGAAGGAACACCTATAAATAACATTGCCACAGAAGGTACTGTTGAAATCACTGACATTACAGAAACTAAAGTCATTGGTAGAATCAATGCAAGAAGTGACGATAACAGTTTTGTTAATGGTAACTTTGAAGCTTCTGTATGTAACTAATTAGCACCTCAAATAATACAACCAATGGATCATTTTATATGGGTTCATTGGTTTTTTATTACCTGGTATTGACCTATGAAATATTTTCTACAAAATCTAAAAAGACGTTCTTATGGCGTTCGAGATCCATATCAGGAGAAAGTGCTACACGGGCAATATAATCTTTGTCACCTTCTTTAGTCGTCCCTTGGGTTGAGGTTGCAGGTATTGTCCAATAACATCCCTTTAATTGCCCATAGCTTACACAGTATTTGCTTTCATTAGGGATTTCATTAATCATCAAGTTGATCAATTTTAGGTTTAAAGCTCTTTTATAGGATTCTTTTTCTTCTTCAGTATTTCCCTTAGTAGGGAGATCTAGTGAAAACACAGATGGAGTAAATCCTTGTTCTGCCAAGTCTTCTGAAACAAAATTGATATTTGCCTCAGGTAAAGTAGCGTTGATAAAGGTTACAAATTCTCGTGTATTCTTATAGGCATCATGAATCCTTTGATTCATAGAGGGCAATTGTTTTGCTAAAATTTCCATCTGAAGATCAGTAGCTTCGTTATCGCAGAGTCTTAGATGTAATTTTATATTGTCCATCAAAGCTTTGGATTTTTTATTAGCTACACAGTATCCTGCAGTACATTGACCGCCACTCGGAAATTTAGAACCGCTCACATAAGCAATCGTTCTAACCGTAGAGAGTATGTTATCTTCACCCAGAAAGTGGACATTCGGGCAAAATGTTTGATCCAAAATAAAAACAGGATCAATAGCGGTTTCACCATTCTTGGTTTTACGTTCCTTGCTTAAAACATCTTTTAACTTGATAAGATCAGGAACTTCAACTCTAGGATTTGTCGGAATTTCTGCAATGATATAGGGAACAGCATCTTCTTCAGCAATTTTGTCTAAAACAATATCTATACTTTGCACCATGTCTTTACCACCATCAACAGGTAAATCCATAACTTCGACAGTATCAATACAAGCAGCAATTCGTCTTGCCTGGTCATTTGTACCGCCATAACAATTTGGAGGGACAACAATTTTAATAGATTTTCCTTTATGCTTTTCGAAAGCATCATGTATTAACCCCATCATAATTGCATATTGCATGGATAGTCCGCTAGACGCTACCAGAGCATCTATATTGGTACTTGTAATCTCCTTTATAGAAGCTAAGACCTGTGTTTTATTAGTCTCGATAGTATTAGTTTTATGATCAATAGAAGATTGCTCTACTAAATGTTTTAAGGTAACCAATGTGTTGGCCGGTGTCATTGCAATGGTCTCTCTTCTTCTTACATGCTGAATTTCTGAAATATAACCTTCATTTTGCTCTCCATTTACTAATAAAATACTTCCCAATTGAGCATTTATATTAATAAAAAAATCAACATTTGGGATGAGATCAAAATTGTAAATATCATCTTGTTGCGAAATAAAAACAGTACTGCCGTCAAACTCAGAAATAGCAGATGCGTCCTCTACATGTTTGATGTTAAATGTATAGCCATAAACATGCTGTAGTATTTCTGTATTAAAAAAATCTGGTAATTCGCCTGTGTAAACGATTTGGGTATTTTTGTTATCTAATAGGTTTTTTCTTAACACTGCAAGTATAGGAATTGTAATTGATGAAAAACAGATGACATGTTCTGCCTTAAGATGATGCGTCTTAGCAATTACCCATTCTAGGACACAAGATAAAGGATGTCCTAATCGAATATAGTCGAACGCAGTAGGTAACTCATGTAGCGATGATGATTGAGAATTATGGTTGGTATATAAGATCTCAAACTGTTCTAAAAATTGAGTTTTGGCCAATTTTTCATCATAAATATCAAGTCGATGGGTGGTTAGATTTAACCAGTCACTTGGCATATTTTCTAAGACATCTTTTATATATGTTAGCATGTTATGATCTTGCATAATATTCACCTTTAGATAAGGCGGCAAATATACGGCAATTAGATTTTTTTAAAAGTATTTCAAGGTGTTTTGTTGTAGGTTTGTTGTACGCATTTGTGTCGGGAAATTTTATTTATTTGTCGGATTTGATATAGTTTTTCAATCCATATCGATATAAATTTGGTAAATACCATATGTCAGATTACTTTTATTAAAAACAAATTAAATATGAAAGCTACCAGTATTGCAAATCACGAGAAAACTTTCTTTGAAACCGGAAGAGACTCAGACGGAAAAGAATTTGTTTTAACAGAAATGACAGTACCTATTAAAGGTACAAACCAAGTCATGCCGTATGTACGTTGTAGACCAAAAAATGGAGATACTTCGTTTTATTTTCAAGAGAAAAATACAAAAACTCAGATCGTATTGCATTATACTGCTGGGTATATAAAAGGAGATGTAGCAGCTTTGTCCAAACCTACAAGAGAAGTATCTACTCCATTTATTATTGCCAGAAACGGTAAGATACTCAACTTATGGTCGTCTGCTTTTTGGTCATACCATTTAGGTTCAGGAGCTGTTGGAGGTAATACCAATGGTGGTAAACGAACCATTGCGATAGAAATGTCCAATATTGGTTTCTTAAAAAGAATAAATAACCAATTGGTTACCGTGTACAGTGATACTGATGTGTATTGTGATATAAACGAAGAACAATTTTATACAAAACTCGATTCTCCTTACAGAGGAGAACTATATTATGCCACCTTTACCAAAAAGCAATACGATAGTTTATTGCTGTTACTTCGTTATCTCACTGCAGAATATAATATACCAAGAGCCCTTTTGACAGAGGATAAGCGATATATAACAGTGGCAGAAAATGAGTTAGTTAATTTTAAAGGTATCGTATCTCATGTCAATTACAGATCGTCGGGCAAGTGGGACATAGGTCCTGCTTTTGATTGGGGAAAAATAATTGAAGGCCTGGGATAGAACTCTTAAAGCTACATTGTGTCGGAAAAGTCATATCATTTGGCGTGTTTGTTATAGTAGCATAACCATGTGCTAATGTAATTTTGTTAAGTAGGATAATTTGGATTAAAAATTATTCTCAAAGATAAAATCATTACACATGAAAAATTTCTATAAACTTATATTTGCGTCTTACATTTTACTTTTTATGTATGGTTGCGCGAGTTATGCTCCTAAGGATAATAAACTTTCTATAGTTTTATCAAAAACGCAGAAAGCAATAACAGGTCTTGCAGAAAAAACAACTGTTACAAATGATGATAATCTTATCAAGGCATTCAGTAAATTAGAAAAAAAGAGTATAGAATTATTTCCGGCTTTAGAAGTGTGTAATAAAAAATATGCACTTACACCAGAGTATATGGCTACGCTACAAGAAGCACAAAAAACATTAGAGCGTTTACATAAAGATTTCAATACAATATCCAATAAAACATTTCTTCTTGATGCAATATACCTGGATTACGATGCCAAATTAGCATCTATTACCAGCAGTGCCAAAAATGACGCAAATACCAAAATCAAGGTCATTGTAGATTCTAACGAAGAAGAAGGTTATTTTGTTTTTGGAAAATTGTCATATGAAAAAGAGTTAAATATAAAACGGTTCAGGTTTAATAAACCTACCCATAATGCTTCTCAGGATTTTGTGCCGGGTTATTATTTATTTTGGTTAGAAAAAGAAGACCGGATAGGGGAACCAGAATTGCACCTGATCATGAGTGACGGGACAGAAGAGGAGAAAAAACTAGTTTTAAAAACACCTAAATAATATAAAAATGCTTGTTTCTAAATTAAAAGAAGTTTGGAAAGAGATTACGCTGCTTAGTACTTGGATTGCTTCTGTAGCAGGTGCTTTTATTATACCATTACCTTCTTGGCATGCGTCTGATGAAAACACTTCTTTTTTTATGAAATTCGGAGTGTTTATTGCAACAGCACTTGCCGGATTTCTGATTTTGTATTCACATAAAAATAAATTGATTAGGACCTGGATGCGCTTATCTGTGCAATTTATCGTACTTCTTATAGGGTTTTATGCTACGTATCATTTTGCTAGAGAAACGAGAACATTACCTTATATCGATAAAGATATTGTTATTGGTAATGAAATGCTGGATGATAACCCTTTTGAGGCGTTTAAGGCATCACATGGATTTTTACCAGCCAGAAATGAACAGATGATGATTCTTTTGGGCGATCCCGAAAAAGCGTGGACCAAAAAGAGTATCATGTCTAATAGAATACAATTAATGGCGCTTTTATTTTTTTGCTACCTGTTTTCTGCCGGGTTTATTATTTCTTTTTGCAATCTGGTGATTTTATATAAAGATAAGTATAGAATTAAGATTGAAGCAAAATAAGTGTTGGTATTCAAAAATCGCATTATCTAAATTTTTATTTTAGATTGCAATCCATAATCTATTATGTTTTTGTCATTCTAGTTGAGATTAGAATCTTTTCGAGACGAATCAAAGTTTTGATTTACATTGATAAATCGCATCTTATCCTCATTGATTTATCTCAAAAAAAGCGATAACACATCTTCTAAGCTAAAATCCTTACCGATCTTTTACATCTAAAATAAGGTTAAGGCAAAGGAAGCTAGTGCTTTATATGATTTAACATTTGTTACTGGTTTGATTAAAAAAATGATAAGTAATTTTATAGTCAATTGAAAAAGCTTGAAACCTATCCTGCTTGTAACCATTATTTTTCATGATTTTTTTTAAATTTTCCTTATATCAATTAAAAAGACATATATGTATAAAAAGATCAACTCTTTCAATTGTCGTTGGCGTCTTTTTCTATCTCAATTGTATACAGGTAGCAGCAAATACTCAGAAAATTGATAGCTTACTGGATCAATTGAATTCATATGAAGCAGAAGATACAGTAAAAGTAGATCTTCTTAATGCCGTTGGTTTTGAATATTGGATTGTAGATGCTAATGAATCAATTAATTTTGGAAAAGAGGCATTACGACTATCAAGGTTATTGGGATATGCCAATGGTTTGGCTAAAGCAAATCGTATAATAGGAGTTGCTTATTGGGCGCAAGGCAATCAAAATAAAGCATTAGAACATCTAAACATTTCTCATAAAGTATATAAAAAGATACAAGATAAAACAGGATTAGCCAATACCAGACTTAATATAGGTATGGTGTATGCAGACCTCAAAGAGTATGAAAAAGCGTTACATAATTATGAGCAGGCCATCAATGAGTTTACTGCTTTAGAATTAAAAAGCAGAATAGCAACTACTTTTACTAAAATAGGAACTATCCTTATAGCACAACATAAAGATTCTGAAGCGCTGAAGTATCTTACAGATGCATTACAAATGCATACCGCTAATGATTTTATATATGGGATATCAGAAGCGCATAATCGATTGGGAATGTTATACCTTAATAAAAATGAAATCGAGCAAGCTTATTATCATATTAAAAAGTCAATGACATTGGGTAATGAAGTTAGTGATATTGACGGATTAACCAATAATCTCATTATTTACGGAAAAATTCTAAGACTTGATAATAATTTAGAGGAAGCTGCAATTGAATTAAATAAAGGTTTAGAACTGGCTAAAGAAAATCACCTAAAGAAATATGAACTATTTGCTTATGAGGAGTTGAAAGAGCTTAAAAAGCAACAATATAAACCAGAGGAAGCCTTAATGTTTTATGATAAATATATAACATTAAAAGATTCTCTTTTTAACACAGAAAAAGCAAAGCAAATCGCTTATTTAGAATTCAAAAATGCATTAGAGCGAAAAGATAAAGAATTGGAGGTGTTAAAAGAAAAAGAAAAAACGGATAACTTAATAAAATTGCTTTTGGTTCTGGGAGTTACTATTATATCTATTGCCGGATATATGATTTACGCCATAGCAAGGCAGCGAGCTAGAAAAAGTAAAGAATTGTCTACCAAAAGCCAAGAACTTCTGGAATCTGTATATGCCCTCACCCAAAAAGATTTAGAAAATTCTGAATTAAAGCGACAGGAATTAAAACAACAATTAGATTTTAAAAATAAAGAACTTACCTCATATGCTCTTAATTTTATTAAGAAAAACGAAGTAGTACAGCAATTGCATAGTACCATACAAGATGTCAAAAAATCTTCCAATATTGAAAAAGATAAATTGATAGCAGACCTTAATAGAATAATACGAAAAAACTTAAGTATTGATAGAGATTGGGAGGATTTTAGTAGATTTTTTGAAGATGCACATCAAGGTTTTTATTCTAAATTAAAATCAAAACATGAAGATTTAAGCACAAATGACTTAAAAATTTGCTCTTTAACTCGATTAAATTTGAATATAAAAGAAACGGCAAGTATACTTGGGATATCACCAGAAAGTGTAAAGACTGCACGATATCGTCTCCGTAAAAAACTAGGTTTAGATCCTCGAAAAGAAATTCTTACCTATTTAGTACATCTAGAAGAGGAATAAGAAATTTATAAAAAACGGTAAACCGCAAAACTCTGATTATGAGTATTTTGATTTTTATGTGTTTACCTTTTGTACACTTTTTTTAACAACTAATCTCGTTAAGTCTACGTATTGTAAACGTTGTTTCTATTGAAAGTTTTTCATCCTTCCATACTTTTAGTATCCCAACTTATGATATTATTTAAGAATATCATTTTTATAGTAAATAGAAAAAAGACTAAGCTACGTAAACAGTCAAAAAACATTTTATTCTATAAAAATATACTTTATGAAGCCTGATACTAAATATACAAAAAACGGTGATATTAATATTGCATACCAAGTTTTTGGTTCAGGTCCTATCGACTTAGTTTATATCCCTGGATGGGTTTCTAATATCGATTGGATGTGGGCTTGTCCAGAACTAGTGAGTTTTTTAACAGAATTAGGAAAAATAACTAGAATTATTCTATTTGATAAACGAGGAACCGGACTTTCTGATCGTGTAGCAGAGCTCCCTACTTTAGAAGAAAGAATGGATGATATTCGAGCAGTGATGGACGCTGTTGGTTCACAAAAAGCCGTATTGTTTGGACACTCAGAAGGAGGATCTGTTTCGGCATTGTTTGCTGCTACATATCCAAACAGAACTATCTCTCTGATTGCTTTTGGGATATTTGCTAAACGCATATATGCGCCTGACTACCCTTGGGCTCCAACCAACGAAGAACGTCAGGAAGTTTATGATATGATTGAAAATAGTTGGGGGAGTGGAGAGATGAACCTAGAGTCACTAGCCCCTTCAAAAGCCAATGATAAAGTGTTTATGGATTGGTTGGCTAATTACTTTCGTTCAGGAGCAAGTCCAAGTGCAGCTATGATATTAACAAAAATGAATACAGAGGTAGATATCATTAACATTTTAGGGTCTATAAAAGTTCCTACCTTAATATTACAACGTACACATGATATTGATGTCAAAATAGAGGAGGGACGATTTATAGCAGAACGTATAGAGGGAGCTAAATTTGTTGAGTTTGAAGGTAGCGATCATCTGTTTTGGACAGGTAATACCAAAGTGATTTTGGAAGAGATGAAAGCCTTTATTTTAAAAATAAGGCCAAAACCGGTATATGAAAAACGACTCTGGACTATAATCGTTGGGCGCATTATGCCTTCAAAAGCTAATAGCCCAAGACATCAAAAATTTATTAAACAATATGTAAAAGAATATAGAGGGAATATAGTTCAATATAACACAGAAACATTTACCGCCACTTTTGAAGGGCCAAGTAGAGCAGTACAGTGTAGTATGGATCTAGTAGATAAAATTAGGGATTTGAATGCCCAATTGACCATCGGTATTCATATCAAAGAATGTTTGGTAGGGAATCCTGTAAACAAAGAGATAGAAGATTTTGCTACATTAGTTTTTAAGAAACCTATACCTAATCAAATATTGTTAACTCAAACGGTAAAGAATTTACTAGTAGGTACTCATGTGAATTTTACACCACACAAAACAATTTTTGAAACTGAATCTGGTGAATCTCTGTTACTATTTATTGTTACTGAAAAAATTAGGCATACTATAGAAATCAATAAGGTTGATCATAATACAATGTTTCAAAAAGACTCTTTCCTGGAAAAAGTACTTCAAAACATCGATGATCATCTTGGTAATGAACATTTTGGTGTAGAAATGCTTTGCAGGGAAATAGGTGTTAGTGAACGGCAATTGCAACGAAAACTTAAAGCTATTACTAATAAGTCTCCAAATAAATTAATTTGCTCGGTACGTTTGCATCGTGCCAAAGAATTAATTCTACGTCAACAAAGTACTATCGCCGAAATTGCTTTTCAAGCCGGGTTTTCTAACCCTTCTTACTTTTCTAAGTGTTTTAAAAAGGAATTTTCTGTAAGTCCGTCTTATTTTGCTTCTGGTATTTTAAATGGTTATTCCTAAGATTAAGGAATCGGTATTTAAGTTGTTTATTGAGTCTAAATAATTCGAAATATTGTTTTACGAATGCTTCTCCTTCATTTATTATGCCTTATGATCCATTCTTCGGCAAAGTAATTTACAGAAGAATGGACCTTGAATTTGATTAACAAATAGTTTTGATATGTCTCACTTACCGATCAATGTGACTGAGAGACGAGCTGTCGTTGATCTACAATTCGTCCAATAAACCAAATGAATGGCTCTATTTGCCCTTTTAGTATACAGCTGCCCTTACAAATACTATGAAGTAATCCTTGGACATCAGATGATTGCAAAGCAGAAACCGCGTTTTTGTCAGTAAGCAGTAAAGAACAAGAAGGTAAATCACAACTTTTATGAGTATTTAATGTCACGTCTCCATCTTTTAATACAATTGTGATAGGTTCAGACTGTTCAGAAATACGAACAGATATAGCTAAGTTTGGTGTAGGAGCAGAAACTTCAGCTATTGATTCTTTAAGGAAAGAAGAGAATGTAGCTGCCCAGGTTTTGATATCAGAACACGTTATGTTTAAATCTCTTTCTTCATCATTTGTGGTAGCGAGTTGTTCATCTACTTCGCGCTCTGCCTGGATGAGTGCTTCTAGTGTTTTGTCCACGTCATCACGTGTGTGAGCGGCCGAGCAAATAAGTCTTAAACGACCTCGCCCACTTTCCACAATTGGATAGGTTACAGCTGATGTTTGAATACCACGTTGATATAGACTTTGTACTATTGCATAAAGTTTATCCTTGTTACTAAAATGAGGAGTGATAATAGGTCCGTCCCCAGTCCCTAGATCATATCCTGCACCTTCAAACTGCTGGCGCATATAACGAGTCGTGTCCCACAGTCGTTGACGCAATGCATCATCTACACGAAGACGTCGTAACGAAGTAAGTGCTGCTGCCATGTCTGCCGGGCTAATAGAAGCCTGAAATATGTAGGCTCTGGAAGATGACTTCATAAGGTCAACATGTTCCTGGCTGGCCGCAACAACTCCGCCTAAGCTTCCTAATGCTTTACTAAGTGTTGTCATAATGAAATCTACCTCTTCAGTAACGCCTTGAGCAGCGCAAATCCCGGCTCCACCTTCACCGTAAAAACCAAAAGAATGCGCTTCATCTACAAGAACGAGTGCATTATATTTTTTTGCTGTACGTACTATTTTTGCAACCGGTGCAGCGCCTTCTCCCATGCTATATACACCTTCAAGCACTACCATAATACTACAATAAGGAGACACTTCCGACTCAAGGACAGCCTCTAGATCAGATGGATCATTATGTTTGAAGGTTCTAATAGTTGCACCGCATAGACGAGCACCATCAACAATGGATGCATGACAGAGTTGATCGATAACAACAACATCGTTTTTTCCCAGAATCCCTGCAATAGCTCCAACATTAGCTGTATATCCTGTTGGAAACAGGCAAGCACTAGGTTTTCCTACTAAATCGGCAAACTCTGTTTCAAACTCAAGGTGTTGATTTGTCATACCTGAGGCCGCTGCAGATGTACCCATTCCGGTTCCAAAACGTTCTAAGGCAAGAGAAGCTTCTTCCATTACTTTCTGATCACGATTCAGACCTAGATATAGATTAGTCGTCCAGATAATAGCTTCTTGCTCTTCATCATTATAGGCATCTCCAACGATCCCTTTGGTGGCACTTCCAGTTCGTAATACCTTGCTGTAAGGGTTTCTGCGATTGTCATTTACCATACGTAAAACTTCTTGAACCAGCTTACTTTTATCATTTGCGTTCCATGAGGATGCTTTTGCAGCTTGAAATGTAGGATGACTTGATTGGATATGTGTTTGAAAACTAGCAAGTGAATCTGTAGCTACACTAGGCAATTTATCTGTTGCCTGATTATCCTCACTGCTTCTCATTATGTTGATAATATAATTGACTAACGCATTTGGAGTAGAGTGTTCAAAAATTGCTTGAGCAGGCAGTTTTTGCCCTAATAATTTGGTGAGTCGACTACTAAACTCCAATGTAGTTAAGGAGTCAAGACCAAGGTCATCGAATGAATGATTTGATACTACATTTGCAGGATCACTTAAGTTGAGGAGAGAAGCCACTTCGTTCTGAATGATCGAAAGTATTACTTCTTGTTTTTCCTTTTTAGAACCAAGCAAATGTTGCATGAGAATGTTGGTGCTTTTGGTAGCTTCTACATTTGAGGATATGGTAACTGGACTTTGTTTAATAGGCTCCTCCTTTTCTAAATTCATGAGTTTTTTGCGATCCAGTTTGTCATTAGGTAAAAGAGGTAGTTCTTTTAGGTGTTTTACAATCTGAGGAACCATGTATTTTGGTAATCGTTGTGATAAATAAGATTTTACTCTCTCTTCTGTTACCGTTTCATCACGACTTACAACATAGACCACTAGTATTTTCTGACCAATACCTCCGTCTACGGCTGCTGCCGCAGCGGCGTCAATCCCTTGCATAGATTCAAGGGTTGATTCAATTTCTTCAAGTTCAATTCGAAAACCCCTTATTTTTACTTGTTGGTCTACTCGACCAAGAAATTCGATCTCTCTATTTTCTGTCCAACGACACAAATCACCTGTTTTGTATAATCGATTATCAGGAATAAGGTCGTTAGGTTCTATCTCTATAAAACGTTCCTTGGTGAGGGCTTCATCGTACAAGTATCCCTTTGCAAGCTTGCTTCCTGCAAGATATAATTCTCCAGCTACTCCTGTAGAAACAGGTTGTAAATCATCATCCAAAATGTACGCACGCGAGTTTGGTACGGATTTACCGATGGTTACGACTTTGGTGCCAAGAGGAACTTCGGCAATGGTTGAATACACGGTGTCTTCGGTAGGGCCATATGCATTTAATACGCGTAGATCAGGATTTTGTGCATATACCTGTTCAACCAGTGAGCGTTTGAGGGCTTCACCTCCAAAAACTAAACATTGTATCCCCTCAGGTAATCTTTCAGTAGCGAGTAATGCTTGCATTGAGGAGGCAACCATTACACATGTTCTCACCTGATCTATTGCAGGAAGATTAGTTAACTCCAGTGCATTTTTTGCAAGTATTACTGTACCACCAAGTGATAAAGTACCCATGGTTTCCATAACCGAAGTATCGAAACACACAGAGGCACCAGCAAACACTCCTTTTAACTCTTCATTACTGAATAGTTTGCGCATCGATTGACTCATGTATACCATGCTTTTGTGTTCTACAGCTACTCCTTTTGGTTTTCCTGTTGAACCAGAAGTGTAAATTACATATGCCAAATCGTTTTCTGATGGTCGTATTAAGCAATCTGTATGATTTCCTAATGCATTGATCCATAAAAGTTCAGGTACTTGACTGCATAAGTTTGCCGAGGATTGATTATCAACAATAGCGGCAACAGCGCGAGAATGCTCTAACATATATTGAATTCTATCGTGCGGATATGTGGGATCCAAAGGTACATACGCACATCCAGCTTGCATCACACCAAGTAACGTAGCTATCAGTTCCCAAGAGCGGTTCATACAAACTCCAACCAATGATCCTGGTTTTATACCACGGTTCATAAGCTCTCCGGCAACTTCATTAGCTCGTTTTATGAGGCTTTTATAGTCAATTTTGATCTCACCATCGATAATTGCTGTGCGTTCTGGATATTCTAGCATTTGTTTTGCAATCAGTCCACAAATTGTTGTTTTTAAATCATCACCTGTTTTTTGAGAAAGCTCTTTCTCCATTAATTTTTGCAAGTCCTGAGAGGTCATTCTAATCATCTCTTTTGTATAATTTACTCCCGCTGCACTCAACATGCTTTGTCGGTTATTAGCTATTTCATCCTCGCTTGAGCCTGAATTAAAACGGTCTAATTTGTCTTCATTGGTTAACAGTTCGCTAAAAAACTGAGTTAATTTGTCCATTTTTTTCTTTTTTTATAAAGTTAAAGAGAGTATAAATATGTCCAATAAAAATGAAGTATACAATACGTGGACTTAACGAGATTAGTTGTTAAAAAAAGTGTACAAAAAATAGACGAACACTATCAATTTATTGATTTTTAATACTTTAACGGCTGGTGTTATTTATGATGTTGAATAATGTTAGTCAAACTTGATGCTCTTTTTCTGTACTAAATAATGAGACTAAATAATCTTATGCCAGAAAAAGTTTGATATGTTTAAGACAGAAAGATTACTTAGACTTCTCATAAGTTATAACTGTATTTCTAAATTTTTTTTTGAACTGTTAGGAGTGTTCAATAGCTCCTGCTTTATAGAGCTAATTTTTACAGATTTTAAGAGTGGAAGTGTTTAGTGTATTAAAAATTAATGTATTGAATTGATTTAAAAAACGTAGTAATCGTATTGGTTAAAAATAATGATTTACTGCACTCTAATTTTTTTTCTCTATACAATATTTCTATGTAAGTTTTTGTATTAAGAAGTGGAATGGTCTCCTACAATAGCATTAGGAATACTACTTTGTAATATCATACATTTTTATAATAGAAATAGTGACTCAAAAATTGAGAGCCACTATTTACTAATTAGTTAAGAGTATTAGTAAAGCTGAGTTGAGTATAAAATTTTCAATTATTTGGAATCATCCAAATACTAATCTTCAACAGAAATATGGATTGTACTATTCATTTTAAGTTTCTTTCCTTCTAACCTTGCTTGAGCAAAGAATTCTTTAGCTATAATTTGCTCACGTAATAATTCATCTATTCTTCCACTATCATATTCACAATTGTCACTAGCATTTCCTTCAGTAATTGATAAACGGTTTAGTTTGTGAAAATTAATTTTTACATTAAGTACAGAGTTAATAATATCTGCTGCTTCTGATGCTGTAAAATGGCCATCAATCAAGCTTATTTTTTGCTCTGTTTTCACTTCTTTTGATGTTTTTACTATGGCTTCCATGTTTTTATATTATTTTTTTATTTATACTACAAAGGTTGAATTAATATGTTATATATTTTTATTTATATATTTTATTGTCATCATAAATAATTGTTATGATAGCTGTATAATGCATAGATATAGCGGCATTCCTAATGTTATATTAAAAGGAAAAGTGATTGCAAGAGCCATAGGGATATAAAGACTTGGATTAGCTTTTGGAATTGCAAGTTTCATTGCTGCAGGTACCGCGATATAAGATGCACTAGCGGCTAGTATGGCAAATAGAAGTCTATTTCCTTCTCCAGAGCTAAAAAAACCACTTACAACCGCAACAATACAACCATTGATAATTGGTATAATGATGGCAAATAGAAATGCAAACCATCCTTTTTTAATAAAATCAGAAAGTTTACGTCCACTAGTGATTCCCATATCAAGAAGAAAAACAGCTAGGAACCCCTTAAATATATCTGTAGTAAAAGGTTTGATACCTTCAGCTTGCGCTTCACTTGCAAGTAGACCTACAATCAAGCTACCTATTATGAGTAATACACTACCATTGGTAAGAGCATGATGAATTACAGTTTTCATAGGAATTTTATCTTCTTTTTTATTTTTTTTGAAAATTGTGATTAGTAATAACCCTACCATTATAGAAGGAGCTTCCATTAATGCCATTACAGCAACCATATGTCCACTAAAAGCAATCTGTTCCATTTCTAAAAACGATATGGTTGTCACAAAGGTAACAGCACTCACAGAACCATAAGATGCCGCAATAGCTCCTGCATTATCTACACTAAATTTTCTTCTTAATACAAAATATGAATATACAGGAATGAAAATAGCCAGAAATATTCCAAAGAGTAACGACCATAGTATTTCTGTACTAAATACGCTGTGTGAAAGCTCTTGTCCTCCCTTAAATCCTATCGAAAGTAAAAGGTATAATGAAATGAATTTTGAAGAGTTTTCGGGAATAGAAAGATCGCTTTTAAGTTGAACTGCAATTACTCCTAAGAAGAAAAAAAGTAATGCAGGATTGGTTAGATTGTCGATAAGTAAATGTAAATCCATATATACTTTAATCTGATATTGTTATGGTGATTTATTTGAAAAACAGGAAGTTGTTTATTAGTTGTTTTTAGATATAAATCGTGGGATACATAGTAAACTTACTATGGCCGTGCACACTAGAATTTCTTTTAAAAAAAGATGACTACTTCTTATAGAAAGTATAATAAATAATAGGAAAAGGATTCCAATTATAATGAAGTTAATGATTTTGGATAATTCTTTTTTTCTTTCAAAATATGATGGCATGACTTTTACTTTTTGAAATTCTTTTTTCTTTTGATTAAAATCTCTCATTGGTTTTATTTTATGCAAAGGTGTATGTATTATTTCATATATTTTTATTTATATTTATAATCAATTATATAAGTTTATTTTATGCATTATACTCTTCATCAGTTACAGATTTTTTCTAAAATAGTTGAAAAACAGAGCATTACTAAAGCTTCTGAAGAGCTGCATTTAACACAGCCAGCGGTTTCTATACAGTTAAGAAATTTTCAGAATCAATTTCCAATTCCATTAACTGAAGTAATTGGGAGAAAGCTATATGTGACAGATTTTGGGAAAGAAATTGCAATGGCTGCAGAGAAAATCTTACAGGAAGTAAAGGATATAAATCATAAAACATTAGCATATCAAGGACAGCTATCTGGGGTGTTAAAAATTTCGGTGGTATCCACAGGCAAATATATTATGCCCTATTTCTTATCTGATTTTATAAAGCAACATAAGGGAGTAGAGCTTATTCTTGATGTTACTAATAAGGCACAGGTGATTCATAGTTTAGAAAAAAATACAGTAGATTTTTCATTAGTATCTGTTCTTCCTGATAAATTACAGATAGAAAAAATTAAATTAATGGAGAATCAACTTTATTTGGTAGGAAATAAAGATGAAAAATTCGAAAAAAAGGTATATGATAAATCTATTTTCACAAAATTACCTTTAATTTATAGAGAACAAGGATCTGGTACCAGGTACACTATGGAAAGGTTTATTGAAAAGAATAATCTACCCGTAAGTAAAAAAATGGAGCTTACCTCTAATGAAGCTGTAAAACAAGCCGTGACTGCAGGACTCGGATATTCTATTATGCCTCTTATTGGAATACGAAACGAACTTAAAACGGGACGTTTACAGATTATTCCGATAAAAGGTTTCCCGATCAAATCTAATTGGCATATGATTTGGCTTAAGGATAAAAAATTCTCTTTAGTTGCTACAGCCTTTCTTGAATATTTGAAAAAGGAAAAAAGTACGATCATCAAAAAAAGATTCGAAAGCTTCTAAATAATTATTTATTGACTGTATATATAATACCTGAGTTTTAGTGTTTTTTTTGTAAATGAAACGTGTTTTCGAGCTTATAAAAACTCATTGAAATATTAGATTTCAATACTAGTTTGCTACTATATTTATTGATTTTCCTTTTATTTGAAAAATTTGATTTTTTAGATTTAAATTACTTTGCTAATAATTCCCTAACCCTAATAAAGATATAAGTTGAATTTCCCCCTCAAAGATTAGGGGATGAGCAATCGGGAAATTTGTCGTACCTCAGTTTTATAAAAACTATTTATATTAAATAATTTTATGTAAATGATTATAAATATAAATAAAAATATATGAAACATTTTATGGAAATTTGATTCAAATAATAAGAATATCAAATAACCTTAAAAGATGAAAAAACTAATTTATATTTCTTTAGCTATTATCCTTGTATCTTGTAATATCATTTCAAATGATTCTCGTTTTGGAGTGGTTTATCAAGATTCAAAAACGGCACAAATATCAGATGACAAGTCAAATTATTGGTTAGCAAAACAAAATACTTTACAGGAAAATTTTATCAGTACTCAAAAATTTTATAAAGAGGAAGGTTCCTTAATTCTTGATTATAAATACCCTCATCTCGATGAAGAATATAATCCTGTATTCAGTAGTTTTAATTCCTTTATAGAAAAGACGTACTTAAGAACAGAAAAATCAGTTCAGCAAGTACTTCATAATAATGATTTATCCTGTGACCCTATATTTAAGGATGCTGAAAGAAAGCGAAGGAATATTGATTATAAAATTTATACTAAGAATGATCAATTTTTAAGCGTTCTACTATATAAAACAAATTATTATGATGAAGAGCATCACAACTCTTTTATGTTCAAAGGCTTAAACTACGATTTA
The DNA here is from genome assembly GCF_947494415.1 of Aquimarina algiphila. Classification (NCBI taxonomy): domain Bacteria; kingdom Pseudomonadati; phylum Bacteroidota; class Flavobacteriia; order Flavobacteriales; family Flavobacteriaceae; genus Aquimarina; species Aquimarina algiphila. The sequence goes on along the minus strand of NZ_CANLVC010000002.1, from coordinate 264,135 downwards.
AAGACAGGTATGTTTATTACATACAGCGATTTATTTGAGAACAATAGCGATAAATTCTTACTATTTAAACTAAATCAAGAATTACAGGCACGTATTGGAGGACAAGACTCTTTTAATGATTGTTGGGAGTTTACCAAAGATAAATTTGAGGTATCCAAGAATAATTTTGTTGTCAATTCTGAGCACATAAAATTTTATTTTGATGACTGTGCAGTATGTCCAACATATTCGGGAAATTATTTTCTAGAAATACCATTAGAAGAATTATCGTCCATTTTAAAAACAGGAAAATCAGAGAGCTCCTATTTTAAATCTTAAATCAAAAAGTCATGGTAAAAATATGGATCATTCCTAAAAGTAAATCACAAGCAGATGAAATCGTCGAATTCTTATTAAGAGGTAAGTATCTTTTAACAGTTATGATCTTAGAAAATTGTGTATTGGCTAAAATTGACAGAAAAAACCAAACACATCGATTAAATAAGACACTAATCTCTGGAATTATTAGATCCTTACAGTTTAACAATTTAAATGATCGTCTTAGAAAAATGTATCCTTCTAATATGCCAATATTGTATTCGGTTCCTATCATACAGATGGATCCACAGCAATCAGAAGCTATCGCAGATTATATAACTGTATTTTAAATAAAATACATATGACTAAAAATCAAATAATACAGAGTGTATATGAGTATGTGCAAATTGCTTTGGGAGTAGTATTAGCGAGTATAGGACTGAAGGCTTTTCTTATACCCAATGGCTGCAATTATTAATCAAAAAAATGAATATTGAAACATGTGCGACTATAATTTTTAGATAACTAAAATTACCCTAACCCTATACTCCTGTTTTACTCCTAAAAACTTTAATATCCAGAGTTTATAATCAAAATGGGAATTAGGTGAAATACCTCATACTAATTTAGAATTTATATGTACTCATCTAAAGACACAAATATGATACTATCATCACACAAAACAATTCTTGAGGATATTCAGATAGCTAAAGAAAATGGGTTTGCCGTGGATTTTTTATTCAAAGACAATATCATATATGACCGTGCAACTAATAAGGGATATACTAAAAACGATTGTGTTTTGGTAGAATATTGCAGGTATGAAGGATTGAATGATCCTAGTGACGTTTCTATTCTATTTTTAATTGCATGTGATGATGGAATTAAAGGTTGTTTAAGCAATAATTACGGAATATACGCAGATATTGACCTAATGCAATTTGCACTATCACTTAGAAGTCAATATCAAGAAAGTTCTTAATAAAAAATTATAAAGAATTAATTTCAGAAAGCGATCAATTACAAAATGCAAATTCATTTTGGGATACAATAGGTACTTCATATGACCAGAGCAGGTATCGCATGGAAACTCTTGGTAGCTTATCAGAATACCATTAAATACTACATATACTAGGAAAAGAGAATCATTTGGGAAACCTATAGCCTCTTTTCAACTCATACAGGTTTAAGGATATGATGCCGCATATCATCTCATTCTTTATAGCTAAAAATAACATCTCCTTAATACGACATTATATTCCTAAATTAGTATAATTTGACAGCAATGAAAACCATAATTTATAATGGTTTCAGCATTTCAATATTTATGATTCCATCAATTTTCATATGAAGCCCTTTATCACGAGCTTTTATGATCATGTCTGTCACTAATTTGCGGGATGCTTTCAATTCCTCAATTCTCATTTCAGCGCGCATAACATTAGGATCGTTCTTATCTTGGAAATTTAAGATTTGAAGGTTGTGAAACTTTATTTTATCAGCAATTAGTGATAATAATACGTCTGCAGAGTTAATCGGAGAATAAATTCCTTCTACCAATTTAAAACTGTTATGAATAGGGTCCATACTATATATATTTGAAGTACTGGCATTTTTATCAAAAACCTAGAGAGAAAAATCTCTCTTTTAAGATAGTGAAATTGATTTGCTAGATACTTTGGTTTGGTTGACTAAGCGATTGTTATTGTCCAAAATATAGACACTCAATGATTCTATTTAATAAACTGGTTGAGTTTAAAGAACAATTAAGTGCCTAAGGGTAAATTAATTTAATTTTTATGATACTGTTTATTCTCCTTGCCCAAGTGAAAACCCTCTTTTGCCGTCAAATTCATAGAGGTTTTCGGTTTTGATTACATCAAAGCCTTTGCTATGTAACTTAGACAAAAGAGCTATGATTTGTTCGTGATCAATAGCATTAAAAATTGGTATTGTTTTCAGTATTTCAGCGTCCACAGCCACAAATCGACATCTCCAATGATCTGTACAATATGTTTCTTCTAAACCGTTTGGATATACTTTCACTCCGCGATTTGTAATCATTTTCAGTTTTAGATTATAGGAATTAATTATAGACAAAGCATCTCCAATTTCTTTCGGATCAGAACCTTCCCAGTCAATAAATACGTCGACGCCTACTAATACTTTCTTTGATTTTTTTCTTTTGTACTCGAAGGTTTTCATAATTCCAGAACCTTCGGTCAATTTGCTAGTGATTAAATCTTTTGGAGTGGTTCCTAATCTAGCGATTACTTCATCTGCAAATTCTTGTGTTGATACCTTTTTCTTGCTTTTTCCTTCCTGATAAATATCTGCTGTATGATATCCTTGTTCAATTGTTGTTAACCAGGCATTTTTAATTTGATCAGCGATTTCTAATTGACCTAAATGTGCTAACATAAGTACAGAAGCATTTATAAGCCCTGAAGGATTTGCAATATGTTGTCCGGCAATATCAGGAGCAGAACCATGGATCGCTTCAAACATAGCGACATTAGTACCAATATTTGCAGAGCCTGCCATCCCCACAGATCCAGCTATTTCGGCTGCAATATCTGATATGATGTCTCCATATAAATTTGAGGTCACAATAACATCGTAGTTTTCTGGATGAGCGGCTAGTTTTGCAGATCCTATATCGATAATCTGAGATTCACTTTTGATATCTTCATATTCTAACGCGATTTCATTAAATACTTGGTGAAATAATCCATCGGTCAGCTTCATAATATTATCTTTCACCATACAAGTGACTTTTTTTCTTCCATATGCTTTTGCGTATTCAAAAGCATATCGAATTATTCGCTCACAACCTGGTCTTGTAATTAGTTTTAAACATTGTACTACATCCTGTGTTTGTTGATGTTCTATTCCTGCATATAAGTCTTCTTCATTCTCACGGATAATAACCACATCCATATCAGGGAAGTGAGTTTGAACAAAAGGGTGCAAGGCGTTAACCGGACGTACATTGGCATATAATCCAAGTGATTTTCTCAGAGTCACATTTAGACTCTTATACCCCTTACCTTGTGGAGTAGTAATCGGTGCTTTCAAGATTAATTTATTGCGATTTATGACCTCCCAGGAGTTCTTACTAATACCAGCTGTGTTTCCCGATAAGTACACTTGTTCTCCAAGATCTATGAACTCAGGCTCAATATTCGCTCCGGCAGCTGTTAAAATTTTCAGCGTAGCAGACATTATTTCGGGACCTATACCATCACCTTGAGCTACAGCAACTTTTATTAACTTATCCGACCTATTTATATTCTTGTTTTGAACTAAAGTGTTGTGCTTCATCTTTATTTTATTTTTGATTAAAGCAAAGATGCAAATTACATATCATAAATTTTTATTTATATATTTTATTAAAACCATTAATAAATTTAATAAATTGGTGTGATGTCTCTTAAATCTGAAGGTTTATATCTGGTAGACTCTAAAGGAGCATAGGTTTTTTTATTATATAAAAATAGTTAATACTAATTATTATAAGTATAAATAAAGAGTTAATGATTTTTCTATGTTAACTTTGAAAATAGAACAGTATACATATATAAATATGAAAACCATAAGTCAATTTGTATAAATGCCTTGGTTGTACACTTAAGCTATTTTTTATAGATTGTTTTGTATAGTATTTTGTCTGTTTTTCATTTTCCTATTTAGAATTTTAAAGAAAATTAAAAAAAGAACTGAGACAATAATTTCAAGGATTATAAATACGATAATTCTATTAATTAAAGGTGATGAATCAGAAAATATTACAAGAATTAGCACACTTGAATGTAGTATAAAACTTACGATAAGGAAACACTTTAAAAATACACTCTCTTTAAATAGAAAAGAAAGGGAAAAGTTAATAAATATATTGGCAAGTAGAAGTGTAAATCCAAAACCCATATCTCTTCTTCCAAATCCATTTAGGGCTTGAAATAAAATGAATAAAGACACTATTATATTTACTATCAATATTCTTATTTCTCTTGAATTGCTTTCTTTTTTTTCTATCATAATTTATTATACTATTTAGTGTGTCCACAATTTATATATCAAAGTGCAAATTTTGGAGTAACTTGTGATTCTATCTGATATTGTGCATAATATCCTTTGTATGGTACATTGTGGCCTAAAAAGATGTATACGCAACATACAAATTGTTGTGTATTCGATATGATTCTTCTATTTCATATTTCTACTCATTATTTCTGCCCCAAAATTCGGTAAATATTCATTCAATAATTTGTTCCATAAAATCATTCCGTTTTCAGAATTTGCAAATACAACTAATCCTTTTTTAGATTTTAATGAAATAATAGCAAGTGTTTTGGTTCCATAATCTCCTCCGGTATGCATTAACACAGTTTCGTTTTTGTTTAAGTTGGGTAATATTTGTATTCCTAAGCCCCAAAATATTCCTTCTTTTTCTTTAGACTGTGGTTTGATGAATTCTTGATATAATTCTCTGGAAATTCCTGCACCATTTAAAATATGAACTAAAAATTTAGAATAATCTTCTGTAGTTGTTAGTAAGTTTGCCGCAGCATTAGTTTTAGTATATTTTTTAAAGGCAATCTTTTTACCATTTTCGTCGTGTTCTACGGCATATCGATCCTCGTTAACATCTGATGTCCAGTAAAATGAAGTGTTTCTCATTTCTAAAGGAACAAACAGTAATTCTTGAGCTATTACTTCTAGAGGTTTTTGGAGTTTACTTTCAATGGCTTTTCGTAAATATTCAAACCCTTCTCCAGAATACTCCCATTGGATACCAGGCTCTCTTAGAAAACTTAATTTTTTATTTTTTGTTAAATATCTCCAATTAGGTAAACCAGATTGATGTGTTAATATGTTGCGTGCGGTTAATTTAGTCAAAAATGGATGTCCTTTTAAATCATTATCAACATAGTATTTGGATAGTGGTTCATCAAGGTTTAGCTTATTCATATCTACTAGTTTTAGCACTACATTGGCGACAACAGGTTTAGTCAATGAAGCCACTTTATAAATACTATTAATTCCAGTTTTTATGGTATCTTGTTGAAAACCAAAAGTTCTTATTTGACTCACTTTACCTTGCTGGATTAAGCCAATTGATATAGATGGGATTTTATGTTTTTTTAATAGTGCTTCTACTTCTTTATCATTCTCAAATAATGGTATTGGGTAATTTGCATTAAAGCCAGATCCGTAATCTGCTTTCGGTTCTTTGTGATCATAACTTAAGACTCTGGATAGTTTCCATTGCCCATTTTTGATATTCCAAACAGATGTAAATTTTGCAATATTAGTAAGATACATTCGTTTATTAGGTTCTTTGATATAAAATAGATGAACACCTTTTTGAATAGCTCCGTATGTTTCTCCATTGTTTTTTAATCTAAAAACCTGGAGACTTTCTTTAACTACTTTTCTGATTGGCTTCTTTTCGGTATTTGAACAAATACTTTCTTTAAAACCTTTTATAAACTGTTCTCTGTTTTGTACACCGTTTTCATCATGATAAAACTCAAAATCTGATGGGATATATTTTTCTAGTATTTGAAAATTACATTTATTAAAGCCTTCCTCAAAGAATAGACTATCAACACTTTTTAACTCCTTAAAAAGTGTTGAATTTTTAGAAACTTGTGACTGAATATTTTTAGAAAGAAGAATTAAGATTGTAAAAATAAGTAGATTGAATTGCTTCATTGTTATTGATTATAATTTTGGTTAAACAATGATGCAATACTCAGTAAATTAAAAATAAATTAGTAGGAAAACACCCCGATAAATTCCCGACAAATTCCCGACATTTTTTATATAATGCTAAATTTCAGGTGTATACGAAGACTTTTGTTTTTGTCTAATCCTATAGCATTTATTAGGATTATTATAATGTTTAATAAAATAGAAACTATCAGGACAGGTAAGGTAAGTCTAATTTCTGATGTAAATACTCTATTGAAAAAAGGGCTCAATAAAAATAAAGTACCTGAAACAATAGTCCACATTATTTGAACTGAAATAATTTGTTTTGTCAATGAATTATATTCTTTTTTAAAATAAATAATAGCAGCTGGAACGATTATGTTTGCAAAGGGAATTGCAACAAATGGTAACGAAGATAGATTAATCAATTTTACAAGCTTAAGATCCAAAGTTTCTTCACTTTTTTCTTTGACTAATTCTTCTTTACTAATATTTAATGCTTCAGAAATAGCATTTAAAGTATGTCCTTTTAGTCTAGCTCCAGCTTCAATTCTCTGTATCGTTCTGACAGAGATTCTTGATTTTTCTGCCAGTTCTTCTTGGGTAAGATTTAATTTCTCTCGATATTCTAGAAGTTTGGACATTTATTATATTATATAAAATTATGATTTGGTTAGTCTTTTTTCTAGTAGTATATATACTATGTTGATATTGGTAGTTTTAATCTATAATATTTATTTCATTAGCTTCAATTTTAGTTTGTTTATAACATTGTATATATAATGTACATCCTTAAGGCTGCATATGCAATATACAAATTGTTATCACTATTTTATTTTTTTTGTAAACTACTTAGTTTAACATTTACGTCACATTTCTTCTTCTCATAATCGGAATGAAAAGTGTCCTGAAAAAGAACAATGTTATCCCAATTTTAAAAGCTTTTATAATCTTTTGATGAATAATAGTATTGATCAACTTTTAATTTTTCCAAAATTTCAAATTTGGTTTCTGCTTTTTTTAAAAAGTCGAGCGACAGCGTATTCAATTCCAACTATCGAGTTGGTGTTATGGTTTTGCAATAAACTCCAAATAGTCGAGGTTTATACACCAGCGACTTGTAGTGAAAAACTTAACACGCAGCACATGTTCTCCAGCTTCCAATTTTGTGTTAACAGAATATTCAGCCCAATCCGAAAACCAATCGTCTGATGGTGTTACACTAATTTTATCGGTTAAAGCTTTTCCATCCAAAAAAAGATGTAAACCCTTTTGTTCCATAGCATCATTACGTGCAGTAGCCATTGCTTTAATCATATATTCGCCTGTGTTTTTTACCTGTATGGTGTATTCTAGCCATTCACTATCTCTTGTCCAGCTTATTATATGTCCGTTTGATTGGTTTGGTTTTGTTTCAATCTCAACATCCAAATCTTGTTCACTCCGGTAATTGGTTTCTGATTTCTTATTGGTATTAACTTCATGAAAAGCAATACCTTCTCCTCCTGTGTCAAAATTTTCAGCCTCAATTCGTCCAGGAATAGTATGAACTTCTTTAAAAGGTTTTTGCTTATCCTCAAGATTATTTTCAGAAGGTAAGTTATGCACCATAGCCTGACCAATATAAATAGATGTTCCGTCCGGTAATTTCGTTACTTTTAGTTTTGCGGTATGCTGTCCAACCTCTTGTTGTTTGGCATAAAAGAATTTTGAAAAATATACATTTCCTGAGCTTTGCTCAAAAGTAAAGGTCTCGGGTGCACCGTTGTCAATGATAATTTCAACTTCCATGCCTTTACCTTGAGGAATGGTTGTGAAGCAAATTAAATCTCCTTCCCAATTAAATGTCAGAGTTTCATTCACCTTTGAACACTTAAGTGCATCGCTTAACATACTGTTAGTTCTATATCGGTCACTAATATAAACAGCATCTGTATTTATGTCCACACTTTGCCAACCTGAACTTTTTATGACATTGTGGACCGATAACAATGAGCTGTTTGAAAAATGATTGTACACAATGGGATTAGGAATTGTATGCGGTCCGCTTTCACCTATTTCATGCATAGACAAAATAGATCGAATGGCTATATCACTATATATTTTGTGGCCATCAGTATTTGGATGCACGCCGTCTTTAGAAAATACTACTTTGCCCTCAACCGGATTGGAATTTTTAAAAACCAGCTGATTGGCTTTTAGTTGTTTCACTACTTCGACTCCAAAATCAATTGAAGGGATACCGTATTTATTGGCCATTTCCTCTATAATAATACCAAAACCGTATTGTTTACCATTCATTAACCTATCTAACATCCATTCTCCTACGGTATATACGAAGCAGATATCGATATTTGGATCTGTTTCCCATATTTGGCGGATCAAGCCTTCAATGGCACGTGCTTCATATCCACCTCCACCGTTTACACGATATTCAATAAAAACCACATCAGGTTTATGAATGAGTAAATTATCCTTTACTCGACTAGCGGCAAAATCTGCTCCTGTGCCAGGAACTGCTGCATTTATTTCGGTAAAACTAATATCCTTATATTGATTTTGAAACCAGGTAAATACATTATCACTCCAGCCGGTTTGTCGAGTAATGCTGCCCCCGATAAACCCTATGGTAATATTACTTTTATTGTTTGTTTTTTTGAATAAATTAGGCATCCCGTCCCTCATACGAAGTTCTTCAGATATATTGGGATCGAACGATTGGGGTAGTGAAGCGTAAGACAGGAAATGAAAGAATAACGTAGTGGTAACCCAAAAAATTTTGCTCATTATATAAAGTTTAATTTGACCTATGCTTTTGCTACTTGATTATTTGAACCTTAAGCTTAAAGATACTAAAAGGTTTAAACGTAGGTCATAAAATAGCTTGCATCAGTATTCTTTTTGTTTTTTAAATAACACAAATAGGAGACAAATTAAATGAGAGGTTTTCCAAAAATAGGCTCAAAACGAATAAGTAAAAATTGGTTTGCAGAGCCAAAATTTTCATTCACTGAAAACTTTGTTTGACTCACTGAAAACAGCATCTTTTTTCTTCACTTTTTCCAAAATTCATAGTCTTATTTAATAAACAAAAAATGTTAATTATGAAAAGCAATATGCTAAAATTATTGATCGTATTGATGGTGTCATCATTTGTTTCATCTTGTAAATCCACTAATGAAACTACAAATTCGAATGCAAGAGGTAAAGGAAATCAAGGGTCTCCTAATATAGATCAGATTTTTGAAACTATGGATGTAGATAAAGATGGTAAACTATCAGAAACAGAAGTCAAAGGTCCTTTAAAAAATGATTTTTCTAAAATCGATACTAACAGCGATGGTTTTCTTTCAAAAGAGGAAATAGAAAAAGCACCAAAACCTAATCGACAAAGACCGCAGCAGGGAAGAAGGCAATAAAAGAATAAATAAGGTAAAAAGATACTTTTTATAGATAAGGTATAGCGAGTTATTGTAAAAGTACTGTTCTGAAAAAAAAGAATACAACAAAGGTTAACCATAATTTGTAAGCATATAGAAACTCGGCTTCTTAAAAAAATAGCACAAGGTAATCACAGGGCATTTCATCGGTTATATGTATTGTATAAGGATAAAGTATACCATACGGCAATTGGCTATTTACAAAATATCGAGGAGGCCGAAGAGATTACACAAGATGTTTTTTTAACTATTTATAATAAAGCAGAAACATTTAGAGGAAAATCTAAAGTAAGTACTTGGATCTATAGAATAACTATAAACAAAGCACTTAATCAGTTGGAAAAAAGAAAGAGGTTACCCTTGTCAGGAAGTGAAATCCAAGAATCACATAGTGTAGATTTTAATCATCCTGGAATTCAGCTAGAAAACCAAGAAAAAGCCTGGTTTTTGCTTACTGCGATTGATAAACTTCCTGCCAATCAAAAGACCGCTTTTATTTTGAGTTATATTGAAGGGTTGCCGCGACATGAAGTAGGTAATATAATGGGGGTTACTCTAAAATCAATTGAAGGTTTGTTACAAAGGGCAAAATCTCAATTGAGAAAACAATTAATTTCTATTTACCCCGAAGGAAAATCAAAAAAATAGTGTCTAAAGGAAGTAATTTTAAAGTAATGGGTAAAAAAGAACAATGGGTAGATGAGGTTTTAAGAAGTTTTGATAATGCAAAACGTGCTATTCCTAAAGATGGTTTATTTAATGAAATAATTGCTAAGATTCCGAATAATAAAGAAAGTAAAATTATTCCATTGGTTCATCTAACATGGATAGCTGCTGCATCAATAATTATTGTTATAGTAAATGTATATGCATTGAAACTACAAAATGATAATATAAAGAATGCATTAGAGAGCCGCAATAATGAAATCTATTTACTATCAGATTATACTTTTTAAAAACATAAAGAATGAAAAAAGAACTACTGTATAAAACTGTCGTAATTATTTTATTAGTGCTTAATATAATACAGGTTGGTTATACCTTATGGGTAAAAAAACCATTGGATAAATCTAACAGACCTTCCAAACCTGATGCCATAGAAATTCTGCATTTGGATCAAGCTCAAGACATACAATTCAAAAAAATTAGTAGAAGGCATGGTAAAGCCATGTCTGAATTAAGAAATAAACAAAAGCAATGCATTCAAGAATATTTTCGGGCTCCGTCAAACTCTTTTTTAGATTGCATAAAAGATATTGAAGCTCAAAAAATAAAAATTACAGAAGAGCATTTTGAAGCTATGAAATCCGTTTTAAGAAAAGAACAACTGATTCAATATAAATATTTTAAAGACAAAGCAGTGAAATTCATACTTAGATAAAAAAACTTTAAAAAAAATTCAAAATCTGCGAAGGATTTGATCTTGGTTCTTGTCAAAAGATAAACTCAAAATTCTTTTATTATGAAACCATTCTCATTTTCACTTTTAGCAGTTTTTTTAATATTTAGTATAAATATATTTGCTCACTCAGAAGGACATGGATCTAAAAATGGTACAAAATGGACAATCGATAACAAAACTATTGAAGCCTCTTTTTTAAAATCAGAAGAAGGTATCGTGTTTTTGGAGACAAAATCAGGAAAAATTGTAGCGTATCATATAAGTTCATTCTCTTATGATGATCAAAAGCGTATTGAAAAAAGGGTTGCATTTATCAATGCCATCAATCATCTTGGCCATTATGATCAAAGTGGTAACAAAAATCAATCTTGGCTATCGATAGAAACAACAAAAAAGAAAGTTCTAGCAGGACTATTTTTTTTATCTGTTGTACTCTTTTTTCTTTTTAAAAAGAGAAAGCAATTGATGGTGAATACATTATTTGCTATATTGGTTTTGATCTTGCTTGCTTGTGATAATTCTACAGATGATTCTACAAATGAACCAATATCTGTCCCAGCAAACGATATTATAGCATTAGAAGCATATTTTGGACATTTTTCTGATGTCACAACAAACTCAGATGACACCTTTTTTTATGTTTCGTCAGCAGGAATTCCTGAGCATAGCATGATGGTTGGTATTACAAATTGGCAGCAACAAGTTCCAATAGATCAAAATTATACAGGAGAAAATAGCTGGGCTTTCCCATTACAACCTGTGTTAGCAGAAACCCCATTGTTGTCTTCAGAACATTTTATGAGAGGTGCTATTGCTGTAGCAGTTAACGGAATCCCAATTTTTAATCCTCTAAACAACCGTGGAGAAGACGCATTGATTATTGGTGAATTAGATAATTGGGGAGGACATTGCGGAAGAGCAGACGATTATCATTATCATATTCCTCCAACACATTTAGAAGCGATTATAGGCTCTGATCAACCTTTAGCATACGCACTTGATGGTTTTCCAGTTTATGGAAAAACGACAGATGAATTGGACGAATATCTAGGAAAGTTTAATGAAGATGGTTCATACCAATATCATACCACGGATACATTTCCATATTTTATAGCAGGGATGCGAGGTGAAGTAGCATTAGATCCAAACACGACTGCTCCTGAAGATCAAATCTTGCCACAAGCTATGACCCAAGAGGTCAGACCTGCATTAACACCATTACCAGGTGCAGTAATTACTGGATTTACTTCAACAGGTACTAATGCATACTCCCTAGAATATCAAATTGAAACTGATTTATATTATATCAATTATAGCTGGGATGAAAACAATTTATACACTTATGAATACATTGACAATGAGGAGAATGTAACGATTGAAACTTATCAGAGATAACGATTCGATTGTTGAAAATAAATTGGAGGTACTGAAATCTCAGCAATGATAATTAACTCTTTAATCCATAAATAAATAAAAATGAAAACTAGTAGATATATGTATATGATGATTCTATGGCTTATGGCCTTATCTTGTTTAAATTGTGATAACGACAATTCTGATGATAATAATACAGATTCAGATGATGATAACCCGGTTACTGGTGAATATTTAGGTACAGCTTCTGTATCACAGGGTTTGGCAACTACAACAATAGATAACTTATATCTTCCAGGCCAACGAGTGGCCGGAGTTGGAACGATAACCGCGGCAGACAATTCGGTTTGGACTGTACCGGCAGAAGTAAACTATAATAATAGTGTTTTTCCATTTGCTCCTGATTTGTTTAATCCTGATGGCATTCAATATTCTACAGCAACAGAGGCCTTAGCAGCATTTGATGACAATGATATTATAGAAATTGATACTGATGGAGAAGTTATTACCGGATACATTTTTGCTGATAATTATTTCGAGCTTTACATAAATGGAGAGTTTGTAGGTAAAGACGCCATACCATTTACTGAATTCAACTCACATATCGTAAAGTTTAGAGTGTCGCGACCATTTACAATTGCTATGAAATTGGTGGATTGGGAAGAAAATTTGGGATTAGGTTCAGAGAACAATCAAGGTAGTGATTATTATACTGGTGATGGTGGTATGGTGGCTGTTTTTAAGGATGTTTTACAAAACATAATAGCTACTACAGGAAGTGAGTGGAAGGCACAAACATTTTATACGTCTCCTATCAAAGATTTAAGCTGTCCTACTGAAAGCGGAACGACAAGAAGTTCATTTAATTGCGATACGGCTAGTGAGAATGATGGGACTTCATTTTATGCCTTACACTGGGAATTACCTAGTACTTGGATGAATGAAAATTTTGATACTTCTGATTGGCCTGATGCAACAACCTATACCAATGAAACTATTGTCGTGAATAACAAACCATCATATACGAACTTTACTGATATTTTTGACGATCCAGAAAATGATGCAGAATTCATATGGTCTACCAATGTTATTTTGGACAATGAAGTGATTGTTAGCTATACTGTTCAATAAAATATCTTTCACAATATTACTTACTGAACCGCAATTAGAGTTTAATGAAAAGCTATGTCTATTGGCTGAAATTAGCTTTTGTTAACATCATATTCCTTTAAGTTTAAGCAATAAATATTCCATTTAATACAATTCTGCTAAAAAAATATGAATTTCAAGGGCTTTATACTGTTATTATTGTTTTTCAACTTTTATCTGGCTTCTGCCCAAAGAAATACTATAGATATAAAAGGGGTTGTTTTGGACGAAGCAACTGATGAACCTCTGGAATACGCAACTTTAGTGCTTCAAAATTTAGATAATCCGGGTGTGGTTAATGGAGGGATTACAGATGCAAGTGGAAAGTTTAATATAAAAACCTCACCCGGAAACTATACCATACGCGTAGAATATATTTCTTATAAGCCCTATGTCCTTGAAAAACAAAATTTACAAAGTTCAATTGACTTGGGAGCTATTACTCTTACCATCGATACAGAGGCATTAGATGAAGTAACAATAATTGGAGAAAAAACTACCGTAGAACTTAGGTTGGATAAAAAAATCTACAACATAGGTAAGGATCTTACTGTAGGTGGTGCCAATATAAGTGATGTCTTGAACAATGTTCCTTCGGTAGCTGTGGATGTAGATGGTACGATAAGTTTAAGAGGAAATGAAAATGTTCGCATACTGATCAATGGTAAACCATCTGCCTTAGTGGGATTTGGATCTAGTGATATTTTACAGCAATTACCAGCTGATGCCATAGAACGGGTAGAGGTAATTACAAGTCCATCGGCAAGATACGATGCAGAGGGAACAGCAGGGATATTAAATATTATTCTTCGAAAAGAAAAGACTCTTGGTCTAAATGGATCTATCAATACTAATATTGGGTATCCCACAGCAAGTCAGATTACTACTAACTTTAATTTACGTTCGGATAAATTCAACATTTTTAATACTCTTGGTTATTTTTATCGCGAACCGCCCGGAAGTGCATTTTTTGACAATTCATATACCAATGGAACTTATACCAGGATTATTGAAGAAAGAGACGTATCTCGTGAAAATTTGGGATTTAATGTCAATTTGGGTATGGAGTATTATCTAACCAAAAAATCTTCACTTACCGGAAGCATTTTTGCACGCTTTTCTGATGAACATGAAACCACAGAAAACAATAGTCAACGATTTGCTCAGAATGATATTAACGATATTACATTAAGAAATGAAGATCAAAGTGAAGATGATAAAAGTTATCAAGCTTCTTTGAATTATACCAATAATTTTAATGACGAAGGTCATCAACTTACTGCTGATTTTCAATATGGATATAATAAAGAGGAGGTAATTACTACTATTGATGAGAATATTATTATTCCTGATAATCAGTTGCTTAGTGAAGAGGCAGTTTTTGAGACCGAAACACAGAATGAGTTTCTGTTACAGACGGATTATGTATTGCCTATTGGGGATAAGCAATTTGAGGCAGGGTATCGGGTTGATTTTGAAAAAGAAGTTACAGTGTATCAATTGGATACCCTTAATCTTAATACAGGAGAATTTGAGATCAATCAAGATCTTACCAATCAATTTAACTATACAGAGAACATCAATGCATTGTATTCTCAATATGGTGATAAAACTGGGAAATTATCTTTTTTGTTTGGGTTACGCCTAGAAAACACTCGTTTAAAAGGTGAGGTTATATCAGAGTACGATGCAGATGCATTACAGGAACTGTTAGGAGAGGATGTTGATCTAAATTTTGATAAGAATTATTTAGGTCTTTTTCCAACAGTAAACTTAATATACGAATTAGCAGAGGATGAGAATATTTCTCTTGGTTATAACAGGAGGATTAACAGACCCAGAGGGTTTTTTATTAATCCGTTTCCTTCGAGATCTAGTGTTATCAATATATTTCAGGGAAATCCGGATCTTGACCCTGCTTATGCTAATGCTTTTGACTTAGGATATTTAAAACGTTGGGAAAAGCTAACGTTGACATCATCAATATACTATCAACGGGAAACGAATTCTTTTGAAGTAATTCAGGAAGAAACCGGACAAACTACAGCTGATGGTATATTTATTATTCGCTCCATACCTGTTAATTTATCTACCAACAAACGTTATGGAGCAGAATTAGGAATACTATATAACCCATCCAGAAAGATACGATTCAATTGGAGCTTCAACCTCTTTAAATTCGTCTCAGATGGAATTTTTAACGATGTAGACTATGGGACTGAAAATACAAGTTGGTTTTCTCGTTTTAGTTCAAATATTAGACTTCCTGGAGAAATACAATGGCAAACCAATGCCAATTACAGAGGTCCCAGGAAGAATTCACAAACAAAGTATGATGGTATCTTTTTCTTAGATCTGGCCTTTAGTAAAGATATTTTGAGTGAAAAAGCTTCTGTTACCCTGAATGTAAGAGACTTACTAAACTCCAGAAAACGGTTATTGTCAACCGAAACAGATTTCTTTACCTCTGAAGGAGAACTGCAGCGGCGTGAAAGGCAAATCACTCTATCTTTTATTTATCGTATCAATCAAAAAAAGGAAAGAAACGGACGTCAAAAGCAAAATAATGAAGAGGAAGAAGGATTTTAAAAATAACTAAAAATGTATAATTCTGATAATCAAATTTATAGTCTTCCTAAAGGAACCAGAGAAATTATTAAATATCAAGGGTTCCGGTTTTATGAATGTAATGGGATCATATACAAAGAGATTAAAAATAATAATAAAACCTGTTATCAAATAATTAATCGATTAGAGAAGAATTTATTTAAATAATGATAAAAAAATTTCGCTTAAAAGAGTATAGGATTTATTTAAAATACTCATAACAAGAACAACTATTGTTGAAATTTTTGGTCTAAGAAGAAATAACATAAAAACAAAAACAATGAAATCTGTTATGATAAAACTGATGTCACTATCGATTATGTTTACACTACTAAGCTCATGGGAGGCAGCAAGCCAACACTTAGGCAATAGATCGAAAACCAGCACACTTCCCAAATGGGAAAAATTATTTAATAAATTTGATAAAGACGGAGATGGTCTACTATCGATTAAAGAAGTAAAAGGTTCTACTAATAAACACTTTTACAGAATAGATATAAATAAAGATTATTTTATCTCTATGGAAGAATTTGAGAAATTTCTAATACCAAAGAAAGATCTGGTATGTAACAAAAGAAATTGTAAAATTTAGGCATATAAAAATCATAGTCAAATTATAGAAAAAGATTACAAATCGAAAAACAAAGAAACTACCTTTATTTTGTGTTAAATTTCGGTGGAATTGAAGAGAGTTGAACTGCTAAGAATTGATCCAGTGGATCAATTTAACAAAAGAGCCAGTTGACGCATTGGCAGAGTCTCCTGAATACAGAAAATCCTGCCGTAAGACAGGATTAAAGTGGAGTCGGAGGGATTCGAACCCTCGTCCAAACAAGTAATACAACAGCTTTCTACATGCTTAGTTTTTGTTTAATTTTCGTCGATAGGAAAGACCAAAAACCGCCAACTTATCGCTTATTCTCAATTAAATTTCGAAATTATATCAAGATCCTATAATTTCTAGGTTTACTTTTACGATACCCCATAATCAATCGCCGTAAACCAAGGCTCTTGAGAGGTATCCTGCTTGTTCACCTTGTGAACCGAGGCACTATCCTACTAAAATTCAGATTATGCAGCTAGGGCGTAGTTATTCTCGCCGTTTAAAAAAGTGAAATAGATATTTACGAGCATTAACTTCATAGCTCGGCATGCTTACTATCCTATTAGTCTCGCTGTCAAAACCAGTCGACCCCAATAGCATTTGCTTTAATTTGATCATCATATATAAACAATATCTGTCTACTGTTTATAATTTGATTAAAAAATCAAAGGTCGGCAAAGATACGTATAATTGTCATATCTTTAGCCGCAATTTTAAATCACAAAAAACATACCAATTACATATGACCAAGTTCGGTATTATCAAAGAACGAAAAAATCCGCCAGATCGTCGTGTAGTTTTCTCTCCAAATGGCCTAAAATCTGTAGTAAGTAAGTTTCCGAATGCTTCTTTTAATGTAGAACATTCTGATGTCAGAATTTTTAAAGATGAAGCATATACAGAGGCTGGTTTTACGGTTTCTGAAGATCTTTCTGATTGTGACGTGTTGCTAGGAGTCAAAGAAGTACCAATTTCTGCCTTGATCCCTAATAAAAAGTATTTTTTCTTTTCGCATACGATCAAAAAACAACCTTATAATAGGGATCTTCTTAATGCTATTCTTAAAAAAAATATAGAACTGTATGATCATGAAGTAATCGTTGGTCAAAATGGATTTAGATTGATCGGTTTTGGGAAATATGCAGGAATTGTTGGTGCATATAATGGGTTTAGAGCTTGGGGACTTAAATATAATACGTTTACTCTTCCTAAAGCAGAAACCTTGAGTGATCAAAAAGCATTAGAATTAGAATTATCCAAAATTAAGCTTCCAAACATAAAAATAGTACTTACAGGGAACGGTAAAGTAGGAGGAGGAGCTAAAGAGATTTTGGAGGCAATGAACATCAGACAGGTTACAGTAGAAGAATACCTTGATACAATCTTTGATGAACCGGTATATGTACAGATTGATGTTTTAGATTATAGTAAACGAAAAGATGGAAAAATTCTGGATAAGAATGATTTTTATAAAAACCCAGGAGAATATGAAGGAGATTTTATGCGATTTGCAAAAGTAAGTGATATGTATATAGCAGGTCATTTTTATGGTGATGGGGCTCCTTTTATTTTTACTAGAGATGATGCAAAATCCAGAGATTTTAATATCAAATTAGTGGCAGATATATCCTGTGATATAGATGGCCCCGTAGCAAGTACAATTAGATCCTCTACAATAGCAGACCCTATTTATGGATACGATCCAGAAACAGAAACAGAAATTGATTATAAAGATCCAAAAGCAATAACGGTAATGGCAGTTGATAATTTACCTTGTGAATTGCCTAAGGATGCTAGTGAAGGATTTGGGGAAATGTTTTTGGCCTCGGTAATTCCTGCATTTTTTAATGAAGATAAAGGTGGGATTCTGGAAAGAGCAAGAATGACTCAAGGAGGGAGATTGACCAAAAGATATAGTTATCTTCAGGACTATGTAGATGGTAAAGAGTAATAATAAATAAATTGATTTAATACAGAGATATGACAACTCAGGAACTTGTAGCACAAATACACAAGAAGAAATCGTTTTTATGTATTGGTTTGGACGTGGATCTAAATAAAATTCCGAAGCATATATTAGAAAAAGAAGACCCTATTTTTGAGTTTAATAAAGCAATTATAGATGCTACTCATCACCTTGCCGTGGCCTATAAACCTAATATAGCTTTTTATGAAGCTTATGGTATCAAGGGTTGGAAATCTCTAGAAAAGACCATTACTTATCTAAATGAAAATTATCCAGAAGTTTTTACAATAGCAGATGCCAAACGAGGCGATATTGGAAACACAAGTACGATGTATGCTAAAGCTTTCTTTGAGGACTTAGAGTTTGATTCTATAACTATTGCTCCTTATATGGGTAAGGATTCTGTGGAGCCGTTTCTGGCTTTTGAGAATAAACATACGATACTTTTGGCATTAACCTCTAATCAGGGAGCTTTTGATTTTCAGACAAAAGATGTTGAGGGGAAAGAACTGTATAAACAAGTTCTGGAAGTTTCTAAATCCTATGAGAATTCTGAAAATTTAATGTATGTAGTAGGTGCTACCAAAGCAGAATATTTGTCTGACATAAGAAAAATTATTCCTGAAAGCTTTTTATTAGTTCCAGGAGTGGGAGCGCAAGGAGGAAATTTGCAAGAAGTTTGTAGACATGGATTAAATAATCAGGTAGGATTATTAGTGAATTCATCTAGAGGAATTATTTATGCTTCAGATGGAATGGATTATGATAAAGCTGCAGCAAATAAAGCAAGTGAACTACAAAAACAGATGCAAGAAATTCTAAATACCGCAAAATAAAAAAAGGAACAAGATGGATATGAATATGAAAATTCTTGTTCCTTTTTCAATGTATAGAACTAACGTCTATTTGCGTTAAACACTTGTTTGGCATATCCAAATAATCCATATGCAATAAAAACAATGAAAAATGGCATTATACCATAAAAGATAATGTTTGGTAATATTGAATTCATAGCCCCAAAATTTTAATTATTAATCTTCTCTAAGATAGGGAATTTGGAACTAAAAACCTATTTTAATTATCTAGTAATTAAGTATTTAATCTTTTTTTATGATTTGTTTATATTACGTTTAAGAATATTTGGATATGATTTATATAGATCAACTAGGGAGAAAAATAGAACTTTTGGATACTCCAAAGAGAATAATTTCTTTGGTTCCTTCTCAAACAGAACTGTTAGTTTCTTTGGGATTATTAGATAATATTGTCGGAGTAACAAAATTTTGTGTGCACCCTGTATTCATAAGAAATCAGAAGACCATTGTTGGAGGTACCAAAAAGGTTAATTTTGAAAAAATTAAAAAATTGAACCCAGATATTATCCTATGCAATAAAGAAGAAAATACAAAAGAAATTGTAGAGGCATTACAAGACGAATATCCTGTTCATGTTTCAGATATTTATTCTGTGTCAGAGGCTTTAGAAATGATTAGACACTATGGAGAGATTTTTGATAAAAAAACAGAAGCTGATCAACTTACCTCTAGTATAAATATCCAGAAAGTATCTTTTGACGATTTTATAAAAAATAAACCCCAAAAACGCGTAGCGTATTTTATATGGAGAAAACCCTGGATGGCTGTAGGTAATACTACATTTGTCGATTATATGCTTAGTGTTAATGGTTTTATTAATGTTTTTGGCGATGAAGATCGTTATCCCGAAATTTCTGAAGAAAAGCTAAGCAAAATTAAAGATTTAGATATGATTTTATTATCATCAGAACCTTTTCCTTTTTCAAAAAAACATATAAAAGAGATAAAAGCCATTTCTCCTGATGCTAAAGTTATTCTTGTAGATGGAGAATATTTTTCATGGTATGGTTCTCGTTTGGCAGATGCATTTTCATATTTCAAGACGCTTCATTAACCTGTTTTTTTAGATAAATTAGAGTCAAAGAGGTGAACATTTCTGTATAGATTGTTAAGATTAAGTAAGATTTGATGCTTTATTTTGGATATGTACACCTATTATATAAAATAAGTTCATACTTTTGATGCTTTTAAAAAATATACTTATTGCTTAATTATTCAGTATACAAACATCCTAAAAGTAAGGTATGGGTAACTTTTGTTCATGGAGCAGGAGGTAGTTCTTCTATTTGGTTTAAGCAAGTACGAGAATTTAGAAAACATTTCAATATATTATTATTAGATCTTAGAGGACATGGTAATTCTAAACCGGTTCTTAAAGATGCTTTTAATTCTAAATATACTTTTGATTCGATAACAGAAGATATTGTTGAGGTTATTGAGAAAGAAAAAATTGAGAAATCCCATTTTGTTGGTATCTCCTTAGGAACAATATTGATAAGAAATTTAGCAGAAAAATATCCTGATCTTGTATCCAGTATGATTATGGGTGGAGCAATTATGAAATTAAATTTTAGGTCTCAGGTTTTGATGCGATTAGGAGTTGTATTCAAATCAGTAGTTCCATACATGATGTTATATAAGTTATTTGCTTTTATCATCATGCCTAAAAAGAATCATAAACAATCCAGGTTATTGTTTGCTAATGAAGCAAAAAAATTATATCAAAAAGAATTTATTCGTTGGTTTAGGTTAACTTCTGAGATTAATCCATTATTACGCTTCTTTAGAGCCAAAGACATTAATATTCGAACACTCTATATGATGGGAGAAGAAGATCATCTCTTCTTGCCTACTATAAAAAAAGTAGTATCAGTTCATAAATTTTCAGAATTACTGGTAATTAAAAATTCGGGTCATGTAGTAAATGTAGAACAACCAGAAGTATTTAATAAAGAATCCATAGCGTTTATTGGTCAGTTTTAAACAACCTCTGCTATTGCCCTTCAATTTGTTTTATTTGTGCCATAATTCTATCCGCTTTTTCATGTAATTCATCACTCTTGGATTTATCTTTGAGTGCCAATTTATATGAACTCTTCATTAGTTTACAATAATTACTTTGTAATTTTTGTAATTCATTTTTATTTCTAAACCAGGCAAACATTTTTTGTTCTCTTAATATTTGCTACAAAAGTACCGGTTAATAAAAAACATCATTCTTAATTATGAGTTAACATTATCTAAAGTTGTGATAAATCTAGATAAGTGTACTTTAACTCTTGTTTAATGTATGAATATTTATAATTTGGGACAGGTATTAGTCCTGTAAAGCAAATACTTTTTTCAATAAATCTGTTGTTCTGGAACTAAGCTTGGTTCTAATATCTTTTTCTTCGACAGCAATCATAGTATACACTCCTTTAAGAGCTTCGTTTGTAACATAATCTGTTAAATCAGGATTAACATTATTTGTTAATGGTATCGCATTGTATTTTTGGATAATACTGGACCAGATTTTATCAGCACCTACTTTAGAGAATGATTTGTTAATTACCGGGTTGAACTTTTGGTAAAGTTGACTTCGAGTTCTATTTTTTAGATATGAAGTTGCAGCATTGTCATTCCCAAGAAGAATTTGTTTTGCATCTGTAAATGTAATTTGTTTTACTGCATTTACAAATATAGGTGTAGCTTCTTTTACAGCATCTTCTGCGGCCCGGTTAAGTACTTTTAGCCCTTCATCAGCAAGTTTACTTAATCCAACATCTCTTAATGTTTTGTCTACCTTTCGTAATTCTTGGGGAAGTAAGATCTTTACCAGTTGATTTCTGTAAAAACCATCTTTTAATGTAAGTTTAGCAACTTGTTTGTCGATTCCGTTATCCAAAGCTTCTCTCAGTCCATTGGCAATATCGATATTACTTATTCCAAAACCTCCAGTGGTTTGGGGAAGGCTATTTACAACTTGCTGTAGTTCTGCACAGCTTGATAATATAAAGATACACAGTAAAGCAATAGACTTTTTCATAGATGATCGAGTTATGGGGTTAACATAGTGTTGTACTAGATGGGACTAATTTAAATAATAACTATGAAAAAATAACGGTTTTGTTATTATAAACTAAAACCTTTCTCTCAATATGATGTTTAATCGCTCGTGACAATACAATTTTTTCGAGATCGCGACCTTTTAGAATAAAATCCTGTACGTTATGAATATGTGATACACGAACGATCTCTTGTTCGATAATTGGACCTTCATCAAGATCTGAAGTCACATAGTGACTGGTAGCACCAATAATCTTTACACCTCTTTCATAAGCCGAATGATAAGGTTTAGCCCCCGGGAATGCAGGTAAGAAAGAATGATGTATGTTTATGATCTTATGAGTAAACTGATCCACAAAATTCGCAGAGAGAATCTGCATATATCTGGCAAGAACTATAAAGTCAATTTTATGCTCTCTAAGAATTTCTAACTGTTGTGCTTCTGCTTCTTCTTTGGTAGCTTTAGTAACCGGAATATGTTTAAAAGGAATATTAAAAGCTTTTGCTATAGGAGCAAGATCATTATGATTACTTATAATAATGGGAATTTTTACTTTTAACTCACCCGAAGCATGCCTTCCTAAAATATCATAAAGGCAATGATCGTATTTAGAAACAAAAAGAGCCATTTTAGGCTTTTTTTCTGTATTATACATTTCCCAATGCATATTATAGTTTTTTGCGACATGAGTATTAAATAATTCTTTAAATAAAGCTAATTTTTCTTCATCTTGATCAAACTCACATTCTAGCCGCATAAAAAACTCCTTTAACTCACGATCGACATGTTGCTCTATATATATCGTGTTCCCTTTTTTTGACAGAATGAAATTGGTTACAGTAGCGATAATTCCTTTTTTGTCGGGGCAGTTGATCAATAAAGTGGTTTCTTTCATGAAGTTTGGTTTTTTTCTGATGATAAACTTACTATTATTGAGGCTATTTCTACAAACATTTTATCCAAAGGTTGACGGTTTTACTTTGTTTTTAATCAATTAGAAATAGATTGCTGTTATCAGTGCATATTTTTTAAAAAAACAACTATAATTAGTGCTAAATTTGAACTATGAATAATGTAAATGCCAAACAGGTTAAAAAAATTATATAATTCTAAAAAAATAATCCTTTTCGCTGCATATTTCGTAAATTAGCGGCGTAAAAATCACTTTTTATTGTCAATGGAACAAATAGCACCGTATACACCCAAGAATAAAGTAAGAATAGTAACTGCAGCTTCACTATTTGATGGTCATGATGCAGCGATAAATATCATGCGTCGTATTATTCAATCTACAGGAGTCGAAGTTATTCATCTTGGTCATGATCGTAGTGTGGAGGAAGTAGTAAACTGCGCTATACAAGAAGATGCAAATGCTATTGCGATGACATCATATCAAGGAGGTCATAACGAGTATTTTAAATATATGTATGATTTGCTAAAAGAAAAAGGAGCAACTCATATCAAAATATTTGGAGGAGGTGGCGGAGTAATACTTCCAGAAGAGATTAAGGACTTAATGGATTATGGTATTACACGTATATATTCTCCTGATGATGGAAGAGAGCTAGGGTTACAAGGAATGATTAATGATCTGGTACAACGCTCTGATTTTCCTATAGGAGATAACCTTAATGGAGAAGCAGATCATTTAGCAGAAAAAGAAATAGGTGCAATTGCACGAGTTATTTCTGCTGCAGAAAACTTTCCTGAAATAGCAAAAGGTGCTTTAGATAAAATTCATATCAAAAATAAAACCTCAAAAACCCCAGTACTTGGAATTACTGGTACAGGAGGTGCAGGAAAATCCTCATTAGTGGATGAATTGGTTCGTCGATTTTTAATTGATTTCCCGACAAAAACTATAGGATTGATTTCTGTGGATCCTTCTAAGCGAAAAACCGGAGGAGCTTTATTAGGAGATCGAATTCGAATGAATGCTATTAACTCCCCGAGAGTATATATGCGTTCACTGGCAACCAGACAATCTAATCTGGCATTATCAAAATATGTGGCTGAAGCAATAGAGGTATTAAAAGCTGCAGAATTTGATATCATCATTCTGGAAACATCAGGAATAGGACAATCAGATACCGAAATCTTAGAACATAGTGATACTTCTCTATATGTAATGACTCCCGAGTTTGGGGCGGCAACACAATTAGAAAAGATAGATATGTTAGATTTTGCTGATCTGGTAGCTATCAATAAGTTTGATAAAAGAGGTTCTCTGGATGCTTTGCGGGATGTAAAAAAACAATATATGCGTAATCATCAGTTGTGGGATATTCCACAAGATGAGTTACCTGTATACGGAACTATTGCTTCGCAGTTTAATGATCCGGGAATGAATACACTCTACAAGGCTATTATGGATAAAGTCGTAGAGAGGACAGGTGCAGCACTTCAATCAGATTTTCATATTTCTAAAGAAATGTCTGAAAAAATATTTGTGATCCCTCCAAGTAGAACCCGATACTTATCAGAAATTGCAGAAAACAATAGAGCATATGATAAAACAGCAAATACTCAAGTAGAGGTCGCTCAAAAATTATATGGAATTTATAAAACAATTTGTAGTGTTGCAGATATTCATTTTCTTGGTTTATCCAAAAATGGTATAGACGATGATGGGTTAAGAGATATAAAAGATGATGATAAGAAAGTATTCTTAAAATTACTTTTAGCAGAATTTGATAGAGTAAAACTTAACCTTGACCCTTATAATTGGGAAATTATTACAGGTTGGGGAGCCAAAGTCAAAAAATATAAAGATCCTATCTACTCATTTAAAGTAAGAGATAAGGAAATTAAAATTGAAACACATACAGAATCGTTATCACATAGTCAGATTCCTAAAGTAGCATTACCCAAATATGAAGCTTGGGGGGATGTTTTAAAATGGTGTTTGCAAGAAAATGTTCCTGGTGAGTTTCCGTATGCTTCAGGGCTGTATCCTTTTAAACGTACAGGAGAAGATCCGACTCGAATGTTTGCTGGTGAAGGAGGACCAGAACGAACGAATCGTCGTTTCCATTATGTAAGTTTAGGAATGCCGGCCAAACGTCTTTCTACTGCATTTGATTCGGTAACATTGTATGGAAATGACCCTGATCACAGACCTGATATATATGGTAAGATTGGTAATGCGGGAGTTTCTATTTGTTGTCTTGATGATGCTAAGAAATTGTACTCTGGCTTCGATTTAACTCATGCCATGACTTCGGTAAGTATGACGATCAATGGACCAGCACCTATGTTGTTAGGATTCTTTATGAATGCTGCAATTGATC
The DNA here is from genome assembly GCF_947494415.1 of Aquimarina algiphila. NCBI lineage: Bacteria > Pseudomonadati > Bacteroidota > Flavobacteriia > Flavobacteriales > Flavobacteriaceae > Aquimarina > Aquimarina algiphila. The sequence continues at coordinate 238,364 of NZ_CANLVC010000002.1, read as the reverse complement.
AGAATTGTGAGAAGTACATTAAAGAGAATGACCTAGAGACAGAAGTAGCCGAAAAAATCAATAAAATTTATAAGGAAAAGGGAGTAGAACGCCCAAAATATCAAGGTGAATTACCAGAAGGTAATGATGGGCTTGGATTAATGCTTCTTGGAGTTACAGGAGATCAGGTTTTACCAGCAGAGGTGTATAACGAAATTAAAGCGACCACCTTAAATACTGTTAGAGGGACTGTGCAAGCAGATATTCTTAAAGAAGATCAAGCACAAAACACATGTATTTTCTCTACAGAATTTGCGCTTAGATTAATGGGAGATGTGCAAGAATATTTTATAGAAGAACAAGTACGTAATTTCTATTCGGTATCTATATCCGGATATCATATTGCAGAGGCAGGAGCAAATCCTATTACTCAATTAGCATTAACATTGGCAAACGGATTTACATATGTAGAGTATTATCTAAGCCGCGGAATGGATATCAATAAATTTGGGCCTAACTTATCGTTCTTTTTCTCTAATGGTATTGATCCAGAATATGCCGTGATTGGTAGAGTAGCGCGTAAAATTTGGGCAAAAGCCTTAAAACATAAATACGGAGCTAATTCTAGAGCACAAATGCTAAAATATCATATTCAGACTTCTGGTCGTTCATTACACGCTCAGGAGATTGATTTTAATGATATTCGTACTACGCTTCAGGCATTGTATGCAATTTATGATAATTGTAACTCTTTACATACAAATGCATACGATGAGGCCATTACCACGCCAACAGAAGAATCTGTACGTAGAGCAATGGCAATACAGTTGATCATTAATAAAGAATTAGGGCTGGCTAAAAACGAAAACCCAATTCAAGGATCATTTATCATAGAAGAACTGACAGATTTAGTAGAAGAAGCTGTGCTAACAGAGTTTGATAGAATCACAGAACGAGGAGGAGTATTAGGAGCTATGGAAACCATGTATCAGCGTAGTAAGATACAAGAAGAAAGTTTGTATTATGAAACATTGAAACACAATGGGGAGTTTCCAATCATTGGAGTAAATACATTTTTAAGCTCTAAAGGATCTCCAACAGTAACGCCAGGAGAAGTAATTCGTGCAACTGAAGAAGAAAAACAATATCAGATTACAATGCTAAACGAGTTGCAGAAGGGAAATACCGATGTTACAGCAGAATTGCTAAAAGATTTGCAACAAAAAGCAATCAGTAATCAAAACATCTTTGAAGCTTTAATGGAAGTTTGTAAAAAATGTTCGTTAGGACAAATTACAGCTTCCCTATTCGAAGTAGGCGGACAGTATCGACGAAATATGTAATGATAAACATAAACCTAAATAAAAAGTCTCGTTTTGCAAAAAACGAGACTTTTTATTTATAAGAATTTTGAATCGTCTTAAACTACCCGAATAATGATCATACTTTCTTAGAGTTTGTTTTTTTCTTCCATACATGATTTAGGCCTGCCAGGAACTTTATAACATTTCCTTGCATACAAGAATAGACTCCTTGCACCAATGTTGTATTTCCCGGCAGAAGGGAGACATACTAACCTTGCCGGGAAACCTAAAACCTGTGCAGGGGAGCATACTAATCTTACCGGGAAGCCTAAAACCTGTGCCGGGGAATATGAATACATTGCCGGGAAGCTTAAAAACTACTGTAGGGAGATGTTAAATACTTGCTGGGGTGAGCTATATCAGGATTTTTTGATTTTTATAAACTGCCAGACTTCTTTTGAACACAATTATAATCTGTATAAATTACAATACTGATCTCAACTTCCTTATAGATATTGATAATGATCAAAATTTCAATACCTTTAGACGTAAATGATAATCTGTGTTTAATACAATAGAATATACTGTAACGGCTATTGTTTGTCTTATTTCGGCAGTTGTAATTCAACGTATATTTAGCAAAGAAAAACTTAGAGGAGCTGATGTTAAAGCTATTCAAGGGATTATGTGGTTTGGTTTAGCCATATTTGTATGGGGTTTAGGAGCTTTAGTTAATCTGATTATGGTGGTAGCCTTGCAATGGTCACCTACGAATAAGGTTCTTATCTATTTTGGAGTACTAATTTCATTGGCGAATTCATTATGTATTATGCTATCACTCCCTTCTATAGAACATCCCAAAAAGCCAGGAATTATTGTTCGATTAGTAGAACGTTTTAGCGCGCGAGAATTTGTAAGTCTCTTTTGTGGTGTTTTAGGGATGATCACTTTTGTTTTTATAGCGGCTTCTTATGGTAATCCTGAAATAAGCAATAATTTTATCTGGTTAATCGATATTCCGATCTCTATATTAGTCGCAATATCATTACTTTATGAACTCAATAAAGCTTTTGTTGGTAGGCAAATGAAGTTTATGTATTTGCCAACATTTGCACTCTTTGTTCTTATTGTGATAGCAGTTTCACATCGAATGATTCCGCAGGATAGAGTTTTGCAATTTATAGATCAGGAGTTTTGGAGAACGCTTGGTAGTATTACAGCGATTTCATTTAAATTTCTTTTTATTCTGTTATTCTCAATACTGCTGTACAGTTGGAAATTTCTATCCGAAAAAGAACAACAGCAAAGTTTAACACAAAATCTGGAGGTTCAAAAAGCCAAACTTGTAAGAGATAATGAACAATTGAAATTAGCAAACGAAAGTCATTTGGATACCATTAAACGATTAAAAAATGACCTGAAAACTATTAAAGCTACCTCCAAGATAGAGCTTTCTGAACGACAAAAAGAGGTTTTAGGATATCTTGCACATTTTGGAAATCATAAGTCATATACCGAGATTGCCCAGGAAATGCATATTAGTACTGATGGGTTACAGACTCATATTCATCAAATCAAAAAGATGCTTAATATAAGCGGGGCGGGAGGTAAAGAGCAATTAATCGCCTTTGCAAAAGCAAATAGTTTTCTTAAGTATACTTCACTAAAAGACAATACGTAACCGCATGGTTAAGCATTTAGGAGTTGAATTTTGAATAGTGCTTAACCTTTTGTGGTGTTTATTTTTAGGGCAATTTGCTCTGAAAATTATTATATGTTATTTCCTTATATTATTTCAGAACAAAATTTAGATAAAAATATTGATCATGTCTTTGGAGAAGCTACCAGTTGGTTTGTAGATGCCATTTTAGCTGAAATACCTATAACATCAACAATTGGAATTCCTTGGGTTCTAGTGGTATTGATATTAGGGGCGAGTTATTTTACAATATATTTTAAGTTCGTTAATATCAGAAGTTTTTTTACTGCAATAAATGTAGTTAGAGGTAAATATGATGCTTTAGAAAACTCAGAACAAGAAATGTTTTATACACCTTCTCCTAATATATCATCAAAAGATACTAAGGCAAAAAATGATAATAAAGATACAAATGGAGAGGTAAGTCATTTTCAAGCATTAACTACTGCCGTTTCTGCAACTGTAGGACTTGGAAATATTGCAGGTGTTGCCATTGCACTATCTATTGGTGGTGCCGGAGCGACATTATGGATGGTAGTAGTTGGGGTATTAGGAATGTCTTCAAAATTTGTAGAATGTACTCTTGGGGTCAAATATAGAGAGATCAATAATGAGGGAAAGGTATTTGGAGGGCCAATGTATTATCTTACCAAAGGACTTAAAGAAAAAGGATATGCAAAATTAGGTAAGGTCTTATCAGTGCTATTTGCGGTTATGTGTATTGGAGGATCTTTTGGTGGTGGAAACATGTTTCAGGTAAATCAGGCTTTTAAATTGCTTAATCATGTTGTAATTTCAGATAATTCCATATTACATGGTCAGGGTTGGGTGTTTGGAGTTATTATGGCAATATTGGTAGGAGTTGTTATTATTGGCGGAATTAAAAAAATAGCAAGTGTTACCGATAAGATTGTACCTTTTATGGTATTAATTTACATTGGAGCAGTACTTACCGTTTTAGTACTATATAGCTCAGCTATTCCCGCTGCTTTTGGGGCGATCTGGGATGGTGCTTTTCATCCAGAAGGAGTGCTAGGAGGTTTTGTAGGTGTATTAATTCAGGGATTTAGACGCGGAGCTTTTAGTAATGAAGCAGGAGTAGGTAGTGCTTCTATTGCGCATAGTGCTGTAAAAACACGTTTTCCTGCGAGTGAAGGGCTCGTAGCATTACTCGAGCCTTTTATCGACACTGTGATAGTGTGTACTATGACTGCATTGGTTTTGATTATTACAGGGCAAATTCAAACAGGTGTCGAAATCAGCGATGAGCAAGGAGTTCTTCTCACTGCTTCTGCACTAGAGAGTGGTGTTTCATGGTTTCCATATCTGCTTACTATTGCGGTATTACTTTTTGCTTTCTCTTCTATGATTGCATGGTCATATTATGGTTACCAGGCCTGGAGCTATCTTTTTGGAAGAGGTAAACGAACAGAATATCTTTATAAGTTTATATTTTGTTGCTTTACGGTGATAGGTGCTGCTGCAACATTAAATGCAGTGACCGATTTTAGTGATGCCATGGTTTTTGCAATGATGGTACCTAATATGATAGGTTTGTTTTTGTTGAGTGATAAAGTAAAAGAAGAACTAAAAAGGTATAAGAAAAATATCAAAAAGATGATGAGTTAGTGATCATACTCAGTATGGTGGTATTTTTTTTGAATTTCTTTATCTTTATAGAAACACAACTCATCATGCAAAAATTACTTTTAGCGGTCTTCGTAACTACGATTTCATTTGCGCAGCAACAGCCATTAAAAGCTTTGGTAGGGGGCACTCTAATAGATGGATATGGGTCTACTCCAATACAAAATAGTGTAATCCTTATTGAAGGCGAGAAAATTAAAGCCGTAGGTACCTTAAAAACATTACAAATACCAAAAAATGCAGAAGTGATTTCTACTGAAGGCATGTCTGTGCTGCCAGGACTTTGGGATATGCACGTACATACAATGATTAATGGTCATGCAGATTATGCATATTGGGATAAGACGTATCCGCCGCTGTTAGAAAATGTTATTATGCCTTCTTCTGCAGAGCAATTACTAATGGCTGGAGTAACTAGCGCCAGGGATTTAGGCGCACCACTAAAAGAAAGTATAGCTGTAAGAGATCGAATTAATAAAGGAGAGATTCCGGGAGCCACCCTTTATGTTTCAGGACCATTTATACAAAAAAAACCGTATCCCGGGACCGAAGCTTTTAGATGGGGAATAAATGGAGTAGAGGATGCCAGAAAAAAAATAAAAAAATTAGCCGATGCAGGAGTTGATTGTATTAAGCTTATAGATCAGGATCAAATGACTACAGCAGAACTACAAGCTGTGGTGGATACAGCACATAAATATAAATTAAAGGTAGTAGCTCATGGTCATCGTCCACAAGAAATAAGAATGGGACTAAAGGTTGGTGTAGATTGCTTTGAGCATACGGGACTATCTTCAGCTCCAAGATACCCTGATGATGTGATAGAAGCAATTAAAGAACGTACCGCTCAAATGAATCTTGGACCCATGTTTTGGTGCCCTACTGTAGAAGGATTATATAATTATGAATATGTTCGTGATAATGGAGAACATTTAGATAATGATTCCTGGCATAGAGGATTACACGATACGATTGTTGCAGACATAAAAAATAGTTTTACTCATAAAGATCGATTACCATATTTTCAACTCACTCCAATTCGTAAACCAACATTAGAAACTAAAGTTAAGCAATTGATGGATGCAGGAGTAGTGTTGATGATAGGAACAGATAGTGGTATTCCGATGAAATTTCATAGCCAATCAACTTGGAACGAATTAGATGTTTGGGTTAATGAATTCGGAATAGATCCAATGTATGCAATACGAGCAGCTACCTATTGGCCGTCATTATGGATGGGGGTTGCTGATAAAGTTGGAACTGTTACCGAAGGAAAATATGCCGATATTATTGCTGTAAAAGGTGATGTACTTCGTCATATTAATATATTACAGGATGTAGATATTATAATTAAAAAAGGGAAACGGTATAAATGAAACTAAAAGTATCTGTTTTTTTATTAGGTTTTATAGCTCTTGGAAATGCTCAGGAAGCCTTCGAGATTGGTAAAATTATTGACTCTGTAAAGATTTCTGAAAGTACTAAAGAAACCTTTGCTCTATATCTTCCTCTATCTTTCGATCATACACAATCATCCTCTATTGTGTATATTTTTGATCCTGCAGCTAGAGGTAAGGTTGGGATTAAACCTTTTATCGAAGCATCTGAGAAGTACAATTATATTTTAGTGTGTTCTAATAATAACAGAAATGGATCTTATGAACGTAACTTTGATATTACTGATAGGTTATTTGATTTTGTGTTTTCAAATTTTAAAATTCGAGAAAATCAAATTTTTTTAGCAGGGTTTTCAGGTGGTTCTCGATTGGCTTCTGCTATTGCAACATTAACCAATAAAATAGAAGGAGTGATAGCTTGTGGAGCTGGTTTTTCTAATAATCCAGGTCATGTTCCTTCTACTCAAAAATTTTCCTACGCTGCTATTTGTGGAAACGAAGATATGAACTATTTGGAGTTGATAAATACAAAAAGGTATTTACAGCGTCTTAATTTTAAAAACACTTTAATAACGTATAATGGAAATCATAGATGGCCTCCTGAAAAGGAAATTTTAAAAGCATTTGATTGGCTGGAAATACAAGCTTATAAAAAAGGAAAAAAAGTAAAAACAGAGGAGCAGATTTATGAAAGCTATCAATACAATTATAAAATTGCATTAGAAGCGGAAAAACATGAAAGACGACTTCAAGCTATTGAGAATTACGAACGAATCCTGGCTACATATCAATCTTTTTATGATTTGGATAGTATAAAAACTAAACTCAAGAGCCTTAAAAAAGATAAACTATATATCAAAACCATAAATTCATTGTCAAAAGTATTAGAAGAAGAAATAAAACAAACCGATAAATTTAACTTACGCTTTTCTGAAGATTATAAAACCCCCAAAAAGGTTAATTTTTCATGGTGGGAAAGAGAACTTGGTAAATTGAGAAAGTTAGAAAATTCTAAAGATTCTGAAATCCAAAAAATGGGAATGCGAATGCGGTATAAAATCTTTGCTCAAGCTTATGAGAAGAGTGATCCAAGCATCAATAAAACAAATGAATTGGAAAAACAATTTTGCAATAGAATATGCAAGATGATTTACCCGGAATTTTATAAAAAATAGTTAAAACCTATAAGGTCATTAACCAATGATGTTGAAGACGTTTAAATTTTCTTAGTTCCTTACGTAATAAAACTAAAAATTCTTTACCATTACTTTCTGATTGCTCCAGGCGTTCACAATTTTTGTAAAGTCTATTAGTAATGTGTATTAAAGAATTAGCATGACGAATACGATCATCCTGAAAGGTTTGATTTTCTGCAGTTATAATTTTAGGGGCCAAAGCATCCGATTGTCGAATAATATCGCCTGTAAAATAAATATGAGGATCTTCACTTCCATTACTTTGAAGGTGAGCTAAGTCATGAACAAGATAGCTTGAAATACTTCGCGAAAGCGTAAATATTTCTAAAGCCTTTTTATACAATCTCTTATTTCTCGGTTTTCGTCTCATAATATTTCGTTCTCCAAAAATAAAGTAATTTCTAATACTTTTTCTTTTGAAATTAAAGAGTAAAGGGTTATTTACCTTAACTATTAATTATAAATAGTATTTTTGGTTTAAAATAAAAAATAAAGTAATGGAGTGTGTAATTATTACAAGGTATAGTAATCATTTTGATTGCAAATGTATAAAGGGAGTTCAAGCAAGAAATATTAAAAATAGAGTATGAAAATAGATGCTACCAATTGGGGTATTTTACAATGCTTACAGAAAAATGCAAGGTTGTCTAATGCAGAAATAGGAAGAAAAGTTGGTTTAAGTTCTCCAGCTGTGGCTGAAAGAATCAAAAAAATGGAAGATTATGGTATTTTAAAAGGGTATAGAGCTGAAGTTTCATACACAAAAACAGGATACCAGTTAAAAGCTATTATTACACTACGTGCTTTTATGGGAAGATTACAACCTTTTTTAATTAAAGTGGCAACATATAAAGAAGTAATGAATTGTTATAGAATCACTGGTAATGAAAATATAATCATGGAGGTGGTTTTACGTGATCAAATGCATTTACAAGAATTTATTGATAGTCTTATTACCTATGGAGAAGTTAAAACTCATATTGTACTTTCTAATCTCATAGAGAGTAATCCTATTACTAATTCTTCAGGCTTAAATGAATTAGAAATTTAAATTTTTTGGCATGAGATTTGTGTATATATTTGTACGATGAACCATCTTTATCTTGTGTGAGGACATTAGTTAGGGAAACTAAAGAGAGTACAAGGGAAAGATAAAAAACGTCTGAAGGAATTCAGGCGTTTTTTTCTTTGAAAGTAATGTTGTTTAGGCACTTGTTATAAGGAAAAGATATGGGTATTTTATTGAAAAAATCTGAATTCTTAAGTTGATACATTACAAAATTTTATAAATTACTACTAAAATGTGCATAAAGGCATCTTTTTGCACTATTTTGCTATAAAATTTAATTATATCGTGCCGTTTTCTTTCTTGAAACAATATCTTATTCTTAGTATACTATGTCTTTCTTCACTGGGGTATGGACAAAACAAGCTTACACTTAAAAAAGGAATAGTAATGGATTCTTTATCCGTACCTTCTACAAAAGGTATGTTTAGTGTTTATCTCCCAAAAACTTTCGATACAAGCAAAAGTTGGCCTTTATTACTTGGTTTTGATTCTTCTGGAAAAACAGGAGGGGTCACAAGATTATATAAAGCAGCTGCAGAAGAATATGGTTATATTGTGGTTATTGCAGATGTTTTAGAACATCAGAAACCAAAAGAAAAAGTTGAATATATGCTAACTTTTATGGACTATGTTCATTCTCTTTTTTCAATTCAAAAGGGAAGAGTCTATGTTACTGCTTTTGGAGATGATGCTAAACTTGTAAGCTTATTACCAGCATTATATTCTGATAAAATTTCGGGGGTTATTGCTATAGGAGATAGTTATTATTATAATTCGAGTGTAAGAATTAAAAAGAGTTTTTCTTATTTGGGTGTCGTGAATACTTCTAATTATAGATATAGAGACTTTTTTAATAATAAAGCATATCTTAAAAGTAAAGCAATTCCAGCAGATGTTTTTGTCTACAATGATACATCCAAATTACCTAATCAAAGGATTATAAATAAAGCACTTTCTACTTTTACGCTTCAAGCGATGCTCAAAGGTAGAATACCAAAGGATTCTATCAGGGTTCAGCGTTTGTTCAAAAAAGATTTAGCAGAGGTTGATTCCTATATAGGCAAAGGAGAGTTTTTATTCGCAAATGAAGAACTCAAGAGAATCCGAATTAAATACGGTATGTTTTTTAATACAAGTTATTTGAAAGAAGAACAAAAGGAAATTAAAAAGCGCAAAGAATATAAACGTGAAAAACGATTAGAGTCTAAATATAATTATAAAGAAAGGCTAATTAGAGAAAAATATATGTTTGCTCTTGAAGAAGATGTTGAAATAGAAGATTTTGAAAATCTAGGTTGGTGGAAATATCAAATGTCATTAGTCGATACATTGGTTCAGAATAAAGAAAAATATGCCCATGATACAGGGCTTAGGGCAAAGGGGTATTTAAAATATCTGGTGGATGCTTATAAAGCAGAATTATTAAAAGATAATAACAAATATCTGGTAAAAAGACTATTTCTTAATATACTGAGTACAATTGTAGATGAACAAGATTTTGAATCGTATAAAAAAATCATTTCTCTAAGTGCCCAAGATCAAGATTATGAAACTGCTTTATTCTATTTAGAAAAAATGTTACAAAATGGATATAAAGATGTAGATGCGCTTTATGTTATCGAAGGTACTCTGGCTTTGAAACTCTCTAAAGAATACAACGAACTCATAAAAAAATACCTCGGTACTTCTAAATATTTGTTTTCAAATTAAGCTGAAATCATAAAATTTTGTGTATTTCATCGATTTATTGTGTTTTTTGTCGTGATTTTTTTTGAATTAACAATTTTTTTACACTATATTTACATCATCAATAAAAAACTTTGATGTATGGCCAAAAACTAACATTTTAACTTGTATGACGATATAAATTAAAATATTAGTTTGGAATACATCAGGGTCGAATTAGGTGTGAGGACATTAGTCTAAAGACCCCAAATCTTGAAACTAAAGAGAGTACGTAATTTGCCCTAAAGACTGAAAGCGTTCATTGAACGCTTTCATTTTTTTTACCCACCTTACTCCTTTATTTAAATGTAAAAATACTGGTAAGAAAGTATGAATTATATATGTTCTCTATGATTTGTATGAATAGAAATGACTTCTATTCTTGGAGTCAAGATAAATCAAATTATTTCTAAATCTTTACTTATTTATTACCAGATGAGGTACATCTTCAAGTTTCCAATCAATGACTAAACCTCCTGCTAATGATTGTGCTATCTCAGGGCCGTATAAGAATTCACATAAGTAGAGAGCAGCTTCGAAGCTTTTGGCACCTCCTGCAGAGGTTATGTATTTTCCATCATGAACAAATAATACTTCTTTTCTGATATCCAATTTTGGAAACATGGCACGCATTTTATCAATATCACTAGGAAATGTTGTAGAAACTATAGTGTCTAAGACTCCTGCTTTTGCCAAAACAAAAGCTCCATCGCAATGTGAAGTCATAAATGTAGCTTTACTGTCCACTTGTTTTATAAATTCAATCATGGCATGATCATCTAAGTCGGTATCGAGGTGATGCTCTGCACTGGGAACTACCAAAATATCAATATGAGGTAAAGAATCTTTAAGATAATTATAATCAGGAATAATTTTTACTCCTTCAAAGGTAGTTATTGGCAAATCAGTATTTGCTACAGTAAAAACATTCATTTGTTTAATATTCTTTCGATACTGTGTATGTTGAAAAATATCATAAGGAGCGGTGAATTCTGTATTGTACGTTCCGTCCATAATCAAAAAAGCAACGTTATATCGATTGGGTTCTAATTTTGGAAACGTCTTCTTTTCGATTATTTTTTCTTCCTTGATGGTTTGTTTTTTTTCTTGTTGTACCTGAGTACATCCAAAAAGAAATAGGGTAAGGAGAACCAAAATGAAATTTTTCATGAATCTAGATTTTAAATAGAAGTTTAATCAGTACTTTTTTCCTTAGTAATTTTTTGTTTTACAATGTAAAGTAAAAATGTTCCTAAAACAGCAATACAAGTCATAAAAATCCAGGTATTGTTATATCCATATTGATTTATAAATTGCATTCCAGAATTATGCCCAAAAATATGAGCAGCAGAAAATGACATACTATATAAGCCCATATATGCACCTTGTCTTCCTTTTTTTGCTCGATCCAATGCAAAAGCGTTTCCAAATGGAAAAGCAACCATTTCACCCAATGTAGCTATAATCATTCCCACAACCAGAATTCCTGCCCAAGGTGTAACTAATAAAAGAGCGAAGCTTATTCCGGTATAGATAAAACCATTGATTACATTCCCTATTTTTGAAAATCTAGATTTTTCTAAATACGCAATTAGAGGCATTTCAAAAAAGAATATAAGTGCACCATTTAAGGCGAGTAAAAGACCAATTTTTTCTTCAGATAATTTATGTATTTCTTTATAATATAAAGGTAACGTAGAGAAATATTGAACAAATATAAAACCAAATAAAGCAAGTGCAATTAAGAATATGATATAGATGCCATCCTTATAAGGTTTTATAGGGTTTTTAACAACAATTTCTTTGTCTTGCTCTTTGGCTTTTTTAGGGTTAAGCGTTTGTATCATTACAAAACCTGCTATAATACAAGTGATTCCGTCTACCCAAAATAGACCGTTATATCCAATAGATGTAATGATAAGACCGCCAAGTGCTGGTCCTGCTGAGAATCCAAGATTAATAGCTAGCCGTATAAAAGTTAATGATCGTGTTTTATTTTCGGGTTTACTATAAGCGCTTAATGCAACAAAAAAAGCAGGTCTAGCCATATCAGCGATGGCAATAAGAATAAAGAAACCAATACAAATACTCCAGAAACTAGAAAAATACTGAATAGCAAGAAATGAAACTCCGGTTAACATAAGAGAGGTGAGGATGACTTTATAATACCCAATCTGATCACTTAGTTTACCTCCAAGCCAAGCTCCTGTAAATGAACCTAAGCCATAACTAGTCATGATCCAACCTACTTGTTCTAATGAAAAATCTAAATCATCGGTGAGATAGAGGGATAAAAATGGAATTACCATTGCTCCAGCCCGATTGATTAATGTAATTAATGCTAACCACCATACTTCTTTTGATAGTCCAGAAAAAGAATCAATATATTGAAGTAAAATCTTGCGCAATGAATTGATGATTTGTGTTGTTCCCTTGAATTTAAGGAGTAAAAGTAGCTTTTTATCTATTATTTGGGTACAATTTTATTAAAATTAATTAGTTAACTAATTGTAAATTGTACTTTTGCAAAAAAACAAAAGGGAAGTGTTTAGGTTATTATTGCTACTTATATTTTTCACAGGAAATACTATTGCTCAGGATTCTACGGCAATTAAAAGAATATTGTCTTTTCAGGAAAAGATCAATAGAGAGTTTTCTTCTGAAGAAATTTCACCATTAACTACAAAAGATTTTAAACGTTTTAAGAAACTAGAATTTTTTAAAATAGATACCTCGCTTTGTATTAAAGCAAAATTTGAGCGTACTCCTTATGAGACTCCTTTTATAATGAAAACTACTACAGGGGCAGAACCTTTGTACGTAAAATATGGAGAAGCAAGATTTATACTCCAAGAAAAAGAATATGTATTGTGTATATATCAAAATCAGGGATTAAAAACTCAACCCGAATATGAAGACTATTTGTTTCTTCCTTTTACTGATTTGTCAAATGAGGAATCAAGTTATAGTGGAGGACGTTTTATAGATCTCAAAATACCCGAAGGAGAATCAATTCTAATTGATTTTAATACCGCTTATAATCCGTATTGCGCATATAATGATCGATATTCTTGTCCAATCCCTCCCGAAGAAAATCATCTGGATGTGAAGATATTTGCCGGGGTTAAAAAATATAAGAAATATCCTGAAAATGAATAAAATAAAAAGCGTCCTGAATCTTCAGAACGCTTTTTGCTTTAAACAAATAATATATTGACTAAAAATATATATTAAAACTTATAGATTGCGCCTAACACAAAAGAAGAAAGACTTTTTGTAGCTTCACGATCATTATCCAAAAATGAATCTTCTGAAGCAGAATCTAATCTTAATTCTGGTTTAAGTGTTAAATCACCAATAGCATAACTTCCTGTTAATGTTGCTGCAATAACATCACCATCATTTTCTGAGTCTAATCCAATAACACCTGTTAATCCCCCATTATATACAGAGAAATATTCTCCTCTTAGTCCGATAGTAAATTTTTCTGAAGTTTTGTATTGTGGGTAAAGTGCTACTCCATAGAAACCTGAAGCATCTCCATCTCCTTGTGGTTCGGTAGATAGGTATGTAGTATTTATACCAAGATAAAAATCTTCAGATACATCCCATCCTGTAGTAAGATCTACCTGAAAAGTAGGATCTACTTCATCTGTATCTCCTTCATTACCATATCTAAAGTTAAGAAATGCACTTCCACTATCAGTAGAGTATCCTAATTGTGCACCAACAATGTATGTGTCAAAAGGATTGTTTTCTGTATAATCAGTAGGATTCATAACAGCAAGCATTGCAGACCACTTTTCACTAAGTGCAAAATCTGCTTTTAAACCGGTATGAGAAAAAGGACCATATGAGAACATGTAAGAAGTAGAGTAGTTAAAGTTTCCTGTTGGAGAAATTACTTCATACCCTAGAAAAGTATTAAAGTTACCAACAGTAAGTTTAACTTTATCAGAAACATTCCAATATGCATATAATTGATTGACAATTTGCGCCGAACCATCAGAATTAAATACAGCATCTTCTCCTCTTTGTCCAAATACAAGATCAGCTACAAAACCAACTTTTTCACCTTCATATCCTAAAATCAGGTTAGCCATACCTAACGCAAAACCAGATTGATTTGCAAAAGAAGTTCCAGGAGCAATAAATGAATCGTCAGTACTAGCATCGCCGTCAAAATCATCTGACTCATTAGGAGCTCCGATATTATATCTAAAATATCCGTCTACAGATCCATTCACAGAGAAATTATCAAACCATTTTTTTTCTTCCTCTTCTTGTGCAATTGTGGTGAAGCTCACAAGAGCCAAAGCAACAAGACCTACTTTTCTTAAAAAATTTGTTACAGTTTTTGTTTTCATAATAAACATTAATTATTGTAATTGTTTTTAATTGGAACTGTAAAACTATGTCAAAAGAATTTTACCCCAATAAAAAATAGGGGGTATGCTTGTATTTTTATGCTTTTTTTATTTTTTACCCTAAAAAAATTAAGGTTTAATGTTTATTTGTGTAATTTTTAAGAATTTAAAAGTCTCTTTTTTGGATTTTTAAGAGTTTTTAAGGAAAATAAAGAGATAAGTAAATCTAATTATAACATTTTAGATGCTAAAAATTGTAAAAACTAAGATGAAGGAGATAAAATTATGAATAATTAGAAAAAATCAGCTTAGAGCTTGTTCACCTTTTTCTTCGGTTCTGATTCGATATACATTTTGTATGTCTGATACAAAAATTTTACCATCACCGACTTCGCCTGTTTTTGAGGCTTCAATAATGGTCTGAATCGTTTTTTCTTCAAATTCATCAGAGACAACAATAGAAAGGTATCTACGTTGGATATCAGAAGTACTGTAAGAAATTCCCCTGTAGGTTTGTCCTTTTTTTTCGTTACCGACTCCAGTAACATCCCAATATGTAAAGAAATTTACTTCAATCTCATGTAGCGCATCCTTAACAGCTTTGAATCTTGATTTGCGGATAATAGCTTCGATTTTTTTCATGATTACAATATCGGTTTATTTTACAAGGAACATTCCTAAAAATACAAAAAGGAATCCAATAACAAAAGAACCAATTGTATATGCAAAGAAAGTAATGAAATCTCCAGATTTTAGTAACATATGGTTTTCATATGCAAATGTAGAAAAAGTAGTAAAGCCTCCACAGAAACCTGTTGCTAATAATGCAACTGCATTTTGGGATATGGCATTGTTTTTAAGAGCTAGTCCTAAAATAATTCCAATTAATAGACTACCTAATATATTAGCTGTAAAGGTTCCATAAGGAATTCCGGTTGCTGTACTATTTAGATATTTACTAATTAGATAACGAGCTATACTTCCTGTGCCTCCCCCGATAAATACTAATAGTATTTGCTTCATTACTGGTAAAATTAAAACTGCATTTTACATCATTTGGTAAAATGCAGTTTATATAAAGTTTTTATTTTATGGGAATATAAATTTCTGTAACCCATTCTGCAGGATTAGGCTGCAATGTTGGTTCTTCTCGATACACTTCAAAAGCCGGAGATTCTGTATTAGGTTCAAGACCATTTTCGGCGATATACTTATAGCCAGCTTCCCATGCTTCTTTAAGATTTGTGTAGTTTCCTTTAAGTGTAGTTTTTACAACTTTTTGTTTAGGCAGGAAGTCACATTGTATTGCACCTTCTTCTGGAGTTACTACTTTGTCTCGTGTTGGAATAGCTGTTGAGAAAATGGCAGTACCTTGCTCTACATTATACTCATTGTATATCGTCAACGGCATTCCGGTTTGTGGAAGATTATTTTGTCTCATGTATGTGCTAACAGCAGGTATCATTTCTGCCATTTTTTCTGAAATTACGGCAATTGAAGATGTAGTTGCACTATACATATAAAATCCTCCTTCATGTTCTGTAACGCCGTCAACATGAATCGCATATTTTTTCATCTCATCATTTACATAAGCATCGAGCTTTTCTAGTCCTCTTGCATACATTGGTTTTATTGTTTGCGATAAACTACTATCTTGAGTAGCCCAAAATGCTTTTTCCATAAAAGACTGCTTACCTTTCATTCCCCAAGTGACTTTTGTTTTTTTGCCTTCAATTTTTTCAAACTTCCAGTATACATCACTTTTACTTTCTCCCATTGGAGTAATAAATATGATTTTTTGATCTATACTGGTGAAGGGTAACACTTTTTTGGTTTCAATTTTACCATCACCTTGTGTCTCGCTTCTCCAGGTATAAGATCCTCCTTCACCACTTGTTTTTTCAGGATATTCCATAACCAGATCATCAGATTCATCCATCCATGGACCCCACTTCTCCCAAGTTTTATATTCATTAATAGTACTAAATAATAATTCATCGGGAGCTTCTATTATTCTGCTTTCTTCTGCTTGGTATTCGCCATTAATTGTAGCGACATAAACCGCGCCACCAATGACTACTAGTAATAGCAGAAAAAATAAATACTTTATTATTTTCATGTTAGTTAGTTTTGATTGTTTGATCAGCTAATATAAACAAATTTAACATCCTTTTATTTTGTTACATTTGTCAAAAACAATAAAATAAAACAAATGAAACTCAATAGAATATTATTTTTTATTACTGTTGCGAGTCTGCTAATCGCATGTAAAAAAGATCCTAAAGTGACAGATCAGAGTGATCAGCAAGAGGATGTACAAGAGGTTGTAGAGGAAAAGTTTGATTATATGGTTGAGCAATTTGCTGACCTTAAAATTTTAAGGTATCAGATTCCTGGTTGGGATAATCTTACTTTAAAAGAGCAAAAGCTGGTTTTTTATCTTACACAAGCTGGATTGAGCGGTAGAGATATTATGTGGGATCAGAATTATCGTCATAATCTTACCATTCGAAAAGCACTAGAGAAAATTTATACCTCGTATGATGGAAATAAAACTTCTAAAGACTGGAAGGCTTTTGAAACATACTTAAAAAGAGTTTGGTTTTCTAATGGGATACACCATCATTATAGTAATGATAAAATCAAACCAGAGTTTAGTCAGGATTATTTAAGTTCTTTACTTGCTGCGACAAGTACAGAGATTTCTAAAGAGGTCTATGAAGCAATTTTTAATGATGAAGATGCTAAAAAAGTGAATCAAGCAAAAGGAATTGATAATGTAGCATTATCAGCGGTTAATTTTTATGGCCCTGGGGTAACGAATGATGATGTAACCTCATTTTATGGAAAAATGAAATCTCCTGATAAAAATAAACCATTGTCATTTGGATTAAATTCTCAATTGGTAAAAGAAAATGGAACGTTAAAAGAGAGAGTTTATAAATCTGGAGGATTATATGGAGCTGCAATTGATGAAATCATTAAGTGGTTAGAAAAAGCGCAAGGTGTTGCAGAAAATAAAGCACAGGGAGATGCATTAGGTTTGTTAATCGAATACTATAAAACCGGGGATTTACAAACTTGGGATGATTATAATGTAGCATGGACAGCAGCTACAGAAGGTAATATTGACTATATCAACAGTTTTATTGAGGTGTATAATGACCCACTTGGATATAGAGGATCATATGAGACTATTGTACAGATAAAAGATTTTGATATGTCTAAAAAAATGTCTGTATTATCAGAAAATGCACAATGGTTTGAAGATAATTCTCCTTTAATGGATGAACATAAAAAAGATAGTGTAGTTGGAGTTTCTTATAAAGTAGTTGCTGTTGCAGGAGAAGCGGGAGATGCCTCTCCAAGTACACCAATCGGAGTTAATTTACCTAACGCAAATTGGATTAGAGCAGCAGTAGGTTCTAAGTCAGTATCCTTAGGAAATATTATAGGAGCATATAATAATGCTGGAGGTTCTGGGCGTTTAAAAGAATTTGTACATGATGATGAAGAGTTTGAACTAGAAGAACAATATGGACAGTTAGGAGATAAACTACATACTGCTTTGCATGAAGTTGTAGGACATGCGTCAGGACAATTAAACCCTGGAGTAGGTGAAACTAAAGAAACATTGAAGAACTATGCCTCTACAATGGAAGAAGGTCGTGCGGATTTAGTAGGCTTATATTATTTAATGGATCCTAAATTACAGGAACTAGGATTAGTAGAAGATTGGGAGAAAACTGGAAAAGCTGCTTATGATGGTTATATTAGAAATGGTTTATTGGGACAGCTTATACGTTTAAATCTTGGAGATGATGTTGAAGAAGCACATATGAGAAATCGACAGTGGGTGAGTGCATGGTCTTTTGAACAAGGAAAGAAGGATAATGTAATCGAAAAAGTAACAAGAGACGGTAAAACATATTATAATATTAATGATTATAAAAAGTTACGTGAAATCTTTGGACGTTTATTACGCGAAACTCAGCGTATAAAATCAGAAGGAGATTATAAAGCTGCCGAAGAGTTGGTAGAAGGCTATGGTGTAAAAGTTGATCAGGCAATTCATGCAGAGGTATTAAAACGTAATGAACAATTTACTTCTGCTCCTTATAGTGGTTTTGTAAACCCTGTTTTAGTTCCTGAAATGGATGAAAATGGAGAAATCACAAAAATTAATGTTACTCAACCAGAAGATTTTGTATCTCAAATGTTGATGTATAGTAAGCATTATAACTTTTTGCCAGAAGTGAACTAGTAAATAATATTCAACATAAAAAAATCTCCTTTACCTAAAGTAAAGGAGATTTTTTTGTTATAATAACTTAAAAATTATACTTTTTCTCGATTGCATAACGTAATAATTCTCCTTTGCCATGAAGTCCGAGTTTGCGAATAATGTTTTTACGATGAGTTTCGACGGTAGACACTGAATTAAAACGTATCGCTGCAATTTCCGATGAGGTTTTTCCTTGTCCGATGAGTTTTAAAATTTCTCTTTCACTTTTAGAAAGTAATTGCTTTTTGGCAGACTGTTTACCATCTTCAGAGAAAAGAGATATATCGATAGCGGCATCAAAATAGGTTTCTCCTTGTACTACTTGATGTATAGCACTCAACACTTCTTCCAGCGGTGAGTTTTTTAATAAATATCCAGATGCGCCGGCATCAACCATTTGCTTAATCGCATCTTCCTGATCAAACATAGAAAAAGCAATAATTTTGGTATGCGGAAATTCTTTTTTTATGATTTTGGTTGCAGCAATCCCATCAATTTTAGGCATTCTAATATCGGTTAACACTATCTTGGGTTGCTTTTTACGAACAATGTCCAGCAATTCTTCTCCATCGTTGGCCATTCCTACAATAGATATTTCTTCTTCATATCTTAAAAGAAGTTCTACCCCGTCGATAAGAGATTGGTGATCTTCAGCTATTGCAATAGTGATCATATCGGTATATTTATGATGATATTAGTTCCTTTTCCTATGGTCGAATCAATTTCGAAGGTTCCTTCGAGATGTTCTATGCGTTTTTCTATAGTTCTTAATCCCATACCGTCTTTTTGAGAAATCACTTTTGTGTCAAATCCTTTTCCATTATCCTCAATGATGATGTTTAACAGGGAATCATGATTGGTTAAAGAAATATGTACTTCTGTTGCGTTGGCATGTTTAATAATATTTGTAATTAATTCTTGTATCATTCTAAAGATTGAAATCTCTAAGGCATTATCCAATCGTTCTTCCAACCCATAATCTTGTACTACGATTTGCAACGCATCACCATTAGAGGCTTTTTTTGCAAATTTTTTAATCGCAGGTAATAATCCCTGATTGGCCATTACACCACTATTTTTTTCATGAGCTATGGTTCTTACTTTTTGATATGCTTCTTCTAGCAAATGATCTGTCTTAGCGTAGAGTTCTTCAAGGTTTTCTATTTTTGAGTTATTTCTATTTTTGGTCAAGTGCTGGAAATGAAGTTTGACGGTGGCCAATGTACTTCCTAGATTATCATGTAGCTCATTGGCTAAACGTTGTCGTTCTTTTTCCTGGCCAGAAATCATGGCGTCAATATCGGTAAGCTCTTGATCTTTGAGCAGTTTTTCTGTTTTTTGAATTTCAATTTGTCTTTCCTGTTCGGCTATACGTTGTTTACGTCTGGTGTTTTTGTAAATAAGCAATGCGATTATAAATCCTACGATAAGAATAGAAATAGAACCTATTAAAAAGTTTCGGTTTCGTATTCGGCTAGCTTCAGTTTTAAGGTTGGTATTAAGAAGTTGTACTATTCTTTTTTCTTTTTCTACTGTTTGGTATTTGGTATTGATTTCACGTATAGTCAGAGCATTTTTGTAACCATTTAGAGAATCGGTTTGAGATTTTTCTAAGTCATTATAATAGAAAGCGCTATCATACTGTTTCATTTGCCTATATATCTTCGAAAGGCTGGTATATAATTTTTTCTTTCTTAGATAGCTATTGTTAGGTAGTTTGTTACTTTTTGCTAAATTTAAAAATGCTATAGCTTCTTTATATTTTTTCTCCTCTTTTTTTATTAATGCAAAATTGCTATTGAGATTAAACATCTCATATTGAGCAAAAGCATATGGCAATGGCTGGAATATTTTTGCTGCTTTTGAATAGTTGTGAAAGGCACTATCTCTTTCTTTTAAAAAATAATTGTACTGAATTCCAATCATTTGATGCAGTTTTCCTTCAATAAATTTGTTTCCACTTTCTTGTGCTATTTTTACAGCTTTTTTAAGTCCTGAAATTTGAGGTTTCCTTTTAATTGCAGCATCTACACTAAGATCATAAAAGAGAACTGTTGCTAAATCACTTTTATTATTTGCATATAAACGATATTCCTCAACATATGAAGGGATTGTTTTTAGTGTTTGGGTATATCTGAAATACATATGACTTATCAATTTACTCATTGAAAACTGGATCAATAAAGAATCATTAATAGATTTTGAATCTAAAAATGCTTTTTGATAATAACTGAAACTTAAAGAATCATTAGGAACCTTACGGTTGATATATATATCTGCATTTTTAATAGTTGTAAGAACTTCCTCAAAAGTAGAATTGAAGCTAGCTTTATTGCTAATAGTAGTATCATTATTACCAAATTTTAAAACTTTGATATTCCATTCTAAAAGCTCTTTTTCAGGAGAGGAACTAATAGTATTTAGTTTGTTTTCTGCATTTTTAATATCATACCTCTTTAAATCTTCTAAGGCTTTTCTCAATACTATTTTGTTTTGAGAAAAGCCAATGAAGGTTTGGATAATGAAAAGTAATATTAATACGTTTTTATGTTTCAATTGTCATTTTAATTTAAAGTGCCTATTATTTGACTTATACACTGTTGATCACCAAAATGTGTAGTATCTCTTAAGATATGCTTTTTTGTTTGAGTTAGAATATCATTTTCAAATATTAATTCTGTTTTGTGAAAGCCAAGATCTTCGGCATCGATATGAATATCAATTATTTCATTATTTCTAAATACGATATTAGTATTAGGAAGCTTAGCTATTACTTGTTTTTCTCGGTTGCCTATATTTGGAACAAGTTTTATGGTTAAATGATGCACCTTTTTTTGTGTTGAAGAATCGATTATAGATGATGGGAGATATTCGGCCTTACCTAAACTATATTTTTTCATATTTTTCACTTCCCGAAGTCTTATGTCTATTTTTTTTAATATAGAGTCGTTTTCTAGTTTTATTTTAGCTAATATTCCAAAATCATTAACTAAATCTAAATGAACAGGTTGGAATTTTTCTTTTTTAGAAAAATCAAAAGTCAAAGTATAATCTTCATCGTCTATAAAAGGTGTAGGTTTTGCTAACTCCTTTTTTTTCTTTGAATCTTCTATTTTCGAATCATAATTTTTATTAGAATTAGCACATGACATCGTAAGAAGAAAAAGTATAAATGCTTTGATTGTTAAAGAAATAACCTTGGTTAATTTTGGTAATTTTTGTTTCATGATTTTTAGTTTAGTTATTTAGTTACACTCCAAAACTCTTAAAAAAGAGCGTATCAACATATACCCAATACAAGGTATTTTATCCTAGGGGTTCAAAAAAACCAAAAGAAATTCAGGTCAGATATCAAAAACGATACTGATCAAAAGAGTTTTTATTTTGACAGAATACTTGGGGTGTATATGGTTTACTCAGGTTGTAAATACGTTTTTAACATAAATAACAACAAAATAAAGATAATAAAACCAATCAAAATGAAGATACTGCCTTTGTAATATTTGCGATGTAGCTTGATATCTTTTCGATAGCTGAAGATCATTAATAGAATGAAAGCTATAACAAAGCATCCTGCAAATATCAATTGGCCTGTACTAAACATAATTTGCTATTTTTACGGCAAAGATAATAACTGAGATCAAATAAAAATCAACATATGAAAGATAAAATTAGTGCAGTACAAGAGTTTCATACTGCGTTTAAATTGGGGTATAAAAATGAACCTATTGCAGATTTGGGAGAAGCAAAAAACACATTGCGATTTAACCTTATGAAAGAAGAGAATGAAGAGTATTTTGAAGCAGCTCAGGATAATGACTTGGTAGAGGTAGCCGATGCGTTAGGCGATATGTTGTATATTTTGTGTGGTACTATTATAGAGCATGGTATGCAACACAAAATAGAAGAGGTGTTTAATGAGATTCAGCGCAGTAATATGAGTAAGTTGGGAGAAAATGGACAGCCAATTTATAGAGAGGATGGTAAAGTACTAAAAGGCCCAAATTATTTTAAACCGAATATTAAGGAAATTTTAGACCGATAAATAAAAAAACTCCAAAAAGAATATTCTTTTCGGAGTTTTTTTATGACAAAATATTTTGATTATCTATACCTTATATCTCCATCCAAAAGTATCTTCAGAGATATTATATTGTATATCCATAAGCGCTTTTTTGAAATAGTCTGCATAAGAATTTTCCTGTTTTTGGATTTCATAATGTTCTCCCTGATATCCAAAGGCTTTTACAGGACTTACAACAGCAGCAGTACCTGCTCCAAAAATTTCTTTAAGACTTCCGTTTTTAGCGGCTTCAACAATTTCACTCACTTTTACAGGCCTTACATCCACTTTAATTCCTTCCTTTTCAGCTATAGCAATTAAACTTTTACGAGTTACTCCATCCAAAATACGATCACTTATAGGAGCTGTTAGTAAGGTGTCATTAACTCTAAAAAACACATTCATGGTTCCAGCCTCTTCCATATACTCATGTGTATTAGAATCTGTCCAGATCACTTGCTGATATCCTTGTTGCTTTGCAAGGTTTGTTGGGTAAAATTGTCCGGCATAATTACCGGCAGCTTTAGCGTATCCAAAACCACCACTGGCAGAACGACTAAATTTCTCGGCAACCAAAACGCTTACATCTCCACTATAATAGGATTGTGCAGGTGAGCATATAATTAAAAATTTATATTCATCAGCCTCAGAAGCAGAGACACTGGCTTGAGTAGCAATGACAAACGGTCGTATATATAAGGAATTGCCAAAACCTGGCTTAATCCAATTGTTATCTAATTTTAATAGAGCATTTAACCCATCAAAGAAATATTCTTTTGGAAATTCGGGCATTGCTAAACGTTCAGCTGATTTATTAATTCGTTTATAATTTTCATCGGGTCTGAATAAAAAAGTATCTCCCTGATCATCTTTGTAAGCTTTCATACCTTCAAAAACAGCTTGTCCATAGTGAAAGACACGAGCAGAAGGCTCCATCGTCAAAGGCCCATAAGGGACAATCTTTGGTGTTTGCCATTCTCCATTAATATAATCACAGACAAACATGTGGTCTGTAAAAATTTTCCCGAAATTAAGGTTTTCAAAATCTACCTGTCCAATTTTGGACTCGCTTACTTCATTAATTTCTAAAGTCTGAGAAATTGTGTTTTTCATCCTAATTTAAATTTTAAAGATAAGGATAGTAAACTATCCCTAGTTTATTAACTATACTCTTTGTCTGAAAATGATGGTGATGCTAACACCTTATAAATTTCCTTACAAAAATACCCTTTTCTGTTAAAATAAGAATTTTAAAAATGTTTAATTTTACAAAACGTCAGGATAATAAAAGATTATGAAAAAAAATATACTATTTTTTGCGGTATTACTATTGTTGATGAGTTGTAATTTATCAAATAATGGTCAAAATACATTCTCTATTGCAGAGATTGATAGTAAAAATTATGAAAGTTATGGAGGGAAAGTGTCTTCAGAAAATATTCATAATAAAAAATCAATTGCAGAGCAATACAAAACACTTAAAGAAGGAGATACGGTTGCAATTGCATTTTCGAGCACGGTCAATAATGTTTGCAAAGCCAAGGGATGTTGGATGAAAGTTACCTTAGGAGATGATAAAGAAACTATGGTAAAATTTAAAGATTATGGTTTTTTTGTTCCTAAGGATATCGAAAATGATACAGTAATTGTTCAAGGTAAAGCGTATGTGAGTGAAGTATCTGTAGAAGAACAACGTCATTTTGCAAGTGATGCAGGAAAAACAGATGAAGAAATAGCCAGTATTACCACTCCAAAAAAAACATACTCATTTATTGCTGATGGCGTTTTGATAAAAAACTAATGCAAGATCATATACAACGTAAAATTATTACTACGGCAGATGGGTCAAAAACGATTCATTTACCTGATTTAGACGAGCATTATCATTCTAAGCATGGAGCAGTTAATGAAGCCAAACATGTTTTTATAGATACTGGTTTTAAACATATTTTGGCGAAAAATTTTTTTAACCCTCTTCATATTTTAGAAATAGGTTTTGGGACTGGATTAAATGCTTTTGTGACTTTTTTAGAAGCGCAGAAAATTAACCAGAATATTGATTATGTTGGAGTAGAAGCATATCCGGTTTCAATACATGAAGCCAGATTGATGAAATATCCCGAAGCACTTTCTGAAAAGGAGAACACATCCATTTTTGATGATTTACACGAATCACCTTGGGAACAACCATTCGAAGTTAAATCGAATTTTATATTCACAAAAAGGAAACAATTTTTTGTGGATATAAAGGATCAAAATAATTTTGACTTGATATATTTTGATGCTTTTGGAGCAAGGGTTCAACCTGAGCTTTGGACTGTAGAAATTTTTGGAAAGATGTATAACGCACTTCGTCCAAATGGAGTTTTGGTAACCTACGCAGCTAAAGGAAGTGTGAGAAGAGCAATGCAAGAAGTTGGTTTTGAAACAGAAAGACTTCCTGGGCCTCCGGGAAAAAGAGAAATGCTCAGAGCTACTAAGAAAGATAATATTGGTGATGCAAACTGAAATTGTGAGGTATAAATTTTAATAAACGATTGTTAAACCTATAATAAAGGAATTGGTTTTGTTATAGGGTGATAGTACTTTGTAGCACACAAAATAGATTAGAATCACAATTACTAAGACGATTAGAATATTCAGTGATCATTCATTATTAAGGCTAAAAATAATAAAAAGAACAGATGAAAATTTTAATTACTGGTGCTACCGGTTTAATAGGTCAGGAAATAGTAAGTGTGTGCCGTCAACAGAATATTGATGTTAATTATCTGACCACTAGTAAAAACAAATTAAGTTCTGATCCTGGTTATACAGGTTATTTTTGGGATCCTAAAAAAGGTGAGATCGATACGGATTGTTTTGTAGGTGTCGAGGTCATTATTAATCTGGTAGGAGCTACTGTAGCAAAACGATGGACTTCATCTTATAAAAAGGAAATATTGGAGAGCAGAACCAATACGGCTTCTCTTATTCTTGAATCTTTAAAGACTACAAAACATTCGGTTCGGCACATTGTTTCGGCTAGTGCAATTGGGGTATATCCAGACTCATTTCAAAATTATTATATGGAAGATGCTACAGAAAGAGACTCAGGTTTTTTAGGAGAGGTAGTAGAGAAATGGGAAAAAGCTGTCTTAGATTTTGAAACTATAAATATAGATGTTAGTTTGTTACGTATAGGATTGGTGCTGTCAGAAAAAGGAGGAGCATTTCCTAAAATTGCTAAACCAATCCAATTAGGAATGGGGTCTTTTTTCGGGAATGGTAAACAATGGCAAAGTTGGATACATGTTCATGATCTTGCTCGTATGTTTATGTTTGTTGTTCAAGAAGAATTAACAGGTGTTTTTAACGCGGTTGCTCCAAATCCCGTTTCTAATAAAAAACTTACTCGTACAATAGCAGAAAAATATAATAAAAGAATTATTTTGCCTAATGTACCCAGGCTTACAATGAAACTAATCCTAGGAGATATGCATAGCCTTTTATTTTCAAGTCAACGGGTGTGTAGTGGTAAGATTTCATCTTTGGGATTTGATTTTGATTATGATAACATTGTGATGGCAGTTGATGTATTAATAGAATGAAATAAAAAAACCGATATCACTTAATGATACCGGATTTTAATGAGTTTTTTAAGGATATTACTACATTACCCTTTATTAGCTTTTACCGTAATTTTTAACTCGATATCGTCATTAATAAACTTATCACCTAAGTCTTCAAATACAGATTTTGAAGCATAATTCACACCCCAATCAGTACGGTTAATAGTAAAAATTTCTGTGTTTAGAACAACAACGTCTCCTTGTGTAGATATGTTTGCAGGAAATGAGATGTTCTTTTTAATACCTTTTATAGTAAGATTACCTTCTATATAATTTTTTCCTTCTTTATCTGCAATTCCGGTAACTTCAAAAGAGGCTTTAGGATGTTGAGCTACATTGAAAAAATGATCTTCTTTACCTTCTCCCTCGCCTTTTAGATGACCTTCTAAGCCTGCTTTTTCTTCTCCTTCAAGATCAGTTACAGTGATCGATGTCATATCAATTTCAAATGATGCACTTTCAATTTTTCCATCTTTGGTTTTAAGCTTACCGTTTGCTATGTTAATAGTTCCGTTATGCTTTCCTGTTGGTTTAGAGCCTATCCAATCTATGGTGCTGGATGCAGAATCCACAATATAAGTAATGGCTTCAGGTGAAGCTTTTTGCACTTCTTCTGCGGTATTAGCTTCTGTTTCATTTTGTTTTTCTCCTTTACAAGAATAAGTAGAAATACCGATGATAGCGATTGCTAATACGCTGATTAATTTGATTTTCATGAAAATTAGTTTATATGGGTTTTAAACGATTTCAAAAATATTTTTTAACAAATGAAATACTCTTAAATATATACTAAAAAAATCCTGTGACATTATGACATTCAATTCAAAAATGGCAGTACTTTTGCTACTTCAAATTGAAAACGTATAAAAGGTACGAATTACATGAGTAAGAAAAATAAAAATACTGAAGATGTAAAGGATCAAGTAGAAGAAGTACTTGATACTCCTGTTGAAGAAACAGAGACTGAAAAAGTAGATCCTGTAACAGAGCTTAAAGAAGAATTAGACAAGGAAAAAGATAAATTTTTAAGACTTTTTGCAGAATTCGAAAACTATAAAAAACGAACTTCTAAAGAACGTTTAGAGTTATTCAAGACAGCAAGTCAGGATGTGATACAGTCTATGTTACCTGTATTGGATGATTTTGACAGAGCATCAAAAGAAATTGAGAAGTCAGAGGATAAGAATCTTATCAAAGGAGTAGAACTTATTCATAATAAGTTAAAAGAAACATTAAAGAGTAAAGGTTTATCAGAAGTGGAAGTAATTGCAGGTGATACTTTTAATGCAGATGATCATGAGGCTATTACTCAAATTCCAGCTCCAAGCGACGATCTTAAAGGCAAAATCGTTGATGTTATAGAAAAAGGCTATAAACTGGGAGACAAGGTTATTCGTTTTCCTAAAGTGGTAACAGGACAATAATTAGGTATGAAGGAAGATTTTTACGAGATATTAGGGATAAGCAAAAATGCTACAGATGCTGAAATAAAAAAAGCATACCGTAAAAAAGCTATTGAATATCACCCTGATAAAAATCCAGGAGATGCTACAGCAGAAGAGAAGTTCAAAAAAGCAGCTGAAGCATATGAGATTTTAAGCGATCCTGATAAGAAAGCACGTTATGATCAATATGGTCATCAGGCATTTGAAGGCGGTGGCTTTGGAGGTGGCGGAGGTATGAATATGGATGATATCTTTAGTCAATTTGGTGACATCTTTGGTGGCGGCGGTTTTGGTGGCTTTGGCGGTTTTGGCGGAGGCGGCAGACAACGTAGAGTTAAAGGAAGTAATCTACGTATTCGTGTTAAGCTTACTTTAGAAGAGATTGCGAATGGAGTAGACAAAAAAATCAAAGTTAAAAGAAAAATCCAGGCTCCAGGAACCACTTATAAAACTTGTGGGACTTGTAACGGAACAGGACAGGTAACAAGAGTTACCAATACAATTCTTGGAAGAATGCAAACTTCATCTGCATGTTCTACTTGTGGAGGAGCAGGTCAAGTAATGGATTATAGGCCTTCTGATGCAGATGGTCAAGGATTAAAAGTGACAGAAGAAACCGTAAGTATTAGTATTCCTGCAGGAGTAGAGGATGGGATGCAACTTAAGGTTTCAGGAAAAGGTAATGAAGCTCCAGGTGATGGAATCGCTGGAGATCTTTTGGTAGCTATAGAAGAACAAGAACATCCAGAACTTCAACGAGAAGGGAATAACTTACATTATGACTTGTATATTAGCTTCTCTGAAGCTGCTCTAGGAGCGTCGAGAGAAATTGATACTGTATCGGGTAAGGTACGTATTAAGATTGAAGAAGGAGTGCAAAGTGGTAAGATCTTGAGATTAAGAGGGAAAGGTATTCCTAGCCTTAATGGTTATGGAAAAGGAGACTTGCTGGTTCATGTAAATGTATGGACACCTAAAACATTAAATAAAGAACAACGAGAATTTTTCGAAAAAATGTCTAAAGATGATCATTTTAGACCTAACCCTGAAAGTGGAGAGAAATCATTTTTTGAAAAAGTAAAAGATATGTTTTCGTAATAGAATTGAGTGATTTTAACCATTGAGAATGATTCAATTCTATTAACGTTTGATTAAGAAAAATTCGTATATTTGAGACATCACTAGCGCATTTAGTGATAATTTTTCTTTTTCATAGCAATTTTTTTCCCATCCTAAATACTTGTATTCAGGGTGGGTTTTGTTTTTTGTATAATTTGATTTTAAAAATATATACTAATTAATATTTAACATAATTAGTATAAGTTTTCAAGTTTTCGTATCATTCAGCTTCTATAATAAACTACAATAATATTTTACGGTCTATGACTAATCTTTTAGAGGTACGGCAAGCCACAAAACGATTTGGAACTTTTACAGCATTAGAGGATGTATCAATTCAAGTACCCAAAGGAAGTATCTTTGGATTACTTGGTCCCAATGGAGCTGGTAAGACCACACTAATACGAATTATTAATCAAATTACATTACCAGACGAAGGAAGTGTATATTTAGATAATGAATTGTTGAATCCCAAACATATTAAGGATATTGGATATCTACCTGAAGAACGGGGATTGTATAAATCTATGAAAGTAGGAGAGCAGGCATTATACCTCGCTCAATTAAAAGGGTTAAGTAAGACAGAAGCAAAAGAGCGCCTTAAGTTTTGGTTCGATAAATTTGAAATTACTCATTGGTGGAACAAGAAAATTCAGGAACTCTCTAAAGGGATGGCTCAAAAAGTACAATTTATTGTAACTATATTGCATAGACCTAAACTACTGATTTTTGATGAGCCTTTTAGTGGTTTTGATCCTATAAATGCAAATGTAATCAAAGATGAAATTTTACAGTTACGTGATGAGGGAGCCACTGTGATATTTTCTACACACCGAATGGAAAGCGTAGAAGAATTATGTGATCATATTGCATTAATTAATAAATCAAAAAAAATCCTGGAAGGAGAAGTATCAGAGATTAAAAGAACTTATAAGTCTAATACCTTCGAGGTTGGTCTTCTAACAGATGATCATGATAAAATATATAATAACTTAAAAGAGAAATTTACTGTTACACCTGCTGATTTTAAAGTGATTGATGATCAATTGAAAATGAAAATAACTTTGGATAATAATGCATCATCGAATGACTTACTTAGATATTTGTCAGAAAGAGGGCAGGTTATGAGGTTTAATGAAGTAATACCAGGAGTTAACGAGATATTTATTAAAACAATTACAGAGAATGAGTAACCTTAAGTTAATTATTAAAAGAGAATTTATAGCTCGGGTTCGCAATAGAACATTTATAGTGATGACGTTCTTAAGTCCATTGATCTTTGTAGGTATGATTTCATTAATTGCGTGGTTAACGACCTTAAATAATGATGAGATTCATAAAGTTGCATTTTTTGATGAAACTGGTTTATTTACTTTTGATTTTAAAGATTCTGATGAAATTGATTATATAGACTATAGTAGATTGCCTTTAAACGATGCAAAGGATTCTGTGGTAATTAAACAGTTGGATGGATTGCTATATATTCCTAAAAAGAACACAAATAAAGAACTTGCAACCTCAATTCAATTTTATGCAGATGAATCTCCTAATATCTCAATCCTTAATAAAATTGAAAAAATAATAGGAAATAAACTAACTAATCAAAATTTTACAGAAAAAGGCCTTGATTTATCCATGATAGAAAAAGCTAAAGCCAAAGTAAATATTCAAATAGAGAATTTTTCTGGAGAGAAAACCTCTAAGATGTCTAGTTATGTAAAAATGGTTTTTGGCGGAGCGGCAGGATATTTTTTGATGATGTTTATCATTATTTATGGTAATATGGTTATGCGATCCGTAATAGAGGAAAAATCTAATCGTATTATAGAAATTATTATTTCTTCGGTAAAACCTATACAATTAATGATGGGGAAAATATTAGGAACTTCTTTTGCTGGAATTCTTCAATTTTTGGTTTGGGTAATTTTGGGAGGAGTTTTATTAACAATAGCGACATCAGTTTTTGGTATAGATCCTCAGCCTGTAGGAATGGATGAATCATTGGTTTTACAAGAAGGAAATCATGAAGAAATACAATTGTTACTTCAGGACATTTTGAAACTTCCATTGGGAACTCTAATATTTTCGTTTTTCATCTATTTTATAGGGGGTTACTTTTTGTACAGTTCTATTTATGCGGCGATAGGTGCTGCAGTTGATAGTGAAACAGATTCTCAGCAATTTATGTTACCTATTATATTACCATTGATGTTAGGGATTTATGTAGGTTTCTTCTCTGTAATAGAAAATCCTCATGGTACGGTATCGACTGTGTTTTCTATGATCCCTTTGACCTCTCCTATAGTGATGCTGATGCGAATTCCTTTTGGAGTACCTTGGTGGGAAGTATTGATCTCTATCTTTTTATTAATAGGAAGTATTATCTTTATCATATGGTTAGCAGGTAAAATATATAGAGTAGGAATACTTATGTATGGAAAAAAACCAAGCTATAAAGAACTATTTAAATGGATAAAGTATTAACCCTATGATTCAGGAAGAACTTACAGAACAGGTAAAAGAAGTAATTCAAGAAAATATTTGGGGAACTATACAGGATTTTTTGAGTTATGAAATTTTTTATTTTGGAAAAGATCATTCAATTAAATTAACTGTTGGATTATTACTTTTTGTTATTTTAATAATGGTTATCACTTCTTTTTTACTTAAAATCTTTAAAAGAGTTGTAACCAAAAAACTTCGTAGAGAGGATAAACAAAAATTCGAATCCATATTCTCATTTTCAAAATATTTTGTTTATCTGATCGTTATCTTTTTTACTTTAGACAGTATTGGTTTTAATATTACAGCGATATTTGCCGCTTCTGCTGCTTTATTAGTAGGTGTTGGACTTGCATTACAAACTTTTATTCAGGATATATTGTCAGGTGTTTTTATTTTCATGGACCAAACCGTACATGTAGGCGATATTATAGAGTTAGATGGTAAAGTGGGAAGAGTAGAAGAAATTAAATTGCGAACTACCAGAGCAGTGACCATTGATAATAAAGTATTGATTATTCCTAATCATAAATACTTAACATCAGTGTTGTATAATTGGACTCAGAATGGTTCAGTTACAAGAGAGTCGGTTACCATTGGTGTGGCATATGGGAGTGATACCGAATTGGTTAAGGAGTTGCTTACTAAAGCAGCCCTATCTAATTCAAACGTGTTAAAAGAACCACCACCATTAGTTTTATTTACTGATTTTGCAGATAGCTCATTAAATTTTAAATTAATTTTTACTATTAATGATAGTTTTCAGGGAGCAATACCAAAAAGTGAAATTCGATTTGAAATAGATCGTCTATTTAGAGAACATAATATTAATATTCCTTTCCCACAACGTGAAATCACTATTGTAAAAGAATAAAAGAATAAAAGAATATGGAAGTGCATATAACATACAACTCCCCAAGATGATAAAAAACTCCCTGCTTGTAGCATGCATACTTCTATATGCTTTTAGTAATCTAAAAGCGCAAGACACTGACTTGGTGAGATTTGAGTATGCTTATATTCCACAAGCAGACAGTGATAATGTATATAGCAGAGTTAGGTTTTCTTTTAATTATCCTATAAAAATGGATGATAAAGGAACTTATTTGGTCATAAGTCCACAATACAGGTATAATAGTTTAAAGATAGATGATGGGTTGGTTATAGATGATAGAGGAGATTTTAATAATTTCCAAACTTTTGGACTAGAGCTTGGTTATACGTTTAAAATGAAAAATAACTGGCGCTTTGGAACTAAGGTAGGAGTAGGGATTTCATCTAATTTTGAAGGTTCTGGATTAGAAAGTGATGATTTCAGATATACAGGATCTCTATATTTTGTAAAAAGCTATAAAAATAAAAATGCTCCTAAGACATCACGTTTGATATTAGGCCTGCGATATGCCACCCCCGCAAGTATAAATTTTCCGTTACCGATTATTAATTATTTTAAAAGATTTCATCCTAGTTGGTCATATTCGCTGGGTACACCTAAAACAAGTATTAAGTATTTTTTTAATGAGAAGAATACTTTACAAGCGTTTATTGGTCTTGATCGATTTTATGGTAATTTGCAAAACAACAGAGCGTTTGTAGATCAAAATGGAGAAACAAAAGTGGCAGAAAACGCTTCTATGCTAAATATTATAGGAGCATTAGGATATCAATATTATTTTACGGAACACTTATTGTTCTATGCATATGGAGGATATACATTAAGTAATGAAATTCGCTTACGGGATGGGAATCAGGAAAATGTACTGAAGATTAATGATCAAAATACATTCTATTTCCGTAGCGGAATAAAACTAAAAATATAATGGCAAAAATATTAGTAATTGAAGACGAAGCGGCGATCCGAAGAGTTCTTGTGAAAATCTTATCTGAAGAAAGTAGTAATTATGAAGTCTTTGAAGCCGAAGATGGGCTTGTTGGGATTGAAAAAATTAAAGCAGACGAGTACGATCTTGTACTTTGTGATATTAAAATGCCTAAAATGGATGGAGTAGAGGTATTAGAAGCTATAAAAAAGATAAAACCAGAAATTCCTATTGTTATGATCTCTGGTCATGGTGATTTGGATACCGCTGTAAATACAATGCGTTTAGGCGCTTTTGATTATATTTCTAAACCACCAGACTTAAATCGTTTACTCAATACAGTACGTAATGCTTTGGATCGAAAAGAATTGGTCGTAGAAAATAAGATGCTTAAAAAGAAAGTTTCTAAAAACTACGAGATGATAGGTGAATCTCAAGCTATTTCTGATATAAAAAACATTATTGATAAGGTTGCTGCAACTGATGCTAGAGTATTAATTACCGGACCTAATGGTACAGGGAAAGAGTTGGTGGCACATTGGATTCACCAAAAAAGTGAACGCTCAAAAGGACCAATGATAGAGGTGAATTGTGCTGCAATACCCGGTGAATTAATAGAAAGTGAACTTTTTGGTCATGTAAAAGGAGCTTTTACTTCAGCAAATAAAGATCGTGCAGGTAAATTTGAAGCAGCCAATGGGGGAACAATATTTCTTGATGAAATAGGAGATATGAGCCTTTCTGCACAAGCAAAGGTATTAAGAGCTTTACAGGAGAATAAGATACAACGAGTAGGTAATGACAAAGATATTAAAGTCGATGTTAGAGTTGTTGCCGCAACAAATAAGGATTTAAAGAAAGAAATAGCTGATAATAAATTTAGAGAAGATTTATATCACAGACTTGCTGTAATTTTGGTAAAAGTACCCGCGCTAAATGACAGAAGGGATGATATTCCTTTATTGGTAGAATATTTTACCAAGAAAATAGCACGAGAACAAGGGGCACCTGTTAAGAATTTTTCACCCAAAGCAATTAAGCAATTACAACAGTATGATTGGACAGGTAATATAAGGGAGTTACGAAACGTAATTGAACGCCTGATTATTCTTGGAGGTAATGAAGTGAGTGAGGAAGATGTTAAACTTTTTGCGGCAAAGTAAGAAGTAATTAAAAACATGATCTTGCGACCAATACTCCATATGCCCTAAGAAATGAAAAGAATTCTATGTTTGATTTTAATGTCGTATATTATAAATACGGCTAATGCTCAGTATGATCCAGGAGCAACTAATTATGGCTTTATAGCAGCAAAAAGTTTTGCACTGGATAAAGAAATAGCTTTAGGAGCTAGAGTAGAGTATGCGTTTAATTGTTATACTACTTTTATGGGAGAGTATAATCGTACGTTTGCTATAGGTGCTGATGAAGATTATGAAGGATTTAATGAATTAGCTTTTGGAGTAAATTTAATATTGTTTAACTGGTATCCTACAACTATAACCGCTGGTATGGGGTATGTTGGTAATGATTCGAGTGTTTTTGAAGAGATCGAAGATGAAGCTTTTTTGGGATTTAGAACAGGAAACTTTAATCATGGAGCACAAATAAAAATTAGAGCATTACATCAAGCAACCAGATATGTCCATATTTTTGCAGAATTAAATGTAAAGAGTTTAGGAAGAAGATATGACACCTTCCTGATAGGCTTTAGTTATGACTTTAATGCCAAATAGTTAAGAGTTTCAATAAAAAATAGATGTTGTTAAAACCGAAATATATGAGAGTTTAACATCAAAACAATTTTCTTACCCATAGAAAACTTTAGTATCTTTCGGATAATAACACAAATCATATCATGAAGAAGATAAATCACGAAGATTTTAAAGTATCCGATCCTGTAGAACTGTCTAATATTCCTACCACTTTTGATCTTAAAGAAGATGAAAAGAAAATAGAAAAGGAACTTGAAGAAGTTCGCGAAAAACTAGGGAAGCTTCAGGATACATTATACGCTCATGGTAAATATGCAGTATTGGTCTGTCTTCAAGGTATGGATACTTCTGGGAAAGATAGTTTAATTAGAGAAGTTTTTAAAGATTTTAATACCCGTGGGATAATCGTACATAGTTTTAAGGTACCTACAGCGTTAGAGTTAGGTCATGACTATTTATGGAGACATTATATTGCTTTGCCACAGCGTGGTAAATTTGGGGTCTTTAACAGGACACACTATGAAAATGTCTTGGTTACTCGAGTACATCCAGAATATATAATGGGCGAAAATATACCCCATATTAATAGCGTTGAGGATATAACTGATGCTTTCTGGGATAAACGTTTTGAACAAATACGAAATTTTGAGAAACATATTGCAGAAAATGGTACGTTGATTTATAAATTTTACTTACACCTATCCAAAGGAGAGCAAAAGAATAGACTACTACGCAGACTCGAAAAAAAAGAGAAAAATTGGAAATTTTCATCAGGAGATCTAAAAGAGCGTAAACTTTGGGATACGTATCAAGCTTGTTATCAAGAAGCAATAAATAGAACTTCTTTATCTCATGCTCCCTGGTATGTAATTCCGGCAGATGATAAGCCTGTAGCAAGGTATATTGTCGCTAAAACATTATATGATACTTTAAAAGAGTATGATGATATACAGGAACCAGAATTAGATGATAAAACAAAAGCAAATTTAGGACTTTATAAAAAGCAATTAGAAAACGAATAAAAGCCTGTAAAAAACACATTATGTCAAGAATTATAATCCCAATCATATTTGCAATTTTATCATTAAGTAGCTTCGCTCAAAATGATGTAAAAGAAGATTCGATCATATTAAAAAAGATATATGATACCTCATTACTCAATGGAGAGAGTTATTCATGGTTAGATTACTTGTCTAATCAGATAGG
Organism: Aquimarina algiphila; assembly: GCF_947494415.1. Taxonomy (NCBI): domain Bacteria; kingdom Pseudomonadati; phylum Bacteroidota; class Flavobacteriia; order Flavobacteriales; family Flavobacteriaceae; genus Aquimarina; species Aquimarina algiphila. The sequence goes on along the minus strand of NZ_CANLVC010000002.1, from coordinate 202,215 downwards.
AGGAAGACTGTCAGGTTCTGTAAATGCACAATTGGCAGTAGAATGGGGAGAAAAAGAATTAAAAACACTTGGTATTGATAAGGTATGGTTACAATCGGTTATGGTTCCCAAGTGGACTAGAGGAGTAACTGAATTTGCATACATAGAAACAGAACCAGGAGTGACAACCAATGTGCCAATTTGTGCCTTAGGAGGATCGGTGCCTACACCGATAGGAGGAATTAAAGCTTCGATTATAGAGGTAAAAGGATTAGAAGAGCTTTCAGCATTGGGAAAAGAGCAAATTGAAGGAAAATTGGTTTTTTATAATCGCCCTATGCAAGCAGATTTAATAGAAACATTTAGAGCATATGGAGGTTGTGTAGATCAACGATATTCTGGAGCAGCAGAGGCAGCTAAGTATGGAGCAACAGGAGTTATTGTGCGTTCGATGAATCTTAGATTAGACGATTTTCCTCATACAGGTGCAATGAGTTATGGAAATCTTAAAGATGCAGATAAAATTCCAGCGGTTGCAATTAGTACAAATGGAGCGGATCTGTTAAGTTCTATGCTTAAACTCAACCCAAAGATTAAGTTTCATATTAATATGAACTGTCGTACCTGGAAAGATGTAAAGTCATATAATGTGATTGGAGAAATTACAGGAAGTGAATTTCCGAATGAATATATGGTAGTTGGCGGACATCTTGATTCCTGGGATCTTGGTGATGGCTCTCATGATGATGGTGCAGGGGTTGTACAATCTATGGAAGTATTGCGAATATTTAAAGAAATTGGATATAAACCAAAACGATCCATTCGTGTTGTTTTATTTATGAATGAAGAAAATGGTTTGCGTGGAGGAAAAAAATATGCAGAAGTTGCTAAAAATAAGGGAGAAAACCATGTTTTTGCTTTAGAAAGCGATGCAGGAGGGTTTACACCAAGAGGTTTTTCTTTTGATTGTGATGATGCTAATTTTAATATGATTGAAGGCTGGAAACCTCTTTTTGAACCGTACTTAGTACACTATTTCGCCAAAGGCGGAAGTGGTGCAGATATAGGGCCTCTTAAAAAAGATGGAATTGTACTTGCAGGATTACGACCCGATTCACAACGTTACTTTGATTATCACCATGCAAAGAATGATACTTTTGATGCAGTTAATAAAAGAGAACTAGAATTAGGAGCAGCAACAATGACGAGTCTTATGTACCTTTTTGATAAATATGGAGTAAAATAGTATTTCGATAAAGTATGTTAGAGAACTTTTAATATCAAGTGATATTTAAATTACTCAAAATAGACGAAGTTGTACTTTTGTTTTACAGCATTGTTATTTAATTAAGGATAATCAATAGTTGATTAGCCTTAATTAAATACGACTTGCATTATTTTATATTAATATCCTAATTGTAGAAGATTGTTTAATCCAAATTGGACACCTGGTACATTCGTTATTTCTACTATATTATCTGACGGAACATTCCACCATTCTAACTGCATAATACTGTTTTTATAGTTATTATCTGATGGTCCGGGATGCGCATAAACAATACTTAAATGGCGAGGACGAACTTGATTCCCCATAGCATTAAGTGCTTCGTCAAATTCTTCACGACGTATAATACCTGACTTGGCATGTAAAACATAAGCTTTTGTGTTTTGTGAGTTTACTATACAAATTGACGCACAGGTGTTTAATCTAATAGAAATTAGAGAACTGGGAAAAGAAGCGTCAAATTCTATGATAGAACCTTCCCCTTCAGAGAGTGTTCTTTGGTCTTTTTTTGAAAAAGAAGGAAATGAGATAGTTTGAGGAGGATTGGGTGTACTAAATAATTGTAAAAGACCAGTAATGGTAATATAGTTATTTCCAACCCCAGGTGAACAACTTACAGTATATGACATGATTTTATTGTTTTGTAGAGAAGTATACTACCTCATTGAATATCGCTTTTTCTTGATTAAACATAAAACGAAAGGTCAATACGTACTCTTTGAATTAAATTCCTACTCTATTTGGATTAAGACTTTTCGGATTCCGTCTTTGTAAACAAAAATAGATAGTGGCTACTTTGTTAAATATTTTTTAAGTACTCTGTAAGATTAATACATAATGAATTATTATGCTAAAAGAATGAGTGAATGAGTTAAATGGAATAGTGGAAGATCACTTTTTTTTAGTAAGCTTGTATCATAAACATAGGTAAAACCTTTTCAGAAGAACAGTTTTTTATGCTTCATGCAATAGAGTATTAATCATTCATTTTTGTCAAGGATTTAAAGTAAGGTAGCTCTGTTGTTATAAATGATATCAGGAAATGATATTTGAAAACATCCAGTAGATATCTGTATTTCACTGAAAACAGTAAGATTTTTCCATTGTATATTGTTTACATTTACATTAAAATAGAAAGAATAAAATGAAGAATACATTATATAAAGTAATGGTTTTGTTATTTCTTGTAGCGGTATGTAGCAATTGCACCTCAGAAACAGAAAAACAAGTTGATAAAACAAATAAATTACTAGATAATGGTATGCGTTTGGTGGTCGAAAAAACCAATGAAACAACTAAGGAGATAGGAATTTTTTCAAAGCATAATTATAGAACAACGCATAGTTATACTTATAAATTTACTGTAGATGGAGGTGATGTAAATTGGGATGGAGGAAGTGGTGAGCCTAAACATATACTTTTTTGCGAGAATTCAGTTTATGTTCATTATCTAAAAGAAAAATATATTTCAGTTCAAAGAGATACTACAAGTACCGAAATCAATAATAATGGTTATAATATGGTAGAAGAAGTTTTTGAATTGTACATTGATAACCGCTATTTTTTTAAGCTTTTTGGAGATGATTATTGGGTAGAAATTACCCCTGAGTCATATGCGAATAAAAAAACATCATGTGATGAATACAATATCCCAAATGATAATGAACTGTCATTGGTTCAGCTAGGAAAAGAAGGCTAGTTTTGTCAACAATCAAAACTTCCATTACACAATATCATCTTATAAGCCATAGTCAATCCATAGATAAACGCGTCCAAAATTGGTATGCTAGCAAAAAGTATAGATAGAAAATGTTTCTTACTAGCAAATAATACCCATGAAGGTATAAGACTACCAAATACTATAAAAGGAAAGAAAATTAGGCTTGCAACTGAAATAGATTGTATGATACTATCATGAGTAAGAGGAGCACTAAACATAAAAAATGCTGCCAGGATAAATGGTATCGTTGGTAATATAAGTATGATAGAAACAATACTTACAATGATAAGATAAATCCTAATCCTATTTCTCTTTTTGATTTCTTTTTCATTATTAATAATTTCAGACATATTTTCTTTTATGACTTATTTTAAATAACGTTAAATATACAATAAGAATATTTTAATTTATATCGGTTATAATACCTTTGCGAGTTCAAAATCAAAGAATGCTACAACAATACACCAAAGAGTTTCGATACAACCTTAAACTTGCAGCACCAGTAATGTTGGGAATGCTAGGGCATACTTTTGTAGGGTTGATCGATAATATTATGGTGGGACAGTTGGGAACCGCAGAATTAGCTGCAGTATCTTTGGGAAATAGTTTTATGTTTATAGCGATGTCCCTGGGTATTGGTTTTTCTACGGCAATTACACCCTTAGTTGCAGAAGCAGATGGGGAGAATAATTTTAAAACAGGTAAGTCAGCGTTTAAACATGGGTTATTTTTATGCACAACTTTAGGAATAGCTTTGTTTCTATTGATTTTGGTAGCAAAACCATTGATGTATTTCATGAAACAACCCATAGAAGTGGTTGAATTAGCAATACCATATCTGGATTTGGTTGCTTTTTCTTTGATTCCATTAGTAAGTTTTCAAGCACTAAAACAATTCTCAGATGGATTATCTATGACAAGCTATCCAATGTATGCTACGCTCATTGCAAATGTGGTTAATATTGTTTTAAATTATCTATTGATCTTTGGTAAGTTTGGTTTTCCTCAAATGGGAATAGTTGGAGCGGCTGTAGGGACTTTGGTTTCAAGATTAGTAATGGTTATTTTTTTGTGGATATTGCTTAGAGGTAAAGAAAAATCAAAAGCCTATGTTACACAAATTAAATTCTTCGTTTTAGAAAGTAAAATGCTCAATAAAATAATAGCATTAGGGTTTCCTTCTGCTTTACAGATGTTTTTTGAAGTTGCAATTTTTACCGCTGCCATATGGTTATCAGGAATTTTGGGCAAAAATCCGCAAGCGGCAAATCAAATTGCGTTGAATTTATCTTCAATGACATTTATGGTCGCTATGGGGCTTAGTGTGGCAGCAATGGTACGTGTCGGTAATCAAAAAGGATTGCAGCAGTTTGCAGAGCTGAGAAGAATTGCCATATCAATTTTTTTGTTGTCTTTTCTTATAGCAACCGTTTTTGCATTGATTTTTATCATCTTTAATCAAATGTTACCTAAAATTTATTTAGATGTAAAAGATGTAAAAAATCTTACGGATAATACAGAGGTGATCACTATTGCGGCTAAATTGTTACTTATAGCAGCATTATTTCAAATTTCGGACGCTATACAGGTTACTGTATTAGGAGCTTTACGTGGACTTCAGGATGTTAAAATACCGACATTTATTACATTTATTGCGTATTGGGTAGTAGGATTTCCTATTAGTTATTATTTAGGATTGTATACTGAATATAAAAGCTCAGGGATTTGGATTGGATTATTGGCGGGACTTACTGCTTCTGCCGTTTTATTGTATGTTAGATTCAATGTTTTAACCAAGAAATTAATTCAAAACAAATAGTATTTCCGACAGCTGTTCAGGGTTTTTTTATCCTGAAAACCATGTAAAAAAGGCTTCTTTTTTTAAATAAAATAAAAGTTGAATACCTTTTTTACACTTCTTGCGTTTATTTGGTATTAACTAATAATTAACTATCTTTCCAAAAAATACAGAATACAAAAATGAGAGTCCCAAATTCTAAATTTTGTCTGCTGCTTATCGTTTTCGCTTTAATGGTAAGTCAGAGTGGTACGAGTCAAAACTTTACTCATAGTAAAAATCAGAATCTTATTCCTAATCCTAGTTTCGAAGAAACCAATGCAGCCGTTAAAAGGTTAGACATGGAAATGCAGAATTTTGGGATTATGAAGGATTGGAAACCAGCTATTAATACTCCCGATGCTTATCATCCCGATTTAGAACAGGTTAGGTTTATTCATAAATCTCCTAATTTCTTAAAACAATTCGGAAAACAGGAACCAAGAACTGGAGAAGGAAAAGTAGGAATGTATATCGCTGGAGGTGCATATAAAGAAGGAGTAACAGCTAAACTGAAACGTCCTTTATCAGCGGGTAAATACTACTATTTTCATATGTATGTTTCTTTGGGAGAAGGTATATCAAATTCATGTACTTCATCTATAGGGTCATATTTCAGTGCGAGAAGCCCTAAAATAACAGGTACATCGAGATTTCCACTAAATATAGAATCTTCAAAAATGGTATGTGATACTAAAGAATGGGTTAAAGTATGTGGAGTGTATAGAGCAAAAGGAACAGAAAAATACCTTTCGTTAGGATATTTCTCTGATGGGCCAAAAGGAAAATCTGTAAAAGGAGGTGGGTTTGATACAGCTTATTATTTTATAGATGATGTTTTATTAATGGAAATGAGGGATACTAAGAACCTCTCTTCTAGTCAGGTTTGCGATATGGCTTTGGATTTTTCTCCTGTAGAATTTTTAATTGGAGAGAGTGAAGCATATACAGAGATTAAAAAAGCATTAGATTCATATATCCAATATGTGAAGATATTTAAAGTAACCTCTGTTAAAATTAGTGGTCATGCAGATGATGCGGGAACGGCTTTTGAAAATGAAATCATGTCTGCAATGAGAGCCATTAATGTTAAACAATACTTTGTTGAACAAGGGATTGACGAATCTATTATAGAAGTAATTGCAGCTGGAAATACTGAACCTGTTGTTACCGAAGGATCTAACCTCGATCCAGAATCGAATAATAGAGTAGAAATTAAGATCGAATAGTTAAAGAATTATTTTCTGATGTATCTGAAAAGATAGTACCTTTGGCTTTATAATTTTATGTGTTGATTATGGGCTTTCCGAAATTCTTATTAGGAGATAATACAGATTATCCAGATGCTATTTTTGTGATTCATACCGAGTTCCCCAGATTTATTATTAATCTTGCAGATGACGAAGTAGAATGGTTAGAAGAGTTTGATAAAAATGATGAGAAAGATTTACAGGAAGAAGCAGAGAACCTTTTTCAAGCAGCTAATGATTTCTATGATCGTGAGATAGAGCGATATGATGAATAATAATACAATATCTTAAGAATGGAAGAGCTTATACAATTAGATAAAGATCTTTTTTTATATCTCAATAATTTAGGAACTCCTGCATGGGATGGATTTTGGTTATTTATGACTGAAAAGTTTTATCAAATCCCCTTGTATTTAGTATTGCTATTCTTTTTTTATAAGTATTTTGGTATTAGAGGAACAATTATCACTTTAATTGTTGTAGCCGCTTTGATTACCGCTACAGATCAATTATCAAATTTGTTTAAAAATGTATTATTTATGCGTCCAAGACCATGTAGGGCAGATGGAGTTGCAGAGTTAGCACGCTTTATTGCAGAAAGATGTGGAAGACATGGTTATTTTTCTGGTCATGCAGCCAGCTCTATGGCATTAGCATTTTTTACAGGTTTAACCTTGCAGAAACATTTAAAATACATTTTTCCTTTTATGGTAGTATGGTCTATCATTGTAGCGTATAGTAGGATTTATGTAGGAGTTCATTATCCTGGAGATATAATCACAGGTATGGCAATCGGTATCGTATTAGGAGTAGGTGCTTATAAACTTCAAGGACTTCTTATTAAGAAATATGGTGAAATTTCGTAAAATTTAATTGACTTTCTCTTTTTGTACTAAAAACAGATAGACTTGTTATTTTCACTGAAAACAGGGGGCTATTTATTAAACATTTCATATACTTTTGATAGGTATCAATTTATTATAACGTAAATCATATGATTAGAAAAATAAGCATAATGATTGTGTTCATTTTTATAGGTCATTTTCAAAGAGAATGTTATAGTCAAACGATAAGGACTAATAGCATTGTTGATATTGAAGAGGTTATAAAACAGAAGGAAAATGATAAAAGACAACAGGCAATGCTAATCAATTTTGAAAAAAGATATAAAATAGATGATCGTATTTTAGTTGAAGAATTTCAAAACTATTATGAGCTAATAGTGAGTCATTTAGATAAAAATGGGTATACAGGTGGGGCAGAAGGATATACACTGGATAAAAAAACAGGAAAAATAAAAATGGTATGGCATGAACACCCTATGAAACTGCCAGAATGAATATTTTTCTAGTTAAGAATTTTACAAGAAGCAATTGGCTATATACTACTACTTATGCTTTTCCAAATTTTTTCTTTTTCTTCTTTTTACCAAAAAGACGCTTAAGAAAGTTGTCTCTCTTTTCGGGTTTACAATCAATATCTTTTAATACTTCTTCAGAGATTTCCTCAAATTTACTTTTGGTTATAGGATCAAAAATAGGGTCTTGATTCATTTTTTGATATAGCTTAGCAAAAATGGGTAATGCAGTATTAGCTCCCTGACCTAGTGCTGTTGTTTTAAATCCTATATTATAATTATCGTTTCCAACCCAGGTAATGGATACCAAGTTGGGAGTAATTGCAACAAACCATCCATCTTTATTATCTTGGGTAGTTCCTGTTTTACCGGCAATTGCATTTTCTAATTTGTAAGATGTTCTTAGTCTGGTGGCAGTACCTTCATCTATAGTTGATTTCATCATTTCCAAAAGTACTTGTCTTGTATACTCATTATAAGCCGGTATTTCTGATACTTCAGGTTCAAATGAGGCTATTAGGTTGCCATTTTTATCTTCAACTCTGGAGATATAGTAGGGTTTTACACTCTTTCCTTGATTTACATAACTTGCGTACGCCCCAGATAATTCTTTTAATTTAATACCATCTGTACCTAGAGCCATTGCAGGGTCTTCAGAAAGTGAAGCTGTAATTCCTAATTTTTTTACTTGTTCTACTACTTTAGGGATTCCCACTTCATTAAGTACTTTGACAGCTATAGTATTCACAGAGGTGCTTAGGGCTTTTTCTAACGTAAAATTGAGATAGGGGTCTTCCTCTTCTGAAGCATTTTTTGGAGTCCAGTTCTTAAGATTAGTATATGTAATTTCTTTTGCAGAAAAATAAGTACAAGGTTTCATTCCATTTTCAATTGCGGCTGTGTATACAAAGGGTTTAAATATAGAACCTACTTGTCTTTCACTTTGTGAAACATGATCATACTTAAAGTAACGATAATCTATTCCGCCAAGATAAGTTCTAACCGCACCTGTTTTGGGGTCAATAGCGATCATTCCAGTATTAAGAAATTTAAGATAGTGTTGTAGGCTATCTACAGAAGATATTTTTTTGGTAATGTTCCCATTCCATTCAAATAATTCAATGTCTTTTTTTATTGATAGAGAATCTGTAATTTGTTTCTCTGTGAGCCCTTGTTCTTTGTATGTCTTATAAATTTTGAGATTTTTAATCGCATTTTCTGCAAGCTTCTTATTATCTTTCCATGGAGCCGAGCTTCCATATGATTTTTCATAATTACTTTGTAATACTTGCATATGTTCTTTCATCGCATCCTCTGCCAAAGATTGCATTTTATAATCCATAGTAGTGTAAACAATTAGTCCATCATTGTAAATGTCATAAATACTACTGTCTGGTTTCTTATGTTTTTCAAGAATTTTTGCTAATTCTTTTTTTACTTCTTCCCTAAAATAAGGAGCTAATCCAAGATCATGATTAAAATGTTGGTAATCGATTTTAATAGGTTGACTCATAGTCTGATTAGATCGATTCGAACTGACATAGTTGTATTTGGTCATCTGTTGTAAAACAACATCTCTTCTTAATTGACTTCTCTCAGGAAAAAGTCTTGGATTATAACTATGATTTGCTTTTAAACTTCCTATGAGAGTAGCAGATTCTGATAAAGTTAATTGATGGGTTGGTTTATTAAAGAATTTTTGAGATGCACTCTCGATACCATATGTGTTATCTGGAAATGGTACAGTGTTGAAATATAATGTAATGATTTCCTGTTTAGAATAGATTTCTTCTATTCTTTTTGCAACAAATGATTCTTTTAGTTTATTAATTACAGTACTAAATATTGTATACTTTTTTCTGCCAAATAGATTTTTGGCTAACTGAAGAGTAATCGTACTTCCTCCCCCTGATGATTTGTCTTGTAATAAAATGGTTTTAAAAAAAACGCGTAACAAACTTTTGTTATCTACACCATCATGTTCATAGAATCTAGCATCTTCTGTTGCTACAAGAGCATCAATAAGATGTTGAGGTAGCTCCTCATATGTAATAGGTTGTCTGTCATAGATATAGTATTTACCAATCAAATGACCATCTTTATCTAATACCTGAGTAGCTTCAGCTTGTTTTAAAGAACTTAATTCTTCTTTATTTGGTAATTTCCCCCAAAAACCAAAATAAATACTGGCATAAAAGCAGACGCATATTAAAATAAGTCCGCCAATTGTGAACAGAAGCCATTTGGTCCATCTTTTTTGTACTATCTTTTTTATCATACCCCAATCTTGACAATAATAACGTTTGAAACACAAAATTATTAAGTAACATTATATAGTATACGAATTTTCTTAAACTCAGGCTTCACAAAATGTTTTACTCAATGTATTTGTATTTATGATTTGGAATATTCTAAATTATAAATGTAAATAGATCAGAAAATTTACAATGGTCTCTTTTCTAGTATGTTGTTTTAATTTATAACAAGAAAAAAGAGAAATATTTTTTGTTTTTTTAAAGCTGTTTTTTTGGAAAGTTTCATTTTTTTTAAGTAGACTTGTAGTACTATATTACTCAGTGAAATACTTATTTAATTATTTGAGAATTACTTGAGGTATGTAAAAAGCTTATTCCTCAAGATTTGTGATTTATACTAATACATGCGTGCATGTTATTTGTTATTGTATACGTATTAACCTAAACCTACTACAGATCATGAAAAGAGTAATTGTTGACTACAAGAAATTAAATAAAAACATTTTAAATCTTTTGGTAGAGAAATTTCCAGATGGATATAATGATGATGATATTATCTCATTTAGAAACCAGCATAATGAAGCTATTGAAGCTATTGAAGTAAAAACAAATGATACAATTTATTTGGTTAAAATTAGTAAGAGGTTAGCTGATTCTATGCAGAGTTTTGATGGCCCAGGTGTTGATATTCCTTCGGCAGTCAGTGATGAACAGGTAGGAGAGTTAGACGTCGAATAGTAATAAGATTATAATTTAATTTTATTCATATTCTTTACCATTCGACTTTTTTAGGTATGCCTTTCATAATTGAACTTAAAATACTTTTTAAGAACTTCATCAAAGATAAACCTATCTCTGCATTTTTTTTCTGCTATGCTTTTGGTGATTAATTCTTCAAGGATAGAGAGGTATGGAGTAATATTGTATACCAAATCTAATGAAAGATAGTGTCAATACATCATATTAGCACTTCCCGAAGTCAATTATCTTAAATACATAAAATGCGTACTTTTTTTACTTAGTGAATAGGCGCTAGTACTTTATTATATCTTTTTGTTAAGAAAATGTTATAGAAAACTTAATTTTTTTACTTAATTTACAATCTTTCATTGCATTATATGTGATCAAAAATAAAATAATACTTAAGTAAAAGATTAGTTTAACAAATATAACCTGTCAAAAATTAAGGTGAGGGGAAGCCTGTTTGGAGGTTGTGTAATAAAAGTGAATGAAGCATAAGGGATATTATTTGCTTATTTTTTTTATTGGGATAAAGGTACATGGTCAAATATCTAATAGTACAGATAAGAGACCGTTCTTTGTGGTGCCAGAAATTTTAATAGGAAAAACAGGAGAAGCTAATACTGGTTTTCCAGAAACCAAATTACAAAAATCGTTTTTTGTGAGTTTTGGAAGACGTAGTAGAATGATTGATCAACAATGGGCAATCTTATTAGGTTATCCAAAAACAGGAGTTTCACTTGGTGTAACCGATTTTGGGAATACTGAAAAATTAGGAATGGCGTATACAGTAATGCCATTTATTGAAGTTGGAATATTTCGAAAATATTCTAGTAGATGGAATTTAAATATAGGTATGGGGAGTTCCTATATAGATAAGCAATTTCATCCAGATACCAATCCTTTTAATCAAGCCGTTACCACAAAAATTAATTGGGCTTTTCGATCATTTGTTTATTATGATATATTTAAAAAAGAGGCACTAAATTGGCGCTTGGGCTTTGGGTATACTCATTATTCTAATGGCCATACAAGATTGCCAAATCAAGGACTTAATTCATTTCTAGTTAGTTTATCTTCTAATATAGGAAAAGAAGACAAAACTTCTGATAAAGATCGAATCATTCAAAAAGAGAAAAGAATTCGTTCTTCAGAAACTTATTTTTCTGGAAGGATAGGGATTGGTCAAAATGTACTTTCTCGTATTTATAATGACAAAAAAGAAGTATATTCAATAGCCTTGTCTGCTGGTAAAATTATAAACAGAACTTTTAAGTTTGGCGCTGGGTTTTATTATCGATTTTATGAACAATATTATGATCATATAAATGAAAATGGACCGCTAATAAGCGAGCAAGTACCTAATTTTAGAGATAACCCTTACCGATATGCAACAAATTTAGGTTTTTTTGCAAGTACAGAGTTTTTAATGGGGCATGTGGGAGTAGAAATAGACCTTGGTATAAATATTTATAAACCTTTTTATAAAATTGACTGGCAACTTAGTCAAGGATATTTCTTTAAAGGAGAATATACCAGACTTGGAGAGTTAGACTCATATTACCAAATAAAACGAACTATATCGTCGAAGCTAGAGATAAAATACTATTTGTTTAATACTAACAAGTCTCCTAAGAATAATATCTATATCGGGGCTAGTATTAATGCTAACCTAGGACAAGCTGATTTTTCTGATCTTAGTTTAGGGTATGTATATCGATTTAATTTTAAAGAAAGAAAACACACACGTTCTAATTAAGCTGCTTACTTTTCTTTACTCAATTCTAATAAATAATGTGCAGCAGCAAAAGGAGTAATTTTGTTTTGTTGGACCCCTTGGATTTGTGAATTTAATTCATCTTTGATTTTTGGGTTATTATAAAATGAACTTTTTAGTTGTTCTTCTATAGTTTGCAGAAGCCAAAATTTATTTTGCTGAATTCTATTTTCTTCAAAAAAGCCATTTTTAGAAGTGACCTCTTGGTATTTCAGAATCAATTCCCAAATATCTTCAATGCCAGAACCTTCTAAAGCACTACACGTTAATACTTCTGGAGACCATGTACTTTGTGCAAGTGGGTATAAATGTAATGCTTTTCTAAATTGATTTTTGGCTTTTCTAGCTCTTAATAGGTTGTCTCCATCTGCTTTATTAATGACCAGAGCATCTGCCATCTCGATGATACCTCTTTTAATACCTTGTAATTCATCTCCTGCTCCTGCTAATTTTAGCAATAAAAAGAAATCCACCATACTATGTACTGCTGTTTCACTTTGTCCTACGCCTACAGTTTCAATAATAATAACATCATATCCAGCGGCTTCACAAAGAATAATAGATTCTCTGGTTTTTTGAGCAACTCCGCCAAGGGATTTTCCTGATGGAGAAGGACGAATAAAGGCTTCTGAAGAACGTACAAGTGATTCCATTCTGGTTTTATCTCCAAGAATACTTCCATGAGATATGGTACTACTAGGATCTACAGCCAAAACTGCTACTTTCTTTCCCTTTTGAATTAATAGATTACCCAAGGCTTCTATAAAAGTACTTTTTCCCACCCCAGGAACTCCCGTAATTCCTATTCGTATAGAATTGTTTGCATAAGGAAGACACATTTCAACAAGTTGTTGAGCCTTTTTAGAATGCTTTTGCTTCGTACTTTCAATTAGAGTAATACCTTTGCTTAAAGCCGCGGTGTCTTTATTAATAATTTCGTCAAATATAACTTTTACAGAAACCTCTTTTTGTTGTAGTCTTTTAAATCTATCAATGGCATATCCTGTAGTACTAGAAGGTACTTTGGGAGATTGACTTTTATGTTTGGTTTGATCTTTAGACACAAGATAGCTTTATAGCAAAGTTATAAATTCCTTATTTGGAAACCTGAAAATTAATAGGATTGTGTTATCATATTAAATAATTAACCTTTTACACTTTAATGGGAACCGCTACTGCAGTTCTATCCCATGCCAGGTAGAGTATGGTAAATTCATTTGCATTTTCAAAATAAATAGAAAACTGTTCTATGATATTTAACAAAGGTTGTGTAGGAACTTCTACAATAAGTGCATCAAACGCTGGATCTCTTTTTGAAGTACCATCCATGTTTACCCCCCATCCATACTCCTGACTGTTAAAAATTACTTTCCAGGATTTTTGATTTGGAATAGTCCATAAAGTATAAGTTCCAGCTTTAAGGGTGGTGCCGTCTACAAAAATGTCTTTATCTGTAGTAAAGGTCGTTGCTTCATTGGCCCCTGTTCTCCATACTTGGTTATAAGGAACCAATTTTCCAAATATTTCTCTATCTTTTTTATATGGGCGATTATAAAATACTGTAAAAGTTGCATCTTTTGCTGTATGGGTAACGATTTCTTCTGGACTATGTTTTTTAGTATTTTGCTTCATAAAATACATTCCTGCAAATCCAATGATTACAAGTCCAAGTAAAATAAAAACTATTCTTTTTAAAAGTTTTGGCATAATAATGTTATTTAATTTTTAAATATAGCCCTTTTACAGTTTAGAACTATGTTTATAAATTCATAAAAAAAGATCAACTTAAAATGATCTGGTTAATCTGGTAATGTTCATTGCATTTACAGCGCAAGTATTTCTGACAGTGGTTAGAACATTAAGCATGTTTTTATTTGGATGTTTGCGCTCAATAAAAGCATCAATATGATGTATTAGTGTTTGAGTGCAGTTAAGGTTTTTTTCTAAAAGATTAAATAGATCTTCAACATCATCATCATTATGTTCTACATTCTTTTTTAAATTATACATGATTTTGTGTGGTTAATAATTAATAAAAGTATGTATGATAGTCAGTTATAGCCTAAAAACTTACTTATATAATAGTTAATTTTTTATTAATTATTTGATATTCAGCGCTTTGTTGTGAATATATGTTTTTTATGTATAATTTTGCAACACAGTATATGTATATATCGTCTCTATATATGAATACGATTTAAAACTGTTTTTTTAAATAATAATCACTAACCTAAAGTAAATTAAGTTTGTTACAAAGCGAGCTAATAGAACAATGTAGAACTAACGATCGTAGAGCGCAAATGAAACTCTATAATAAATACTGTGATGGTATGTATTATGTAGCATTGCGATTTCTTAAAGATCCGTTTGAGGCAGAGGAAGCTATGCAAGAATCTTTTATTAAGGCATTTACTAGACTTCATCAATTTACTGGTGATGTAACCTTTGGAGCTTGGCTTAAGCGTATTGTTATTAATAAAAGCATTGATATGCTTAAAGCTAAGAAAATGAATATGGTTGCAATTAATGAGCAGGTTATGACTACAGTAGAAGAACAGAATGATTGGTCAGTATCCGATTCTGTAACTGTAGATGAAGTAAAAAAAGCGATTGAGAAATTACCAGAAAAGTATAGATATGCGGTGATGCTGTTTTTGATAGAAGGATATGATCATAATGAAATAAGTGAAGTATTAGACATTACCCCTGTTTCATCAAGAACATTAGTACATAGAGGAAAAAAACAGCTACAGGAACAATTAAAACATTTGAAAGATGGCACAAGATATTAGAGAGCTATTAAAACAAGATAGACAGATTCCTTCAGAAAAAATAAAACAAGGACATGAATTCAGGTTTATGTCTAGATTAGAAAAAGAACTTCCCCAGAAAAAAACACGAAGTTTAAATTATAAATGGCTTAAGATAGCGGCCAGCATAGTTGTGATTCTTTCTATTTCGGTATTAACTTTTAATCAGCTAGGGGGAGAAAGCCCAGAAGGAATAGAAGTAGTTGATGTAAATGATTCTAATGTTGTAAATGCTACAGTGAATTTGAATAAACAATCTTCTACACTTGCAGAAATATCTCCAGAATATCAAGAAGTAGAAAATAGCATATTGACGAGTATAAAATTTCAATTATCACAGATCACGATTGATGATACAAATAGAGAGTTAGTAGAAAGTTTTATGGCTCGATTGGATAATCTTGATAAAGAATATCAAAAACTAAATAGAGAATTAATAGAGGTGGGGCCAAATGTACAAAGCGTAGAGGCTATGATGGAAAACCTAACTATAAGATTATCATTATTAAATAGACTAAAAGACAAACTAAAAGAATTAGAGAGCATTGAAAATGAAAATTACAATGAGATACAAGCTTAATTGTGTTACTGTACTTGGGGTATTGTGCTGTGTAGGATTATTAGCTCAGGATAAACAAGATAAGTTAAATAAAAAATTTACCGTAGATGATGATGTAGTTGTAAATTTAAATACAAGTCATACTAATATTGTTTTTGAAACCTGGAATAAAAATACAATAGCAGTAGAAGCGTATTTAGAAGGTAGCGGATCTAACGAAAATAGTCAACGTATACTTGATAGTTGGCAAATAAATGTAAGAGGAAATAATCGTGAAGTAACTATTAGTTCTGCCGCTGGTAATTTATGGAGTGGAAATGTTACAGCTTCTAGTATTCGAATGAGTAAAAACTTGCAGGAATTAAGAATGTTAGGCCCGGTAATTACTGATATGTTGAGCCCTATTATGGAGAACATTGAAAAAAATCCTATGCCAAGTGCTCTTTCTGATCATCAAGCTAATGTTAACTACAGTAATGGTAAGGTTAATAAGAATGATGAAAAATATATTCAACAATGGGAGAGCCAAATACGAGAAAAGCTTAGCGATGATGTAAGTAAGGAAAACCAAAAATGGGCTCAGTTTGATAATACATCAAAAGGAGTGACTGGTCAAAAAGAAATTCGTGTAGAAACTTGGGGAGAACAATACGGTAGACAGATGGATGCTTGGTCTACTCAATTTTCAAAAGATGTTGAAAATCAACAAAAAGGAACTGCTAATATTACAGTATATCAATATAGTGCCAGAAAAATAAATACAAAGAACACCAGTAAAATTATAAAAATACGTATGCCCAAAGGAGCTAAGTTAAGACTTAATATCCGTCATGGGGACGTACAATTAGCAGAAAAATCTAATGATATTAGAGCATCTCTATCGCATACAAAGCTTTCTGCTAATGTAATTGATGGTAAACAGACGTTTATTAAAGCTTCTTACTCCCCGGTATTTGTAAGAGAATGGAATAACGGTCGACTTGTGGTAAATTATGTGAAGAATTGTAGAATTCAAAATGCTAAGAATTTATTGGTCAATGCAGATTCTAGTAACATTTATATTCAGGAGCTTAGCGAAAATGGTGCCATCTCAGGAAGTTTTGGTGTGATTACCATTGCTAAGTTAGGAGAATCTTTCTCTACTTTGGATTTGGCAGTTCAAAACAGTGATTTTAAGTTAAACTTACCAGATACAGCATTTAACTTATCATATACTGGAGCACAAAGTATAATTTCTTTACCCAAAACGTTAGAAATAAATACTAGAAAGAATTTTGGAAACGTTTTTATTAATGGGTTTAAAAAAACACGTAGTACAGACAAAATGATCACTATTAATGCAAAATATAGTGAAGTTGTATTAAATAATAAATAGTTTTTCGTAGTAAGTAATGTAGTGTTAATTATAAGAAAGCTCTATCGGTTTTTTAAACTGATAGGGCTTTTTTAGTCATTATATGTAGTAAATGTTTCCCTGCAATTAAAAAGATATGATAACCTTTTACAAGCGGTAAAACAAAAAATATTTACTACAGTTGATAGATTAATGGTATTGTATTTACACTTAGATAATATTAAATCTAAAGTATCAAATTGCATTTTTTGTACTTAATTATACAGAATAAAACGTAAGAATGATAGGTAGATGTTTCTTTTAATCTAGTGAATAATGCTTTTTATCTGGTTTTTTTAGTATTCGATAAGTGTAATCTATTAAAAATCAATGAATTAACATTAAATAAAGGAAAATTTAACATTTTTTGTGTCTTTTGTCGAAAAACAAAAACGTTTGATCTAAAAGTCTGATTTTTAATTTGTTTAACAATAATTATGTAATATCATTGTATGGTAAAACCGTAATAAATTAATATTAAACCTTATTACGAATAAAGAATACAAAGATGAAATTGATAGCATATATTTTTAGTTTATTTTTATTCTTAAACAGTTATGCAAATGACATGGATCAATCTTTAGAAGTAGAGATGGATGGTCTAGTAGTGATGGTTGTAGATTTTCAAGAGGGAGATAAAATTAAGTTATTTGAAGTAGAGACTGGAGACCATGTTTTATCAAAAACACATGGAGAGATAGATCTTAGTCAATTACCAATGGGATCTTATTTGTTAGAAAATAATGAAGGTAGATCAGTAGTTATCGAGCGTTTAGAAGAAGAAATTAGTATTGAAGGAGTTATTGAGCATAGTGAAACTGATTTTGTATTAGAAAATGATAGTGAAAGAACTTTTGTTCCTGCAGATATTAATGTAGAACAAGAATTTATCCATTACTATGAAAACGCAGAAACAAATCTTCTTGCTGTAGAAAGAGAAGGAGATATAGTTAAAGTGATAGATTTTGAAGACGGAGATAAAATTAAGTTATTTGAAGTGAAAAATACAGTTCATGTTTTATCTAAAACAACAAATTATGTTGATTTAAGTCAATTGCCTGCAGGTGTGTATGTTTTAGAAAATGATAGAGGAGATTCTGTAGTATTAGAGAAGTTTGTGGACGAAGATCAAGTGGCAGATATGTAATAATAAATTGATAGATATAAAAAAAGCCTTTCATAATTTGAAAGGTTTTTTTGTGTATTAATATATTTTGATCAATTAGGCATTCTTATTTTTAGAACAGTGTTATATAGCATCGGTTTACGTTTTATTTAAAATAAATGGTGAACGATAAAATAATGTATATGAATAAGGATAGAGGGTCTATGAAAGAAAGAAGTTATTGATGCTTTACATTAGGTTTGTTATGTCTTTATTTTGCGTAAGATATACAAAGACAAAGATGTATAAAGATATATGAAGAATAAAAAATAGGTAAAAAAACTATGCCTGTACATCATTGTACAGGCATAGTTTTTTTACAAAAACAAAGGCTTGTTTATTTGTCTAAGTTTTTAGTCATGTTAAAGCCAGTAAATAATCCTACTCCAGCCATTAAAAAGATTGTTCCTGGATATGCTATATCTTCATCAACACCGATAGATAAATGTAAAATTCCAGCTATAAAAATCCCAATCCCAATTCCCATTAATAATAAGGATAGGTTTAAGATAAAAACTTTCCATATAGGGGTAACTCTTTTCTCTTTGCTACTATAAAAGATAGAAGCATCTGCCCCTTTTTCTATAAGTGCCATGCGTTCTTTATTTCTAGCTGCAATAAATAAATAGAATATTCCAAAAATAGATCCAAATATGGATAATGGTATTAGTGCTTCGATAAAACTCATAATTTTTGATTTAAATGATTATACTGTTCGTTTTCTAATTAAGACGAAGTATGATTCAAAGCGGTTACAAAAAAAAGATAAAAAATATATTTTGTACTTTTTATTAAAATTTATGTAACCTATACTTATACGCTATCGTCTTATGAAGAAATGAACCATCAATCAGATCAATATTATATCAATCAAGTTCTCGAAGGGCAGGTGAATGCTTTTTCTGTTTTGATAGAGCGTTATCAGAACTTAGTGTACACTGTAGTATATCGTATGATCAAAAATAAAGAAGAAGCAGAAGAAGTGGCGCAGGATTCTTTTATAAAAGCATTTAAATCTCTAGATAATTATAGAGGAGATGCGAAATTTTCTACTTGGTTGTATACTATAGCATACAGAAAGAGTTTGGATGCTTTGAAGAAGAGTAAGCGTATGATAACCTCAGAACTTATCGAAGAAATTAATGAGGGTGAAATAGAATTGGTAAATGATGCATTAAATTATTTACAAGCCAAAGAACGAAAAAAGATAATTTCAGATAGTATAATGAAGCTTGCTAAAGATGAAGCTGCTATCATAACATGGTATTACTTTGACGAAAAAAGTGTAAAAGAGATTGTTGAAATGACGGATCTAACGGCAGATAATGTGAAAATAAAACTCTATCGTGGTAGAAAAAAACTATATTCGATATTGAAATATCACATTTCTCCAGAAATTAGTAGTAAAAATGGAAGAGCAATATAAAAATGATATCCAACATTTGGTTAAAGAGGCAGGATTAGAATCTCCTTCTGCAAATTTTATGAATAATATAATGAAGGAAATAGAAGTTTCTTCTCAAAAATCATTGAATTACACTCCCTTAATATCAAAAAAAACATGGTTGATAGTTGCTTTGGTGATTGTGTCAATACTAGGGATTTTATTGCTTTTGTCTGATAATGAAGTATCTATTTTGCATACCATTGACTTTTCTTTTTTAAAGGTTATAGATCTGGATAATCCATTTTCAGACTTTACACTTCATAAGACAACCCTCTATGGTATATTATTTCTCGCACTTTTATTTTTTGTACAAATACCAATACTAAAGAGAAGAATAGATAGTAGTTTTTAGAGGTGATTAGTATATCTCCCCGGAAATATTTTTTAAACTGCAACACATTTTCTATTTTACAGATCTATTAATTAGGGATCATATCATCTAAATGGAAAGAAGAATTTGTGTTATAGGAGCAGGTCCTAGCGGAATAACAGCGCTAAAAAATATAAAAGATAAGGAGCTTAATGTCATCTGTTTCGACAGAAATAATGAAGTAGGAGGTAATTGGATCTATTCAGAAGAAGAAAGCCATTCTAGTGTTTTTGAAACTACCCATATTATAAGTTCTAAAACATTATCACAATATGAAGATTTTACTTTTGACGATTTTGATGAAACAGTAGCCGATTATCCTTCTCATGACGAGTTAAGACGTTATTTTCAAGCCTATGCCAGACATTTTGAGCTATACCCTTATATTCAATTTGAGACTTCGGTAAAACATTGTAAACGTATACATAAAAATGAATGGCATATTACTATAACACATCAGGGAAAACAGTATATAGAGATTTTTACAGATTTAGTGATTTGCAATGGTCATCATTCTGTACCTAGAGTACCAGAATATCCAGGTATGTTTACAGGTCAGTTTATACATTCTCATCATTATAAAAAAGCTTCGCCTTTTGCAGATAAAAGAGTTTTGGTAATCGGTGGTGGTAACTCTGCTTGTGATGTGGCAGTAGAAACTAGTAGGGTAAGTAAAAAAACAAGTATTAGCTGGAGGAGAGGCTATCGTATTATCCCTAAATTTTTCTTTGGACTACCCTCTGATATTGTAGGAGCTCGTTCATCATGGATGCCTGTAAAAATTAGAAGCTGGCTTAATGACAAATTGTTAAACTTGATGTTAGGTAAAAATAAGCTATATGGATTACCAGAAGTGAAAACAAAATTTGGAGAAACACACCCAACTATAAATGATGAATTATTATATAAAATTCGTCATGGTAAAGTACATCCTAAGAAAGATATTGAACGACTAAATGAGAAAATGGTTTATTTTAAAGATGGTACGAGTGAAGAGTTTGATGTAATCATAGCTTGCACAGGATATATTTTGAAACATACATTTTTTGATAGATCGTTTATTGATTATAGTAGCGGACCAGTGCCTTTGTATTTAAAAATGTTTCATCAAGAATATCATGATCTGTTTTTTATTGGGATGTTTCAACCTTTAGGGTGTATTTGGCCGGGAGCAGAATTACAGAGTAAGATTTTAGCAAATTATTTAGTGGGAGAATGGGAAATGCCTTCTACTATTGAAAAACTGTGCCAACGTGAAGTGACTCATCCACATTATAAGCAAATTAATACGCCTAGACATACTATAACAGTGGATTATCATTTGTTTAAGAAAACACTGCTAAAACAATTACCCAAAAAATGGAAGTCGAAAATACCAAAAACTATTTCACAAAGTACTTAGATAATGAATGATAATTTTAAAAAAAAGATAAAAAATATCTCACATGATTTTATTTCTGTGGTAGATTCAGAATTCGTTAAAGAAGATTATGTTGCGATTGATCTTTCTGCCACCAATCCAGACTTAGATACTATAGATGTATCCTCTTCAAGAGCATTTGAGGTGTATATAAAGGAATATATAGCTCAAAACAAAGCAAAAGTAGCTTATGGTGGTTATAATGAAGTAAGGGGGATTTATAGCAGGAGTTCTCATTTTAATCAGCATAATCCAGAAACAGAACGTAATATTCATTTGGGGATAGATATTTGGTGTGATGCAGAAACCAAAATACTCGCCCCTCTTGATGGTAAAATTCATAGCTTCAAAAACAATAATAATTTTGGAGATTACGGGCCAACCATTATTCTAGAACATGCATTAGATGATGTTGTGTTTTATAGCTTGTATGGGCATTTAAGTTTAGGGTCACTTTCAGGAATTACTGTTGGAGATCCTGTAAAAGCGGGACAAACTATAGCTGCTTTGGGAACTGCATCAGTAAATGGAGATTATGCTCCTCATTTGCATTTTCAGGTTATTAAAGATATGCAAGGAAATATTGGAGATTACCCTGGAGTTTCTAATAAAAAAGACCTGGAGTTTTATTTGCAAAATTGCCCAGACCCTAATCTTTTGTTGAAAATATAGTTGTTTAATACTATGTACCTCACTAAAAAAATATTCTATAAAGACAAAGGTGTTCATTTAATGAACACCTTTGTCTTTATAGAATTAGAGCTATATAAAATTAATCTAGTATAACACTATCTATCGGAATAGTTAGCGTTTTTCTTGGCCCTTGATTATTAGTAATATCAAGATCTAACTGTTGTAAGAAAAAATCTTGACTATTAAAAAGCCTAACTTCAACAATGCTAATAGTCACTTTACCATCTGCAGGCATCTGAAACTTTATTGCTTCAGCGTAAGCATCTACATATTTTGTTCCATCAGGATTTTCTGAAACATTTATCTGTACTATGTCTGTTGGATTAGATTGATTTAGTAATTCTGTGCCAGAACTATCTTTCACAGAATATTGTATAGTCATTTCTGTGAATTGAGCACTAGATTGTGGATCCACATCTAAATATGCAAATAATTGCATAACTACTTCAGAATTTGCAGGAGCAGTATATAAACCTGTATTTTGATTAAGTGATATAGGGTCTGGGATAACATTAAAATCTCTAGTTTCCGAGATTGAATTATCTTCTACCGAGGTAATAATAACACTTGTGTTCCCTGGGGTGATGGCCTTGGCAAACCCTCTTGATATTTCTAAAATACTTGGATTAGTTGACGTGAATATAAGTTCTTGATTTGTGGCATCTACTGGTAGTATTTTTGGATAAAGATTCTGTTGTTGCCCAACAAATAATGAGCGTGGATTATCATAGTAAAAAATAAAATCGGTAATTGGGATAGGGTCTTTTACCACACGTAACATTACAGAATCGGTCAAATCAGGATTGCTGGCAGATGTTGCTGTAATGGCTACGGTTCCTAATGCCACACCAGCTACATTACCATCATTGTCTACAGTCGCAATGCTCGGATCGCTCGATGTAAATACAAAATCTCTTATATCATCTGGTTTTACATTAAAGTCATTGATTTGAATTTTTTGTACGCCACCAATTAAAATAGAAGATCTTCTTGGTTGTGTGGAGATAAATCGATCACCATTTGGTATTCTTTCAGTTACTATTATTTCTATTGATTGGGTTATTTGGGGATTGTCTACCGAGGAGGCAGTAATTGTAATTACTCCTATTTTTGGCTTAGTGTGTACATAACCAGATTCATCTACTGTGGCGATTGATTCATCACTACTTGTCCAGTTAAGATCTACAGCATTTGCATCTATAGGAGAAAATATAGGGATTAATTGTAACCAATCGCTTGCTGGGTAGCTTATTGATGCCCCTCTAAAAAATGCGAAACCAGTTAAAGGGATTTCATCTGAGCTGGGTAATGTTGTGAATTCAAAATCTAAAGCAACTGATTTTTGATTCGTACTTATTGCTAACAATATTCCTTTGTACAATGTTTTGGGTTCTAAATTTTCAAAAATGTACGTGTTATTTGTAAGACTATTGGCAATTAAATCTCCTTCTAGATATATGTTATAAGTGATTTGAGATCCATCACTTATAGTAGCTGTATCCCAATTAAGCGTTGCACCATTATTGATGATACTATTTACTGTAATATTCGAAATTTCTGGTGTTGGAGCACTAGGATCTGCAAATTGTTTCGTTTTAACAATAAAAGAGATAGGATCTAATTCAATACTTTCTTTAGCATTTTTATGATTGGTCTTACTATTTAATAATGAAGTTTTACTATCTACAGTTTTTGGTACAATACGACCAGAATATTCTGTATTCGCTTCTAATTTAGTTAAAGTGTAATCTGTATCTTCGTTACTGTCCTTAATTTTGGTATCCCCCAAATAAATGTCATATACTACCTCTTCGTTATTTGGTCCGGAAACCGCTGACCATTTTAGATTAACCAAATTAAATGAAATATCATTATCCTCGAATTGAATGTCTGAGTTTTCAGAATTTTCATTGTCGGGGTTTATAGGATCAGCTTCATCTTCACTACAACCTATCCCTAATAGAACTATCGATAAGAAAAGTATCGATTTTGTTATATATTTTTTCATAGCAAATGAATAGTGATTTACATTAGTATTGTGACTCTGCATATTTGATTGTTTCTTAGACATCATAATATTAGAATGTTTGTTTAGAATTTTAATTATTTTTTGTTTTCCCCAAAACCATCTTCTTTAGTAGAAGGTGTATTATACACGTTTAATTTTAAAAGGCAACGCTTCCTTTATTTTTTACAAAAAAAGTAAATGTAGAGAAAGATGGTACGTATTAACAAAGTAAGATTAGTGATATTTATAAATTTGGACTAGTTTATGAGGTGTTTGCTGAAGAGTAAGTTGTTGTTTTTGATTGGTTTATGGGTTTTTGGATATAGAAATACACATCAATCAATATAGTTTAAGTAAAAAACAAAAAACCTGAAGAATTAACTTCAGGTTTTTAAATAATGTATAGAGTTTATACAGTTTTATTCGTTAACCAAAACCCATTCTCCTTTTTCGATTAATGGGATAGCTTGTTTGTATTTTACGGTTTTGTTCTCTCCACTCATTACATGTTTGATAGTAACTCTGTCGTTACGTCCGATTTTTGGTTGTTCACGTACAATAGTCTCAGTAACTTGTGGTTGGCCTTGAGTTTGCCCTGCAGCTCTATTTTGAGCGGCACGCTCATCCATATTAGGTATTTCTTCTTTAGAAGTTTCCAGGTTTTCTCTTTTTCGTACTTGACGAGCTTCAGAAATGTCTTGTGAGTCGCCAGTTGGTAATTCACCCTTAAATAAAAATGAAATAACATCTTTATTAACTTCTTCAATCATTACTTTAAACAATTCAAAAGCTTCAAATTTGTAAATTAGTAATGGATCTTTCTGTTCATGAACTGCTAATTGTACACTCTGTTTTAATTCATCCATTTTACGAAGATGAGTTTTCCAGGCATCATCAATAATAGCAAGTGTAATATTTTTTTCGAAATCAGTAATTAATTGTTTTCCTTCAGTTTCACATGCTTTCTTTAAGTTTGTGATTACTTCAAGACTTTTTGCTCCATCTGTAAAAGGAACTCTGATTGGAATTTTATCAACATCTGGATTGCTTTTCGATAAGTTTTCATATACTTGTTTAAGCACAGGGTAAGCTGTATCAGCGTTACGTTTCATTTTATCCTGATAATGCTGATATGCTACTTTATATACTTCTCCGGCGATCTTCTGCGCATCCATTTTTTCAAATTCTTGTTCAGAAATCGGACTACTCATAGAAAAGTATCGAATCAATTCAAATTCAAAATTTTTAAAATCTTGTGCTCCTTTGTTTCCTTCTGTGATTACTTCTACAGTATCATAGATCATATTGGCGATATCCACACGAAGACGTTCCCCAAAAAGTGCATGATAACGACGTTTGTACACCACTTCACGTTGAGCATTCATCACATCGTCATATTCTAGAAGTCGTTTACGTACTCCAAAATTATTCTCTTCAACTTTTTTCTGGGCTCTTTCAATAGATTTAGAGATCATAGAGTGTTGAATTACTTCTCCCTCTTTTAATCCCATTCTATCCATCATTTTTGCAATTCGTTCAGAACCAAATAAACGCATTAAGTTATCTTCTAAGGACACATAGAACTGTGAACTTCCTGGATCTCCTTGACGACCAGCACGACCACGTAATTGTCTATCTACACGACGAGAATCATGACGTTCTGTTCCTACAATTGCAAGACCTCCCGCAGCTTTGACTTCGTCTGATAATTTGATATCGGTACCACGTCCTGCCATATTGGTTGCAATAGTTACAACTCCAGGATTACCAGCTTCAGCTACAATATCAGCTTCTTTTTTATGAAGTTTTGCGTTTAAGACATTATGTGGGACTTTACGAATAGTAAGCATTCGACCTAATAATTCAGAAATCTCTACAGAAGTTGTACCAATTAATACAGGTCTTCCTGCTCGAGATAACTCTGTAACTTGTTCTATAACAGCATTATATTTTTCACGTTTGGTTTTGTATACCAAATCTTCCATGTCTTTTCTGGCAATAGGTCTGTTGGTTGGTATTTCTACAACATCTAATTTATAGATTTCCCAAAGTTCTCCAGCTTCAGTTACTGCAGTACCAGTCATCCCAGATAACTTACCGTACATTCTGAAGTAATTTTGAAGAGTTACCGTTGCAAAAGTTTGAGTTGCGTCTTCAATTTTTACGTTTTCTTTTGCTTCAATTGCCTGATGTAACCCATCACTATATCGACGTCCATCCATGATACGACCTGTCTGTTCGTCAACAATTTTTACCTTATTGTCCATAACCACATATTCAACATCTTTTTCAAATAAAGAATATGCTTTTAATAATTGGCGAAGGGTATGAATACGTTCACTCTTTACACTATAGTCTCTAAAAAGATCTTCTTTCTTTTCTGCTTCGTCTTCTTTGGATAATCCTTCACCTTCGATTTTGGCGATTTCCATTCCAATCTGTGGTAAAACAAAGAAATCAGGATTTTCTTTACCAGAAAGATAATCTACTCCTTTATCAGTAAGATCTATTTGGTTGTTTTTTTCTTCAATTACATAATATAAATCGGCATCAATCTTGTGCATTTCACGATTGTTGTCCTGCATATAGAAGTTTTCTGTTTTTTGAAGTAGTTGTTTAACTCCTTCTTCACTTAAAAACTTAATCAATGCTTTGTTTTTAGGAATTCCTCGATATACCTGTAGTAATTTAAACCCACCTTCTTTAGCGTCTCCTTCTTTTATTAGTTTTTTGGCTTCTGCAAGGACTGTAGTAAGGTACTTTTGTTGTACAGAAACAACATCTGCAATTTTTGGTTTTAACTCATCAAATTCATGAACATCTCCTTTTGGAATAGCTCCAGATATAATAAGAGGTGTACGTGCGTCATCAATTAATACAGAATCTACCTCATCAATAATAGCATAATTATGAGGGCGTTGTACTAAGTCCTCTGGTGCATGAGACATATTATCTCTTAAATAATCAAAACCAAATTCATTGTTGGTACCGTATGTGATATCAGCATTATAAGCAGCTCTACGCTCTGCAGAGTTAGGTCTATGATTATCAATACAATCTACCGTAAGTCCGTGAAATTGAAAAAT
Organism: Aquimarina algiphila; assembly: GCF_947494415.1. Taxonomy (NCBI): domain Bacteria; kingdom Pseudomonadati; phylum Bacteroidota; class Flavobacteriia; order Flavobacteriales; family Flavobacteriaceae; genus Aquimarina; species Aquimarina algiphila. The sequence continues at coordinate 175,063 of NZ_CANLVC010000002.1, read as the reverse complement.
AGGTGCCATCCACTCGCTATCACGACGGGCAAGATAATCATTTACAGTAACCAGGTGAACCCCATTACCAGATAGTGCATTAAGATATACAGGAAGCGTTGCTACCAGAGTTTTTCCTTCCCCTGTTTGCATTTCTGCTACTTTTCCTTCATGCAATGTGACTCCTCCTACAAGTTGTACATCGTAGTGTACCATATCCCATTTTACTTCTTTACCTGCAGCATCCCAGCTTGTAGACCAAATTGCTTTTTCGCCGTCAAGTGTGATATGGTCTCTGGTTCCAGAGAGTTCACGATCGTATGCAGATGCAGTAACTTCTATTGATGTATTCTCAGCAAAACGTTTTGCAGTTTCTTTTACAACGGCAAAAGCTTCGGGAAGGATATCGTTTAAAGCTTTTTCTGTAGCTTTGTATGCATCTTCTTTTAAGACATCAATTTCACCATAAATATCTTCTTTTCTATCAATATCTTCTGTGTCATCAGCTTCTTTGATAAGTACTTCAATCTTTTCATTGATTTTTTCACGAGCTTCATTAATGCTATTTTTGAATTCAATAGTTTTAGCACGTAATTCATCATGAGAAAGGCTAGATAATGCCTTTTCTGCTTGTTTTATAAGTTCAACCTTTGGTTGAATCTCTTTAATGTCTTTTTTGGATTTATCTCCAACAAATACTTTTAATACAGAATCTAAAATTCCCATAATATATGGTTGTGTTGTTTATTGAGATTTTAATTTCAAAATGAAACTAATTGGTTTAACCTACTAAATGAGGTAACGTCAAGTCTGATTCCAATCATTTTGGAATACATGCTTATCTCAAGACCTAAAAAGGTCTGATTATACAATACTTTTAAGCAGTAAATAACCACAAAAGCGGCGTAATTTACGCAAAAAAAAAGCCTCTTGCGAGACTTTTAATACTATTTCATTTATTTAATATTCATCCTCATTCCAAAGATAATCTTCATCGGTAGGATAATCAGGCCATATTTCCTCTATAGAGTCATATGAATCTCCTTCATCTTCAATTGCTTGCAGGTTTTCTACAACCTCTAAAGGTGCTCCAGTACGAATTGCGTAATCTATCAACTCGTCTTTTGTAGCTGGCCAAGGTGCATCACTTAAATATGATGCTAATTCTAAAGTCCAATACATATGCTTACTGGTTTAATTTTTTGCAAAAATAATTTTTTAGTTTAAAAAGTCAAGTAAAAAATTAATTATTTAAACAATAATTATAAGAACGTGATTTTTTAGGGTTTCCTATAAGAAACTTTTTAACAGTAGAATTTTAAGATTTTTTTGCGGGAATCCATTTTATTTCTTCTGCTCTTAAATCGTGGGACAACTTTCGTGCCAGTACAAAAAGGTAGTCAGATAGTCGGTTTAGGTATTGTAATGTAGCTTCTTCAAAAGGTGATATTTCATATAATGCTGTCGCTAAACGCTCAGCTCTTCTGCATACACAACGAGCAATGTGACAGAATGACACAGTTTGATGGCCTCCAGGTAATACAAAATGTGTCATTGGTGGCAAAGATTCATTCATACGATCAATTTCATTTTCCAGAAGTTCTATGTCTTCTATAGAAATAGTAGGTATATTAAGTCTTTTCTGACCACTTTTAAGAATAGCTTTTTCTGGATCAGTTGCTAAAACAGCTCCTACAGCAAAAAGTTTATCTTGTATTTTAATTAATACTTGTTTACTGAGTTCATCGATTTTTTGATCTCTGATAAGACCTATATGTGAATTTAGTTCATCAACAGTGCCATAACTATCTATACGAATATGATGTTTGGGAACTCTGGTTCCTCCAAATAGAGCAGTAGTTCCTTTATCACCTGTTTTTGTATATATCTTCATTTGAATTATATTTTAATACTATTTATTTTTCTTTTTCTTTAAATAATTCTTTCTAAAATTACGCTTATCACGATCATACAACTTGCTTTTGTTTCGTTTTGTATTCCATGAAATGATAATAAATAAGACAGCGATGATAATAACCACTAAGATGAGTTGTGTTTCTTCAGAAAGAGCATCTAACATTATTCCTACTTTTTAGGTAAAAGTAGCAAAAAACGTTTCAACCGCATAGTAAGAATACTATAGTATTTATAAAGCGATCTTCATTAAAAATGTTAAATTTGTTGTGCTATGGAATTTTCTTCAAAATTATTAGAAAACGCAGTTTATGAAATGTCACAATTACCTGGTATAGGAAAACGTACGGCATTGAGGTTGGTATTACATTTGCTGAGACAACCTGAAACTCAAACAGAACATTTGGTAAAAGCTCTGGGGGCATTACGTCAAGATATTAAATTTTGTAAAACATGTCATAGTATCAGTGATACAGACACTTGTGATATTTGTAGTAATCCCAATCGAATTCGTGAGATTATTTGTGTCGTAGAGGATATACGTGATGTTATGGCCATTGAGAGTACAGGTCAATATAGAGGATTGTATCATGTGTTAGGAGGAAAAATAAGCCCACTAGATGGTATTGGGCCGCTTGATCTTAATATCACTTCTCTAATCGAAAAAGTTAAATCAGGAATGGTAAGTGAATTAATATTTGCATTAAGTGCTACTATGGAAGGAGATACTACCAATTTTTATATGTATAAGCAATTAGAAGGAATAGATATAAAAACTTCTACTATTGCAAGAGGAATTGGAGTTAATGATGAATTAGAATATGCAGATGAGGTTACCTTAGGACGAAGTATTTTGAATCGAATTCCTTTTGAAAATGCATTAAAAAGTTCATAATTCTTTTTAATAAAAAACTAATACCCTGAAGTTATCTGTTGTCATTATTAACTATAACGTACGTTATTTCTTAGAACTTTGCTTGCAAAGCGTTAAAGAGGCGATACAGGCTATGGATGCTGAAATTATAGTTGTAGACAATAATTCGGTGGATGATAGTTGTGAGATGCTCAAAAATCGGTTTCCAGAGGTAATTCTTATTGAAAATACAGATAATGTAGGATTTGCTAAAGCTAATAATCAGGGTGTGGCAAAGGCAAAAGGAGAATATGTGTGCATCCTTAATCCTGACACGGTAGTAGGAGTAGATGTTTTTGATACATTGATAAGTGTTGCAGATCGTTTGCCAAATGTAGGCTTCTTAGGTCCTAGATTAATAGATGGTACAGGTAATTTTCTGCCGGAAAGTAAGCGCAATATCCCTTCACCATTAACTTCTTTTCGAAGACTTTTTAAAATTAGATTAGGAAACGTAAAAAGCTATTATGCAGATCATGTTTTAGAAGAGGAAATAGGAGATGTAGATATTCTTGTAGGAGCTTTTCTCTTGGTGAAAAAGAAAAATTATCTTACAATAAAAGGTTTTGATGAAGATTACTTTATGTATGGAGAAGATATTGATATCTCATATAAAATAAAAAAGAAGGGATTACAGAATTATTACGTAGGTGAAATCACAGCAATTCATTACAAAGGAGAAAGCACGGATCGTAATGCAGTATATATACGAAGATTTTATGGAGCAATGCGAATATTCTATAAAAAACACTTTAGGAGTAATTGGTTTTTGGATAAATTGGTTTCTATTGCAATACGTTTGGTTTCGGTTATACAATCATTCCGTAATTATGATAAAGAAAAAAGAATAATTGATCACTATTATTTGGTTTCTGATAATCATAATGTATGGGAAAGATTATGTGATAAAGTGAATCAAAGAATAGAAAAAGTGTCAATAGAATCCATAGTAAATTTGGGAGATAAAAATATCGAGATTATCTTTGATAACAATTTTATCTCTTTTACAGAGATTATTCGAGCAATACAAAACCTTAAAACAAGTAATTGTACATTTAAAATTAGACCTGCAAATTGTGATTATATTATAGGAAGTAATTTCAGCGATGGAAAAGGAGAGGTTTTAGTATTTTAAATAAATTTTAATAGATAAAAAATAATTTTTAAGTCGAATTTTAAGTAAATTCGCAAAAAATATAACTTATAAACACTTTTAATTAAGGATATGGCAAAATTTGAGCTTAAACTTCCGAAGATGGGTGAAAGCGTTGCAGAAGCAACAATAACAACTTGGTTAAAAGAAGTTGGAGATACAATAGAATTGGATGATGCAGTTGTTGAGATTGCTACAGATAAAGTAGATAGTGAAGTGCCTAGTGAGGTAGAAGGTGTGCTTGTTGAAAAGCTTTTTGAAGTAGATGATGTAGTACAGGTAGGTCAAGCTATAGCTATAATCGAGATAGAGGGTGAGGGTGCACCAGATTCAAGTCCAGAGGAAGTCAAAGTTGAAGTCGAACAAACTCCTAAAGAAGCTGTAGTCTTAGAAGCAGAAATGGCGGGGACTACAGAAACAATATCAACAGGTGTAACAGATTTTTCGACTAGTGATAAATTTTATTCACCCCTGGTAAAAAATATAGCTTCTACTGAAGGAGTTTCTTTACCAGAATTAGAATCAATTCCTGGAACAGGTAAGGATGGCCGAGTGACCAAAAACGATATTCTGCAATTTGTAGAAAATCGTAAAAATGGAAAAACAGAAATTAAAACTTCTGTTCAGTCTACAACGCCTGTGGTTAAAGAAGCTCAAAAACCTGCTAAACCTGTAGCTGTAAAAGCTGCACCAATAGTAGCATCTGGAGAGGATGAGATTATAGAAATGACCAGGATGGGTAAACTCATTGCGCATCATATGGTTGAGTCTGTTCAGACTTCGGCTCATGTTCAATCGTTTATTGAAGCCGATGTAACTAATATTTGGAATTGGAGAAAGAAAGTTAAAGCAGATTTTATAAAAAGAGAAGGAGAGAATCTTACATTTACTCCAATCTTTATGGAGGCTGTTGCTAAAGCTATCAAGGATTTTCCGATGATAAATATTTCAGTATCTGGTGATACAATTATTAAAAAGAAAAATATAAACTTAGGTATGGCAGCTGCCTTACCTGATGGTAATTTGATCGTTCCTGTTATAAAAAATGCAGATCAATTAAATCTCGTTGGAATGACCAAAGCGGTTAATGATCTAGCTGGTCGCGCACGTAATAATGCATTAAAACCAGATGATATCCAAGGAGGAACATATACTGTTACTAATGTAGGTACTTTTGGAAGTATTATGGGGACACCGATCATAAATCAACCACAGGTTGCTATTTTGGCGCTAGGGGCTATTAGAAAAGTTCCAGCTGTAATTGAGACTCCAGAGGGTGATTTTATAGGTATACGATATAAAATGTTCTTATCACACTCTTACGATCATAGAGTTGTAAACGGTGCATTAGGTGGACAATTTGTACAACGTGTGAAAGATTATTTAGAAGCTTTTGATGTTAATAGAGAATTTTAAAATTGTATCTATTTTTCTTTCATTGCTGAACAAGAAATATTAATAACAACAATATATCAAAAAAAACCACGACTATATAAGTTGTGGTTTTTTCTTTAGTAGAATTAAAGTGTGTTACTTTTTTCTAACCAGCAGTGTTTTATTATGTAGTAATAAAATCTAATGAATAGATATATTAAAGCTCTTTTTCTTAAATAAAACCATGATGTAAGAATCGGTAAACTTGAATTTATCAAATTTCTGATACCTGATCTAGGTGATTTGTTATATGATTTAAGTCGTATGTGATCATATTATTGTTTTTTAGGTTTTAGTTTTATGTATTAAAGAATAAATACATTAGAATGAAACAATTCATAAGCATACTTTTTTTGTTGATTCTTGTTACACAATCTATTGCACAACATCAGGAGCAACCTTTTAAGTCTAATCAAAAGCATAAAATAAAGCAATGGGAAATTTTAGATATTTTACTAACTGCAAATACTATAAAAAATCCATTTAAAGATTCTAGTACTGTTATATTTACCAATAGTTCGGGAAACAAATTGGTGTTACCATTGATATATAATGGAAATACTAATAACAAAAGTGAGTGGTTAATTAGATTTTCTAGTGCAATAATTGGTACTTGGACCTTCATAACCCAAAGTGAGCATTCTTCACTGGATAAGAAAGAAGGAACAGTAACCATTTTACCGAACAAAGATCATAAAGGAGGTGTTCGATTATCCAAGGAAGATACTCGTAATTTTTATTATGAATCGGGAGAAAAATATACTCCAATAGCATTTGAATGTGATTGGTTGTATGCTTTGGATTATCATAATGAGAAGAAGCTATTGAAGACAAACCATTTACTTAATTTAATTAAAAAGAACGGTTTCAATCAAATTGTAATGAATGTATTTTCATATGATGTTAGCTGGAAGAAAGATGAAAAATTAGCTGCACATCCTCAACACGAATTTGGCGGACCAGAAAACATATTTCCCTTTTTAGGAACTAATGATACTCCGGATTTTAGTAGTTTGAATGTAGATTTTTTTAAAAAATATGATAGAACCTTGTTGGCCATGCATGAGCGACAATTATTTGCGCATATCATGATTTATGTATGGAATAAATTAGTAAAATGGCCAGATATGCAATCTGATGCAGACAATTTGTATTATGATTATGTAATTAAGCGTTATCAGGCTTTTCCTAATGTGTTATGGGATGTGTCCAAAGAAGCTTTGTACTATGGTAGAGCGGACGAAGCATATATTTCTGAACGTATCCAACGAATTCGCAAGCAGGATTCTTATAAACGTTTAATAACAGTACATGATTATGGGTTTTGTAAAAAACATGGAGATGAGGTAGATTATATATCCTCACAAGACTGGAGCCACAATATATATAACAAAACATTGGAAGCATATACCACATTTAAGAATAAGCCAATTTTTAATATAGAACATGGTGGGTATGAGACGTCTGATTATACTGTTTTTACAGGAGATTATACAAATGCAGAAGTGTGTTTGCGTAGGAATTATATGTGCTTATTCGCAGGAGCTGGAACAACCTACTATTGGCAAGGAACTTCCTGGAATGTTGTTGTGTATAACCCTTTTCAACAACCTGAAGATTCATATAAACCAAAATTTGATTATTTTCAATATTTAAGTTCCTTTTGGAAGCAATTTGTAGATGAAGATTTGAAACCAGCTCCCTGGATGAATAGTAGTGGTTATGCCCTAGCAAATAAAAAAGGGCTTCAGTTGCATTATGTGCCTAAAGAGAACTTTCAAATTAAATTGGGGTGGGTTTTAAAACCTGAAAAAGATAAAACAAAAACATATTATTGGTTTAATACCTTAACAGGAGAAACAACAACGCCTAAACCTGCAAAAGGACAAGGTTACATTAACCCCTGGCGTTATGAGGCAGATGCTATTTTGGTTTCTAAAATTACAGAGAAATAGGTAAATGTATAATACATAAATGATACATATAGTAGTGTAGTGATCATTGTATTTTTTAGAAGTTGAGGTAGATCTTTTATTAAGTTGTGCGAAGGATAATAAGTAAGGCTATGACAATATTGTCATGGCCTTACTTATTTATAAATAGAGAAGTTTTTATTGATGTTAATTGCAAAATAAATACCAATTCAAACTATTAAATTAGTTCAAACTAAAAATTTAGTTTATATTAGCTAAACAAAATTCTTATCTATATGAAACAACTTACTAAAGCAGAAGAAGATATTATGAAAATTCTTTGGGATATAAATGAAGGAGGAGTAGTATCTATTTTAGAACAATTACCAGAGCCTAAACCAGCTTATAATACAGTTTCTACTATTGTTAGAATCTTAGAAGATAAAGGGTTTGTAAACTACAGAAAAGAAGGGCGTATTCATATTTATTTCCCTCTTATAAAAAAAACAGATTACAGTAATCAAAGTATCAATAAGCTAATAGATGGATATTTTCAGGGCTCTTTTAAAAGTATGGTTTCCTTTTTTATAAAGAAAAATGATATAAGTATTGCAGAAATGGAAGCTGCAATGAAAGAAATTAATAAAGATGAAAAGAAAAAATGATACATTATATACTACAAATACTAGTTGTTCAATTACTTTTCTTATTAATATATGATCTGTTCCTTAAAAAAGAAACTTTTTTTAATTGGAACCGAGTTTATCTTTTGATGACATCACTACTAAGTTTTATTCTACCGCTTATTAAAATAGATGTAATCAAGGAGAATATACCAGAACAATATATGATTCAACTGCCTGCAGTATTAATTGGTAATGTCTCAGAAGAAATAGAAGGTTCAGAAGTTATAATAAAATCATCAGATTCTTTTTTTAATTTTCTTACTATAGCACGTTTTAGCGAATACCTATGGTATACAGGAATGGTAATTAGTCTATTTCTTTTTTGCTATAAACTCTACAGGATATTAAAATTAAAACAGACAGGAATTAAAACCAGAGTAGAAAATTTTAACTTGATTTCATTACCCAATACAAACACAGCTTTTTCATTTTTTAATACCATTTTTTTGGGAGAAAAACTATCTGAAGTCAAAAAGACAAATATTCTATTGCATGAGAAAATCCATATTAAAGAGCATCATACATTGGATTTACTCTTCTTTGAAATATTGAGGATCATTTGCTGGTTTAATCCGCTAGTATATGTATATCAAAACCGGATTGCAGTGCTTCAGGAATATATTGCTGATTCCAAAGCAATTTCTGAAACAGATAAAAAAGAGTATTATCAAGATCTGTTATCGCAGATCTTTCAGACCGATAAAATTTCATTCATCAATACATTTTTTAATCATTCATTAATCAAAAATCGAATAGTTATGTTACAAAAATCAAAATCAAGGAAAATTTTTCAATTAAAGTATTTATTACTAGTTCCTGTTATGTTGTTAATGTTATTATACACTTCGTGTGCTCAAGATACTAGTGCTCAGTCAAAAGTAATGTCTGAAAATGTTGATAGTCCTTTGATAGAAAAAATTCAGGCTGTAAGACACCAAATAGAAAAACAAGGAAATGTATCCCCAGAAGAAGAAAAAGCATTAAAAGTATTAGCTCTATTAGTCACTGATGATGGTTTTTCTAATCCTCATTATGAGGATGTATATGGTATGGCAGATATCCCTTTTGGAGTAATAGAAAAAGTGCCAGTTTTTCCGGGTTGCGAAAACCTTTCGCAGGAAGAGACAAAAAAATGCTTTAGCCAGAAAATCTCACAGTATATAGTAAAGCAATTTAATACAAAACTTGCAAAGGAAAATGGACTTACAGGATATCAGGAAATTGGTGCTCGGTTTTCTATTGGTAATGACGGAAAAGTAAAAGATATTAAGGTGAAAAATAAAAGTAAAATACTAAGAGAAGAAGCACTTAGAGTTCTAGAAGGATTACCAGTAATGATTCCTGGAGAGCAGGAAGGTAAAAAAGTAAGTGTTATGTATAAATTACCTATTAAATTGAAATTTAAATAAGGGTATCGTGAGTATTTACTAAAACTAAAGCCGAAATATTTTATTTCGACTTTAGTTTTTAGAGCTGAGTACTATCTTTCTTTTTTAAATTTTTAATACGTTCTGCTTCTATATTGTCGAGCTTCTCATTTACAATCAGGTTATAAGTATAATGTGATTCTACATCTGTTAATGGAATAAGAATCAACATTTGTACTTTTGTTTTTGCCGGGATACTTTTTATAATAGGGCGTTGTGCACTTCTACGATATCCAGTCGGGTTCACTTTTAAGAATATGCTTTTATTCTCATTAGTATCATTTTGTACATAGAGAATTGTTCTTTTTTTCTGGATGTCTTCAATTAATCGAACTGATTTTTCCTGGCCAAAACTTATAAAACTAAATAAGAATATAAAGAGAAATGCTATTCTATTGTTTTTTAAGGATGTCATTGTTTTTCTTTTAAAGATAAGAGATTTAACCTCTAAATAAGAAAAACCGATCTTTCATATTTTCAATTTCAGAATTTTTATTTGTAAGAATATAGTCGATAGCTTCAGTAGTAAAATTTTTACCCTTATTTGTTAAGGAGACAATATCATTATCTATGGTAATCATGTTATTTTTTAGAGCTAGATCCAAAACAGATTTTGATTGTACTTTCTGCCAATTAATATGTTCGTTTAAGTGTTTAACATGGCGTTCTTCTTCTTCTTTATGATTTCCTAAGTGAAGAAGAAATGTAAGTAGTGAAACCTCTATTCTTTGTTGTTTCTGTCTATATAGTACAGAGAATAAACCTTTATCAGGTGCAAATAGATACACAAATAGAAAAACCAATCCTAAAACCGTAGTCATCGACCCAGAGATAGAGGTGTCTAAGGCATGGGCCATCCAATATCCTCCAATGGCACTACTAACTCCAAAAAGTACAGAGAGTAAGAGCATTTTTTTGAGATCATTTGTTAGTAAATAAGCAGTAGCTGCTGGAGCGATCATTAGTGCGATCACCAAAATAGCACCAACAGCATCGAATGCACCAACTGTGGTGATCGAAGATATTGTCATTAATCCATAGTGCATTACAATAGGGGAGAGCCCCAATGCAGAAGCGAGACCAGCATCAAATGTACTGACTTTTAATTCTTTGAAAAAAGCAAAAAGCAAGCCTAATGTGATCAATAAAATACTACCGATAATCCATAAGGACTTGGGGCCTACATCGGCCCCTCCCAAAATTAATCGATCAAAAGGAGCAAAAGCTAATTCTCCTAATAATACGGCATCGATATCAAGGTGGACGTCGTTTGCATTTTGGGCAATAAGTATAATCCCTATACTGAACAAAGCAGGGAAAACCAGCCCAATTGCAGTGTCTTCTTTTACCAATCCTGTTTTCTGAATAAATTCTACTAATATTACTGTAATCACTCCACTTGCGGCAGCAAGAATAATTAGTAATGGAGAAGATAAATCGTGAGTAATAAAAAAACCAATCACAATACCAGGTAAAATAGAATGGCTTATGGCATCAGTGATTAACGCCATTTTTCTTAACACAAGAAATGTACCGGGGATAGCACAGGCAATAGCCACAAGGCTAGCAATTAATTGTATTTCTATCTGCGCGCTACTCATTTTCTTCGGTAATTAATTGATCATATAGATTTGAAGCGGTGTTATATCCAGATTCGGTCATAGACCACATGTTTCCACTAATCTTTACGTAATCTTTGTCTTCCAGTTTTTGAAGAGATTTTCTGGTAAATCCTTGAAAATTATTCAAGATTTTGATTGCATGTGGGTGTGCAATATCTTCATGGGTCTTTGCGATATTATACATAAAAGATAAGGTTTTATGTAATTGAAGATCATTTCTGTTTTTGCGGAAACGTATTTCTCTGAATAATAATCCTCGCCCAGGTGAAAATATAAATGAGACTAATACAAATACCCCAGCAACTAATACGATTACGGGTCCGGTAGATAGATTATTATGGCTGGCACTAATTGCGGTTCCCAGTACTCCAGAAAATGCACCAAATATAGCTGCCAAAATAACCATTACAGATAAATTGTTTGTCCATTGTCTAGCTGCGGCAGCTGGAGCTAAAAGCATGGCGCTCATTAATACAACGCCTACAGTTTGTAAACCTAGAACAATGGCTATCACAATAAAAGTAGTAATAAGAATATCCAAAAACTTAGTGTTAAAACCTAGTGTTTTTGTGTAATCAGCATCAAACAATAATAATTTAAGTTCTTTCCAGAATAATAATAAAATGACTAAACTAATTGCTGTAACAATTACCATTAACCATACATCGCTTTCTAGAAGTGTTGCTGCCTGACCAAAAAGGTAACTCTCTAGACCTGCTTGATTGGCATTCGGCATTTTTTGGATATATGTGAGCAATAACATACCAAATCCAAAAAATAAAGATAAGATTAGGCCTAAAGCAGTATCAGATTTAAGATGTGTCTTACTTGTTATTCCTCTAATCCAAAAAGTTCCTATGAGACCACTAATTAATGCTCCAAGTAAGAATATTGAACTATTTTTAGTACCCATAATTAAAAAAGCAATAGCAATACCAGGTAAGGCAGCATGAGAAATAGCATCACCCAATAAACTTTGTTTTCTTAATACGGCAAAACTACCTAACATTCCGCAGATTGCACCAAGCACAGCCGTACCTAACGTTATTGTTCGTAACGTATAATCTGTAAAAACAAGTTCGATATATTGTTGTATATCCATAGAGTTATTTAGTCATTAGAGGGTAGGAATTAGTTCTTATTTTTGTTTTTAAGATGTTTTTGTAAACTAGTAATCATTTTTGATAATTCTGCTAGCCTTAGTCTAGTCGTCTTATTTTCGTTTTCGGATATATATATCTTCTTCTATTTGCAATTGTAGAACAGACTACACATTCCCGAACTGAATTTATTGCTATCTGTAAATACCTATTAAATTGAGCATCCGTATTTCCTGAGCCTTCAGCAATATTTAAAGCTACAGAATTTGCCGCACGGATATATTGAGATGATAGTCCATAAGTTTCAACACTTGGAAATTTTTCACAAGTATTATAAACCAAGTCAACAAAGTTAAGTGCTTTTTGGTATACTATTAAATCTTCAAAATTGAATTTTACTTCTTCCATAAACTACCCTCTATTTGCTAAAAACTATTCATCTACCCTTGAACACTAACTTTGTAGTTAATTCCGTATGTCTTGGTTAAGTTATCATCATTAAAAATATCTTTCACTGGCCCGGTAGCAATTTTCTTTACATTGAGAAAAGTAACCCAATCAAAATATTCTGGTACAGTTTGAAGGTCGTGATGCACAACAATAACCGTTTTTCCTGCTTTTCTAAGTTCTTTTAGAATATTGATAATAGCTTTTTCGGTTGTGGCATCCACACCTTGAAAAGGTTCATCCATAAAATAAATCGCTGCATTTTGAACTAAAGCTCTTGCTAGGAAGATACGCTGTTGCTGCCCTCCAGAAAGTTGACTGATCTGTCTGTTTTTAAAAGAAAGCATTCCTACTTTTTCTAACGCTTCCAAAGCAGCTTTTTTTTCTTTTTGTCCAGGTCTCTTAATCCAGCCAAGACTGCCATAAGTCCCCATCATAACCACATCCAGGGCAGTGGTAGGAAAATCCCAATCAACACTTCCTTTTTGCGGTACATAGGCAACTAGAGATCGTTGTTTTTTATAAGATTTCCCATAGATTTGAATGCTTCCCGCAATTGGTTTAATGATATCTAAAATCGATTTGATCAAGGTAGATTTACCTGCTCCGTTTGGCCCTACAATTGCCATTAATACTCCTTCAGGTATTGCTAGGTCAATATCCCATAATACAGGTTTGTAATTATAAGCTACGGTGAGGTCATCTATTTGAACTGCAATTTTATTTTCCATTATTGTAGTGCATTTACAATAGTATTTACGTTATATTCAAACATACCAATATATGTTCCTTCTTTGGTTTCTAGATTACCAAGAGCATCCGAGAATAATGTTCCTCCTATGCTTACTTCATGATTCTTTGATTTTACAGCCGCTTGCAGAGCTTCAATAGTTCGTTTGGGAACAGAAGTTTCTACAAAAATAGCTTTCACCTCTTTCTCAATAATAAAACTAGCTAATTTCTGAACATCCTGCACTCCAGCTTCTGTGGCAGTAGATAGACCTTGAAGCCCAACGACATTAAAATCATATGCTTTTCCGAAGTAGCTGAAGGCATCATGTGCGGTTACCAAAATTCTTTTTTCTTTAGGTAGAGTAGTTATTTTTTCCTTTAACCTAGTTTCAAGTGTATCTAATTCTGTTAAATATGTATTTCCATTAGTTTCAAAAGCCTTTGCGTTTTTTGGATCTATCTCTTTAAGTTTGTTAATGACAAACATGGTAATGATTTTCCAATTTCCGACACTAAACCATATATGGGGGTCATAATTTGATGCAAAATAATCAGAACCGATTAATGTATTTTTATCCAGACTTTCTCCAATAGCTATGGTTTTATTATTCTGATGCTGCATTTTCTCGAAGACTTCTACTAATTTTCCTTCCAAGTGCAAGCCATTATAAAAAATTACATCGGCGTTAACTAATTTGCTGACATCACCTTCGCTAGCTTTATATAAGTGAGGATCAACACCACTGCCCATTAAACCATTAACTTCTATTAGGTCTCCTCCGATATTTTTAACCAAATCTGTAATCATAGAAGTAGTGGTAACCACTTTAAGTTTTTCATTTTCATTTTTAACTTCTTTTTTACATGAAAATGAGAGTGAACAAATGACTAGTATCGATATTATTTTATTCATTTTATTTTTTGTTCTTTTTCAGTTTTACCTAATTACTCTCAATTCGAATACATCTTCTCAGTATCTTCATAAAAATCGGTAGTCATTTTAAAATCGAAAGTTGATTATTCTATCATACTTGTTTTAGTGTTTCTGGTAGTGCTTTTCCTTTGAGAAAATAACACTAAGCACAACTAAGAGTTAATAAAGGAAGTAAGATGATTCTATATAATTGCATTAGGTTTAGTAATTTTGCTATATTATTTTGACAAAACTAAAAAAGTTAGTTATGACTAACAAATTAAATTTGAATAATTTAACAAAAAGTGAAGAAGATTATTTAAAGGCTCTTTTTCAATTACTTATTGAAGATAGTTCTGTAAAGGTGGGAAATAACCAATTGGCAGATTATCTTAAAGTTTCACCAGCTTCTACGAATAATATGATTAAGAAGTTGAAAGCTAAAAACTATGTAGTAAGTGAAAAATATGGTAAGCTGGATTTAACAGAAGAAGGAAAGTCTATTGCTGTACGATTGATTCGTAAACATAGATTATGGGAAACTTTTTTATGCAATTACCTTAATTTTACATGGGATGAAGTACATGAAGTTGCAGAGCAATTAGAACATATTAAATCCAAAAAGTTGATTAACGAACTGGATCGCTTTATGGATTTTCCTGAAAAAGATCCACATGGAGAGATGATTCCAAATGCAGATGGAGAATATTCAATTTTACCTAAAATTACACTTTCTTCACTCTCTGATGGGGATGTTTGTCAATTAGTGGCAGTGGATGATGGATCTGTTAATTTTTTAAAATATGTATCTGAAATTGGACTGGCATTAAGTAGTGAAATTAAAGTTCTCGAAGTTCGTGAATTTGATAAGTCTATTCGCATACAGTTTGATAATACTATAGAAACCGTAACTAGAAAGTTTGCGGATAATGTATTCGTTAAGAAGGTTGTATAGTTTTTATAAATGTTAAAATAGAGTTAGGCTATAAGATAGTTAAAGAATAGCAGTTATCTTTGAGTATCACACAATCAATTTATGGAGCTTAATTTAAAAAGACCGATATGTTTTTTTGATCTTGAAACGACCGGTGTAAATATTTCTAAAGATCGAATTGTAGAAATTTCTATTCTAAAAGTATTTCCTAACGGTACTCAGGAGAGTAAAACCTGGCTGGTTAATCCTGAAATGCCAATACCTCCAGAGACTACTGCTGTGCATGGTATTGATGATGAGAAAATAGCTAATGAGCCTACTTTTAAACAATTAGCAAGTAAAGTTAGTGAAATGATTAAAGGTTGCGATTTGGGAGGGTTTAATTCTAATCGATTTGATATTCCGTTATTGGCAGAAGAATTGTTAAGAGCAGGTCTTGATTTTGATATGAAAAATGCAGTTGCGATTGATGTCCAGACTATTTATCATAAAATGGAAAAAAGAACACTTTCTGCAGCTTATAAATTCTATTGTGATAAGGATCTTACAGATGCACATTCTGCTGAAGCAGATACAATGGCGACCTATGAGGTATTAAAAGCTCAATTGGATAAATATCCTGAATTAGAAAATGATGCAAAGTTTTTAGCCGAATTTAGTTCTAGAAAACAATTTGCAGATTTCGCTGGTTTTATTGCATATGATGATGATAAGAAAGAGGTCTTTTCCTTCGGAAAGCATAAAGGGAAGCTTGTTGAACAAGTTATGGACGAAGAGCCTGGGTATTTTGGATGGATTCAGAATGCTGACTTCCCTTTGTATACAAAAAAGGTTCTTACAGCAGTGAGACTTCGTAAACTAAATAACAGCTTGAAATTATAATCATTTTTCCTATCATTTTTATTGAATTATGAAGCTTATTTGTATCGGTCGTAATTATACAGATCATATAGAAGAATTGGATAATGAGAAACCTAAAGACCCAGTGGTTTTTATAAAACCAGACACTTCAATTTTACTAAAAAAACAACCTTTTTTTATTCCTGATTTCTCTAATGATATACATCATGAGTTGGAAGTATTGGTAAAAATTAATAGAGTTGGTAAACATATTGATAGAAAATTTGCACATAAATATTATGATGAAATAGGATTAGGTATTGATTTTACTGCCAGAGATCTTCAGACAAAACTTAAAGAAAAAGGCTTGCCCTGGGAAAAAGCTAAAGCTTTTGATGGTGCTGCTGTTGTAGGAAAGTGGGTTTCTAAAGATAATTTTAAAGATGTAGATGATATCGATTTTCATTTGGAAAAAAATGGAGATACCGTCCAGAAAGGAAATACGATGTTTATGCTCTGGAAGATCAATGAATTGATAGAGTATGTTTCAAAATACTTTACTTTAAAGATAGGAGATGTTATATTTACAGGTACTCCAGCAGGTGTTGGGTCGGTAAAACCAGATGATGTTTTGACTGGTTATATAGGTGATGATCAGTTTTTTTCGATAAAAGTAAAATAGAAAATTATAAGCTTAAGTAAAGTGAACAACTTTAATTTTTTACTTATAATACCTGTAAAAGTCGTTTAGGACTCATATATGTAAAAAATCTTTTATCTACTTTAAAGGTTTCGTCCATAATAATAGTCGCGGGTAGAGAAAGGGGGTGGTTTTTTCTAGAAGCTAATAATATAGGAATGTCATGTATGGGACTTCTTGAAGTCAAATGATTTTTATTGGTAAAAATACTTCCTCCAAAAACGATAGTATCCTTGGTTTCGACATTCATTTTTACCACATAATATTCTTCGGATAATTTTTTCACAATATCAGGTTTGGTAAAAACTACCCGATCCATCTTTTTACAATATACGCACCAGTCAGCATAGAAACTGATAAGAACCTTTTTAGGTTTGATTTTTAAAGAATCTTCCAGTTGTTCAAAAGATATCCATTGAACTTTTTCTCTATTTTGAGCGTAGCCTGTCAAAGAAGATAAAATGACTAGAAAGATGGAGAGTGTAATTAATTTAGATTTCATATTTAGTGAAGTTTACCAAATTTAATCCCTATAAAAAAGGTTCTTGGAGCTCCAGGACCATAAATATAATCAGAATCTCGTAAAGGACCTATATCAAAATCATCCTGGTAGTTGTCGAAGATATTTTTTATTCCTCCACTAAAAGTCATTTGAAAATTTTCTGAAATATCGGTATGATATTCAAGTTTTACATTCACATCAAAAAAAGAATCACTGTCGACAAGGTCTAAAAAGCCAGATGGGCTTACTACTCGAGGAATTGTCATAGAACCTGTATACGTCCCAGTAAGGTCCATGTTAAAATGTTCTCCAGGTATCCATGATGTATTAAAGTATCCATAAGAATTAGGGTTTCTAACAAATTCATCAACACTTACATCAGTTTCATTTGGTATCGTTCCATCAGTTTCAAAAAGTATTTGTGCTTCATCATATTCTGCCTTTTGTATCGTTCCTCCAATCTGAAATTGCCATTCTTTAGAAGGGGAGATCCCTATTTCTAAATTAGTTCCAAAAACATTGGCTCCAGACCCATTTCTAACCTCTTCTAAAATAGACCCATTTTCTAACACTGCACCAGTACTCACAAGTGTAAAAGGATCTTGTAAATCGGTATAAAAACCTTCAATCAAAATATCAGTTTGTACTTTGTTGAAGTTCTTACTATAGTTAAAAGAGGTGGTGTAGGCATTAGAGTACTCAGTATTTAAATCTTCTGATAGGATTACAAACTGAGGTTCACCGCCCACTGATGAAACGTGTAAATCTTCATTAAATGCTTGTGGTGTTCTAAATCCCCTGGCATATCCTCCTCTAAATTTTAAAGCCTCTGTTATATTATAAGAAAGGGTAAGACGCGGGCTTAATACTGTTTGTTCTATCGAAACCTCTCTAGATATACCACCAATGTTGTAATCTCCTTTAACATTAACATGGTCCAATCTTGTTCCTACAAGTGCTGTTAGATTGTCATTAGGTTTCCATTCATATTGTGCATAAGATCCAATGGTATTTACATTTTGATCAATTAACCTATCGTATCCTGGAATAATATCTTCGGTATCACTTAGGTTATATTCTGTGCCCACAGTAATAATATCTTCGTTTTTAAAATTATAAGTGTATTGTGCTCCGGATACTAAAGCTAAATCTTTTGTGGTACCATAAGAATTAAGCGCAAGAATACTATCCTGTTGAGTTCTTGAACCTCCTAAACCACCATAAAAGCTTCCTCTTTCTGTGTATTGTCCCGAAGTATATACTGAAAAATTGCTGTTGAGGTTTTTGTTTTGTAGATCATATGTTATTCCGCCTAAAAAAGTATCATGATCTAATTGTTCAGTAATATCTGTAAAGTGAGGGGCTAAGTCAAGTCGATCTCCACCTCTTCGAAATTCTTTTAAGGTCGTTAAGTCTAAAGAAATTTTACTACGTTCATTTGGTTTAAGGTATGTTTTAATGCCAAATGTAGTGTTTGATAATGTAGTTAATTCAGAAAATCCATCATCATTTGCATCAAACTCTTCGCGATCTCGCTTTAGTCCAAAAAGTGTTATTCCGCTCATAAGGTCATCACTCACTAAAGAAGAGTTAAAGTTAATTAGGCGATCAGGTACATCACCGTCTATCAAGCCAAAATAACTACCAATTTCCCATGTATTAAGTACAGGGTCTTTGGTGATAATATTAATAGTTCCTGCAATAGCGTTAGAACCATAAAGAGCAGAACCACCACTTCTTACTACTTCTATGCGTTCGACAATATTAGTAGGAATTTGTTCTAAACCATATACATTATTTAGTGCACTAAAAACAGCCCTGCTGTTGACCAAAACTTGAGTATAACTTCCATCCAACCCATTTAATCGTACTTGAGTAAAACCACAGTTTTGACAATTATTTTCTACTCTAACCCCAGGAGAGTAATTAAGCCCATCTGATAATGAGATAGATTGTGTGGCATTAAGTAATTGTGGATTTAGAACATTAACTACTACAGGTGCTTTTTTTCTATTCACTCGATTCCTGGTTGCGCTTATCACAATTTGATCCAGATTAAGTCTATCTTCTTCAAGTTCGATTTTTTTTATTGTAGACTCACCAGATATAATAGCAACTTCTTCTTTTGAAGTCTGAAACCCTAATAAACTTACCTTTACAGTGAAATTACCAGCAGGAATGTTTTTTACTTCATAAAAACCTTCTCCATTGGATGAGGATGATGTTCTAAAAGACGTATTGAATACTTCTATAGTTGCAAATGGTAATTGTTTGTTATTTGATGTAATAGAACCTTTTAAACTTCCAGTCTGAGATATAACAAAAGTTGATTGTAATAAAATAAAGAATACTAAGTAACGCTTCATGATAAAAAATTAGTCTCGGCAAATTTATAAAGTTAGCTTTAACTAACAAATATTTTAACTATTTTTATATTCATAAATTTCAGTATCCTAAAAACAGTATTAAAAATGCTATACCATGTTATATTGAGACCTGTTTTTTATGTGTAATTATTGAGTTTTATCTTATGAAAGGTTCGTAAAAATACTAATGATTATAAGGTGTAGTAATGATCAATCCCTACTTTGAAGTGAAAACAGCTAATGTTTTTTGTTTTATAATAGAAAATATGTGAATATTTCTATGTTTATAGGCTTAATTTTGAATGAATTATCGAGGGAGTAGTAAGAATATCCTTATAAATGTTTTAGATTAAAGACTGGAGGTATTATATTTACGGTACATCAGCTGGGATTGAACCTATAAAAACGGATATTATTTTAGCTAGATATACAAACAACCAACAATTTTTTCAATAAAAGTTATATAAATGAGCAAAGGATATAGTTTAAAAAATGTAGATGAATTATCAGGAGGTGATAATGAATTTATAGCTGTATTAGTACAGACATTTTTAGAAGAAATACCACCTGATCTCGATAGTATGGTTCAGGCAGTAAATTCTGATAATCCACAAATGGCATACCAATATGCTCATAAAATGAAACCTAACCTTCAGTTATTTGATATTGATCTTTTGGCTCAAATTAAACAAATTGAGGCATGGTCAAAAACAAATAAAGCAAAGGAAGAGATACTACCAATTTTAGAGCATATTGTTACTACAGTAAATGGTGCTATAGAAAATCTTAAAGCTGATTTTAGTTAATATATGTTTGCAGAAATTATTACTATAGGTGATGAAATTCTGATAGGTCAGATCATTGATTCTAATTCTGCGTTTATGGGAAAAGAATTGAATAAGATAGGTGTTGATGTACATCAGATCACATCGATTAGAGATGATCGACAACATATTCTTGATGCTCTTGATGAAGCAAGTAAGAGAGCAGATATAGTGTTGCTAACAGGAGGTCTTGGACCGACTAAAGATGATATTACTAAACATACTATTTGCGAATATTTTGATGATACTTTGGTACAGAATGATCAGGTGTTGGCTCATATTGAAAAGTTATTTGCAAAATATATCTCAACTCCAATTTCCGAGGTAAATAAGCAACAAGCTCTTGTTCCTAAAACTTCAACGGTCTTGATGAATCTTTTTGGGACAGCACCAGGAATGTGGTTAGAAAAAGAGAATAAAGTATTCATATCAATGCCTGGAGTACCATATGAAATGAAAGGCTTAATGAAGAATGAAGTACTGCCAAGACTACAAAAGAGATTTGACAGACCATACATTATACATAAAACTATACTTACATACGGTTTAGGAGAAAGTTCTATTGCAGAAAAAATTGAAGATTGGGAGAATGATTTACCCTCTTTTATTAAGTTAGCCTATCTACCTAATTTAGGTAATGTAAGACTTCGGCTTTCAGCTAGAGGAAATGATAAAAACCTTCTAGAAGATACAATAGAAAGCAAAGTACTGGCTTTACATGATATTATAGGTGATATTATTGTTGGCTATGAAGAAGATGAAACTATCGAAGTCAGAATAGGGAAGCTATTGGTTAAACAAAATAAAACACTTTCATTAGCAGAGAGTTGTACAGGTGGTAAAATAGCGCAATTATTTACAAGCAGAGGAGGAGCATCAGCTTATTTTCAAGGGGCAGTAGTTACTTATGCTACTCAATCCAAAGTTGATATATTAGGAGTGGATGAAGAAATTATAAAAAAATTCACGGTAACTAGTGCTGAAGTTGCAGAAGCAATGGCTTTATGTGTAAAAGAAAAGTTTAAATCAGATTATGCAATTGCAACTACAGGTAATGCAGGTCCAGAAAAAGGAGATGGAGATGTAGAAGTGGGTACAGTTTTTATTGCAATAGCGAGTCCAAATGGTGTTTTTTCAGAAAAATTTGTATTCAGTAATCTTAGGGATCGAACCATCGGAAAAGCTGTTAATAAATCATTTGAGCTTCTTCTGCGCGAATTGAGGTTAAATAAAGATTTAATCGCGAATGATTAATTGTTCTACCCATGCGATAGCATCGTCTAAAGTGTGAAAAATTTGAGTGGGTTTGTTTAAAAAAACTTGCTCTAATTCTGCAACCTCTTTATTGAGAAGATCATATGTTACTACTGCAAATCCCAATAAATTAGGAAATAAATCAGTAGATTTATAATGAGCTGTAGGTTCAAAAGAGTATGAATTAATCCTATTGGATATATATACAAAAGGTGTTTTGTTTCCATAGTGTTCTTTGCCTAGTTGAAATAATGCAGCAGCTTTCTCAAAATTAAGTATAATACCTTCTTTTATTTCTGTCACAACATAGTTTTTATAGAAATAGGCTGAGCCTATATCAAGCTCGTATTTTTTAATAAATTGTTTGTTGTTTTTTGTATACATTATATGATGTGGATATTATATCCTAAGATACAATAATAAATGGTAATGATTTAAAAACTAAGATACTGTGTTGTAATAAAAAAGCGAATCATGGTACCATGATTCGCTCTATAATTACTACTTAATTACCCCCATAATAAGTTGTAAGTTTTTACTATAAAAATTAACTACTATAAAAGTAATAGAATCCTTTTATTTGTGAAATAGGTAAAAACCCCTTTTTTTTCTTTTTTTATGTCTTAAAAGAAAAACTAAAAAAAGAAGAAAATTTTACTAAACTATTATTGGTGGTTCGCTAAATAATTCGTTAATTTGCACCCTGTTTTGAAATAATACCAAAATTAAGAAGAGATGTCAAGAGTTTGCGAGCTTACAGGTAAAAAAGCAATGGTAGGGAACAATGTTTCTCACGCGATGAATAAAACAAAACGTAAATTTAATGCGAATTTAATTAAAAAGCGTTTTTATATTCCAGAAGAAGATCGTTGGATAACACTTAAAGTGTCTACTGCTGCGTTAAAAAATATAAATAAGAACGGAATCTCTGCGGTTTTAAAAGAAGCTAGAGAAAAAGGTTTTTTTAATAAATAATCTTCTTTTTTAAAGATACTTATAATGGCAAAGAAAGGTAATAGAGTGCAAGTGATCTTAGAATGTACAGAGCATAAAGCTACGGGTAAACCAGGTACATCAAGATATATTACAACAAAGAACAAAAAGAACACTCCTGATAGAATAGAATTAAAGAAATTTAATCCTGTTTTAAAGAAAATGACTGTTCATAAAGAAATAAAATAATAAGAGATGGCAAAGAAATCGGTAGCATCGTTACAAACAGGATCAAAGAGATTAACGAAAGCCATAAAAATGGTAAAATCTCCAAAAACAGGAGCTTATACTTTTGTAGAATCAATAATGCCACCAGAGGCAGTTAGTGATTTTTTAAAGAAAAAGTAATCCCTTACAAGATATTTTAAAAAGAAGCCGTTTCAATTGTATTGAAATGGCTCTTTCTTTTTATATTTAAAGAATGTAACTAACTATTTTAGTTTTTTTAATTTTTAGCATATTGAATAGTACAGATGGGGCTTTTTAAAAATATATTTTCTTCAGAGAAAAAGGAAACACTTGATAAAGGATTAGAGAAATCTAAAACTAATTTTTTTTCTAAATTAAGTAAAGCAGTAGCAGGTAAATCCAAGGTTGATGACGATGTACTGGATGATTTAGAAGAAATATTAGTCACAAGTGATGTTGGTGTGAAAACCACCATTAAGATTATAGAACGTATAGAAAACCGTGTGTCAAAGGATAAATATCTGGGAACAGATGAATTAAATAAAATCCTTAGAGAAGAAATTGCGGGTTTACTTTCTGAAACTAATGTAGGAGAAGCGACCGATTTTGAGATTCCAAAGGATAAGAAACCCTATGTTTTAATGGTTGTTGGAGTAAATGGAGTTGGTAAAACCACTACAATAGGAAAATTAGCTTATCAGTTAAAGAATAAAGGGTTAAAAGTTGTATTAGGAGCGGCTGATACCTTTAGAGCGGCAGCTATCGATCAGTTACAAGTATGGGCAGATCGAGTAGATGTTCCTATAGTTAAGCAAGATATGGGGAGTGATCCGGCTTCTGTGGCTTTTGATACATTAGAATCGGGAGTAAATCAAGATGCAGATGTGATTATAATTGATACAGCAGGTAGATTACATAATAAAATCAATTTGATGAACGAGTTGACAAAAGTGAAACGAGTAATGCAAAAAGTGATAGGAGATGCTCCTCATGACGTATTATTGGTTTTAGATGGTTCTACTGGTCAAAATGCTTTTGAACAAGCAAAACAGTTTACAGCTGCTACAGAGGTAACTTCGTTAGCAGTTACCAAATTAGACGGAACAGCTAAAGGCGGAGTAGTGATTGGTATAAGTGATCAATTTCAAATTCCTGTTAAGTATATAGGTGTTGGAGAGGGTATTGAAGATCTTCAGGTATTTAATAAATATGAATTTGTAGATTCGTTCTTTAAATAAAAAAAAGAAACTGTTATAATATAGTTAAAAAGGCACCTTGATATAATTAAGGTGCCTTTTTTTATTGATTTTTATATAAGGATAATATACAAGCAAAAATTGATTGGATTGTAAACCTTGCCCATATAACGGTTTTAATAATGATATTTAAGAAAGCTCTTTTTTTTGTCATAACTATTTTTTGTTGTTGTTTACAGAGAATTAACGCTCAGGATCAGTTTGATCAAGATCAATTCCTTTGTCGAATATTAGATGAAGATTCAAAAACTCCGATATTTTATGCTACTGTTAAGTTGCTGGGAACAAATAGAGGAGTGATTGCAGATGATGAAGGTCAATTTAGACTCCCTTCGACTTTGGATGTTTCTGGAAAAATAAGTCTATCTTCTATAGGATATAGAACTAAAGAAATAGTAATAGGGAAACTTCTTAGCAACCAGATAAATATTATTTATTTAAAACCCAATGTTGAAGAATTAGATGCTGTTACATTGGTTTCGGGAAGAAAGAAAAAACGTCGGTTTACTGCTAGGCAAATCATAAAAAAAGCATTACAAAATATTGTTTTAAATTATCCTAAAAAGCCATTTTCATATATAGCTTATTATCGTGATTATCAGCAACCTGTAGACGATTCTTATAAGGTGTTATCCAATCAAAAAAAAAGCACTCAATATATTAATTTAAATGAAAGTATAATTGAGGTATTCGATGCTGGATTCGGTACAGATTATTTAACTAATAAACAGAATCAAACACTGCTTTATAGCTATCACAGAAATGAGACTTTTGCTCAAGATAGTGCATTAGCTATCCCTTATGATAATGTAAAAGAAAAATACCTGGAAAGTGTTATTATTTCTCCTTTAGGAGGAAATGAATTAAATGTCTTGAATATTACCAATGCAATACGGAATCATGATAGGATGTCTTTCTCCTTTATAGATGTTTTGGATGTAGATTTTTTGAAGAATCATTTTTTTAGCTTGCAAGGTATCCGTTACCTTGATGATACCCCGATCTATGAAATTAATTTTGTGGCAGAAGACGCGGCTTCTGGAGCACTACATTTTGCAAAAGGGAAAATTTTTATTGCTAAGGAGAATTTTGCAATTCATAAACTTAATTATGAAGTATTTAAACAGAAAAAAAAGAATGCATTATATAGAGTCGCATTAGAGTATGCTCCTATAAAAGGGAAAATGTACCTTAATTATATAACATTCAATAATAAATTTCAGGTCAATACTGATTATTATTTTAGGATAGAAAATATTTTCTTAGATCTTGATAATATGTTTTTTGATGTGTATTTCAACAGAAAATTAGATAAAAAAACAATAACTCCTATTTCAAATAAGTTTAAAATAACATATACTTATAAAAAACATAAGGTTCGTATTAAGGATGTTTTAACCTTTGATGATCATTTAAGGATTGTAATAGATCAAGAACAATTATTTTCTATACCCGATTTTAACTTTAAAAACTTTTCTGAAGATATTAAGTTAAAAATTAGAAATATCAGTGATATTGATGGAAATGTAATAAACGAAATTCCTAAAGTAACCTTAAATCAATATAGAGAGATATTTGTACAAGAGGTTTTTCCCGGAAAAAAGATAAAGGATACTACGAAAACAATGAATAAGTATGCTCCATTATCTACGTCTGAGATTAATCTTTTTAAAGATAAAGATAAGTATTGGGTAAATACTCCGTTAAAAAAGCACACAGGTCATTAATTAAGAGAATTTTTAAATTTAAAATCTACTTTTCATGAAAAACGTAATTATACTTCTTCTTTTTGTTGTTTCTGTTTTTGTTTCCTGTAAAAAGGAAAAGGATACAAAACCACAAGAAGAGAAACAACCCAGGGTAGTTTGGCAATCCTATGATGAAACCAAAGATCTGGAAGCAACTCAATCACTTGAGCAGGCCAGGATGCATTTAAAATTGGTGAATTCTAAAGTATTAGATAAAAATGACATTTGGAAGAGTTTAGAGTCCGAATTAGATTTTTTCTCTGAAGAAAAATATAAGAGTTTAAAGCAATTTATCCTGGAAAAAGATATACCTACAATTCAACAAAACATAAAAGATAATAGACTTACGTATGAAGAGTTAACTCTTTTCTATATCTACCGCATTAGAAAATACGAAAGTGATAATGCTTTGTCATTAAATTCGGTGATAGCTCTCAATCCAAAGGTGGTCGATCTTGCTCGAGAATTAGATAAAGTTGATAAAGCGAGTATTGATGTAAATTCTGTTTTTGGGATGCCTATTCTGCTTAAGGATAATATCAACACAGAAGATATAGCTACCACAGCAGGAGCAATAGCGCTGCAGCATAATAATACTAAAAACGCTTTTATAACAGAGAAGTTAATTGCGAAAAATGCGTTAATTCTTGGTAAAGCTAATCTTAGTGAATGGGCATATTTTTTATGTTCAGGATGTCCAGTTGGTTATAGCGCAGTAGGTGGACAAACTCTTAATCCATATGGGAGAATGATTTTTGAAACCGGAGGATCTAGTTCGGGTAGCGGAGTTACAGTAGCAGCAAATTTTTGCGTCGCAGCTATAGGAACGGAGACTAGCGGGTCTATTTTGTCTCCATCTAGTCAAAATTCTGTAGTTGGGCTTAAACCAACCATTGGAGTATTAAGTAGAACAGGAATAGTGCCTATTTCGAGTACTTTGGATACTCCTGGTCCTATGACCAAAAGTGTGATTGATAATGCAATTGTACTCAGTGCAATTATTGGTAAGGATAACAATGACGCACCTTCTGTAGCTACAGATATAAATTTTGTAAACTTAATTAATGATGTGAGTTTAAAAGAAAAGCGTTTTGGTATTATAAAAGACCTTTTAGAAGATTCGATATACAAAATAGCAACAGAAAAAATAGAGAAAGCAGGAGGTGTGCTTATTGAAATTGAACCAGAACAAGTTCAATTACCAGGTTTCCTAAGCATTTTGAATATTGATATGAAAAACGATCTTCCAGAATATATTAAAACACAGGCTGGGGATGAAGTTGAGATAAAAAATATCGAAGATGCGATTGCTTTCAATAATAAAGATACGTTGATACGTATTCCATATGGGCAACAATTATTTGAGGGTATAATAACAGATAGCACTACAGTCGAAGAATTAAATGAGATTAAGGAGGGGTTAAAAACGGCTGCGCGTACATATTTTGATGTTCACATAAATAAACATCAATTAGATGTAATACTCTCCATTAATAATTATCATGCGGGATATGCAGCTGTTGCCAAATATCCGGCTCTTACAGTACCTATGGGATATTCAGCCAAGGGAGAACCAAAAGGGCTTACGTTTATTTCCGAACCTTTTTCTGAAGGTAAATTATTGCAATTGGGTCATGCGTACGAAAAAGTTACAAAAGAACGTAAGATGCCTGTTTCATACATTGAATAAAATATAAAAATCCCCTCTTTTTTTACAAAAGAGGGGTGTTGGGTTTTAATTGTTGAGGTCAAACGTCAAATAGATCATAAAAATGCAATACGCTATTAAGAAAGCCCCGCTTAACAGCAATCCAAGTTTTGACGCCTGTTTAGGTAATTTTGACATAGGTTTTGGTTTGTAGAGTAAGATGATTATGGGTTTTAATTTATTTGTATGATATTAAGTGATTTTTTTGTGTTATTAATGAATATAAAATAAGTGATAATGATTTAATTACATCTATTTCTAAGGACATCATCAAAAGTGTTTTCTAATTCTCCAAGACTGCTAACCCTTAAGACAGCACCATCAGAAATAAGAACAGTCATAGGAAAATCCAGGTTAACAAAATCATTTCGATTTAGCCCGTCTATAAAATCATAAAAGTCCTTATCATTTTCAAAATCCACTTTAAGTATTAATTCATTTTGTGAATCAAAACCAGAAGCAGAAAGTGGGTATTCAAAATCAATACAAGCGATACTATCGTTTTGACCATTACAATTGTTTACCTGTCCTTGTAGTTGTGTATCATCATTAACTACAATTTCTGTAAAGTCATTAAATATTAGAGTTATTGGAAAACTAAACACTATTGGATCAGTATCATTAAAAAGCCCTTGGTTGGCTGCAATGTCGTCTATAGTGTTATAATTTATTACTTGACTATTTGCAGTAATCGTGAACGGAAATTTTATACTAAAACAACTTGCTTTATCAATAGAGTCATCTACAGAACCGTCATTAGTTACGGCACGTAAAATCAACCCAGCTATTTTAGAATCTGAACTAAGGTATTGATTATTTGTGTCTTGTAATAATTCATCTGATTCACTTCTACAAGATGTGATGAACATGGTAATACCCCATGTTAAAAGAAATAGAATTGAACTGGTTTTTGTATTCATAAGCTGCAATCTTTTCAAATATAAGATTATACTATTATAACAACTAAATATTAAAAATCCCTTTTTTATTTTAGTTTTTTCTAAATTTAAACCCAAGAAACTTTATAAAAATGCCAAAAGAGCTGCAAGAAGATGTCTGCGAAGAAAAGATGTTTTCTAAGATCTATACGAAATATTCAAAAGATTTATACAACTATCTATATTATAAATATGGTGAGTCACTGAGTCCTAATGATAAAATGCAAGATGCTTTTATTAAGTTATTAGATAACTGTAAAAAAGTTACTCCTTCTAAAGCAAAAGCTTTTGTTTTCAGTGTTGCAAAAAATATGATGCTTAATGAGATAAAACATCAAAAAGTAGTACTACGACACAGAGAGAATAAACCAAAAGAATATACAAATGAGTCACCAGAGTTTATTATAGAAGAAAAGGAGTTTTTGAAAAAGTATCAGATTGCATTGAGCAGGTTAACAGAAGATCAGCGAGTCGCTTTTTTATTAAATAAAGTAGAAGGGAAAAAACATATCGAAATCGCAGAAATGCTTGGTGTAACGCGTAAGGCAGTGGAGAATAGAATCTATACAGCATATAAAAAATTAAAAAGCGAAATAGAAGGTTTTAAATAATTGTAAAGGAAAAAGAAACATTAAGTTGTTTTATATATAGAAGGGTGTAAAAAAATGAATAAAGAATATCTCATAGAAAAATGGTTGATTGGGGAATTAACCGAAGAAGAGCTGGAAGCATTCAAAAAATTGGATGATTATGATATGCATATCAAAATCATGGAAGGAGCCAGAAACTTTAAAGCTTCTGAAGTTTCTGAAGTAGCAGATTTGGATAGTTTCTATGCAAAGCTGGATCAACAAAAAACACCTGCTGTCGAACATAATACTTGGTATAAACCATTTCTTAAGATCGCAGCAGCTTTTGCAATATTAGTAGGTATAGGGTCGCTTTTCTTCATAAACTCTAATACAAATATAGAGACAATGATCAGTGAGAAGATTTCTGTAGAATTACCAGATGCTTCTACTGCAATGTTAAATTCAAAGTCAGAAATAACATTTAATAAAAATGACTGGACTACTAAAAGAGAAGTAACTCTCGAAGGAGAAGCTTTTTTTAAAGTAGCTAAAGGATCAAAATTTGATGTGATTACAGATGCAGGTAAAGTGAGTGTGCTAGGTACACAATTTAATGTCAAGAATCGTGAAGGGTATTTTGAAGTACAATGCTTTGAAGGATTGGTTAATGTGAAATATAAAAATCATATAAAGAAATTACCGGCAGGTAAAACTTTTAAAGTTGTAAAAGGAATGATAACTTCTGATACTACATTAAATCAACAGCCAGAATGGATGAGTAATGTAAGTAGTTTTAAGAGTGTTCCTTTTTATGTGGTAATTAATGAGTTCGAAAGACAATATGATGTTGTTTTTTCGTTAGAGAATATAGATACTTCGCGTATATTTACGGGAGGTTTTGTGCATACAAATTTAGAAGAAGGCTTAAAATCAATAACATTACCCCTAGATCTTAACTATACCCTTGACTCAACCAATAACATCAAACTATTTAAAGACAAGCCAAAAAAGTAACATATTATTACGGCTTTTTTTTGTATTTTTTGCGTTCTTGTCTTATAGCCAGAATTCAAATGATAAGATATTATTAGTCGATATTATTTCTGATCTTGAAAACCGTTTCGAATATAAATTTACTTATGCAGATGATACGATAGAAAATATTTATGTATCAAAACCAAAAAGAAATATTTCGATTGAACAAATTCTAGAATTTCTAAAGAAAGAAACAAGTTTGAAGTTTCGTAAACTTGCAAATAACTTTATTTCTATTAATAAAAAAAATGTGTCTTTTGTTATTTGTGGAAAATTAGAAGACAAACGTACAGGACTTCCTCTCGAAAGTGCAACTATTCAAGGAAAAAAGAACTCATCGATAAGTAAAGAAGATGGAAGCTTTGAATTAGAGATTTCAAACCCACGTGAAACAATCTTAATAGGGCATTTAGGGTATAGAACGATATATCGGTTGGCTGATTCTTTTAGACCGAATGAGTGTGCTCCCATTTTTATGAATCCAAAAATAGAAACATTATCAGAAGTTATACTTAATGATTATATCACCAAGGGAATTGATAAATCTGCAGATGGTAGTTTGCAAATCGATTATAATAATTTTGATATTCTTCCCGGACTTATAGAAACAGATGTTTTACAAACAGTACAGGCATTACCTGGAATTCATAGTGCAGATGAAACAGTGTCTAATATTAATATAAGAGGAGGAACTCATGACCAAAATTTAATTCTTTGGGACGGCATAAAAATGTATCAATCTGGTCATTTTTTCGGGTTGATATCTGCTTTTAACCCAAGGCTTACCAAGAAAGCTGTACTTTTAAAAAATGGAACAAATGCAGAATATACAGATGGAGTGTCGGGAACAATCATAATGAATACAGATGAGAATGTTAATGATGATTTCAATATGAGTGTTGGGTTAAATATGATTAATGCAGATGCTTTTATGGATATCCCCATAGGAAAAAAATCTTCATTACAAATAGCCGGAAGAAAATCGATAAGCGATGTTGTAGAAAGCCCTACATATGAAGAGTATTTTAAGAGAATTTCTCAAGATAGTGAGCTAACACCTGAAAATGAAAACATAATATTTGATTTTTATGATGTTGGTTTACGGTGGAATTATAATATTTCTGATAATGATAACTTAAGAGTTAATTTTTTGGCCATAAATAATGAATTAGTATTTACAGAAAATATTAATACTAATATTATAGAAGAATCCCGTCAAAGTAGTTTAATGCAAAATAGTTTTGCAGGAGGAGTTTGGTACGAGAGGAGTTGGAGTGAAACATTTAAATCTGTTCTTCAGGTATATGAAACAGACTATTTACTTAAAGCCGTCAATGCAAACTTTCAAGATGGGCAACGATTTTTGCAAGAAAATATAGTCTCAGAAACAGGAGCAAAATTAAAAACATATTATGATTTTAATGAAGCTATAACACTTCTCAATGGATATCAATTTATAGAAACAGGAGTCTCTACTTTAAATGATATAGATGAACCACCGTTTAGAATAAAAGAGAATAGAGTAATAAGAACGCATAGCACTTTTTCTCAATTATATTATAAATCTAAATCAACCAAAGTAAATGTTGGAGTACGATATAATTTTAATGAGAAATTTGATAGCCACATTATTGAACCAAGATTGTCGTTTAACCAAAAATTTCTTAAATATTTTAATGTAGAAGTATTAGGGGAGTTTAAGCATCAAAACATTTCTCAATTAATAAATGAACAAAATGATTTTTTGGGAATAGAAAAAAGAAAATGGATACTGTCTGAAGAAGAAGAAATACCGATTATAAAAAGTAAGCAAGCATCTTTAGGATTGTATTATAATAGAAAAGGGTTGTTGATGAGTATAGAGGGGTATTATAAAACAGTAGAAGGGATAAAAGCCAAAGGACAGAGGTTTCGTAATGAATTTGAGTTAGAAGACGCTATCGGCGAATACACCGTAATTGGAGTTGATTTTTTAATTAATAAAAGATTTAATGATATTAATACATGGATGAGTTATTCTCATGCTCAGAACAATTACATTTTTACCGCCTTTAGCGATGAAGAGTTTCCTAACAATATAGATATACGACATTCTTTAGCAGTAGGAGCATCATATACAATTAATAATTTAAAAATATCAACAGGGGTAAATTGGAATTCTGGGTTACCTACCACCAAGCCAATAGCAGACAACCCTATATCAGGTGATGATATTAACTTTGAAAAAATAAATAGTAGTAGGTTGGATGAATATTTAAGGTTAGATATTTCGGCAACCTATGATTTTAAAATAGCTAAAGGAGTTTTAGCCCATACAGGAGTATCTGTTTGGAACCTTACAAATAGTCAAAATGTAATCAATAAATATTACAGAATTGATCAGAATAATGCACTTCAGGAAGAAAACGAATTCCCTTTAGGGCTAACACCAAATGTAACGTTTAGAGTGTCTTTTTAAAAAAAGGATTAATTTATTAATGCATTGATTCTCTCCCATAAATCATTATCAAAACTAGAAGGTCCTAATAGTGCTTCCCCAGTATCATTACCCATTCTAACTACTACAAGGTTTTGACTAGGAACTATATATAGTTTTTGATCATTTTTGCCAAGACCTGCAATTAGATCATCTGGCGCTTCTGGTATTAATTCACTCATAAATAATATTTCAAATGCGGGAGCTCTGAAGCTTGGTTTTCCGTTTAACCACCATAAATAGCCATAGGATTGATTTAATGCCTGTGATGTGGTTGTCATTTCCGAAAAATAATTCGTGTCATTAAGGACCTCAGTAGAATCCCATGCTCCTTTATTTAGGTTCAATAATCCAAAACGTGCCATGCTTAGTGCTGTACTATAGTAAATGTTAGAGAAACCAAGTTTTATCCAACTACCATCCATACCGATTTTATTTTTTACTTTTGTATCAAAGTATACATTATAGTCTTGATTAGAAGCCTTTGAAATGATATCGGTGACCAAGGTATAAGTAGCATTGTGATAATACCAAAAATTGTCAGGAGCATTGAGGTAAGTTAAACAGTCAGGATCAGTGCAATTTTGATTAGTAATAGTATAATCCAAACCGGTTGTCATGGTTAGGTGACTTCTTATTGTGATAGCATCCTCCTGTTCTCTAGAGATATTTGCCCATCCAGAACCTAGGTAGTTAGCAGATGGTTCATCAATGTCTAGTAGGTTTTCTTCTTGAGCAATTCCAACGGTAAATGCCGTGAGCGTTTTTCCCGCAGAATACCAAGGGTTAATATCAGTTGAAGTAGATCCGTTGAAATATTTTTCTATAATTATTTTTCCGTTTTTTAGAATAATAAATGCTTTCGTTCCTTTTGCTTCAAGAAAATCATATAGAGGTTGTTCTTTATTAGTATTCCATCCAAGTTCTTGAACTGATAGTGTTTCCCAAATATCAGAATCTATTGGTGGAAAATACAGAGTATTGTTATTTGTAGTATTTGTAATAATAGTTTCATCAGAGGTCTGATCTATAGATTCATTATCAGAGCATGAAGCGTTCATCAACAATGTGATAGCTATACTATATATAACAACCTTTTTCATAGACTGAGGTTTTAAAGATTTAGACTATTTAATTTACAAAAGGTTTAATAAAGAGAAGAGGTAACATTCAGAGTTATTGGATTTATAGGGTGATCTTTAGTTAATCCTCGTATCTTTGCAGACCTTTATCCAGAATATATGAGAACAAAGACATTAAAGAAGAATAAAATCAATGTAGTCACATTAGGTTGTAGTAAGAATGTATATGACAGCGAAGTGCTGATGGGACAATTGCGCGCAAACAACAAAGAGGTGGTTCATGAAGAGGAAGGTAATATTGTTGTAATTAATACTTGTGGTTTTATTGCAAATGCAAAAGAAGAGTCTGTAAATACTATTTTGGAGTATGTGCAAAAGAAGGAGCAGGGTACAGTTGATAAGGTTTTTGTAACTGGATGTTTATCCGAGAGATACAAACCAGATTTAGAAGAAGAAATTCCAGATGTGGATAAATATTTTGGTACAACCGAACTTCCAGGGTTATTAAAAGCTTTAGGAGCAGATTATAAGCATGAATTAATTGGAGAGCGTTTAACCACGACACCAAAGAATTATGCGTACCTTAAAATTGCTGAAGGATGTGATCGTCCATGTTCATTTTGTGCAATCCCTTTGATGCGAGGAGGTCATAAATCAACACCAATTGAAGAGCTTGTAACCGAAGCAGAAAAATTAGCTGCCGACGGAGTCAAAGAATTGGTTCTTATTGCTCAGGATTTGACATATTATGGTTTGGATCTTTATAAAGAAAGAAAACTAGCAGATTTACTAAAAGCATTGGTAAAGGTAGATGGTATTGAATGGATACGTTTGCATTATGCATTCCCAACTGGATTTCCTATGGAAGTACTTAAGGTAATGAAAGAAGAACCAAAAGTATGTAACTATATTGATATCCCGCTTCAACATATTGCTGATCCAATATTAAAATCGATGCGACGAGGGACAACTAAAGCAAAAACAACTAAGTTACTTAAGGAGTTTAGAAATGCAGTTCCAGAAATGACAATTCGAACTACACTTATTGTTGGATATCCAGGAGAAACGCAAGAGGATTTTGAGACATTAAGAGATTGGGTAAAAGAAATGCGTTTTGAACGTTTAGGGTGTTTTACATATTCACATGAAGAAAATACACATGCCTTTAATCTTGAAGATGATGTTCCTGAGGAAATAAAGATGGACCGTGCAAATGAAATTATGGAAATTCAATCTCAAATTTCATGGGAATTGAATCAACAAAAAATTGGTAATGAATACAAAATAGTTATTGATCGTAAAGAAGGGAATTATTTTGTAGGTAGAACCGAATTTGATTCTCCGGATGTGGATAATGAAGTATTGGTTGATGCATCCAAACACTATCTTAAAACAGGAGAATTTACGACAGTCAAAATATATGAAGCAGAAGATTTTGATTTGTATGGAGAACCTGTCTAGTAAACAAGCTAACTTCTTTAAGTAGATATATAATACAACTTAATTCTAATACAAAAAGAAGCCCATTTGGGCTTCTTTTCTTTAAATAGCAGGCTCTTTTTTTATGTTTTTGGCTAACTCTAAATTGTTAAAGAGAACTATTTTTTAAAAAAGAGAAATATTGATCTCTTTTTATCTTAATTATTTAGACCGTGGTTGCTTTCAACATAGGTGTCAATAATTTTTCCTGGCTCAACATCAGGGGTTTCCTGTGGAGTGTTTTCTGTGGTAGCAATACTTTCTTCAAATGATTCTGCTTCGCAAGAACATAAGATAGTAATAACTGAAAGTAGAAATAATGATTTTTTGATCATCGTTATAAATTTTATTTTGTTGGGTAAATTTGTGGCAAAACAAAAGGTTTAGTTGTTTAAGCCACCATCACTTTCAATATAAGTATCAATAATTTTTCCTGGTTCAAGATCAGGGGTTTCCTGTGGAGTGTTTTCTATAGTTGCAATGCTTTCATCAAACGATTCTGCTTCACATGAAAATAAAGTAGCAACAATAGCAAGTAGAAATAGTGATTTTTTGATCATCATTATAGATTTTATTTTGTTAGGCAAATTTGTGGCAAATTATTCTTTAATAGTTGTTCCATCATTAGGGTTAGTAATTTCTGGATTTGAATCTCCTGGAGGTACTTCTTCTGTATTATTTTCCTGAGTTGGGATTGATGAATCAAATGATTCTGCTTCGCATGAAAATAAGATTACAACAACAGCTAGTAGAAATGGTAATTTTTTGATCATTATTTAAAATTTTATTTTGTTCTTTTTATTTTGTTCGTTTAAATCGGCGGCAAATGTATTTAAAAAAACAACACAAAATCTTAAAGTTTCGCTAATGAATTTCCTGCGAAAAAAGGAGGGCGAAAAAAGTGAATTGAAGTATTTTTAATTGAATTAAGGCGAACGTTTTGAATTATTCAATACTCTAAAGGAAGAAGGTGATTATTCTTCAAATTTTGAATCATTTTATTGAAAAATAACCATCTTAATTATTGGTTAAAAAAAGCATTATGTTAACAATATGGTAATATTAGAGGTGATTTTTATTGTATTTTTATGAATAATTCATCAAAAAATATGGTTTTCGTGTTTTTCGTTAATTTTTATAAGTAAATACGATAACCTTCTTAGAGATTTGAATGATAAAAAAATGATCTGATAATTTTTAGAGTTTTAAAACGTAATAATTGCGCTTTTTTTTAGAATTAGCAATTAAAATTGTGCCTAAAAAAGACTTGTAATTTATATGTTTTAAAATAGGTTTAAATAAGAAATAGGATGTATAATATAAAAAGAGGTCTAAATTTTTCACATATAGACCTCCTTACTTTACTTTGATATTTTATAATACCTGAAATAATTCTGAAATAGGTTTGCGTACCTTTTTACTATCTTTAGTTATATCCTCATCAGATCGATATCCAATTGTAGCAATTACTGATGCAGATAAACCTTTTTCTGATAATCCCAAAATGGTATCATATTCTTCGGGTTCAAAACCTTCCATAGGACATGCATCTATTTTTAGCTCTGCACAGGCGGCTAACAAATTACCCAAACCTATATATGTTTGTCTTGCTGTCCAGTTCTTAATGGCATCATCATTTAATTCTCCAATTTTTGACTTCATAAAGTCTCCATATCCTTCTAGATCTTCAATGTTAAGGTTTTGGATATCTGCTTTTAATTTTAAATAACTATCAATGGTTTCTGCCCCTACTTTGGTATGATTACAAAAAACAACCAAGTATGATGCATCGACTATTTGGGATTGTCCCCAAGACACGGGTTGTAGTTGTTTCCGTAATTCTGGATTTTCTATAATTAAAACAGTATACGGTTGTAACCCATAAGATGAGGCAGATAACGAAATCGCTTCCTTGATTTTTTCGAGATCAGTTTCAGAAATTTTCTGTGTTGGATCAAATTTTTTGGTGGCATATCGCCATTTTAGGTTTTGTATTAATTCCATTATTAATGATTTTAAATTGACATTGGTACTTCCATTAGTAATATTTTGGATTCACTATCTGCGATAATATTAATTTTAGTAGTATCCCAGACACCAAATCCATCTCTTTTGTTTAGGCTTTGTCCTTCTATATTCATATCTCCTTCAAGTATGAATGCGTATACTCCATTATTAGGATTCTTTAATTCATAGGATATAGAATTTCCTTTTTCGAACTTTCCTATGTGAAACCAGGCATTCTGATGAATCCAAACTCCAGAATCTTTAGAGTTAGGAGAGAGGACTTGTAATAATTGGTTTTTTAATTCACTTTCTTGCAAAGTAATTTGATCATAACGCGGTATTACATTTTTTTGATTAGGAATTATCCAGATTTGCAGAAATTTTACGGGAGCATCATTATTTTTATTGTACTCACTATGAAAAATTCCGGTACCGGCACTCATTATTTGTATATCACCTTGTTTTATAACCGTAGTATTGCCCATACTATCTTTATGTTCTAAATCTCCTTCTAATGGAATAGAGATAATTTCCATATTATCATGTGGATGTTTACCAAATCCCATTCCCGCTGACACTACATCATCATTTAATACCCTTAAAGCACCAAAATTCATTCTTTCGGGGTTATAATAATTGGCAAAACTAAAAGAGTGATTAGAGTGTAACCATCCGTGATCTGCTTTTCCTCTGGTATCTGCTTTATGCACAATAGTTTTCATTTTATATCCTTTCTTTTATATGGTATTTCTTTATTACACTACAAAATTGATACTTTTTAAGTCTAAAAAGAATATAAGAATACGAGGTAGTCATATCAAAATCCGATATTGGATTACTTTTTAAATTGAGAAGGTGAGATTCCTGTACATTTTTTGAAAAAATTACTAAAATTGGATGGCTCAGAGAACCCAAGTGCATATGCAATTTCTTTAGTAGTATGATCAGAAAAGAATAACATGCGCTTTGCGGCAATTGTGATACGTGATTGGAGATATTCTTTTGCTGTTCTACCGATCAAAGATTTTACAGTTCGATTAAGATGATCAGGTGTGACGTGTAATGCTTCTGCATATTGATGAACCAAATGCCATTCTGAAAAATGATTTTCAACTAAGGTCTTGTAATCCTTTAATATTGTGGATCCAGCATGAATCTGTTGGATGTTTTTTTGATCCAGATCACAAATATTATTACAGGATATTAGGAATAATTTAAGTAATGCTCCCAAAGCATGATATTTAAATTTTGTATGAGAGCGTAGAGTACTATAGATTTGATCACAGTACATATTTAATAGGTATACCTGTTCAGAATTTAAAGGTAAAGGTGGTGATTTTCCATAATCTGTAAAAAGATTAATATCTTCAATAAAATGATAGTCAATATTATTTTCGGTTAGAAATTGCCTGGAGAATGTAATTACCCAACCATAAGATTTATGTTCTTCGATGACCTGATGAATTTGTCCGGGGCTTATAAAAAATACCTGGTGATTCTCCAGGTCATAGGTTGTAAAATCTATGATATGTTTTCCTTTAGCTTTTTTTATAAAGAGTATAGTATAGAAATGATGACGATGAGGTTCATCTAGTTTGCCTTTGTTTGCCTCATACATACCTTCTGTTTTCTTAATATCAAAAGTCATTTGATCATTTGATCGATCTACAAACTCATAAGTTTTAATGGACGAAGGCATAAAATTGATTAAACGAACTAGGTAATTGATTTTTTCTCAATCTAAATATAGCTATTTAAGATTGATAATTGTTGGTAAAATATGCTCTGCCATTATCTTTTCTAGTTGCCATAACACAAATAACGTTTTAAACATCTAAGTTTTTTTATTTTGCTTTGCAAAATGAAAAAATCCACAACATTGCTGCTGTGGACTTAGTATCATTTATTTATTACTCTTACCGCTTACTCATATGCTGCACGGAAAACATTTCCGCACTATCATATCCGAGCGATCGGGTTCTTTGTATTTTTCTTACTCTTATGGAAGTCCGAGTTAAAAACTCGAACTAGCACATACTATAACCCAGCGGGGGGTAAATCTTCATGAAATATCCGGTAGAATACATTCATAGGTTCCATAGACGATTGGTTTTGGTTTGTTTTCCTTTGAAGTAGTTATTTTGTCATAGAAGTTTTTTATGAAATGAGGTTAAACAGTTACAGAATTTTAAAACCTGTAACTGTTTATTACTATTTATTGTTAATCTACTAATTCAATTGTAAACCATGTAGAGCAGTTTTATTGTCGTTCTAAGGCAGCTTTAGAATTCTCAGACAATAAAATGTTTTTATTATTTGCATATGTTTCTAAAATCAAATTAAGTTTATTTTCCTTGAATTTTCCTAAATAATAAAATAAACGGGTTTTAACATAATCATCATTAATTAATAAGAAATTATTATATGCAATATCAACCATTCTACTTTTATCTTTATTGAGATTATAGAGAAACCAAGCTATTATAATTTTGTCGAATGGTTCTTCAACACTCTCTAATCTTTTTTCAATAACCTCTATTGATTTTTCAGCTTTCATATAGGCTAATGTTTCTATTATTAATAGATCATGTCTAGATTTTAAATCTTCAATTAACATATTTTCAATCAACACCTTTTCTTGACTGGTAAGGTTATCTATTAAATCTTCATTGTAGAAGTCCTTTCTGTCTTTATAAGTATCAGGTGGGATTATTTTTTTATAAATTTTTTTTATATTCATTTTACTTTATATAAGTGTACTTAATATTTACGCCATTGGCATCTAAAATACGTTTTTCAATTCTGATCCATGTAGAATTTTGAAATTTAGGAGTTTTCATAAAACTTCTAGATAGAGTTACATGAGCTGTACTACCTGGTTTGTATGATTGTGCTAAGGCAGCAGACAATTTATCCCAAAATCGAGTAGATTGCTTTTCACCAAGCTGTGCTGTTAATTTTATCATATTCTTACCAGCTCTAGTTTCTCCAATCACTCTAAATCCAGCATTTTTTGCAGCGTATTCGGTTCCTCTTCCTGACCAAAAAGAAAAAATATTCCGTCTAGCAAGTCTAGTCATTAACCTAGAAACACCGAGCCCAAAAAACGGGGAATCAACCCCCATTGCTTCTGTATTCCCTTGATTTAAAGGGGTTTTTCCTCCATAATAATCATAAGCTTGTAAAGCCCATGAAGTCATTGACAATAACACTTCATCTGTAAATCCATAATTGTGGAGTGATTCGATAGAAGCTCGTCCTTGACCGATAGCTCTTATTTGAGATCTAAATAATTCAAAATATTGATTCTGCGAATACCATCCTGCTGCTGCATCTCTGAATTTTCCACCTCCTCCAGCGTGATAATGTTGAGTTTCAGAACCTAGTGGACCATCAACACCTAATTGCGGACCTGGCACTTGTTTGGTTTGCCCCTCTTTTGGACAATCATCACAAAATCCACCTTCTCCATTAGAATTCCATGTAGTTTTTCCATTTCCTGACGCATTAAAAGCTGCCATTATAGAACTTACAGTAGTAGTTCCAGAAGGATCGGCAAAATATACAGGGTTGTTATCAAAAGTTGTATAAGTGGACACATTAAAATGGGTCACAGGGTCTATGGATGTCCAACGAGCAATAGCAGGATCATAACTTCTAGCATGAAAATCTAACAATGCTAATCCTAGCTCATTTTGTTCTTCTTTTCCACCAAACTTCAATAGTTGTGCTGTAGAATTTCCTAAAGAAGATACAGTATTATTATATCCTTTGTGTTTTAGTCCAAAAGGATAATAATTATTCTCTTCTATGATTTCAAGATTACCTGTATCATTTTTAGTATAACTTAAACGAGTATTATCTAAATGATCTTTGAACTGGTATATATATCGATACCCCTCGACTCCGCTCGGGGTGACCTTAGGTGTTGCATATCCTTCTGAAGTACCCATATATTGTAAAGTACCATTTTTATAGATGTGGTTACCTGCGTACTCAGTATCTATTAAAGAACTTCCCTCAGTTACAATCTTTTTCAATTTTGCTCCCGTGGCATCGTAAATATAGCTAATATTTCCTGTTCCTTCGCTATTGGAGATAGAAACTGTTTTGGGTAAATTCAAATGATTATACGTAATCCCGGTGATGCCTTTGTTACGATCAATTTTCATGTTTCCATTCTCGTCATATTCAAAATCATCATTGGTATTGTTACCATCTTTAAATCCAAAGGTGGTATTTCCTGTATCTGTAACTTTTAGGAGTTTGTTTCCCGCATTATAGGTATATCCTAAATTATCCATTACCCCAAAAGAAGTAGCCGCTTCATTAAGATGTCCTGTTCGGTTTAGAGATAGGATATTTCCCATTTTATCATAGGTAATACCACTCAAGTCATAATTACCACTACCACTTGCCGCCTGGGTAATTCTATTTAAGGCATCATAAGAATACGTATAGGCTTTGATACTATTATCCTGATTGGCTGTACGCCAATAGGTTTGACTTATATTTCCATTATACAAGGCTTTATCCTGGTATGCTGCAGCTACATCATCGTAGCGAATTCTAAAAGAAAACAGGTCATCACCGATAGTATTGATATCATTAATTCCTGTAAGCCATCCTCGTATGTTATAGGTGTAATCTACGGTTTGTAACCCTTCGACTACGCTCAGGGTTCCATTGCTGCCACTGAGCGGAGTCGAAGTGCCGCCCACATCCTTTTGTTTGAGTTGTCCAAGGACATCATAGGTATTGCTTACAATCTGCTCTGTATCCTGTGCATTGATCTTTTGGGTTTGAGTAAGAAGTCTCCCCATATGATCATAGGTGAATTTATCAATGGTTACTATTGCTGTATTACTGCCTTTGGTATGTCGGGTAGTGGTTTCTTCTACTTTACCCACAAAGTCCAGTTTGCTTTCTATAATATCTGTTGTGTTTAGATAATCATTCTTACTGGCTACATATATCGGTCTTGATTTATCATCATAATAGGTCACTGTAGTAATCCAATCATTGGTATCCAATACGCGTACTTTGCTTCCTGTAGGTAAAGACTTGGTGTTTATGTCTATGGTTTCTGCATATACTGTTCCGGGATTAGTCAATCCATCGATATCAAAAGTATAATTGTCGTAATAATTGATGGTTAAGAGCTCGAGATTTGTATTTGGGAATGCATCATTACTATAATAGATTGCTGTACCACCTAGTGTTGTAGCAGGACTTCTTTTTTCCCAAAGAGAGGTAGTGGCATTTACATCGATTTGTATAGTTTCTCGATCACGACTATCGGTGTATTTTCCTGTATAGATTACCCTACCCAACGCATCATACTTGGTAAACAACCATAGGTTGCTTTGTTTTAACAAAGTATCTTGAGTAAACACAGGTTGATCCAAAGTGTTATAAATGATATATTCCTTTCCTTTTCCCGGGATTTTCTTTTCTATCAGTCTATTTCTGTGATCATAGGTATATTGGTAGCACAGTTCGGCAAGTTCATTGTTCGATACTCCATCATTGGTGTTTACCTTTGGGGGAATCACATAGGTAAGATTCTCAAAACGATCATACACATAGTATGTGTCATGCACTTCAATACTTCCTGTAGAAGAACTATTGTATGTACGTTTTAGAATAACACGTCCTTGTTTGTCTTTATATTCTCTGGTGGTATGTAAGTCTCCATCTGTTGGAGTCCAATTCTCATCCTTAGTGATGGTTACATACAATTGATTAGCCAGATAATAATTGTTTTTTATCAATTGTGGCTTTTCGGTATCACCTCCTGTAAAGGTTACAGTAAAATTCACTACTTCATTAGTGGTATTGGTACTCCAGTCAAATTTGATGGTATGATCGGTATCACTGTTGGGATCAGCTTTCCATGCTTTTCCGGGTGCACCTTGTTCTGTAACCCTGTTTAGAGGAGAAGCCTCAAACACACTTTCACTATAAGCATTAACATCTCCCAGATTGGTCGTAATCCCAGGAAAGTCGTCTGAATATGTATTTTTATAATAGGTATTAACATCATTAATTACATCTACCGATTTATAACTCCCAACAGTATTCGTTGCCTCAAAAGGAAGATATTGTTTGTTTTGTCTACCAAAATCATCATATTCTATATGGGATACAATATCTTTGGCATCGGGAGAGGCTTTGATGGCTCTTTGCTGCATAGGTCTTCCTAATCCATCAAAATAAGTGACATTTTCAATTACATCTTTATTATATTTTATTTCACTAGGCAATGACATTTCTTCTTGATACACCCTAGTAAAGACATAACTCTCATTAGATAAAGTTAGTTCATGAGGTGTAAATACACATCCTTTTTGTGTTCCATATTCATTCGGGCATTTATCTTCATTGTTAGTGACATACCCATCTGGTTGTTCACTGTAATACACATTGTCATTAGGATCTCCAAATCCATCATTATCACCATCCTTATAAAAATATCTAGGAGGTATATTGGTAATATTCCCGTTAGCATCATCGAGGTCGTCTTTACTTTTAGCATGTCCAGAGAGTGAAACAACACACTGGTTTAAAGCCCCTACTGTGGTACTACCAAACCCATCTCCATCATTATCTACGTACCATACACTTGCGTTTAAAAGATTATTTGTATCATCACAATCTCCTATTTTTGCTACAAAACCATCTGGCTTTGAACATTCTAATTTTATATACGGAGGT
This sequence comes from Aquimarina algiphila, assembly GCF_947494415.1. Classification (NCBI taxonomy): domain Bacteria; kingdom Pseudomonadati; phylum Bacteroidota; class Flavobacteriia; order Flavobacteriales; family Flavobacteriaceae; genus Aquimarina; species Aquimarina algiphila. Next base: position 131,210 of record NZ_CANLVC010000002.1, on the reverse strand, counting down.
AATATATTTTGGCTAGAATCAGGAATAAGGTGAAATTCCCCCCAACCATCTCCATCTCCATCACGATACCAATATTTGGGAATTATCTGATCATTTGTATCATCACAATCTTTTCCAATGGCTACATATCCTGTTGGTTGAGTACATTGTGTTTTAGTATCAGCATCATTCCCAAAGGTATCTCCATCACTATCGCGGTACCATTTTTTATAAGGGAAAAATTCATGGTTTTTATCAGTACAATCTCCATTTTGTATTGAGTAATTATACGGTCCAGCAGGAGGAGTACAACTCATAAATGTCGTTTCAGTAATTGTAATACGTGTCGGTGTTTGTGAAGGAGGAAATATTTGCGTAAACACATCTGGAATAGGATAATTATATTTAACAAAATCAAAAGGTTCTAAATTACTTAAATTGGCTTCGTTTCCATAACCATCCTTATCAAAATCTAGATACCATGTTCTTGGGTATACCTGATCATTAGTGTCATCACAATCACCTGCTCTAAGAATATATCCAGCAGGCGGATCAGAATTAAATATATTAGGTGTATACGTTATTTTATCATTTGGATTTCCCCATCCATCTCCATCAGCATCTCTATAAGCATCTTTAGTTGTAGGTGTTGGATCAATTGGATCTATAGGGCCAATTGGATCTCCCGGACCTGCAGGGTTTCCTGGATTTATACCTATTGTACTTGAATTAGTTGATGAAGCTGATTGAACCTGAGCATAGGAAAAGGTCATAAACATTCCTATTACTAGTGTAATAAGAAATGTTTTAATTTTAGTATTACTCTTGCACCCTACAAAAAAAGCATGCTTGAGTTCTAACAGAAATATAGTTATTAGCTTATTCATTTTTTTAGAGTGTATTAGTTTTTATAATTGTATTTGTTTTCTGAAATCAATTTCCCTTCATGATCTTTTACAAACTCAAGGCGGTTAAATTCATCATAGATATATTCCATTTTATATCCTTTAGGACTGGTTTCATTGATCATACCTATTAATGGTTCATACATATACGTTGTAATCATTGCACTAGGCAAACTAGTTCTTAAACTATTCAAAGAAGACAAAGAGTTGTCACTAAAATTAATTAAGGCATTTTCAGATATACCTAATGCAATAGCGACTTCCAAAAAAGTAGCATTTTCGATTTTAGCCACTGGATATATTTTATTATAACTCCAGACATAACTGGTAACCATACCATTCGTTTTTTTGTATTGTAAAATATTCCCTTTATCGTCGTATTTTTCAAACATTACACTTTCCGTTAAAGGGTTTTCATTGGTAATGACTCCTTTTGCAATTGCTAAAGATTTTGGGAGTACCAAATTAGAGGTAGTTACTCCTTTGTTATAATTTGTAAGTTGTGTTTGTATTAAATCATTTCCTCTATATGTTTTTGATAATATGGGCTCTGTGATTCGGTTTTGAGAAACTAAATCTGACATATACGGTAGATTCGAAACATTATCCTCCTGATCAAAAGGATAATAGGTGTAATTTATTAATGCTTTATCATTATCAGAAGAAGTAACAGTGGTTGACTCTGGTAAATATTTTTCATTATAGCTGTATGTCTTTTTTGTCTCAACTGCTTTATCGTCAAAATAATCGATTGTAGTCTCTGATCGATTTAGAAGTATTTCACGTTTATATTTGAATGGGACATAGTATATGTATGAACTATGAGCTGGAATCCATAGATAACTAACATTAGGTACATTCAAATTAAGAACTTGTTGAGAAAAAGGTCTTGATCCATAGAAATAAGCACCACTACTATACTCACTTTCATTAGTTACTATATTATAGTCATTCACAACCTCTTTTAGTACCGTAAAATCAAAATCATTAGTTTTTCGCTTTAGGTACCTTTCCTTATGTATCATTCCATTTTTTATATTTGGAATGGTAGGGAAATCAATACCTAATCTATTTGGAGGTAGTGAATTATTGTTCTTCTGGATATAGAAATCTGTAAGTATAGTACCATTGGTTTGACTATTTTTTGTGCTATTGTGGATTTCTTCTACTTTCGCATACCCAACGTTATAATCCTGAAAGGTATTCATCATATTACCAGTAAACGAATTAATTCCTCCAACTGTAGAACCAGTATTTAAACTTCCATTACCTTCATAAGTATTAAATAAAATATCGTTGATCAATGTACCAGAAGATATCTTCTTACCATCAACTCTATTTTTTGTATAAGTATATTCTTTATGTCCAAGTAACACATCATTAGAATCATAGTTTTTAATATGCTTAATTCTTAATCCTCCTGCATTAGATTCATATAATCTAAATGGATTTTGTAAAGGTGTGAATCCACTTGCACCTATAGACGACGAACGTTTAATAGACCATTCTAACGCGTAATCTCCTTCCGGGAGATTCTCAAAAGTTTTTGTTACCGTCTGTGGATTTTCGTTTAAATCAAAAGTATGCCCAAAGGTATATGGTGATTGATTAGGTCTTATTAATCTAATGGTGCCGCCAGTCTCATCACAGGCATAAGATTGGCAAGATATTCTTAAGGTCAATTTAGAGGGGCCTCCCTCGTAAACAGAAAAATAAGTAGTAGGTTTAGGAGTATCAAACCCATATCCGCTATCAGTATTAGTGTACCCAAAACCTATTTGCTTTAAGTATTCAGAGCTAAGCCCAAAAAACAGATATCGATAACTTATAAGATCCCGATCACTATTTAAATCAAGAGTAACTGTATTATTTTCATATTCAAAAGAGGTATAACCTTTAGTTGGGTAAATAATCTTAGTTAATATTCCTTTTTTTGTATGATCAGGATCTACTAAATTATCAGCTCCGTTATAAGTCTTTTTTAAAAAATCAGAAGATTGACTGCTTGTACTACATGATGGTAAACCATATACTTTAGGAAAACGCATCTTGTTATCAACCTTTCCGTTGTTATATCCCCAAAAATCCCTACCTGATGAGGTTTTTATAGGTAGATCATCGGCGTTATATTCAAAACCATACGATTTTTCATTTATCCTTATGCCATCTAATTTCAGCCTTAGATATAGGTTTTTGTTTGTACGATTACCAAAACTTGCATTGTAGTAAGACTGGTAGAATTGGGTATCGATAATTTCTTTACCTTGTTTATTTTTGATTTTTAATGCTGTAAGACGTTTAGGTGTATTATTGTTCCCCTTGTTATAGGTATAGAAACTAGTTGGATGATCAATATTAGTTAAGTCATCTCGTTCGCCTAACGAGAAAATAATATCTTCTTTATCTGAAGTAATCTTACTTAAATAAACACTATGAACTATGGATTGTGAACTACTAACAGAATAACTAGGGTTTGTAGAAGATGGATTTCCAACACTTCCAAGACATGGTCTGGTATAAGTATGAGAATAATAAGGTGCACTAAATGTATAAATATCCTCTCCATTAATTTTACTCAAATATTCAAAATTAATTTCCCTGCTTTTAGGAGAAACTATACGATCCAAATACCATCCTGTAATCACACGATTATATAAATCTCCATCAATAGGTTCTTGTTCAGCCTCATATGCGCTTCTTTCAATATTACCCATATTAATACCTCCATTAGTATCTTCAGGATTAAAACTTGTTCCCTTGGAAGCGGATACTGTTGATGAATATTCTTTTGTATTAAAATAAAATTGAAACCCTTGATCATTTGTTATCATAAATGATTTGGTACTTTCATTATATTCAATTTGAGATCGATTTTCATTCAACATCATCACGCCAATTTTACCATTATTCTCTACTTTTTTAGTAAGGGTAAATTTTGCAGTCTGACCAAATAGGTTTACAACAAAAATATCAGGCCTGGTATCATATTGTTTTTGGTACTCCCCATAAAATGTTTTAGTCAAATATTCATTGGCTATATTTTGTGTAATGCTATTGGGTAAGGGAGATTGGTAAACATAACCATGAGGATATTGCACATCAGACATCCCATTTACCTGTCTTGTGATAATTGAATTTGCTGTCAATGTCCAGCCTAGCCCAACCCAACTGGATTCTTCGGAAACCCGTATACCTGAAGCATGGTAAGATAATTCTATTGGAATTTGCAACCCGTCAAAATCCATAGTATAAATAGGAACTTTGATATTGGGAACTCCTGTGAATTTACTTACAGGAATCATCCCATATTTCCCTAAAGATATAGCATCTGGGCTTGGGGATACAATTTCGGGAATATTACTTGCTCCTTGAGAAAACCCCCCAAGAAAAAATAAAAAAAATATTATCCGAAAAGCATATATTATAAACCCATTAATTTTTGATTTTTTTATACTGTTTTTCATAGAATAGATAAATTGAAGTTTTATTATAAATTGTTTTCCTGATGCAAGAATAAAACATGCCAGTTTCATTTTTCGGGACTGGGTGAAATGACAGTGTTAATTAATAGTTAAAAACCATAAGTAATATGTATTGGTTTAGGAGTGCAGTACTACAGAAATACTTATGCGGTATCAATATTCCTTTCAGCACCATCTTTTATCGACCATCGGCATACCTCTACTCATCAGCGCATACGGGTGCCCACTCAGCGCACCAGGTGTATCGATCAGCGGTATGATGGCTACCTCCAGCGCAGGGGTAAAACCAACCCGCGCACCAAGGAAAGGCTTCAGCGGCGCGCTGGGACCCTAACCCCATGCGCGGGTCAGTCATAGTAAGGGGGTAGCCTTATCTACGTTTGTATCTACTTATATATCCTTTGTAACGTTCGGGATCTTTTCTAAAGGCATATTTGCCGGTATCTCTGATTTCATCCAAGGCTTCTTTTAGATGTGTAAAAGCTCTATCTCGTACATCTTTGGCTTTAGAATTGTCTAAAGTAGCCCCATTGGCCTTTGCCAGTAGTTCTGCAAGGTGATCAGATTTTTGTCCTGCAATATCAAAGTTGCTAAGATCGTATTTTACTTTTTCCAGTTCTGGTGTATTCGCCTTACCCAAAACACTGATATCCATTAGATCCTGTATCATATCAGCATCGCCTTCTCCATCCGCAATAGCACGTACACGGGCTAATAAATCAGAACGCTTTCTAAAGGCAAATCGTAAATCAGCTAATAAATCGTTTCTAAATTCATAAGCTTTAGGAGATTCTTCCCTCCATGTTTTTAAAGCTTCTTCTTGACTGTAGCGTTCTTTCATCCAAACCGCTTGCGCATATCGACATGCTCCTACACGAACTGGCAGATCCTCTGTATACGTTTCCCAATCCAACCCTTTACTCTCAAGAATTATCTTATCCTCTTGTGCCCATACAAATAAGTTTTCTGCTTCTTGCAGGGTAGTATCAACGGGAGTTGTTGGTGCCTTTACATCTTTTTGTGGTAAGCTTTCTAGTAAACTTAACTTTGTGTCATAATTTTCTTTTGACATAATTATATATTGTTATAGATTAATAATCTACAAGGATAGCGTATGCCAGTTTCGTTTTTTGAAACTGGGAAAAGGAGCCATGTTAATTAGAAGTTAAAAAATGTGGTCGATTTTAAGTGGTTTCTCTTGTGGTAGTGATGTTAATTTTATTGACATTCATTTTTATCCAAATGCATTAAAATTTTTCTCACTTTGGATTTGATGGAAGCACTTTCAGTTTGCATAACATTTTCACAGAGTACTCTAAGCTCTTGTTTATACTCAGGGATATGTTTTGTTACTTCATAAAACCCTTGATAAGCCCAAGCTCGAACAAACTTTTTTTCACTAATAATACATGCTCTTACAAACAGATCCAAAGTATTAATAACGGAAGTACTAATGAGAACTTTTGGGAGTAATTGTAGTATATGTAATTTGGCTTCCCAATTTTTTAACTTGGTACTATTGCTTAGTAGTTCATTTATTAAATGTTGTGGGAGCGTTTTTTTATGATCGTAATGATGTTTAATAAGCCAGGTAGTAGCAGTTTGAAGAGCTGTGTTATTATATGTAATGTTTACTAAGGATTCAAAAAATGAAATATCATGATGGTTATGGTCATAACAGGCTATTAAGTAATCGGTATGAATACCATCCCATTTTTTTAAAATATGGATAAGATTACTTTCCATTTTTATATTGACATCAGATTACTTTAATCAACTCTTTTATGATTGATAGAGTAATGTACTATTTTTTTGTAAACCTATACTCGTCATCCCAAACAACCGAAAAGTTTTCTTTTTCTTCCTTTATAAATTCTACATATTTACCATAGGTAATATCAATAAATTTGGTATTGGATAATGCTCGAAGAGGATAAGTTGTAGTATTGCTAAGATCAGTCATGATCAGGTGATCACCATCTTTTTTAATTTCAACAATTATGATTTCATGGTTCTTAGTACCGATGTAAGTACCTAAATATTTGTTTTTTGTATCTGAAGGAATTTTTATTGTTTTAATCTTTTTTGGAAGTATAATATCCCAGGAATTAAGTTCACATAAGCCTCTTAGAATTTCTCGAAATAAATCCTCTCCATTATCAGAGTTGGTGGTCATAATAATGCCATCGCCAGTATATGGGTACATCGCCATATAACTAAAAAAACCAGCAATTCTTCCGCTATGCGAAAAACTAAAATAATCATCTTTTCCTCTTAGGTCAAACCCCAGACCATATTTATCGCCTCCCATCAATTCATTTGCAGAACCTCTTGAAATATTCCCTTCTTCTGTAGTTAATGATTTTTGAAGTGCTATACACATTTTTGCTAAATCAGAAGGGGTGGTCCATAATCCTGCAGAAGTCTTTCTCGGCGTATTATGCCAATAGCCTTTTCTCACTTTTCCTTTTGTAGTGTAGGAATAGGAGTATTCGACATTGTTCTTATTTGGTAAAATGGTCTCAAAAGTACTATGAGTCATTCCTAGAGGTTCTAGTACATTTTCTTTTGCCAAATCAGCAAAGGGGCTACCTGTAATATCTTCTAATACCTTTTGAACAATTGAATATCCAGGATTAGAATAATTATATACTGTTCCTGGTATGGTATCCATAGAAAATCCGGGATTGTTTCCAATACCATTAAGAGTCTCGTCTAAACTGGGAAGTCTTTCTGTTGTAGTATACCCACTGGCATTAAAATTTGAAACTCCGGCAGTATGATTGAGTAACATTCTCAGTGTTATTGAAGCTTTACTGGTAAAATCATTTTCTGGTAGCTCCCAGGATTTTAGATAAGTGCGAATATCTTCATCAAGGTCTAATATGCACTGATCTCTTAGTTGTATTGTTGTCAGCCCAGTGATCGATTTACTAATCGAAGCCACTTGAAATCTAGTATTTTGATCAACGACTATATGATCTTTTTTTCTGGCGTAACCATATCCTTTTACCAAGTCTATTTTCCCATCTTTTATAGTGGTTATGCTAACTCCAGGGATATTATAATGCTTCATTCTATCTAAAATATTGTAATAACGAGGTTCAGAAATCACTTGAACCATGGGAAGCAAATGATCCTCAAATAATAAATTTTGAGGATCGTTATTACGTTTCTTGGTTTTAGAACAAGAACAAAATAATAGCATGATAGTAAACAGAATAGTCGAATATATTACTAGTGATTTCATCTGTTTACATTTTGTTGCCTTAGTCCTTTACCTTATCATTGTTTTCGTTTAACAAAATCGGAGTACCAAAACCTAATTGTTCTAATTTCTTTAATTGTGTTTTGGCATCACCTACTACAAGGTATGTCATTTTGTTAGGATTAAGATATTTATTAGCCAACTGTTTAACTTCTTCTACAGTCATATTATTTACAATAGATTCTCGTTGGGTAACATAATCTTTTGGATATTGAAAAGAACTAATGTTAAGTAACATATTCAATTTAGAGTTTAAAGTCTCAAAGGCTCTGGCGTTGCTTTTTATTAAAGAGCTTTTTGTGATTTCTAAATCATCTTGATTATAGTTTTTACCGTAATTATTAAGAATCTGTTTAATCAACTCTACAGATTCATAAGTAACATTGGATCGTACACCACTTGATATTCTAAATGGTCCTGGGATAGTACTACCAGAAAATCCAGAGCGTATACCATAAGTGTATCCTTTACCTTCACGCAATTGTTGTGTCAACTGAGAGGCAAAACCCCCACCTCCTAATCGATAGTTCATAACTTGTGCAGGATAATAATCAGTATCTGTAGCAGCCAGGGCAGGATATCCAAATCGTAATTGTGATTGTTTTGCATCCGGGACATCATAAAAATATACTTTGGACTGTTCTGGAGCTTTAGGTGTGTCTATATCTGGAAATCTAACTTCTTTAGTTTGCCAATTATTATTGAGCGTTGCTAACGAGTTTTTTACTTGAGAACTTGTAATATCTCCTACGATAAGTATCTTAGTAATGCTAGGTGAAATATTTTGGTTATAGTATTGTTTAAGATCATCAATAGTTATAGACATGACAGATGCTTCTGTGCCTAAATTATCATGAGAAAGAATATGACCTTCTCCATAAATAAGTTTAGCATATTGATTGTTTGCGATATTTCTAGGGCTAGCTTTTCCTTGTTGAATTTCACTAATAACACTTTGCTGAAGTAATCCAAACTCTTTGACAGCCCATCTGGGTTGCAGGATCATTTCTTCTATCAAGCGTATGGTCTTGTCATAATTTTTGGAAAGAGTACTACCTTGTATTACTATGCTTTCATTTCCTCCCGAGATTGTAATAAATGCACCAAGGCTTTCGATCGCATTTTCGAGCTCTTCTGGAGTTTTATTTTGTGTTCCTTTAGTCATTAGTCGTGCTAAGAGGTTTGATACACCAATTTTGTCTGACTTTTCTAATAATAATCCTCCTCTGATATTCATTCTAAATTGAACAAGTGGTACTTCACTATTTTGAATTCCGTATACCTCTAGTCCTGAACTAAGATTTTCTTGCCATAATTCAGGTATTTTGACCTCTGGACTTTCTCCATATGGAGGCTCTAGAGTACGATCAAAAGAAGAAGGTGTTTTCTCATATTCTGCAGTAATGCTAGCATCAAAAGTTTCTTCAGCTCCTTCAACGATTTTCTCTTCCACAACTTCAGCAAGTGTCGAATTATTAAGTATTAAGTCGGTCTTACCAATAGGAACAAAACTGGTGGCAATATAATGCTTGTCTTTAATGTACAGGTTATATACTCTAGTAATGTCATCAATAGTTACTGCCAGTATATTTTGCACATCCTGATTAATAAAGCCAGGATCTCCAGCAAAGATTTCATACTGTGCTAATTGAAACCCTTTACCGAGTACACTGGATAATCTGTTATAAAAAGCGGTTTCTTGACCAGCTTTTATACGATCCAAATCTTGTTGAGAAATACCCTCGGTTTCGAATTTAGTAAAAGCTGTTTTAATTGCTTTATCAACATCGTTTAAGTTCGTTTTTTCAAAACCACGAATAATTAATTCATACTGCCCAGCTAATTCTGATCCAGCATTATACATGGTAACCTCAGAAGTTAATTGCTTTTCTTCTACTAATACTTTATAGAAAGGAGCTTTTTTTCCTTCAGAAAGATAACTGGTTAATACTTGTAGAGGGTAAGAGTCAGGATGATATACTGGAACCGTAGGCCATGTCATGGTTAATTGTGGAAGTCGTGCAAAATTATCTTCATAATATAATTTTTTGGTTTCGTTCAAGATCGCAGGACGTTTTTCGAGGGTTGGAATGTCTTTTCCTCTTTTAATCTCATCAAAGTATTTATGTACCCATTCTTTTGCCTGATCAGCATCAAAATCTCCTGCAATTGTTAGTGTTACATTGTTAGGAACATACCAACGGTTATAAAAATCTTTTACATCTTGTAATGTTGCGTTCTGTAGATCCTCGAGAGATCCTATTACTTGCCAGCTGTATGGATGATCTGCAGGATACATGTTTTTGTCAATTATATAATCAACATGTCCATAAGGACGATTGTCGATACTCTGACGTTTTTCATTCTTAACTACTTGTTTTTCTTTAGCCAAAACAGGGTCGGTAACAGTATTAATGAAGAATCCTAGTTTATCAGCTTCTGCCCAGATCATCTTTTCAAGGGCATCCTTAGGGACAGTTTGGTAATAATTAGTTCGATCTCTGCTTGTAGAACCATTTGCCCCAGATCCTCCAATACGTGCACTCATTTTATCTAATCCACCTTTTCCCAGATTTTCTGATTCAAGAAAAAGTAAATGCTCAAATAAGTGAGCAAAACCAGTTCTTCCTTCGATCTCACGAGCAGAACCAACATGTGCAGTTAATGCTACTGCAACTACAGGATCAGATGTATCTCTATGAAAAATAACTTGTAACCCGTTGTCAAGTGTAAACTTCTCAAAATCTACATTAAATTCCTTGTTTTTGATTGCTTGTGTTTTGGGTTCTGGATCTTTTTTACAAGAGATCAGTATTCCTGAAAGGAGTACGATTGTAAATAGAAATTTTATTGTTTTCATGATTGATAAATTAAGATGATTTTTTTCCTTAGAAATAATGTAATGTCAACTAAGGTCTTAATGCCTCATATATTACGATACTTACAGCATTTGCAAGGTTTAAACTTCTAATATGGTCATTATATATCGGAATTTTATAGATTCTATCAAGATTAGCTTGAGTAATATTTTGTGGGAGACCTACAGACTCTTTTCCAAATATCAGGAACATATCATCTTCATAATCTACAGACCAATGGTCAGCTTCTCCATGACTAGAGAAAAACGCCATCTTTTTATTTTTATGAATGGCAAAAAAGTCCTCAATATTTTCATATATATTTAGAGAGAGGTGTTTCCAATAATCTAGTCCTGCTCGTTTTACCCTCTTGTCACTTAGCTCAAATCCAAACGGTTTTACTAAGTGTAAATTTGATCCCGAGGCCAAGCTTAATCGACCAATATTACCAGTATTTGTAGGGATTTCGGGTTCTATTAAAACAATATTATATGCCATTCTTTATGGTTCTTATTTGTTTTTATGAGAATTTGAATTGTTTAAAATAATGAGTTTTTGCCATATTTTTCTGCTTAATCCAGTAGTTAGAATCTCAATTTCGTTAACTGCTCTAACGACTTTTTCATCGGGTAGGCTTTGTGAATATAACGCAGCTACTTTGCCAACTAGGGCTGTTGCTTCTGAGCAATAATCCAGGTATCTCTGAAGCTGAAAAGGGGTTAAAGAACGTTTTGGTGAGTTTTCTGTTGCAGATTCTGATAGGTCAGTAACATTGGGATCTTTTGTTAGTTGGTGCATATCAATTACATGTGCAATGACTCTAAGTTCATTAAGAGATTTTAATGCACGTTTCATTTTTAACCTCGACTCTAAAGAGACCAGAAAGAAGATGGCAGCGCCTAATAAAATGATATCATTAAAAATAGCTTCAGATATCGTAACCACATTGGCAAGTGTAGTTTTTCCAAGTTTTAGATCAATATAGGTAATGCTATAAACTAAACCTCCTAAACCAATCAATATAATCAAATACGAAAAAACTCTAAGTGTTATATTAGGAGATGAAATCCATTCGATACTTTGTTTGGTCTTTTGAGTTGTATTCAAAAATTGCAGACATAATGTATTGAGTCCTGAATTTGGAAATCGATCGGCTACTCTTTTTTCTAGTAAATCGATTGTCTTAATGATTTTATTAGGTTCGAGACGTATACTATCATTCATAAGTGTAAAGTATTCAAAAATCTAAATTACAAAAAAAGCACACGTTACATTCTGTTAAGAACGCAAGTGCGCTTTTTTTTAGAATATTTTCTATTTAAGATTTCGGAACAGGAAATCCTCTATCTTTCATTAATGCTTCAATTTTTGCATCACGTCCTCTAAACTTTTGATAAGCTTCTGCTGGATCCATTGCATTACGAGGTGCAAAAAGATACTTTACTAATTTAGCAGCTACTTCTTTGTCATAGAATCCACCTGGTGCTTCTGCAAAAGCTTCTGCAGCATCAGAAGTAAGTACATCGGCCCACATATATCCGTAGTATGCAGTGGCATATCCTTCACCAGAAAATACGTGTCCAAAATGAGGTGTGCGATGACGCATCACCAATTCTTTGGGCATGTTTAGTGATGTTAATGTTTCTTTTTCAAAAGCATCAACATCAATATTTGATGGATCTGCCAAATGAAATTTCATATCCATTAGGGCAGAGGCTAGGTATTCTGTAGTAGCAAACCCTTGATTAAAAGTTGCCGCTTTTTTAATTTTTTCAACCAATGCTTTTGGCATAGGTTCTCCCGTTTTATAATGTACTAAGTAGTTATCAATCACTTTATCTGTAGATAACCAGCGCTCTAATAATTGAGACTGAAACTCTGTGTAATCACGTACGCCACCATTAAGGGTTGGATATCTTACCTCTGATGAAAAGAAGTGTAGTGCATGTCCAAATTCATGGAAAAAAGTAGTGGCATCATCCCAGGATACTAAAACAGCTTCTCCTGGAGCCGGCTTCACAAAATTAGAATTATTAGACCCTAGTACAGTCTTTTTTCCATCAAAAGTGGTGTGGCTTCTATACGTGTTTGCCCAAGCTCCAGATCTTTTTCCGGTTCTGGCAAATGGATCCAAATACCATAAGCCAATATGTTCTCCAGAAGTTTTATCATTTACTTCCCATACTTTTACATCTTCATGAAAAACAGGAACCTTACCTTCTTCAACAGGTGTGAATTTGAAATTAAATAACTCACCAGCAACAAAAAACATAGCCTCTCTTAATTTATCTAATTGTAAGTACTGTTTTACTTCATCAGAATCGAGATCATATTTCTTTTTTCTTACTTTTTCAGCGTAATAACGATAATCCCAAGGTTCTATGGTAATATTATCTTTGTTTGTATTAGCCACAGCTTGCATATCGGCTACTTCTTCTTTTACTCTGGCTATAGCAGCAGGCCAAACGGCATTCATTAATTTCATTGCATTTTCTGGATTCTTCGCCATACGATTTTGTAATCTCCAGTCTGCATAATTATCATATCCTAGTAATGCGACACGTTCTTTTCTTAATTTCAGAATTTTAGCAATATTTTCATTATTATCCTTATCATCCCCATTGTCTCCTCTGGAATAGTAATTTTTCCATACTTTTTCACGCAAGTCACGCTCATCAGAATAGGTAAGGAAAGGATCCATAGAAGATCTGGTATTGGTTACAGCATATTTACCTTCTTGCCCTCTATCTGTAGCAGCTTTTGCATATGCATTAATTAAAGGTTCTGATAAACCACTTAATTGATCTTTTGTAAGATAGGTTACATACCCTTCTTCATCAGCTAAAATGTTATTAGAGAAATTAGTGTATATTCCAGAAAGTTCTTTATTGATCGCAGCATAACGCTTCTTTTTTTCTTCATCTAATTCTGCTCCATTCATAGCAAAGCCTTCGTACGTTAACTGTACCACTCTTTGCTGATCAGCTTCCAGAGGTGTTTTTAATGAATTGTCATATACTGCTTTGACACGTTGAAATAACTTCTCATTTTGAGAAATTTTAGAATTAAATTCAGACAATTTAGGAGCCATTTCCTTCTGGACTTCTCTAAATTCTGGCGAGGACATATTACCGCTTAAAATCCCATAATATGTAAATACCCGACTTAATTCTGCTCCGGATTTTTCTAATGGAATGATTGTATTTTCAAAAGTAGGAGCTTCAGTGTTATTAGCAATCTCATCAATTTCTTTGAGATTAAGTTCCATTCCTTTTTCAAGAGCCGGTTTTATATCGGCAACTGTCATTTTATCAAATGCAGGAGTACCACCATATGGCCCTGTCCATTCTTTTAATAAAACATTTGCGGTCTCTTCTGTTTCTTTTGTTGTTTCGGTTTCCACAGGTTCTTTCTTTTGATTACAACTTGTCATAAGTACAATAGCAGATAGTGCTACTGTTTTAAAAGTTGTAGAGAGTTGTGAGTTAATCATGACTATTCAATTTTTAAATTCTAAACTTGTTATTGTTAGCAAAGAAGATAGCGTTTACAAAGAAAAGCTTTCCATTTTCCCAAAAGGATCTGAATAATGGATTGTCTACCATATAGATAATACTTCCACTGCCGATTTGAGACTCTCCAAAGACAAGAGAGTTATTTAGGTTTTTTAGGGCATCTTTTCCTGCAAATCCAGATACACTTTGTGGCTGTTCTATGTAGGCTATATTATAACCATCCTTAAGAAATTTATAAGAATTACTTCCTAGTTTTAGACTAAAATACGTATCGTCATATCCAAAAGCCATAGGATGGGATGGATCTACTTTTGTTTTAAAAATACTTCCTGTAATAAAATCTTTGACACTTTTACGTTCTCGTTGATCATAAGGAATAAGATTGCCTATAGAATCCTTATCTTTTTCACTTGCTTCATTTTTCTTAAGGTCAAAACCTTCTTTGTCAGCAAAAACACTTACCGCGTTAGCAATAGCAATTACTTTTCCACCGCTACGCACCCATTTTTTTATTTTATCCAACGTGGTTTTATCGAGATATCCATTATAATACCCGTTTGGCATAATGAGCACGTCATATTTACTAAGGTCGATTCTTTTGAAATATTTGGTATCAATGGAAGTAATAGGAAATTTTAGTTGTTGTTCAAAGAAATGCCATATTTCTCCATAACTTAAAGATGAAGTATAATCACCTTTTAATACTGCAATTTTTTGATTATTAATTAGTTTTACTTCTGGAGATCCAAAATCTACACCATTGCCAGAGAAACTTGTAGGAGTGGTATAGAGTTTACGATAATGTTTGTTAGCAATGTCAACTACTATTTGATCATAATTTTTGGTTTTACGATTATCACTTTTTGTAATAATTAAGCTCCCTTTTTTAAAGCTTTCGGTACCATTTGTAAAATCTTTTTCACTAAAACGTACCCTGATATTATGTTGCAATAAATCAGCCATAAAAGAAGCATCCTCAATACTATTCCACTTGCTTATATATCCAGCTCCAGAAGAAGATACGGTATTGTTTATAGTAGTAGTCTTTTTGTTTCCATTTGCAGCAATTAATGAAGTTGACGCAATGGCATCTAACCCGTATGCATGAGGAATACTCCAGGCGGTAATATCATAGGTAAGAGGATTGCTTAATTTTGCATCGGGTTCAAAGAGCACCTTTACCATTTTTCCTTTGGGTTGATTTACGCTTACTACTAATGCTCCATTACCATTAATACTACCTGCTTTATTTTCTTTAAAGTTAAATCCTGAAATTTTTGCAGTATTAGAGAATCCGTATTTAATTTCATGTTTATCCAATAAATTTGTCAGCGCATTAATTTTGTCGGCTTTTCCAGTTAGAACATAACTCTTATATTTTAAATTAGAATTCTCAAAGAATTTCTTAAACTCAGTAGTTAATTTTTCTACATTTTTAGATGCAATTTCGACTGTTGATAACCCAGTTGTTGTATGATGTAAAGCTCTGTCTTTAAGAGTTAAGATATAGCCTTCATCAGTTTGAATACCTAATCCGGCACGTCCATGACCCGCTTGTTCATAAGTCATTCCGATTGCTCCCATAAAAGTTGGGTAAGTATCTCCATAACTTGGATATAATAAATCAAAGCGTTCCCTCGTATAGAACAGCCAGCCTTCTGCATCAAAGTACCTGGCATGATTCTTACCAATTTGTGTTTGAAAATCTCTTTGCCAGGGTGTTATAATTTCGTGAAAAGGTTCTGCTGCAGGAGCAAAATAGTAAGGCTCATTAATGCCTTGTTCATGAAAATCCACATGTACATGAGGCATCCAGGTATTGTATACTTTTAAACGCTGTTGCGATTCTACTTGAGTAGCCCAAGCCCAATCCCTATTAAGATCAAATAAATAATGGTTAGGTCTTCCTCCTGGCCAAGGTTCATTATGTTCTGTAGCTAATTGATCTACGTTATATGGTGTTGCTTTTACCTGATTATACCAGTTTGCGTATCGATCACGACCATCAGGATTAATGCAGGGGTCTATAATAACCACTGTGTTTTGTAACCAGGATGTCTTTTTGGTAATAAGTTCATAGATAGTTTGCATTGCAGCTTCTGTACTAGAAGCCTCATTTCCGTGTACATTATAACTAAGCCAAACAATTGCAGTTTGAGGTGAGGCAGTACCTTCTACGATACCTACATTTTTGAGGTTATCTAATCTGATGTTCTCAATATTATTAATGTTCTCTTCAGAAGAAATGATAGCATATGTTAATGGTCTGCGTTCATTAGTTTTTCCATAGGTATGATACGTAACCATTTTAGAATGATCAGCAACATGGTTGAAATAATTAATTACTTCGGCATGACGTGTAAATTGATCGCCAATTTCATAACCTAAAAATTCTGCCGGAGATTGTAATTTGTTTTGAGAGTAAGTTAAACATGCCGTTACGACAAAGAAAGTGAATATTATTTTTTTCATTGATTGATGATAGTTTTAAAAGGGTAAAATACCGAGTTAAATTTAGGATATAATCTGTATTAACTAAAATTTAGGATTTACAATCACAATCTAATGTATATTTAACCTCTCAAAAAAAACATACGTATGCCTAGTGACTGTATTCCGTTTCGTGATACGAATTACTTTTCATCTCTTATTTGTGATTATTTAGACGAAAAAGCTGAATTACAACCTTTTTATAATCGTTTTCCCAAATTAGAAAACTTCAAAGACCAAATTGAAGAGAAAAAACAATCATTTTCTGATGAGAATAGAAAGATACTTGTTAGTGCATTAGCAAATCAATACAAATCTGTTACAATATCTGAAGCTACTCAGGAAAATGTTGAGTTGTTTAAAACTAAAAATACCTTTACCGTTGTAACAGGACATCAATTAAATCTTTTTACAGGGCCGTTATATTTTTTGTATAAGATTATTTCTACAATAAATCTAACTAAGGTTTTAAAAGAAAAGCATCCAGAAAATAACTTTGTTCCAGTGTATTGGATGGCGACCGAAGATCATGATTTTGATGAGATTAATTATTTTAATCTTTTTGGTAAAAAGATCCAATGGAATCGTAAGGATGGTGGGGCCGTAGGCAGATTTGATACAAAAGGGCTTGATAAAGTTTTAGAGGTTTTTTCTTCGGAAATCGGATTAGGTCGTAATGCAGAACAACTTAAATTACTATTTAAAGAAGCATATTTAGAACACAGCAATCTTACTGAAGCTACCCGTTATTTAGCAAATAGACTTTTTGGAGCGTATGGTTTAGTGATTATTGATGGGGATGATGCAGATTTGAAACAACTTTTTGTTCCATATGTAGAAAAAGAACTGGTAGAACAAGTTTCATATGCTAAAGTTTTACCAAAAACAAAGGAATTAGAATTACAAGGATATAAGGTACAGGTAAACCCCAGAGAAATCAATCTTTTTTACCTAGCAGAAGGTTTAAGAGAACGTATCATAGAAAATGAAGGAAAGTATTTTGTTAACGAAACAGATATTTCTTGGAGCAAGAGTGAAATATTAAAAGAACTCTCCGAGTTTCCAGAAAGGTTTAGTCCCAATGTTATGATGAGGCCTTTATATCAAGAGGTTATTTTACCTAACTTATGTTATATTGGTGGAGGTGGTGAATTAGCATATTGGTTTGAATTAAAAGATTATTTTGATGCTGTTCAGATACCTTTTCCAATGCTTTTACTTCGTAATTCGACACTGATTCAGACTGAAAAACAAGCAGAAAAAATTGAAAAATTAAATGTTTCTGATACAGAATTATTTTTAAAGCAGCATGAATTAATTAATCGCAAAGTGCGTCGTATCTCTAATATAAATATCAATTTTGACCCGCAGCGTAAACATCTTAAAAAACAGTTTGAAGAGATGTATACATTAGCAGAACAAACAGATGTTACTTTTTATAATGCTGTAAAAGCACAAGAAGTAAAACAACTCAAAGGATTGGATGCGTTAGAAAAGAGATTGTTAAAAGCGCAAAAAAGGAAGTTAAGTGATCATGTAAAGCGTTTAACAACAATGCAAAACGAATTGTTTCCTAATCAAAGCTTACAAGAACGTAATACGAACTTTTCTGAATTATATTTAGAATATGGAGAAGATTTGATACCTATGTTGCTAAAGTATCTAGATGCTCTTAAAGGACAGTTTTTGGTTTTGAAAAAGTAAGTAGGTATTAGCTTTTAGATGAAGTCATATTTATTAGATATGAGATATTACATTCTAGTATGATTTTAACTATGAATCAAACGTATTATGAAATTCCCGATACGATATATTTTATATAGTTTACGGAACCAGGAACATACCTTTCCAATTTGTGTTTTCTTTTTTAAACAGTACCCTAATATGATTTGGTCGTTTCAAACGTAAATATTCAATACGGTTTGGAATTAATTTGATGACCGAAAAAAAATGCTTCCCTTCTAGATAATCAACTGCTTCAGGATTTTTTATAGCTTTACCCGGGGATAGCTTAGAAGTGTATTCTTTCCTGGAGTTTTGTGGTATTTGATTCCAAATTGATTGTAATTTAGAATCATCAGTAATAATTTTAGCATTAGCTTGTATTGAAATTTGTAATAATCGCTCGGTATCAAAAAATAATAAGCTAACTGCATCATGCTCTTTGATATGATTCATTTTTTCAGACCTTTTGTCTGTATAAAAAATAAGTTGTAGTTGATCATTGGTTTCTCGAAGTACAACGGTACGCATTTTTGGTGTTCCGTTAATATCTGAAGTCGCTAGTGTAAAGTATCTAAAAGGATGGTCCTTAGTTTTTGAGGCAGCTTTTAAGTCTCTGATAATTGAAGAAAAGATGATGTCGGGCATGTGCGAATTTTTTTCTTAAAGTTAATCAATTTAATGAGGGAATCAAAAGTAAAAGGATCTGGATAGTATTATGAAAAAGTAGATTATAATGGGGAAAACTATAAGATCTATGCTTTAAAAATAACCTGTTATAAATAAAGTGAAAAATTATTCTATTCAGGATTTCAGGGTTATTAATTTAATTTTATTTTTGCCTATGCAAAACAACGTACTTATTTTAGATTTCGGATCGCAATATACTCAGCTTATTGCACGAAGAGTTAGAGAGTTAAATATATATTGTGAAATTCATCCCTACAATAACTTACCAGATAATGTGTCAGATTTTAAGGCAGTAATCCTTTCTGGTTCACCTTTTTCGGTTAGAGGAGAAGATGCTCCACATCCTGATTTATCAGAAATTCGAGGAAAAAGACCGCTATTGGCAGTGTGTTATGGAGCTCAGTATTTGGCACATTTTAGCGGAGGAGAAGTTGCTCCGTCCAATACAAGAGAATATGGTAGAGCGAATTTATCGTTCGTAAAAGGAGGAGAACAGTTTTTTGAAGATATTACAACAGGTTCGCAGGTATGGATGAGTCATAGTGATACAATTAAAAAATTACCTACTGGCGCGATTAGACTGGCAAGTACAGGAGATGTAGAGAATGCGGCATATAGGATTGAAAATGAAGAAACTTATGCAATTCAATTTCACCCTGAAGTATATCACTCTACCGATGGGAAGAAATTATTAGAGAATTTCTTGATTAAGATTGCAAATATTTCACCTGACTGGACGCCAGATTCTTTTGTGGATTCTACTGTAGCAGAGCTGAAAGAAAAAGTAGGTAATGATAAAGTTGTTTTGGGATTAAGCGGAGGTGTCGATTCTACTGTCGCAGCTGTATTACTACATAAAGCTATAGGAGAAAATCTACATTGTATTTTTGTAAATAATGGATTACTTCGTAAAAATGAATTCTCGGCTGTATTAAAACAATACGAGGGGATGGGGCTTAATGTAAAAGGAGTGGATGCTTCGGCACGTTTTTTGGATGCGCTTGCAGGAGAAAGTGATCCTGAAGGAAAACGAAAAACTATAGGAAGGATTTTTATTGAAGTATTTGATGATGAATCGCATAAAATAAAAGATGCAAAATGGCTTGGACAAGGAACGATTTATCCCGATGTGATTGAGTCGGTTTCGGTTAATGGACCTTCTGCTACTATAAAATCTCATCATAATGTTGGTGGTTTACCTGACTTTATGAAGCTAAAAGTTGTAGAGCCATTGCGTATGTTGTTTAAAGATGAGGTGAGAAGAGTAGGAGCGTCGATGGGGCTTGATCCAGAATTGTTAGGGAGACATCCTTTTCCAGGCCCGGGATTAGCTATTCGAATTCTAGGGGATATAACACCTGAGAAAGTTTCTGTTTTGCAAGAAGTAGATGCTATTTTTATAAATGGTTTGAAAGAGAATGGACTGTATGATAAAGTCTGGCAGGCAGGAGCAATTCTCTTACCAGTGCAAAGTGTAGGGGTTATGGGAGATGAACGTACTTATGAAAATTGTGTTGCTTTAAGAGCTGTAGAAAGTACCGATGGTATGACTGCTGATTGGGTAAATCTTCCTTATGAATTTTTACAAAATACTTCTAATGCAATAATAAACAGAGTAAAAGGCGTTAATAGAGTAGTATATGACATTAGTTCTAAACCTCCTGCAACCATAGAATGGGAATAAAAGAGTGTTTTAATTCTAATTTTTGAAGTAAGGAATAAAAATAAGTAGTATAAAACCTTCTGTTAAGAAATTGTTGTTTAACCAAGATTCTTTTTAATAGTGTAGGTTTTATCTAATTCTTAAAGCCATAAAATAATATATATAATACGCATAATCAAAAATTTTGAAACCAACCAAAATAGTTGTTAAGCGAATTAGACCTGACCATTTAAAAAAAACAATAAACATAACAGATGAAAAAGTTTTTATTGATCTTTTTGTTATTAATAGCAGCAGGTTCTGCCTATGCTCAGAGGTATAAAAGTCACACCGTTGCTAAAGGAGAAAATGTGTATAGAATAGCAAAACGTTATAATACTACTCCAGAAGCAATATATAAAATAAACCCTACAGCAAAAGATGGAGTTAAAGAAGGTGAAATTCTTGCTATTCCTATAGTCGATGATGAAGAATACAAAACGCATGTAGTAGAAAAAGGGGATACCGTATATAATCTTTCTAAAAAATATAATATTTCTACAGAAACATTCTATTTACTTAATCCAGAAGCAAAAAACGGTATTAATATAGGTCAGGTTCTTAACGTAGGAAAAATAGAGAAGAAAGATCCGTCTGCTATTGATGGTGGCTCGGTAGTTGGTAAAGAGAATGTTCTTGATAGTTTAAAAATCATACCTAAAGAACGAAAAATTGTTCGATTTATAACTCATAAGGTTAAGAGAAAAGAAACTTTATATGGTATTTCTAAAAGATATAAGGTTACTGTCGAGGATATCAAAAAACATAATAAAAGATTGTATTCTGAACAGATCAAAAAGAAAGATAAATTAAGAATACCTGTGTTTGAAGATGAATCTAGCCCAACCGAAATAGTTATAGATAGTACAACTACTAGATTGTCAACAACCACTAGATATACAATTAAACCAAAAGATACAAGATATAGTATTTCCAGAAGACACGGGATTACTATTGGAGAGTTAGAACGGCTTAATCCTAATATGGATACTAACCTTCCCGTGGGGATGCAAATTACGGTTCCAACATCTATTTTCGTTTCGTTAGAAGATGCAGTTCAACCGGGCTTTGAGTTATATGAAGTTAAACCCAAAGAAACTATTTACAGAATCTTAAAACGTACAGGGATATCTGTAGATTCTTTATTTAAAATGAATCCGTATTTAAGGGATGGTTTAAAAGCGGGAATGGTAATTACAATTCCCAAGGATACATTAATGACAACAGCTAATCTTGTTGAAGCTGGTGGAATTATTGATTTAGGTAAAAGTCTAAATAATTTCGCTCCCAAAAAAGTAGCTGTAATGCTTCCTTTTAGCTTAGATACATTAAACTTTGAAGCCATAAAAGATACAGAAGAGTATCTAAAAAATAAGACAAGCCTTAGAATTGCGTTAGATTTGTATAGTGGAGTTTTAATTGCTGTAGATTCTGCAAGAACAAGAGGGATAACTACAGAGCTAAATGTTTTTGACACGAAGAAGAATAATAATGAAAAATATATAAAGGAGTTAATTGGTCAAAATAATTTTGAGAATACAGATGTTGTTATAGGGCCTTTATATCAAAACAATGCAGAAGTAGTGGCGTCTGAACTTAAAAAGTATAATACGCCAATATTTTCTCCAGCTTCAAGAAAAGAATCAGCGCTATATGATAATTTCTTTCAGACAAGACCAACCAATGTAATGCTTCAGGATAAAATCATTTCTTATGTAGAAAAAGACTCTACTGCTAAGAATATTATTATTATTGCACAGCAAGGTAAAAGGCATGAAGAAATAAAAGAAAAATTAAAAGCTAAATTTCCTAATGCAAAGATTGCTAAAATAGAAGAAGGAAATTACCTTTATGAAGTTCGGCTTAATAAAGTTTTACATAAAAGTATGCCAAATTGGGTGTTTCTGGAGTCCAATGATGTTGCTATGTTAAGTAATGTAATCCCATTACTTAATGCTAAAGCAGAAAGCCATCAAGTTACCTTATTCACGACAGATAAAAATACTGCTTTTGATAGTGATGATATAAAGAATGAACAATTGTCAAAACTTCATCTCCATTATCCATCTGTGGACAAAGAATTTGATAATAAAGTAGTAGTAGAAGGAGAAGAAGTAACACCTTTTGTTAAAAGATATAAGAAAGAATATGGTATAGATCCTAATAATTGGGCTATACGAGGTTTTGATATTGCATATGATATTTTGTTAAGATTAGGAGCAGCCGAAAATTTATATCAAGCTGCATCTTTTGAGGGAACTACAGAATATGTAGAAAATAAATTTGAATATTCTAAAAAACTTTTAGGAGGATATTATAATAAAGCGTCCTATCTAATTAAGTTTGATGATGATCTTAAATTAACAATAGTAGAGTAATTTTTGTTAAAGTTTAGCGACTTTAAAAAAGTTATCTTAAGTTTGAAAAATCTAATAAGTATTAATTGGGAATTTTAATACTTAGAGTATTTTCTTATTCAATATAAGTTTTGAATACAGTTAAAATAAAATTTGATCAAAGTAGTGGGGACTTTGATAATGATGCTTCTTGGCGATTTTGATATCAATAACATAAGGTTAACAATTAATCTTAAAATGTTTTAGTTGAAAAAATAATAAAGTCAATAGCTAAATAATACTATGTATTGATAAAATAAAAAAAGATTTTTCTATATCTTTGATATTGTTTGGGTTATCTTTTTTTAATGTTTTTTATTTATAAAATAAGATATCCTTGGCATTATAATTGATAAGTTTTTAAATGTTAAGAAAAACAAAAAAATAATGTAAGATAGATTCTAGAAATTATGTATAATTTAAAAATAGATTGTATATTTAGAATCAAAAAGTAAAGCTATTTTATAGTATGTCAACAATATCTGCCCCATATTGTATCCCTTGACATTGTAAAATGGAAAAATAATAACTATTGGTTGGGCATAATTGTTTGCAATTATGAGTAAGTACTTTACTATTGTTTTAATTTTATTTATTACCAATAATAATGGTTTTGTAGGTAAATTCTCGTACGCAGAAAAAGATACTTTAGAATGGTCGGATTTTAGGGGTAAACCTAAATTTGATAGTCATTTTGCGGCTAGTGTGAATACGGGGATAACTTATCAATGGTCCTATGGTAAAGATAAAGGAGAAATCGAATTAAATTATCAGGTTGATAGTTTTTGCTATCCTTCTCTATCTTGGGTTAAAAAAGGACATATGTCTGAAGACCTTCTTTCTCACGAACAATTACATTTTGATATTTCAGAATTGCATGCGAGAATCATGCGAAAAAGGTTAAAGGAATACAAAGCAGGTAAGAACATACGTAGAGATCTTAATAAGATGTACAAGTTGGTAGAAAGAATGAGGATAAATATGCAAGAACGATACGATGAAGAAACAGATCATTCAAAAAATAAGGTGAATCAGGCAAAGTGGGATAAGAAGATAGAAACTCTCATGTGGTATTATAGGGATTATACAAAATAGTTTTGATTCTAAAAATTGTATGGAAA
Organism: Aquimarina algiphila; assembly: GCF_947494415.1. NCBI lineage: Bacteria > Pseudomonadati > Bacteroidota > Flavobacteriia > Flavobacteriales > Flavobacteriaceae > Aquimarina > Aquimarina algiphila. The sequence goes on along the minus strand of NZ_CANLVC010000002.1, from coordinate 107,082 downwards.
TCTCACTCCAAAAAGACTTTTTAGAAAAATTGGCACATACCAAAATGCCATTCGGAAAATATAAAGACAGATATCTTATAGATCTTCCAGAATACTACGTCGTGTGGTATCATAATAAAGGATTCCCAAAAGGAGTTTTAGGACAGCAACTACAAACTGTCTATGAATTAAAATTAAACGGCTTGGAGTATTTAATTAGAAATATAAAAAATATGTAATCACATATTTGTAAATAGATAGTTAGAAAGTTTATTCCCCCTCCTAAGATTATTTACATTTCGTTGAGTAAGGTTTTATTTTTTAAATAAAGACTTGTAAGTGCACAATTCTTATATGTTCTGTTTATACAGTGTTTAACACAAAAAACGTTGATGTTAAATTCATATCAGAAGGTATTCAGTTTATTTTGAATTGAGTATGTTTAATGATAATTTAATACTCTAGAGTTTTTTCTAGGAGTATAAAACACTCTTTTTTTTGTTCTAATCATTTTTGTAAATAATGAAAAACATAAAATACACACTTATCATTGTTTTAGCCATATTAGGCATATTGCAGTCAAATTCACAAGAATTAGGAGAAGGACCTTTTTCTCAATTAATTATTAGAGGTGCCACATTAATTAATGGCAATGGAGCTCCTCCTAGAGGTCCTGTAGATATTGTAGTTGAAAAAAATATAATAAAGGATATTGTAGTAGTGGGATATCCTGGTGTAGAAATTAATTCCTCTAAACGACCAGTATTAAAAACTGGAGGCAAAGAACTTAATGCAGAAGGGATGTATGTTTTGCCCGGATTTGTGGATATGCATGGGCATATTGGTGGTAAAGCGCAAGGGGCAGATTCTGATTATGTTTTTAAATTATGGATGGCACATGGTATCACTACAGTGAGAGAACCCAGCGGAAGAGGAGTAGATTGGACAATGAAGCTGAAAAAATCAAGTGATAAAAATGAGATTGTTGCACCTCGAATTTTTGCATATACTGGATTTGGACAAGGTAGTAAATTGCCTGTAAGTACTCCGGAGATGGCAAGAGATTGGGTTCGGGAAAATGCAAAAAAAGGAGCTGATGGAATAAAGCTTTTTGGAGCCGCTCCAGAAATCATGAAGGCTGCTTTGGACGAAAATAAAAAACTAGGATTACGTTCTGCTTGTCATCACGCCCAAACTGATGTCGCTAGATGGAATGTTTTACATTCTGCAAGAGCTGGACTTACTTCTATGGAACATTGGTACGGGTTGCCAGAGGCATTGTTTGATGATAGAACGATTCAGGATTATCCACTCGATTATAATTATCAAAATGAGCAACATCGATTTGAAGAAGCAGGAAAATTGTGGAAACAAGCTGCAAAACCTTATTCTGATCATTGGAATAAAGTGATGAACGAACTTATAGAGCTAGATTTTACCTTAGACCCTACTTTTAATATTTATGAGGCTAGTAGAGATTTGCAAAGAGCACGCAGAGCAGAGTGGCATGAAACATATACATTACCTTCTCTTTGGCGATTTTATCAACCAAGTAAAATTTCTCATGGATCATATTGGCATGATTGGGGAACAGAACAAGAAGTCGTCTGGAAAGAAAATTATAAATTATGGATGACTTTTGTTAATGAATATAAAAATAGGGGAGGACGTGTAACGGTTGGGTCAGATTCAGGGTTTATATTTCAACTTTATGGCTTTGCATATATTAGAGAGTTAGAGTTGTTTAGAGAGGCTGGTTTTCATCCCTTAGAAATAATTAGAGCCGCAACGTTAAATGGCGCTGAAGCACTTGGTGTATCTGATAAAATTGGATCTGTAGAAGTAGGGAAATTTGCTGATTTTGTAGTGCTGGATGAAAACCCTTTAAAAAACCTTAAAGTTTTATACGGAACAGGAGCGATTCGATTAACAAAGGATAATGAGGTTATAAGAGCGGGAGGAGTAAGGTATACAATCAAAGATGGAGTTATATATAATGCCAAAGAATTGCTGGCAGATGTAAAGAAAATGGTTGATCGAGCAAAAAAGGAAGAGGGCTTTACGATTACTCAACCTGGTGTAAAAGAATGAAATTTATGTTTTTTAGAAAAAAAAGCGCCTGATATCAAATCAGACGCTTTTGTGTATATTAAAACTTTTAAGCTATGATGCTGTTTCAGTAACCTTAGAAAATATATCTGCATCTACTTGGTTTTTTATGAGATCATCAAAGGTTTCACGCTTACGAATCAAGTGAGCTTCTCCTTCATGCCATAATATTTCTGCTGGACGATAACGAGAATTGTAATTACTAGCCATAGAAAAACAATAAGCACCTGCATTTTTAAACGCAATAGTATCTCCTTCATTAATTTCTGAAATTCTCCTGTTCGTGGCAAAAGTATCTGTTTCACATATATATCCTACAATAGAATAAAAACGTTCTTTTCCTTCGGGGTTAGAGATGTTGATAATCTCATGATGAGAATTGTAAAACATAGGACGTATCAAATGATTAAAGCCGCTATCAATTCCAGCAAAAACAGTTGAAGTTGTTTGTTTCACTACATTTACTTTAGCTAAAAAATATCCAGCCTCGCTAACTAAGAATTTTCCGGGTTCGAAACCTAGAATAAGCTCTTTTCCATATTCTTTGCAAAAGGCATTAAAACGTTTAGTGAGTTTCTCTCCGAATTCTTCAATATCAGTTTCGATATCTCCTAACTTGTATGGCACTTTAAAGCCGCTACCAAAATCAATAAAATCAAGATCCTTGAAGTTTTTGGCAGTTTCAAATAATATTTCGCTGGCATATAAAAAGACTTCGATATCAAGGATGTCACTTCCTGTATGCATATGAATACCATTGATATTCATGCCTGTATTTTCTACGATTCTAAGGATATGCGGAATTTGATGTATTGAGATACCAAATTTACTATCAATATGACCTACAGAAATTTTGCTATTTCCACCAGCCAATACATGTGGGTTAATTCTAATACAAACAGGTACATCAGGATGTTTGGTTCCAAATTGTTCCAATATAGAAAGGTTGTCGATATTGATCTGAACACCAAGAGCAGAAACTTGTTCTATTTCTTCTAGCGAAACACCATTTGGAGTAAAAATAATATTACTAGCTTTTACACCAGCTTTTAATCCTAAATTCACTTCCTGAATAGAAACCGTGTCTAGCCCTGCGCCTAATGAATTCATTAGCTTCAGAATAGTCATATTAGACAGTGCTTTTACCGCATAATTCAGTTTTACCCGTTTGACCTTTTTAAATGCATTAGAAAGGCGGTTGTACTGTGAAATAATTTTTGAAGAGTCGTATACATAAACTGGACTCCCAAATTCTTTTGCAATTGCTAATAAATTTTCATTTTCCATCGTGTCACAAATTTAAGCCTACGAAATTATCAATAAATTTAGAGATAATGTCGTCTAATAAAGAAAAAATCTACCAATGTAGTAGATTTAGAGATTTTTAACGAGTGTTTAAGGGGCTTGTGCCTCGTTAATTAGTACTTTTATTAAAAAAATATGATACCTCTTTTTCCTTTACAGACCGTTGTTTATCCTGGAGAGCGTTTGCCTTTACATATTTTTGAAAAAAGGTATCAACAATTAATACAAGATTGTGAGGAAGAAGGAATTTCTTTTGGTATACCAACATATATTGATGACAAATTAGAGTATGGAACCGAAGTAAGACTTCAAAAAGTAGCTCAAAAATACCCAGAAGGAGAGAGTGATGTAATTTGTATTGGAACAAGAATCTTTAAAATAAAAAATTTTTATCAACAGTTTCCGGGTAAACTTTATGCTGGAGGTGAGGTCGAATTTCTAAAAGATAACGATAGTAGTCCAGAAGAACTTCAGGAAGAATTGCTTAAAAATATAGCTATCTTGTATGTAGAGTTAACTATAGAAAATCCACCGGTATTTGATATTCCCTTTGTAAGCTACCAAGTTGCGCATAAAGTTGGTTTGGCATTACACCAAGAATATCATCTGTTAAAACTTCGTACTGAATTTGAAAGGCTTAATTATCTTATTGGCCATCTTAAAATAACAATTCCCGTGGTGCGTGAGATGAATAGAGCAAAAGAAGTTATCAAAATGAATGGTCATTTTAAGAATTTTGATCCCCTAGATTTTGAGGATTTTGAGTTGTGAAAAATGAGTATTTTCTGAGTCATTTTAGGAATTAATTTAAGCTAACTTTTTTTACCGTAAAAGATTGGCACAGTAACTTCACTTTTCCTATTTTTGAAACTCCTAAAAAAGGCAAAAAAATAATAGTATGAACTTACACGAATATCAGGGTAAAGAGATATTAAACAGCTTTGGCGTACGTATTCAACGCGGTATTGTTGCGCAAAATGCAAATGAAGCTGTTGCTGCAGCAAAACAATTAACTGCTGAAACCGGAACAGGATGGCATGTAATCAAAGCACAAGTTCACGCTGGTGGGCGTGGAAAAGGTGGAGGTGTTAAGCTTGCTAAAAACCTTAAGGAAGTAGAAGAAATAGCGGGTCAGATCATAGGAATGAACCTGATTACTCCTCAAACTTCGGCAGAAGGTAAAAAAGTACACCAAGTATTGGTGGCCGAAGATGTGTATTATCCTGGAGATAGTGAACCAGATGAATTTTATATGTCTGTATTATTAAATCGTACTACTGGTCGTAATATGATTATGTATTCTACAGAAGGAGGAATGGATATTGAAACCGTTGCAGAAGAAACTCCCCATCTTATTTTTACAGAGGAAGTAGATCCAGCTGTTGGATTGTTACCTTTCCAGGCAAGAAGAGTTGCATTCAATTTAGGTTTAAGCGGAGGAGCGTTTAAAGAGATGACTAAATTTGTAATGGCTTTATATACAGCTTACGTTAAATCTGATGCATCATTGTTTGAGATTAATCCTGTTCTTAAAACTAGCGATGATAAAATCATGGCTGTAGATGCTAAAGTGACAATAGATGATAATGCACTATACCGTCATAAAAACTATGTAGATATGAGGGATATTCGAGAAGAAAATCCTATTGAAGTTGAAGCAAATGAGGTAGGTCTTAATTATGTTGACCTTGATGGTAATGTTGGGTGTATGGTTAATGGTGCAGGTCTAGCAATGGCTACCATGGATTTAATCAAGCAAGCAGGTGGTGAACCAGCTAACTTTCTTGATGTTGGTGGTACGGCAGATGCTAAGCGTGTAGAAGAGGCATTTAGAATTATCTTAAAAGATGATAATGTAAAAGCAATTTTGATTAATATTTTCGGTGGTATTGTTCGTTGTGACCGAGTTGCACAAGGTGTTGTAGATGCTTATAAGAATATGGGTGATGCAATTAAAGTGCCGATTATTGTTCGTTTACAAGGTACAAATGCAGATATCGCAAAAGAACTTATTGATAACAGTGGGCTAGATGTGCAAAGTGCTGTACAGTTTCAAGAGGCTGCTGATAAAGTACAAGCAGTATTAGCATAACAACTAATAATCTTATGTATATTAGAAGCGATCTGTTTAAGGTCGCTTTTTTTTGCATAAAAAATAAATGAAATAATGAATAAAGTTGAAGAGATAGTACATAGATTAGAGATGAATTCTCATCCAGAAGGTGGGTATTATAAAGAGACTTACCGAAGTGAAAGTATGATTCCTCAACATGTTTTAGGAGAAGGATTTACCGGAGCTCGTAATTATAGTACAGCTATTTATTTCTTGCTTACATCTAATAATTTTTCAGCATTTCACAGGATTAAACAAGATGAAATATGGCATTATTATGAAGGGTCTTCGTTATATGTTCATGTTATTGATCCTAATGGTAAATATAAAAGGTACAGTGTTGGGATAAATCTAGATCAAGAAGAACTACCTCAATTAGTAGTTCCTGCCGGCTGTTGGTTTGCTTCTAGTGTAAAAAATAAAGATAGTTACTCTTTGGTAGGGTGTACCGTAGCTCCTGGATTTGATTTTAGTGATTTTGAGTTAGCAGAAAGAAGTGCTTTAATTAAAGAATATCCAAAATATAAAGAAATAATCACTCAGTTTACAAGATAAAAAAATACCTGATTTACTAATCAGGTATTTTTTTGGAGTTTAATTCCTTGCCCGTTTAGGATAAGGAGGTCTTTTTCGTTCCTTTACTGGATTATTTTGGAGCTCCTTTAGGATAATTTCGATTGCTTTTTCTAATTGAGGATCTTTACCTTCTATTACTTCAGACGGGAGTTGTTCTACTTCTATATCTGGTGCGACACCAACATTTTCAACGATAAACCCATCTTCGGTCCAGATAGCTACATTAGGGGCAGTAACACTGGCACCATCAATAAATTCAGGAAAACCTAATACTCCAACTAAGCCTCCCCATGTCCTTTTGCCAACTAAAGTTCCAACTTTAAATTTTCTAAACATCCAGGGTAACATATCACCTCCAGATCCTGCAGTCTCATCAATAAGCATCACTTTTGGCCCCTGGATCGAAGCACTTGGAGTTTTTAGATCTCTACCATATCTGAAATTCCAATGTGATTGATAAGGATTCAGTAAAAGGTTAATATAGTAATCAGCTATTTGCCCACCGCCATTAAATCGTTCATCGATAATAATTGCTTTTTTATTGGCTTGAGGATAGAAATATCTTTTAAAATATTCATGACCTGCTGTAGTGGTGTTAGGTACATATACATAGGCAACTTGCCCGTTTGTCGCTTTGTTTACTTTTTTTAGGTTTCCTTCTATCCAATCACGATTTCGTAATGAATATTCACTAGTTACAGGTGTTACTTTTATGATTCTTGAACTAGTATAGTCTGGATTAGGTCCAACGGTTAATTCTGTTATTTTGTTGGCAGTATTTTCAAAAAGGCTAAAGATATTTTGGCTACTATTCAGATCTTTTCCATTTATCGCCAATAAGTAATCACCTTCATTAACATCGATACCGGGTTCTGTTAAAGGAGATCTTAATTCTGGATTCCAGTTAAGTCCTCCAAATATCTTTTTAAATTGATATCTACTATTTGAGATTATGAAATCAGCTCCCAAAAGTCCACCAGGTATACGTTTAGAGGTATTTAATTGTTCCCCGCTTCCCTGAAGTCTATGATGCCCAACCGACAATTCGCTGCACATCCATTGTATGGTTCTGTTTAGGTCATTTCTACAAGATAAGTGCGGTAAAAATTGAGCATATTTCTCTTTCATAGCTTCCCAATCAGAACCATGCATCCCAGGATCATAGAAATAATCCCTATTAATTCTCCATGCTTCATTAAAAATATTTGTCCATTCTTGTGAAGGATTGATTTTTACTTGAATATCTCTAGTTTTTAATACATTATCTCCATTTTTTGGTTTTTTACCTATTTCTGTAATTCCCCACGTATTCTTTTTATTGTACAACATTTTCTTACCATCAGAAGAAATCACGTAAGTGTCTAATTCCATAATTTCAGTGTCTTTACGCTCTTTTAGGTCGTACTGATGAAGTGTTGGAGATTCGTTATTATTATTTGTACTACCGGATATATATAATATTTTATTTTCTTCACCAGAGCTTAAGTCATAATACAATCCTGCTTTTATGGGTAAATCAATAATCCTGTTTTGTATTCCATTAAGATCAATCTGTATCGGTTTAGAAGTATCTTCTTTTTTAGAATCTTTATTGTCTTTAGATTCTTCTTTGCTATTTTCTTCTTTATGCTCTTCTTCATCGCTTTCTTTTACAAAAGGTGAAATTGTACCTTTCTGCAGTGTTACCAGGTATATAGAATTTGTAAGCGACATGTCTTGATTAGATAGGTCAAACCAATTTACCAGAGGTCCGGCATCTGTCGAAGCAGTAAAATATATGTATTTTCCACTAGCGTCAAAAACGGGGTCACTTACGTTACTTAAACCATCAGATATAGAGTAAGACTTTGAATCTTTAACGTTATACAAGAATATTTGTTCAAAATTGCTTTCTATGATTTTTGAGTATAAAATCCAATTAGAGTCTGAAGACCAATCTCCAAATAAGTCCCTAAAAGGTCCTGGATAATAATATTCATCGCTATTTATTTTGGTGATTTTTTTTGAAGTAATATCCAGGATGTATAGATTTCTTCCATTATCAGAAAAGCTAATCTTTTTACCATCGGGAGACCAGTTTGTATAGGCATAAAACCCTGTTCCTGAAACTTTAAATTTTTTGGTTTTACCCTTGCCATCTTGTGATTTAATATGAAGTTCATATTCTCCAGAAACATCAGAGAAATAAGCAATTTGTTTTCCGTCGGGTGACCATGCCGGATACTTTTCATGACTCCCTGGACTTAGCGTTAAATTTCTAGGATCACCTTTATCTTTAGGGACAGTTATGATTTCACCTCGATAATCAAAAACTGCTCTTTTTCCGGAAGGGGATATATTTGCAGAACGAATGTGCCGATCGCCTTTAACGTACCGCTCTCGTAGTTCTAATAAGTCTGTGCCGATGCCTATCTTTAATTTGGTAGTGTTTTTTTGTGTGATGTCATATATATGAAGATAACCAGCTTGTTCCAAAATAATTTTGTTCTCGTTAAGAGCAGCATTTGTGATAGGGAAATCATTATATTGAGTAAGTTGGTTTATTTCGTTTGAAGAAGTATTGTAGGAGAATAAATTAAACTCTCCATTTCTATCACTTAAGAAAAAAACTTCATTTCCTTTCCACATAGGCTGTACATCGTTACTTCCTCCATTTGGTTGAGGAATTTTAACGATGGATTTATCTTTAAAAGAAAATAACCAAATATTTGCGGTTGTTCCTCCTCTGTAATTTTTCCATTGATGAAAACGTTCTCGAATAGGGGTGTAGGCCATATAATTTCCATCAGGAGAGTAAGTCGCATGCCAGGCATTAGGTATTTCTAACTCAGTTGGATATCCTCCGTTAATAGAAATTTGATATAGTTTTGAATACCTGTTGGTGTGAATTGCTCTTTGTGAATTAAATAATACAGATTTGCCATCAGGAGAAAAATTAAGAGTATTATCTCGTCCAGGATGCCAGGTAAGTCGTTTAGGTATTCCGCCATTAACAGGAATTATAAATACATCAACATTACCATCATACTCCGCACTAAAAGCAATATGCCTACCGTCTGGGGAGAAAACCGGATTGGATTCAATACCCTTGTCTATGGTAAGTCTTCTTGGTTGAGTGCCATCGAGATTGGCAACCCATAAATCTTCTGCATAAATAAATGCAATATTTGATTTGCCTATTGTAGGTTGATGCATCATTCTGGTATCAGTAGGATCGATAGAAAATGATTGTAGTGGGATAAAAGCTAAAGTAAATAATACTATGAGCTTAGAGAGTGTGAAATTAAACTTCTTCATTATTGATATAAATATTTGTAATCTTGGTGTGATATAAGCTAGGTGAAAATACAGTTTTCTCAATGGTGTTTTGTTAATCATTTTTTAAATTATCAATTATCATTTTTTTGAAGCTTAATAGAAAGGTGATATCATAAAAAAAGTACAGAAGAACGAAGGTTTTTGATTTTGTTTTTCCCTAACTAGTATTTGTTAGTTTGTTAACATTTGTTAAATGTAAGGTTATGGTGTAACAAACTTATGGTTCTCGTTGTCTTATAGGTATGAATCAATAAAAAACGAATAAATCATGAAAAAATTAAATGTAGTGCTTTTGGCCATTGCATTTGCAATAACAAGTGTTGCAAGTGCCAATACAAATCCAACAACTAAAGCACAAAATGTTATTAACAAAAAAGTAAAAACATTATTAAAGAAGCCTTCTTTTAAAATAGCAAAAGAATTGACAGCTTATGTAACCATCACTATAAATGATGAAGGAGAAATGGTAGTATTATCTGTTGATACAGATAGCGAAGAATTAGAAAGCTTTATCAAGCACCGTATAAATTACAAAAAAGTAGGAGCGCAGGTGTATGCTGATACTAAGTTATTCAAATTACCAGTTCGTTTGGTTGAAGAATCAGCCTCGTTTGATGGAGGAATATTGTTATAAAACATTAGGAAAAATTGTTAAAATCCCGGGATTCATCAACCGGGATTTTTTTGTTTAGATACTTTACCAAGAGTAAAACTTATTTGATTTATGGATTTCTATTTGCCAATTATATAGTTGATACTTACTGTAGCTAACTCAGAATTTGGAAATTTAGAGAAATATTTTGAATCACTTTGCAGACCAACTTCTTCAATTATCTTTAGAAAGGAATCAATTTCCAAAATATATTGATCAGAAAAACCATGAGTTGCATCATATGCTGTAGCTGCAGTTTTACCAAGACTTTGAGAGGTTAGGTTTGGTGCTATGGTATGCAGTTCAATAACAATTAAACCAAATTTGGTAATATAGGGTTCCCATTTCTGAAAATGGTCTTTTAAATTACGTTCTACATCATTATTATGTAATCGTTTTCCGCGATAGCTAAAAGCTCCCGTAGATTGACTAGGTGCGTCAAGTTGAGATACTGGTTCACTCCAAATTCTATTATGATCAAGAAATGTTCTCACAGACAATAGATCCTTTAATTCAATAGTGTAATTTTCTTTTAGGTCTTTTTGAAGTAATTCGGGATCACTAATATCTCCCCAAATAACTTTTGCCCATATGTCTGCCTGAATTAGATTTGCTCTGGTAACTTTTAAGGCTGCTTTATTATAATCTGCACCAACAAGAAACAAAGGATAGTCATCGAGGTGTTTTCCTCGTAATGTTTTTGAAGCTATTACTTCAAAAAGATGAATTAAAAATGCTCCGTTACCACAACCCATATCCAAAATCCCTTTAGGTTGTTCATTCAAAGGTTTATTGAATAAACTAATGATAATTTCGTCAATTTTTTTAAAATAAGTAGTGTGTGCACCCCCGCTTCCCCAAACATTCATTTCACGATCTACATGAGTTTCGGTATCTTTTTCAGAGTTCCATAATACATTAGGGTCTCCAAATAGTAAAGAGTCCATTTGTCTAAACATAGGAATATAAGAAACGGTAACTCCATATGCAGAAGCTCTTTTGGCAAAAAACAATCCTTTATTAGTAAACGTATAATTAGTACCTGACTTGCTAAACCAGCCCAAGTGGCTCAAAAATGTAAGAATGGTATCGAAGCTTTCTGGAAATTTATGATATTCATCAGCACTAAAGGAGGCTTCCATGAAGTATTTGTGAAACATACCTCCCATACCTAAATGTACTGTGGTAGGTCCTACTAAAATCCCTTCAATATGTTTAAGAATTTGATCCTGAATTTGAGTAGTTGTTTTATCCTCTGAAGGTAAGAGGTCAAAACGATTTGTATATTTTTTAAATAACTGTTCAAGTTTTTGAAATGGATCCATTTCGAATTTTCGAGGATGAAATTTACCCGAATATTCCAGTAGATTTACAACATCTTTATAAATATGAAAATGATCAAAGGCTGATTTAGAGATAGAATTGGTCTGTATTATTATTTCATCATTATCTATGGTGTATTCTAACCAGCCCTGGGCACTCAATATACGTAGTGCTACATTAAGGTATCCTTCATTAACTTTTTTTGCTTCAGAAATTTGTGAAATAGATGTTTTCTTATTCTCCAGAAGATAATCTGTAATGTTGTTTTTATGTAAAGAATATGCGACTGGAGCAACCGCAATTCCATCTAAATGACGAAAAAGTTCTTCTCTATATACTTGTTTTTCTTCGATAGATAGCATAGATACTTAATTTAACGGTTGTAAGTTTGTTAACTTCAACCAAATTAAGCATTTATTTTGAAGTGCAATATCCTATTTTGTATTCTTATTGCCTGGAGAGGTTTTCTTTTTTTCAGGCATTGGACCTCTTAGGTGAATAATTAGTCCATTTAAAAAGTTGCGAAGAATTTGATCTCCGCATTCCATGTATTTTGGGTGATTTTCATTTCTAAAGATTGCACCTAATTCACTTTTAGTTACCTTGAAATCAACTAATGCACAAACTTTTACAATATCATCATCACGCAATTTGTGTGCGACTCTAAGTTTCTTAAAAATGTCATTATTTGTTAAACCCATAAGGCAAAGGTATATTTTATAATTGAATTGATATAAGATATGCGAAAGGATTATTTGATGAAGCATGTAATTAGTTGAAATTTATTATTTTCGACAAAAAGTAAAAGGAATATATGTACAGTAAAGAAGAAAAATTGAGTTTACTTTCAGAAATGGTAGAATTTGCAAAAGTAGACAAGGAGCTTAAAGAACAAGAGTATAATTTTATTTTGGCAGTAGCAGCACAACTTCAAATTACAAAAGAAGAGATAGATGCTTTGGTAGAAAAAGAAGCTAAAAAAAAGAGTTTGCAACCAGAATCACAGAGAATTCTTCAATTTCATAGATTAATTTTGTTAATGAATGTAGATCAAGAGACCTCTCAGGTAGAAATTCATAAAATCAAAGAAATAGGATTGCATATGGGTTTAAGGACAGAGGCTATTGATACAGTTCTTGAGAAAATGCATGATTATCCAAATAAAGTGATTCCTCCAAAAGAATTAATTACAATTTTTACCAGATTCTATAATTAGAACATATTAAAAACACCATGCTTATATGGTTAAGTGTGATTTTGTTTAAAAAATTTATAGTGAAAACAATATTTAACCCACAAAATTCCCTTTGTGGGTTTTTGTTTTTATGAGGTTTTGTCATTCTAATAGTAAATAAATTTGACAAAATGTCATTTTCTGATAGTGTATTTATGACATAATGTCGTAAAAATATTAATGGAACTCTAATTGCTATATACTCATTGAAATTATGATTTAAAATAATCTTTAAAATAAAATATAATGAGTTTACTTAAAAAAACAGACAGATTACCTTTCCTTTTTGATGATTTTTTAGCTACCGATTGGTTCGGAGGAACAGCTAATATTGGTAAAATAGCAAATAATACTCCTGCAGTAAATGTAAAAGAAACAGATGAAGATTTTTATGTTGAGCTTGCTGCTCCAGGTCTATCAAAAGAAGATTTTAATATCGAATTGGATAACGACGTGCTTGCAATTTCTTCAGAAACAAAGTCAGAAAAAGAGACTTCAGAAAATAAAGGTAAATACACGCGAAAAGAGTTTAGTTATAGCACATTCAAAAGATCATTTAGCTTACCTGATACAGTAGAAGGTACAGGAATAGAAGCTTCGTATGAAAATGGAGTACTGTTGGTAACGATACCAAAAAAAGAAGAAGCAAAGATACAACCTAAGAGGTTGATAGAGATTTCATAAAGTGATTTGATTTGAGATTTTATTTAGTTAGTTAATGTTGTAAAAACGCCTTTTGTAAAAAAGGCGTTTTTGCTTTTTATGGTTTCATGTCTACCATAGAAAAGATATTTTTGAAATTTGAATTATTTTTTGTATTATTATGATATCAAAATGATATTATTATGAAATATGAAAACAAAATGAAACCAAATAATGGTTATATAGTATTAGGAGTATTGGTATTGGTGATCATTTCAATGCTATTAGGGATTATTTTCACAGAGAACCCTTTAATTCTTGCCTTATTAGTTGTAATAGTTTTTATCATTAAGGGCTTTTTTATTGTTAATCCAAATAGTTCTAAAGTTATGGTGCTTTTTGGAGCATATATAGGAACAGTAAAGGATAATGGCTTCTTTTGGACTAACCCTTTTTATTCGAGGCAACGAATTTCTTTGCGAGCCAGAAACTTCTATAGTGAACGGGTAAAAGTGAATGATAAAATTGGGAATCCAATCTTGATTAATGTAATTTTGGTGTGGAAAGTAGAGGATACTTATAAAGCAGCCTTTGATGTTGATCAATATGAAGAGTTTGTGAGAGTACAAACAGATGCGGCAGTTAGAAAACTTGCGGGTTCCTATCCTTATGATAATTTTGCCGATGGACAACATGAGGTAACATTGTTATCAGGGATGGATGAAGTAAATGAAGCTTTGGAGAATGAAATTACAGAACGTTTGGCTATTGCTGGAATACATGTCATGGAAGCTAGAATAGGGTATCTTGCCTATGCTCCAGAAATTGCAAGTTCTATGTTAAAGAGGCAACAGGCAGTTGCTATAGTTGCTGCGCGTAAAAAGATAGTAGAAGGAGCAGTGGGTATGGTAGAGGATGCGTTATCTAAGTTGTCAAACGATAACATTATTGATTTTGATGAAGATAAAAAGGCATCTATGGTAAGTAATCTTATGGTTGTTTTATGTGGAGATAAAGAAGCGACTCCTGTAATTAATACCGGTACACTTCATTCATAATATATGAGTAAGAAAAAATCATTTGTTCTTAGAATAGACCCTGAAACTTTTAAGTTAATAGAGAAATGGGCAGATGATGAGTTTCGTAGTGTTAATGGTCAATTAGAATGGATGATACATAAAAGCCTTAAAGATGCTAAACGATTAAAAACCAAAAATAAAGATAATTCAGAAGAGAAATAATACTATGTTCCTTAGTATAATGGTATAAAACACCTTTTTTTACAAAAGGGTGCTTTTATTTTAATGTATTTCTTTTTGTTATAAATCTAACCACTTTTTGAAATTAGAAGTTCGCTCTCTCGATACAATTACATTATCATCATCCGAAGGCCTTAATTTTAAGAGTAATCTACTGTTAAAATAACTATGAATTTCAATAACGGCTTTAACAGAAACCATAAACTTTCTATTGATTCTAAAGAATTGTACAGGGTCTAAAATATCTTCTAACTGGTCGATAGAATATTCTATAGGGTAATGTTGATCTTTATGTGTGTGTAAAAAAATCAATCCTTCATCAGATTTAAAATATGCGATGTCGTCTACACTAAAAGTGTTAAATTGATTACCGACTTTTACCATAAATCGTTTCTTAAATTCTTTAGAAAACAGGTTTTTAATTCGCTCAAATTTTTCATTTTCTATAGCTGTGCTATCATTAGGGAGGTTTTTTCTATATTTTGTGAGTGCGTTTTTAAGATCTTTTTTGTCAATAGGTTTTAAGAGATAGTCTAAACCATTATATTTAAAACCTCTAATTGCGTATTCGTTATATGCAGTAGTAAATATGACTGGTGGATGATCTGCTAAAGTGTCAAGAATATCAAAACCATAACCATCATTCAATTGAATGTCTAAAAAAATGAGATCAGGTAAAGGGTTATTGTCAAACCAATGTTTACCGCTCTCTACAGAAGTAATCTGACCTGCAATTTCTATTTCTGGAGCAAGTTCTTCTATAAGACTAGCAAGACGTCTAGAAGCAATATTTTCATCTTCAATAATTATAGCGGTCATATTATGAAATTTTTACAATGGAAACTTCTTTAATGTTTTTTGATAAAAGAGGAATAGTGACTTTAAAATAGTCATTCTCTGCTGTTACCATAACTTTTTGATTGGTATAAAATGAATATCTCTTTTCTATATTTTTAAGACCCAATTTTGTGGATTCTTCTTTTTGCTTTCTTATATGTAAATTGTTTTGGATAATAATATGATTATTATCTGTAGAGATAATGTTAATCTCTAATGGTTTCTCTTTTGAATAATAATTATGTTTTAGTGCATTCTCCACCAACATTTGTAAGGTTAATGTTGGAATTAGGTATTCATTTTGATCAACAGAAATATGAGTAGTAATGCTTAATGCTCCTTCATGTCTAACATTCATCATAAATATAAATGAATCCAAGAAACTCAATTCTTTTTTAAGACTCACTAGGTCTTGTTCGCGGTTATCCAGAATATAACGATAACATTTTGCTAGCCTAGATACAAAGTCAGATGCCAAATCTCTATCTTCATACATGAGAGAGGTTAATGTATTTAAACTATTAAATAAGAAATGAGGACTGATTTGATTTTTTAAAGATTTATATTTAGAAGCCATGGCTTCTTTCTTTAATAGATTCATGGTATTTTCTAATTCTTTTTTTTGTTTGAGAGCATAATAAAAAAGATTAAAAAGAATCGCCGTAAACCCGAGAATAATAGCCCTGAAAAAATCAATTCTAAATCGTAGCCATGGATTGTGAGCATCAATGTTACAAATGTTTTCGAATTCGAAGATAGCTAGATAATATACCAAGGCAATAACAGGAACAACGATCGCCATATTAACGGCTATAATTTTCATTCCGTTATGCATATCCAGGCTGCTCCCTAGTTTGGATTTTGTTGCTCTCTGTATTAACCAATCATTAGTCTCCCAGGCAAGCATGAGAAGAAAAAAAGCACTACAATAATAAAAAATCCCTGGACCATCAAATGGACTACCATCATCATCATGATCTATAGTAAACTTTACCAAAAAGTAAATCAAGTTTACAATAAGAAAACGAATGGTAAATTTTTTCATGTAGTTTTTTGAAATCATACAGTATACTGATAATTAGTACTGGTAAAGATACATAAGTAGTTTTTTAGAAATTAATTACACGTTCCTGAATTGTTGTATTAAATGTTGAATTGTAAGTATTCGACTTTAATTTGAAAATGATACTCCTATTAGCGCTATTAACAATTGGTTCTTGTTTTTAGACATTTCAAACACTAAATCATCAATCAAGTGTTTTTCGTTTTTATCTGGGGTAGTAAGATTGCACATTTGATCAAAACTAAAAGATCATGAGAAAACTTATTTATGTCGTATTCATTTTATTAAATGTGTTTGCAAATGCGCAGACAGGAATCATTAAAGGCTTGGTTACAGACAAGCAATCAGAATCACCTTTACCAGGTGCAACCATAGAACTTTTGCAAAGTACTACACCTATTGGTATAATAACTGATGATGATGGATATTTTAGATTAGAGAATGTTCCGTTTGGGAGACAGACTATACGAATAAGTTTTATAGGTTTTGAATCTATAACAATACCTAATATTGTAGTAACCTCGGGGAAAGATGCAGTGGTTAATGTTTCTTTAATAGAATCTTTTGCTCAACTTGATGAGATCATAATTACGAATAAAAATGCCAAAGCCAAAGCAATTAATAAGTTGGCATCTGTCTCTGCCCGACAATTTGGAGTAGAAGAGGTGACACGTTTTTCTGGTGGTAGAAGTGATGTTGGACGTTTGGCAGCAAATTTTGCTGGAGTTTCTTCACCAGATGATAGTAGAAATGATATTGTGATCCGTGGTAATTCGCCAACGGGATTATTATGGAGGTTGGAAGGAGTACCTATTCCAAGTCCGAATCATTTTTCTACAGCAGGTACTACAGGAGGTCCCGTATCGGCATTAAACCCCAATCTTTTGAAGAATTCAGATTTTATTACTTCTGCATTCCCTTCAGAATACGGAAATGCAATAGGAGGAGTCTTTGATCTTGGGTTTCGAAAAGGAAATATTGATGATTATGAATTTACAGGTCAGGTTGGTGTTTTTACTGGAGTAGAAGCAATGGCTGAAGGACCTTTAGGGAAAAATAAAGGATCATTTTTAGTAGCAGGAAGATATTCTTTGATTAGCCTAGTAGGTGGTGGAGCTGGAGGTACATCAGCAACTCCAAACTATAATGATGTGTCTTTCAATATAGATTTTGGAAAAGGAAAACTAGGGAATTTTTCCGTATTTGGAATTTTAGGAAATTCTGATATCGAATTTTTAGGAGATGATATTGATGAAGATGATCTTTTTGCAGCAGAAGATGAAAACACATTTGTAGAATCTGGCTTTGGTGTGGTTGGATTGAAACACCAAATAGCAGTTGGGGAGAATTCTTTTTTAAGGACTATAGCCTCGAGCTCTTTTAGTACTAATGATTTTAAAGCTGATCGTTTTATTGATAAAGATACTCCTCAAGAAAGAAGTATACGATATACCGAAGCAGACAATACAGAGACACGGCTTACATTTTCAACATTGTTTAATACTAAACTTAGTAATAAAGCAACATTAAGAACCGGAGTTTTGGTAGAGAATTTTAGAGTAGAGTTACTCGAGCGTGATCGAGAAGAACAAGCTGATATTAATGGCGATGGAGATCCGGATTTATTTACGTTTAGAGACATTGATGAAAATTTAACCATTATACAGCCTTATATACAAGGGCAACTTAGATTAACAGAAAAATTAACACTTAATGCAGGAATACACGCACAATATAGTAGTCTAAATGAACAATTTGTTTTTGAACCTCGTGCTGGTCTTAATTATAAGATTTCAAAAAATCATACATTAAGTTTTGGATATGGTTTGCATCATCAACCAGTCTCGTTACCATTATTATTTTTGAATGAAGAGATTAATGGTCAGTTGGTACAAACAAATAAAGAATTGGATTTTGTAAGAAGTAGTCATTATGTATTGGGCTACGATGTGAGAATTGGTAATGGATGGAGAGGTAAGGCAGAGGTATATTATCAGGATATAGATAATGCAGCTGTAGAATCTTTTTCCTCTAGCTATTCATCATTAACAGAAGGAGCAGATTTTGGATTTGAAAACGATAGGGTGTCATTAGTTAATGCAGGTACTGGTTTTAATCAAGGGATAGAACTAACATTAGAAAAATTCTTTAGTAAAGGGTACTATGGATTGTTAACCGCTTCCTTTTTTGAGAGTAAATATGAAGGAAGTGACGGTATAGAAAGAAATACTCCTTTTAATAATGGACAAGTAATTAATTTTTTAGCAGGTAAAGAATTTAAAATGGGGAAAGCTCAAAAAAATGTATTGTTTTTTGATACTCGTTTAACTTTTTCTGGAGGAAGATATTTTACTCCGGTCGATTTAGCGGCATCTCAACAAGCAGGTTTTGAGATTTTACAGGAAGATATAGCTTTTAGTGAACAGTATGATGATTATTTTAGATGGGATGTAAAGTTTGGATACAAAATTAATAGCAAATCAAAAAAACAATCTCATCAGTTTTACATTGATCTTCAAAATGTAACAGGTAATGAGAATGTATTTGAACGTCGATATAATCGTTTAACAAATAGGGTCGATCAGGTAGATCAAACAGGTTTTTTCCCTGATGTTGGGTATCGATTTCAGTTTTGATTTAGTAAAAGTTTAAAAATGAGCAGAATAAAGGGGTAACAATAATTACTATAGTTTTGGGCGTGATTATTGTGGGGTTTATAGAACTATCTAATCAACCTTCAAAGCATAATTTCATGAAAAGTGAATTAAATAAAATAGAACACTATCTCATTCATCGAGATAGTTTAAATAAAGAAGTTTCTAAAGTGGCAGTTGCCTGGCATTTGGATCATAGTCTTAAAGTGATCAATAAAATTTATGACTCTTTAAAAGATTCTAATCCAGATATGTATAAAAATAAATTTAGTACCGCTCGTACATTATCTTTTACGTTTGGATATATACCAAGAGGAAAAGCAGCCGCGCCACTATCTGTTCAACCTCCAGATACCATAATGACTGCTGATATTGTTTCGCAGTTAGTAGAAGCCAGGGAGAAAGTAAGAAAAATAGAATCGTTAGATGATCAGTCCAATTTTAAGCACCCGGTTTTTGGACAGTTAAATAAAAAACAAACTAAACGATTTTTGGAAGTGCATACTAAACATCATTTAAAGATTGTGAAAAGTATTTTAAAAGAATGATTGTTGTGTACTATCCTTACAAGATCTGTATTTGATTAGTTAAAAGGGTAAATACTTTGTGTTAAGAGTTAAATATATCCTTAATGCGTATGATTTTCTATTAGTTAACTCAAATGCATTAAGGATATATCTTATTAGAATATTGTTGTTTAGGCAAACGCTTTTTAATTCTTATGTTGGATAAGAGAAGTTACTTTTTTTGAATTGTAATACAAGGCTGTTATTATTGCTATGGGTAATCCTACCAAAATCATATGCCAGATAATACCTATAGATGCTAAACCAAGATCAAAAGGACTTTTTGGGATATTGGTATATGGTAAAATTAGTAAATTCATTACCAACCAAATACCTAACCCAAATATCAATCCCGAAATAGTTTTGTGGTTACTTAAAAACTCAATTTTTGGATAGAGAAAGAAATAGATGATGGCACAAGTATATGCGATTAAAAAATGAAAGAATGTTCCAGTAATTATCATAAAGATTCCTCCATCAATGGCTGTCGGACCATAAATTCCACTAGCAATGAATTGTAATACTTGTAAAGGGTTTAATTCAAAATAGAGATAATATACCAATATTCCTGCAATAGAATCTAGAATTCCGGCAACTAATCCAGACCATAAAATGGTTTTAAAGGATGATGATGATTTTGTGAAATTGAATAATGAATTTATGAATGTCATGATTATTATATTTAACTGTTTATAAATCATGACAAAAATGAAGAAGTATATCTATAACAAAAATCAGGTATATTAATAATTTATATTCAGATAGTTGAACATTTTGTTTTATTCATGAGCGAGTTGATTTCGTATTTCACTTAAGTATTGTTTTGTAATCCCAAGATATGATGCAATCATGTATTGCGGAATACGTTGATCTAGTCGAGGGTATAATGCTGAAAAAGCGAGGTATCTTTCTCGAGCATCTAAACTAAAGTTTCTCACAATTCTTTTTTCAGATGCTACAAAAGCATTTTGTATAATCAATCTGAAAAAACTTTCAAATTTTGGAATTTGATTAAATATTTCCTCAAGTGTGGTAGAGGAAAACTGAAATACATCGGTATTTTCAAGACATTGAACATTATAATCTGCAGGTGTTTTATTAATAAAACTACCCATGTCTGCAGTCCACCAGTTTTCGATGGCAAAACGAATAACGTGTTCTTGACCTCGTTGATCTACATGATAAGTTCTAAGACATCCTTTGATGACAAAACTATCATAGTTACAAATGTCTCCTTGTTGAACAATATATTGGCCTTTTAAGTACTTTCGATGTTTTAAAAAAGGGATTAGAATATCTTTTTCATCAGTTGTTAATGAGATAAACTTAGAAAGATATTGGAAGAATATTTCTTGATCCATGCGCTATGATTAAAGCTAACGTTTCGTATGAATCCGTTGCATTATTTATGAACTAAGTTAACTAAAATAATAGTATTTTTTATATCCTAATGATGTGTTTGTAGAACGGTATGAGTTAGTTTTTTACAGGTTAATTTTTTCAACAATTAGATGTTTGTATACCGTTCACTTTCTATTGAATAGTAGTGTACTAAAGACTTTTTCTTACATTTATTGAAATGATAATTGTATTACTTAGAGGATGAAAGCATTAGAAGAGATTACTTGTAGAGTGTCAAAAAAAAGAGCTGTCATTATTAGATCCACAGATGCCAATGTTTCTTTGAGTAATGAAGTTTTTGCAATAAATTGGTTTAATACCAAAAATAGATCACTATACAATTTTTATAATCTTCTAGCTGCAAGAAGTGTATATAAAGTAGGAGCAAGGCCTATTTTTAAAGGAGAAATAACTAAAAAACTTATAGGTAATTCTGATCAACATAGAGAAATGTTATTAATTGTTAAATACCCATCGGTTGCTAGTTTTAAGAGCTTGTTGGATAACTTATATTTTAAGTTAATTAGTGTTTTTAGGATTAAAGCAGTGCAGGATTTTAATTTTGGATTTAGTTCTAAAAATGACTTAAGTTTTAATAAAACAAAGGATAAATCAAAAATATATATAATCCATCATTATCAAGGTAAAGTTGATCATGTATGGTTACAGGAAATGATTAACCTTGCTTCTAAATATAAAGTGCATCTCTTTTATTCTGGATCAATTTCTTCTCGATTGTATGTTAAAGATAAGAAGAAAGAAGACAAAACAATTCCATGTATGTTAGATGGTGTTTTAGTTTGGTACGCCGATACAGAAGAAGATATAACCTCTTTTGTTGTTGATAAAACGTATAAAAACCTTCTTACTCAGGTAGCTAACTCTTACGTCGGAATACTAAAAAGATCCCTCTAACGCTTAGAAGAGATATTTCGATGTTAATATAAGTTTTCTAATATAGAATTATACATTATCAAAAAACTATACCATTGATTTATTACAATACGAAGATTTCTCAAAATCTCTGATATTTATAGAGAGTATAGGAACATCTGGGAACATAGATTTTAAAGTAGTCACGATTCTTCTGGATAGATCAGCTTTTTGAGCATCGGTTCTGCCTTCCATAATATTACCAAAAATGTGTATGAAATCATCGCTAGTATTTCCGATAGTATAATATTTAAATGGATTTATTCTTACCTTAATATCTCCTTTATCAAAAAGATCTGTAGACTCTGCTGTGTCATATACTGCTTGAATAATTTCTTCTGGGGACCTGAGTTTAATAATGTGTTCAGAACAGTCTAGTACAAAATGTGGCATGTTAGAATTTTTGTATAAAAATAATTAAAAGAAGTAGTAATATGAATTGAGTTTTCATAAAAAACTATTAATAAAATATTCTTGTTATACATCAAAAAAATCCCGACATTTTTTTGATGTCAGGAAAAGTGATTTTAGGGTTTAGAAGAGCATTTTTAATGGTTCTAAAGGACCTAGTGGGATATATTCAAAATCCAAAAGACCTTCTTGTACTAGAGGAAGTTGATCAAGTGTTTTTCTTGCTTCTTCTATAGATTCACATTCAAGAATAAATACAACTCCGGGTCGGTCTTTTCTAAAATAGAAAGTTCTGATTTTTTCTTCCAAATATAAATTTATAGTAGCGGCTAGTTCCTGTGGTAAATGTGGAGTAAGTATTTCATCGTTTACTCCTTCTTTCATCTTGTCAATTGCTAAAATTTGCATTTTTTAAATGGTGTTATTATTAGACATTTTATGTATGAGTTTTTCTCCAACCTTTGGATTGAGAAGAGAAAAGGGTATTCTTAAATTCGGGTAAGTGTTGTTGTTTTTCAAAGTGTTTAATATTCAGAGGTGATGTGAGCATTGCTTTTATCATAAAAGCAATTGCTTTTAATTTGTTTTTCAACGTTTGTTTGGTAATGGATTGAGGGACTAAAAGTTTTCTGATAATGGTTTCAAAATCATCTGCTTCTTTTCCAACAATATCTTGTACAACTGTTGTGGGGGCATTGTTTTCCCAAGTTCCTAAGCGTCCTTCATTTATATAATATGGGATTTGAGAAATATCCATTTTGGGGTATTTATAAGCTTTTAAAACTTTTGTAATCATTTTATCTGAGAGTTGACTGACAGTTATTTTTCGTCCAATCACTTTCTCTATCGTCGCTGCCATTTGCGCTGCAGAAAGTAACTCCTTACCTGTTATTCGATAGATTTGATTAACATGATTTTTTGGAGCCTTTAAGATATGAGCAGCAACCAAACCAATATCTTCGCTGGAAGGAGGTGCGTTTTTTCCAAAATCGGGGAACATTCCAAATTGAGTTAGAGGGTGAGGTGTCATAACATATGGAAATGCAAAAAGCCCTGGATTGAGGATCGTAAGATTAGAAGTTGATCTCTTAAATATAGTGTCTACAAGAGCATGTTCTTTGGTGTAGATACTTGGATGTACATGAGAACTTAACCATTGCGTTAATAAAACCACATGCTCTAATTTTAATTCATCTGCAACAGTAGCAAAAGTAGCTCCTTGAAAAAGGATATTGGGATATGTGGGCACAAAATATGTTCGCTGAATACCTTCTAACGCTTTGCGCACATCTCTAATGTCACACATATCACCTATAAAAATTTCGGCTCCAAGGTGCTTGAGTTCTTTTGCCTTTTTTGAATTAGCGTTTCTTACAAATGCTCTAACAGGAAATCCTAATGTTAGTAACTCTTTGGCTGCAGGGAAACCGGTATTTCCGTTTGCCGCAGTGATTAAAATTTTTGGTTTCATTGTCGAATTATTTTGGAAGTACTATGAAGCAATGTCATGATGTATCTATAATACCTTTTGTTTTCAAAAGTTTATAGCACAAAAATAGATTGATGAAACAGTAAGAAGTATTAGAATTGGCTCAATTACTTTTGTGATTGGCTCATTCTGTACTGCGATGGAGAAAGTGTGTATTTTGCTTTAAACGAACTGGAAAAATGCGCTAAATCGTTAAAAAGACAGTCATATGCGATATTGCGTATGGGTTGGTTGGATATACTAAGAAGTGTAGCGGCTTTTTCTAAACGTCTATTTTTTATATAATTTGCAGGACTATCGTTATAGATTTTTCTGAATTCTCTTTTAAAAGAAGCCAAACTGTGATAAGATAATTTTGCAAGATCAGATACCGTAATAGGAGAAAAAATATGGGCTTCTATCACCTCCTTTAATGAAAAGGATTTTGGCGAAAACAAATTATACATGATTTTGATAATATTGTCGGCATCTTTGGTGTTTAATAAAAGTAGGATGATTTCTTTAAACTTTAGGATTAATAGTTCTTCACTGGCAAGATTAGGGTTTTCAAAATAAAATAGAAGGCCGTCAATATATTTCCGAATTAGAATATCAGACTGTACTAGTGCCATATTAGAACTATAAGAATATTGTTCTTTGTTCGTTAGGAATGCAGGTACTTCTTTCTCATAGATTTTTTTAAGTACTTCGGGGTAAAAGTGAATGGCAACAATTCCACATTGTTTTGTTTTAGGGTCAGGGATTACATCATACATATAATTTCCACACTTCATCAAAACACCTTCGTTTTGATTTACAACGAGATGTTCTTCCTCAGAATATGAATTGCTAATACCTTCAGTAACATATAAAAAACACGCCTCATTTTCTAATGGGTTTGGGTTTTTGAACGGAGGTGTTACTACAGCTTTTTCAAAAACTTTCTTATTAAATAGTGTAATGGTATGATGCTCTATTACCATTTTTTTATTCACTTATAGTATGATGATAGTCGATTAAAAGCATTTAATGATTTTGAAAATATTGATCAAGTTCTAAAAGTTTCTTTTCTTTTTCTGTATCGGGTAACCAACTAGCTTTAAAACTATTCTTTACAAGCTCAGTAATTTGCTTTTTTGAAAGATCAAGAGCTTGTGCAATACCCCAATAATTTTCATTCATATACCCGCCAAAATAGGCTGGATCATCAGAGTTAACAGTTACCAAAAGGTTTTTATCCATCATTTTTAAGATGGGATGATTTTTTAAATCTGTAACGACTTTTAATTCTAAATTAGATAGAGGACATAGGGTAAGGGGTATCTGTAATGCTGCGAGTTTTTCTACAAGAACTTCATCATCAAGGCAACGATTTCCATGATCAATACGAGCTACATGAAGCAAATCCAGCGCTTCCCAAATATATTCTGCCGGACCTTCTTCTCCAGCATGAGCTACGGGGGTGAAACCTTCTTCTCTGGCTTTTGCAAAAACACGTTCAAATTTTGATGGGGGATTCCCTACTTCTGAAGAATCTAAACCAACTCCGCCGATCCATTCCTTAAAGGGTAAAGCTTGTTGTAATGTTTCAAAAGCAGAGGATTCATCGAGATGTCTTAAAAAAGACATAATCAGAACATTTGTTATTCCTAACTTCTTCTCACCATCCTGTAAGGCTTTATAAATTCCATTAATTACTGTATCAAAAGAAATGCCTCGGTCAGTATGAGTTTGGGGATCAAAGAAGATTTCAACATGTTCTACATTTTGCTCATGCACTTTGGTAAGGTAGGCCCAGGTAAGATCATAAAAATCCTGTTCTTCAATTAAGACATTGGCTCCAGCATAATAGATATCAAGGAATTCCTGCAGATTATTAAAACTGTATGCATTTTTCAATTCATCAACAGTAGTATATTTTATTTTCTTATTGTTTCTTTTTGCAATTTCGAACATCAATTCGGGTTCGAATGTTCCTTCTATATGTAAATGAAGTTCTGCCTTAGGGATTCCTTCAATAAATTTTTCAATTGAAATGCTACTCATAGTAGTTGAATATTTTTTGAATTTATAATTATAAGTAATTCATAGTATGTTATTTCAAAAAATCACACTTTTTGATCTTGAATTTTTCCTTGTAACATTTTAATCTCATCCCTTAGTCGAGCTGCAGTCATAAAATCTAGTTCTTTTGCGGCTTTTTCCATTTCCTTTCGAACATTTCGAATGCGGGTTTCGAGTTGTTCCTTTGTATAATATAATGTTTCTTCTTCTGCAGCTTGTAATGTAGGAGCGTTTTCAAAAGTATAAGGCTCAACCTTTTTGCCAGCAAGAGCATTGTCTAATGATTTTTTGATAGCTTTAGGAGAAATACCATGTTTCTTATTGTAAGCAATTTGTTTCCCTCTTCTATACTCTGTGTCATCTATTGTTTTTTGCATACTATCAGTAATCTTATCCGCATACATAATCGCTCTACCGTTTACATTTCTGGCAGCTCTACCAACAGTTTGAACCAAAGATCTTTTGTTTCTTAAAAAACCTTCTTTATCAGCATCCAAAATAGCGACTAGTGATACTTCTGGTAGATCTAGTCCTTCACGAAGTAGGTTTACACCGATGAGCACATCAAAGATTCCTTTTCTGAGATCTTGCATGATTTCTACTCGTTCTAATGTATCTACGTCACTATGAATATATCTACATCTAACTTCTATTCGTGTTAGGTACTTTGCTAATTCCTCTGCCATTCTTTTGGTTAGAGTAGTAACCAAAATACGTTCATCGACTTCAATTCTCTTTTGTATTTCTTCGATAAGATCATCAATTTGATTCAAGCTGGGACGTACTTCGATTATTGGATCTAATAATCCGGTTGGTCTTATGATTTGTTCTACATATGTTCCTTCACTTTTCTGTAGCTCATAGTCGGCAGGTGTTGCACTAATATATAAAACCTGGTTTTGTATCGCTTCAAGTTCTTCAAATTTTAATGGGCGATTATCCATTGCAGCAGGAAGCCTGAACCCATATTCTACAAGATTTTCTTTTCGAGAACGGTCTCCACCATACATAGCATGGGTTTGAGGTACTGTAACATGACTTTCATCAATAATCATCAGATAGTCATCAGGAAAGTAATCCAATAAACAAAATGGTCTTGTTCCAGGAGCTCTTCCATCAAGATAACGAGAGTAATTTTCTATTCCAGAACAATACCCTAATTCTTTAATCATTTCGAGATCAAAATTAGTGCGTTCTTCAAGTCTTTTGGCCTCTAATGGTTTTCCTATTTCTTTAAAATATTCTACCTGCTTACCCAAATCTAATGCTATTTGATCAATAGCACCATTCAATACTTCAGGAGAAGTCACAAACATATTGGCAGGATAGATATTTAATTGATCATACTTTTCAATGATTTCATTAGTCTGAACATCAAAAGCTTCAATTTCTTCAATTTCATCTCCAAAAAAATGTACTCTAAATGCATCATCAGCATACCCTGGGAAAATATCTACAGTATCTCCTTTTATTCTAAAATTCCCATGCTTAAACTCTGCTTCAGTTCTGGAGTATAAACTTTGCACTAAGCGATGTAATAGAGCGGTTCTGGATACAAATTGTCCTGCTTGTATTGAGATTACATTTTTCTGAAATTCTACAGGATTACCAATACCATATAAGCATGATACAGATGCTACGACAAGTACATCTCTTCTTCCTGATAACAATGAGGAAGTTGCGCTTAGTCGCATTTTTTCGATTTCATCGTTGATAGATAAATCCTTTTCTATATATGTTCCCGAAGTAGGAATATAAGCTTCAGGCTGGTAATAGTCGTAATACGAAACAAAATACTCTACAGCATTCTTAGGAAAAAACTGTTTAAACTCTGAATAAAGTTGTGCCGCAAGCGTTTTATTATGAGCTAATACCAAGGTAGGGCGTTGTACTCTTTCAATTACATTGGCAGCAGTAAAGGTTTTTCCTGAACCTGTGACTCCAAGAAGTGTTTGATATTTTTCATTTGCCTCTATACCTTCTGCTAGTTGTCGTATAGCTTCTGGCTGATCTCCGGTAGGCTTGAATTCAGATTCCAGTTCGAACTTCATTGTATATTCTTTCTTTTTAAGAATAAAGATACTGAATCAAAACACATATGTAGAGCTATTTATTCTTAAAAATATCTAATGATGTTATTCGTTTTAAGAAAATTGAAATTCAATACGATTCGATCCTAAAATATTATGAAAATGTATAGGTGAGGCTACTTGATGTAGTACAAGTAGCCTCTTTACTCAAATAAAAAACAACATAGGGAATTATAAATAGATTAATTGACTCATTTAATATTGATAAAGTCGTATCAGAACTCACCATTTGTGTTCACATTTTGCAGATAAACTATAGTATAATTTTAAGTGTCATTTTCTACATTCGATATGATCCTTTCTACTATGCTCTTTATTTTTTTATCAAGTTTCTTTATATAATCATTATCACTAGAGTTGTAATATTTATATTCTTTATTATTAAAGCGTAAGGTGGTAATTGATCGGTCTAATCTTTTTTTAAATATTACATCTTGATGAGGATCTTCATCCAGTATATTTTTTAAAGTTTTAATTTCTCGATTATCTAATTTCCTGTTTATGTTTTTTACAACAGGAACATTACTTATTCCGGAATAAGAAATAGAACCATCATTGTATATCCATAAATCATAAACTGGACATTTGCCGTGACAAGGGCTTTTGGAATAGTAAATTATAGCTTCTTTTTGAGAAGAAGTATTTAGAGTTTTTTGTACAGTGTTACAGGAGAAATTTATACATATTAATATAATAATAAAAGGTTTCATAATCTTATTTGTTTTGATTGCTCGGACTTTTTCGACTAGTTACAGGATTATCTTTTTAATTTTTATGGAGTCTACAATGAGATTTGTTCTTATCCCCTATAGAGTTTGCTCTTTTCCATGATCCAGGACTTGGTAGAAAGTTTCTGTTACTCTTAGCGATGTTTCCTCTTATGTAGTTTCGTAGTTTTATCATTTTATCATCATCATACATGATTTGAATTTTTTGTTCGGCTTTGCTATTTCCTGATACACCTTTTTCTCTTGTTGTAAATGTTGCAAAAACTTCAGCAATATCTTCACCAGGATTTGTAGATGCGTATTGGGTTACATATCTATCTTTATATTTATCATAAAATGCCTGTGCTTCAGTTTCGCTATTTGCATTTTGAAATTCATCCCAGATATCTGCCCAGTGCTTTTTTTGAAGTTGATTAATGTTCGAGTTATCTCTTGCACAACCTTCTCCTGTATAAAAATTTTGACAACTACTTTCTTCAATAGAAGAGTCAACCTGTGTATCATCCAAAGTAATGATATGTCCAAATTCATGTATTATCGTATATGCAAGTTCTCCTTTTGCATTAAATCCACCCTCGTAAGCATAATCTATTGCGATCCCCATTTGCCATTTAGAAAGATCTTTTGTGCGTTCTACTACGTAGCCAAGAACACCTTCTTCTTCGCTTTCATCACCATAATAAATCATGAATTCATTCATTTTTGATCGATAATCAAGAGGAATAATTTTTTTTGTAAGGTTCCATATTTCTTGATGCTTTTTAATGTCTTTTTGTAATACTAAAGCATTTCCTGTTACGTCAAAATCCTTTTGCTTTATAATATTTTCTCCATCAACTTTATAGAGTGTCAAATTTTTTAATGAGTTATCTTCATTTTGATTATTATCGGTACTTTCTATGGGTTTTGCTCCGTCATCATCATTACTACAGGACAGGATAGAGAAAGTTATAATACTTAAAAAAACCACTAATATGTAATTCCATTTTTTCATAGGATACTTTTTAATTTAAATGTCTTTATATTCTAAAAACAAATGAATTTTAAAAGACCCTACTTTTTTTTAAAAGTGGTGGCTACAGATAAGAAAATTTTATTTGCGAAGTTTATTATCGAATTAAGGAAAAACTTCCGGTAAGAATTCTACCATCATCTAATTCTACACGAAACCAATATTGACTTGAAGGCATTATTTGACCGTTATATATACCGTCCCAGCCAGAGCCTCCTGCTCTTAATTGCTTAAGTAATTTTCCATGGCGATTGAAAATGAAAATTAAAGAATTAGACATGACCTCGGTAGATATTCCTTCAACATTCCAAGTTTCATGAAAGCCGTCTCCATTAGGAGTAAAATATTTTGGAAAACCAACAACAGAAATATCTTGTGTAATTTCAGGGACACATCCGTTTTTATCTCTTACATAAATCGTATGAAATCCCGGGGGTACATTTGTAAAAGTGGGATCGTCTTGATAGTTACTCAAAACTCCTTCTATTTCGATAGCATATTCATAGTTTCCTAGACCTACTGCATTAACTGTGACGGTATTATTATCTCGAGCATCATTGATATCTATAGATTGTATGGTTGCTATACTGGAAGCAATTACGTTTATAGTTCTGGTTTTAGAACACCCCGTCAGATTACTCGTAATTTGGGCGGTATAAATTCCTGGTTGTCTAACAGAAATGGTTTGACTAGTTTCATTGGTGGACCATAATATTGTAAAATCACTAATGTTACCGTTTAATGGTATACCGGCATCAATATCGATACTGGTTTCATTTTGACATAAGAAATATGATGTGTCTGCTTCTATTTGAGGGAGAGGTATTACAAAGAGGCTAATACTACTAATTCCAAAACATGCTCCATCACTTTCTTCAGCTTTAGCGTAAATAATATCATCTCCTTGAGTATTTTGTGTCGTATTTGTATATGTTGTGATAGGATTTCTATTTAATAATGCGTCTTCTGTACTTTCGTAATAAGAAATTGTAAGTCCGGTAGTTGTTATTCCAAATAATACTTGAGCATTTGCTTCTGTAAGATTAAAAGTAGTAAATCCATCTTCTAGACCATCATCGTCACAAGCTCTAAGTTCTACATCATTTACATCCGTAGTACTTACTTCTAATGTAACGGATGTAATATCAAAGCAATTAGGATTTCTTGTATTTAATACACGAGCATAGATTTGCTGATTATTCATACTGTTTTCGAATCTATCTTCATTATTTATTCTAGGAGTTCCTGCCATAGCAGAAGTCATATCATTAAAAAATTGAGTGCTATACTCTGAGTTTCCACCCGTAAGTTGATCGTCAATTGTATGTAAATCAAATATAGTAATGTTATCTCCGCTGGTTTGATAAGCATCACATTGTGTCATAGTTGCTGGAGCGGCTACAGGAACATCAAAGAAGGTAGCATTTGCAACTCCGATTAATGGACAACTACCATCATTAAGATCAATTTCTAATCTATAATTGCCTGTTGAAGTAATATCTAAAAAATTAGTGGTATTTGCGGTAGGAGCGTCATTAATAAACCAGGTATATGTAGCACCTGGAATATTGAGATATGATAGTCTATAAGTATCACCATCACAGAGAGGAAGATTTACATCATTTGGATTACCATTATTGATAATATCAACAGTCTGTGCAAAAATAGATTGAATGAATGGAGGTAACCCCAACCTAACATTTCTGGTCCCGTCTACATTAACTAATATTCCTTTTTCGTTATAAATTACATTATTACCTAATTCTTCTGGGTTTTCTATAACCCCAAGATAACTGCCTTGCTCTGACGCAAAATTAAAAAGAGCTCGATATATTTTTCCATCTGGACCTAATTGTAGTGCTCCTTCATTAAAATCAAATGAATCCTGACTATTCTCATTTTGGATTCTGATTCCGCTTGCAGCTATTTGATTATCAGGGAGTGATAAATCGTATTGCATAAGAAAGCTTCTTCCATTTCCTTCATCTCCAAAACCAATCGTACTGTAAAGCCGTTGTCCGCTCTGTGAAAACTCTATTCCATATGGAGAATCTCCATTATAAAGTTCAATTTCATTAGATACGATTCCTGTAGTATTGTCAAAATTATATAATAAAACTTTTCCTGGCCCATTTCCTGCAGTGACAGTGGCAAAGCCAAAATGTGCCACAGCAATTTTATCTCCCTCTGGGGAAGCTTTTATATATCCTAATGCATTACGGCGATATCCAGAGAGGGGCACAGTAACTCCTACACGTGAGTTTACCGGAGTAGTATTAACGCCAGTTTGATCTACCTTAAAAGCATAAAATGTATCTACAAAATGAGTAATTACCCAGAATGAATCACAATCATCACTTTTAATAGCGGTTATCTTTTCTGAACATTTATATGCATTATCCAGAAGTCCAGATGTATTATAAGTAACCAATGGCATGTTCTTTTGTCCGGGAACAACTGCTCCATTTCCTCCATTTAGAGACATATCTACTATAGAGAACATAAAACCATCATTTACGCCATCTCCATCAGATGTTAGAGGATCTGTATCTGCATTATCGTGATGAGGTTCATCTACGGTAAAAATGATATAGATATTTGGTGTATTGGGTTGCGGAACAATTAAAGCAGATGAAGTACTCGAAGGATCTCCTTTCAAACCAGTTCCATTATCCATAATATTATGAAACCGATCCCAAACAGTGATTCCGTCAGTATAAAATAATAATCCCCCGGTAGCATCAGAAATTGTGGTGCATCCTTCTAAAGTATCTATTTGGCCATTAGTAAGAGCAGTAGGAGGGGTAGTATTAAAACTGATCCCTGCATTTTGCCCAAAATACCAATTATTAGCCTCTCCTTGACTTAGTGCCGAGAAGTAAAAAAAGGAAATAATAATAAAAACGGCATAAATATTCCGCATACTTGAGCTCTAAAACTCAAATATATTATAAATCTCTCTTTTTAAGTAATCTGTAAGAAAGATTGATGAAAATTGCTGTCCAAACCAATACAATTAAGATCTCATACCAATGTACAGCATAATCACTTTTAAAATTTTCTCCTAACTGATTTGCTGCAGACTGTACAAAATTTAATCTGGTAAAAGGTTCATTAACCAGGTTACTCATGCTTTCTAAAGGAAGAAAAGGTATTATTTTATCAATGATATCCGAATCAAATTTCCATTTAAATAGACTAGAGAGTAATCGGACTAACCCTTCTATAATTTGCCAGAATATTAAAAACCCTAAGGCAAAGGCAGATCTTTTGATTAAAATACCAAGGAACATACAAAATGAAAAGAAGCCTACCAATTTTAAGAAGTAAGCAAAAATGAATTCTATCCCCGAAAAGACAATTGAAAACTCATTGTAATCAGAAAAGATCAATCCAAGAATTAATGATACTATGAATAAAAATACGGTCGAAATAAGAGAAAATACTACAACGGTAAGAAACTTTGATGCTAAAAATTCTTTTTTACTTAATCCATCGATCAAATTTTGTTTTAGTGTTCGATTGGTATATTCATTTGCCATAATAGACACGATAACAATCGCCAGAAAGAGTTTTAACCATGCTGCGATATAGGCATTAAAATGCCAGATATATGGAAAGTTAAAGATTCCTTGATCTGCCAAACGGAAGTTTACTCCTCCAAAGCTAAATTCATAAGAAGCAATCAATGCAATGGCTGTAATGAGCACAAAGTATGTAATCGTTAATACTTTGGCAGCTTTATTATACCTTAATTTTTGAAATTCTATATTGAGTAGTCGTAACATGGCTTTAGTTTAAATTGTTGGTTAATTGTAAGAATTGTTCTTCGAGGCTTTCTTTTCGTTTTACCAGGTGCGTAAGAACTATCCCTTCTTTAAATAATTGCCTGTTAAGACTTTCTGCATCTAACTCATGTGCTAAAAACGCAATAATTTTATTATCATCCTCTTCTTTAAAGTTTTTAAAATCTTTATGTTTTGATAACCAGGCTACCAAAGCTGATTTTTGTTCGCTTTTAAGCTCAAAGAACCCATAACTTGCGTTCATTTCATCTACTGGTCCAGAATATAATTTTATCCCTTTTCTTATAATAACTACATGACTACATACTTTTTCTACTTCATCCAGTAAATGAGATGCCAAAAGAATAGTAGTTCCCTGAGATGCGATTTTTTTTATGATTTCTCGGATTTGGTGTATTCCTTGAGGATCGAGTCCGTTTGTAGGTTCGTCCAAAATTAAAATTTCCGGATCATTTAACAATGCAGAAGCAATCGCCAGACGTTGCTTCATTCCCAGAGAAAATGTTCTGAATTTACTGTCTTTACGATCTAGTAATCCCACAACTTCAAGTTTTTCCTCAATTTTTGCAGCAGAAACACCTTTGATTTGGCATACTAGTTTTAAGTTTTGCGCAGCGGTCATGTATGGATAAAAGTTGGGACGTTCTATAATTGCTCCAACTTTTTTTAATGCATCATGCGTTGATGTGTTTCCATCAAACCAGGTAAACCCACCAGAAGTACTATTAACAACATTAAGAACAATTCCCAAAGTAGTGGATTTACCACTTCCATTTGGTCCTAGAATCCCATACACATTTCCCTTTTTTATAGTAAAAGAGAGGTCTTTGACGGCTGTAATTGGTCCAAACTTTTTAGTAAGGTTATTTATGGTCAGTATATTTTCCAATTGTAATTGTTTTTGGTGGTTATATAAAACAAGACGACAAGTATAGAGATTTGTTACAAGATAGTTGATAGTTATTCGTGGATTATTCTTAGTTTTTAGAATTTGGATTTGAAATTTGTAAATTGCTTCTCTTAGAGAAAGTCTGTTATGGAAGAAAAATTAATGTCGAAGAAAAAACCGACGTACCCTATAAATGATCAATTAGATGCTTACTTGCGTGAATGTAATCGAAAAATCAAGATTCCTGTGTTTTATGATGATTTGTTGAGGTTTTCGGGATCAATAGTAGTTTACGATAGTAATGATGAAGATACGCTGTGGGTGAGAGTATATTATGAAGAGCACGAGAGAGTAGAGATAGAGTCAAGTCTTAAAAAAGTATATACAATCTTACATTCTGATGGTAATGAAGATGCTATTGAATTTTTAAATATTGATGCTATAGATTATTGTACGTTTGGAAATTCAAAGCCTTTTAGAATTAAAGTTAGAAATATCCTGAATGATAATTATACCTATGTTTATGTGAAAAAAGCGGATGCTTCGCGTATTTATGGATTAGAATTAGAACATATGTTTTCTCCAAACCGTATTAACTTTTTAGTATATAAAAATACGCTGATAGAAGAACATATTGCAGGGATTCCCGGAGATGTATTTATTAAGGATTTCTTGCCAGATCTAAGCGATCAGGCCAAGTCACAGATAGCCAAAGAATTTGTGAAATTTAATGAACGATGTCAGATGCGGTTGTTGGGTGATATGCGTTCTTATAACTATGTGATCATACCGATTCATGATTTTGATCATGTTGAATATAAAATACGTGCTATCGATTTTGATCAACAATGTTTTGAGGGTAAATTAAAGGTATATCAACCACAATTTTTTAAAGAAAATTTTGATATGGTGGATATTGTGATGAATAAATTACAACCCAGTTCTATCGAACAATATAAAAAAGAAGAACGTTCTATTCTTGCCAAACGAATATTAACATCCAGATCAAGATATGAAACGTTGGTTGATTGTATGTGTGAAGACACGATTTCTACACAAGAAAATTTGAAAGAATTAAGGGAGCATTTATATAATTTTACCCTTGACTTAAAATTTCGTCGTAGTCGTTCTATGGGAGAAGTACTAAAAACTGCAATGGATTTTGTACGACGTAATTATGAAAATGTAAATATGAATAGATTGTTGGAAGGCTGAAGTCCGAAGCCAGAAGCTTTAGATTGGATGACCGGGGGTCGGAAGCTAGAAGCTGTATGCTTATAGTGAAAAGTGGAAAACTGAAAATTAGAAGCGCAAAAAAGGTTGAAATAGGATGTCTGAGTTCATAAGTTAAAAGGCAAATGTTAGGAATGGGATGTCCAATAATTACTTCGGACATCCGACTCCAAGCTCCGGACTCTTTTTTACCTTTTCTTAAGTCCCTCAACTTCTTTCTGAAGTTTCTCTATTTTTTTATTTTGAGCAATCATATATAGCGTAAGCTCTTCAATTTTTTGAAGAAGTTTTGCATTCATTTCTCCTAGTTGTATCCCTTCTTTTTCTACTTCTACAGCAGAAGGAATATTTGGTAAATGTCCTTTCGTTGCAATATGATACTCTACTTCCTGTAATGATAATAGCTCATAATCATTTTCAAAAACATAATCTGGCCAGCCAGTTAAATCTACTTTTACTTCTTTTGCATGTATTTTACCATTTACAGCCAGTTTGGAGTCAGGTGTCGTTGTACCTATTCCTACGTTACCATTTCCTTTAATAACTAATCTTTTACCAGAATTAGTCCAGAATTCTAAATCATTATTTCCATAGACGTACATTCCAAAATTGTTGGGGTTATTAGCAGAAATACTACCATCGGAGCCAATAATACCAAGGCTAGTACCATTGTTTTTAAATAGTAAATAATTTTTATCTGGGGCATTTGGATTAATTGTTATTGCTCCACCTAAGCCTACACTACCATTTTCTTTGATTAATAAGCCATTTGTAGTGCTATTAATGTTGAGTCGTAAATCTCCCCCCTCATTTTGCCAAAATTCGGCACCATTACCGCCATTGTATGCTCCTGAAAGCTTTATTAATGGAGAGCCTGGTGATTTTACTCTAAATTGTAGATAATCATTTAGAGAACTTGAAACATCTAATAAATAGGAAGGACTTGTTGTCCCTATACCTACATTACCAGTTGCAGGAAAAGTGTTTTGTGCTACACTGTTCAATGATATCAAAACACATGACATCGATAGAAAAATTATTTTCTTCATAAATTAAAAATTAAATAAATAATGATTTTAATGTAGGGTAGGAATTCGATGGCTAAGATATATAAATATGTTTTTCTTTACCACTAAACGCTGATGTTTTTAGGAATCTGAGTTAGAAGTCAGAAGACGGAGGTCTAAAGAAAATATAAAAAACGGAAAAATTGGTCATCCTAATATAAGGAAAGAGCAATATCATAACTCAAACTTCTAACATCTGGCATCGGTCATCCGACTTATAAAACCCCAATTCCCAAAAGCAATGCAAAAACAATGAGAAAGACTCCCACGACTATTTGTATTGTATTGATAGTAATTTTTTTAAGGAATTTGTTTCCTATATAAGCTCCAATAAAAGCCATTGCTGTCGCGAGACCAAGCATTGTGTAATTAAGCTGATTGCCTAACTCCAAAATATCTTTTGCGTATACTGCAATTCTTGAAACATCGATAAAACAAGCAATAACAACTCCTGTCGCAATAAAAGCTTCCTTACTTAATTGAGCTCGTATTAAAAATGCAGTACGCAAAGCTCCCTGATGACCAGACATACCCCCAAAAAAACCACTTAACGCACCTCCAAAAGGTAAATATTTAGTGTCAAATTCTAATCTTTTTAGTTTTGGAATTAAGTCAAATAGAGAAAAAAAGATCAGTAAAACCGAAATACATATTTTGATTACCGTGATTTGATACGATTTGTCAAAAAACTGATAAGTAAATACCGGTTCTAGATTCGTGAGTTTACCAAGTGTGTATGCACCTAAAAAAGCAAATAAAATTGCAGGTAGCCCAAAACGCAATACTGTTTTAATATTAGCTTTTTTACCTACCAGTGTAAGTTTAAATAGGTTATTGAGTAAATGTACTATTGCGGTAAGTGCAATTGCAATATCAATAGGAAAGAATAAAGCAAAAACAGGCATCAATAATGTGCCTAAACCAAAACCAGAGAAAAATGTTAACCCCGATCCTAATAATGCTACAATACCTACTATAATGTAGTCCATGGTTTATTTAAATGCTTTTACCTTAGACTTTCACCTTCTATTTTTCGGCTTCAGGTTTTAAGTCTTTTGCTCTTTGTTAAAATATACCAAATAGTAATACATCTGTTTTTCTTCATCCCATCCTTTTTCTACAAACTTCTCAGCAGATTCAGGATTTATAAAGTCCATTTTGATTTGGACATTAGTATCCAGATTGATTACATTTTTCATCTTCTTACGCGCAGCGGTTACGGCATTGTTAGCTATAGGAAAAGAAGTGAGATCCTCGATTTGATATTTAGGAGCTTTTTCGGTTTTGTAATGCTTAAACTCGGGAATAAGGTCTGGGTTATCGATTACTTCATTTAAGAAAGCTGATTCTTCAAACTCATCGTTTTTGGCAAAATGATTCACTGCGCGATTCATAAACATTACCTCTTCTTTTTTATCTTCGGCAGGAAGTACTACATCTTTGGCAAAGTCCTGGCAGAATTTCATATACTTCTTTGTATAGAAATTTTCATCGGCAAAAGCTTCTACACCTAAGAAATTTTCTAACCAATATTTTGTGTCATAGCGATTAGAATCTACAGATAAAATTTTATATCCTTCTTCTTTTTTGTGATTGAAAATCAAACACCCTTTGTCTAATTTATTTAAGTTTACTCCTTGTTGAATCAATAATTCTATATTGGTTTCTCCTTCTTCAAACTGAAGGAAGTCATGTTTTAATTCAGATTTAAAGATTCCAATAGCATCAACTTTTTCATTATCTATAGCTACATTGTCTAAATAGGTTACATAGACCTCTCCACTTTTGATATGTGGATGGTTGGATTGTTCATATAATAGAGAAGCAATTCTTTTTGACCTTTCATGAACAGAAGAAGGGTTTTCAAAAATCTCGGTTACAATCTTGAATAAAGGGTTGAATTCTACATCTACTTCATTAGCAAATTGAAAATAGTTTTCTTCTTTTTCTCTAAAAGGTTTAAAAAAATACTCTTTTAGAATTGCTGTTAGCTCATCATTAACCATGTAAGGTGATTCCGAAAGAAATATATTTTCACCTTTGTTTTTATTTCCTATTTTATGAACAGAAAGAGATTCAATTTGAGTGCTATATAAGTTGATCATAGTTTTTTAAGTTTCATAGCTACAAAGTAGCAAAGTTGTTGAGTAATATTAATTCGAAGCTTTAATCGGTTTGATAAAAACCAGAATTAGTTCCAGTTTTCATCAAAGCCAAGATCATCATATTCGTCGAGGTCCATAAAACTTTCATTTTCTTCACCATTTAAATCATCTGCTTTGAACTCCTTTTCAGGAGCATTGTCAGGTAATTGACCATGTACAAACATTATATTTGGATATTCTCTTCCGTTTTCATATTCTGCAATTTCTGCCAGTTCTACCAAAAACGTCCACATACTCAAAAAATCATAGATATAAATTAGTTTGGGAGAAGCTTCATGAGCAACGTCAATAAGAGTAGTTTCATTCATTAAACGAACAGGCTGATTGCCATCGCTCATATCAAATAATGATATTTCTTCACCTTGATTCCATTGATCATCACTAATATAAAAGGATGCCATTTCGGTTCCGTCAAAACCAAAAGATTGTGTAATTACATTGTGAAACTGCTCTAGAGTAGCTTCTTGTTCTATTTCGATATCTCTAAATACATCTTCTTCTGTATCCAGGATAACTCTAAAACGA
This sequence comes from Aquimarina algiphila, assembly GCF_947494415.1. NCBI lineage: Bacteria > Pseudomonadati > Bacteroidota > Flavobacteriia > Flavobacteriales > Flavobacteriaceae > Aquimarina > Aquimarina algiphila. The sequence continues at coordinate 67,660 of NZ_CANLVC010000002.1, read as the reverse complement.
TAAATCATTCTTAATTAATTTGGAAAAACAAAGATACTATAAAAGCATTGTTATTTACTAAAACGGTGTAATGAAAAAGTCATTGCCCCAAGTAAGAAAAATGCAACAACTTGATGTAACACTCCTAATGTGATTGGGACCCTATATACTAGAGTGAAAATACCCAACAAAAATTGAATACCAACTATAATTAGAATTATATGCAATGAATTAGTCTGGATTTTATTTTTTTCTACATGCTTACCTTTATACCAGACTAGTACAATGAACCCTACAACAATATAAGCTAAATAGCGATGTATGAACTGTACTCCACTTTTTCCTTGGATAAAATTCATTATTGTTGGAGATTGCTCTATATATACTGATTCATGAATTAGTGCACCATCATTCATTAAAGGCCAATGATTATGTAAAAAACCGGCATCAAGACCAGCTACAAATGCACCATAAATAATTTGAATAAGTAATATTCCTAAAGTCCATCTCAGAAGGTTTCTAAATTTAATATTTATATTTTTTTTCACTGGATATATAAGATCTAGAGCAACCCAAAGTGTATATGCGAAAGTTATAAATGCAGAGGTGAGGTGCATAGCGAGTCTGTAATGACTTACATCAGGTCTGTCAACCAATCCACTTTTTACCATAAACCAACCAAGAAAGCCTTGAAAACCTCCCAATAGCATAAGAATTATAGATTTTCTAATTGTGGATTTTGTAAGTTGTTTAGTGATTAAGAAATATATAAAAGGAATAATAAATACAACGCCAATAAATCTTCCAATAACTCGATGTATCCATTCCCAAAAGTAGATATCTTTAAAATCTTCAAGAGTAAATTGGTTGTTTATTTTTTGGTATTCAGGGTATTGTTTATAAAGATCAAAGGCTTCATTCCACTCTGTTTCATTCATTGGAGGAATTGTACCCGAAATTAATTTATAATTAGAGATAGATAATCCTGAATGTGTAAGCCTTGTAATACCTCCTACAACTACCATAATAAAAATTAATAAACATCCTGTGAGTAGCCAGTATATTACTTTATTATTGTCTTTTTTCATTTTTTTGTTATAAAAAGACTCTGAGATATTAAGAATCTTAGAATCTAAGATGGTATAATTTTATTAAGAATCTTTAATTTTTTTGATATAACTAACTAGCATACGCTCAATTTCTCTTGTACCTTCAAATAAAATATTGAAGTTGTTTTCTTGTAAAAAAGAAAGATTTTTGCCTATTTCTAATTGAGTCTGTAACTCGAAAAGTGAACTTATTGCAATGTTTAAGAATCTTAAGTAATCATTTTTGCCCATTCTTCCATATCCTTCAGCAATATTACTTGGGATTGATACAGATGCTCTTCTGATTTGAGAAGTCAATCCATATAGTTCTTCCTTTGGAAATGTTTTTGTTTCAATATATATTCTAGTGACTAATTCCATTGACTTTTACCAAATGATTAAGTTTCTGAATGTACTCATGATTCACTATGTATTTGATTAAGTCTCAAAAACTATAATGTTATAATTTTTTTGAAACTTAGATTCTTTGTTCCTTAGCTACTTTTTAATCCTAACTCTTTTCCTTTTTTTATCATAAAATCATATGCAGCATCATGATCATTTAATATTTCCCCTTCCAAAATCGCTTCTTTGATTGCTTCTTTGATGATTCCAATTTCTCTGGAAGGTCTAATATTAAAAGTCTTCATAATTTCTTCTCCTGTAACCGGAGGTTGGAAATTACGAACTTGATCACGTTCTTCTACCTCTACCATTTTTTGCCTTACAACCTTAAAGTTATGATGATACTTTTTAAATCGTTTGGGATTCTTGGTGGTGATATCTGCTTCGCAAAGCGTCATTAATTCTTCGATATAATCTCCAGCATCAAAAATTAGCCTTCGTACTGCAGAATCGGTAACTTCGGATGCGATTACAATAGGTCTAGAGCTCATAAGTACCATCTTCTGAACGAATTTCATCTTTTCATTCATCGGCATTTTTAGGCGCTTGAATAGCTTAAATACCATTTTAGATCCCACAAATTCATGTCCATGAAAAGTCCATCCCACTTTTTTGCTGAATTTTTTTGTGGGAGCTTTACCAATATCATGTAATAATGCAGCCCAACGTAACCAGAGATCATTTGTGTTTTGAGATATATTATCCACAACTTCTAGGGTATGATAAAAATTGTCTTTATGACGTTGTCCTTCAATCTCATCAATTCCTTTTAAAGCCATTAATTCTGGAAGGATGTAGGATAGAAGTCCTGTTTTTTCGAGTAATTTAAAACCAACAGAAGGCTTGTCGCTAAGAAGAATCTTATTTAATTCTACAACAATTCGTTCTTTTGTAATGATTTTAATACGATCCTTATTATATGTTATAGCTTTTAAAGAAGTGGTTTCAATTTTAAAATTAAGTTGAGTCGCAAAACGAATTGCTCTCATCATTCGTAGTGGATCATCAGAGTAGGTAATGTTTGGATCTAGCGGAGTACGAATTATTTTTTCCTGTAGATCCTGTAAACCTTGGAAAGGATCTAATAAATCCCCAAAATTTTTATTTGATAAATGAAGGGCGAGAGCATTAATAGTAAAATCTCGTCTATTTTGGTCATCTTCAAGCGTACCGTTTTCGACTACTGGATTTCTGCTATTTTCTGTATATGATTCTTTTCTTGCTCCTACAAACTCTACTTCAATATCATCTAATTTTAGCATTGCAGTGCCATAGGTTTTAAATACCTGTACTTTGGGTTTATTGGGAAGAAGATTAGAAACTTCTTTGGCCAATTTAATACCACTACCCACAGCGACAATATCAATATCTTTGGCAGTTCCTCTTTGTAAAACGTAATCCCTAACGAATCCCCCTATAACATAGCTCTCTAATTTTAGATGTTCTGATGCCTGGGTAATCGTTTTAAAAATTGGATGTTGTAGAGCGTCTTTGTAATTTTTAGCTTCCGACATGAATCAATTTACTTCCTAATAATTTTTACGGTACTATCGCCTCCTATTTTGATAATTGAAGAAGGTTTTGCACCTTTATTTTGTAGTGGCAAATTTACAACATAGTCTACGCCTTCCAAAATAGCAGAAGCTATTTCTTCAAAGTTTTTTGGAGTAGATGTACCGCTAATATTAGCTGATGTAGAAACAATGGGTCTTTTTAATTTCCGAATTAATTTTCCACAAAAAGGATCTCTGACTACTCGAATTCCTAGGGTATTGTCATCTGCTATTATATTTTCTGCAACTCGTAATGGTCTGTCATAAACTATTGTAGTTGCTTTTGTAGCATATTTTAATATATCATAAGCTACCTCAGGAACTTCTTCTACATATTGTTGTAGCATTTTAAAATCACTGACAAGACATATCATAGACTTGCTTTCTATTCGTTTTTTTAGCGCAAATATCTTATCTATAGCGTCTGCATTAGTAGCATCACAACCAATACCCCAGACAGTATCTGTTGGATAAAGAATAATTCCCCCTTTTTTTAATGTTGTAAGTGTCTTTTCTAATTCTATTTGTTGATCAACCATTACTTTGTATTAAATATCAATAGGTTTGATTTGTTGTTTATGTTTTAATGACCTCGTTAATGGAGCCTGTAGTAAAAGTGTATAAAACAGAGGCCAATATTTAGGTTTTATGATACTGCTGAAAAAATACCTGATCTGTAAATATGTTAATAGTACATAAAATGATAGTATACCATAATGTTTTTTGATAACATATAGTAATGATATTTTTAGTTCTATCTTTATTTTTACAGATTTTTCAGTACTTGCCCCATGATAATGTATAAAAGTAGCATCAGGAACAAGAAACGCAGATTTATTTATTTTGGATAAACGTTTACAAATATCTGTTTCTTCATAATACAGAAAAATATTAGTATCAAAACCGCCCACCAAATTAAAATCATTAGCTCTAAAAAACATAAAACTTCCGGCCACAAATTGTCCTTGTTGAGGTTCTGTGTATAGCCTTTTTCTTTTTGGGTACTTTTTAGAGTTTAATTTCTCTAAGAACTTTCTTCCTAAGATTTCTCTCCCTAAAGAAGCAAAATGATCAATAGTGGGGAGTATTTTTTTATTCTCATTAAATGCTTGAGGTCCACAAACGCCAACATTGGTATTTGTATCCATAAAATTTTTCAAAGAAGAAAGACAATCACTTTCTAGGATAGTATCATTATTGATAAAAGCTAAGTATTTGCCAGTAGCTTTTTGTACTCCAATCATATTACCACTTCCAAACCCTGTATTTATATTACTTCTAGTAAGCTCTATTGCAGCATCTATATCAATGGTGTCAATGTACTTTTTTAATGTTTGATAACTCTCTTTCTCAGAACCATTGTCTACTACTATATATTGACAAGATAATTGAGGAGAAGTATGTTTTATAAGAGATTTGATACAGTTAATCGTATATTCCTCAGAATTATAATTAATGATTATAACTGAAATATCATACATACATTATTTTTTTAGATATTGATCTACACCCTTTTCTATATAAGTAACTCCTTTTTCAGTAGTTTCTTTTTCTATAATTTCATTAAGGTGAATATGGCTTTTGTCCTGTTCATGATGATATATATGAAAAACAATACCTTTAAATTTTAATCTTTTTCCTTTGACACCAATATTAAGCAGACGTTGAATCATCTCACTATCATCAATTCCCCATCCTGTTAGTGATTCGTTAAAACCATTTACTTTAAGAAAATCTTCTCGCCAGAAAGACATATTACACCCTCTTAGTTTAGATGATCGTTGATCTTCTTTTTTATATCTTTTTGCTAAAAAAGGAATACGCAATGTTCGCCCTCTTTTTTTAATGCCTTTTGAAAAGAAATGAAAATGCGTTTGTTTTTTTTCAAAAAGGGTATTTAAATAATTTTCCTGAATATTAACACGACTTCCATATAAAAACACTCCTTTTTCTGCTAATGAAAGATGATCTTTTACAAAGTCTTTATGCATAATAATATCACCATCAATCTCAACAATATAATCATATTTAGCACTGGCAATTGCTTTATTCATAATTGCCGGTTTTTGATTTTTATTATCCTCGTGCCAGATGTGATATAATGGAACAGGAAAGTCTTTCTGCATCTTCTTGATTAGTAATGCCGTATCTTCTCCAGATCCATCATCGGCAACAATTACTTCATCGGGTAAATGCGTTTGCTTTTTTATGCTTAAAAGTAATAGTTCAAGGGCTTCAGGCCAATTGTAGGTGGGAGTAACCAAGGAACATGTGGGATATGCCTTCATTTAGAATGATTTATTTTGCAAAGTAACGGATTTTCATCATAAGAATTTGATATCAAAAATAATTATAATAATTCAATATGATATTATCTGTAGAATAGTGCTTATTATTTGAATATATTTGCAAAAATCAAAACCCATGGATTACGAGAATAAACCTCAGGGATATTATGATAATATTCGACATGAAATGATCAAATATCTTCCGGATACTGCAAAAAAAATAATAGATATAGGATGTGGTAATGGAGCTTTTGCTATTGCACTTAAAGAAAAAACAGGAGCAGAGATCTGGGGAATAGAATATATGGATGATGAAGCCCAAATAGCAAATGAAAGATTGGATAAAGTGTTTTCTGGGAAGTGCGAAGATTACTTGGATGAGCTACCAGATAAATATTTTGATGTTATTTACTTTAATGATGTATTAGAACACCTTGTGGATCCTTATATGGTTTTGGATAAGGTAAAACATAAATTGACACCTGGTGGAGTAGTGATTAGTTCTATTCCTAATGTGAGATACTACAATACCTTTTTGAAAGTGTTGTTTAAAAAAGATTGGAAGTATGAAGGGCATGGAGTAATGGATAAAACACATCTTCGTTTCTTTACAGGTAAAAGCATTAAAAGAATGTATGAAGAATTAGGGTTTGAAGTAAAGGAACATGAAGGTATTAATGGAAGTAAATCTATTAGGCCATATCTATATAATATCCCTTTGTTTTTTGCCCATATGGATATAAAATACCCTCAATATGCTACAGTAGCTACTTATAAAAACTAGCTTATAAAGGATGCGAAATAAATTTGTTATACATTCTGAATATATAGGAATTCAAGATGAAGTTAAAGAGACGATTAAGAACTTTGAAACTTACAATGATATACTAGGTGATGCAGAACGTAATGTTATTAAGATTGTAGAAATTGGAGGTGAAAAGTATACGATTAAATCATTTAAAGTTCCTAACCTTATAAATCAGATTGTATATAGATTTTTTAGAAAATCAAAAGCAGAGCGATCTTATAGTTATGCAAATAATTTGTTAGCACTAGAAATAAAAACTCCATTTCCTTTGGCCTATGATTTATATACTACACCATTTTTATTAAAAAAAAGTTATTATGTAAGTGAGTTATTAGAGTACAATCTTACTTATAGAGAATTGGTGAGACAGCCAGATTATCCAGATCATGAAAATATTTTAAGAGCTTTTACCCAGTTTACCTATGATCTTCATGAAAAAGGAGTGTTGTTTTTGGATCATTCGCCGGGCAATACTTTGATTGTGAAAACAGATACTGGGTATGATTTTTATTTGGTAGATCTTAATAGGATGGAATTTAAGGATTTGGATATGGATACCAGAATTCGCAATTTTTCTCGATTAACACCTAAAAAAGAAATGGTTGCTATTATGGCTAATGAATATGCCAAGTTAACTGGTGTAGATGAATCTATGATTTATCAAAAAATGTGGGGTCTCACAGAAGCCTTTCAGCAGAAGTTTTACAAAAAAAGAGCTTTGAAAAGGAAAATATTTTTCTGGAAAAAGAAATACAGAGAAGAGAGTAAATAATGATTGATTATAGTGAAAGCCATTTTTTAAATTTCCCTAATTTTTCTATAGCAACGAATATGTTATCCTCATTGGGCGATGGATTTAATGATACTTTTATTCTCGATTTTGAAGTATAATACATTTCGCCAATAGACTTTAAGTTTATAATGTATCTTTTGTTAATTCTAAAATAAACAGAGGGGTCTAATTCTAATTCTAGTTTTTTTAATGAAAAGTCGATGGGCATTTTTTTTCCACTCCAAAGCGCTATAAAAGTAAGTTTTTCTTGGGTATAGAAATAGGCAATTTCAGTAATGTCAACAGTTTTTAAACTAGAATTCATTTTTACCAAAAACCTTTTTTTAAAACCTTGTCCATTATGTAGATATAAATCTTTGTATTTTGGAAGTTCTTTTTTGTTAAGCAATGAAAATTTGCTAATACTACGTTGTAATGCTTCCTTATTTACAGGTTTTAATAAATAATCAATACTATTTTGTTCAAAAGCTTTGATGGCATATTCAGAATAAGCAGTAGTAAATATAATTGGGATGTTAATTTCAAGAATTTTAAAAATTTCAAAAGAATACCCATCAGATAAATTAATATCCAAAAAAATCAAATCGGGGTTTTCCGAAGATAAATAATGTATAGATTCATTTACAGAAGAAAGTACTTTTATGATTTTAATTTGATCATTTACTTCATGAATTAGATTTTGTAATCTAATTGCTGCTATACTTTCATCTTCTATAATGATGGCTTTAGTCATAATTCAGGTTCAATTAAAGGGATATAAGCAATATAGTTACCATTGAGTATTTCGAAACTTGGAGATTCTGTATGTAACATTTTATATTGATTAATTAAGTTTTTTTGACCAATCCCTAGAGATTTTTCGTAGTTGTTGTTTTTAGGCTGAAAATTGTTGGTTACTTTAATTATTGATCCTTCACTTATGATGGATATTTTTAAAGGCTTTTTACTTTCTATAATATTATGTTTAATAGCATTTTCAAACAATAATTCTAAAGTCATGGGAGGAATTAAGAAATTAAGCTTGTTTTCTTCGATGTTATCCTCCATGCTAACATATTCTCCAAACCTTATTTTTTGCAAAGACATATAAGAGTAAATTAACTGAAGTTCTTTTTTTAGAGGAACGACTACTTCTTCGCTTTGCGTTAAATTATATCTGTAGATGTTAGATAATTCTTGCAAAAAATATTCAGCTTTTTTGCTGTCAATAGTAATTAATCCCATTAAACTATTAAAACTATTGAAAAGAAAATGGGGGTTTAACTGTTTCTTTAAAGTTAAATACTGAGCTATTGATTTCTCACTTTGATACTGTGTTAGCTTAACTTTTATATCTTGTTTTTCTTTCTGCATTTCTAGAAAAATTTCAATAAAATATAAAAATGTAATAATAGAAAAATTAACTATTAAAATACTCCAGAAAGTTAGTCCGAAGAAAGGCTCTCCCGGGGGATCGTCATCATCAAAAAAATAATTGGTTACTGGCATTATCATAAAAGTCAAGACTACAGTTTTGAGTATGATAACTAAACCCCAAAAGCCTAAAGTTTTTGATTTGTTTTCTTGAAATATGATTTTATAGGCAATATGTTTTTTAATAAGCATTCGAGTCCAAAAAACAAATACCGTAAATAGAAAAGTCGTCGGTAACAGAATAATTGTTTCTGAGATGCCTTCTTCCAGACTGCTAGTATACACTTCACTAATGAAGTGAAGTGTATTAAACAAAAGAATAATGAAGAGGTAGAAGAATATTCTGTTAGCTTTCAATGTTTATGGTTTTAGTTTTCAGTTATAGTTATCGTATCTTCTTCAATATCCACAGTGTAAAAATAACCTAAAGCACGATTAGTGTTATTATCTAAATTTATTAAATTTCCTCGTATTGATGCAGGAGGGGGGTTGCCAACTATAGGATTCCCTAAATTTCCTGTTTGTACAAATAATTCTTTAAGATAGTGAAAATAAGATTCTGATATTGATAATTGCTGAGCTGTAGCTAATTCTCCAACTTCAAAAGCAATCTCATCGTTAGGGTTAACCCCAATGCGTTGCTGTCCATCAAAAAATTCATCAGATACTACTAATACTTCACTATTACCAGCATCAGGAACAATAGTGAACTCTCCATTTTTAAAAAGTCTATAGTAATAATAATTGGCCACATTAGCAGGATCTGTAGTGTCAAATTTCACAAAATATCCCTCATCGCTAACTATAGTTTCTTCTTCAAATTCGAAATAAAAATCATCAAATTTTGGTGCTTCAGATAAGGTGTCAGAACCTTGATAAGTTTCTCCATTCCATACTATATTAATGGTGTAGGTATTCCCAATTTCTGGAAGAATATCTGTGTTTTCATAGTATCCGTTATTGTTATGGGTAAATTCCCAAGAGTTTGTTCCGTCTGTGATTATAACCTGTGCATTATCAACAAAGGGTTCATCGGTATTAGATAAAAAATTTGCGGTTGTTGTAAGTCGTATACGCTGTGTAGTAACAGGGGTTATTGTATTTCGTTCTAAACCTCCATCAATTACTAATTTAGGTGTGGTATCTGCCAAGGTGATATCATTAGTTACATCTGTTTCACAAGATGTAAAGGTGATAAGAATTAAAAAGGCGTATAGTATTATGGATATATTTTTCATGATTATAATTTTTTAAAACTTGAATTCATAAGATATACTAGGTACAATTCCGAAAAATGATAATTTGGTGGCTTGTGTCATCCCAGTTGCCATTTCGACCTCGTTTACTTCGTTTACCTCGTTAAAATATATAGAAGCGGCATTTTGTCGATTATATACATTAACAAGACTAAAAACCCATTTTCCATTTTTTCCTTTTTTAGGATTTAATGTTGCAGAAATATCTAACCTATGGTAAGCTGGTAGGCGATTTCCGTTTCTATCGTTATAATCCGCTACAACTAATCCGTTTTGTTCATATCTTCCTGTAGGATATGTAACTGGCCTTCCGGAACCGAAGACAAAATTTGCTCCAAAATCCCATCGTTTATTTAGTTTGTATAATCCAACTAAGTTTAGTTCATGTAATTGATCGCTATTACTAGGGTAGTAGTTATTGTTATTGATACCAAGTACTTTGGTTTCAGCACGAGCCAGTGTATAGCTTAACCACCCTGTGAGTTTACCTTCGTTTTTATTAAGTTGTACTTCGAGCCCGTAAGCTCTTCCTTGTCCTTGGGCAACTTGGGTCTCTATTTCCTCTGTGAATAAAAGATCAGCACCGTCTATAAAATCGGTAACGTCTTGTAGTTTTTTGTAATAGGTTTCAAGACTAAGGTCGTATTTCCCATTTTGAAAAGATTTAAAATAACCTAATGCTAATTGATCTGCATATTGAGGAGATAAGTAAGGGCCGCTAGGAGACCAAACGTCTAGAGGAGTTGGGGATGTAGTGTTGGAAATAAGGTGTAAATATTGATACATTCTATTGTAGCTAACTTTTAAAGAGTTGGATTCGTTTAGAAGGTATCTGATAGAAGCTCTTGGCTCTATATTATTGAAGGTTTTAATACGTTTTCCTGATCCATAATTCGTTATTCCTAATACTTCATTTTCTTCATAAATATCTAATGCAGAATTGTAAGTTAGAGGCGTGCCAGTTTCATATTCGCGAATATCGCCTTTTCCTAACCTAGAAAAGTTGGACCATCTTACTCCGTATTGTACGCTTAGTTTGTCAGAAATGTTTTGTTTTAAATCAATATAGATTCCATTTTCAAGCCCAAATTTATCACTGAATTCTTCTGCGTTTATACTAGAGCCATTAAGCGAAGAGATTTTTCCTGGTTTAAAGTTATAATAAGTGAAGTCTAACCCTGTTTTAAGAGTGTTATTATTGTTTATAAACCAGGTTAATCTTGGTTTTAGATTGTAATTAGAAATACTTGATTTCCATCTAAATTCTGATCCTGTTCTTAAGTTATCCAGGTTATAATCGTAGTTACTAAAAATAGCAGAGGTTTGTAGAAAGAGTTTCTCATTAAGTACACTTGTCCAACGCAAAGATCCTGAAGTGTTTCCCCATAAAGTCCCTAAGAGTCCGTCTAATTCGAATTTATCCCTGCCAAAATACCCAGATAAAAACAAGCGATTGTTTTTATTAATATCATAATTAGCTTTAAGGTTAAAATCATAGAAGAAGAGTGAACTATCTTTAAAGTCATCTGTGAGAAAGGTAAACAAGTCGATATAAGACCTTCTGCCCGCGAGCATATAACTTCCTGAAGCTTCTTCTTTATCTCCTTTAAGTATAGGGCCTTCGATTAAAGCCTTTGCAGAAATAAGGCCTATTCCGGCTTCTCCACCAAATTTTTTGGTATTACCTTCCTTTTGTTTAATATCTAATACAGATGATAGTCTACCTCCATAAATTGAAGGAATTCCCCCTTTATATAATTTGGCATTTTTTATAGCACTAGAATTAAAGACAGAAAAAAAACCAAATAAATGCGAAGCATTATAAATGGTAGCATCATCTAGAAGAATTAGATTTTGGTCAACAGAACCTCCTCTTACATTAAATCCCGAAGATGCTTCATTGACACTAGATACACCAGGTAATAACTGTAGAGATTTTAATACATCAGGTTCTCCTAATATTGCAGGAAGTTTTTTAATGGTTTCTCCTTTTAAAGATACCACACTCATTTCTGTTGATTGTATTTTTTTACGTGCTTTGTTAGAAGAGATTACAATTTCATCAAGTTCTGCTAATTCTTCTGCTAGGTCGAAATCAATTTTTTTATGGGCGTCTATAAAAATTTCTTTTCTAATAGTTTTATATCCTAAATAGCTAATTTCGACCTGGTGATTGCCTTTTTCAAGGTTTATAGAATAAAATCCATAATCATTAGTAGTGGTTCCATAAGCGTTATCAATAATAATGTTTACTCCTAGAAGTTTCTCTCCAGAATTATTGTTTTTGACATATCCACTTATTGTAAATTTTTCCTGAGCATAGCTTCCCAGGTAAAAAAAACAAAAAAGGTACATAAGTTGTTTATTCATATCTGATTTTATTTTGAACGATTTTGCTCAAAACTATATCAGCATAGTTCTTTAGTTCTTATGTATAAGGAAGAAGCTTGAAAAAACCTGATAAACCTGTTTTTTCTGTAATTAATAATGTTTTAGTTTGGCATTTTTTAGTTCTGAAACTCAGTTTTTAATATCATTTTTAATGAAAAACTGCTTAGAAAAGAATGGTTTAAAAAGGTATAAAGATTGAATTTATTTTCGATCTCTACGAAGCAACCATAATTTTACATACCTCATAAAGACAGTGTACCCTTGTATGTAACCAATAACCAAACCAGGAAGTCCATCTCTAAACCCACTTTGAATAATATAATGTTTAAAGAATCCCCAGAAAGGTTTGATAACAAAATGATATGGAGTTAATTTACCAGTTTTTTTATCATAATCATTTGCTTGCCACGCCGCATATCTATTCATTTTTGTATAATAAGCATCAAGAGTTGTATATGTATTGTGATAAAATTTGTTTTTCAAAAATGCTATTTTTCCATCTGTTTTTATTTCAGCATGTACTTGTTTGTCTTGGTATGAGCACCGATCTCTATGAAAAAGGCGGATTACTTTATCGTTTCTCCACCCGCTATAATTTATGCGCTCTCCCATAAAATGATTCATGCGCTTTATCCAGTATCCAGTTATATTATCAACTCCTGGATTTTCCAAAGTTTTTAAAATTTCATCTTTTAGCTCTGGTGTAACACATTCATCCGCATCAACAAGTATAATCCATTCGTGATTAGCTTGTGGGATAGCCCAGTTTTTTTGTGAAGCAGAATATTCATATTCCCGTTGGATTATAAAATCGGTATACTCCTTAGCTATTTCTATAGTTTTATCTGTGCTAAACGAATCAACCACCATAATCTCATCAGCAAATGATACAGATTCTAATACTTTTCTGATATTATGTTCTTCGTTATAGCAAGGGACAATAGCCGTAACTTTTTCTCTATGTGAAGCTTTTTTTTCTATGATGATTTGGTTTTAGAAATGCAAATTACAAGTTTTTGTTCAAAAAGTTATATAATTGATCAATGAATAATTCTGGTTTGAAATAAGGGTAAAGTTCTAATGATTTCTTTTTAAGTTCTTTACCGTTTTTATGTAAAAATAGTCCTGGTAAATAATCTGATAGGTGGACAGATATTTGTGTTTCTCCATCTTCAAACATATTCCAATCTTTTTTATGAATCCAAGGAGAGAAAATAGTAAATGTTGGTATGTCTAACGCTTTTGCCATGTTTACAGCTCCGCCTTCATTACCTATTAAAGAGTCGCAATGTGATAGAATAGCCAGAAATCCACGTAAACTTTTTGCAAACACATCAAAATGAATATGCCTTTGCGTTTTTGGCATAGTAAGGTTGTAAACAGCGCGAGCATCTTTTTCTTGATTAGGGATATAATTAAAAAGGATATTTGCTCCAGTTGTGTTCACTATTACATCAATCATTTTGGCCATATAGGCAAAAGGGAGTGTTTTTTTTGTTTCGCTTCCTAAAACGCTGATCATGATTAAGGGAGTTTTTGATTTGATTCCGTTGGATTCTAAAAACTCCCCTGCTTTTTGTTTTTCTTCTTTCGTTAAAAATATTTTAGGCCTTGTGATTTCGGCGGTAATTCTATTTTCTGGAAAAATTAAACGAAGCCTGTTTTCTATTGCTATACTAGCATTTGTAATAGAGTCAGGACTTCTTTTAATCGTTTTTGTATATAAAAATTGTGTATACCATTTGTGGAAAGACACTTTTGTTGGAGCTCCAGTGAATAGTGTGATAAGATTACTTTCTAACTTCCCGTAAACATCAATGACCTGATCATATCTGGTTTCCCGAATCTTTTTTAAAAAAGTGTAGAAAGCCTTTTTACTATCTTGATATTCTTTTTTAAATTCTACAATATGGTCAAAAAAAGGATTTTCTGTTAGAACTGGTTTTGTATTTGAGTTTACTAAATAATCAATAGTCGCATCAGGGTATTCTTTTCGCAATGCTTCACAAATAATAGTGCTTGTGAGCACATCTCCAATCATTTTTTGTTGAATAACCAAAATCTTCATAAGTCGGGGTCAAAAATAATAGAGCTTGCCTAAAAAAAATAAAGACAAGCCCAAAATCTTTATGTATTTTTTACTATACAGCTACATCATACTCTCTAAGCGCTTCATTAAGAGAGGTTTTTTTGTCGGTGCTTTCTTTTCGTTTTCCAATAATTAATGCACAAGGTACGTTATATTCTCCAGCTGCAAATTTTTTGGTGTAACTTCCTGGTATTACCACAGAGCCAGCAGGAACTATTCCCTTTCTTTCTACAGGAGTATCCCCAGTCACATCGATAATCTTAGTTGATGCTGTTAATACTACGTTAGCTCCAAGTACAGCTTCTCTTTCTACACGAACACCTTCAACAACAATACAGCGAGATCCAATAAATGCATTGTCTTCAATAATTACAGGAGCGGCTTGTAATGGTTCTAATACTCCACCAATACCAACACCTCCACTTAGATGCACATTTTTACCAATTTGTGCACAACTACCTACAGTTGCCCATGTATCTACCATTGTTCCCTGATCAACATATGCGCCAATATTTACATAACTAGGCATTAAGATAGTACCTGGAGAAATATAAGCCCCATGACGTGCTACGGCGTTTGGTACTACTCGAATCCCTTTTGCTTCATATCCCTTTTTTAATGGGATTTTATCATGATATTCAAAGATTCCCGCTTCAAGAGTTTCCATTTTTTGAATGGGGAAATAGAGTACAACTCCTTTTTTAACCCATTCATTAACTTGCCAACCTCCTTCAATAGGTTCAGCAACTCTTAGCTCTCCGGCATCTAATAAATTAACAACTTCTCTTATCGCGCTTTGCGTATTTGATTCTTTTAAAAGCTCTCTGTTTTCCCAAGCTTTTTCTATGGTTTCCTTTAGTTGGTTCATCGATTAAAAAATTTTGGTAAAGATAATAGCTTAGTTGGAAAAAAATACTGATTGAGCATATTTTAGGAATCCATTAATAAATAAGGTGTTTTTATAATAATGTTATATTTTTGCAGAAAAATAGATATGGGGCGAATTTTGGCAATAGATTATGGAGGAAAACGTTGTGGGATTGCGGTGACAGATGAATCTAAAATTATAGCTTCTGGTTTGACTACTGTTGACACCAAGGATATATTATCTTGGTTAAAAGAATATATATCTAAGGAAGAAGTCGAACTTTTTATAGTAGGAGAACCAAAAAGATTACATGGAGCTCCTTCAGAAAGTGAGAAGTTGATTCAACCATTTTTAAAAAAAATAAGTGAAGAAATTCCAAATATTCCTGTAAAAAGAATTGATGAACGTTTTACTTCAAAGATGGCTTTTGACACAATGCTTGCTAGTGGGATTTCAAAAAAGAAACGAAGGAATAAGGCGTTAGTAGATCAAATTAGTGCAACGATTATACTGCAGGATTATCTTTATAATCAGTAAATTAATAGAAAATAAGTAAGAAATATATGATACTTCCAATTGTAGCATACGGAGATCCGGTATTGAAAAAAAAAGGAAAAGAGATAACAAAAGATTATCCTAAATTATCAGAATTACTGGATAATATGTTTGAAACTATGTATAATGCCCATGGAGTAGGGTTGGCTGCTCCTCAGATTGGACTTCCGATACGTTTGTTTTTGGTAGATACAGAACCTTTTTCTGAGGATGAAGAATTATCTGAGGAAGAAGTAAATCAATTAAAAGGTTTTAGGAAAGTTTTTATTAATGCTCAAATTTTAGAAGAAACTGGAGAAGAGTGGGCCTTTACAGAAGGTTGTTTGAGTATCCCTGATATTAGAGAAGATGTTTTTCGAAATGAAACTATAAAAATTAATTATTTTGATGAGAATTTTGTTGAGCATACAGAGGTTTATAGCGGATTAGCAGCAAGAGTAATTCAGCATGAATATGATCATATAGAAGGAATTTTGTTTACGGATAAACTATCTAGTCTTAAAAAAAGGTTAATAAAAGGAAAACTGGCGAATATTTCTAAGGGTAAAATTAATTCTGAATATCGAATGCGTTTTCCTTTAGTGAAAAAAGGGAGATAATTTACTTTTAAATATTTATGTTGGTTAATGTTTGATTTTTTAAAACGAACTACTGATATTTGCCAACTTTGAAACGAACATATATGAGCTTAGATAAAATATTAGCAATTTCGGGTAAGCCTGGTTTATATGAGTTAAAAACACAAACGCGAAGTGGGTTTTTGGCTGAATCCTTATTAGATGGGAAAAGACTATCTGTAAGTATTAGACATAATGTAAGTGTATTAAGCGAAATTGCAATTTATACATTCACTGAAGAGGTGCCGTTACGAGAAATCTTTAAAAAGATTCAGGAGAAAGAAAATGGAGAGCAAGCAATAAGCCATAAAGAATCAAAAAACAAATTAGAAGCTTATTTTAGTGAAGTCTTGCCAGATTATGATGAAGACAGAGTTTATGTGAGTGACATGAAAAAGGTAATTCACTGGTATAATATTCTCCAGGCAAAAGGAATGAATGATTTCTCTGAACCAGAAGAAGATAAAGCTTCAGAAGAAGAATAAGTGATATCGTTATTCTTTTTTAAAAGGGTTAAAATATAGTTTTAATCCAATTCCTAAAGTTTGTGTGTTTTCTTCTGGGTTAGAAATATCTGGGGTGTTAAATTTTATAGATTTAAATCTGTCACTTAGTTGCATAGTAGTATACCTGATAAAAAATGCAAGTGATAATTTTTCGGACTCTGTGATATATCCTTCTAATCCTATTGATAAATTGAAAAAAGATATAGTACTTTTTCTTTTTTGTGATTCTATGATTTCATATTTTTCTTTGGGTTCAGATAAAGTCAGATAATTACTATTAATAATAAGATTTCCAGTGAAAAACTTAGGTTGTATAACCCACCATAAATTTTCATTGTTTCTTCCAATATTGATTTTTGGACTAATAGTTAGTAAAGATGCGTTATAACGGGTTTCTAATATAGCGTTTGGGGTAGAATTATGATCGTTAATGTTTATTTTATTTTGATCTTCTAATGTTCCAAAAGAATAACTAGTACCTATCTCAGGAGAAATCCAAAAATTATTAAAAAAAGCTACGCCTATTTCTATATCGGAAAAACCATTGTTTTTAAATCCTGTATCTCGGTAAACAGATAATTCTGTATACATGCCAAAGTTTTTTAACTGACCAATACAGATATGACTACTAAGTACTACACATAAATGTATAATTTTAACTCTAATTTTGTAAGTCATTATAAATTAAATGTTTCTACTTTTTATTTTTTTATTTGCCTGACCCCAATTGTTTGCTTATGAATTCTATAGGTATAGTTATTGTGTCCTTCTTTACTTTTTAAAGCTAAAATAAAGCGGTAATACATTATGTATTGCCGCTTCATGTTTAAAAAATTATTTTATGTTGTCAGAAATGACTCTTTTTCCTTTGTAATTATTGCCATCTCTTCTTGCCAATCCGTAAAAATCAATAGAAAGATTTTTATAATCTTTTGCATTAAAAATATCTGTTTTAAAACCGTTAATGTCATAACCTCCGCTGGTACAAGCACCATCAGCGCATGAAGGGTTATTGTAATCAACATTAAATTTGAATGCAACAAATGCATTTTGGTCAAGGTAGTATGTGGCACAACAATCATTATAATCTCTTTCTACTCTTCCCACAATTGAAAAAGTTAGTTTTCTGTTTAGAGGATCAATAACTGCTCCAGAAACTTCTATTTTATCTCTATTTGCAGAGCCTTCTAATTGATTTCCAAAATTTCTGATAAATGATTTAGCTTGATCTCTTAAAAGTCTATTCGCCTGTTTCCAATCAGCGCTTGATAAAAGATTGTTTCCAAACATATATATTTCTAATCCATCAATAAGTGGATCATCACCATTAAAAGGCCAGTTAGGAACTGATATAGGTAGACTGTTGATAATGGTTCCATCAGTGTTATATGTTTTTCCCTTGTACCGTACGAGTGTATTTGTTGCAAAGTTATTATAGATTTGATTAAGGTGAGCGGCTTCGTATTCATATGTCCAGGAAGCATTATTAATTCCAAGTTCAATAAAATCTGTAGCACTGGATTTATCCCAAATTCCCCAATTCTTCTTTTGATGTTTAACACTTACTCCAATAGAAGAGTATACTAAATAATTTTGATTCCAAAATTTTGTTTTAACTCTTCTTTTACTATCATAATAGTCATTACAGGTTTCTGCAGCACCAAAAATTTGTTGCCAAATACTTTCAGACTTTATTACACAAGTCCCTAGCTCAATTTTCTTTTCGTATGGGTATTTTTTTGTGTTATTGGTTCCGCCGCCACCGCCGGTTCCACCACCACCGCCGCTTCCGCCGCCACCGCTACCGCAGGTATCAATTTGAATTAATTCGATTGATCGGGTTAATTGTGTTGTGTTAACTACTGGATTTGCAAAAAGATTAAAACTATCTTCTGATGCACGAAGAATGTCGTCGCATTCAGATATTTTGCTAGGAACAACAGGTAAGTTGTTAGGGTTTTTTGATTTTTCTGTGATTACGCCTTCTTCATAATATTTGTCTAATAAGTCGATAAGTTCTTTCTCGTTTTTCTTTTGAGTTTTAAATACTCCCATAGTTGTATAGACGTATAGGTAATCTCCGACATAAATACTTCTATCCTCATCTAAGATAGATGCAAATTTATCATCAACGACAAGTGGATCATCAAGGTCTTCATCTTCTAAATCAGAAATTTTAGCAGTATAAGGAATTCCTGAGAATTTATAATCTTTATTGATTCGGTGTAATCTTTTTGCTAAAAAGGCTCGTTTTGATTCGGTGTCATTTTCATCAAAGACAGGAGATAAAGAATTGAATCCATTTTTTTGAAGCCCTTTCATTTTTGATTCAAACTCCTCATCTTTTTGTCCTTTAATGAATTTTTCGATAGACTCAGAACTGTCAAAACTTAATCTGTTGGTTTTTTCATTTAATATAGGTTCTCCCAGAGATTCAGGACTCTGAGACTTTGTTTCATCTTTGGAACAGGAAATTGCTCCAATTGCGATTGATAGTAATAGAAATTTGATTTTTGTTTTCATTTTTTTTCTTTGTTATTATTAATATTTAGTTATTAAGAAATTAGACCTCTTTAATAAAAATCTTTAGCAAACCTATTTCTTTGATGTCTCAGATTATGAGACTTGAGCTGAAAAAGAAATGTTTCAATATTTTGGTAAATAAATCTGGTATTAAGACGAACACATGTTTAAATTGTGATTGGTTTTAATTGTTTGTAATTGAGTGGTTTGTGAGTAGGGTCTTATTTAGTGTTAAAATTGTAATGGAAAGACTTTGTTATATGTTTTTATAAGATTTTGGATATCATATCACTGCCGTTTTACTTGTTTTTAGTAGAGTGGTATTTAGTGATGTATTAGTATTAGTTATAATACTTTTCTTTGTATTTTTGCGCAAAATTTTAATACAATCTTACTAATATTTAGTTTACATGGCTAATACCAAATATGTTTTTGTAACCGGAGGTGTGTCTTCCTCTTTAGGAAAAGGAATTATAGCTGCTTCCTTAGCAAAGCTATTACAGGCAAGAGGATATAGAGTTACAATTCAAAAACTGGATCCGTATATTAATGTTGATCCAGGAACTTTAAATCCTTATGAACACGGAGAATGCTATGTAACTGATGATGGAGCAGAAACAGATCTGGATTTGGGACATTATGAAAGATTTTTAAATACACCAACTTCTCAAGCTAATAATGTAACTACAGGTAGAATTTATCAAAGTGTTATTGAAAAAGAACGACGTGGAGAATTTTTAGGAAAAACAGTTCAGGTGGTTCCTCATATCACTAATGAAATAAAAGAAAGAATTCAGATTTTAGGTAAAAGCGGGGACTATGATATCGTAATTACTGAAATTGGAGGTACGGTTGGGGATATTGAATCTTTGCCATATATAGAGGCTGTACGTCAACTAAAATGGGAGCTTGGAGATTCTAATGCTTTAGTGATTCATTTAACCTTAATACCTTATCTTTCTGCAGCAGGAGAGTTAAAAACGAAGCCAACCCAACACAGTGTAAAAACTTTGATGGAAAGTGGTATAAAAGCAGATATTCTGGTATGTAGAACAGAACATGAATTATCTGACGATTTACGTAGGAAATTAGCACTTTTCTGTAATGTTAAACAAGAAGCAGTAATAGAGTCCATAGATGCCTCAACTATTTATGATGTGCCTAATTTGATGCTCGAAGAAGGCTTGGATGCAGTTGTGCTAAAACAATTGGTACTTAGAGATGATAACGTTCCTAACCTTGATAATTGGAATAGCTTTTTACAAAGACATAAAAATCCAAAACATCAAGTTACTATTGGGCTTATAGGGAAATATGTAGAATTACAAGATTCTTATAAATCAATTCTTGAGGCATTTATTCATGCAGGTGCAGAAAATGAAGTAAAAGTTAATGTAGTAAGTATTCATTCAGAATATATTACAGATACAACAATAAAGAAGAAAATTGCTCACCTGGATGGAGTTTTGGTCGCTCCCGGATTTGGTGAGCGCGGTATAGAGGGAAAAATAAAAGCAGTGCAATTTGCAAGAGAAAATGGGTTGCCGTTTTTTGGAATTTGTTTAGGAATGCAGATGGCCGTTATCGAGTATTCTCGTAATGTTTTAGGGTTAAAAGATGCCTGTTCTGTAGAAGTAGATGAAAATACTCCGCACCCCGTAATTGATCTTATGGAAGAACAAAAGAGTATTACAGATATGGGAGGCACAATGCGATTAGGTGCGTGGGAGTGTGAATTAGTAGAAGGTAGTATTGTGTATGAAGCATACGGAAAGTCACTGATTGAAGAACGCCATCGCCATCGTTATGAATATAATAATAATTATAAGGAGCAATTAGAAAATGCAGGGCTTAAAACCACAGGTGTTAATCCCAAAACAGGATTGGTAGAAATTATAGAATTATCAAATCATCCTTGGTTTGTGGGTGTTCAATATCACCCAGAGTATAAGAGTACTGTGGCTAATCCGCATCCCTTGTTTATAGCTTTTGTAAAAGCTGCGGTAGAATATTCAAAAAATAGTAAGAATGCCAAAGTGTCACAAGAATAGTAATTGGCTAGATAATTGACAACAGGATATAACAATATATAATTTTTGAAATAAGTATAATAGCAAATTTTGATACCAACTAAGAATTACTAGTATACGAATTCTAATCCGACCTTTGAAAAATAAATAAATATAAATAGACAAAAGCCTTTCTGAGTTATCGGATAAAGGCTTTTTATACTTACATAAATGGAAGAAAAGAAATTTGATCTTAACTCGATAATTGGATTTGCACTTATTTTTGGAATCATCGTTTGGATGTTCTATTTAAATCAGCCGACTCCTGAAGAAATTGAAGCAGAAAAAGCTAAAGAAGAACAAGTAGCAAACGAGAAAGAGGCAGATAATAAGGATACAACCCCAGATTTTGTTCAAGAAAGCAAACCTATTGTTGTTAATCCGCAAGATTCTGTGGCACTCTCAAATGCAAAATCTCAATTGGGTGCATTTGCGTACTCAGCTAGTTTAGCATCTGCAAAGGAGGAATTTACCAAAGTAGAAAACGAAGTATTAAGTTTAAAAGTAAATAATAGAGGAGGATACATTTCTGAGGCATTATTAAAAAACTTTAAGACCTATGATTCTGTACCCGTGTATTTGATTAAGGATGGCAAAAATGCTTCTTTAAATATAAATTTTGGGACTACAGATAATAGAATTCTAAATACCAAAGACCTGTTTTTTGAACCTACAGTGACCAAAAATGGAGAGAATACAATCTTATCCATGAAACTTAAAGTTTCTGATACAAAATACCTTGAGTATAGATATGAGTTAAAGCCAAATGAATATATGGTTGATTTTACAATTCGATCTCAAGGATTGCAACAAGTAATTAACAGTAGTCAAACGGTAAACCTAGATTGGAAACTTCAAGGGATTAGGCATGCTAAAAGTGCAGCTTATGAAAATCGTTATACAGAACTTAAATATGAATATGATGGTGATAAAGATGATTATTTGGGAGCAGGAGAATTTACAGATGATGAAGAAGAAAATGTATCTTGGATAGCATTTAATCAACATTTCTTTACTTCTGTATTGTTAACAGATACACCATTTAAAAAAGCGTCTTTTACTTCAAAAAACCTTGCTGGGTCTACAGATTTGGATGATAAAGATATCAAGGTTACCAAAGAGTTTTCTGCATCTATGCCATTAGAATTACAAGGTGGAGAGCTTAATTATGCTATGGATTGGTATTATGGACCAACGGATTATAGAATTGTAAATACATATGACCGTAATTTGGATGAAATAGTACCTTTGGGTTGGGGAATTTTTGGAATCATAAATAAATACTTGTTTATTCCGTTTTTTGCATTTTTAAGTAGCTTCCTTCCTTATGGTATTGCTATTATAGTAATGACTATTATTGTTCGTATTGTTCTGTCTCCAGTGACTTATAAGTCATATGTGTCACAAGCAAAAATGAAAGTTTTGCGACCAGAGATTACAGAAATTAACGAAAAATATAAGGACAATGCGATGAAGAAGCAACAGGAAACTATGGCGTTATATGGCAAAGCTGGTGTTAATCCAATGAGTGGTTGTTTGCCTGCATTAATGCAAATTCCTGTTTTCTATGCTTTATTTAACTTTTTCCCAAGTGCTTTTCAGTTACGTCAAAAGAGTTTCTTGTGGGCAGATGATTTATCTAGTTATGATAATATAGCTCAGTTACCGTTTACTATTCCTTTCTATGGGGATCATATTAGTTTATTTCCAATTTTAGCATCAGTTGCAATTTTTATTTATATGACGATGACTACTGGACAAACAATGCAAACACAACAACCAGGAATGCCAAATATGAAATTCATAATGTATTTGTCTCCGGTGATGATGTTATTTTTCTTTAATAACTATGCAAGTGGATTATCATTGTATTATTTTGTTTCTAATTTGATTACCATTGGTATTATGTTGGTGATTAAAAATGTAATCATCAATGAAGATAAAATCCATGCTAAGATTCAGGAAAATAAGAAAAAACCTAAAAAACAAGGTAAATTCCAGAAAAAGATGAAAGAGCTAATGGAGCAAGCAGAACAGCAAAAAAATACCAAGAAGAAATAATTTATTTTTAAATATCTTATAAAAAAGCTCCTCTTTGGAGCTTTTTTATGCTTTCAACTTCATTTTATCATTATGATTTTATAATATTGGTATACTTTTTGGAAGTTACTTTCGTTGAAATAATGTCCCAAATTAAATAGTAGTTATGCGAAGTATATTGTTATTTTGTGTTTTGATGTTTACATGTTTACCCATTTTAGGGCAAGAGTACAATAAATATGATAGTGAAGGTAAACGACACGGTAAATGGCGAAAGAAATATGATAATAGTGATCAAATTCGATATGAAGGTACTTTTGACCATGGCAAAGAGATAGGGAGTTTTAAATTCTACAAACCTAGCAGCGGTGATTCTCCTACAGCTGTAAAAACATTTTCAAAAAATAGTGATACTGTTAAGGTTAAATATTTTACCCAAAAGGGAAAAGTGATAAGTCAAGGTCAAATGATTGGCAAAGAACGAATAGGGTTATGGGAATATTATCATAATAGTTCTAAAAAAATTATGATGACTGAACATTACTTGTCGGGAAAACTTGATGGAGAGCAACGTACTTATTTTGAAAGTGGTCAATTAACAGAGAGTACCTCATATGTTAATGGAAAAAGACAAGGTAAAAGACTAATTTATTCAGAAAAAGGTATTGTTATTAAGGAGTTTATATACGAAAATGACCAGCTTCATGGTATAACCAAATATTACAATACCAACGGTGATTTGATTATAGAAGGAAACTATAAGAGAGATCGTAAGGATGGTATTTGGAGCTATTACACTGATGGAAAACTATCCGAACAAAAATTGTTTCCCGTTCAAAATAAAGGATTTTAATCGTATAAAATCTTTAAAATTACATGCTAATTATCTAAAGAGATTTTTTGAAGCTGTTATATAACAATGGCTAATATTTTTGTGCTTTAGTCTGGGGCTAATACACAACTTTTTAAATATGAATTAATACTTCTTATCCTCTTCTTCTCTTCAAAAGCTATACTTGTAAATTGCAATCTATTCGCAGAGAATTAACCATGTGTGGTAATAAATAGGATATATCTTACAAGGCATACGTTAAATTATTTGGATTTTTGTTTGAATGAACATATTTAGATTAAAAGCATTTAAAAATTTAACGTATGATACTAGAAGTCTTAAAAATTGTATTATTCTTTAAAAAGGTTAAAAGAAATGCTATTACAATTTTTTTGTTTTGTTTAATAACGATGACATCGATAGGTCAACAGACAAAATATGGAGGCGGTAATAATATGCCAGGAGTTATTGAGGCTGAAAATTTTGATTTAGGAGGAGAGGGCGCTATCAAAGGAAATAATGGATTGTACGTAAGTCATAATAACGGTAACCTTACAGGTCTTACCTGTGATAAATCTGTAGTAGGTAATCATGAGAAGTTTATTATAACTGACCTTACTTCAGAGTAATATATATACTCTTAAAAGATTTTTTAATCATTAATTATATCATAAAACCCTAAAATTTACAAGTAAAATGAAGTCAAATTTGTTTTTAAAAACTTTAAAAGAAAAATTTATTATCGTTTTTGTATTTTGTTTAGTAGCTGTGTTTTCTTGCAATGCTAAAATATTATCGATAATCAATCTAACAGATCATAATGTGGTATTACATAATATTAATACCGATATTTTAAATAAAGAAATTTCTAAGCTTTCTCATGCTAAAAGTTTAAAATTTAAAGGTGATGAGAGTTTTATTAGCGCGTATACTATTGTGAAAAATGAAAGTATCGAATTAGCTTCAAATAGTATTGCTAATCACGCTAACATACCCAAACCTTTTTTTGGGGCAGATAGAGAAAACGTATTGGAAGAAGATGTTCAATTATTAGAAATAGCAGATCAATATCCATCTAAGAGTTATAATTTTAAGTTAAAGTATAAAGCAAAGAAAGAACGAGAAATTCATTTAGAAATCAGAAGTCCAGAAAATGTTTGGTTAGGATTTAACAAAGTAATCGTAAAAAAAGGATCACGAAAAATAGATCTTGCTGTAGGTTTAGTGAATGAAGCCATAATTGGAAATGGTTATAAAGTAATAGCTACATTGGTTCCGTTAGGTAAAGATTGGAAAGAAAAAATCGTAAATAATGAAAAAGAATTTAATGTGATACCACAAGAAAATGTTGATCACGCTGAGATGGAAGAAAATCTTGAAATAATGCCTTTGCCAGATCAAAAACCAGCTGATCGCTATACTTTTGAATTAAAATACACAGCAAAGAAAGCAAGAGATATTGTTGTAGAGATCAGAAATCAGCGAAAACAATGGTTAGGATCAAATAAAGTAACAGTGCCAGAGGGTTCTGAAACGATTTTTGTTACTGTAAAAATACCTAATACAGCAGAGATTGCTAATGATTATAAAGCAATATCTTTATTATTACCGGTAGGTAAAGATTGGCAAGATAAAATCAAAAATACTTCTCGAAAATTTAACGTGACTAACGGTACTAAATCAGCCAGTACAGAAGGAGTTTCAACGTATATTCCGCCAAAAGAAGAATTTATTGAATTATTAGAGGTGCCCAATCAAAAAAAGTCGGAGAATTTTACTTTTAGTGTAGAATATGATGTAAATCAAGAACGAGAAATCCAAGTAGAAATTAGAGATCCGCAACATAAATGGTTAGATCTAATGAGTGTTAAAGTAAGTAAAGGCTCAGGAAGAACTAGTGTTATAATGAATGTTCCTAAAAAAATAGTGATAGGTAGTGGTTATACAGCAACAGCTTTATTGGTTCCTGTAGGTAAAGACTGGAGAGATAAGATCAAAACAAGTACTCAAAAATTTAGTGTTGTTCGTCGTTAAGTTTTATATGTTATAGATCGATGTGAATTTCGAAATGCTAAGGGTGAAATAATATTCAGTCCTTTACCATAGATTACGGATTTAACAGGAAAATTGATACAGAGAAAAGACTTAGGTGTATTAAAGTTAGGTGAGTCTTTGATTTCTCTTTGTGAAATGATAAGCTCAATTAAGACGAATGGTTTTTATTAGTAAAAGTTATATTAGGAGAAAATAGTATACTTAAAAAGAAGATGATGGTAGAATTTTAATTAGTTATTGAATACTGTCGTATTTGTTAAAATGGATATTTGATTTGTCAAATATCCATTTTTTATGAACTGAGCTTTTAATTAGAAAGAATCAACTCAGTCTATTATAACATTCCAAAATTAGTTAAGGCTGAATATTCTGATAGCTTGTCTCTAAGATATTTACTTAGTACTTTTGTAAAATAATTATAAAGAATAAAATAAAGAAAGGATTTTTTTGATGAAGAGAGTAATCGTAGGATTATCAGGGGGAGTTGATTCCAGTGTAGCGGCATATTTATTAAAAGAGCAAGGATATGAGGTTATTGGATTATTCATGAAGAATTGGCATGATGATTCAGTAACAATTTCTGACGAATGTCCATGGCTGGATGATAGTAATGATGCGTTATTAGTAGCAGAGAAATTGGGGATACCATTTCAGACGGTGGATTTAAGTGAGCAATATAAGGAACGTATTGTGGATTATATGTTTAATGAATACGAAAATGGTCGTACTCCAAACCCCGATGTGTTATGTAATCGTGAAATTAAGTTTGACGTATTCTTAAAAATTGCATTATCTCTTGGAGCTGATTATGTTGCGACTGGGCATTATTGTAGAAAGGATACGATACGCAAAGAAGGAAAAGAAATTCATCGTCTTATAGCAGGAAAAGACTCTAATAAGGATCAATCTTATTTCTTATGCCAATTGTCTCAGGAACAATTAGCAAAAACGTTATTTCCTGTTGGTGAATTATTAAAACCAGAAGTTAGGGATATCGCTAAAGAACAAGATTTGGTGACAGCGGATAAAAAAGATTCTCAGGGATTATGTTTTATCGGAAAAGTTCGTTTGCCCGAATTTCTTCAACAAAAGTTACAACCAAAACAGGGAGATATTATTGAAATATTATCTTCTGAAGAAAAATATCAACGTACAATACCTCAGTTTAAGTCTAAAAGAGAAGAATTAGAGTTCTTGTCCAGTAAATATCAGTATGACACCAGAGATGGCAAGGTAGTAGGAAAACATCAAGGAGCGCACTACTATACCAAAGGGCAACGTAAAGGGTTGGCTGTAGGAGGAACTCCAGAGCCCCTTTTTGTTATTGAGACTGATGTTGAAACAAACACAATTTATACTGGGCAAGGCAAAAAGCACCCAGGTTTGTATAGAAAGGCGTTGTTTATAACTAATAAAGAGTTACATTGGGTTAGAGAAGATCTTAGGCTTAATGTAGATGAAGAACTTGAAGTTATGGCTAGAATTCGATATAGACAACCACTAGAAAAGGCTACATTACACGTTATAGATTCTGGTATGTATGTTGTTTTTGAAAACGATCAAAGTGCGATAACCGAGGGGCAGTTCGTAGCTTGGTATATTGGTGAAGAATTGGTTGGTTCTGGTGTAATCTCATAATAAACTAATTATTTATATATTCTGATTTAGAAATTAATGAATAAAATAAAAGAATTATTCAATATTCAGTACCCGATAATTCAAGGAGGAATGATATGGGCAAGTGGCTGGAAATTAGCGAGTGCAGTAAGTAATGCAGGAGGACTAGGTCTTATAGGATCTGGATCTATGTATCCTGATATATTAAGGGAGCACATACAAAAATGTAAAAAAGCTACAAATAAGCCTTTTGGGGTTAATATTCCAATGTTATATCCTAATCTTGAGGAAATTATTCAGATAATAATCGAGGAAGGTGTAAAAATAGTCTTTACTTCTGCTGGAAATCCAAAAACATATACGGCTTATCTTAAAGAAAAAGGTATTACAGTAGTTCACGTGGTGAGTAGTCTGAAGTTTGCTTTAAAAGCCCAAGAAGCAGGAGTGGATGCTGTAGTGGCAGAAGGTTTTGAAGCAGGAGGGCATAACGGAAGGGATGAAACTACATCATTAACATTAATACCAATAGTTAAAAAAGAGGTAAGTATACCTTTAATTGCTGCAGGAGGGATTGCAACCGGATCTGCTATGTATGCGGTGATGGCTTTAGGAGCAGATGGAGTTCAGGTTGGAAGTCGCTTTGTAGCAAGTGACGAAGCTTCTTCGCATATAGATTTTAAAAAAATGGTGGTAGAGGCTAAGGAAGGAGATACACAATTAACATTAAAAGAGTTAGCGCCTGTTCGTTTACTTAAGAATAAATTTTATAATGATGTCACAGAATTATATAGTAAAGGACCTTCTATTGACGAATTAAAAGCATTATTAGGTCGTGCTAGAGCAAAACGAGGAATGTTTGAAGGAGATTTAAATGAAGGGGAGCTAGAAATTGGTCAAGTTTCAGGATTAATTCAAGATATCAAACCCGCAAAGGTCATTGTTGATGATATGATTAAGGAATTTCAAGAAACCAAAAAGAGCATGGAACAAGTCGCTATATAAATATCAAAGATGAATTCGAGAAAAGATCAACTTAATGCTTTTGATAGGTTACTAACTATTATGGATGAGCTTCGGGAGCAATGTCCATGGGATAAAAAACAAACACTGCAGTCTTTAAGACATCTTACTATAGAGGAGACGTATGAACTTGGTGATGCAATCTTAGATAATAACCTCGAAGAGGTAAAAAAAGAGCTAGGAGACTTACTATTGCATATTGTTTTTTATGCTAAAATTGGTAGTGAAACTAAAGATTTTGATATAGCAGATGTAGCAAATGAAATTTGCGATAAACTGATCCATAGACATCCACATATTTATAGTGATGTTAGTGTAGAAGATGAAGAAGATGTGAAACGTAACTGGGAAAACTTAAAGCTTAAGGAAGGGAAGAAAAGTGTTCTTGAAGGGGTGCCTCAATCGCTTCCGGCTATGGTAAAGGCAAGCAGAATCCAGGATAAAGTAGCAGGAGTTGGGTTTGATTGGGAAGAACCATATCAAGTGTTTGAAAAGCTTAAAGAAGAATTAGGTGAACTACAACACGAAGTAAAGGTGCAAGATCAGGAAAAAATAGAATCCGAGTTTGGAGATGTACTTTTTTCTATGATTAATTATGCTCGTTTTTTAAAAGTAAATCCAGAAGACGCATTAGAACGAACAAATAAAAAGTTTATAAAGCGTTTTCAGTATTTAGAATCTAAAGCAAAACAAAACAACCAAAATTTAATGGACATGACTCTTTCTGAAATGGACGTTTTTTGGGAAGAAGCTAAAAGGTTATAGAGAACATAAACTTCTTTATTTATACCTTCATAAAATGGATTTTATATTCTTTTGCGAATTTTCTTAATTCCATCAGAATTTTGGTAAAAAAAGGTTTTTTTACTTAATTTTTACTTGTAAGAATACTGTTTTGTAACTCTTTTTCTACGGTTTTCACTTATATTTTTTATTTATTTACACTTTGTTAGCCCTAGCTATTATTGGTTTTTTTGGTAAAATATTATCGGGATACTCATTTATAACAAAATTTTAAGAAAAACAAGTCGTAAATTAGTCGCATTAAACATCAATCAATCAAACTGTGCGGCTAGCTCAAAGAAAAACAAAATCATCATTATTGTTTTTCGGTCTTATTTTATTAATATCAGTAAAAGGATATAGTTTATCTTTTGGAGTTGATATAAAAAATGAGAGCGAAAATTCTTACATACCTATCTCATCAATAAAGAATCTTTCTAATAATGATAAATCAAAAACAACTTTTCAGTACAATAAGGTGCTAGAAAAAGAGGCAATTGATTCAACCTATGTATATAGAGAATTAGCATTTTCTTATGCAAATGCTAATGAATCAGAAT
The DNA here is from genome assembly GCF_947494415.1 of Aquimarina algiphila. NCBI lineage: Bacteria > Pseudomonadati > Bacteroidota > Flavobacteriia > Flavobacteriales > Flavobacteriaceae > Aquimarina > Aquimarina algiphila. Next base: position 37,552 of record NZ_CANLVC010000002.1, on the reverse strand, counting down.
TAGCTTGTGAATTTATCGAGAAATATATCGAATCAACCTTAGATGTTACTTTTGTAGGTCATAGTTATTTTGACCAGATTAGTACTTCGGAAGCACATATTGCATTAGCAAATAAATACCTTAAGCAATTTGGATGGTGGGCAATCTTTTGCTTTTATGTTGCTTTTGTTGGCTTTTTCTTATCCGTAGTTATAAATTTTAGAAAACGTTCTGATAGGGTAGCGAATTTGCTAATGAGCTGTTTTGTATTGCTTCACTCATGCTTTATGATTCATATGGCACTTTACTTTATGAATTATGAGTATTATTTACCGCATACATTATATCTATTTACAACATTTTCATATCTATACGGGCCATTAATATTTTTCTATTTTAAAAGGGTAACCGAGCAATATAAATTTAAACTTACTGATCTCTTACATTTATTACCAACAATATTTCTTGTGACATTGTTATTACCTATCTATCTCTTGCCAGGAGAAGATAAATTACGAATGGTAATACATTATGAGCGACCCTATCTTACGTTGATTTCAATTTCCAAACTAACTTCTTTATTGGTTTATGGTGTTTTGGTGGTTAGATTATATATAAAATCACTTAAAAGTGAATTGTATGTTGCTAAAATAGTTAAAAATTGGCAGAGGAATATAGTGCTTTTTTGTTCTATATACATACTTTCTTATGCCATATATGCAATATTAAATATGAGTCATATTGGTAGTGGCTTTCTGTTTAATTTTCAAGTAGCTTCGATAGCTGTAATGGTGCTGTATGTTAGCTATTCTGCATTTGTGCAACCTTCATTGTTTGGAAATCTCAAAATTATAGTAACACCTCCTGTAATACAAAATACAGTAGTAAGTAATAATAAATATAAAAAATCAGGACTTACGCAAAGTTTGTCTTTAGAGCTCAAATCAAAGTTGTTGTTTCTTTTAAATGAAGAGAAAATCTATAAGCAAAATGATATTACACTCCAAAGAGTATCTGAATTGTTAGAAACAACAAGGCATAATACTTCACAGGTCATAAATGAACATTTTGATCTTAATTTCTTCGAATTAATTAATAAATATAGAATTGAAGAAGCAAAGGAACTATTAAAAGGGGAGAAGCATAAGGGGTTTAATATTATAGATGTGGCTTATGAAGTTGGTTTTAATAATAAAGTGACCTTTAATAAATCCTTCAAGAAATATAATCAAATAACACCTTCAGAATATTTAAAGTTATTTGTTGTATAAGTGCGTGTTAAAAAAATATCTTTTTTATAATAATTCGCTTTTTAATCATTATTCTTATAGTAATATAAAATTATGTGGAGAAATGTAATTTTTGTTTGTTTAAATTGACTACCTTATAGTAATTAAGGTTTAGAAAATATGCATAGCAATATTTTTTACTTTACATAGATAGATTATTATAGTTTCCTAGGAGTAATTATGTGGCTAACTCAAAGAACACAAACACCGATTTTGATTATCATCGTTTTACTTATTTCATCAAGTTTGTATTCGTCTACAAATGAAATTGAGATAAGAAATAAGGATAATTACAGCCTTTTGTTTTCTGATAAAATATATAAAAAAGAGTCAAATAAGAGTAGTATTGACTCTATACTGCTGTTTAAAGAATTTGCACTTTTCTACGCTAAAGAAAATAAAGCAGAGTTGGCATGTGAATACCTTGAAAAATATATAAAAAGTAGTTTGGATGTTTCTTTTATAGAACATAGTTATTTTGATTCTATAGGTAATTCAAGTTCTTACATTGAATTAGCAGATAAGTATCATAAAAAATTAGACTTTTGGTGGATACTTTGTTTGTATGTTGGTTTTGTTGGGGTGTTCATCTCTGTAGTTCTAAATTTCCGAAAGAGATTTGATAAAATTGCAAATCTTTTGATGAGTGCGTTTTTATTTCAGCACTCTATCTTTATTATCAATATTAGTTTGTTGCCAACAAATTATGAATTTTACTTACCGCATTCTCTGTATTTATCAACATTGTTTTCGTTTTTGTATGGTCCTCTTATTTATTTTTACTTTAAACGTGTGATTTTGCAATATAGATTTGTTTGGTTGGATGTATTACATTTAGTGCCAACAGGTTTACTTCTGTTTTTATTGCTTCCTGTTTATAGCCTGCCTGTAGAGGAGAAACTAAGGATAATGCTCAATGATGAGCGACCATATATAACTTTAGTCTCAGATGTTAAACTTATGTCCTTATTAGCATATATGATTTTAGTAATTAGAATGTATGTTAAATTGGTTGTTGGTAATTCTCTTATATCTAAGGTGCAACATAATTGGCAGAGAAATATTGTTATTTTATGTTCAATACACATTGCTTCTTATGTGGTTTATAATATTTTGAAGATTCATAGAGTAATAGATGATTTTCCTGTTCATTTTCAAATTGTTTCAATCGCATTATTGATTTTGTATATAAGTTATATGGCATTTGTTTATCCTAGTATTTTTGGTGAAGGATTGATAGTGATTAAGGAGGGAGGGAAGCAAAAAGAGCTAGATAAATATAGAAAATCGGGTTTAACAGAGACACTTTCTATAGAGCTAAAAGAAAAGCTTTTATTCCTATTGAATCAAGAAAAGGTGTATATGAAAAATGATATTAATCTTCAGAAATTAGCTGAATTATTGGATACAACAAGGCATAATACTTCGCAAATAATAAATGAGCACTTTAATCTCAATTTTTTTGAATTAATTAATCGGTACCGAATTGAAGAAGCCAAAAAACTTCTGAAAGGAGAAAGGAATAAGAAGGTAAATATTATAGATGTTGCTTACGAAGTAGGTTTTAATAATAAAGTTACCTTCAATAAATCCTTCAAAAAATACAACCGAATCACTCCATCCGAGTATGTCAAATCCTAATCGTTAAAGATTGCAATAACTTAGGTAAATCTTCTTCGGAAAGAGGTAAAACCTTATAGGGGTTACCTGTTTTTATTCGTGTCACACGTTTCTTTGGCTTGTAATTATAATTAGGAAGGGCGAATGTTATTATTTCCATTTAAACTTTGTTCAAGTTTTGTGAGAGTAAATTTGAGTTAGCCATCAAAATATTCTAACCCTTCCTTTTATGATTATATCTAATAACTTAAGTATAATTTTTTGAAAAATTTTTTTATCTATGAAAGTACATTATTACAAGTTTCTAATGTTTTTTTTCTTTGTATGTGGTTTGTCATTTGCTCAGGAAAAAAATGTATCGGGAACTGTCACAGATGATCAAGGGTTACCACTTCCGGGTGTTAACATTCTTGTCAAGAATACAAGTGGGGGAACACAAACCGATTTTGACGGGAATTACTCTTTATCGGTAAATCGTGGAGCAGTAATTTCGTTTAGTTATGTTGGTTTTGAAACCAAAGAAGTGGTTGTAGGAGACAATAGTACAATAAATATGCAATTAGCCACTTCGTCTTCAGAGTTGGAAGAAGTAGTCGTTACTGCGTATGGTGTTTCTAGTAGATCTAATGTAACGTCAGCAATATCAACTGTTGGAGCACAGGATCTGGAGGACTTTGTGCCATCTACCAGTATTGACAACATTCTTCAAGGTCAGGCAGCAGGTGTACAAGTTACTGCATCTAATGGTAGACCAGGTAATACTGCATTTGTTCAAATACGTGGAGTAGGTTCTATAAATGCGAGTACTACTCCTCTTTATGTTATAGATGGAGTTCCTATTCCTATAACTGATAATACTTTAAATAATAATTTCAATCCATTAGGTAATTTAAACCCTAATGATATCGAATCGTTATCGATACTTAAAGATGCTGCTTCAGCTTCCAAATATGGATCCAGAGGAGCGAATGGTGTAGTTTTAATAACTACAAAGAAAGGTAAAAAGGGAGATGCTAAAATTAAGTTTACTTCTTCTTATGGTTTTGGTGAGCGTATTAAAGATCCATTTGATTTAATGAATGCATCACAAAAACTCGAAATAGAACGTCAATTTGCAGCATTAGGAGTTGGGGCTGCTACAAGTCTTCCAGGAGCAACATCTACTCCTGCAGAATTACAAGCATTGATCGCCCTAGACACAGATTGGGAAGAAGAATTGTTAAGGACTTCTGTAATTCAGTCTAATGCATTATCTATTTCAGGAGCTAGTGATAGATTATCTTACTTTTTCTCTTTAGGTTATGACAAAAATGATGGTATCATTGATAGAATTAAGGGATTTGAAAGAATCACAACACGTTTAAATACGTCGTATCAAGCAAAAGATTGGCTGGGAATAGATGCTAATATTTCTGTAGCAAGAAGTACGACAGATCTTCCGAGAGATAGAAATAATGTTCAGAATCCTTTTAGAGGACTTTATGATTACAATCCATATGAGCCTCTTTTCTCAAGAGATGCAGATGGTAGTATACTATTAGATGGTCAAGGTAATCCTGTATTTAATAGAACATCAACAGGGTTTCCAATTGCAAGAGCTTTATTGACTGAACAAGAAAATAATCGTAACCTTTTGATTATCGGTAATGTTGCTGCTAATCTTACATTGTCAGAGAAATTTTCTAACCGTTTTGCAGTAGGTCTTGTAAGTAACCGTTTTAATAGAACGAACAGATCTATTCAAGGAGGAGTTTTACAAGGGTTTATTGGTGATAGTAACTTCCCAGGAACACAGACTGAGAATTTTGCATTAGATTTTGAATATAATGTATCTAACTTATTTACTTATAGTGATACATTTAATGATGTACATAATTTATCTGCCAGTTTCTTACTTGAATATAATGAAAATATAAGAACCGACCTATTTGTTGCGGCAAGAGGGTTTCCTTCTCCAGATATTCCATACTTAGATGTTGCTGCAGAATCTACTAATCAAGGTTCTGACGAAGATAGAAGAGTTTTATTCTCTCAGGCTGTATTTATGGATTATGATTATGATGGTAAATATATTGCTTCGGCTTCTGTAAGACGAGATGGTTCTTCAAAATTTGGACCTGAAAATAAATTTGGTACTTTTGTGAGTGGAAGTTTAGCTTGGAATATCGCTAAAGAAAGTTTTATGGATAATTCGATTTTTAACGACTTAAAACTTCGTGCTTCCTATGGAACATCGGGTAATCAAAACATCCCGGATTTCCAGTTTTTAGATTTATTGTCATTTGCAAATACCTACAATGGTAGTACTACTGCCTCTCCTTTGAACGCGCCAAACCCGGTAATTCAATGGGAATCTCAAGCAATTTTGGATATTGGTGTAGAATTCGCTTTCTTAAACAATAGAATTAATGGTGTAGTAGATTATTTCAAGAAGAACTCTAAAGACCTTCTTTTGGACAGACCTATTTCTTTTACTGCTGGAGATGAGAATAATAGACTTTTTCAGAATGTTGGTGAAGTTCAAAATAGCGGTTTAGAAATCAGTTTAAATGCAGATGTAATAAAAACAGAAAACTTTAAGTGGTCTCTAGGAGGAAATATAACTCTATTAGATACTGAAGTGAAAAAGTTGATTGATGGTAATGATATAGTTACAGGTACATTTGGTAATATTGTATTAAGAGAAGGTGAGGAAATTAATTCTTTCTTTTTAGTTGAATATGCAGGAGTGAACCCAGCAAATGGTGCTCCTCAATATGTAGACTTAGATGGGAACATCACTGAGACTTATAGTGATGGTTTCCAAAAACTACAAGAAGGGAAATCACCAATAGCAGATGTTGAAGGAGGATTTTTTACTTCTTTAAACTATAAAGGATTCGGTTTAAGAGGTGATTTTGTATTTAGAAGTGGAAACTATATTTTAAATAATCAAAGAGCACAAGGTGAATTTATAGGAAATATTGATTCAAACCTACGTACAAGTGCTTTTAATTACTGGAGACAACCAGGGGATACTAATGTTTTACCAAGTCCATTATTTCAAGGTACTGCTGATCAAGCAGGAACAACAAGATTCTTAGAGAAAGGTGATTTTATTAGATTAAGAACCTTAACACTTGATTATAACTTACCTAGAAAATTCTTAGAAGTTATAAAATTAGAATCTTTAAGATTTTTTGTAACAGGTCAAAATATTTGGACGATAACAGACTATGAAGGTGATCCTGAAATTGGTTTAGGTTCAGCAGAATCTGGAGAGCCAGGAGATGCTGGTTTTGTACCAGGAGAATTTAGCTTATTTAGTTATCCACAAACGAAATCTTACACTTTTGGAGTTGAAGTAGGATTTTAATTAAAAAAAATAAGAGATGAACAATAAAATTAATATAGTAGTTATTTTATTTCTTTCGTTAGGTTTTTTCGCCTGCGATGATGAATTAAATGATTTGCAACCCTTTACAGAGGGTAACCCAAGTACTTTCTTTAATACACCGGCCACTTTCCAGATTGGGTTGGACGGTGCTTACCGCCAGTTATGGTTGCTTTATTCAAATCCTAATTCTGGTTTACAAGGGATTCCAGATATTGTTTCGGATAATGTAATACAGGCACAAACTGGAAGAAGATCTAATGATGATTATCATGATCTTAGGTATGTACCTAGTACGCTTGGACCTATTCCATTATTCTATAGTGAAGCTTATGAAGCTATTAATGGAGCAAATTTAGTTATAGGACAAATTAGTAATCTTGATGGTGATCCTGCACAAGATAATATTCTTGGGCAAGCATTAGCCATAAGAGCTTGGGCTCATTTTGATTTAGCCAGAATATTTGGTCAAATCCCAACACAAAGCGCAGAAGCCAATAGTTCTTTTGGGATTACATATCTTAAGGTAGAAGACGGTGATACAGGAGATCCTTTTGCAACACCAGGTAGAGAAACTGTAGCATCAAATTATGTAGAAATTATCGGAGATTTGGAACGTGCGAGTACATTAATAGGTAGCGATAGTAATGGTGAAGGTAGATTAGATAGAAATGGTGTTTTTGCATTATTATCTAGAGTTTATTTGTACAACGGAGAATATCAAAAATCTATAAATGCTGCAAATGAGATTACTACTGCATTAGCAACGCCTACGGAACTTCCTGATGTGTATACTGATGCTACTAATGCTGGGATTGTTATAGAACTTTCTATCAACACTTCTTCAGAAGCTGGAGGTAATAATGTTGGTGTACTGTATAGTCAATCTTCGGATGGTAGTACTATTTCAGAATTTGTACTTGATTTTGATTTCTTTAATAGTATTGATCCTACTGATGCAAGGAGAGATGTTTTACAATTTGTTGGTGTAAACCAAGGTAATGACTATAATGCAATAAAGAAATTCTTAGGTGAACCAGGACAAGTTAATGGTCGAGTTGACGTGAAAATATTCCGTAGTGCTGAAGGAAAATTAAACAAAGCTGAAGCACAATTTGAATTAGGAATGGAAGCAGATGCTTTAACTACGTTGAATGAAGTAAGAGCACAACGTTACACTCCTTTTGTAGCTGGTACAGAAACAGGTTCTGCTCTTGAAGATGCAATTCAATTTGAAAGAAGAGTTGAGTTGGCTTGTGAAGGTCATAGATTCTTTGATATTAAAAGAAGAGGAGAAAGTATAATGCGTAATCCTACTGCAGGTGATATTATTGATGGTACTGGAACTCCACCTGAAGCCCCGGTTCTTGCAGCTGGAGATTTTAGATTCCAGTTTCCAATTCCACTTGCTGAGATTAATGCAAACCCTACTATAGCAGGACAACAGAATCCTGGATACTAATAATAAGTGTTATAGAGTATCAATAATTTAAAAAATAACCCACCAGTGTTGAACTGGTGGGTTATTTTATTTATATAAGGCAAAATATAAAGATTTACTGTTTGATTATTTTTTTCAGTAAAGTATGATCATCAATAGTTATTTTACAAAAATAGATTCCTGAGCTTTTTGAATTCATATGTTCACTTAGATTAATAGTATGTTTCCTACTAGTAGTTATTTTACTATAAATAATTTGAGTAATTCCATATACGTCTATAATTTCAATTTTAATTTTGCTGTCATTATTTTTAGTATACCATTGTATTATTGAAGTTTCATTAATGGGGTTTGGAGAAATAGTAATTTGTGAACTAGAAATTGAGGTATCTAATTTATTACGATTTGGTTTGTTATCATACCACGTCCCATTATAATACCAACCATTTTTACATCTTAAAAGATCAGATGTTTGTGAAGCTCCATTATTACTAAAGATCATATTCGCACAAGAAGTATTTGCAAATGAATAACTATACCACCCATCTCCATTATCTGTCATAAGACTACCTGGCCACATTGTATTATTTTGTGAAGGTGTAAGGTCCCAATAATGAATAGTTGGAGAAGAATAAGAATCTGACCTAAAATAGACAGTTAGGTTTTCTGATACTTGTTCTGGGTTTGTATCATACCATGTTCCTTCAAAATACCACCCGCTACCACATCGATTAAGATCTTCAGTTTGATTATTTCCATTAGTGCTAAAAATAAGATTAGTACAAGAAACACCGTCTAATATATATGTAAACCAGCCATTGCTTGCTTCGGTCATGTTTACACCAGGCCAATTAGTATTTATTACTGATGGACTTGTATTCCAAAAATATAAATTAGGGTTGTTCAAAGAACCTTTGTAATGTATAGTCATTGATTCTGTTGAAGTTGAGAAGGTAAACGTATTATTAACTGTATTAGATACTAAACCTTCAGAATCATATGCAATTGCTTGTATTGTTGTATTTTCAGTAATTATAATTTCCGAAGTATATAGCCTAGATGAGGTAGACGGATCATCTCCATTTAGTGTGTAATATATATCTGTGCCAGGAGTATTATCTGTGGCACTTAAGGCTACTGAAATGGATTCTCCTTGTGTAAAGGAACCACCATTAGGAGACATAGTAAGAGAAGGAGGTGTGTTAGAATTATTTCCTGGTTGATTATCAAACCATTGACCATTGTCATACCATCCATCTTTATTTCTAGAAAGGTCATTGGTTTTTAATCCTCCATTATCATTAAACACAAGGTTAATACTTTCTACTCCTTCAAAAATGTAGGTATACCAATCCGAATTTTCAATTCTTGTCATTTGTGGACCTGGCCAATTGCTAGTAGTTAAGACATCTGGGAGTTCATTCCAGTAATGAACATTTGCTTGCGACCAGTTTGCAGGTTTTTTAAAATGTATTTGTAAACCTTCGATAGGGCCAATGCTATAGTTTTTTGTTGAAATGTTAGATACAAGGCCGTTTTTGTCATATACAATAGCTTTGATTAAAGCGGATTCGGTTATTGTAAAAGTTCCAGTATATCTTGTACTACTATTACTTGGGATTTGACCATTGGTAGTGTAATAAATTGTATAAGGACTTCCAGCACCTCCAATACCTTCTAAGGTTACTTGAATTGGATTTTCAGACCTAGTAATATTTGGATTAATGATAGCAGTAGGTTGTATAGGTCCATTTACGCAGTTTTCAAAAAAACCACCACCACAACTTCCAATTAATCCCGGACCGTTTAAAACATAAATTCCTGCAGAACCTGAAGTTACACTAAAATTCAGATTACCATTAGTAGCGGCAATCTCTCTACCAGTAACAGCATCTCTATAAATACCATTAGTCATCCCAGAAATGGAAAAAGAAGCGTCTCCATCTTTTGCAAGGCCTACTATAACTTCACTATTCTGAAAAACACGGCGATACGCAACGGCATTTCCAGGAGCATTTTTCCAACTCCACGTTCCTTTTTGTAATGCAGGAACAGCTTTACGAATTGCATTCAATTTTTTAATATGTTTATATATTTTGTGCCCCGGAGCTTGATCCATAATATCTCCGTAATAGGCTCTACCAGTCTCATCAATGGATTTTTGAATACCCGAAGCATCGTGAATATCATTAAATTCTCCAGCTTTGAAGCGCATTTCCGTACCATAGTATACTGTAGGAATTCCTCGCCAGGTGAACATAAAATTCATACAGGCGGCTAGATTTTCATCAGAACCCCCATAACGTCTGTTCCAGTCGTTATTAGGTCCAAAATCATGATTATCTAACCAGGTTACTAATGTAGATGGATCGCTATAAAGGTTATCATATCTGGCAGCGGCTTTTACTGTAGGAAATGATTGTCCTTCTTCAAAAGTACCATGAAAAGTTGCTTCTCCGAAAAAATCTATTACAGCTAAATCTATAGGAGCAGAATTGTTTACTGCACCTCGCCAGGTATAATAATGAGGATTTGTTTCTTCGACTGGGTGTAACTCATGACGTTTTTGTGCCACTTCGCCAAAGATGAATAGATCTGGATTTACAGCTTTAAAAGCATCATAGAAGTATAAGATATCTTCTTTGCTCATATGTTTTACCGTATCCCATCGAAAAGCATCTACCCCCATATTAATAAATGTAGTATAGGCATTAACCAAGTAATCTCTGACTACTTGATTTCCGGTATTTAAGTCTGGTGTATCCCCAGCTAAAGCACGATTTTGTAAGTTTTCTACATCATCAAACCCTTGAGCGAATCCATTTCCGGAGTGATGATACCAGTTTGGATCAGAAGTATCAACATAGTTTTCTTTACTAGGGAAATTAAATGCTTCCAAATTTTGATTATAGGGAGGGGGCATTTTAGCTAAATTGGCTCTACTCCAGATTAAACCATCTTCTGGATTAGGAGTTAATCCATCATATGCCCAATTAGAGTTGTCGGGAGCGTACCAGGTAGCTGAAGGGTCAGTATTGTATTTGATTTCAGCTACATCTTTTATTCCAAATCTCCCTGAGTGGTTTGTGACAATGTCCAAAACAATTTTCATATCACGAGCATGAATTTCATTAATTAGGTCCTGAAACGTAGCACCAGGAGATTCTAACCTAGGATCAACTTTGGTAAAATCCCATGCATGATATCCATGATAATCCAATGGACTTCGGTTATGGACTATAGGGGTAATCCATATTGCAGTGAACCCTAAATCTTTGATGTAATCTAGTTTTTGTATAAGACCTTTAAAATCTCCTCTCCACGTGACATCATTTGGATCTGTAATTGTAGGATTTATTAAAGGGTTAGGGTTGTAAGAAGACCATTCTGTTGGAGCATTATTTGAAGAATCTCCATCAAAAAAACGGGAGGTCATTAAGAAGTAAATAGTTTCTTCTCTAAAATCGGTTTGACTGCTAGTCGATAATGGAGACAGATATATGGCTCCTGTACATACAGTACAAAATAAAGTAAGTAGTAAATTTTTCATTAGTGTGTGTGTTTGTGTGAAATAAATTGGTTGTAACTATTTGTTTATCATCTAATTAGTTTTGTTTTGTGAAAAGACAATTTAGATAAAATCTTGAAAGCGTTTTACCAGGTTGATAGACGAAAACGTTTTCGTGTTAACAAATACATAATAAACACTCTTTTTATACTTGTAAAAAGTGTTATTATTTCGGCTTTAAATATTGTGAATAAGAGAAACTTAATATTACTCTTTTCTTAAAACGATAAAATTATCTGTGATTTCTAAGGATTTGAATTGAAATTTTTCTTTTATCCAATGCAATGTTTTTGAAGAATAAAAGAATACATGTGTGGTATCATTTTTATACCACCATGTTTTAAAATCAATTGAAGAGTCATACAGATTAGTTTTACAGTATAGAGCTCCATTAGGAAGTAGAATAGAGTGTAAGAGTTTAAATTCTTTACTAGGAGAATAGAAATGCTCCATTACCTCACAACAAACAATGTAATCATACTTTTTTTTAAGAACATCATCATTGATGTCAAAAAAAGGATCATAGGTGCTTATATGATATTTATTGTTGTTTAATAAATATGTAATGACAGAATTACTTCCAGACCCAAAATCTAAACCTTTATGGTTTGATGAATAATCATTTTGTACTTGCTCTATAATGGGATACACAAAATTTTGATACCCAGAATCAGTTACATCATTTTGATGTAGTTCATAACGTTCTTTTTCTGCTACGGCAGACAAGAAATGTGAAGTATGAAGTAAAATACCATCACATGTAGTACACTTGCAATATTTTTTATTTTGTATTTCAGAATATAATATAGTTTCTGAATTACAGAGTGTACATCGCATGATGATGACTAAAGTTGTTTAATCTTCTTTAGTTTGGCTTTCCAGACGTCTAAATTCTCTTTGTGTTTTTCAATATTTTTCTTAACATCTCTTACCATTGGATTATCATCCTTGGCATGTTTGAAAAATTGAAGGTTATTTTCGAGTTGACGAATTTCACCATTTACTTCTTCGATTTTTTTACGAATAAAATTCTGTTCGTTTCTAAGTGCACGATCATCTGTTTGTCCTGATAATGTATTTAACTTATTTTCATACTTAATAAGTTCTGTTTCTTTACGGCTTAAGTTAAGCTGCTGAAAAAGGCTATCGAGGACTTTATTATATTCTACTTCTATGTTTTTCTTTTTGTAAGGTACTCTTCCCAAAGTTTTCCAAGTAGCAATATTGTCTTTTATTGTGCTAAGGTCAGCCTCTGGATCGCCAGAAAGTTTAATTTCTTTAAGAGCTTCAATATGAGCTTGTTTTTTTTCTAGAGAAATCACTTCTTCTTTATTAGCTTCATTTCTTTCTGCATGAAGCTTGTCAAAATAAGTATTACAAGCGTCTTTAAATCTTTTCCAAATTCGATCACTATCTTTTCTAGGAACATGACCTATTTTTTTCCAATCAGCTTGAATTTTTTTCATGAGTGGAGTAGTAACGGAGTAATCATCACTATCCTTGTTGTCTTCAGCGATTTTAATCAGCTCCATTTTCTTATTTAGATTCTCAAACTGATCTTTTTTGAGACTCTTGTAAAATGCATTTTTATTGCGATTAAAATCCCTAACAGCGGTTTTAAATTCACTCCAGGTTTGTTCATTTACATTTGAAGGAACTTTTCCTGCTTTAAAAAAGTCATCTCTAAGAGCTTCAATTTCTTTTATTTTTTGTTGCCAACCACTATGATTATTTGGGTGTTCAGAACTGACCTTGGTTATTTTTGAAATAATTTCTCTTTTTACCTCTAAGTTTTTTTCAAAAACTTTATCGAGATCTTTGAAGTACGCTTGTCGATTTTCATGAATTTGTCTGGTTAAAGCACTAAACTTTTCCCAAATAGGTTCTCTGTATTCTTTTCCTACCGGCCCTAAATCTTCTTTCCACATTTTGTGAAGTAGCTGTAATTCTCTAAAAGCCCTATTCACATCTGTTTCCTGTGCTAGTTCTGTAGCTCGTTCTATAATTTTAAGTTTTTGCTCTAGATTATGCTTAAAATCTAAATCTCTAAACTCTCGGTTAAGGTGCAAGAAATCATAAAAATTTTCGGTATGATGGTGATAAGTGTTCCAAACTGTATTGTATTTATCTCTAGGAATTGGTCCTGCGTTTCTCCACCTTTCTTGTATACTTTTAAAATGATTATAAGTAGTATTTATATTTTCATCTACATTAAGTAAACCTTTTAATTCGTCTATTAATTCTAATCGTCGTTTAAGGTTTTCCTGTAAGTCTTTTTTTAGATTTTGATAATATGAATTTCGTTTTTCTTTATAGTCAAAATATACAGAGTTAAATTCTTTTTTTATAGGTGTAGAATAATAGAAATCAATTATATCTCCTCCATCTGCTAGAAATTCCTCTTTTTTCTGTTCTACTTCTTCATTAAACTTTTCATTAAACTCATTCTTGATTTCGTCAACATGCTCTTTAATTGCCTGAATTTTTTCATTCCTGATCAAGTCTCTAAGTTCTTTAATCAATTCCTCTTTATTCATGGCATGATAATCTTTCTTCTCTATATCATGACGTTCCTGAGTAGTTTCGTCTTCGCTATGTTCTGCAACAGCTTCGTTCATTTCATCCTGAATTTCATCAGGATCATTTTCGTTAGTATCATTAGCGTCAACAACTACTTCTGGTTTTGTAGTTTCTTCTTTTTTAGTTGCAGCACTATTAGAAATTATGGCTTCACCCTCAGGAGTATTCTCATTTTTTTCTACCTCAACACTTTCTTGTTCTGTAGGAGTTTCTATCTTTTCCTCTTCTTTTTCTTCAGAATTAGACTCTTTAGTCTCATCACTTTGAGACTCAGGTTGTGCTTCTACAGCATCTGTAATTTGCGGATTGACTATCTCAATAGATGCTTCAGGGTTTCCTTCATTAGATTGTATTGATGTTTCAGTAGGAGTTTCATCTGTTGTCTCTGATGAAACTAATTCTTTATTATCATCAACATCTGAAGTTTCAGAATTTACTTCTAAAGCTTTAGTCTTATTTTCTTCATTTCCATCTGCCTTAGGCAGGTTATCGCTTGTGGACATTGTGTGAACGTTTTTGTTTGTCTCGGCTTAATGCCTGACTAAGATACTAACATATTAGAAAACCTCAAAGTTATTGATAGGTTTTAAGAGTAGTAATAACAAATTTTAGTAAGAATTTTATGACAAAATTTACTAAGAAATCAGGTATTCCAGATTTCCCAGGACTTTTCTGCCTGAAGTATTAACATTCGTAATCCATTAGTTACTGTAGCTCCTTTTTCTTTTCCTTTCTGCATAAAAACAGTTTCTGCAGGATTATATATAAGATCATAGAGTACATGGTTTTTAGTAATATACTCGTATGGGATGTCGGGATAATTTTGGACATCGGGGTGTGTTCCTAATGGAGTACAGTTAATTATTAGAGTGTATGTTCGAATAATATCTTCATCCAAATTAGTATAACTTAGCTCATTAAAGTCTGGATTGCGAGATACAAATGTATATTCGATATTGAGTTGCTGAAGCGCATAAGCAATAGCTTTTGAAGCTCCTCCTGTTCCAAGAATTAGTGCTTTTTTTACAGTATTGTTTAATAATGGTTTTAGAGATTCAGTAAATCCATAATAGTCACTATTAAAACCTTTTAATCTTTTGTCTTTATCAAATTTGATAACATTTACGGCTCCAATTTCTTTGGCTATGGGATCCAAATCATGTACAAATGAAATTACTTCTTCCTTATATGGAATGGTTACATTTAGACCTTTGACCACAGGATTGTTAATAATTTCTTTTACATCTTCTATTTGAGATATATCAAAATTCTTGTACTCACAATCTAAGTTTTCTTCTTCAAATTTTTCTGAAAAGTAATTTTTGGAAAATGAATAGCCTATGTGTCTGCCTAGCAAACCGTATGTTTTTTTCATTGTGAAGTTTTTTGTGTTCGTTGGCCATACCACTCTAACCATAGCACAATAGCGATACCTACAATGATATAGAAAAGACCTATATAGGTTTCTAAAATGGTTAAATCAGGAAAGTAACGATCATAGTTGTCTAAAATGGGATTGCCTAATGCATCAATTTGAGTATTTCCTAAAGTATCTGTTTTGTAAATTTTATATTTCCAAGGCCAAACAACACCTAATGAGCCTGTTATAAACCCTATGATAGCAGCAAAAGTTGCACTTTTATAGTGTTTTAATACATATCCTAAGAAGTGCGATAATGTGACAAGACCGGTTAAAGATCCAATACTAAATACAACAAGTACTTTTAGTAACCGTATTCTATTGGTGTTTTCAGTAAAAGAAAAATCCCAACGAATTAGATCTGCAATGGTATCATATAAAGCATTGACAGAATCAACAAGTAATAATACATAATTGCCAAGTAATATGAGAATAAAAGAACCTGATAACCCTGGTAATGTCATACCTGATACTCCAATAATACCACAAATAAATACAAACCATAGATTGTCATTTTCTTTTGCAGGATCTAATAAACTAATACTAATTCCGACTATTATACTTATTATAATAAGACAAATATTTCGTCTACTCCAATCATCAAAATCTTTTACGATATAATAAATAGAACCCACTATCATTCCAAAAAAAGAAGCCCAGACATATAATTCATAATGAATGATGAGGTAATCCAGAATTTTTGAAACACTAAAATAACTAATTAACATTCCTAAAATCAATAATCCGAGAAACCTACCATTTATGTATCTCCAAAAACTTTTAAATCTAAAATTAATAAACAGCTTAAAAGCTTTAAAATTAATCTTTTGAAGAGAGTAAATGAATTCTTCATAAAAACCTGCAACAAAGGCAACTACACCTCCTGAAACTCCGGGAACTTTATTGGCAGCACCCATAGCAAGACCTTTTATAACAAGAAATAATCTATCAGTAAAGGTTCGGGTACTTTGTTGCATAGGTATTAGTCTTCTTTTTTCACAGAAAGACGTTCTAAGATAAGAATTAATAAAAAACCTATTGTTATAAAAAGTAAAACCCAGATGATCTGGGCGTCACCTTCATACTGTGTTGGAAGTATACTTTTTTCAATAAAAGGAACCTTAAGTCCTTCAGAGTTTGTTCTCCATGACAACACTTTTTTCCAGGGCCAAAGTTTATTAAGAGAACCTATCATAAACCCCGTAAGTATAGCTAAAGTGGTATTGTTATGATTTTTAAACATCCAGTTCAGTACTTTAGAGAATAACTTTAAACCTGCAATTGCACCAATACCGATGATAAGAATTTTAGAGACAGCTTGCCACAGAAGATCGATATTCATAGTAACTAATCCATCACGTAATTGATTTAAGATGGAGATGAATGTCTGATATGCTCCTAGAAGCAGGAGTATGAAAGCTCCCGATACTCCTGGTAATATCATTGCAATGATGGCTAAAAATCCACAAAATAATAGATACCAATTGCTATCTGGGGAGGCAAAAGGCTCTGTTATCGTTATAAAATAGGAGAGTACAGCTGCTACAACAATACCCAATATTACTTTTGGCTTCCAGACTTTGATTTGTTTACCTATATAAACAATACTGGCAAGGACTAATCCAAAGAAAAAAGCCCAAAGTAAAAGAGGTTCGTTATGGAGTAGCCATTTTATTAATTTGGCAAGAGATAAGATGCTGATTGCTATTCCAAGGAAAAGAGCTGTCAAAAAGGAAAGATTGTATGTTTTCCAAGATGTTAGGAAGCCTTCTTTTTTCCAAACTGAAAAGAATTTAATGTCTAATCTGTTAATGGTTTCAATTAATTCCTCATAAATACCGGATATAAAAGCGATAGTACCTCCTGAAACCCCAGGAACTACATCTGCAGCTCCCATAGCAAGGCCTTTTATTGAGATTATCAAATAGTCCTTAAGACTTCTTTGCATTTGTGTTGTTTTTGATGTTTTTAATCAAAACAAATGTATGCAATTTTACAATCAAACCTAATACAAAAAAAATGGTCTTTTTAGAATTATTTATATTCTGAAATAATATTTTTAACCAAAGTAAGATTAAAAATCTTTTCGAATAGTTCTTCTAAAACAATATGGTATTCATAGTCGAGTTCTAGAGCCTTTCTGATATGGTATTCACCCTTCTCATAATCTTGCATTTCATAATACAATCCTGCAAGTCTGTATTGTACTTCTGGATTATCAGGGTAAAATTCGATAGCTTGATGTAAACTTTGTATAGCAGCATCAGATTCTCCTAAAAACCTAAGTATATCAAAGCGATTTAACCAGGTTTCTATTTCATAGTTTCCTAATTCTAATGCTTTTCTATATCCACGTTCTGCCTCTTCAAAAAAAGCAAGTCTATTGTTAATTTTAGCATACCTTTTCCAGTATAAAACATTTTCACCATCAATGTTTATTGCTTTATTAGTATAGTATAATGCTTTTTGATAATCGCGTTTCCTCATATAAAAATCAGTAATGGCGATCCATCCTTTATCGAGTAAAGGATCTTCATGTACAGTTTTAGAATAATGCTGAATGGCTAAATCATCATTTCCTAATCGCTCATGACATTTTCCTATTCTTAATAGTGCAAAAGAAGTGGGGTCATCTAATTCTAAAGTGATTCTATAATTTTCTATAGCTTCATTATATCTTTTTAATTTCTCTAATACTTTTCCTTTTTCAAGATAAGCTCCTATAAAATATTCATCACTTATAATGGCAAAGTCAAACGCTGCTAATGCTTTATCATATTCTTTTAAATCAAAGTATTGTTTACCAACTTGATGCCAAGCTACCTCACAATAAGGATTTTTATTCAAGAACATGTTTAGATACTCAATAGCTTCCTCATGTTGCTCAAGAAAATCAAAACAATATATCACATTATATAAAGCAGAATAATCTTCATCATCTGCTTCTAAACATCTCATAAAATTGATTTTAGCATTTTCAAAATCATCCATAAATAGATACTCCATTCCTATCAAAGAATATATGTCGGCAGAATCATCGGTATAGCTCAGAGCCATAGTTAAAAGCTCTATAGCTTTTTCATGATTATTTTGTTTTGAGAGAATATTTGCTTTCTGGATGTAGATTTCTTCATTTTCTGGCTCTATAGCATGTAATTGAGCCAAAAGATTATCGGCTTTATCTAATCGGTTTTCAAAAACCAATACTTCTACTTGTAATAACTTTAAATTAACGGAAGATGGGTGTTGAGATAAACCTAGAGAAATTGCCTTTTTTGCTTTGGCAATTTTTCCATTTTCCAGATAGTGATGAATTATAGATTCAAACTCATCTGAATCAAAAAATTTAACATCATTAGATCTCAGCATAGACTCATATCGAGTAATTGAGAAATTATTTTCTTCTTCTTCGCGGTTAAATTTCATACACGTTGATTAAAGATGCTTCATAAATTGTAAAACAGTGAAAATACTTTTTTTGTTTTCCCCAACAAAAGAGAGTATTTAATAACTCCATTACTTAATCTATTTTCGCATTATTGATTTCCTCAGTATTAAAATTACAAATGAAATTGAATGATTATACTTCGATGATCAATTGTTTTTAACAAACTAATTAACAAAATACGTACCATTATATTGATAATGGATTAGAGTTTTTCTTTTTTGTAAGCTATTATGTGATACTGAATTTGTGAAAAGATAGGATGAGATACTTCAATATACGATATTTTTAATGATTTTTTAGCGATCAAGTCTTAAAATTTAGATTTTTATAGCTCATCTAGTACAGTAAGAATAATATTGCATCCTTCTCTTATTTCATTCTCAGATATAGTAAGCGGTGGGGTTATGCGAATTGCACGAGTTTCAAAAAGTAACCAAAAAAGAATGAGTCCTTTGTCTTGACATTTTAAAATAACCTGATTTGTGATCTCTGCAGAAGGAGTTATTAAGGCAAGCATTAGACCTAATCCACGTATTTCTTTAATGAGGGGATGAACTAATAAGGATCTAAATAGCTTTTCTTTTTCTAAAGTAGCTGCCATTAAGTCACTTTCTGTAATTTCTCGTAATGTTGCCAAAGCGGCAGATGCAATTACAGGGTTACCTCCAAAAGTTGTAATATGGCCTAGTTTAGGGTTGTCCTGAAGCTGGTTCATTATTTTTGTAGAGGCCGTAAAAGCGCCTATTGGTAGGCCTCCTCCCATTCCCTTACCCATAACAACTATATCAGGAACACTATCATAATTTTGAAAACCAAATAATGTGCCTGTTCTTCCAAATCCCGGCTGGATTTCATCAAGAATAAGCAATGCACCGACATCTGTACATCTTTTTCTTACTTTTTTAAGGTATTCATTTTTAGGTTCAATAAATCCTGCCCCTCCCTGTATGGTTTCAAGAATAACTCCAGCTGTTTTGTTTGTTATAT
Organism: Aquimarina algiphila; assembly: GCF_947494415.1. NCBI lineage: Bacteria > Pseudomonadati > Bacteroidota > Flavobacteriia > Flavobacteriales > Flavobacteriaceae > Aquimarina > Aquimarina algiphila. The sequence continues at coordinate 17,847 of NZ_CANLVC010000002.1, read as the reverse complement.
GTTTTAAATCTTCTTCTTTGTTAAAAGATATAAAGGAAACATCAGGAATGAGAGGTCTGAATGCTTGTTTACGTTCTTCATAGCCCATTACACTCATAGATCCCATTGTATTTCCATGATATCCTAGGTTTGCAGCAATAATTTGACTTCGTCCTGTAGCTCTTCTTGCAAGTTTTAGCGATCCTTCTATAGCTTCAGTTCCCGAATTAGTTAAATATGTCTTTTCTAATGGAGAAGGTAAATGATTCGCTAAAAGTTGAGTAAGTTCAACTGCTGGTTGTTGAATGTATTCTCCATACACCATTACATGAAGGTATTTATCCAGTTGTTTTTTTATAGCATCTACAACCTTAGGATGTCTATGCCCTAAACTACATGCAGATACGCCAGCAACAAAATCAAGATATTTTTTATTCTCTATATCATAGATATAACTACCATTAGCATGAGAAACCTCCATAGCCAAAGGATGAGGAGAAGTTTGTGCTTGATATTTGAAAAAATTTTGTTTCAAAATATATTATTAGTAAATCAATCTGTGCTTTGTTCTATTTCTATACTTAATTTCTGATACTGTCTTTTGGTTTCTTATCAGAGTATTGTAGCGTGGTTACAGTAATACTATCTCTTTGTTTAGGGGTGCGAGTAAGGTCTTGATCAATAAAAGAAGTTTTTTTTTGATTTTTTTTCTTTTCAGTTTTGATTTCTTCTTTTATGAATTTTTGAGATGGAATAGAATCGAGCTCTTCATTAGTTTTTTTAAGTTCTGCATCTTTTAATTCTTGTTCAAGCAATTGTGATTTTTCAGATTTATTATCTTCTAATCGTTTTACTGTTTCTTCATCAAAAAAATCGGCTTCGTCTTTTGGTAAAGGTATTCCAGTTATTTTTATGAGTTTTGGAGGAGATTCTCCTTTAAACAGATCTGCTTTAGTATTAATGCGCTCTTCTCCTCGCCAATTTAATCCAGAAAGTTCACGTGCATTTAATGGTAGATCAATTTCGCGATATAAAGTACCATCAACATTCTGATAATAATAAACATCTTCGATTTCTCTATCATTTAAAAGCATTTTAATCGAACTGGATAGTACTTTATTAATTCCAATAAGTTTTAGTTCTCCATCGCTTTCTCTTTGAAAGAAGATTGTCTCCGTGTTTTTGTCAATATCAACTTGGTAAATCTCATTATCCTTAAACAAACCGTATAAGATTTGACCTTTTACTTGATTAAATCCTGCTTTTAAGGTGTCTTCTTGTGCAAGAAAAGCATTTTGGTATACAATAAGTGAGTCTAGTTTTTCTGTTTTGGTATTAGAAATAATTTTTATCGTATCACCTGTCATTTGATTTCTCTGTGACCAAATAATAGGTTTACCGATCATTTTGGTATATCCTGTAGTTTGATTTACATTTATTGAATCACTTTTACCACTCATATTACTCTTGTAAATCCTTACGTCATAAAAACCATTCATTATTCTTTGTTCAGGTTTCCCTGTGATCATGAGTGTATCACTATGGATAAAGATAGAATCTTTCTCCTGTAGTGTGGCAGCAAGTGCTCTTTTGGTAATAAATACAGAATCTTTATCCTTAAATACTTCTGCATAGTGGCCAGTGATTAGCGAATTATTAGCCGTGTCTAATACCTTGATGTTGTTTGTTGCAGAAGCGAACTGAATTGCGCTATTATAAAATATACTATCCCCAAATACGGTACGTTTGTCATAATCTATTCGAGCATTTTTTATAGCATATCCTGTTTTAACCTTAGTGTCATAAAATCCACGTTCACAATATAATGTACTCTCTTTTCCTTTAACCGTAGAAGGTCCATAAAGGTAAGCATGTCCATTTTCTGTATAATAGTCCAGACGATCAGAGTCCACTGTATTTTCTGGATTAACAATTTTTACGGCTGTATTAAATGAATATTGCTTTCTATCCATAAAATAACGACCAATTTGACTTGTTAATGTATTTGAAGAATCTTTTACAGTTCCTCCGCTTCTATAATATGCTTGTTGCTTTAACCTGTCAAAAAATAAAGTATCTGTACGTAATGTATTAGACGGAGTTTCCATGAAAACATCATCCCGAGCATATGCAAATTGAGTATTCCCATTATATTCTGCATATTTGCTAGTCATTGTCAGCGTATCTCCTTGCTTTATAATTACATTACCTGATGCCTTGACAAATTTATCTGCACCATAGTGCACAGCATTATCACACCAGATTTCAATTCCTTCATGCTGCATGTATACCTGTTTGTTTACCTTGGCTAAAATTGTAGCTCCAGGAAACCTATTTTCATTTTTTATTGTACGATCTGATTGCACTTTAATTTGTTTTGCTTCTTGAGCAAAGGATGCCAAAGAAAACAAAAGAGCGAATGTTATGTAGAAAAAATTGTTTTTCAAGTGTTTTAAATTTGTATGCAAAATAACGAAAATTGTATCTAATGATTGTGGCGTACAATGTAAAATAAAAACTTAGTTACTACTAATCAATAACCGTTTGTTATACTGTATGTTGCATTTTTACAAGTCAATTCTATTTAATTTCATAAAAACATAGCTTAAAAAACGATCACAAAGCTTATGAAAAGGGGAACACGTGTGATATGAAGAGCATTAAATTTGTCTAAAATTATGAGCGAAAAAAAGTTAAATAAATAAATTTTCGATTTTTTTAACACTTGATCTGCTTAAGCATCAGTAAATTGCGATAGAAAACAACAAAAGGGTACGATAGGTGCTATGGGGATAGCATCATTAACTTTTTTTATTTATTAGTTAAATCAGGACTATGTATTCTAGTGAGTGTTATAGAAATCACTTGGGATATGCATGTGCTTTTTTACTAAGGAAAAAGAGTATAGATCGGGACACTATTGACAAAAAAATAATAGATGTTTTTGAAAAAAAACTTTGGGGCTCTATTTTTTTTGTTTTTTTGGGGAGCTGTATTTTCTCAGGAAAAGCAGTTAGAAAAAGCAAATAATGCATTTAAAAACTATGCCTTTATAGAGGCTAGAGAGATGTATTTAAAAGCATTAGAAAAGGGATGTTCATCAATGGAGTTATATGAAAAACTAGGAGATTCATATTACTTTAATGGAGAATTGGAAAGAGCTGCAAGATGGTATGAGGTTTTACAATCTTTATATCCAAAACAAATAACACCTGAATATCAGAACAAGTATTTCAATAGTCTGAAAAGTACTGAAAATAGTATTGAAGGGATTGAGGTGCTTCCCTTGTTGTATGCCAGTGATGATAATAACGAAATCGAAGTTGAGATAAGTAATACGACAATAGGTTATGATATTTCATCATCCGAGGATAAATCTGCAAATTTTATTATTGATGTTTTAAATATAAATTCAGAGTACTCTGATTATGCGCCTAGTTTTTATCAAAATGAATTAGTTTTTGCTTCTTCAAGAAATAAGAATAACTATTCTACAATACTTCATGAATGGAATAATCAACCTTTTTTAGATTTATATGCCACGAATACAGTAAAAACCGATGAAAAGAGTATAACTAGATTAAAGGGGGATATAAATACAAAGTTTCATGAATCATCTGCAACTTTTAGTAGAGATAGAAAAACAGTTTATTTTACAAGAAATAACTATTCTAAAAGAAAATCAAAAACAGATGAAAAGGGAACAGTGCTGTTAAAAATATATAGAGCAAGATATGATAGAGGAAAATGGGGAAGTGTTGAAGAATTACCATTTAGTAGTGATGAATACTCTGTAGCTCATCCCGCACTATCTCCTGATGAAAAATTCTTATACTTTGCTAGTGATATGCCAGGAAGTAATGGTAAATCTGATTTGTATGTAGTAGAGATAAAAGAAGATGGAAGTTTTGGAGCTATAAAGAATCTGGGGAAACAAATTAATACTTCTGGGAGAGAAACTTTTCCTTATATAAGTGATAAAGGTAAACTCTTTTTTGCAAGTGATGGACATGAAGGTTTTGGAGGATTGGATATTTTTATGGCAATACCTAAAAGAAATGGCTCAATTAAAGTTTATAATTTAGGAAAGCCCATTAATAGTGTTAAAGATGATTTCACTTTTATTATTAATGAAGAAAATAAGAGTGGATATTTTGCAAGTAATCGTAAAGGAGGAAAAGGTGATGACGATATTTATGGATTTAGGCAAGTAACATCGTTTCCTGAGAGCTATGAAGATAGTAGGCCAAAAACCAGATTAAAACTAGAAAGAGTTATCAAACTTAAACCTAGTAAAGTTAGTACAACTTCATTATAAAGATAGCTTTTAAAGCTAAAAAGCTGTTTTAATTTCTTGAAATTCTAAGAGAGATTTATAATATTTTAATAACATTTCGATGTGATATGCAATCACATCGAAATGTTATTTTTTGTAGTTTACTTATGGATAGTTTGTTTTCTATCTGGTCCAACAGAAACTATTGTTATTGGAGTTTCCAGTTCTTTCTCTAAGAAAGTAATATAATCATTCAATTCCTTTGGTAGTTGAGAAGCATCTGTCATTTCAGTTAGATCTTCTGACCAACCTTTCATCTCTGTGTATATAGGAGTTACATTTTCAGGTTCAATATTGTAAGGTAAATGAGTGATTTTTTTACCTTGATATGTGTATGCAGTACATACTTTTAAGGTTTTAAACCCGCTTAGAACATCACCTTTCATCATCATTAATTTGGTTACACCATTAACATGAACAGCATATTTTAAAGCAACAAGATCTAACCATCCACATCTTCTTGGTCTTCCAGTTGTTGCTCCAAATTCATGTCCTACACGAGCCATAGTTTCTCCATCTTCGTCAAATAACTCTGTTGGAAATGGTCCGCTACCAACGCGAGTAGTGTATGCTTTAAAAATTCCAAAAACGTCTTTGATTTTGTTTGGAGCTATACCTAAGCCAGTACAGGCACCTGCTGCGGTAGTATTAGATGATGTAACAAAAGGGTAGGTTCCAAAATCTATATCTAATAATGATCCTTGAGCACCTTCTGCCAAAATTGTTTTACCATCCTTTTGAGCCTGATGCAAATATTCTTCGCTATCAATAAAAGTTAACGTTTTTAATACTTTTACAGCTTCAAAAAATTCACGTTCTAATTCTTCTAAATCGTATTCTATTTTGGCATCATAGAAATCAATCATAGCTTCGTGCTTATTAGCTAAGGTACGATAGCGTTCTTTCCAATCACTTAATTCTAAATCTCCAATACGAATACCATTTCTACCTGTCTTATCCATATAAGTAGGGCCGATTCCCTTTAAGGTAGAGCCTATTTTGGCTTTCCCTTTAGAGGCTTCAGATGCGGCATCAAGAATTCTGTGTGTTGGAAGAATTAAATGTGCTTTTCTTGATATTAATAATTTGGATTTGTAATCCAAATTAAACTTATCAAGATTATCTAATTCTTTTTTGAAAATAACAGGGTCGATTACAACACCATTGCCGACAAGATTAATAGCCTTGTCATGAAAAATCCCGCTTGGGATAGTATGGAGTACATGTTTAATTCCATCAAATTCTAAAGTATGACCAGCATTAGGTCCTCCTTGAAATCGTGCAATAATATTATAATCTTTTGTAAGAACGTCTACAATTTTTCCTTTACCTTCGTCTCCCCATTGAAGACCAAGTAATAAGTTTACAGCCATTAGTTGTCTTGTTGATTAGTTGGTTTCTTTTTAGTGCCGTAGAAATACAAAGAGTGATTTGTAATGTCTACATCAAAAATTTCTTCGATTGTTTTCTTTATAGATTGGATTCTAGGATCACAAAATTCTAATACATCCCCTGTATCGGTTAGAATTAGATGATCATGTTGTCTATCAAAGTATGATTTTTCGTATTGAGCTTGATTTTGCCCAAATTGGTGTTTTCTTACTAATTTGCATTCCAGTAAGAGTTCTATAGTGTTATATAGAGTAGCACGACTAACTCTATAGTTTTTGTTTTTCATTTTGATATATAATGATTCTATATCAAAATGTTCATCACTTTCATATATCTCTTGAAGTATAGCGTATCTTTCGGGTGTTTTTCTGTGACCATTTTCTTCTAAGAAACTGGTAAACACATTTTTAACGATAACTTGATCGTTTTGTGTAGTTGCTTTAGTACTCATACGTTTAAAAAAGCAAAGTTACATTATTTTTTATTAGCGAGACTCTGATTTTTAAAACGATTATTTAAACGTTTTAAAATTAATTAAATATAACTTATATAAGTTGTGGTAATGACCTGAAAAGAACAGAATAGCAGTAGGTTATAAAGTGTTCTTATATAGAATTATTCTCTGACTACTTTATCAATACCACTTATTTTAGAAAGACTTTTCATTACTGTTTTTAAAGTATTTTTATTTTTAACACCTACAGTTATTTTTCCCGTGAAAACACCATCATTAGTATCAAAGTTCATATTGTAAATAGCGAGATGCATATTGTTAGAAATGATCTGGGTCACTTCATTTACAACCCCAATATTGTCAATACCGTTAAGTTTGATTACTGCTTTGAATTCTTCCTGACTAGAATCAATCCATTTAGCAGGCATAATACGATATGCATAGTTACTTTGTAATTGCAATGCATTCGGACAATTATTTTTATGCACTTTTATTCCTTCATTAACAGTTATAAAGCCAAAAACATCATCCCCAGGTATAGGGTTGCAACAATTTGATAGTTTGTATTCTAACTTCTCTGAATCTTTACCAAAAACAAGTAGATCATATTTTGATGTAATTTCTTCTTTATCTACATCTTTAATGTTACCTCTTCGAATTCTGTTTTTAATAAAATTCATAAAGACATTGCTTCGAGTAGTAGCAAATTCTTTAATTTTTTGGTTGTCAATTGTTCCTATACCAACTCTATAAAATAAATCCAAACTTGTTTTAAGTTTAAAATAAAGAACAAGTTCATTTACTACTTTTTCTCCCATTGTAATTTTTTGGGAACGAAGTTTACGTTTTAGGATAACTTTACCATCTTCTGCGATTTGTTTTCTCTCATCTCGTAAAGCAGATTTTATCTTTGATCGTGCTCTTGCAGTAGTAGAGTAATCCAGCCAGCTGGAAGAAGGTTTTGATTTTGTTGAGGTAATTATTTCGACTTGGTCACCACTTTTAAGTTCGTGGCTTAATGGTACCAATTTGCCATTTACTCTTGCTCCCCGAGTTCTTAAGCCAACTTCTGTATGTACGCTAAAACCAAAATCTAAGGCAGTAGCTCCTTTGGGTAAGGATTTTAAATCACCTTCTGGAGTAAAAACAAAGATTTCCTTAGCATAAAGATTTAGTTTGAATTCTTCTACAAAGTCTACAGCATTGGTTTCAGAATTTTCTAAGGCTTCCTGTAGTCTGTTGAGCCAACCATCTAATCCTTGGTCCTCTTGCCTTTCTTCATTGTTTTTATACTTATAATGAGCAGCGTATCCTTTTTCAGCGATTTCATGCATACGATCACTACGAATTTGAACCTCTACCCATTTGCTATCTGGCCCGATAACCGTAATGTGTAAAGCCTCATAACCTGTTGTTTTGGGTTGATTAATCCAATCCCTTAATCGAATTGGATTAGGCCTGTAGTAATCTGTAACAATAGAATAGATTTTCCAAGCTATGAATTTTTCATTTTCAGTGTCAGCATCGGACTTATAGATGATTCGTATGGCGAATTTATCATAGACTTCGTCAAATGATACATTCTGTTTCACCATCTTTCTGCGAATGGAGAAAATGGACTTAGGCCTTCCTTTTATTTCATAATTTAATCCTTCTTTATCCAGTCCTTCTCTAATTTTATCAGAGAATCTTTTGATATATTCATCTTGCTCTTCTTTACTCTCTTTAATTTTTTCGAGAATATCCTTATAAACCTCAGGTTCGGTATATTTGAGCCCCAAATCTTCAAGTTCTGTTTTGATGTTATATAAGCCAATTCTATGCGCTAATGGGGCATATATAAATAGTGTTTCAGAGGCGATTTTTACTTGTTTGTCTGGTCGCATAGCATCCATCGTTTGCATATTATGTAAACGATCGGCAATCTTAATGATAATAACTCTAACATCATCATTAAGAGTAAGGAGCATTTTTCTAAAATTCTCTGCTTGTAAGGATATATCTCTATCTTTTTTTAGAGAAGAAATTTTAGTTAAACCATCTACAATACGGGCAACCGTTTCTCCAAACATTTGCTCTATATCGACTAATGTATATTCTGTATCTTCTACAACATCATGAAGTAGAGCAGCAGCAATGGATGTAGCATCAAGTCCAATTTCACTGGCCACAATCTTAGCAACAGCAATAGGGTGAAAAATATATGCCTCACCACTCTTACGGCGTTGATCTTTATGTGCATCTACAGCAATATCAAATGCTTGTCGTATAAGTATTTTGTCCTCTTTGGTAAGATCCCTATAACTAATACGAAGCAATTCTTTGTATTGCTTTGCAATTTTTTTGTTTTCCTCGTCTATAGCAGCTTCGGTCATAACACAAAGTTTTTTAAGAAAGCCCTATTAAGCAATATGTGTGATATCCCCTTAGTCGTATTAGTTGTCAAAAATTATGCCTTATTTTAATAATTAAAAAACAATTTTTTTCAATAATAATTAAAAGTACAATTAAGAAATGTAACCACCAAGTACTTAAGTGATGGATTTATTTTCTTAGATTTTTAATCCTTTGCGATAGAGTAGGGTGTGAATAATGAATGAATACCATAGCAGGATGAGGTGTAAGATTACTTAAATTATTTTTTGAAAGTTTTTTTAAACTACTAATTAAAGCTTCATTATTATATGTGTTTTTTGCATAGTCATCAGCTTGGTATTCAAATGCTCTAGATACTACATTCATTATTAACCCAGTTATTTCAGAAATAGGACTATATAAAATTCCGAAGGCTATAAGACCTATATGAAATGAAGGAGTTGCGACCCCAAGAGCTTCAGAAAGAAGTGGATTTGCTATGAAAAGAGATAAAAACCATAATGTCAAACCAGTAAGCGCTATAGATAATAGTAAATTAACGATTACATGCCTTTTTTTATAATGACCAACCTCATGAGCAAGTACAGCAACGATTTCTTCATTATTTAAATCTTTAATTAATGTATCATAAAGGGTAATTCTTTTTTCACTACCAAAACCAGAAAAATAAGCATTTGCCTTGGTACTTCTCTTAGAACCATCAATCACAAAAATATCTTTTAATTGAAATCCCACTTTTTTTGAATAAGCTTCAATCGTATCTCTAAGTTCTCCCGGTTCTAAAGGAGTCTGTTTGTTAAATATAGGTACAATAAGTTTAGCGTAGAACATATTCATTGCTAATGTAAAAATAGATACTAATGTCCAGGCATATATCCAGAATGACCTTCCTGTTAATTCATAAAACCATATAATTAATGCTAGTAGCCCTCCACCCACAACAATCATCATGATCATGCTTTTTATCTTATCAATAAAAAAGGTTTTTATAGTTGTTTTATTAAAACCAAATTTTTCTTCAATTACAAAAATTTTATAATAGACAGCAGGTGTAGATAGAATGTCACTACCAATCATAATAATTCCAAAAAAAAGAAGTCCTATAATAATAGAGTTATTAGAAATGCTTCTTGATATAGTATCTACCCAAGCAAAACCGTCTAAGAAGAAAAATAAAAGCATTATAATTAAGGATACAGTAGAAGAAACTAGTTTGAATTTATAATTTGCTTTCTTGTATGCTATAGATTTTTCATATTCTTCTTCTGGGTATACGTCTAAAAGTTCTTTAGGGATTTCATTATTGTAATGTCTGGCATTAAGTATATCTAATAGAGAATCTATTAAGAAAACAATTACAATGATGGCTATCAGTAAGTAAAATAGGTAATAAGGGGTCATCGGTTTATAGCAAATTAGAGTTCAAACATTTGGGACATGTAAGAATTCGTAAGGTAATGAATTTTAATTTATTTTTAATATAATATTAAATCTTTTAGTTTGTAAAGCCCCGTTGACGTTTTGCTTCAAAAATTAAAATCCCGGCGGCTACAGAAACGTTCATTGAATCTATTACACCATTCATAGGAATAATAATATTTTGAGTGGTATTTTCTAAAAACAGATCGCTCATGCCAGTAGCCTCAGTGCCAACAACAATTGCAGTGGGCTTGGTGTAATCTAATGTATTATAATTTACAGATGCTTGTAATGCTGCGCCATAGATATTCACTTGTTCTTTTTTTAGGAAATTTATGATATCAACTGTTGATCCTGTGGCAATTGTATTAGTAAACAGACATCCTACACTGGATCGTATGATATTAGGATTGTAAAGATCGGTTTTTGGATTGGCAATGAGAACAGCATCTAATTGAGCAGCGTCAGCAGTACGAAGCAGTGCTCCTATATTGCCTGGTTTTTCAGGAGCTTCTGCTACCAAAATAAGAGGGTTTTTAGAAGGTAAAGTCAATTTGTTTATATCTGTATTCTTGGATACTACAACGGCCAAGACCCCTTCTGTCGTTGCTCGGTAAGCTAGCTTTTGATATATTTCTGATGTAATCTCGAATAACTCAATTTGATTGCTATAAGTTTTGGCTAGCAATGAAACCTCTTTATAGGTAATAATAGAAGAACAATAATATAATTGGGTAATAGTATAGCCGCCTTGTATTGCTAGAGTAATTTCACGCTTACCTTCAATGATAAAAAGTTTTTCTCTCCGACGAACTCGTGCCTTTTCTTTAAGTTGATTGAGAAATTTTACTTTATCATTCTGCAAGCTTTTTATTTGATTTTGCATAAATGCAAAGATAGTAATAGGTGGGAAAAAATGTTTTCTTTTTTTAGGTATTTAAAGAAGTTGGATCGTTTATGTATTGCTGGACTTCCTTGATGATTTTTGGGTAGTATCCATCTAAATCCTGAAATAGTTTTAAAAGCAAAGAGAATTCTAATTTTTCTTTCGAAGAACGTTCTATGTCTTCTAGAATACTGGTTTCTTTTTGTAACCCAATAGTTTTAAAACTTGATTTAAGTTTATGAGCAATTCCTTGTATTACGTTTATATTTTTGTTTTCAATAGCCTCTTTTAATTTTTTATATTCTTCAGGAGTTTCTTCTATAAATATCTGAAGCACACTTTTGATGATTTCTATATCGTTATCAAAAGTTTTTTTCAGGAAAGATAAATCGCAGAACTTTTTGTTGTTAGCTATGGGATTAGTATCAGTATGAAAAGAAGTTTTATTTTTTATGTTGGATTGTAAGCTAAAGAGTATTTCTTCTAGAGCTTCCTCACTTAATGGTTTAGTTAAGTAAAAATTCATTCCAGATTCGATTGCTTTCTTTTTTGATTCTGGAAATACATCTGCGGAGCATGCCACTATTGGTAATTGGTTAATCCTGTTATTGCTGGATTTTCGTATGATTTCTGTTGTTTCGGGACCATCCATGACTGGCATATGCATGTCCATCAGTATAAGATCATAAATAGATTCTTCTAATTTTTCCAAAGCAATTTTTCCATTATCAGCAATATCTGCTTTGATGTTCCAGTTAGAAAATAATTGCCTCATAAAAAATTGATTCATTTTATTATCTTCGACTACAAGAACTTTCATTCCTGATAAACTGCGCTTATTTTCAGCTTGTGTGGTTAGTTTTTCGTTTTCTGAAGATTTATAACTGCTTTTAGCATAAGTAATAGAAAAATTAAAGGAAGAACCTTTTCCGGGTTGGCTTTCGGCCTTGAGAGTTCCCCCTTGTAGTTCTATAAGTTGTTTAGAAATTGATAAACCAAGACCAGTTCCTTCTATCTTGTTTTTGCCAGGTTTATGGACTTGATAAAAACTTTCAAAAATATTCTTTAGTTTGTTTTTTGGTATGCCTACTCCAGTATCTTTTACAGAAAAATTAATAGTAATATGAGTTTCAATAACTTCTTCTGTTTGTACTTGAATTATTATTTCTCCTTTTTGGGTAAATTTTATTGCGTTACCCAATAGGTTAATTAAAATTTGATTTAACCTAAGTTGATCTCCAATAATGAATTTAGGTACTGAAGAATCAATATGCATAATATACTTTAGTCCTTTTTCATCTGCTTTTATTCTAAAACCTCGAGAGATATTAGTAATGAGTTCTCGAACATTAAAATCGGTATTGTGTAATGTTAGTTTTCCTGCTTCAATTTTAGAAAAATCAAGAATATCATTAATAAGAATCAAAAGATTTTCAGCAGAAAATTGTATGCCATCTAGGTTTTTTCTATCGATTTGTGGAGTACTAAAATTACTTTTTTGTAAAATACCTGTAAGTCCCAGAATCACATTAAGTGGTGTTCTGATTTCATGACTCATATTAGATAAAAATACAGATTTTGCTTTTGCAGATTTCTCTGCTATTACTTTTGCTTCTCTAATTTCATTATCTATAATTTTTCTATTGGTTATATCCCTAAAGAAAGCATTAAAAAGATAATCGTTTTTAGTTTTAATAGCAATAATAGTAAGTTCGATATAAACAATAGAGCCATCTCTTCTGTTAATAGAGGTCTCTACTCTTTTATTTATGAGTTCATCTTCTCCTGTTTGTATATAATTGCTAAAACTGGTTTTTAATTGGTGTCTTAATTTTCTGGGTACCAAAGAATATAAGTTCTTACCTATAGTTTCTTCTTTTTTTAACTCTAAAATTATTTCAGCTTGTTTATTCCAGTTTAATACTGTTCCTATACTGTTTACTAGGATTACGGCATCCATAGCAGTTTCTAGAATAGTTGTTTTTAAGTGTTCACTGTATTTTAGTTCTTCTTCTACTTTTTTTCTTTCAACAATTTCTTTGGTTAGTCTCTCGTTTATTTCTTCCAAGCTGTATAGCTGCTTTTGCAGCATCTTATGCATTTGTTGTTTGCTTGGGAAATTAATAAGATCTTTTGAAAGAATTTCTTCTGGGATAACATTAAGAGTAGCGGTGAAGGATTCTAGTAAATGATAGGATTGAAAATGCTTTTTATAGATAATGAGGTAGATGTTTGTAATAGCATTTATCCCTAAACTATTTTTTATTCTAAAAAATATTTGATTGGAGTATTCTAGTAGCTTTTTTCTTTCTTTGATCAGATCAATAGAATTAAAATCATATTCGGTGTCTAGATATTGTTTTATTTGCTGGATTTTTTGATCATTATAGTTGCCGACCAGTTCTGAAGATTTCTTTAGTACGTTCGAGAGAAAAACTTTACATAATATTAATTCTTGCTCCTTTAGTGGATCAAATATTAATTTGAAATTTTTGTATTTAAATAGAGGAGCATGTTGTTCGGCAACCTGATTTCTTATAAAATGTTTACTGGCAAGTTTTATTGTGTTTTTTTCGGTAAGATGTTCTTCGAGAAATAAATATACCTCGGGTAGGGACTCAATCTTTTTGGTGAGAGATAGTCCTTTATAAGCTTTAACCTTTGTTTTTAAGTTAGAGGCGTTTGCATGTATATCAACCTCATTCCATAGAAAATCAATAAGATCTATAATTTTCTGTTCTTCTTGGTTTTTTGAAGGATAAGCTTTCTTGGGGCGAAATATTCTTTTAAACCAATTAAGGATCATCTAAGGTCATATTTTACTGGCTTTATATATTTTATAAAAACCCAGCGCAGATAACCCCCATGTAAGAATAAGAGCAATAAACCAGATATAATTACCCGCCGTGTCTCCAAATATATTTTTAAAAATATTATAATTAAAAATATGAGCTATTTGCATATGAAGATGTCCAAGAGCCATTACTACAAATCCCCATGCTAATAGTGTCATTCCTGATCCAAATTTTCCTCCCTTTAATCGTGTTGCTGTTAAGAAGCTAAAAACCAAAGCAATGGCAAGGAATGGCATTTCGAGAAGACCAAAAATCTGTTCTGCACCCATATCACTATCTGAGTGTCCAGTATGATCTTGTGCTAACAATTGTTGGCTACTAGAAAATAAAACGAATGTAAGTAAAAAGTAAGCTTTTTTCATATATGTCGAGTTTTCTTAAAAGTAATGAAAAAATACTGATTAGCATCCCTTTTTATAGTTAAAGTACTTGTTTTGTCGACAAAATGCATTTATGTAAAAACTAAATAGAACAAAAAACCCTGCTATATAGCAGGGTTTTTTTATAAGTGAGATTGTATTGTTTTTACTAAAAGAGTTATTTTACTTTTTCTACAATTGCTTGAAAAGCTTCAGGGTTGTTCATCGCTAAATCTGCAAGAACCTTACGGTTTAATTCGATATTATTAGCTTTTACTTGTCCCATAAATTGAGAATAAGACATTCCATGTAATCTAGCACCAGCATTAATACGGGTGATCCATAAAGCACGGAAAGTTCTCTTTTTGTTTCTACGGTCTCTATACGAATATTGCATCGCTTTGTCAACCGCATTTTTTGCTACAGTCCAAACATTCTTACGACGTCCGAAGTAACCTTTTGCTTGCTTAAGAACTTTTTTTCTTCTAGCTCTTTTTGCAACGGAATTTACTGATCTTGGCATAATTTAAATTTTTTAGTAGTAGGCGGTCGATATTCGACTCTTTTGTTTTATAGTAGTTACATCTGTATTAGAGAGTTTATTACTATTGGCCTAACTCCTTGGTTTATATTAATTTTAACCTTATTAAAAAGTGATTACTTCAATCGCAATTGCTCTTTAATACTATTTTCATCGCTTTTGTGCACTAATGTTGAGTGCGTCAAAGCAAGCTTACGTTTTTTAGATTTTTTTGTCAAGATATGACTCTTAAACGCATGCTTTCTTTTAATTTTACCAGTACCGGTAAGCTTAAATCGCTTTTTAGCACTGGATTTTGTTTTCATTTTAGGCATTGTATCCTTGTTTTTATAATCTCACTTAATATTATTACAATTTCCTTTTTGTTAGGAATTTGTTTATTTTTTTGGCGCAATGAACATTATCATTCGCTTACCTTCTAGTTTTGGCATTTGCTCAACCTTACCATATTCTTCTAATTCTTGTGCAAGCCTAAGAAGTAAGATTTGTCCTTGATCTTTATATATGATAGAACGTCCTTTGAAAAATACATAAGCCTTTAATTTAGCTCCTTCGCTTAGGAATTTAATGGCATGTTTTTTCTTGAACTCATAATCATGTTCATCTGTATTGGGACCAAATCTAATTTCTTTAATAACAACTTTAGTGGCCTTTGACTTTAAGGCTTTGTCTCTTTTCTTTTGTTCATAAAGGAATTTTTTGTAATCCATTATTTTACAAACGGGGGGTACGGCTTTAGGTGAAATCTCTACAAGGTCGAGTTCTTGCTCTTCGGCAAGTTGTAAAGCTTTTTTTGTTGGGTATACACCAACTTCTATATTGTCACCTACAAGACGCACTTCATCAACACGAATTTTATGGTTGATTCTGTGAGCATCTTCTTTAATTACTCTTAGTGGTTTTTGAGACCTTCTTCTTCTAATTGCTATGACTTAATAATTTTAGTTAAACTTAATTTTTTAGTATTCGTTATCCGTTAAACGGTTTTAAAGTTTTGTTAATTTCTTCGGTTACTAATTTAGAGAATTCTTCAATAGGTATTGCTCCTAAATCTTCTCCTCCATGTTTTCGAACAGAAATTGTATTATCTTTTTCTTCTTGTTCCCCTACGATTATAATATAAGGAAATTTATTCATTTCAGCTTCTCTGATCTTTTTGCCAATCGTTTCATTTCTATGATCCGAGAGGGCGCGAATTTCGTCATTTTCTAACAAATTTAAAACTTTTTCAGAGTATTTTTCATATTTCTCGCTGATAGAGAGTATAATAGCCTGTTCTGGCATGAGCCATAATGGGAAATTACCTCCCGTATGTTCTAATAAGATTGCGATAAATCTTTCCAGACTACCAAAAGGAGCTCTATGGATCATTATTGGTCTATGTAATTCGTTGTCGCTACCTTTATATGTAAGTTCAAAACGTTCTGGTAAGTTATAATCTACCTGGATAGTTCCTAATTGCCAGCTTCTTCCTAAAGCATCTTTGACCATGAAGTCAAGTTTGGGACCATAGAAGGCTGCCTCACCACTTTCTATTATATAATTAAGACCTTTGTCTTTTGCAGCATTGATAATAGCATTTTCAGCTTTTTCCCAATTTGCTACATCACCAATATATTTATTGGGATTTTCTAAATCCCTAACAGATACTTGGGCTGTAAAATTTTCGAAACCTAAAGAACCAAAAACATATAAAACTAAATCAATTACTTTTTTAAATTCATTATCTAATTGGTCTGGAGTACAAAAGATATGAGCATCATCCTGGGTAAATCCTCTTACGCGAGTTAAACCATGAAGTTCACCACTTTGTTCATATCTATATACGGTGCCAAACTCGGCATATCGCTTAGGTAAATCTCTATATGACCACGGTTCGCTATTGTATATTTCACAATGGTGAGGGCAATTCATGGGTTTTAATAGAAATTCTTCACTTTCAGCAGGAGTATTTATAGGTTGAAAGCTATCTTCTCCATATTTAGCATAATGACCAGAAGTTACATATAGCTCTTTTTGACCAATGTGTGGAGTAACTACCATTTCATATCCAGCCTTTTTTTGAGCTTTTTTCAAAAATTGCTCTAAACGATCTCGTAAAGCAGCTCCTTTTGGAAGCCAAAGAGGTAGTCCTTGACCCACTTTTTGAGAAAAAGTGAAAAGCCCTAGTTCTTTACCTAATTTTCTATGATCACGTTTTTTTGCTTCTTCTAGTAATTCTAGATATTCTTTTAATTCCTTTTGTTTAGGAAAAGATGTTCCATAAACTCGTGTTAGTTGTTTATTATTTTCATCTCCTCTCCAATATGCGCCGGCAACACTCATGATCTTTACGGCTTTGATAATTCCTGTGTTAGGAATATGGCCTCCTCGACATAAATCAGTAAAAGTATCATGATCACAAAATGTAATTGTTCCATCTTCAAGGTTTTCAATCAGTTCAACTTTATACTCATTTCCTTCCTCTTTGTATTTGGCTAAAGCATCAGCCTTTGAAACAGCTCTCATTTTGAAGTTATGCTTGCCTCTTGCGATTTCGAGCATTTTATCTTCAATAGTCTTGAAATCTTTTTCAGAGATTGTTTTATCCCCTAGATCAACGTCATAATAAAATCCATTATCAATTGCAGGACCAATAGATAGCTTAACTCCAGGGTATAGTTCTTCAAGGGCTTGGGCTAAAACATGAGATGTAGAGTGTCTAAACGCTGTCTTGCCTTCGTCATCTCTCCACGTAAATAATATAAGGTTACCATCTGTGGTTAATTGGGTGGTGGTTTCAATAGTAGTTCCGTTAAACTTTGCAGAAATTACATTTCTTGCAAAACCTTCACTAATATCTTTTGCGATATCCATAGCAGTAACACCGCTATTATATTCTCTAACCGAACCGTCTGGTAACGTAATCTTGATCATGTTTTTCTAATTAAAGGGGCAAAGATAATACGATAATAAAACTCATACAATATATAAGACATATTTAATTGATGAATTCTTTTGATTATGTGAGATGACTACTATAAAGAGGGGTGAAGGTTAAATTTGATCTAACTTCATTATATATACTAAAGCTGCCTATAATTATTTATGATATGGGATAAAGCTTTTTTTGTGCTCATAAGTTATAGTTTATCAGACTGTTAAAAAAAAGTTTTAAAATAGTTATGAAAATGTGTTGTCATAAAGAAAAAGGGTTCTATATTTGCACCCGCAAAACGGGGTATTGTTTTGTTTAGTTCATTGAGATTTG
>NZ_CANLVC010000001.1:0-607837 GCF_947494415.1 Aquimarina algiphila | reverse complement strand
TCCGAACAGAGAAGTTAAGCCCATTAGCGCCAATGGTACTACAATCGTGGGAGAGTAGGTCGCCGCCTTCCTTGAAAACCCTTCAATATCAATATTGAAGGGTTTTTTTTTATACCCAAATGTAATAATAATAAAATATGTGAAGAGAATAGAATTAATGTAAAATTCTATAAAGGAGGAGATTTCATCTCACTTCTACAAATTCAATCGAATATTACAGTTTAATAAGCACTAAGGCAACATCCTCTAAAACAAAAAACAGGAAATCCAGGTAGTAATGGTGTGCATTGTGATGCATTAGTACAACTTTCTCCAGTAGACCCACTTCCATTAGAGTTACATTGGCTAGAACGAGAACCAATAATGTTAGATTGTTCTTTTTTGGTAAGTTGTTGAACTCCTTTTACGGTTAAAATTTTTGAATACATAATTATTTGAGTTTTAAGATTACTACTAATATACTTAAAAACTTGAAAGTATTCTTGTTTAGGATGCTTTTGAAATAGAGGTATTAAGGTTTAGTTCAATTTTCTTAAAGAATTCTTCGTTCTTATATGGCTTTCTCATAAAATCACTAAAACCAGAATCTGGATGAAGTATTGCTTTTATCGTATCTTGAGTATCTGAAGCGGTCAATGCAATAATAGGTATGTGTGGATCAAATTCTCTAATTATTTTAGTAGATTCCATTCCGCCCATTTTTGGCATATTCAAATCCATTAAAATAAGATCATATCTTTTTTTCTTTACCATTTCGATTGCTATGAGCCCATTATCAGCAATTTCAGAGTGATACTCCTTTGATTTAAGAATGTTTTGTGTAACTATTTGATTTATTTTATTGTCCTCAACTATTAAGACATTATAATCTTTGGTATTTAAGGAAATACAATTTTTAGTATTATTTTCTTTGTTAATAGCTTCATTTTTTTTGTCGATTTCAAAAGATATTGTGAAGTAAAATGTAGATCCTTTTCCGGGAGAGCTGTTAATTTTAATGTCACCTCCATGGAGATTAACTAAATTTTTGACTATATGTAACCCAAGACCTGTACCTGTAGTGTGATCTTTAGAATTGGCTTGAGAAAACTTATCAAATATTAGTTCTTGTTTGTCTAAGGGAATTCCTCTTCCATCATCTTTTATTTCAAATGTTATTTCAACCTCGTTATCGATAATGACCGGGTTTATAAAATTCAGCCAAATATTTCCGTTTTTAGTAAACTTATTAGCATTACTGATTAAATTGATGAAAATTTGAGATAACCTTACGGCATCTCCAATAAGTTGATTAGGAATATCGGGATCAAGATTTAGATGTAAAGTATTGCCATTTTTTTCAGCTTGATATTCGAATGAATTTTTAATATCATCTGCAAGATTTTTAAGATCGTAACTAGATTTGTCAAGATGTATTTCATAAGATTCCATTTTGGTAACTTGTAATACGTCATTAATGAGATTAAGTAGGTGATCGGCTGAGAATTTCATGAGCTTTATAAACTTATGATTTTCTTTGTCTGTTATTCGTTCCATTAGAATCGAGGATAGACCTACTACTCCATATAATGGAGTTCTGAGCTCGTGACTAACCGTTGATATGAATTTTGTTTTTACAGCTGCCAGATGATCAGATTTTTCTTTTGAAATTTTAAGTTCTTTATTCCTTAATGCAAGAGATTGCCCAAGGGTTTTTATTTTTCTATGATTGTAAATAAAAAAACAAAAGAATATTAAGCATAATAGAAGCAGAGAGACAGTGAATATAGATATGGTTTTAGATTGTTTGGCTTTTTTAGTTTCTACAGTGTTTTTTTCTTCACTTACGGTTAACTGTTTTTTATATTGATGAGCTTCTTGCTTTTCTATGTCGAGAGCAGTTTGATGATGCTTAGTATATTTTTTTAGAATCGCATATGCTTTATCTTCTCTTCCAATTTTGACCAATAAATCTTCATATTTTTTATAAATAGTCATCGCCTGCCTGAACAATTGATTTTTTTCGGTTATAGTAGCAGCTAGTTCATAATACTTTATAGCATTACTATATTGTCTAAAACGATAGTAGTATTCTCCATAACTAGCATATGTAGTAGCTAATTTTGAGATGTCTTGCTGGTTATTAATGAAATATTTTTTGCATTTTTCTAGCAGATCATAAGCTTTTTTGTAGTTTTTTGTTCTTATGTAAATATTGGCAAGGTTTAGTGCTAAAACATGCTGAGATTTTTCATTTAAATCATTAGAATTCTCATAAATATGCTTTATTCTTCTAAGCGCTTTTTTTGGCTTATTAAATCCGTTTATATACACTAAAGCAATATTATTATTTATATCTATGGACAATTCTGGATATCCATCGAGTTCTTTTATAAATAATTCAGCAATTTTATAATTTTTGATTGCTTCTTCGTAATCTTTATTGGTATAGTAAACTTTCCCTAGAGCATTATATGAATGCGCTTTTAGATAATATTTTTGTTTGGGATTAAATTTTTCTGAGACATCAATTACTGTTTCAATAGTCATGATACGACTGGCTCTTCCTAATGAATTAAAATGGTTTTCAGTATGAATAATAATGCTTTCTAATTCAGAAAACGACATTTCTTCATATTCATGTTGAGCATATGTAATTGAATAAAATAAATAAAAGCATATAGTAACTATATGATATTTTTTAATTCTTATCATTCAATTCAGTTTTGGGGTGCTCAAATATATAAAAAAAACACAAATAAACAGATAATACGTAAAATAAATACGGTAAAAACGCATTTTTAGATAAAATAAAATTTAAATAGAAGGAATAATACTACTTTTTTAGAAATGAATTATTATAACTTTGGATTTTAGAAAGTAATAATAAACTATATGTTGATTGTATGTATTTATACATGTCTGGGGTCAGGGATGTAATCTTGTTTTATAATTTTTATAACCTCGATACTTAAAAAATTAAATTCTTCAACTACTTTACCGTATATACGATAAATACCTCTTCCTTTTAATTTATATCTTTCTTGTGTTTTTGGAAATATTACAGTATCAAAAATGTTTCCGAATTGGTCTAAAAATGTTCCAAAAGCCATGCGCTTTCCTGAATGGGTCTTAGTATTTTTCATGGCAATTAAGTATCCATAAATATCTATGAATTTATTAGTGTATTTATGAAGTTGATTAGCACTATTTTTGTTTTTTGGAGGAGAAGCTAATATTTTGTAATATCCAGAAAGAGGAAATCCAAAAGATTCAATTTGTTCGAATGCGGTTTCTAGTTCTGAAGTTTTTAATTCTGGAAGTTTGTACTCTGTACGTTTCTCTTTAAATAGAAGGGGTTGATTGTGTTGTTGAGTAGGTGCACCATTGATTTTAAAGTGAGCTTCCCATAATAATTCATGTTTATTCTTTTCGGTGAATCTGAAAGCTTCAATCTTAATAAGAATGCTTATCTGTTCTATGCTTATTTGTACTCTGTCAATAAAATTATCCAAAGAGGTGTAAGGGCCATTTTGATTTCGATCTGTTAGAATTGTTTGAGTAGTTTTGAGATCTAGGTTTCTTAGAATCATTAGCCCTAAGAATATATTTTTATCTATAATGGTATGTTCATGATTACTGGTGTTAATGCATGGAGTTTGTATTGTGGCTCCTAACATTTCTGCTTCATGAAGGTATATTTCAGGACGATAAAAGCCTCCTCCGTTATTGAGTGTAGCGACTAAGTATTCTAATGGAAAATATGCTTTTAAAAATAAACTTTGATAGCTTTCTACTGCATATGATGCAGAATGGCCTTTGGGAAATGCATATCCGGCAAAGCTAGCTACTTGATTCCAGATCTCATGAATTAGAGACTCTTTATATCCTTCATTTTTACAATTGTTTATAAATTTTTCTTTTACGTCTTTGAACTCTTTTCGGGATCTAAATTTACCACTCATACCTCGTCGTAATACATCAGCCTCATCCAATGTTAGCTTTGCAAAAAAATGTGCTACTTTAATTACATCTTCTTGGTATACCATAATTCCATAAGTTTCATTCATTAAGTCAAGCATAATCGGGTGAGATTTTTTTCTTCTTTCTATATCATGTTCGCGTAAAATATATTCTCGCATCATACCACTTTTGGCTACACCTGGTCGTATAATAGAGCTTGCGGCTACTAAGCCTAAATAGTTATCTGTTTTTAATTTACTCAATAACATTCTCATTGCAGGAGATTCAACATAAAAACATGCTAAGCACTTAGCTTCTTTTATTAAGGTATTAATTTTAGGGTCTTTTTTAAATCTTGAGATATCATGAATATCAAAATCGGCTACTTCTGGTTGATTGTATTTAATGATTTTTATAGCGTCTTTAATTTTTGCTAATCCGCGTTGGCCCAGTATATCAAATTTATATAGGCCTAAGTCTTCTGCTATGATCATATCGTAATGTACTGTTGGAAATCCTTTTGGGGGTAAATCCGTGGCAGAATAAAAATGTAAAGGATGTTCACTAATTAATATCCCACTGGCATGAATACTGAGGTAATTAGGAATCCCCTGGACAAGATTGCTATAAATAATAACTAATTTATGAATATGATCAAGAGTGTTGTAGTCATAATCACCTTCACTTAATTTGTCGATTTCAAATTTCGGAAGGCCAAATACTTTTCCGAGTTCTCTTACTGCACCTTTATAATGAAATGTGATGTATGTTCCTAATAATGCTACATTATCAAATTCTTCAAAGATGAATCGTGTAATATCTTGTCGATCTTTCCAAGAAAAATCAATATCAAAATCTGGAGGACTTGTACGATGAGTATTTATAAAACGTTCAAAATATAAATCTAATTCTATAGGATCTACATCTGTGATGCGAAGTAAGTATGCAACAATGCTATTTGCACCACTACCTCTACCCACATAATAATAGCCTTTACTTTGTGCATAAGAAATAATTCTCCAGTTGATTAAAAAATAGGAGACAAACTGCATTTTTGTTATTAGCGACAATTCTTTTTCTAATCGATCCAATACTTCTTGTTTTGGATTTGGATATCGATACAATAACTCTTTTTGACAAAGTTCTCTTAATAGAGTATTATCTTCCTCAATAGTACCAGTATATGTTTTTTGGTTAAGAGAAGGTTTGTTTTTAGAAAAATCAAAATCAATAGTACAATTTTTCTGGATTGCAATGGTATTTTTAATAATGAAGTCAAATTCTGAGAATTTTTCTTCTATTTCATGATAAGGAATCATTTTTTCTGAAAAACAAGCTTGTTGAGTTTCTGGTAGTCGACTTAGTAAAATATTGTTATCGATAGCTCTTAACAGGCGATGAGCATTAAAATCTTTTTTATTTCTAAAAGTAACAGGTTGTAATATTACTAATTTATGTTCTAAACTTTTTAATCTGGAAAGGCGGAGTTTTGAGATTTCTGTTATAGATACACCGATAAATTCGTTAGTTAAAAACTCAGTTTTATTTAATGATATTACTTTTTGGATAGGGTATATGATATATGCTTGTTTAAACACCGGAGCTGTTTCTGGGAAATTGATTTTTTCATGAGAATGATATGATAAGAAATCATTTAGCTCTTTATATCCTTCATTGTTTTTGGCGAGACCTATGTATAAAGGCTGGTGTTTGTTTCTAAAATCTACTCCTATAATGGGTTTGATTTTATACTCTTTTGCTTTTCTTATAAAATTAAGACAGGCTGAAGTATTATTAATATCAGTTAAGGCCAAACATTTTATATTGTTTTCTTCAGCTAATGTTAAGAGGTCTGTCTCAGAAAAAGTTCCAAAGCGTAAACTGTAGTATGAGTGGCAATTAAGGTACATTTAGTATCAAACTGTACGTTATATTTTATTTGTTGTTTATATTTTGAATATTTATTGTTTTCTGTGTGCTAATACTATTGGTGGCTGACCATTAAAAGGGTTTTGCATTCTGCCAATTGTAGATGATCCTATGGCTGCAGCTCTAATCACACTTCGATCTCCATATCGAACTCTAATATTGTCTAATGCCTGATACAGGTTAAGTTGTTTCTCATCATCTTCAAATAAGTTGATCTGATAATTTCCACTTACCAAATGACTAAACCGTATACCTATTAACCGTACTAATAATCTTTTCTGATATAATTTTTCGAATACCTCGAGAATTTTGGGAATAAGAATGTGATCTCCACTTGTATACGGTATTTTTATTTGTTTAGAGTATGTGTTGAAATCAGAATATCTGATTTTTACGGCAATGCAAGCAGTTAACTTATTCCCTCTTCGCAATTGATAAGAAAGATTTTCTGTCATTGCAATGAGAATATTTCTAAGCTTATAAATATCTATAGTGTCTTTATCAAATGTTCTTTCTGTAGAGATTGATTTACGTTCAGAAAATGAAATAACAGGTGTGTTATCTATTCCATTAGCTCTTTTCCATATTGTTAAGCCATTTACTCCTAGTACTCCTTTCATGATATCTGCAGGCATGTCCTGGATAGTTTTAATATAACGAACACCTAAATTTCGAAGTGTATAATAGGTTTTATCACCTACCATGGGTATTTTTTTAATTGATAGAGGAGCTAAAAATGGCTTTTCTGTACCAAAATCTATTTTTAATTGGTTATTAGGTTTAGCTTCATTAGTTGCTACTTTAGAAACTACTTTATTACCAGAAAGACCAAAAGATATAGGAAGACCGGTTTCTGTGATTACTTTTTGGCGTAGCTCTGAAGCATATTTGTAGGATCCAAAAAATTTATCCATACCAGAAAGATCTGCGTAGAATTCATCAATACTCGATTTTTCAAAAACAGGTACTTTTTCTTTAATGATTTCTGTTACCAGATCCGAATATTTGCTGTAGGTTCCTGCATTTCCTTTGATTACTACAGCTTCTGGACAAAGTTCTTTTGCTATTTTCATAGGCATACCAGAATGTATGCCATAGGCTCTTGTTTCATAGCTACATGCCGCTACAACACCACGATCACTAATGCCGCCAACAAGCAGAGGCTTGTTTTTTAATGTGCTATTGATGATGCGTTCTACAGATACATAAAATGTATCCAGGTCAAGATGTAATATAGTTCTCAATACTAAGTTTTATGGAATAATTCCAAATATATGGAATTATTCCTATTGCTTTGTAACTTAGTTATTAATTTTATTCACAATATAGCGTATAAAAAAACGACACCTATAAAAGGTGTCGTTTGAAAAAATTCTATTTTGGGGCTACAAAATAAAATTAAGCGGTTATTAGTTTTCTGCCATATTATAGCTAGCAAATTGCTGCATAGCAGTTTTAGTAAGTTCTTTTGCTCTGTTTACATAGAAATTCTTTGTGTCATGAAGAGATTCATTCTTTAAATCATTTTCACTTCTTACATAATCAGCTTGTGATTCAAATTTAGATTCTTCATTTAAAACAACACTCAATTCTTGTAAAGCGCTTTCTAATTTGTATAGTGCTTGTTCAGCTTTTGATTTAATTAGAGATTGTTCTTTCAGTTCTGCTGCACGCTTAGCTTCAAATTCAGCCTTCTTTCTGCTTTGTTCAGCTATTTGTTGCTCTAATTGTTGTTGTTCGATTTCTAATTGACGACGCTTGGCTTCTAATTCCTTTTGCTTATCAGATACTTCTTGTGTTGCTTCTGCTAATTCATTTTCTTCTTCAATAGATGCGGTTTCTTCTACATCAGAATAGCTACCTACACTTGCTTGACAAAATGTTAGTTGTTCTAAAATTTTAGAACCTAGCTCTTTAGCTCTTTTTGCAAAAAATCTACTACGCTCATATGTGTCTTGTTCTAATGAACTTTCCATATCAACTCTAGCTTGGTAAGCTGTTTCAGTTGCTTTTTTACAATTACATTGGTCAGCTAAATTTTCTACTTTTTGAAAAGCTTCTATAGCTTTATCTGCATATTCTTGGGTGTGAAAAACATTATTAGCACCATGTGCTTTCTTACTATGAGAATACGCATAACTTGCAGCAGTTAAGGCATCGTCGTATACGTTTTGGGCATTAGTTTTAGGAATAAAACATAGCAATAATAAGATAAGTGCAATTCTTTTCATTCTTCGGGGGCTTTTAAATCACAAAGCAATAATACAATATTTTATTTGTAAAATCCAATAAAAAGGCCATTAATCGATAAAAAGCGTATTTTATCTTAATTTTTACGGGTAAACCTTAGTTTTAGTGATAAATATCCTACTGCTTGTGAGAAGGTAAGATAATTATTATGTGGACTTTATGATCCTAAAACGTTGATATTTGTTTTATATTTTATTATAATATTTGAAAAATAGATTTATAACTTAAAAATATTTATTTTGTAAGCTAATTATGTATATTACGTCTAAACAGCCCATGAAACAATTAATTATATCTTCAATAAATCATAATCTCAATAATGCTATTGCACTATTAGACGCAATTGATTCTAATACTTACAAAAACACTTCAGTGGGGCCATACTACTCTAGTATAGGTTCTCATATACGACACACACTTGATTTTTTTGACTGTATCATTAGCGGATTAGATTCTAATAATATTGATCTAACTGCTCGTAAGAGGGATGAGACTTTATCTACAGATAAGAAATCTGCAATAAACTATATATATCAACTTCAGGAAACATTGTTATCTTATGTAGATGTGAATACTGATTATTTGATAAATGTCACAGATAATATGGGGCAAGGAAAAGTAACCGTTAATTATACTTTAGAAAGTATCTTATCACATGCAAATAGTCATGCGACGCACCATTATGCTATTATAGGATATATTCTTGATCATTTAAAGGTAGAAATCAAAATTAATGGATTTGGTTATAATCCTACATCCCCGGTCAATAAAAGAGAAGGTATTTAATATATTGCTTTGCACTTTCTTTTATTTATCAAATTTAAAATCTAATTTATTTTTTCAGTCTCAAAATTTGAGATTGCAAGATTCTATTATTGCATTAAGAAATAACACTGCTAAAGGTGTTTATTAATTGTTAAATATTAAAATCAAAAAAATGAAAGATTTAAAAAATTTTGAAGTACAAGAATTGACAAATGAAGAATTAAGCGTAGTAAATGGAGGATATTGGGGTCTTGTTAGAGGAGCACTTACAGTTATGTATTATGCTGTGAAAGAAACTCTTAGCGATCCAGAAAAATATTACGGAGCAGAAGTTGATGGAGCTTTAGGTCAGGTTAAACTGTAAGTTGCCATCTCATTTTGAGAAAAATTAATAAGAAATGAATTCTTAAGAAGTACTTCTTAAGAATTCATTTCTTTCCAAACATAGAATCCATTATAGTTTTTAGGCCTTTGAATGCCATAAATATGGCAAATCCAGCACTAATTAATCCTAATACTAATATAGGTATGTATAAAGGATGTTCTTGATTTTTGAATGCAGAATGAATAACAACCGGACTAATAAACATAAAAATCAAAGCTATAGCCATACGTTGAACTCCTTTGCCTAATAATTCTTTATTTGTTCTTTTAGGCTCCATAATTATCTATTGCGTTTCGTACACTTCCATATTGTTCTAGTAACCTTGATGCTTGCTCTCGATCAATAGATAATTCTTCCATAATCATACGTGTTCCTCGATCTACCAATTTGTTATTACTAAGTTGCATATCTACCATTTTGTTGCCCTTTACTCTTCCTAATTGAATCATTGTAGCAGTGGAAATCATATTTAGGACTAGTTTTTGAGCTGTTCCTGCTTTCATGCGAGAGCTTCCCGTCACAAATTCGGCCCCCACGGTAACCACAATAGGAAATTGTGCAGTTGTGGCCAAAGGGCTTCCTTCATTACAAGTAATACAACCCGTAGTAATATTATTTTCGTTACAATGTTGTAATGCTTTTACTACATAAGGAGTTGTTCCTGAAGCTGCAATACCAATCACTACATCTTTTTCTGAAACATTATATTCTGTTAAGTCTTTCCACCCTTGAGTAGGACTATCTTCTGCAAATTCTACAGCTTTTCGAATGGCAGTGTCACCTCCTGCAATTAAACCAATCACAAGATCATGTGAAACCCCAAAAGTAGGAGGGCATTCGCTGGCGTCTAAGATACCTAATCGACCACTTGTTCCTGCTCCTGTATAGAAAAGCCTACCTCCATTTTTTAGTTTTTGTACAATTTCTTTGACTAAAGCTTCTATTTGCGGAATTGATTTTTCTACAGCATCAGGTACCGTTTTATCTTCAGTGTTAATATTTGTCAATAACTCAGTAACACTCATTTTTTCTAAATGGTTGTGTTTGGAGGTTTGTTCTGTGGTTTTAATAAATTGCATATATCAAAAATACAGATTAAAGAGCGCAATAAGTCATATTATTGAGTAGAAATACTATTTTTTCTGAATGGTAAAAGGAAAACTATAAGTCTCTGAAAGGTTAAAATATCCCAATGGATAATTATCAGAATTTGTAGTATTGATAATATTTCCTCTTAATACTGCAGGTGGAGCTTGGAAAGGATTACCACCATCTTGTTCACTTTGTTCGATAAGAATACTAGAATAATTAAAATATCTTTGATCAATACCAAGAATTTTTATAGTAACTTCTCTACCTTCAACTTCTTCTGGGTTTTCATAGAAGTATGAGAATTTAAAGGGTTTTCCCTGATAAAAGCGATCTTCACTGGGTAGAAATAGATTAAAATCAAAATCAAAAAGATAGAAATCATTGCGATTTCCGTCATCGGTAAAACTAACTTCTATTTCGATTTCATTACCTTCAAACAATGTTCCATCTCCTTGTGCAATATTGTCAATAGGTACGGAGGGGATAATTTTTGTAGTAGCTTTATAGGTCTCATTATCATGAATTACAGTAAGTTCGTAATCTGATTCAAAATCCCATAAAAAACTTCCGTTAGAAGGTATGTATGTACCAGGTTCAAAAGATAGTTCGTCAAAATTGTATATAAAATCAAATGTGAGGTTAGTAATATAAATTGTAGCATCACTAACAGTAGGAGTATTTTCATCAAAGAAAGGCGCAGACATTGTTAGTTTTATTTCTTCATTTTCGAGTCGTAAAGAACCATCTGTTTGTGTAACAAATTCTAATGAAGCGTCAATGACCAGTTTTGGCTCACCTTCAGGGACATCAATATCAACGACATCTTCACAACTCATAAAAAATAGAATCCCAAATGCTATATATATTACTTTCCTCATTTCTCTAAAATTTAAAATTGTAGGTTATAGCTGGTATAATCCCAAAAATTGAAGTTCTAATAGCTTCATTGGCAAAAGTATCTTGATTTCGACTAAAGTTAATAGAAGCAGCATTTCTGCGATTATATATATTATAGACGCTAAAGACCCATTCTCCTTTCCATTTTCTATTATTGTTTTTTCTTGGAGTTAAGGTAGCAGAGATATCAATTCTATGATACGAAGGTAAACGTTCACTATTTCTGGGTGCATCAAATACAGGAACTACCAATCCCTGAAACTCGAACTGCCCTGTCGGATAGTTAGTAGGCTGCCCAGTTTGGAACAAAAAATTTGCTCCAAATTTCCATTTTTCATTTAACTCATAACTTCCATTAAAGGATATGTCATGAGTTTTATCATATGGAGTATTATACCATTCTCCATTATTAATGCCGGGTTCTTGAGGTGTTCTTCCAGGAGTTCGTTGTTCTGATTTAGATAATGTGTAGGCCAACCAACCTTTAAATTTTCCTTCATTTTTTCGTAATAAAAATTCGAGACCATAAGCACGAGCTTCTCCATTTAGAATATCTTGTTCTATAGCATTGTTTGCAATTAGCTCTGCTCCATCAATATAATCGATTCGATTTTTAATTTCCTTATAGAAAATTTCTGTTTCGATAGAATAAGTATTGTCGTTAATATTTTTAAAATACCCTAATGCATATTGATTAAGTAATTGAGGTTTTATAAAGTTGCCACTTGGGGTCCAAACATCTAGTGGAGTAGGGGAATTAGTGTTGGATAGCAAGTGAAGATATTGAGCCATTCTATTATAACTTGCTTTTATCGAAGTGTCATCATTAAAAGAATATGCCAGAGCAACTCGAGGTTCTAGATTAGTAAATGTTGCTATTTGATCATTTCTGCTAAGATTTTCTGTTCCTATAGGTTCGGCAGATTCATAAATTTGAAGATTTTGATTAAATAAGAGAGGATTGTTATCTTGATATACATTTACTTCATTTTGCCCTAGTCTAACAAAGTTGCTTAGTCTAAGACCGTATCGAAGAATTAGATTATTAGAGATTTTATGCTCAGCATCGATATAGGCACCAAATTCATTTGCATATTTATTGATGAGTTTTTCCCTTTTAATTCCAGAGTCTTCACTATTAGGTTTTATTTCTCCCGGATTAAATCTATAATATATATTGCTAACCCCATAGTTCAGTTGAAATTTATCACTTAGATAATGTTTTAGATCATATTTTAAATTGAAATTCCTAATGCCCGAATCCCATTCAAAACCTACAAAATCGAGTTCTAAACCATAAAAATAATCAGAATATATTAAAGAAAGATTTGAAAATAATTTATCCGAAAATAGGTGATTCCATCTTAAATTAAGCACTGTATTACCATAGATGTTTTCAAAACTCTCATTAATGCCAAATACATCACGACCAAAATATCCAGAAAGATATATGTTATTATTTTCATTGATTTTGTAATTGAGTTTTGTGTTTAAATCATAGAAAAACGCAGTATTATCGTTATCAAAGAGTGGTAGGAAAAGATGTGCATAAGAACCTCTTCCTCCAATAAGAAATGCCCCTTTATCTTTTTTGATTGGCCCCTCTGCCAGTAATCTACTGGATACAGCGCCAAGGCCACCATTTATTTTAAATTTTTTACTATTTCCTTCTTTTTGATAAATATCGAGAACAGAGGATATACGTCCTCCATATTTTGCAGGAATTCCGCCTTTATAGAGTTTAATGTCTTTTATAGCGTCGGGATTAAAAACAGAAAAGAAACCAAAGAGGTGAGAGGAATTAAAAATAATCGCTTCATCTAATAGAATAAGATTCTGATCAGCTGCTCCACCACGAACATTAAACCCCGAAGCTCCTTCTCCACCACTAGTAACACCTGGTAAAAGCAAAATAGATTTGATTACATCAGCTTCTCCCAAAACCACAGGAATCTGTTTTATGGTTGCAGCAGAGAGTCTGTTGACACTCATTTGAGGGGTTTTTACATCTAATTTCTCTATGTTCTCGGTAATAATTACTTCATCTAAAGCTTCTGACGCTTCAGTTAGTTGAAAATTTAATTTTTTATCCTCACTAAGATCAATTTCTTGTATGATATCCTGAAATCCTAAATAGCTAATTTGTACTTTATATTTGCCTTGTTTTAAGGTGATAGAATAAAAACCGTATTCATTAGTTACTACACCTTGTCCCATTTCTGGGAAAATAACATTGACACCAATTAATGTCTCATTACTTGAACGTTCTGAAATTACACCACTTAGAGTGAATTTTTCCTGACCTAATAAAGAAGAGTAGGTTAACAAAAATAGAAATACCAGCATTAGGCTGGGAGAAATGATTTTTTTCAATAGAGAAGTATTTTTGTTATGATTATCTAATATGTAAACTGTAAAAGAAAAAAGATGTTACGACTTCTACAACTACACAAAAGTTAATTTTGAGTTATATTATTTTATTGCACTCGAAAATAACCTTTTTAATTTAAATACTCCATTGAAAGTTTATGGGAAACCATTCTTCGTTAGGCGTTGAATTCTCTGAGGATTCAAAAGAAATGTTTTTTTTGAGATATACTTGATTGTCTTTTGTAAAGACATAAAGTGTATTTAGATTTTGACTATTAATTGTTTTTGATTCATTTATCATTTGGGATCTTTTTTTTATAACGGTTTCTTCCTAAGTTAAACACACCAACTTTTATACCAAAACTAGCAGAAAATCCATTGATACGGGTAATAGTATCTGGAGATAACTCTACTTTACTAGAAAACCGGTATTTTACTCCGGTTTCTAATTGAACATATCTAGAAATATTATATAGGATGCTTACTCCAGGTTCTACAACAAATACGGCATCCCATTGATCTTCTTGATAACGTTCTGCTTCTTCATCGTCGGCCCAATCAGTATTAACATAACCAGTAGCCCCGCCTCCTATTAAGAGAGGGAAAGAAAGGTTGATTTTGGCTCTGCTGAAAAAAATAGGTTCTAAATGAACGCCTGAGTAAACTGCCCCCAGATCAGCACTATTTGAGGAAAAAACACCCGATATGTTTTGATTAGAGAACAATCCTTTTGTTACAAATCCAATTTCAAATTTACGATTGGCTACATAAGCTATTTTGAGCCCTGCAATATATGTATCCCTGTTTTCAACTTCTCCATACCCTGCACTAATACCTATATACACACCGTGTACAATATTTTTTCGATCGTTAAATTCAATATAATCTTTAGATTTTTGAGCAATGCTGTTAAAATTATATCCAACCAGCATAAAAAGTAATATGATTCTTAAATGTTTCATTCTACTTGATTAGTTATGTTATTATCATTGACAGTTTAATTTTATAATGGTTGCACTGAAATGATTTTTTTATTGATTTAGTATTTTTTTTGATAGTACCTTTTAATTATTCTGTTAAAACGATGACTCCTTTTTTCCCTGTTATATGAAATTTTCCTGGAGAACTACTATTACCATATGTTGCACTAATATCTCTTATTCTCTTTCTTTTATCAATCATATCGGTTGTAATATTAGTAAATGATTTAGGAATTCTTAATAATCCCTGCTCCAAAGAAGCACTAAAATCAATAGCTAAACCAGATATATTAATATTTAATTCTGAAGATTCTTGATTAATAACTACAGCGGTGTTAGATTTTTGGATTTTAGATATCCAAAAATCAGCAACTTCCATAGTAAGGTTTATGTTTTCGTACACATCATTTAAGTACATACTGCTAAACATTAATTCACCTTGAAGGTTCCCTATTTTGTTAACAGCAACCTGATCTTTACTCGAGTGTATTTCGAGAGATTTTACATGTTCAATTTTTATAATTGTTCCGCTACTGGTGATTTTAAGATCTTTGGATTCTTTTATATCAATCTCCCCATTTTTAAAACGTATGTTTCCGTAGGTAATTGATTTTGTTTTTAGTTTTCCAAATTTCATTTCAATATTCGCATTATTAAGATCTTTATTTATCCACATATCTCCATGTTGTGCATTTACTTTTAGTTTACCGACCCATTCGCTTATAATAATATCACCAAATTTGTTTATAAGATTAATTTCGGCATTAGAAGGTAAGTGTATTGTATAATCAATTTGGATATTTCCTTTGTCGAAATCAAATGGATTTACATTATTAAAAAGTTCTTTATTAAAGAATTTAGAAATCATACTGGTGTTTTTTTCTTCAATAATAGAAGTGATGCTAATGAAATCCTCAGTAGTGTTAATTTGAGGTTTAATACGTTGCAGTAGCTCTTCAGCAGCTTCTTTTTTCTTTTTAACCACTTGTATGTCAATGGTTACTTGTATTGTTTTTTTATCCCAACCATTGATAATTACGTTACCATATTTGTTTTCCAAATGTAATTCGCCAGTATTGGTCAAAGCATATGTTTTTTCGATCTTTTTTGATACTTTTTCTTGTGCATGTATGCCATTCTTCATACAAAATAATATGAGTATCAACAGGAGATATTTATAAAATGTAGCCATCATTATTATTTGATTTTTTAGAATCATTGATCTGTTTCAATAAATTCTCGATCAATTCTATTCTTTTTTTATAATTGTTGACAATGGCCTCTAAAATGTATTCATTATTCAGGTTCTTTGTCATTTCTAATTTTAAAGTTTCATATTCCTCGTCTAATTCATCCATAAAAGACAGAAACTCTTTCTTATCTTTTGGTTGTAGCTTGGGATTGTTCTTTACCAGTTGAACTTGAAATGAGACTAAATCCTTGTAATAGTTATCAATGTCTCTAAGTTCTTGGTGTACTATATTGTTTTGGTTATTTGCGTTAAACCCAGATGTTATAAAGAAGTTTACTGTAGAGAAGGCCCCAATAAGAATCAGGATACTAGCTGCTATTTTTAGTAACGGAAATTTTCTCCATAACGGAATTGTTTTTGGAGTTTCTAACCCAGATTCGATATGAGACCACATCTTTGATCTATCAGCTTTGTATTCGTCAAATTGATGTTTGTTCTCTTTTATATATTTTTCAAAATCGTCCATTGTATTATAAAGTGTTTACAATTTCAATAAGTTTTTTCTTTGCTCTATGGTACTGTGATTTGGAAGTAGAAATGGCAATGCCTAATATTTCTGAAATCTCGATATGATCATATCCTTCGAGTAGATAAAGGTTAATGATTTGTCGATATCCATCGGGGAGTACCTTAATACCTTTTTTTATTTTTATAATATCAATTGTTGCTACTTGATCATTTGCTTCTTCACTGATATGATACTCATGTTGGTCAAGTGGGGTTAATTGTATTTTTTTTAATTTTAAATGATTTATACTTTTATTAATTACTATTCTTTTTAACCAGGAACCAAAAGTGCTTTCATATCTAAATGATTTTAGATTTTTAAAAGCTTCAATAAAACTTTCTTGAACAATGTCTTCTGCATCTTCTTTTGTACCTAACATTCGCATACTAATATTGTACATGGCATCTATATAGAGCTCATATAACTGGTATTGCGAATTCCTATCACCAGACTTGCTTTGCTCAACAAGATCTTTATGCGTATAAAGGATATTGGTTTCCAATTAGTTTTACTTGATTGTAATTTTCTTTAAAAGTACTTTTCTTTTCTAGTTATTACTATTGACAATCCAAAAAACAAAGGGTTGCATCTCATAGAAAAAAGAATGTGTTTTTATAAAAAAAATAGAATAATAGAAAAAGTCTTTAATGAGAATAACTCTAGACAAAGTATAGTTGATTATTATATCTTTAGTGCAATTATACCTTTTACAATCAAGTTTTGCAATACAAAGAAAGGTAGGGGAGACTTAATTAGATTAGATTTTGGGTGATTTTAGTTTTCTGTAGAGAGTTGAGAGTGCCAGGAATCTTTAAACAAAATCATATTTGTTTTATAAATTTTTAATTCTTTTTTCCAAGAAGAATCATCACTGCTAGGAATTAATTTGGTTTCTTGTATGAGTTGAAAGTCATTGATATCATGATTGTACAAATATTTTAATTTGAAAATACAGTTTTCATAGGGGTGTGTATAGTATCCTGAGTAAAATATACTTAACTGAAAACCATTTTTGTTAATATCAATAGTTGTAAGAGGATCATTTTGATCATGAAAAATTAGATTGTTATTACTTGAGTGTAATTTATATGTGCCAGATGTATTTCCTAATGCAATAGCTAGTGTCGAACGATTTTGAGTTTTGTTATTTATCATGTAAATGAATGCATCGGCAATCCCATCTTTATTAATATCGGCTGTCTTATAGTATCTTAGTTCACAATTTTTAAATTCTTGTTCAATAAAGGTTTGTATTTTTTTAGTTTCAGTAAGTTTTGGAACTAATTTACCATTAGTGTCAACGGTATATGCTTTAGCTATTTTTTTTCTATAAAAACTATTATAAGAAGTACCTGATAAATCAGGAGAGGGGATGTCAATACTTTCACCTTCTGAGTATATTGTGTTAATCGTATTTCTGGTACCGTTGATGAATGATGGAAAAATAGTAGTATTTCCTTCAAATAGACCTCCATCACCAACACCTGTATTATCTATAAAATACTTTAGTTTTCTGCCATTCCAGCTATAGATAATATCTCCACTGGTTTGTCCACAACTTTCAGCATAGTGACAAATAGTTATAAACTCCTCAACTTGTGGAATTCCTAGATTGCCTAAGAGTGTTATATTATCTCCTCCGTTTGTTTTTATTTTATCTATGATTTTTCCATTTTTTATAGCGATAAGATAGTTTTCTTTCATTAAAAAAGTGACTTCTTTGTTTTTTAGGCTCTCGGCTCCTATTGGTGTTAAAAATTGATTCCATACATAGGCTTCTTGATGTTTATACTTTATATGACTCCAGTACCCTTTTTGGTTATTTATAGTATCTTCTTTAAAACTATAGTTAAGAATTTCTACGCTGTTTGGTATCTGTAGTGTTGCTATGATAGGTGATTTTATAGAGGCTTCAGATCTGATATTTACATTATTGGCTGTTATATACCCTAATTGTGAATCACTTAGAAATGGGAGTTCTAATTTTTTGGTAAATGGTGTTAATGCACCTTCGTCCCATTGATAAAGTAAAAAGTCATTGGGTTCTTGAAATTTAAAAACTATTATTTCCTTATTGTCGCTATTATGGGTAGTACCAATGCTAAAGACTTCGGATAATTCTTTATTTGCTTTAAGTGCTATAGGTTGATGTGATATAAATTGGTTATTATGAAATATTTTTACGCCTATTTTACTTTCTGATTCTTCCTTTATAAGTAATCTATAATCGGTATTTGTATGAAGTTTAAAAGCAAACCTTGAAACAAGATTATTCCATACGTATGCGATCTTGTTTTGGTATTGTGTTTCAATCCAATATCCAGGAGTGCCATTAATTGTATCCCTTATATGAGTATATGTTTCTTGTAATTTGTCACCTGGATTTAAGGTTGCGAT
Organism: Aquimarina algiphila; assembly: GCF_947494415.1. Lineage (NCBI taxonomy): Bacteria > Pseudomonadati > Bacteroidota > Flavobacteriia > Flavobacteriales > Flavobacteriaceae > Aquimarina > Aquimarina algiphila. Next base: position 589,070 of record NZ_CANLVC010000001.1, on the reverse strand, counting down.
TACTTTTGATTTTATTGAAGAAGAGCTCCTTAGGTTAACATTAGCGTTATAAATAGAAACAGGGCTATTGGATATGTGATTCATATAGTATCCTCCTCTTTGGGAAAAGCTTATAGTTGATTGTAAAAGAATAAAAATAAGAAGAATGTAATACCGCATAGTTTTATGTATCCTATTAAGAGCAAATATAATATTGTAGATATCCAAAAAAGCCTACGAATATATATCCGTAGGCTTTTTTTATAGATTTGCCTGATCTTGAAAATAAATTGATTTTGTCAATTTACTTTATAAGATTCAATATTTATGCTTCTATAATGCTATTTAAAGTAGTACTAGGTCGCATTGCCTTAGATACTTTCTCTACATCTGGCCAATAATAACCTCCCATATCTACAGTACTCCCTTGGGCATTGTTGAGTTCAGTAATGATTTTAGTTTCATTGTTTGCTAGTTCTTTTGCTATTATAGCAAATTCACTTTGTAAATCATTATCTTGAGTTTGTTCTGCAAGTTCTTGTGCCCAATATAAAGCCAAATAAAAATGGCTCCCTCTATTGTCTAATTCATTTACTTTTCGAGAAGGAGATTTTTTATGATCTAGAAATTTTATAGTTGCCTGATCCAAAGCTTCAGCTATAATTAGTGCTTTAGAATTGTTATTGGTTTCACCTAAGTGTTCTAGTGAGACAGCCAAAGCGAGAAATTCTCCTAATGAATCCCATCTCAAATGTCCTTCTTTATTAAATTGCTGAACGTGTTTTGGTGCAGAACCTCCTGCTCCAGTTTCAAATAAACCACCTCCATTCATTAATGGAACAATAGATAACATTTTTGCACTGGTGCCTAATTCTAAGATAGGGAAGAGGTCGGTATTATAATCACGTAATACGTTTCCTGTAACCGAAATAGTATCCTGACCAGCTGCAATTCTTTCTAGAGAGAAACGTGTTGCTTCAACAGGAGACATAATTCTAATATCTAATCCTGTAGTATCATGCTCAGGTAAATATGTATTAACTTTTTTGATTAACTCTGTATCATGAGCCCTATTTTTGTCTAACCAAAAGATAGTAGGAGTATTAGTTGCTTTAGCTCTATTTACAGCAAGTTTTACCCAATCTTTGATTGGTGCATCTTTGGTCTGACACATGCGCCAGATGTCTCCTTTTTCTACAGTGTGTTCTGTGATTATATTACCTGCAGAACCAATAACTCTAACGCTACCGTTTCCTTGAATTTCGAAAGTTTTATCATGAGAGCCGTACTCTTCAGCTTTTTTAGCCATTAACCCTACATTAGGAACAGTTCCCATAGTGGTTGGATCAAAAGCACCATGTTTTTTACAAAAATCAATAGTTTCCTGATATATGCCTGCGTAGCTACTATCAGGGATAACTGCTTTGGTATCTTGAAGATTTCCCTGAGTATCCCACATCTTGCCAGAGTTACGAATCATAGCCGGCATAGAAGCATCAATAATAATATCGCTTGGAACATGTAGATTTGTAATTCCTTCGTCAGAATTTACCATTGCAAGTTTTGGGCCTTTTTCATAGCATGCTTGAATATCAGCTTTTATTTCTTCTCTTTTTGCATCTGGAACTCTTTTTAATTTGTTGATGAGGTCACCAAAACCATTGTTAACTTCTACTCCAGCTTCTTCAAGAGTTTCTGCATGTTTTTCAAATACATCTTTAAAAAATACTTCTACAGCATGTCCAAAAATAATTGGATCAGAAACCTTCATCATTGTTGCTTTCATATGTAGTGAAAACAATACATCTTTTTCTTTGGAATCAGCTATTTGTTCTTCAAGAAAAGAAATAAGTGCTTTTTTACTCATTACAGTAGCATCTATGACTTCTCCTGATAGCAGAGAGGTTTTTTCTTTTAGTATAGTTGTATTTCCGTTTTGATCAATAAATTCAATTTTTACTTCATCGGCTTCAGCCATGGTAACTGATTTCTCGTTAGAGCAAAAATCACCGCTTGTCATTGTGGCAACATGAGTCTTAGAGTCAGAGGACCATTCTCCCATAGTGTGTGGATTCTTTTTGGCATATTGTTTCACCGGTTTAGGAGCTCTACGATCAGAGTTTCCTTCTCTTAAGACAGGGTTTACAGCACTACCCTTGATTTTGTCATATCGTGATTTGATTTCTTTTTCATTGTCATTCTCTGGCTCTTCTGGATAGTTTGGCACAGCAAATCCCTGGAGTTGTAATTCAGCAATAGCGGCTTTTAATTGAGGAATTGAAGCACTAATATTAGGAAGCTTTATGATATTTGCTTCAGGTTTTTGGGCAAGTTGACCTAGCTCTGCAAGAGCATCAGCTTGTTTTTGCTTATCGGTTAATTTTTCGGGAAAATTAGCAAGAATTCGAGAAGCAAGTGAGATGTCTTTTGTCTCAATTTCGATATTTGCTGCTTTTGTGAATTTTTGAACAATGGGTAAAAAAGAATATGTAGCTAAAGCAGGTGCTTCATCAGTTCTAGTGTATACAATTTTTGAGTTATCAACTCCCATATTTTTGGTTTTTTATTTAGGGGTTCTCTTTTTTTAAGCTTAAAAGATCTAGATACCCTAATTTATTATACTATTTATGTAAGGAAATAATTAGTCGTTTAATTATTCTTAGACAAACAATATTGGTTGATCTTTTTTGCATTGACCATATTGAATATACAATATTATTAGTCAGAGATTTTCCGAGCGCGAAGATACAAATCTAGTAATGTAAATGCAACCTGTAAGGTGTTAGTTTTGAGTTAAAGACTTTGAATTGTAGTTTCCAAAAAATAAAAGGTAAAAAAAATAAGATATGAAAAATTAGCCCCTGTTTTTATTGATACTTTTAGAAAGATAAAAAGCCATATCAAGAATACGAGTATTTTGATATGGCTTCATCGGAAATAATTTTTATGCTAGCTGTTTTACCCGCTATTAGATAAAAACTTTCGTTTGTTATTACATAATCTTTTATTTCCAGATTAAGTAGATTTAAATTTACCAAATGATGATTTGTATAATTTATTTCTACTCATACGACTAATACGAGCGCTTGTGTTTCTAAATTACTAATGCAATTTTTCAGTTTTTCACCCGAATAGTCTAATGCCATTTAAAATTAAAAAGGTGTCAAGACTTAATTTTTTCTTTTAAATTTCATTTTGAAATGATTTTAAAGAAAGCCCTTAAATTAATTTCAAGGATGTACTCAAAAAAATAACTTTCGTCTTATATTTATTTTAATTATAAAGTGGTCTTTTTATGTTCAAAGAACGTATTGTGTACAATTACATAACGTAGAGAATCCTTGTGTCATCTCTTATTGAATGTAATCTTAGATAAATATAAGCAAAATCTATTGTTTGGTCAATATTTCTTATTGCATTAGTTATCAACTGGTTATGAACTAGGGTTATTAACTTTTGTTCATAAAAAAAGGTCGTTGATTAACGACCTTTTTTGACTTATATAAGAAGTGAAAATTAGTTTCTTCTTTCTTTGATACGTGCTTTTTTACCAGTAAGTTCTCTAAAGTAAAATATACGAGCTCTACGTACCTTACCTCTTTTGTTAACTTCAATTTTTTGAAGTGCTGGTAAATTTACAGGAAAAATACGTTCTACTCCAATAGTTCCTGACATCTTTCTGATTGTAAATGTTTCAGTGGCTCCAGAACCTCTTCTTTGTATTACAACTCCTCTAAAGAACTGTGTACGTGTTTTGTTTCCTTCTTTAATTTCGTAATAAACAGTGATAGTATCACCAGCAGAGAATTGAGACATCTCTTTTTTTTCAACAAATTCGTCTTGTACGAATTTTACTAAATCTTCCATTTTTGATATAGTTTCTTAGGTTTTGTTAAAACAACATTCACGGTTTTCGCCAGAGGTTGTTCTAATCAGGGTGCAAAAATAAGTATTATTTAAAGATTTCCAAGCTTTTTGAAATCTTTATTATTGTTTTTGTTTTCAGAGTGTTAACAAACATACTTTGTGTAAATGAAGTTTACTAGTTTATTTCCTCTGAAGGAATATACTCTAAAGTGTATTTGTCTGAGTAAAATGTTTTTTTATGTTCGGGAAACGTGATTTTCATAAATAAGATATACGTACCATATTCCATGTCAGGATGAAAAAGATCTACAAATTCTAATTGCTTTTTTTCATTATTCCAATATTGAACTTTGTATTTTTTATCAATTTCTTCTGCGCTACTATCATCATAAAGAATAGCGTGGTCAGCACCAATAAGAGCAGGTGACTCATCATAAAGTTTTTGTTCATATCGTTTATTACTCATAGAGATATATACATAACTTACCTGATGCTGACTGCATAATAATACAGATTCCCTGGTATTGTATAGGTCAAGTGAGTGTATGTATGCTGCATCCTTGTCTTTGATATAATTATTAGTGCTTAATTCTAACCCATTGCTTTTGGGATATTCTTGTTCGTACAGTTTTACTAGTTCATCAAAAAAATATTCTTGATCCGAGTTTGTTGTCAATGATTGTGTGACGATTTGACTCATTTCTTTTTCTGAAGGCGTCTGAGTTGTATGGAAATCATAAACTGTGGCGTAACTATAAATATCTCTGATGGTTTGTGTGGAGTCTATATCTTTATGTTGTGATGTTGTATAATACTCCCAAACGATATGCCAATCACTTTCTTCTTGTTTACGAGATTCAATATCAAAAGCGCTTATGTTATGCTGGAAATCAGATTCTTTTCTTTTTTTTCCTGTATTGTGATACTTTTCTTGAAAAGCAGTGTATGAATCAGAACCATTTTTACGAATAAATAATTCTTCATTAACGATACCATTATTATGGTACTCGCGAAACTGTTCTTGTTTATGATATAGATTAAAATATCCTATTCTTTTTGGTTGTCTTTTTTCTTTAGCATAGTAGACATATGTACTATTTAGAAGTATTTGTTCTTTTTCTTTTGAGCTACCCCAAAAGTTATATGTCTTTTGATTTGTGCAAAGCACCTCTTTGATCATATCATTATCATAATATTTGATAGTATCTATAGCTGGGAAAAGGGGATTAGATTTTATCTGTTCATAATATTGAATGAATGCAATTTCGGCTTTTTCTTCTTCGGTAAAAGCGATTTGTTTTAAATTGGTCGCCGTTGGAGAATACCATTTTTTGGAACCAAAGTAGTTGTTAAATTGTTCGTTTTTGAAAACATACCCTTTTTGAGCGTAATATTCGTTGCGCATAAGCCGTAATTCTTCTAGGGAACATTCAAAGAGAGATTTGTCTGAATATAAAAAAGGGTCAGGTTTAATGTTGTTTTGGTTAGATTCTTGTTTGGTTAGGTGTTTATGTACGAAATAAGGCTTCATTTCACGATTCACAATAGTTCCGTTATTAAAAAAAATGTAATTTTCTCCACCAAACGTAAAGTGATCTTCTGCATTAAGAAAAAAAGTAATGTCTCTATTTATGTAGAGAGGGGATAAGCTGGTATACGATAGTTTTACAACAACATGATCATTATCTACGATTTGAATTATTTTATAGGCGATCTCTGGGATGTATAGACCATTTTCTGTCAATGAGAAGTTAAATTGATCAATATTAGCCTTAGTCATTCTAAAACTTCCTTCATTACGAATAACACATGTGGTTGTTATGGTAGGGTAATTTTCAAAATTTAATCGATTAGGGTATATACTAAAGAATGGTTCTGCATGCAACCCAAAAGCGATTAATAGAAATGAAAAAACTAAAATTTTTCTTTGCATTGTAATACAATTAGATGATTACTGCAAAGGTTAGGTAAATCATTATAGTACGGTACCCCGTTTATAGTGAATATTAGGGAGGATGTTGTTGTTTTAGTTATCTAGTAAATCCGGTCTTCGTTCTTTTGTTCTCTGATAAGCCTGCTCTTCTCTCCAGGTTTCAATTTTGGGAAAATTACCTGAGGTTAGGATTTCTGGCACTTTCCATCCTTTGTATTCTGCTGGTCTTGTATATATTGGGGGTGCTAATAGGTTATCTTGAAAAGAATCAGTTAAGGCAGAAGTTTCATTGCCTAATACTCCAGGAATAAGTCTAATGATAGCATCACACAAAATCAATGCTCCTAATTCTCCTCCTGATAATACATAATCTCCAACCGATAATTCTTTAGTAATGAAATGATCACGTACGCGTTGGTCTACTCCTTTATAGTGGCCACAAAGTATAATGAGATTCCCTTTTAATGACAACTGGTTAGTGATTCCTTGATTTAAGGTTTCTCCATCTGGGGTCATATAAATAACCTCGTCATAATCTCTTTGCGATTTTAATTTTGAGATACATTTATCTATAGGTTCGATCATCATTACCATGCCTGCCCCACCACCAAATTGATAATCATCTACTTGTTTGTAACTGTTTGTGGTGTATTCTCTAAGATTATGGAGATGTACTTCGACTAATCCCTTTTCTATAGATCGCTTCATGATTGAAGCTTCAAAAGGACTTCTTAGGATATCGGGTACTACGGTTATAATATCTATACGCATCTTAACATTAAATTCTATACTGAATGCAAAGATGCAAAAGAATATAATATAAATCTAGAAATTAAATTTACTTAGCTCCTGCTTTACGTTGTTTGTTGATTTCGTCCTGAAGCTTACGCATAACTTTTTGCTCTCGTTCTAATGATCTGCGTCTGTGATCTTCAAACTCTTCTTCAGTTTCGGCTAAAGCTTTCTTGGCTTGTACTGTTATAGCATTACTGTTTTTAAATTTATAAATAAACAAACTTAAAAAAGCTAAAAGAATTCCTATAATCACTAACATAATAGTGTTATAGCTTGATTTGGTTACTGCAGCTCCAAAAAAGCTCATACTATCTTTTTCTTGAGTTACTGCAGTGAGATCACCATTTGTTTTGGCAAGTGATTCTTCGAGACCTGTTATTGTAGATTGTTGTTCTGTAATCTTAAGGTTAGAAGTATTCAATTTCGATTCTAATGTCTTTAGTGTATCAATGGTGTTAGATTTAAGCTTGTTTATCCAAACTTGTTTTACTACTTTATATTCCTGATACCTTCCAGATTTTTGTATAACAATATCAAATTGTCCTTCTATCTTTTCTTGCTTCAAAGCTTGCTCGACAGTTACGGTTTCTTCCTGAGCGTATGAAGTTTCAAAAAAAGATAATAAAATAGTTAAAACTATTAGGTATTGTGATAATTTCATGCTGTTATTCTTAATTTTAGTGGTTGTATATACAATATCCCTACGTGTAGTAGTTAGAAGATAAAAATAACTATTTACAAATGATTTAGAGGAATATTATATATCCTTTCTTTTTTTGGTTATTAATTTCTTCTGTAACGGTAATAAATGTACGATATTGTGGTTAAAAAAAAAGAATTTTTGGTTGTAATTTACCAAAAAGCAAAATTATTGTTAATTTATTGTTTACTAATGCTTTATGTTGACTGATAATTACATGTTAGGTTATCGTAAATAAAAAAAGCCGTTATGATTAACGGCTTTTAAGTGTCTTGTTGAATATTTTAATAGTAAGTAAAACGCCTTACTTTGGCTATATATTTTGATAACCTAATTACTTGATGACTATATCCATATTCATTATCGTACCAAACATATAAAATTGCGTTATTTCCTTTGGTATCGACTATAGTAGCGTTACTGTCATATATTGATGGAGCAGAAGAGCCTATGATATCACTAGAAACCAATTCGTTATCTAGCGAATATTTTATTTGTTCTACCAAATTTCCTTCTAATGCATATTTTTTGAGTGCTGCATTTATACTTTCTTTAGAAGCCTTCTTTTCTAAGTTTAGATTTAGGATTGCTAAAGACCCATTGGGTACAGGAACTCGAATTGCATTAGAGGTTAGTTTACCCTCAAAACTTGGTAAAGCTTTAGAAACAGCTTTCCCAGCTCCAGTTTCTGTGATTACCATATTAAGAGCGGCTGCACGACCTCTTCTATATTTATTATGCATATTATCTACCAGATTTTGATCATTGGTATATGCATGTATTGTTTCTAAATGACCGTTTACTACACCAAAACTTTCGTCTACAGCTTGTAAAATAGGTGTTATTGCATTTGTTGTGCAAGAAGCGGCAGAGAATATATCTACTTTATCAGGGTCGTTTTCTTTGTGATTTACCCCGTGAACAATATTTGGGATACCTTTACCCGGAGCGGTAAGTAATACTTTGTCAATCCCTTTGGCAGCCAAATGTCTGCTTAAAGCTTCTTTGTCTCTAAAAGCGCCGGTGTTGTCTATTAATAAAGCATCTTTAATTCCATAAGAAGTGTAATCTATTTCTTCTGGATTATTTGCGCTGATAATTTTTACAGTAGTACCATTGATAATAAGTGCACTATTTTTTAGATCTGTTTCAACAGTACCAGCAAAATCTCCATGTACAGAATCACTTCTTAATAATGAAGCTCTTTTTTCTAAAACTTCCTGATTAATTGCTCCTCTGGTAACTATGGCCCTAAGCCTTAATTGACTTCCTTTTCCTGTAATAGTCATCAATTCTCTAGCTACAAGGCGGCCAATCCTACCAAAACCATAAAGAACTACATTCTTAGGCGAAATTGGTTTGAATTTCTTTGCATCCTTTAGTTTATTCTGTACAAAGCGATTTATCGATCCATATTCCTCACTTGCTAGATGATATTCATATGTGAGTTTACCAATATCTAATTTTGATGGAGGTAAATTCATTAGTTTGATAGCTTGTGCGATTTCTACTGAATCAAAAATCGAGATTGGCTTTTGTACAAACTCGCCAGCGTATTCGTGAAGATTTATAATCTCACTAACATTTTTGTCAATTAGCTGATTGCGAAAAAGTACCAATTCTATAGAATTGTCGTACCATAAGTCGCTTACAGTTTTGATAAATGCCACTGTTGCGCGGCGTCTGTCTGCCTGAAAGGCAAGTTCTTTTTCATAAACTTCGTTAGAGCTCATAATGTGTTGTGTTTTACAGTCTTGAAATTTCGTGCAAAAGTATATATTTCAAACGTTTTCGTGAAACGTTTTTTGATAAAAAAATCCCATTACTTTATTAAAATAATGGGAACTATTGTTTTTTATAGCTTTTTAATTAATTATTGAAAGACAAATTCACGTTTTTTTCCATCTCTATCTACAAGACTAATTGTGATGTCTTCGTCTTTATATTTATTTTCGATTATTTGCTTTACTTCAAGAACATTTTTTACTTTTTTACCATCAATTTCGCTAATAACTAATCCTTCTAAATTATATCTTTTCATTCTTGAACTCAATGCTTTACTAATTACAACGCCATGATCAAGTTTAAAGTTCTTTAAATAATCTTTTGGAGGGTTCGCAACTTCTACACCAACATCATCAATGTTATATCGTTGTATCTCATATTTGGATAAAGTAACTGGTAGTACTAGTTCTTTATTTTTTCTAAGTACTCTTACGTTAATAACATCTTTTGGCCTCTTGCTATTTACATATCCGGTTAAATCAGCAAATTTTCTAATAGGTAGTCCATCGATTTCTTTTATAACATCTCCTTCTAAAAGTCCTGCCTTTTTCGCTCCGCTTTCTTCGGCTACAGAGGCAACAAATACTCCTTGAGAAGTAGAGATGTCATACTCTTCCATTGCTTTTGGGTTTATTGTGCCTCCTGTGATCCCTAAAATACCTCGTTGTACACCACCAAATTCTATAATATCGTCAATTATTTTTTTAGCATTATTAGAAGGTACTGCAAAAGCGTATCCAACATAACTACCTGTTTGAGAAGTTATGGCAGTATTAATACCTATTAATTCGCCTCTTGTGTTAACTAAAGCACCACCACTGTTGCCTGGGTTAATTGCGGCATCAGTTTGTATAAAAGATTGACTTTTATTGTCAGATTCATCCAAATCTCTTGATTTAGCACTTATAATACCAGCAGTAACTGTTGAGGTAAGGTTGAAAGGGTTTCCTACAGCTAATACCCATTCTCCAATCTTAGCAGAATTAGAATCGCCAAAAGGGATGTAGGATAGTTTTTCATCTGCATCTATCTTAATCAGGGCAATGTCAGATTGTGGAGCAGTACCTACTACTTTGGCTTTATAAGATTTATTGTTATTTAATGTGATTTCAAGATCAGAAGCTCCATCAATAACATGATTATTTGTTACAATGTATCCATCTTCTGTAATGATAACTCCAGACCCGGCACCTTGAATTCTTCTTTCCTGTGCTCCTCCGTTTCTAAAAAATTCCATTAAATTTCTGGGTGCACGAGTGATTCCATATTGTTTGACATGTACTACGGCGTTAACTGTTTTTTCTGCAGCTAACGTAAAATCAATACTAGCATTTGGTATACTTGAATTCGTGTTAGTGACCGTATAATTTACGGGAATTGAATTTGATTTAACTTCATTTTCCGTAACAACAGTTTCGGGTTCTAAAAACAGTTTATATAATCCTAAAGTAAATACTCCTGCAAGGACTGCTACAACCAATAAGCTCAAAAATCTTTTCATTTTCTTTTCTTTTTTGTTTGATTTTACCATTAACTTCTTTAATAGACTATCAATAACTATTAAAATTACAATTATAGTATACTTTTTTTATGATATTTAACTCACAATTAACAACAGTTTTATGTTGACATTCTTTGTACCTTTGTCTATATAATTGAAAGAACAATGACCCTTACTTTTTATAAATATCAAGGTACCGGTAATGATTTTGTAATCATTGATAATCGTGAATCTATACTTTCCAAAAATAATACCAAATTGTTTGCCAGACTTTGTGACAGAAAATTTGGGATCGGAGCAGATGGTTTAATGTTATTAGAGTTGCCTCAAAATAACGAGGATGATTTTACTATGGTATATTTTAATGCAGATGGTAATGAGAGTTCTATGTGTGGTAATGGAGGGAGATGTTTGGTTGCATTTGCAGCTTTTCTTGGTGTGATTAGGAATAGAGCAACTTTTACAGCTATAGATGGTAAGCATCATGCTGAAATTAAAAACGGTTTAGTGTATTTGCAGATGCAAGATGTGTTAGAGATAGAAAAGTATGATGATCATTTGTTTCTGGATACTGGTTCTCCTCATCATGTTACTATGGTTGATGGATTATCTGAATATGATGTAGAAAATGTTGGAAGAAGAATTAGAAATGGAGCTCCCTATTTTGAAGCAGGTAGTAATGTAAATTTTGTTGAGAAAAGAAATGGTAGTTCATTTGCTGTTCGAACTTATGAAAGAGGAGTAGAAGATGAGACATTGTCTTGTGGGACTGGAGTGACAGCTGTGGCACTTTCTATGCATGCAACAAAGCTTACAGATAAGGAAGCGGTTAGTGTTCAGACCCAAGGTGGAGAATTGAAGGTCACGTTTAAGAAAACTGAAAATGGATATGAGGATATCTTTTTGATAGGTCCTGCTGAGCAGGTTTTTAAAGGAGAGTTTTCATGGTAACACTAAAAGGAGAAAATATCTATTTACGAGCTCTAGAACCAGAAGATCTTGATTTTGTTTATATAGTAGAGAATGATGAACAGATTTGGGAGATGAGTTCTACGCAAACTCCCTATTCGAGATTTTTAATTAAACAATATTTGGAGCATGCTCATAAAGATATTTATGAAGTAAAACAATTGCGATTAGTCATTTGTTCAAATGATGATGCAGTTCTAGGATTAATTGATTTATTTGATTTTAACCCTACGCATAATAGAGCAGGTGTCGGTATTTTAATTGCAGAGAAAGAAAGCCGAGGTAAAGGTTATGGCGCAGAAGCTTTAGAACTTATAACAAATTATGGTTTTACACATCTGCATTTACATCAATTGTATGCGAATATTTCGGAAGATAATGGGACGAGTATTAAATTATTTGAAAAAAAAGGATTTAATAAAGTTGGAGTGAAGAAAGAGTGGAATTTAGTAAAAGACACTTATAAAGATGAATTTTTATATCAATTAATATATGTACATTAAAAAAATACTATTAGCTATTGCATTATTAGGTTTAATTGCAGGAGGAATTTTTGCATATTATGTGTATCAGGCAGTTTTTTCTCCTAATACTAGTTTTGAAAACGAAACTAAAACTGTTTATATACCAACTGGAGGAACATATACTGAGCTTATTGAGGTGATTAGTCCAATAGTTAAAGATATTTATAGTTTTGATAGAATAGCTAGAAGGAAAGGATATATTGATAATATTAAGGCTGGGCGATATATTATAAAGAAAGGTTTGAATAATAATGATATTATCAATGTTCTAAGAAGTAAAAATGGGCCAATTCAAGTTAGTTTCAATAATCAGGAAAGACTCGAAAATCTTGCGGGAAGAATTGCTACTCAGATAGAAGCAGATAGTATTTCATTGTTAAAAGTTTTTAAAGAAAAAGCTTTTTTAGAAGCAAAGGGGTTTTCTCCAGAAACTTCTCTAGCTATGTATGTGCCAAATAAGTATGAATTCTTTTGGAATACTTCTGCAGAGCAGTTTAGAGATAGGATGCTAAAGGAGTATAATAAGTTTTGGAATGAATCGCGTCTGTCAAAAGCCAAGAAAATAGGTTTGACACCTGCTCAAGTTTGTACAGTTGCTTCAATTGTTCAAAAAGAGACAGCTAAGGTTGATGAAAGACCAAGGGTTGCGGGGGTTTATATGAATAGATATACTAATGGATGGAAATTAGATGCTGATCCAACAGTAATCTATGCAATTAAAAAACATCGTAATGATTGGGATGTAGTAATAAAACGTGTTTTGTATAAAGATTTAGAGTTAGATAGTCCTTATAATACATATAAATATGCTGCATTACCACCTGGGCCAATAACAATGCCTGATATTTCTTCTATCGATGCTGTTCTTAATTATGAAAAGCATGAATATTACTTTTTTGTTGCTAACGTAGAGAATTTTGGATACCATAAATTCGCTAAGACATTGAGTCAGCATAATCGTAATAAAAAACAGTATGTAAAGTGGATTAACGAGAAGGGGATAAATAGGTAGATTTATATCCTCTTTTTTTGTAGGAAAAAATAGAGTTTTTTTCTGTGCCGCTTTAAAAACTTCATCAATTTATTAACAAAATTGTATTTTTTTTGTGAATTACTATTAAAAGTTTAGGTTTATTTTTGTTCGACTAAAAGACTTGGTTTGACGTTTAAGTGTCAATTTTAAGGTTTTTTACACAAATTTTAATGCTTTTTAAGCTTGTTTTTTGGTCTAAAACACTGTTTTTCAGCATTATAATAATTTTAACACTCTGTTCTTTTTTATTTTTAAAAAAGTTGTATATTTGCACGGCAAAAATTTAAGTAGAGGGGACCATTTTTTTAATGGCTACTTAGAAATTTTTTATATGATAAAGAGGATAATAGGATTATCTATATTACTTACAATGGGAGGGGCGCTTTTGTTGAGTTTTACAACAAAAGAGAAAGTAGATTTTAGCTCCTATAGTACAGCTGGTTTGGATTTGTACTACATCGCACCTAATTTTAGTGAAATTGAAGATGATAGCGCATTTTTTTCTCCTGAACTGGGGAAATCTTATGTAGGATTTAAAGAGGCTGTTGCTTTTAAAGAATCTCGCGGCGACTATGGTGTGGTGAATCAATTTGGTTATATGGGAAAATATCAATTCGGTAAAGGAACATTAGCTTTAATTGGTGTTAAGAATATTTCTAAGAATGAGTTTCTTAATAATCCAGAACTTCAGGAAAAAGCTTTTTATGCAAATCTTTCTAGGAATAAATGGGTTTTACGTAGGGATATTAAATGGTTTGCCGGTAAAAGAATGAATGGTGTAGAGGTAACAGAATCTGGAATTCTTGCTGCTGCCCATCTAGCTGGGCCTGGTGCAGTAAAAAGATATTTGCGTACTGGTGGAGTAGAAGGATTTGCTGATGCATTTGGTACTACTATTCGATATTATATGAAACGATTTGGAGGGTATGATACGTCTTTTGTCGTTGCGAATAGAAGAGCGAAAGCTGTATTGTGATCGTAGTTTCTTTATTCTCGTTGTATTATGTATATAGTAGGTCTTTTATGTAGATCTATTTCTTCTTTTTTCCATTCTTCAATGGTTTTAGTGGCAATGAATTCGGTAGTAAGTGTGATGTCGCATGCAATACACAATCGGGTATTGGGGTGTAGTATAGATGTTAGGTCTGCGAACATTTTGTCATTTCTGTATGGTGTTTCTATAAATATTTGAGATTGGTTCCTTTCTAGTGAGATTTTTTCTAAATGTTTGATAGTAGATTTTCTCTCATTTTTGTCAATAGGTAAATACCCATTGAATGTGAAATTTTGTCCATTCATTCCACTACTCATCATAGCTAATAAAATAGAGGATGGGCCAACAAGTGGTGTTACAGGGATGCCTTTTTCATGGGCTATTTTTACAACTTCTGCTCCAGGATCAGCAATTCCTGGGCAACCTGCGTCTGATAGTAGTCCTATTGATTCCCCGTTAAGACAAGGGGTCAGGTAGCTTGGGATTTCTGAAGTATCAGTGTATTTATTAACGGTGTGTATGACAAGAGAGCGTTGAGATTTGCTAGGGCTTACTTTTTTTATAAACCTTCTGGCGGGTTTTTCATTCTCTACAATGTAATGATTTACTTGTTCTAGTACTTTTTTAATGGATATTGGTAGAACTTCTAAGGGGACATCGTCTCCTAGCCGAGTTGGTATTAAGTATAATTTTCCTTTGGGATCTAGGGGTTTAAGCTCCATAGGTTTATAAGTGGTTTTTAGTATAGGTTTTTAATGTTTAGGTGATAGGTTGTGTCTTTGTTTTTGTTGATTGCACACTAAAATAATATTATTTTTTTATTGTTATTGATTATAACGCTATTATTTGTGTTTGTAGTATTTGTTTCTGGGGTATGAGATGTTTTGGTATTTTTATATGGGTAGTGTTGTTTTGAGAGTGATGAGAGTAAAGCGTTATTTTTGTAGTTAATTGCTTTTTTGTAATCTTAAAGCTATATTTTCGCAAGCTTCATCAAGCATTCGAAAAACATCTTCAAAGCCTTGTTCACCGCCATAATATGGATCTGGGACATCGAGATTTTTATTTGGATGAAGTTCGTTGAGAATGTGATTAACTTTGGTTCTATCTTCTTCGTTATTCGTGAGTTTAATAATGTTTTGGTAGTTAGAGTGATCCATTGCGTAGATGTAATCGTAGGTTTTGAAATCACTTGCCTTAAATTGAGCTGCGCGTTGACTTGCTATGTCTATGCCATGTTTTTTGGCTACATCAATAGATCTTGTGTCTGGTTTATTGCCAATATGGTAGCTACTTGTACCGCAGGATTCAACGCTATATTTGTTTAGGTCGAGTTTTGATTTTAAGATTCCTTCTGCTAGAGGGGATCTGCAGATGTTTCCGAGGCATACCATTAGGATTTTGATTTTCATGTTTTTGCTTTGTTATTTGAGTGTTCAAAACAGATCATGTATGCATATTTACTGTAAACCCGATGGTGAAATAGAGGGTATGTCTTATGGTTTATTTTTTTTGGTAAAATTATGCTTAATGTTTATAGCGTAAGTTTCTTTCCTAGGTCTTCTACGTATTTTCTAAATTGTTTGTCTGTAGAAGAAAGGTTGTCCACTGTTTTGCAAGCATGAAGAACTGTTGCATGATCTCTCTTGCCAATTTGTGTTCCGATACTTGCTAGTGAAGCCTTGGTTAGCTTTTTGGCAAAAAACATAGCTAGTTGACGTGCTTGGACAATATGACGTTTACGTGTTTTGGATTGAAGTGTTTCTACATCCATTTGGAAATAATCACTAACGACCTTTTGAATGTAATCTATTGATACTTCTCGTTTTGTATTTTTTACGTAGTTGTCTACTATAGTTTTGGCTAAATCTATAGTAATATCCTTTTTGTTAAAAGAAGAATGAGCAATCAATGAGATAATAGCGCCTTCTAATTCTCTTATGTTGGTTTTTATGTTGTTGGCAAGAAACTCTACTATTTCTTCAGGCATTTCCACGCCGTCACGATATAATTTATTTTTGATAATAGAAATTCTGGTTTCAAAATCTGGTTGATGTAGTTCTGCAGATAATCCCCATTTAAAACGAGATAATAATCGTTGCTCTATGTCTTGCATGTCAACAGGAGCTTTATCACTTGTTAGGATTACTTGTTTACCATTTTGATGTAAATGGTTGAATATGTGGAAGAATACATCTTGAGTTCCTGCTTTGCCTGATAAAAGTTGAATGTCATCAACAATGAGTACGTCAATTATCTGATAAAAATGAATAAAATCATTTCTATTATTCTTTTTTACAGATTCAATATATTGTTGAGTGAATTTTTCTGCTGATATGTATAAAACAGTTTTCTCTGGGTAATTATCTTTGATGTTAACACCTATAGCGTGAGCTAAATGTGTCTTACCTAAGCCAACTCCTCCAAAAATAAGTAATGGGTTAAAAGAGGTCCCTCCAGGTTTGTTGGCTACGGCCATACCTGCAGAACGTGCTAATCGATTAGAATCTCCTTCCAAGAAATTTTCAAAGTTGTAACTAGGATTTAATTGAGATTCAATTTTTACATTTCTTATCCCTGGGATAACAAACGGATTTTTAAGTTCTGGGTTTTTACTTTTAATAGGAACGTCAACTTCTTGTGAATTAACCGGAGTGCGATTTGCGCTAGGTATTTTTTCAGTAAATGGTTTTTTGTTACCGTACGTGTTTTCCATTTTGATAACATAAACCAATTTTGCACTTTCGCCTAATTCTCGGGTTAATGAAACTTTAAGAAGATTTACATAATGTTCTTCTAACCATTCATAAAAAAATTTACTAGGAACCTGTATGCTCAGGGCGCTATCTGTAAGTTTTACAGCTTTGATTGGCTCAAACCAAGTTTTAAAAGCTTGGGGTGTGATGTTGTCTTCTATAAAAGACAAACAATTATCCCAAACTGACTGCGCGGTTACATTCATTCTTACTGGTTAGGTTTACTTTTTTTTGTTAAGATACTAAAAAGAAATTGTTGAAAAACTCCTTACTGTTTTTGCACGACAAATATGTGAACAAAAAATGTAAAAAAAAAACGATTTGGGTATTGAATATTAATTATTTTTTTTGCATAATTTGATAGTACTACTTTTAACTTTAATACTAATTTTTGATTATAACAATATGCCAATCACTTCAGAAACTTCATTAAAAGTACGATATGCTGAAACAGATCAAATGGGCGTAGTACACCATGGGAACTATGCACAGTACTTAGAATTAGCACGAATCGATTGGTTGTCCCGATTAGGGATTTCATACAAATCAATGGAAGAAAATGGTGTTATACTTCCTGTGTTTACATTAGACCTTAAATTTAAGAAATCTGCCTTCTTTGACGATAATTTGACTGTTAAAACTTCATTGAGGAAAATTCCTACAGTTAAAATAATTTTTGACTATGAAATTTACAATCAAAATCAAGAATTACTAACAATCGCTTCTACAACTTTGGTCTTTGTTAATGATAAAACAAGAAAACCTACTTCATGTCCTCCTTATTTACTTGAAAAAATAAAAAATTATTAACCCTCTATTCTTTTAATTTCTATTTCATACAACGGGGAGAAAATGTCTTTTATTTTATCAGAGATCTTTTTTCTTACAGAAATATAAATTTTACAATTAAGTTCTAACTCTTGTTTGTTGATTTTCAGTTTGTTTTCTTTTATGATACGCATGACTTTATTCATGTCTTTGTATTCAAAAATAATAACATAATTGATGTTGATAGTTTTTTCTATAATGTTAGATGCTTCTAGGGCTAATTGAGCTGCGGTTCTATAGGCGTTAATTAGTCCGCCTACTCCTAGTTTTACACCGCCAAAATAACGTACAACAACGATTAATATGTTAGTAACCTCAAATGATTGAATTTGTCCATATATAGGCTGTCCGGCAGAATTAGAAGGCTCACCATCATCGTTAGAACGATATCTTGGGTTTTCTGTGCCAATTTGCCAGGCATAACACCAATGTCGTGCAGAGTGATGTTGTTTTTTAAGGCGTTCCAGAATTTGTTTTGCGTCCTCTTCGGATATAATAGGGAATGTATATCCAAAAAATTTACTGTTTCGATCTTTGAAAAGGACCTCGTTTCCTGAAGTGTCAATCGTTTTATAGGTGTCGTTTATATCCAATTTGATCTTGCTATATAGAAAAGGCTACCAAAATTATACTCAATATAGCTAAAATGATCCCAATCCAATTTTTAAGAATTAATTTTTCTCTAAAAAATAAAATTCCAGCAATCGTTGAAACTAATAAAACGGCTACATTATTAATTGTAAAAACAGTAGAGCTATCCATACTGTCATGACGCAATGCTTTTATTAAAAAATAAATAGAAAAATAATTTGGTATTCCTAATCCGATTCCGGCAATAATATTTTTAATTGAAATCTTAAATTTCCCTAATATAGCTTTATATAGTATTGTAAATACTCCTACAATTGCTGCAAATCCGAAAATAGTTGCTGAAAAAACAGGAACATCATTTTGAGCTACATAATGTGTTTCTAAGAATTTTAGACTAGTATCTATAATACCACTTCCAATAAAAACAAGTAATGGGAAGATTAGATTTTTTCTTGTTATTGAAACTCCATCAGGAGTTTTCATAGAGGTTAAGTATACCGCTATTAGAGCAATAAGGATTCCGATTATTTTTAGAATACCTGTGCTTTCTTGGTAAGCTATAATACCAAATACTATAGGTATAGCTAAGCTCATTTTGGTCGCAACTGCCGCTACAGAAAGTCCGTTTCTTTGTGTTGTGACAGCCATAAGGTTGAAAACAGAAATAAAAACAATACCTAATATCATTGCTCCATAAAACCATCCTTCTTTTGATATTGTAACTATATCCACTGGTTCTGAATATGCTATAATTCCTGAAACACAAGCAACTACATAGTTTACAATAATAGCTTGTAAAGTGTCTACATTGTATCTTGAGAATAACTTGAAGATTATAAAAATCAAGCTTGAAGCTAAAACGCTAAGAATTAAATAGATCAAAATATATTAGATTTTATAGTAAATAAGTTTGTAATGTCCTCGGTTTTTGGATCGTTATTCCATACATGAATACCTAATTTTTTAGCTGAATCAGTGTTTTCCTTTGTGTCATCAATGAATAATGTTTCTAAAGGGTTTAATTGATGTTGCTCTAAAACAAATTCAAAAATAGACGTATCAGGTTTTCTTAAACCAATTTCATGTGATAAATAAAAGAAATTAAAACATGACTTAAATATATTGTAAAAAGAAACATGTTCTTTAATCCAGTCAATGTGCAATTCATTTGTATTGCTGAGCAAGATTAATGTATATTTTTTGGAGATAGATAAATTCTGAATGAATTGTAACCGATGCTCTGGGAAATCAAGTAATATGGCATTCCAGGCATTAATGATTTCTTTTTTTGTAGCATTGGTAAGTATTGTTTGAAAGGCATTAACGCATTCTGATGTAGATAACTTTCCTGTTTCATATGCGATATTGATTTCTTGTATTTGTGGAGGAGAGATTTTGCCTAAGAGCGAAAGTTCTTTTTGTATGGCAGGTTTGTCTAGATTGATAAAGACATCTCCAAAGTCAAAAATTATAGTCTTAATCATTATAGTATGTCCTTAAAGTGTCATTTTCTATTTTGGTTTCAGATGCTATATGTCCATTGAGTATAGGGCTTTTTATTCCAGAATCGAAGGTAGTATCCCCAGTAAAAACTCTTGCTTCATCCCAGAGTTCGCTATCAATAAATGATTGGATAGTAAACGTACCGCCCTCTATGATTATTGATTGTATATTATGATGATAAAGGATGTCGCATATTTTTTTTGTTAGTGAGTTTTTCGAATCAATAGTTTCATAAATGAGATGATGATGATTTTCTTGTCTGAATTTTTCAGAAGTGATTATAATAGTTTTTACCGTTTGATCTAATATAGAAGAGTCAATAGGTATTTTGCCAGATCTATCTATGACCACTCTTGTAGGGTTTATACCTGACCAATGTCTTATTGTGAGTTTTGGATTATCTTTTATTACGGTTTGATTGCCTACCAAAATAGCTTGCTCTTCTGCTCTCCATTTGTGTACTAATTGCCTTGAATAAGGATTAGTAATCCATACAGGTTCTCTTTTGTTAGTTAGAGCAGGAGCCACGTAACCATTTTTAGTTTCTGCCCATTTTAATATAATGTAAGGGCGTTTTTTGTTATGGAAAGTAAAGAAACGTTTATTTAATTCCAGGCACTCTTTTTCCAGGACGCCTACAATTACATCGCAACCTGCATTCATCAATTTTTTGATTCCGGCACCTGATACTTTCGCAAAAGTATCTATAGTGCCAATAACTACCTTTTTAATTCCTTTTTCGATAATAAGATCACTGCAGGGAGGAGTTTTTCCATAATGACTGCACGGCTCAAGACTTACATAAATTGTAGCATCTTTTAAAAGAGAAGGGGTTTTGACAGAAGCTATAGCATTTACCTCTGCATGTGGTTTTCCTGATTGATAATGCCATCCTTCACCAATAATTATATCATTATGTACAATAACGCTACCTACCAAGGGATTAGGATAGGTTGTTCCCAGTCCATTTTTGGCTAACTGGATACATCGTCTTATATAGTTTTCGTGTTTTGTCACTTTTACAATTCACAAAAATAAATAAAACTATGCGTTTTGAAACCTTTTGGGACTAGTTAATAGTGATGTTTTGTGAAATTATCTTTTAACATCGAAAACATATTTAATATGTTCTTTATTTTGGTCTTTTTCTGGATTCCATTTGATACGAACTATTTGAGTTTCTTTGGAAGGGAATATTTTTTCATTTACTCCGTGTAAAGCAATAAAAACAACACATTTTGAAAAATAATCTTTTTCTACATCTTTACCAATTGAAGAGATTTTGAGTGTAATTTCATTAGTACCGTTTTTAATAAGTTCCTGAGCTTCATTATTGAAAAACCTAGAGCTTTCTTTATTGAACTCATGTAATTTTTTGCCATTTAAATAAATTTCACCTTTGACTCCAGTAGCAGTTTCACCTTGAAGTTGAAAATATTTAAAAGCTTCTTCTTTTATTGGAGTGATTTTTATGATTTTAGGTTCATTCTGACTTAATTTTATTGTGCTAAAAGAAGTGGTGGTACAGAGTGTGATTGTGATTAAAATAGAGTTTAGTATTAATTTTGTCATTTTGTGTTCTATATCTGTTAATGTAAAATCGAGCATTAACTAACTTATAATGTTATATGCTATTTGTAAAGATCTATATAAGGTATTCAAAAAGGAACACTGTTTCCAGTGAAAAATAGATGTTTTTAGATAGGAGATACTTTTATTTTATAGAAATGTCTTGAGTCTTATCAATAGCATATGGATAAGAGAAGTTTCCTAAATGGTATCGAATTATACCTTTATATTGAATAGAAAGAGAATCGGTTTGTATTACTTTGAGAACACTACCAAGAATGCTGTTTTTATTGTCTTTATATACTTTAGAAAGAGAAATCGTACCTTCTAGAGGTATGATAAATTCATTTTTAGAAGGGACATCAAATTCTTGTGCAGAAATTGTACCTACATCTATATTATCAACAAAAATATGGACATCTTCAATAGAAAGTTTCCCTTTTAAGTGGTTTGGATTGTTGAAAACAGCATCAGCTTTAAGTGTTATATTACGCACACTAATATTTTTAACCATAATATTATCAACGTATTTAAATTTTGGTTGTTTAGAAATAGAACAGCTTGTGATGCTAATAATTATTGTTGATAATAATAGAAATTTCTTCATTGATTCATGGTTAGATTTAACGTATATTTCAATATCCTTTGATAATAACGTAAAAGTAGTATTTATAATATAATGAGTAATGTCAAAATCCGTCTGTTAGAATCCAAAGATGATAAAGCATTAGCTAGTTTGATACGAAGTGTTTTAGTAGAAATGGGGGTGCCAAAAGTAGGTACAGCATATGAGGATGAATCTTTGGACAGAATGTATGACACTTATAATTATTCCGGAATGCGATATTATGTGGTAGAAGAAAAAGGTGAAATAGTGGGAGGCGCAGGTATAGCACCTTTGCAGGGAGAAACTTCTGATGATATTTGTGAATTGCAAAAGATGTACTTTTTACCCGTTACAAGAGGGAAAGGAATTGGATATAAGATGATACAAACGTGTTTAAGTTATGCAAAAGAGCAAGGGTATACCAAATGTTATTTAGAAACTATGCCGTATATGCAAGCTGCCAGAAAATTATATCAGAAAGTTGGTTTTGTGTCATTAGAAAAACCTATCGGAAATACAGGTCATTACAGTTGCCAGGCATGGATGATAAAAGAGTTATAAATTAAAATAAACTTCCAGTTGAAGATAAAAGACCTAAGAACTAGTTTTGTGAATTCTCTATCCGGACTTTATGATTCTGCAGAAATTTTATCCTTTTTTTATTTGCTTTCAGAAGAAATTTTAGGCCTTACCAGAGTGAATGTCGCTATCAATCTAGACAAAATTCTTTCTGATGATGAGATTAGTGATTTTGATGCTGCAAAAAACCGATTACTACACCAGGAGCCTATTCAATATATAATTGGAAAAACTGATTTTTATGGATTGCCTTTTGTGGTAAGTGAAAATGTATTGATTCCCAGGCCAGAAACTGAAGAATTAGTGGATTGGATTATAAAAGACCGACTTAACTCGAATGATCCAATAGCAATATTAGATATAGGAACAGGTAGTGGTTGTATTGCGATTTCTTTGGCAAAAAAAATACCAGAAGCTAGAGTATACGCAATTGATATTTCAGAACCAGCAATTAAGGTTGCAGAAGAAAATGCAAAATTAAATAAAGTAAACGTTACTTTTATCAAAGCAAATATTTTAGAGACTCAGGATTTATCTATTGATTTTGATGTTATAGTTTCTAATCCACCCTATGTTCGTGAGTTAGAAAAAATAGAAATGAAATCAAATGTGCTTGATAATGAACCGTCAAGAGCTTTGTTTGTATCTGATGATCAACCATTGGTTTTTTATGAAAAGATTACAAGTTTGGCAAAAAATAAATTAAAAAAGGAAGGATCGTTATATTTTGAGATTAATCAATATTTGGGTTTAGAAACTAAAGATATGATTGAAAACTTAGGTTTTACATCTGTAGAAATACGTAAGGATTTGTATGGAAATGATCGAATGATAAAGGCTTGTTTCGACTAGTGAGAAGATGTTAAATTGGCCGACGTAAATAAGAAAATACAAATCTGGGATTTTTAATAGAAATTATAAGATTTGTAGAGATTCTTTTTTGAGAATTTAAAAGGTATAAATGTATGAATAATCTTAATTCAATTTGTGTATTTTGTGGAAGTAGTGAGGGTAATGATACTAAAGTTATTTCTGAAGCATTTTTATTAGGAGAAAAAATGGCTTTACAAAATATTACTCTGGTGTATGGAGCTGCCAAAATAGGAATTATGGGTAAAATAGCAGAAGGTGCTCTTACTAATAAAGGAAAGGTAGTTGGGATAATTCCCGAGTTTTTGAAACTGAAAGAAGTGGTTCACCTTGGTTTAACAGAGTTGTATACTACAGAGAATATGCATCAACGGAAAATGAAAATGCAAGAATTTAGTGATGGGTTTATTACATTACCAGGTGGGTTTGGAACATTAGAAGAATTGTTTGAAATTATCACTTGGGCTCAGCTTGGTCTGCATCAAAAACCAATAGGCTTATTAAATGTTTCAGGATTTTATAATGATTTACTAGGACTTTTAGAGAATATGGTTCGAAGAGGTTTTTTAAAAATGGAAAACTACGAACTTCTTATAGTAGAAGATGATATTGATAGGCTATTAGATAAGATGAGGAATTTTAAATCGACAGAAGTTCCAAAATGGTTAAAACCAGAAAGGACATAAAATCTGAAATAGATACTATATAGATAAAATTTAGTAATTTAAAAGAATACTTGTAAAAGGGGAATGATTGTTTTAGTAGTCGAAGGTTGGATTTGACTATTGAACGATATATATAATACAGATGAATACAGAACAACAAATTAATCAACTAAGAGAAGAACTAAGAAAACATAATTATAATTATTACGTATTAGATGCTGCAGTGATAAGTGATTATGAGTTTGATATGAAACTCAAAGCATTACAAGAATTAGAAGAAAATCATCCAGAGTTTTATGATCCTAATTCTCCAACACTTAGAGTTGGAGGGGAGGTAACTAAGAATTTTGAGACTGTAGTACATGAATATCGAATGTATTCATTAGATAATTCATATTCTAAAGAAGATTTGCTAGACTGGGAAAAACGTATTAAAAAATTAGTTGATGGAGAAGTTAGTTATACATGTGAACTTAAGTATGATGGAGCTTCTATAAGCCTCACGTATGAGGAAGGGAAACTGATTAGGGCTGTAACAAGAGGAGATGGTATTCAAGGAGATAATGTGACTACAAATGTGAAAACCATTAATTCTGTACCGCTAAAATTAAAAGGTGATTTTCCTCCAAAATTTGATATACGTGGTGAAATTGTTTTGCCGTATGAAGGTTTTGCCAAAATGAATCAGGAACGAATTGCGGCAGGAGAAGAACCATATGCAAACCCTAGAAATACAGCTTCTGGTAGTCTTAAACTACAAGATAGTAGTGAGACTGCTAAGCGTCCGCTAGATTGTTTGTTGTATAATATCACAGGAAATAGATTAGGGATAGCGTCTCAGTTTCAAAGTTTGGAAAAAGCAAGAGATTGGGGGTTTAAAGTTCCAGCAGAATCCAAATGGGTAGGTTCAATCGATGAAGTGTTGGATTTTATTGGGTATTGGGATGAACATCGTCATGATCTGCCATATGAAACTGATGGTGTGGTTATTAAGGTAAATGATCTTCAGCAACAAGAAGAATTAGGTTTTACAGCAAAAGCCCCAAGATGGGCAATGGCATATAAATTTAAAGCAGAACAAGCTTCAACAATACTTCATGAGATTACATATCAGGTAGGGAGGACAGGTGCAATTACACCAGTAGCTAATCTTGAACCTGTGGCTCTTGCGGGAACCACAGTGAAAAGAGCTTCATTGCATAACGCAGATCAGATAGAGAAATTGGATATTCGGGTAGGAGATACTGTTTTTGTAGAAAAAGGAGGAGAGATTATTCCGAAAATAATAGCTGTTGATTTTCAAAAAAGAGATCAGGCTTCAGAACCTACGGTTTATATAACAGAATGTCCAGAATGTCAAACAGAACTTATTCGTAAGGACGGAGAAGCGCAGCATTACTGTCCTAATTATGCAGGTTGCCCTCCACAGATTATTGGTCGCATACAACATTATATTTCGCGTAAAGCGATGGATATAGAAGGATTAGGAGGAGAAACGGTGGCACTGCTAGTAAATGAAGGTCTGATTGCTAATTATGCTGATCTCTATGAGTTAAAAAAGGAACAGGTAATTCCGCTGGAAAGAATGGCAGAGAAGAGTGCCGAAAACCTTATTGTGGGAATAGAAAAGTCTAAAGAAATTCCTTTTGAACGTGTTCTATTCGCTTTAGGAATTCGATATGTAGGAGAAACAGTGGCAAAGAAGTTAGCCAAACATTATAAGTTTATTGATGGTATTATTGCAGCATCAGAAGAAGAACTAGTAAATGTTGATGAGATAGGAATTAAAATAGCTCAGAGTGTTATAGAATTTTTTGCATCTGATGAAAATAAGGCATTGGTTACTAGATTACAACAATATGGTGTTCAGTTAGAGGTTTCTGCAGAAAAACTGGCAAATCAAACAGATACGTTACAGGGTCAGACATTCGTGGTTTCAGGAGTGTTTGAAAAAGTATCTCGTAATGAGCTTAAAAAGCTAATTGAAGATAATGGAGGTAAAGTGTCAAGTTCTATCTCTTCTAAAACTTCTTTTATTGTTGCCGGTGCCAATATGGGACCAAGTAAATTAGAAAAAGCAAAAAAATTAGAAGTTCCTATTATTAGCGAAGACGAATTTCTTGGTAAATTATCATGAAAACAAGAACCCTCATTAAAATATTATTGATTATAACGGGGGGACTTTGCGTGTTAAGTACAGCTATGCAATGGCCGGTTTTAGAATTCTATATAAAACCTACGACGGTGCCATTATTTTTTATGCTGTATTGGTTTAATACAAAGAAGATAGATGTTTTGTTTTTAATGGTTTTATTGCTTTGTTTTTTAGGAGATATATTTTTGTTGACAGATGTGGAGAATAGCTTTATGTATGTTTTGATGAGCTATAGTGTGTGTTACTTGTTATTGTTCTTTTTTTTATATAAAAACTATAAACCGATAGACTATGGCACAACAGATATTGTTTATTTAAGTGTTTTCTGGGTTGCCTGGACTCTTATCGTATATGAGATTTATGAAGCTATTGAAGGATCAATGGGTGGGATTAAATTTTATGGACTAACGTATTTATTAATATTGTATTTTTTATTTATAGGTGCTGTTTTTCAGTATGTCAATATTAGATCTACTAAGTCATTATGGTTTTTGATCGCGATACTCAATTTTGTTATAAGTGATTCCTGTTTTGCTTTGGATAAGTTTTATATTTCTTCCATAGAATTTGAAATTATAAATTCTATTTATCAGTTATTGGCCGTTTTCTTTTTAGTACAATTTCAAATAGCAAGTCCAGCTCCGTTAAAATTAAATAAGCTTTAATTAAGGTGTTGTGTAGAGTCTTTTTTTGTTTGATTTTTCCCAAAATTTTTGTTCTTATAAAATTTAGTATATTGTGTAAGGGAAAAAAATGATTGTATAACAAAGTGTTTGGATTTAAAAAAAGTCAAATTTCAAGCACAAAATATAGTTAATGAATGGAGAGAAACTACTAAAGCTTTTAATTTCTTTTTTGATTATCTTACAAGTGCTTGGTTTTGTGTTTGAAAATGAGTTTTTAAACACATACATTAGCATACTTCTTTTGATATCAATAATCACACTTTATTTCATAAGTACTAGACAGGTACAGGTGTATAAGGTAATCATTCTGTTGATCTTCTTTATACGAGAATTGATTGTTTTTTGTGAAATTGAAGAAGTTGTTAAATTTCAAATAATAGGACATATGATTGCTTATGTTCTAATGTTTTACTTCTTGTATTATAATCATAAGTCATTTAAGTACAATAGAAGGGATGTCTTTACATTGGTGCTAGGTAGTTCTTTATATACTGTTATATTTTTCATAGCATATATGGAGCTAGAAGAACCTATGGGAGAACTCAAAATACTAGGGTTTCTTTATTTATTACTAATTTATATGTTGCTCATAATAGGAGCAATGCATTATATTAATATAAGATCAGAAAAATCACTTTGGTTTTTTTTATCGATGTTAAATTTTGCATTTGGTAATTTCATGTTCTTAATAGATAGGTTTTATCTTGAGTCTTTTGAGCTTAAGTTACTTATGTTGATATGTGAACCCATTGCTCTCGTTTTTTTAGTACATTATATGATAACAAAATCTTTGATTCTTAAGGCTGAAGAGTTTGAAGGTTTTTGATGTTTAATACGAAAGAATTAAGTATTGATGACAGAGAAACTAACATACCGATTATTCTACCTAACAGGAATACTTACTTTGATTGTGTCAATTTTTGCGGAGAAATTGATCATTTTCTTTAAGCCTTCCGTGATTATTTCACTGTGTATTTTATATCTGATAAAAGCAAAACGAAAAAATTACTTGGTTATATTTACAATGCTATTAATTATGGTTTTGGAGATTTTAACTAGTAAAGATTTTATCCGTTACTTTAGAATTCTTAACATTTTACTTTCAGTATACTATATACTTAATATCATTTTACTTTGGAAAAGTTTAAAAAAGATAAAGGTTCAATTCAAGAAAATTTTCACGGTTCAATTGATAATAACTATGTTGCTTATCATGTATGTTCTGTTTTCTGTCGCAGATTTAATTTTACCTCAAGTATACGATCATAAGTTCTATCTTTTTGTGTTAATAGCTTGTTTTACTTCTTTTATAGGGCTTTGCTATTATATTTATTTAAATAGTAAAACAATTATCAGTTCTTCCTTAATGGTTGCTGCTTCCTGCTTTTTAATAGTGAATATAGTTACAGCACTTGATAACCTTTATGTTTCTTTAGAGGTGTTTGTGTTAATAATAAACCTATTACAGATTTCGGGTCAATTTTTCTTAATTAAGTTTTTCATAGAACAGCAGAATTTAGTTCCGGTAAATGATGATTATTTCTAAGAGGAAGGCATTAAGGAAATAAATATCTAGTAGTTGAGGTGTAATTTTTTTAAATATTCTTGAAAAAAACAAGCATTACATATTTGTTCTTCTATCTCACTTTCTTGATGGTTATATGGGTCGCCGTTTTTCTTGATAAATGGTTGTTGATTTATGTAAAGCCATTTGTTCCTTTGTCGTTGGTTTTGTTGTATTTAAAATCAGTAAAAAGGATACGTTTTCTATTTCCTTTAAGTATGGTCATTATTGCTGTCACTGATATTTTAATATATGTAGATTTTGTAAAGTATTATATTCTTATCTCTATACTTATTGCTTTGTTTTATGTCTTGTGCATACTTATGTTAAAGCGCTATGTTAATAAGAAAGATGTTAAATTAAGTATGTTATTCTCTCCTCCGGTGATAATTAGTACTCTATTAATTGCATATTTAATATTTTCTGTAACTGAATTGGTGTTGCCTAAGATTATAAATGATATTAAAGCTACAGTATTAATAATAGTTAGTGCACTTTTATTCTCTGGGGTAAGTTTTTTTATTTATTTGTCCGATCGTTATGAAAAATCAATTTACCTTTTTATAGCTACATGTTGTACTTTGTTTGTGGATTTTCTCTTGGCTATAAATGAATTTTATTTTTATAATAGGGTATTTACCGTGCTTATTAATATCGCAGAAATAGGGGGGATTTACTTTTTTGTAAGTTTTTTTATTGAAACAAAGCGCATAGATTCATCGTCAAAAGAGGAGGGGCATTTTTAAAATTGTTTCTTCTGGATAAATCAAAGTTTTTATCTGGTGTTTATAATTTATATTCGTAAATATTTTTAGGCTTCAATATCACTAATTAAAGACTTTGATAAAGAATAATAAAAGAAGAGGGTAGTGTTCAAAAAAAACATGCTACAACAATAGGAATCATTTTACCGTTTAAAGATCAGGTTATTTTAATCGAAAAAAATGAGGGCTATTTGGGAATCGATTTAATTGGATGTTCGAGAGATTTTGAATCTTCATTTTCTGTAGAACGATATAAGGTTTTATATCGTATTGAAATTCAGGTTGTTCCTTTTGAGTTGTGTGACTTGGTATTTTGGTGAAAACATGAAAGAAAAACTGATGGATAGATATAGATATTCTGGGATGATTTAGTTTTTGATTTTTCTTATAACTTCATGGATGATTGTAAACTGTAAAATAGCTACATTTGTGGCTTATTAATTTTTTTAATAAATGATTTTAAAGGGTCTTAAAAGAAATGCAATAAAGAAAAGTATCGATGCTCATCTAAAGAAAAGAGATGCTGAATCTAGAAGTATTTCTAATCTTAAGACACTAGCAGTTCTTATAGATGCATCGCATTCTATCAATATTATTTCATTATTGAAACTAGCTAACGAATTAGGAGTTAGTTCTGGGGCGCTTAAAGTAATGGGGTACAAAGAAGATCAAAAAGATATTGAAGATGATAAGGATACGGCTTATTATAATGACAAAAGTTTTGGAGTTAATGGGGCAGTAAAAAGTAGATCTTTGCAAGAATTTATAAATAAAGATTATGATGTTTTGATTAATTTTTATGGAAAAGATAAAATGGAATTAAATTATGTTGCAGCTGCTTCCAAAGCCAAATTAAAAGTAGGTTTTGCAGATGTGGATAATCGAATCAATGATTTAATTATTGGAGCTACAACCGATGATGCTAACCTTTTTATATCAGAGCTTAAGAAATATTTAAAAATTTTACAGATTATATAGTATGAGTACTTTTCTTAGAGGGACAGGTGTAGCATTAGCTACTCCTTTTAATATAGATGGTTCAATAGATTATCAAGGAGTAACTTCTCTTGTTAATTTTTGTATAGAAGGTAAAGTAGAGTATTTAGTGGTTTTAGGAACTACTGCAGAATCGGTTACTTTAACCAAAGAAGAAAAGAAGAGTTTAATAACTCATATCATAGAAGTGAATAATAAAAGACTTCCTCTGGTAATTGGTGTGGGAGGTAATAATACTGCAGCTATTCTTGATGAAATGAAAGAGGTTAATGTCTCAGAATTTGATGCGATTCTTTCTGTTGTTCCTATGTATAATCGACCAACTCAAGAAGGGATTTATCAACACTATAAGGCTATAAACGATGCGGCAAAATTACCAGTATTGCTGTACAATGTACCTTCTCGAACAGGAACAAATATGACAGCAGACACAACATTGCGTTTGGCTCAATTAGATAATATTATTGGGATTAAAGAGGCTGTTGGTGATTTTACACAGGTGTTGAAGATTATCAAAGATAAACCAAAAGACTTTCTTGTAATTTCTGGAGATGATGCTCTGGCTTTACCAGCTGTTGCTGCTGGAGGGGATGGTGTTATTAGTGTAGTGGGACAGGGGTTTCCAGAATCTTTTTCAGAAATGATACGGTTAGGGTTGTCTGGAGAAACAAAAAAAGCTTTTGATATTTTATATCAACTTTTACCAGTTCTGGATTATGCTTTTGAAGAAGGAAACCCTGCCGGAATAAAGCATGTTTTGAAGGTAAAAGGAGTATGCGATGATTATGTGCGTTTACCATTAGTAAAAGTATCACAAAGCTTATCTCATAAAATAAAAGAGTATATTGAAGATTAATAGTTTTCATAGTAATGGCTAAAAGAATAAAAGATCCGGGAATAGGTAAGTCCTCAAATAAACACGCCAAACGA
The DNA here is from genome assembly GCF_947494415.1 of Aquimarina algiphila. NCBI lineage: Bacteria > Pseudomonadati > Bacteroidota > Flavobacteriia > Flavobacteriales > Flavobacteriaceae > Aquimarina > Aquimarina algiphila. The sequence goes on along the minus strand of NZ_CANLVC010000001.1, from coordinate 557,927 downwards.
TTTATAAATCAAGATGGATCTTTTAATATAAAACATGTCAATAGACCTAGTTCTTTATCAGAGAGTTATAATTACTTAATTAGTATTAGTTGGACAAAATTCTTTCTTTGGGTACTACTAGGGTATACTTTGATCAATTCTATATTTGCACTTATTTATACTCTATTTGGAATTTCTAATATTGCGGATCCGACGGGTAATTTTTTTAGAGATTTTTTAAAAGCATTCTTTTTTTCGGCACAAACAATTACTACTGTTGGTTATGGAGCTATGGCTCCAAAAGGATTGCTTTTTGGAATTATATCTTCTTTTGAAGCGCTTATAGGATTACTGAGTTTTTCATTTATTACAGGATTGTTATATGGTAGATTCTCTAAGCCTAGAGCCAATATTAGATTTAGTAACACTATAGTTCTTCGAGAGCACAATGAAGTATATTCTATTATGTTTAGATTGATGAGTAGAAGTACTAATGTAATGATTCGGCCCAAAATAGAAGCAACGCTAGCTTTGTCTCAAGAAGATAAAGAAGGGGAGTATGTAAACAGTTTTTATAAATTAAAATTAGAACGAGATTCTATTACCTATTTACCTACAACTTGGACTATAGTTCATCCAATAGATAAGTTGAGTCCATTAGCAAAATTTGAAAGAAAACAACTGCCAGAATTAAATGGAGAAATTCTTATTCTTGTAAGTTATTATGATGAATCTTTTGCTCAAGAAGTGCATCAAGTGCATTCATACGAACTAAAAGATGTAATACAGGGTCAAAATTTTGTTTCTGCATTCTATTATGATGATGAAGGGTATACTATTCTTGACCATAATAATCTTGATAAAACCATAAATAATACCGCACATAAATAGAAAATTGTCCTTCAAAAGGATATGAATGAATCTAAATGTTCTAAAATAGAGAGTGAATAAACTTAATTCTGCAACAAAGCTTTAATTATATAGTTATTGAAATGAGTCAAAATTGCTAAGTTTATAGTAAACTTAGATATATTTAGAGGAATTCTATCCAAAATTAAAGAACAATATATGAGGATAGATGAATTGATGAATTAAAGTTTTTGTAATACGGCAGAAATATATACTTTTGCCAGATGTTTTTTTAGCTATGATGAGATTATTGTATTTATTTGTTTTTGTATTATTCTTAGGGTCTTGTAGTGAGTATCAAAAGGTGCTAAGAGGTGAAGATTTAGCTGCAAAATATAAAACTGCCGAAGAATTGTACAAAAAAGAGAAGTACAAGAAAGCTTTGCGTTTATTCGAACAGATTGTACCTCAATATCGAGGCAAGCCACAAGCAGAAAGAATAATGTACTATTATGCTGATACATACTATCAGTTAGAAGATTTTTATCTTGCGGGATATCAATTTGAGAGATTTGCAAAGTCTTATCCTAAAAGTCAAAAAAGGGAAGATGCATCATATAAAGGAGCAAAAAGTTATTATGAATTATCTCCCAGATATAGTTTGGATCAAGAAGATACTGATAAGGCACTCGAAAAACTTCAGGCATATATAAATACGTATCCTGATAGTGAAAGATTAAAAGAGGCTAATGCTTTAGTGGCTGAGCTTAGAACTAAGAAGGAGAAAAAAGCATATGAAATAGCAAAACAAAATCATCATCGCGAAGATTATAAAGTTGCTATTGCAGCATTTGATAATTATTTGGTTGATTATCCAGGTTCTTCTTTTAGAGAAAAAGTATTATATTACAAATTAGAATCTGAATACCTTCTTGCTATAGGAAGTTACCAAAGCTTAGTAAAAGAGAGGCTTACAGTAGCTCAAGGGTATTATAATAACTATAAGAAGTATTATAAAACTGAAGGTGAATATATTGAAAAGGCAGATGAGATAGGAGAAGATATAAAATCAAGATTAGAACAATTCAAATAGAAAATAAAGTAGAAGATGGATTTGAAAAAAAGTAATGCGCCGGTAAACACAACTACTATCGATAAAAACCGTATAGATCAACCAACAGATAATATCTATGAAGCGATTTCGGTTATATCAAAAAGAGCAACACAAATCAATACAGATATCAAGAAAGAACTTCTTGAGAAATTGGATGAATTTGCTACTTATAATGATAGCTTAGAAGAAATCTTTGAGAATAAAGAACAAATAGAAGTTTCTAAGTTTTATGAAAGATTACCAAAGCCACATGCATTAGCTGTACAAGAATGGTTAGAAGGTAAGATTTATCATAGAAATACAAAGGCGGACACAGAATCTTTATAAATCTATGTCAATTTTAAGCGGTAAAAAGATTTTAATTGGTGTAACCGCTGGTATTGCAGCCTATAAAACAGCTAGCTTAGTTCGTTTGTTTATTAAAGCCGGAGCAGAGGTAAAGGTTATTATGACCCCTGCATCTAAGGACTTTGTGACTCCGCTAACCTTATCTACATTATCCAAAAACCCTGTGTATTCATCTTTCTTTAATGAAGAAGATGAAAATGCAGAATGGAATAATCATGTCGATTTTGGGTTATGGGCTGATTTGATGTTGGTAGCTCCAGCTACAGCTAATACGATGTCTAAAATGGCAACAGGAAATAGTGATAATTTATTACTAGCTACTTACTTATCTGCAAAGTGTCCTGTGTATTTTGCGCCAGCGATGGATTTAGATATGTATAATCATCCATCTACACATCAAACTTTCAAAAAATTACAAGAATTTGGTAATATTATGATTCCTGCAGAGTCGGGAGAATTAGCTAGTGGGTTAGTTGGACAAGGACGTATGGCAGAACCAGATACTATCGTTAAATTTATAGAAAAAGATATTTTAGGAAAGCTTCCGTTAGAAGGAAAAAAAGTTCTTATTACTGCTGGGCCAACCTATGAAGCAATTGATCCAGTTCGATTCATTGGAAATCATTCCAGTGGTAGAATGGGAATCGAATTGGCTAATGTAGCTGCTAATCTTGGGGCTCAGGTGTGTTTGGTTTTAGGACCATCCTCACTTTCTGTTAATCATAGCTTAATCAGAGTGATTAATGTAATCAGCGCAAAAGATATGTATGAAGCGGTGATGTTAGAATATGAGACTTCAGATATAGCTATTGCGTCGGCTGCTGTTGCAGATTATAGACCTAAAAATATATCAAATCAAAAAATTAAAAAGAAAGATACTGCATTTTCTATTGAATTAGAGAGAACAAATGATATCCTTAAATGGATGGGAGCAGAAAAGAAACACCAGTTTTTGGTAGGTTTTGCGTTAGAGACTGAAAATGAAGAAGAGAATGCAAAAAGTAAATTAAAAAATAAAAACTTAGATTTGATTGTTCTTAATTCTCTTAATGATAAAGGGGCTGGTTTTAAAGGGCAAACAAATAAAGTGACTCTGATTAATCATAAATTAGGGATTAAAGCGTTTGATCTAAAAACAAAGTCAGAGGTTGCTCAAGATATATTCAATGAAATTAATACGCTAAAAAATGAATAGACTGTTCCTTGTTATCGCGCTTATAGTAAGTTTTGGAGCTAATGCCCAGGAATTTAATGCTACAGTAGTAGTTAATGCCGAGCAAACGGGGAATCCAAATTTACAAGTGTTTAAAACTTTGGAGCGTTCACTAACAGAATTTATTAACAATACAAAATGGACAGATGTAGATTATCGTACAGAAGAACGCATTAATTGTAGCTTTTTTGTCACAATAGTAGGATATGATAATGATGCTTTTACAGCAACTGTTCAGGTGCAAGCTTCACGCCCTGTATTTGGATCCAATTATTCAACTACTATTTTTAATGTTAATGATAAGCAGTTTAGTTTTAATTATCTAGAATTTCAGCCACTAAACTATAATCCAAATAATTTTGAATCTAATCTGATTTCTGTTGTTGCATTTTATTTATATACTATTTTGGGGGTGGATGCAGATACTTTTGAAATGAATAGTGGTACATCGTATTACGAAGAAGCAAAAAATATCGTAGGAAATGCGCAAAGTAGTAATACGTTGGGGTGGCAACGAGAACAAAACCCTAATAGATTTAGGCTTAATGATGATCTTCTGTCTAATACGTATGAAGGATATAGGAAAGCGATGTATACTTATCATAGAGAAGGACTGGATGTAATGCATAATAATTTAAAAGAAGGTAAAAAAACAATTACCGAAGCAATGAAGTCGTTGGAAGATGTTCATAATACCAGGCCAAATTCATATATAATGCGAGTGTTTTTTGATGCCAAAGCAGATGAAATAGCAAGCGTTCTTTCCGGTGGACCTTCTGTAAATATTGCCGAAACAATTCAGATACTCAATAAAATTGCTCCTACTTATGGAGATAATTGGAAAGAAATTAAATTCTAAGAATACTTTTATTTTTGTTGGGTTTACTTCAGGTGTTTTTGATAATTATGTTACAAATTTTGTCCGTTTAAAAAAATAAAAGCAACAGATGTTTTTTTTAAAAACTATAGTATCTTTACTTTTTTAAAACAATAAATATTTCTATCCCTTGCTTAAAGGTCTTTCGATAAAAAACTTTGCGTTAATAGAACAGCTACAGGTGTCTTTTGATTCTGGTTTGATAACTATTACGGGAGAAACTGGAGCCGGTAAATCTTTATTACTTGGTGCTTTAGGATTACTTCTTGGTAAAAGAGCAGATTTAAATAGTGTTAAAGATAGTTCTCAAAAATGTGTAATAGAAGGTGTGTTTTCTGTAGCAAAGTATAATCTAAAATCTTTTTTTGAAAAAGAAGAACTTGATTATGAAGATGAGACTATAATAAGACGAGAAATATTACCTTCAGGTAAATCAAGAGCTTTTATAAATGATACACCTGTTACTTTGCAATCCCTTGCTTCACTAGGAGTAAGATTGATAGATATACATAGTCAACATCAAACTTTAGAGGTCACTACAAACGATTTTCAATTTGAAGTTTTGGATGCCTTGTCAGGAGCAGATCGAGAAATAGAATCATACAAAAGAGGACTTAAGCTATTAAAAGAAAAAGAAAAAGAGGTACATACGCTTATTGCTAGTCAGGAAGAATTTACCAAAGAGTATGAATATAATGCTTTTTTACTCAAAGAATTGAAAGAAGCAAAATTAAAACCTGATGAGTTAGAAGAGTTAGAAACGCAATATGAACGGCTAAACAATATAGAAGAAATTCAAGAACGATTATCCGGTTCGATTGCTATAGTTTCTTCAGAAGAGGTTGGGGTATCTGATCAATTAAATACGATTAAGGCTAATCTATCAAAAATAGAATCATATTCTGGTTCTTTAAAAGAGCTATCAGGACGAATCGATAGTGTATATATAGAATTGGAAGATATATATGCTTCATTGCGAGATGAATTTGATAAGCTTGAAGCAGACCCTCAACAATTACAAGCAGCAAGTGAACGATTACAGTTGTTGCATAATTTACAGATAAAACATAATGCCTCTGGTATCAATGAATTAATTAGTTTGACAGAGGTGTTGCAGGAAAAAGTAGCTAAAACAGAATCACTTACTGAAGATATAGAAAAAATTAAAGAAGAGATACTAGTTGTTCAAGCTCAGCTGGATAAAGTAGCAGAGAAGATTCATGAGAAACGAAATAAAGCACTTCCTAAGCTGATAAAAGAATTAGAGGATATTCTTAAAGCCTTAGGGATGTCTAATGCTACTTTTCAAGCTTCTTTAGAATTACAGGATAAATATTTAACTAATGGAAAAGAACTCTTAACATTTCTATTTTCTGCTAATAAAGGAGGGGCGTTTGGAGAACTTAAAAAAGTGGCTTCAGGCGGGGAGTTATCAAGAATAATGATTGCAATTAAGTCAATTCTTTCTAGATACGCTCAATTGCCTACTATTATTTTTGATGAGATAGATACAGGAGTTTCTGGTGAAATAGCGCATAAAATGGCAGATTTGATGATAAATATGAGTAAAAATCTCCAGGTTTTTAGTATTACTCATTTACCTCAGATCGCAGCCAAAGGACAAAGTCACTACAAAGTTTACAAAGAAGACCTTAATAATTCTACAATTACACAGCTTAAATTATTAAGCAAGGAGGAGCGAATTAGAGAAATTGCCGAAATGATTGGAGGAAAAGATATTTCTGATTCGGCATTGACTCATGCAAAAGCGTTGATACAGTAAAGTTAATAGTATTAGATTAAGCTGAATATGAAAAAACATGTTCTTAATTGGTTAAAAAACAGGTTTTTAAAACTTTGACCCGTGTATTTCATCGATTATTTGCAGAATAAACCGATGAAATGATTGTTTTTTATCGATTTTAACAGTGTGCCCACTATTTGTCTCTATTTATTTTGTAGTTTGCGAGCGTAGTTCCCAAATCTACAAACCCCCAAATTATGAAATCACTTATTAGAGTAATCTACATTGCTTGCATGGTAATGTTATTTTTTTCGTGTTCCTCAGAAAATGTTGATGATGATTTAAATTCTCCTATCAAAGAGTTTACTGTTCCAGAAGTAAAATCCATTGAGGTTGAAATTTTAGAGCGTATAAATAATTACAGAGCATCTATTGGATTATCTGTTCTGGAGACCTTGGATATTGTGAAATCACAAGCATATAGTCATACTGAGTATATGATTAAAGAAAATCAAATTTCTCATGATTACTTTCATGCTCGTAAATCATATCTCCTTACAAATGCAGGAGCAAATTCTGTTGCCGAGAATGTTGGTTATGGATATTCTTCAGCAGAATCTGTAGTCAATGCATGGATAAAAAGCGATAGCCATAGAGAAACAATAGAAGGTGATTTTACGAATTTTGACATTTCAGCAGAGCAAAATGAGGATGGGGTTATGTATTTTACAAATATTTTTATTAAAAAATAAAAAAATACTATCTAGATTATTTATAATCATTGAGTATTAAAAAAGCCGAACGTCTATTTTCTTCATGATCTTTTTCAGTACACTGTCTGTCATAACCTTTACCACATTTATTTAATAATTGTGATTCGCCATAACCTACAAAACTAGGAATTCGTTCTGTATTAATTCCTCTGGATAGAATATAATCTCTAGTGGATTTGGCACGTCTTTGGGATAGTTTTAGATTGTATCTATCTGTACCACGACTATCTGTATGGGATTCAATTTTTATAATCATTTTTGGGTTTTCTTTCATTACACTAACAATATTCTCTAATTCATACGCGGCATCAGTACGAATTTCATATTTGTCAAAATCAAAGAAGATAGGATTGATTACAATTTCCTTGTTTATAATTAAGGGGGTTAAATATAAATCTATTTCAGTTTTATCTTTGTTTTTGGTTGTTGTTGAGAATTCTTTGGAATCAGGTTTATAATTAGCTTTTGTAGCAAAAATGGAAAACGTTTTTCCACATGGTATTTCTTCAAAAGTATATTCACCATTTTTGTTTGATAGAGTAGAACTAATAATTTTACCTGTTTGATCAATAATCTGTACTGTAACTTCAGGAAGAGGTTCTGATGTGTTTTTATCATATGTGATGCCGGTTAAAATTTGCATGCACTCGTATCGATCAAAAGTGTAAATATCATCACTTCCTATACCGCCAGTTCTATTGGATGAGAAATAACCAGAATCCCCGGTTGGATTGGAAAAAAATGCAAAATCATCATAACCACTATTAAAGGGTGCCCCAAGATTTTTGATTTCTATATCTTCATCTATGTCCTTTTTTAGTATATCAGATTTATAAATATCTAAAAGGCCTAAGTTTATATGACTATCTGAAGAGAAATATAATGTAGAGTCTTTTGCTACAAAAGGGAAGACCTCTCGCCCTTCTGTATTAATTCTATCACCTAAGTTTTCAATATTTCCAAATGTGCCATCGGTATTGATAACAACTTTGTATATGTCTGACTGACCATAACCTCCTTCTCTGTTTGAAACAAAATATAAGGTCTTCTCATCAGGACTTAAGGCTGGATGTCCGGTAGAAAAAGTTTTACCATTAAAAGGCAGCTCCTCAATATCTGTCCATAGACGATTTCGAAGTTTAGCTCTATAGAGTTTTAGGTTAGAGTTACCTTCTTTGTCATATGATGCTTTTTTTCTTTTATTAATATTATTTCTTGTAAAGTATAGCGTTTTTCCATCATTTGTTATTGCTAAAGCTCCCTCGTGTTCATTCTTTAAATTTATTTTATCTGAGGTAATGGGAGTTATATTGCTAATCACAAGGGTTGAATCAATTCGTTCAATTGTTGATTGATAAATATTTAAATAAGGTTCTCCATTCCACTTATAAATTTTTTGTTTTCCAAAAAGACTGTCGTTTGCTCTTGATGAAGAGAAATATAGGCTTCCATTTCTTTCATATCCTCCAAAATCAGAATATTTACTATTTGAACTTAGATTTACAATACGAATATACTTGTCTTTTGTGCTGGATAATTCTTGAAATTTTTCGAGTGTTATATCTTCAGAACCTTTTAGGCGTCTGCTATTTTTTTGATGTGCTTTAAGTTTTTTTAGCCAATTATTTGCTTCGTCAAAATGGCCTAAACTTCTTAAAGTTTGTATGTACTTATAAATATATTCAGGAGCAATATCCTTGTACTTGCTAATCGCTTTATTATACCAAAAGTATGCTTGTTCTGAGTTTGAATTGTTGTAATAGCAATCACCAATTCTGGATAGAATATGTTTAGTACTATCTTCTTTTTTTAATGCATCTTTATATAATTCTTTTGCTTTGAGATAAGCAAAATCCTTAAAAAATTTGTCGGCTACTTTTGATTTTTGAGCATAAATAAAAGTACTAAAAAAGAAGATTAAAATTAAAAGGATTCTATTTTTCATATAGATATAAGCTTAAAAGAATCTTGGGGATCTAACACGTTTTTCGTTAAACAGTTCATACATGAGTAATATTTCATGAGTAGCTCCTATATATGGTCTCAGGTCAGAAATAAAATGTTCATAAGCATAACCAACTCTAAATTGTTTTGTTATTTGAAAATCTGCTAAAGCACCTACTGAAGCAGTGTCTTTATTATATCTATAAGAACCTCCGAGCCATAATTTATTATAGAGAAGAACATTTGCGTTTACATCCATCGAAATGGGGGCTCCGTTGGTAGCTTTAAATAAAATCGATGGCTTTAATTTTGCATTTGTGCTAAGGTCAAACACATATCCTCCAGTAAAATAATAGCTCACACGTTCTAGTGCAACGTATTCTACAGAAGTAGTTTCAGTAGTGCGATTATTATCGGTGTTTAATATTCGGGGAGCAGAAAGTCCTACATACCACGCATTCGAATTTAAATATAATCCAGCACCAATATTTGGATTCAATCGATTAGCATAATTTCCAAAGAAAGGGTCTTGAGTAACATCAGGATCGTTTAAAAACTCTTGATCCAGGTTATAATGTGTAACTCCTCCTTTAAATCCGAAAGCTAATTTTGTTGTCTCTGTGATATTAATAGAATATGAAAAATCACCATAAATATATAGGTAGTTTTCAAAACCAGGAGCATCCCTTATGACAGATAATCCAATTCCGATTTTATCATTTCTCAATGGAGAATGAACTGATAATGTTTGAGTTTCTGGTCCTCTTTGTATTCCTGTCCATTGGTTTCTGTGTAATCCTACAATACTTAGTGTTTCTCTACTACCGGCATAGGCTGGATTTATAGATATAGTGTTAAACATATACTGCGTGAACTGCGGTAGTTGTTGTGTGTATCCGATCGAACTAATACATAGTATTAGTAATGTTATTTTATTTTTTACCCCCCTCATGGATTATTTGTTTATCTAGTTCCGATATATAATGGACTACTAAATGGTTTTAAGCCGCTATCAATTAAAGTTACAATACAATAGTATGTACCGCTAGGAATCTGATTTGCAGATCCCACAGAAGATTGGTTTGCTATTCCATTCCAATCATTTTGATAATCACTTGATTTGTATATAATCGCTCCCCAACGATTAATAATTTTTACATCTATGGTGTAACCGCAATCCTCGACACCTTTAACTAAAAAATATTCATTAAAGGAATCTCCGTTTGGTGTAATTACTTTTGAAATTTTTATATCACCTTCTCCTCCACAAGTTAGTACTGCACATCTATTATGCACTTCTATTTCTGCTTCAAGGAATATTGGGCAGACAGAGTTGTCTATAGTATAGCTAAATGTTACTGTCTCCGAATCATCTTCATCGACTAACTCTATAGTTAATGGATCAAAAAAATTGTCATCAATTACAGAGGTATTTCCAGATGTAACTTCCCAGATTCCGCTAGTGTCAACATCGCCTTCTAATAAATCAAATAGATCAAAAATTTGCGATTCTACTTCATCGAGAGCACATAAACTTCTGTCGTTTACAATTACAGAGTTATTTTCTAATGTTATTTTGGCATTTATTGTTGATGTGTTACCACAATCATCTGTTATGGTATATTCTACAGATAGCGTCTCATCAATTAGATTATCAAAATCATAGTCAGAAGTTACTATTGTAGTTGTGCTTGCATTACAGTTATCATTTGCACAACTTTCTAATAAAACGATATTATCGGCATTCCATTGACTTGCAGTTTCTTCGATATCGATTGTAGAGCAAGCTAAAGTTATATCGGTTACTTCACAGTTTGTTAAGCTTGGAGGAGTAGTGTCAAGGAGAGTGAGGGTTGCTACAAGTGTTGTTGCATCTCCATCTTTATCTGTAATAGTATAGGTAACTTCTATGCTTCCGCTTTGACCACAAGTGCTAATTAGATTATTAAAATCATAATCTGAAGTTACTTTACCAGTGAAATCTTCATTGCAGATATTTGTTACACAAGATTCTAATTCTAAGATATTATTCGAGTTCCAAATAGTAGCAATAGTTTCATTATTCTCTCCATCACATTCAATTATTTCATCTGCAATGTTACAGGTAGTTAGATCAGGAGGAGTAAAGTCTGAGACAGTGAAATATACAGTCGCTCGGTCGCAAGCTAGAGGAGTATTATCATCACAAACAGAATATATAAAACTATCTGTACCTGTGAATCCTATGTTGGGAGTGTATATAAAAGTTCCATTAGCATTGAGCTGTAAAGTGCCATTATCAACATCGTCTACAGGAATTGTATTAACGATTTGGGTATCTCCTTCAGGATCAAAATCATTATCCAGGACATTATCTGAAATATTGTCACAAGCTATAAAATATGCATCATCATTTGCAAATGTACTGTTGTTTTGATTATTTATGATTGTAATTGTTACCGTTGTGGTGTCGCATAAAGAGGGATTGCCATTGTCACATATGGTGTATTCAAAAGAATCCTCTCCGGTATATCCATTAATAGGTGTGTAAGTAAATGTTCCTGTATCGGGATTGATGATTACGATAACACTTTTCTGGGTTGTTACTGTAGTGGTTGTTACCTTGATTGGATCTCCATCAGGATCAAAATCATTAGTAAGTACATTGCCGTTTACTGGCGTATTGATTTCTGTAATTGCCGTATCTGGATTTGCAATAGGAGGGTTGTTTTTAGGATTTCCATTAGGAAGTACTTCAATATATACAGTTGCTGTATCACAAGCTACCGGACTACCATTGTCACATATGGTATATTCAAAAGTGTCAACTCCAATAAAGTCGATAGGAGGAGTATAGGTGTATATTCCAGTGTTAGGTTCTATAGCTACCTCTATCCCTTCTGTAGTAGTTACAATAAGTGTGGTTACTGTTTGTGTATCTCCTTCGAGATCAAAGTCATTGGTTAATACATTTCCAGAGACAGGAATATTCACAAAAGTATTATTGATGTCTGTTATAGCATGAGTACAATTAAATGAAATCTTTGTACAAGCTATAGAGGTACAATTGTTAGCATCCTTAATGGTTACTGTGTAGTTATCTTGAGGGAGATTTAAAAACGTTTCATTAGCTTGATAAGTGACTCCATTATCTATGGAATAGGAATAAGGAGGTGTGCCTCCAGTTCCTTTTGATGTAATTTGACCTAAACCTTCACATGCAATATCGGTTTTGGTGTCAATAGAAACAGATAAAGCTTTTTGAGGTTCAGAAATAATAGCAGTGTTTTTAACTATACAGTTATTGGCATCAGTAATCGTTACAGTATATCTGCCAGCAATTACATTGGTTAAATCTTCATTAGAAGAACCGTTATTCCATGCAAAAGTATAAGGAGGAGTCCCATCATTTACTGTAAGGTCGATAGCTCCGGTTGCATCGCCTGTACATAATACATCTGTTATCGCATTAGTTGTTTTAATTTGACAAGGGTTTATACATTGTATAACAATGCTTCTTGTTAATGTGGTGCCATTGGCATCTGTTACTGTAACGCTATGTGTTCGATTTGTAAGAAGAGTTGCAATTTCAGTAGTCTGGTTATTGGCAGAAGCACTCCATTGATATGTGTATCCTGGTTTTCCTCCAGAAGCAATAGCTTTGGCTTTACCATCACAACATATTCCAGTAGATGTGGCGTCTTGTATTTTGATTATCGTAAGACTAAGTGGATTGGGAGGATCAGAAATTGAGCCTGAATCTCTTATGGTTAATGAGTTGTTTTCATGCTTATAGATAGTATCTCCATAAACATATGAAGAGATGTGTAATAATGTAAAAACACAAGTAAATAAAATAATTTTCTTATGAAAGAAGAGTAAAGTAATAATTTTCATAGGCCCCCATTTTTATTGATTTACTATAAGAAAATCCCCATTTTTTTGTTGTCTTAGGATCTCAAAAAAATTACAAACAATCGATAATAATAAGTAGTTTAGTAATTTTTTTTCATCACATTATTTTAATTAGCAAGCTTATCTTATGTGCAGAATTCCTTCTGTATATAAGATTGGATGTACATACTCATGCCGAGAATTGATGTTTTATCTGAATTAATACAAAACGATATTAATTTTAGAATCAAAATATCTCTTGTGCACAATTAAGTACCTTGACATAGCAATAAGCTAATGCCTATTTATACATAGTAAGGGGGGAATAATAAATTATACTTTTTTTGCGGGGGAGCAATATTATATTTTGGGGGGATTTATGATGAATATTATTTTCAATAGTATGCCAAAAATTATACTCATTATAAATATAGTGTCAAATATATGTTATATATCGATAAAAATCAACTAATTGAAAAATAATAATTTTAGATTGAATTAGTTTTTGGAGGTTAAAGTTATTTATTTTTCATGTCAGAACTTAGTATTAGATAATGATCTGTTTTTGATTTAGTTATAGTCCTTTTAAAGATGGTGAAATCCTATTGTTTTTGCAATCATAAATCAAATATTTATAAAGGATTTTGAGTTCTGTTGATTTATAATAGTACTGTTTTTATAAAAATCTCTTTTTTCGGTATAGAACTAAATCTATTTCCATTCGTTGTGGTTTAGGTCGTTTTGTTATCTTTACCGCTCGTATAACTATACTTTAATTTATAATTAAATGTCACACAATTTATTAAAAGGCAAAAGAGGAATTATTTTTGGAGCGCTTGATGAAAATTCAATTGCTTGGAAAACCGCAGAGCGTGTTTTTGAAGAAGGAGGAAGTTTTGTTCTTACAAACGCTCCTGTTGCAATGCGTATGGGTGCAATAAATACTCTTGCAGAAAAAACTAATGCTCAGGTTATACCTGCAGATGCTACTTCATTAGAAGATTTAGAAAATCTTGTAGAAAAAGCAATGGAAATTTTGGGTGGTAAACTTGATTTTATATTACATTCTATAGGGATGTCGGTAAATGTGCGAAAAGGTCGTCACTATACTGATCTTAATTATGATTGGAGTCAAAAAGGTTGGGATGTTTCTGCCCTTTCTTTTCATAAAACCATGCAGACATTGTACAAAAAAGAAGCAATGAGCGAGTGGGGAAGTATTGTTGGATTGACTTATATGGCAGCACAACGTGTATTTCCTGATTATAATGATATGGCAGATAATAAAGCATATTTAGAATCTATAGCTCGTAGTTTTGGATATTTCTTTGGTAGAGAAAACAAAGTACGTGTGAATACGATTTCTCAATCACCTACGCCAACTACTGCGGGAAAAGGAGTAAAAGGATTTGATGGTTTTATTGAGTATGCAGATAAGATGTCTCCTCTTGGTAATGCTACTGCTTCAGAATGTGCAGATTATACAATTACCTTGTTTTCAGATTTAACCAAAAAGGTTACACTTCAAAATTTATATCACGATGGAGGTTTCTCAAATATGGGAGTAAGCCAAATGGTGATGGATAAATTTGTAGAAGAAAAATAAATACAGCTTTGTATTAATATAATACTCATAAAATCCCATTCTTAATTGGTATGGGATTTTTTGTAGGTTACCTTTGTGATATGGAAATGTATTTCTCCTTTATTGTTCCCGTATATAACAGACCCAATGAGATTAAGGAGCTGTTGGATAGTATGGTGATAATGGATTACGATAAAAAGTATGAAATTGTTATTGTAGAAGATGGATCAACTGAAACATCAGAAGATATTATTCAGACTTTTGTAGATAAGCTTTTTATCAGTTACTATCAAAAACCTAATACTGGCCCTGGAGATTCTCGTAATTACGGTATGCGTAAAGCAAAAGGAAATTATTTCATTATTTTAGATAGCGATGTGATTCTTCCTAAAAATTATTTATCTAAAGTTGATGGTTTTTTAAACAAAAAATTTGTGCATTGTTATGGAGGTCCAGATGACGCACATGAGAGTTTTTCTAACCTTCAGAAAGCGATAAGTTATAGTATGACCTCTTACCTTACTACAGGAGGAATTCGAGGACGAAAAAATACTTTAGGTAAATTTCAACCCCGAAGTTTTAATATGGGATTGTCTAAAGATGCTTTTCAGGCTTCTGGAGGATTTGGAGATATACATCCTGGAGAAGATCCTGATTTAACGATAAGATTGTGGAAATTAGACTATGATACAGAATTGATTCCTGATGCAAAAGTTTTTCATAAAAGAAGAATTTCTTGGCAAAAATTCTACATACAGGTCAATAAATTTGGATTGGTAAGGCCTATTTTAAATAAATGGCATCCAGAAACCGCTAAACTTACCTATTGGTTTCCCACTTTATTTTTGTTTTATGGTGTATTTTCAATAATAACTGCTTTTTTTGGATGGTGGTATTTTATCACTTTTTTAGGACTATATTTTATTTTAATATTTTTGGGAGCAACTTTAGTTTATAAAAATATTTCAATAGGTTTTCAATCTATATTGGCAGTTTTTATACAATTTTATGGATACGGAAAAGGATTCCTGAAATCTTATTATTATATTCATCTATTGAAAAAAGTACCCGAAAGACAATTCGAAAAGTTGTTTTTTTCAAAGTAATACATATGCCAAACAGAATAAGCAATAGATTTTCTCTAAAAAAAAGTAATGTGAAGACTTTTTTCTTTTTTCTAATATTCACATCATTACTATGGCTGTTTATTCAATTTTCTAAAAATTATACTCGAGAAGTAGAAGTAGCTGTTCAATACACTAATATACCACAAGATAAAATTTTCAACGAGGAAAGTGATCAGGCACTACGTATGGTTTTAAACGGAAATGGTTTTAGATTAATGAGCCATAATTGGAAAAAGAGAATACTAGAGTTTAATGTTGAAGATGCAGTAATTAGTGATGACAATCAATATTACTTTAGAGTTAATAAAGAATCTGCGGTATTGAAAAATAAATTAGATTTTAAGGGAAGAGTTTTATCGATACAAAAAGATACCCTAAGGCTAAAAGTAGACCTTAATTTAGAAAAAAAGATTCCTGTTAATATTGCTCAGGATATTCAATATGCTGTTGGGTATGGCAGTGATAAAGGGTTAGTAGTTTCTCCGGATTCAGTCATGATAAGCGGACCCTCACAAGTAATTGATACTATAGAGAGGATATATACAGAGAACCTAAATCTAGAAGGTCTTAATGTTGATTATACTTCTGAATTGAATATAGATGTTTCAAGTTTTTCTTCTACGATAAAAGTGGTTCCTTTCAAGGTAGAAGCAAATATTTTGGTTAGTAAATTTACTGAAGGAAATCAGAAGATTCCGATTACTATTAATAATATACCAGAGGGAGTCGAAATTAAAATTTTTCCAAAAGAAATAACCGTTGTATACCGTGTAGGTTTAGATAAGTATAATGAAATAAGTCAACGAGATTTTATGGTTGTTGCAGATTATGCAAAGGTATCTGAAGAAAGCTCATTTTTAACTTTGGAACTAGTAAATAAACCCAGATCAATCCATGATGTTCGTTTGCAGGAAAAACAAGTTCAATTTGTAGTTCTAAAATGAGAAATGAGATAAAAGTTGTCGGGCTAACAGGTGGAATTGGTAGCGGGAAGTCCACAGTCGCTAAAATGTTCGAAAAGTTGGGAATTCCCATATATATATCAGATGATGAAGCTAAGAAGTTGATGAACGAAGATGATGACGTCAAAAAGAAAATCATAGCACTATTAGGAGAAAATTCCTATGTGGATGAGACGTTGAATAGGGGGTATATTGCAAATATAGTTTTTAATGACCCCTTAAAATTAGAAAAGTTAAATGCGATTGTACATCCTGCAGTGGCTAAACACTTTGATTCCTGGAAGAGTTTGCAAGATTCGGTATATGTAATAAAAGAAGCTGCAATACTTTTTGAAAACGGAGGGCATACACAATGTGATTATACGATTTTGGTTTCAGTACCTTCAGAAATTAGGATTCAACGAGTTTTAAAAAGGGATAATATAACCAAAGAACAGGTGCTTTCCAGGATGAATAATCAGTGGGAGGATGCCAAGAAAATACCATTGGCAGACTTTGTAATCTATAACCTGGATTTAAAAGATACTGATAAACAGGTAAATAGGATACATAAAGTCATATCTTCATAAGTACTTTGTAATCCGAATCTTTCATTTTGTTAACATTTGGTTAAACCGTAAAGTAGCTAAATGTTAAAGTCTTACTTTTGATTTATGAATAAAAGGTTATTCGTGTTGCTGATAATCCTGATGAGTTTGTCGTTAATTGGGATTATTTTTGTTCAGGGATATTGGATTAACAACACAGTAGAGAATAATGAAGAACAGTTTTCTTTTAATGCAAAGCAAATATTAATATCTGTATCGAATCGAATTCAATATAGAGAGTTTGAGGAAATGTTTTTTCCATTGCAGGAGATTTTGGATAGCATAGAGGAGCCTGATAATAAAACGATACGTCAGCTTCTCAATATTAGTATCGATAATACTACAAAGTCATTTGCTTATACTGATGGTATTTTAGAAGAAGATTATAAGTTATTTTCATCTTTTGTCAATTTTAATATTGATACAGTAAGGTTGAAAAACATTTTAAACCGTAATGTTGACAGTGCAACACAAGACGGTAAAAATGATTTTACGAGGCGAAATTCTAAATCTAAGTTAGAGAGAATAAGAGGTCTAACAGATCTCCAAAGGATGGATTATGAAATAGTGATAGGAGAAATAGCGAGTTTTATCCCTATTCATAGAAGAGTACAAAAGAAGGAAATAGAATATTTGCTTAGAAAAGAATTAGAAGAGAGAGATATAAAGGTAGATTTTGAGTATGCTATTTATAGTAATGCTTTAGCTACAAAAGTACGTTCTGATGATTTTAGTTTGGATTATCCTACAACATACGCCATACCGCTTTTTGTAAATGATGAAGGCGTAAGTGAGTATCAATTGTATGTTAATTTTACTGGGAAAAAGCAATATGTGCTTTCTACCATTAAAGGGATGGCGATATTATCAATAATTTTTACATTAATTATTGTAGTCGCTTATTCGAGTGCGTTGTCACAATTGATGCAACAACGCCAGATATCACAGATTAAAACAGATTTTATTAATAATATGACGCATGAGCTTAAGACTCCGATAGCTACGATTAATTTGGCTTTAGATTCTATAAAGAATCCAAAGATATCAGGAGATCAAGAAAAAGTAAAGCGCTATATGAATATGATACGTGAAGAAAATAAAAGAATGCATGCTCAAGTTGAAAATGTATTAAGGATATCTCAGTTAGAGAAAAATGAGCTTAATATTAAAAAAGAAAGACAAGAGTTACATGATATTATTGAAGATGCAATAACACATGTTTCTTTAATTGTTGAAAATAGAGAAGGGTATATTAAAATGCATTTAGGCGCCCTTAAAACAACTGTATTGGCTAATGATAGCCATTTGACAAATGTGATAGTTAATATTTTGGATAATGCAATAAAGTATTCTGAAGGAGAACCCAAAATAGATGTATATACAGAAAATGTAAAAAATAGTATTGTTCTTAAGATTCGTGACCAAGGGATTGGAATGAGTAAAGTAGCACAGAAGAAGATTTTTGAAAAGTTCTTTAGAGAACATACAGGAGATCTGCATAATGTAAAAGGACACGGATTAGGACTAACATATGTAAAACGAATTATTGACGATCATCATGGTCAGATATGGGTGGAGAGCGAAAGGGGAAAAGGCTCCACATTTATAATTAAATTACCGTTAATATCTTAAAATATGGAAACAGAAAACAAAAAGATTTTGCTTGTAGAGGATGATCCAAACTTTGGAACAGTTTTAAAGGACTATCTTGTAATGAACGAGTATGATGTTGTGCATGCTAAAAATGGTATGGAAGGCTTCGAGAAATTCAAAAAGGATGATTATGATATGTGTATCCTTGATGTTATGATGCCTTATAAAGATGGATTTACATTAGCAAAAGAGATCAGAGAAAAAAATGAAGAAATTCCTATCATTTTTTTAACCGCTAAGGCAATGAAAGAAGATGTCTTAAAAGGATATAAAGTAGGAGCAGATGACTATCTTAATAAGCCTTTTGATAGCGAGGTGTTATTGATGAAAATACAGGCGATCATGCAACGCAAGAGTACAGAGTCTGTTGCGGATAGTAAGCAATTTGAATTTAAAGTTGGAGGATTTCACCTTAATTCAAAACTTCGTTTTTTAACATTTAAAGAGGAGGATCCGATAAAACTTTCTCCTAAAGAAAATGAATTACTTCGTTTGTTAGCTCTTCATCTTAATGATTTGATGCCTAGAGAGTTAGCGCTTACAAAAATATGGAGAGATGATAATTATTTTACTTCTCGTAGTATGGATGTATATATAGCTAAACTTAGAAAATATCTAAAGAAAGACGAGAATGTTGAGATTCTTAATATTCATGGAGAAGGATTTAGGTTGGTTGTTAGAAACGAAGAATCCTAAATAATAGTAATAACGGTAACTAACTTTTAGAAGTTCACCATAATAAATATTTAATTATGGTGAACTTTTTTTATGTATGATACAATAGACTTGTAATCTTCTTTATAAGTAAACCATTTGATTTCTAGATCTTTCTTAAACCAGGTAAGCTGTCTTTTTGCAAAACGTCGGGTATTTTTTTTAATCTCAGATAATGCAAAATCCAAATCCCATTCACCATCTAAGTGTTTGAATATCTCTTTATATCCAACGGTGTTTAGTGCATTAAGTGATTTGTATGGATATAAGTCTTTGGCTTCTTTTATCAAACCATCATTTACCATTAGATCTACTCTTTGATTTATTCTATCATAAATAACTTCTCGTTCTGCAGTGATTCCTATTTTGGTAATAGAAAAAGGTCTCTTTTTTTTGGGTTTGTTGAGAAAAGATGAATAAGGCATTCCGCTTTCAATACAAACTTCTAAAGCTCTCATTACTCTATGAGTGTTTTGTAGATCAACTTTTTCATGATATATAGGGTCTAATGCTTTTAATTGTTGTTGTAAATATTCAATCCCTTTAGTGTTATATTTATCCTGAAGATCTTTTCTAATTTGCTCATCGACTTCGGGGAAATGATCTAATCCTTTAGTAATTGCATCGATATAAAGGCCAGAACCACCAATAAGAATAACATAATTATTTTTTTTAAATAACCTCTCTAGAGTATTTAGTGCATCTTTTTCATAATCGCCTACACTATAGTTGTCCTGGATACTTCTATGCTGAATGAAATGATGCTTAGCTTGTTTGAGTTCATCGAGAGTAGGAGCAGCTGTACCAATACTCATCTCTTTGTAAAACTGCCTACTGTCTGCAGAAACAATTTCACAATCAAAATGTTGTGCAAGTCGAATGCTTAAGCTTGTTTTTCCAATTGCGGTAGGGCCTACAATAACAATTAAATTTTTATTCATTATATAAATCTTCTCCACACTTATGACAAAATTTTGCTCCGTCTAAATGATTATCAGCATTACAATTACTACAATGTTGGGTATTCAATGGCATTTTATGTTTAACTTGTTGGGTATATTCGGCACTAACAATACCGGTTGGAACAGCTATAATTCCATATCCCAATATCATTATTATTGAAGCGATCAATTGCCCTAAAGGAGTTTCTGGAGATATATCCCCATACCCAACAGTTGTGAGAGTGACGATACACCAATAAACGCTTTTTGGAATACTATTAAAACCATGATCTGATCCTTCTACCAGATACATTACGGTTCCTAAAATTATAGCAACAATGATCACAGCAAGCAAAAACACAGATATTTTTACTCTACTGGCTTTTAAAGCTTTTACTAAATTATTAGATTCTCCTATAAAACGTGCAAGTTTTAATATTCTAAAAACTCTTAATAATCGTAAAGCCCTTAAGGCAACAAGAGCATGAGTTCCTACAAATAGTATAGATAAATATTTTGGAACTGTAGAAAGGAGATCTATAATTCCAAAAAAGCTAAAAATGTAGTTCTTTGGTTTGTTAATAGCTATAATCCTTAAAAAATATTCAATAGTAAATACTATGGTAATAACCCATTCCAAGGCATTAAACAGTGAAGCATATTTGTCATTTAGATACGAAACACTTTCTAACATAACTAGTATAATACTAGCAAGGATCATAATAAGAATAATTACATCAAATGATTTCCCGGCAGGTGTGTCTGCTTCATAGATAATCTCATGTAATTTGTCTTTCCAGTTTTTCTGAGATGAATTATTGTTCAAACTTCTTGATTTTGAATAAAAATAATAAAAAAACTAACTCTTTTTCTTTACACCAATGAGAATGTCATTTTCTATATTAACAATGAGATTAAAGAATTCTTTCAAAATGGAATAATATTCTGTAGGATAGTAAGAGGAGTTAAATGTTATTCTATGAGTGATGATTAGTTTTTTCGGATTTTTTTGAAAACTAATACCAAGTTGACCTAATTTGTTAGGAATTTGATACAAAGAGTTTTTTGGAATGTCTACAAATTCATAGTTTTCGGGTAATTCTATTGAAACTAAGTAGGTGTATGTGTCTTTGTAACCAAAATCTATGGGGTAAGTTCTTTGGTTAAGTTTAAAAGGATTTTGTTTAAAAAAGCTTTTAGTAAATGGCTTAAGATAGAGTATGTCGTCTATTTTAGAAACATCATCTCTTGTAAAATCAAATTCAAACTCGATAGCTTTATCGTAGTTATTTTTGTTTTTAATATGTATATCTGTGATCGTTATTTCTGGATCCTGATTTTTAATATTATTAAGGAAATGGTTCTCGCCTAATGCCTCTAATTTTTTTCTTTTGAAATGAGAATGATATCCAGAATAAAGATGTTTTGCTTTACCACTTATTTTTAAATCTTCATTAAGTACAATCTCTTCCTTAAAAAAATGAGCAGAAATTTGCTTTGGTTTTATATCAATCCATGAACTACCATTCTTAAAATCTAATAACCTACCATATTGATTTAAGCACCTAAATGGAACTTCCCCAAATACTAATGTTTTTTCTGTAGCATCTAATAAATAGGTTTTGTTATCTATTGAGAGTTGTACAATCAAGTAATTAAAACCAGAGATGACGGGATGTATTTTGGTAGCATAGCCATTATTTCTAGTAGATAAAAGTACAGGATGTACTGTAAATTTTTGCTGTTTTAAAATGTTGTGTAAGAGTATGTTGATGCCACTAACATTGCCAACTTTTTCTTTAATTACCTCATTAATATTTACGTCTTTAAAGATTTTGTTTTTCTTATTCCATGTGTAATTACTAGAGATGTATCTAAATATTTTTTTGGCTTTTTTTATATCATTAGGTGTAGCTTTTATACTATCAGGAAGAATCCCTTTTGTAATTGCTAGTTTTTTGAGTTGTACTCCTATCGCAACTTCTTTTTTGAGTTTGTTGTCAACATTTTCCCAGGTTTCTGTATATTTTTTATTTGTTCCATCAAAACCTTTAAACTCTTTCAATTCATAATCTATCCTTGAGAAGTAGTTCTCTTTGGCGGTCATATACTTTTCTTCCTTAAATGCCGGGATATTTTTCATTATGTATACATTATGAGAGCAATCAGCATGCCCTCCGCTAGAAACTTCTAAACATTTTTTGAGTATTGTAGATGTGTTAGTTTCTAGTTTTAGTGTCCCAACCAATTTTATATTATAAATATAATTCCCAGGAAGATCTGCAATATATTCGCTATGTAGTTTTGGAATATCATCCTGAAAATCCCATCCATTAAATTTATACATAAATGGGGATGCTAGTTGGTATTTATAGGTAAGTACTGATCCTGGCTTTACATTAGGAAAGGTGAACTTTACTAGTGTATAATTTTCGTCATATGCTTCTGTGTAGATATTTTTCTTTTCTATTTTGGTTTTTGAGATTTCACCATTTTCCAAATTATAAGTGTACGCTTTTAAATCATCAAATTGCTCTTTTCCACTCTTGTTTTTGAATAATAATACACTTACAGTTGCCTGATCAAACCCCTTTTCATTAAGTATTTTAATCTTTGCTTCATAATCGGTAAGCAGGTCATAATTTCCTCCGTTCTCAACTCTACTAAACCCTTTTTCATATATGAAAAAGGCATTTGCAGTACTGTCTTTTTTGTAAATGGTGTTCTCTAAGTCAGCCTTACTAACCAGCATATTTGCGCTGTTATAAGTTTCTTGAGAATATGTAAAAAAAAATGAAAGAGTTAAAAAGATTAATAGTGTTAGGTTTTTAATCATTTTTTGGTAGTTTGATAATCTTTAATTTTTTATGCTGGCGCACGTAGCTCTGAATAATATGTTGGGCGTCCCTATTGTGGGTCATCGGAGTGATAATTGTTCTTAAAATATCGATATTTTGTATTTGATGATTAAGATTAAAATATCCAATGCCTTTAAACCTACCATTTTCTACGAGTATTATACTTTGTTCATCAATATCTCTTCCTCTATCCACAATAACCATATCTTGACTTTGAAAAGAACTATTGAAAATTAATTTTTGTGCTCGAATATTGTACTCTTCAGGAGATTCGTTATTGATGCAAGCTCCAAGACATTTTTTTATGGTATAATTAAAGCAATTGCTTTTACCATTATCTAACCCCATTAATTTTTGACAAAGATTATATTCTTCTGTCCATCTATGCATGTAAGATTTGGCTTGTTGTCTATTAGAAAAAGTAGTAATACTGTTTTTTTTAGAATCTACTTTGCCTACTGTTAAATTTATATACCCATTATCATCTGTAAAATGATATAATGCCTGGTCAAATTTAGTTTTGCGTAAAGCTCTATTGTATCTTGGTTTATTGCGTTTTATTTCTTCGCTCTCTTTTAATAGAGCAAGTAATTCACTTCCTGTAATTTCATGGGTTACAGTTACCACCTCTTCTTGTATTCTTTTGGATTTTCTATTATCGTTAGTGAAATGCTGATTGAGACGCTTTTTAATGTTTTTACTTTTACCAATATATATAATAGTTCCGTCCTCGCGATGCATATAATATACTCCTGTGGCGTTAGGTGCTTGTTCTATAAGTTTAAGGAGTTTGTCATCAACCTGGCGTTTGGTTTCTGTTCTAACGGTGTCGGTGATTATGGTTTTTTCCAGATCTTTTGATAATAATAGTTTAAATAGTTTTACTGTTGCCAAAGCATCTCCATTTGCTCTATGTCTGTCAGAAAGTGGTATTCCTAGTCCACGAACAAGCTTACCTAAACTATATGATTCTTGATCTGGAATTAGCTTTTTAGAAAGCTCTACGGTACACAATGATTGTCTTTCGAATTCAAACCCTAATCTGGAAAATTCGGTTTTTAAGATTCTATAGTCAAAACTGGCGTTATGAGCAACAATAACACAGTCTGTGGTGATTTCAACAATTCTTTTTGCTACTTCATAAAACTTTGGAGCATTACGAAGCATTTGATTGTTTATTCCTGTAAGATTAGCAACAAATGGTTGTATAGGTCTTTCAGGATTGATAAGACTAATAAATTGGTCAATTACACTATGTCCGTCAAATTTATATATAGCAATTTCGGTAATTCCTTCTTCATTATATTTTCCTCCTGTAGTCTCTATATCTAAAATTGCATACATATATAATGTCTGTCGTAGCGGTTACGTTTTTTTGTTTTTGTTAAATTAAAATTATTTGCTGTTTATCCATAATTTCTGGCTCCAAAGATAGAACTTCCTATTCGAACCATGGTACTACCGCAATCAATTGCTGTTTTATAGTCTCCGCTCATGCCTATGGATAAGGTTTCTAGATAAGGATATTTAGGTTTTAACGTTCTAAACAGCACAGCTATTTTTTCAAATTCAGCTTTTATTTGTTGTTGGTTATTAGTAAAAGTAGCCATCCCCATTAGCCCTTTAATACTAATATTAGTGAGGTTTTTTAATTCTTTAGAATCTAGTAAATTAATGATGTCTTCTGTATCTAAACCAAATTTACTTTCTTCCTCAGCAATTTTAACCTGTAAGAGACAATCGATTATTCTATTGTGTTTTTTTGCTTGCTTGTCAATTTCTTTAAGAAGTTTATAGCTATCTACAGCATGAATGAGATTTACAAAAGGAGCCATGTATTTAACTTTGTTAGTCTGTACATGACCAATCATATGCCAATTAATGTCTTTTGGCATATTTTCCCATTTTTCAACCATTTCCTGAATCTTATTTTCGCCAAAAATGCGTTGTCCGGCTTTATAAGCAGTCATTAGATCAGAAATAGGTTTGGTCTTGGATACAGCAACCAGAGTAACTTCTTTTGGAATTGAAGTTTGTATGTTGTGAAGATTTCTTTCGATGTCATTCATAAGCTACAAAGATATCTAAAAAAACCATTTTTACTCTAAAACTCATATATAGTAATGCCGCTTCTAAGTTTGGGTTCAATATAAGTGCTCTTGGGAGGCATTGTTAATCCTTCGTCTGCAATTTTTTTCATTTGAGCTACCGAAGCAGGAAATAATCCAAATCCAACTTTAAACTCTTTGGAGTCGACCATGCTTTTGATATATACGATGTCTTTTTTACCATGTGCGTAATCAATTCTAGTATCACTTCGTACATCTTTTATTGCTAATATAGGATTCAATACTGTTTGGTAAAGCACTTGTGCATCCAATTCCTCAAGTGCATTAGTAAATTCATAAGTTGTTTTTCTAAGATATAAGGAATAAAACTCACCATCCAGATACATGCTGAAATGATGGGGTTTTGAAGGTTTGTAAACTTCGATTCCTCTATTTTCAATTCGAAACCACTCATCTAACCGAATTAAAAACTCTTCTTTTGATAATCCATTAAGATCTTTAACTAATCTATTAAATTCATAGATTTTTAAATCTGATTCGGGAATCAAATAACTCATAAAAAAATTATAAGCTTCATTACCAGTATGCTCAGAATTATGCGTTTTTAAATCTTGTGCCAATAATTGAGAAGAAGCAGAGCGGTGATGTCCATCAGCAATATAAATTGTCTGAATCAAAGAGAAAGCTTCTTTTATTTCTTGGATAGAATTTTTATTATCTATTTTCCAGAGATAATGGGTGTCTCGATTTGTGGTTGTGAATTCATATTCTGCTCTATGCTCAATGGTTTCATCAATAATTTTTGCAATTGTGGGATTGTCAGGATATGTGAGTAATACAGGTTCTGCATTAAATCCTACTGTTTTTAGATATTCTTTGAAGGTGTTTTCGCGATATTGTATGGTGTCTTCGTGTTTTTTGATAATGTCATTTTCATAATCTTCAGCACTAGCGGCCGCAATTATACCACAAAAAGATTCATGCTCACGATTTACAATTTTATAAATATAATAGCAAGGAGTGTCTTCCTGTATAAAGATTTCGTCTTCTTTAAATTCTAAATACCTATTACGAACTAATTTATAACGTTCTTCGCCTGATATTTCTTTCTGATATTTATATCCTGGGTTTACAATATGAAGAAAAGAATAAGGATTATAATCCATTCGCGAGTCTCGTTCAAAGGGAGTGTAGCTTTGGTATGATCTGGAAGCTACTAAGCTTACTTTGTCTCGTGTTGGCCGTACAGCCTTAAACGGAAGGATTTTTGTCATTAATTGATATTTATAAATTCTGTTGGATCAAGATATCCAGAAGTTTCTTCAGAATAACCACCTCCGATATCCATAAAGATATCATCTCTTATCTCCAAATGCAAGTGTGCCCAATATATACCATGTGCATTACCAATAGTTCCTATTAAGGTTCCTTTTTTTACAAAATCACCTTCTTCTATATGTATAGTATCACAGTGGGCATATACCGATTCATAATATTTCCCTTTGTATTTATGTATAATTCGGATAACATTACCCCATCCTCCTTTTATATCTTTTGCAAAAGATACATATCCATTTCCAATAGCATAAATAGGATCTCCTAAATCGGTATTACCTCCACCAACGCCATTCCAGTCGTCGCCTAAATGGTTATTTTCTTCGAACTTTTGAGCGTTATAATACCCTTTAGCGTTTGGCTTACCTACTGGATATTCAAAATCAGTAGCAATCCAGTCAGGGTTTTTCTTAAATAAAGTGTCGTATTTTTGGTATTGATTCTGGACTAAGGCAGGGTTTGTTTTTTTATTTATGTTTTGAGTAACAGAATAACTTTTTGTTTCATTTTTGCAGGACAAAAATGAAGATAAGATTACTATAACAATTATTAAAGGTATTTTCATTTTTGGATTATAATAACTTTTTTCCTCAAACCTCAAACCTCAAACCTCAAACCTCAAACCTCAAACCTCAAACCTCAAACCTCAAACCTCAAACCTCAAACTGTTGGTTATATAAACTGTTTTGCTACATGCTCTGCTTTTCTACTTTGGCTATAATCATAGAACCCTTCACCACTTTTTACACCGAGTTTACCAGCCATAACCATATTCACTAATAATGGACAAGGAGCATATTTAGGGTTTTTGAAACCATTATACATTACATTGAGGATAGAAAGGCATACGTCAAGGCCAATAAAATCAGCAAGTTGAAGTGGTCCCATAGGATGAGCCATACCTAGTTTCATAACCGTATCTATTTCTGCAACACCTGCCACGCCATTATATAACGTTTCAATAGATTCATTGATCATAGGCATTAGAATGCGATTTGCTACAAATCCAGGATAGTCATTTACTTCAACAGGGGTTTTGCCTAATGTTTTTGATAACTCCATGATTGTATTCGTCACTTCATCAGAAGTATTGTAACCTCTAATAATTTCAACAAGTTTCATGATAGGAACAGGGTTCATAAAATGCATTCCGATAACCATTTCGGGACGATTTGTTACTGCCGCAATTTGAGTAATTGATATTGATGAGGTATTCGATGCTAAAATAGTTTCATCAGAACATGCATCATTTAATTCTTTGAATATCTTAAGCTTAAGATCAATATTTTCTGTGGCTGCTTCAACAACAAGTTCAGCATATTCTACTCCGTCTTTAACATTAGTAAACGTAGATATATTTCCCAGAGTAGCTTCTTTATCAGCTTCTGATATTTTTTCTTTAGCAATCATTCTATCCAAATTCTTTGTAATAGTCGCTAAACCTTTATCCAAAGACTGTTGTGATATATCAATTAATTGTACTTTAAATCCTTTTTGAGCAAAAGTATGTGCAATACCATTTCCCATAGTCCCAGCACCAATTACTGCAATGTTTTTCATGTGTGTATTGTTTATTTATATGAGTGTGTAAATTTTGTATTAGCGCTAGAAACAGTCAATGATTTTTAATGCTACTTCTAACGCTTTTTTTCCTTGTTCTAATGAAACGATAGGAATTGAGTCATTTTTTATAGCTTCGGCAAAAGTATCTAGTTCATCCAATATTGCATTATTAGAAGGTACATTAGGGTTGTCAAAATATATTTGTTTTTTGATGCCTTCTGCGTTTTGTAAAATCATGGCAAAATCATCAGGAGTTTCTGGTGCATCTTTCATCTTGACAACCTCACATTTTTTCTCAAAGAAATCGACAGAAATGTATGCGTCACGTTGAAAAAATCTAGATTTTCTCATATTCTTTAACGAAATTCTACTAGCTGTAAGATTAGCTACACAGCCATTTTCAAATTCGATACGAGCGTTTGCAATATCCGGAGTTTCGCTAATTACTGAAACGCCACTAGCACTAATATGTTTTACTTCAGAATGAACAACACTTAGAATAGCATCAATATCATGAATCATAAGATCCAAAACAACAGGAACATCTGTTCCTCTGGGATTAAACTCTGCTAATCTATGAGATTCAATAAACATAGGGTTGTCTATTTTGTTAGCGACAGCAGTGTATGCAGGATTAAAACGTTCTACATGACCTACTTGTCCTTTAACACCATGTGTATTTGCCAGCTCAATAAGTTGTTGAGCTTCTACAACAGTATTGGTGATTGGTTTTTCTATAAAAACGTGCTTGCCTGCTTTAATAGCTTGTTTTGCTACTTCAAAATGAGCAAAAGTTGGGGTTACAATATCAACCACATCAACAGCATCTATGAGTTCTTCTACAGAATTGAATAATTGATATCCAAACTCTTCAACGATAGATTTAGCCTGACTTTGACTAGCATCATAGAAACCTATAAGATTGTAATTTTCTGACTGTTCTAAAAGACGTAAATGGATTTTACCAAGGTGTCCCGCACCGAGTACTCCGGCTTTGAGCATAATTCAAGATTTTACACAAAAATAGTATTATTTATAAATTTTAAATCCTAATTATATCTAAAATCTAAAATTTTAATTCTAAAAGGGGAATAAGTTGTAAATACTTCAACTAAATGTTTTTTAAATGAGCATTTTTAGAATATATAAAAACGATAATTTTTGTTTTATTTGTTTTCGAAATCATAAATCATTATACTCTTAATTCTATAAATAATTGATCTAATTGCAAAGAGTAAATTTTTGTAATATTTTCAACTCAAAATATTTAAACAGATAAAATGTTTATGTAATTTTAGCCCTCTAAATAACCATCAAGATAGTGAAAGATACCCTTAGACATGCCGGAAAAAGAAAACAGTTAGTTGAAGTATTAATTAAGAAAGGAATCAAGAATAAAGCTGTGCTATCTGCTATAGAAAAGATACCCAGACATTTATTTATGGATTCTGGGTTTGAAGATCATGCTTATCAGGATAAAGCTTTTCCTATAGCTGCAGATCAAACAATTTCTCAACCTTATACTGTAGCTTTTCAAAGTGAATTATTGGAAATCAAAAGGGGGGATATGGTATTAGAAATAGGAACAGGATCGGGCTATCAGACAGCTGTATTATGTGAATTAGGAGCAAAAGTTTATAGTATTGAACGCCAAAAAGAATTGTTTAAAAAAACAAAATTGTTTTTATCCAAACTTGGATATCGCCCTAAGCATTTATCGTTTGGTGATGGGTATAAAGGCTTATCAGAGCATGCACCTTATGATGCAATTATCGTGACAGCGGGTGCTCCTTATGTTCCTAAACCATTATTAAGCCAGTTACAAATTAATGGAAGGTTGGTAATCCCCGTAGGAGAAGATGTACAAATTATGACTCTTTTTATTCGCAAAAATGAAACTGAATTTGAAAAGCGAGAGTTTGGAGAATTTAGATTTGTTCCTTTATTAGAAGATAAGAATTGATCAAGTTTGTATTATGAAAAAAACTGAAATAATTTTAGGAGCCTTAATTATTTTTGGAATCTTACTATTTGTATTGAACTTGCCTTTTGGAGCTATTATTGCAATATTGTCTCTTGTAACACTTTCTGGTTTCTATTTCTATTTTAGTTTTGCATTACTTAATGGAGTGAAGTTTCATGAAATGTTTAGAAAAGAATCCTTCAGAGGAATTCCCGGGGTCAGAATTTTTGCTACAATAGGAGCAGGGATAGGGTTTTCAATCATAGTTTTAGGGATACTTTTTAAAATATTTAAATGGCCTTTTGCGAATCAAAATTTGTTGATCGGAGGGGGGATAACATCCATAATTTTAGTAGTGAGCTTGATAAAACTATGGTTGGGAAAGAAAGAGGTGTATGCGGGAATACTTTTAAGATCAGTTGTGTTAGGAGTGGTGTGTTGCTTATTGTTTTTAATGCCGAGTTCTATATTGATGCAGTTAAAATATAGAGATTACCCTAATTATGTTGAAACCTTGAAAGAATTGGATGCAGATCCGGATAATGTTCTTTTACAAGAAAAAGAACGTCAGGAATATAATAGAATTAATGGAATAAGATAAATAAGAATATATTCAAGTTATCTAAAATCTTTTTTAATACGATCCAGAGCTCTTTTATTATCACGATCTTTAATCGTTTCTCTTTTGTCATACATTTTTTTACCACGAGCAAGTGCAATATTTAACTTGGCTAATCCACGATCATTAATAAATAAACGGGTAGGGATAATGGTTAATCCAGAATTTTTTACTTCTTTTTCTAATTTTTTTAATTCTTTTTTATTCAGAAGTAATTTTCTTTCACTTTTGGGGTTGTGATTAAAATATGTGGCATGTGAATATTCTTCTATATGCATGTTGATTACAAAAAGCTCACCGTTATTAAATTCACAAAAACTTTCTGCAATACCTGCTTTACCTTCGCGTATTGCTTTGATTTCGGTTCCAGCTAATTTAATTCCTGCTGTATATTTATCCAGAAATTCATATTCGAATTTTGCTTTACGGTTGAGTATATTGATTTTATTTGGATTCATGTTTGTGAATTCGAGATACTTTTATAAATGAATGCAAAAGTACAAAGCTTTCTCGAAAGAAAGCTTTACATCAAAAGTGAATATTTTAAATACTTTCTATGGTTCTTGAAATTGTATTGTGGCAATCTTACCATTGGGGCTTAACAGAAGCTCCATTACCAAACTTATTTTTTCAAATTCTGCCGTGTAGCTATTGATATTTTCTGCTGTCTGTATGAAAGTAAGGTTTTTTAGGTTTCCAAATTGCTCATGACATCCATTCACAAAACGTTTCACTCCTTCTTTTGTCATGGTTTCTTGCATTTCGGGAGTATATAACGCAAAAATGGCATCTACATTCTGCGCATTAAAGTTTTCTTGAAAAGCTTTTATAGTATTTTCATATGCAGTAGCATCCTGAGCTAGGATGTGCTGAGTAGAAAAACAAATTATAAGTAGAACTATATATTTCATAGCATTAACATTTGGGGTTTTGAAAGTGCAAAATAATTATCTTTTTTAAGATTTAAAAAAATAAGGCTAAAAAACAGATAATTACCTAATCCTCTTTTTGGGGTATAAAAAGTGAAGTTAATGAGTAAGTATGTTATATGGGTACCGTCTAATAGGGCGATAAACACTATTGAATTTTGTGTGACCTTAATTTTTATGTAATTGGGGTTTAACAAAATTGTGACAGTAATTTATCCTGTAAAGTTTAATTTAGTTTTTTTAATGATTGTTATGAAAAGGTATT
Source organism: Aquimarina algiphila (assembly GCF_947494415.1). Classification (NCBI taxonomy): domain Bacteria; kingdom Pseudomonadati; phylum Bacteroidota; class Flavobacteriia; order Flavobacteriales; family Flavobacteriaceae; genus Aquimarina; species Aquimarina algiphila. Next base: position 526,043 of record NZ_CANLVC010000001.1, on the reverse strand, counting down.
CACTTTTATTATTGATTATAGCTTTAGCTTCATTCACTTTGGTTTTGCCCCAGTTTTCTGCAACAGAAATTATAGACAAAGCTATAGATCATGCTGGAGGTCATAGATTTGATAATGCAATTATGCATTTTACATTTAGAGGAAAACAATATAGAAGTGAAAGAGGAGAAGGAATCTATGCATTAGAAAGATTTGTGGATGGACCAAATGGATTGATTCATGATATTGTGAGTAATGCTGGTTTGAAGCGTACTATTGAAAATTGTCCTGTGGAAATTACTGATTCATTAGTAACCAGAATTAGTGATGGGGTAAATTCTGTGCATTACTTTGCAAACTTACCTTATGGACTTAATGCTCCTGCCGTACAAAAAGAGTTAATAGGCGAATCAACTATTGATAATGAAGGGTATTATAAGATCAAAGTCACTTTTGCTCAAGAAGGTGGAGGAACTGATTTTGAAGATGAATTTTTATATTGGATAAATAAAGAAGATTTTACAATAGATTATCTAGCTTATAAATATGCAGTTAATGGAGGAGGAATACGTTTTAGAGAGGCATATAATTCAAGGGTTATTAATGGTATACGGTTTGTGGATTATAAGAATTATAAAACAGACGATCTAAAAACTCCATTAGAAAAACTAGATCAATTATTTGAGCAGAAACAACTGAAGTTACTTTCGAAAATAGAGCTAGAAGATATTTATGTGTATCTTGAAAAGGATATCGTTAATTAATTGTAAGTACAGTATCTGTAATAATATCTCCAGTAATTTTTATAATAAATACTTTGCCATAAACTTTTTCATCAATTGCACTATATTTTTCTTTACCCATGATTTTGTTTACAAAAGCAGGAGTAGTATTGCTATGACCAACAACGACAACTGTTTTTCCTTTAGTTTTTTGCTGAAACTCAGGATCATTTAGATTTCTGGGATCATATAGTGTTACTTGTAAATTTTTACTTTTTGCTATAGGTTCAGCGGTTTTTTGCGTTCTGATATAATCAGTAGAGTATATCATATCAATAGTAGTGTCAACAAGCATTTTCGCCCAGTTTTCTGCCCTTGCGTTTCCTTCATCCGTAAGTTTAGGATTCCTGTTTTTGGGATCACTAAGGTCTTTTTCGGCATGTCGTATAAAGAAATACGTAGTTGTAAGATCCTGTGATGCTCCTGTGTTCTGAGCTAAACTTAAAAATGAAGAAAGAAAAATGCTTAAAACTAATATTGCTCTCATAATATAATGTAACTATTAAATCAGATACGAAAATAACTATTACAAAAGTAATAAACGGTTATTTTCGTATCTGATTGGATTATTCTAACATTCCCATTTGCCAAATAACAATGATCATAGACAGAATGGCTATGATAAAAAATCCTATATAGATATAGGTATAGGAGCTTCTCTTTTTGTTAGAGGAGCCCAAATCGCCAGAAGATCTCATATGGCTTGGTTTTATGTGGTTGCATGTTTATATAAGACCCCATAAAAATATAAATGTTACACTTTTTGTGGTTTTAATTGTGAAATTCTTTCTTCAAAACTGGATGCTGCAATTGGTTCTTCGATATTTTTGAATAATTCCATGAGTTGAGTATCATGATTCCAACGTTTTTGCTTTAATAAATTAAAGTGTACAAAAGTACTCCACAATATAGCTTTTAATTCAGTTTTGTCTTGATTCCACATTCTGATTTCTACATGCAATTGATTCTCTGTGTGTTGGATCAGTTGAGAATCTATAATTACATTTTCCATTAATAAGGCAGGCTTGATATATGCAATCTGGTTTGTGCCGACTACCCAACTTATACCTTTTGTCTTTGCTAGTGTGAAAATATCAAGATTGTAATATTTGTCAATTTGATCCTCTCGGGCATTGATCATATAATTGATATAAGCAGCGTTGTTCAGGTGATTAAAAGGGTCGCAATCCTGAAATCTTATTTTTGCTTTACTTTCTAGTACTTTAAGTAATTTCATATGTCTGTTATTTATTAATTTTAATAATATACCAATTGGTATATTGTAGATTAAAAAAAAGTTATTATTTAAGTTCGTTGTTAATTATTTCATCAACTTGATCCATAGTTTCCAGAAGATAACTGTTATCTTCTAGGGTATGCGTCATAAAAATAGCACCAATAATCATTGTGTATAATCTTTTTGCATATAATATAGGGTCTATTTTAGAGTTTATCTCTCCATGTTTTTGGCCGTTTTCAATAATCTTTGCAAGATTACTTTTTATTTTTGTGATTGTATATCTTACCCGTTCGAGTAATAAAGGGTTTTGATGTTTGGCATCTACTCCCATATTTAGAACCGGACAACCTCCTAATTCTTGACTGTAGTTATAATAATTTCGATAAAAATCGGTAATTAGAAATAATTTTTCCAGAGAAGAGTTACTTAAAGATTGGTGATCTGTGATCCTGCGAAGCATATTTTTTACTGTAGCATTAAATGCAGCAACAGCTAATTCTTCTTTATTTTTAAAGTTACCATAAATAGCGCCTTTAGTTAATCCTGTAGCCTTAGTGATATCACTAAGACTTGTAGCTGCGTATCCATTTTTATTAAAAATTGGCGCAACGGTCTGAATAATAAATTCTGTTGTCTGTTCGGCTTTTGTAAGCATTTCTTAGTAAAATGAGTTTAAATGTACAAAAAATATACCTATTGGTATATTTTAAAGTAAAATAATTTTTAGATAATTAAAAAACAGAAAAAAGTAAAGTTGCTAATTATGACCTAGATTGCCATAAATACCATCGAGAGGTTCTATTTTTGTAATGCTTTTTGGTAAGTTACAAGCATCTTCAATTTCCATATCCTGATAACGTAATAATAAATCAAATTTTTTGAGAGCACTTTGCGCTTGATCACACCCAACATTCACATTTCTCACATTATTTGTTTTAATCTCTTTAGGTCGATTACTTCTATTTTCAAAGTCTTTAAATTGGCATTTTATAACGTTTCTTTCTTTGAAATAGAAACGCTCTTCAAGAGTTAATATAACATCTACAAGTTGACGCTTTCCTGATTTACTTCTTTCATAATCCTTGTACGAGATCTTATGTGTTGCGTACTGGAAGAATAGTTCATCATCCCAGATATAGAATTCATCACGATATTTTACATGCCCTTTGGTATGAGTATGTATGATGTGTTTTAGTTCATTACCATTGTAATAAAAAGTAAGACCTCCTTTTTCTATTGCTTCTTCACAAGAGTATTCTGTATGATGTTGTCTTAGAGTGTTTGTGTCTACTAATTCTCTGATTAATTGATATTTATTGCGAATATCAGATAATGCTCCTTTTCTGGTTTGGCCCAGGGAGATAAATGAGGTCAGAAGAAGTACTAATACTATAGTTGGTTTCATTGAGGGAGCAATGTACTCAAAACCTCTTTTTTTTCATTATTTAGTTATTAACCATGTAGGAATAATTTTGTTAATATCTACGGTAAAACCGTAATTCATGCAGTCTAACGATATTTACTTTTTTTATTTTTTTGTTTAAAAATATACAAGCAATCTACTTTTTCCAGGTAGATTGCTTGTTTTGTCATAAAATTCAGGGGATTTTTCCCGGTCAAGAAACTAAATTCTCTTGATTTCTAAAAACTAAATTATTATCAAATTCATCTAGTAGGATTATGTTTTCAGTAGATACTTTGCCTGCTAGAATTTCTTTTGATAGCTTGTTTAGCACTTCTTTTTGTATTGTACGTTTAACGGGTCTTGCTCCAAACTCTGGCTGGAAACCTCTTTCTGCGAGATATGTTATTGCTTGTTCTGTGGCATCTAAAGTAATTTGTTGTTCCACTAGCATTTTTGAAACATGTTTTAGTTGAAGTTTTACAATCTCCTTTATGTTGGATTTGGTTAATGGAGAAAACATCACAATGTCGTCTATTCTGTTTAGAAACTCTGGGCGAACAGCTTGTTTTAGTAATCCAAGAACTTCAACTTTGGCCGCTTCCATCGCAGAATCCATATCTTTAATAGTTTCAAATTTTTCCTGAATGATATGGCTCCCGATATTACTGGTCATAATGATGATGGTGTTTCTGAAATCGGCTGTTCTACCTTTGTTATCTGTTAATCGACCTTCGTCTAATACTTGTAAGAGTACATTAAATGTATCAGGGTGTGCTTTCTCTATTTCATCGAGTAATACCACAGAATATGGTTTTCTTCTTACAGCTTCAGTTAATTGTCCTCCTTCATCATATCCAACATATCCTGGAGGAGCTCCCATTAATCTGCTTACAGAGTGTCGCTCTTGATATTCACTCATGTCTATACGAGTAATGGAGCTTTCATCATTAAAGAGATATTCTGCTAAAGCTTTTGCTAATTCAGTTTTACCCACTCCGGTAGTTCCCAGAAATAAGAACGATCCAATGGGTTTTTTCTGATCCTGTAAACCGGCACGACTTCGACGTACTGCATCACTAACTGCTTGTATGGCTTCAGTTTGACCAACAACTCGTTTTTGAAGTTCTTCTTCTAATACAAGTAATTTTTCTCGTTCGCTTTGTAGCATTTTGGTAACGGGTATGCCTGTCCATTTGGCAACAACTTCTGCGATATCATCATTGGTAACTTCTTCTTTGATAAGAGAAGATTTACTCTGTTGTTCATTTAGTTGTGTTTGAAGTTCGTCCAGTTTTTCCTGTACTTCTTTTATTTTTCCATAACGTAATTCTGCAACTTTCCCATAATCACCATTTCGCTCTGCTCGTTCAGCTTCAAGTTTATATTCTTCTATATCTGTTTTGGCATTTTGTATGGCATCAACGACTTCTTTTTCACTTTGCCATTTTGAGAAAATTTCATTACGTTCTTCCTTGATATTAGCAAGATCAGCATTTAATGTTTTTAATTTTAGATGATCATCTTCTCGTTTTATAGCTTCGATTTCAATCTCGAGTTGCATAACTTTTCGATCTAATACATCTAATTCTTCAGGTTTTGAGTTGATTTCCATTCGTAATTTAGAAGCAGCCTCATCCATTAAGTCAATAGCCTTGTCGGGTAAAAACCTGTTAGTTATGTAGCGCTGGGATAATTCAACTGCAGAAATGATGGCTTCATCTTTTATACGAACTTTATGATGTGTTTCGTATTTTTCTTTAATACCTCTAAGAATTGAAATAGCACTTTCTGTATCTGGTTCATCCACAACTACCCTTTGAAAACGTCTTTCTAAAGCTTTATCTTTTTCAAAATATTTTTGGTATTCATCTAGTGTTGTAGCTCCTATCGCTCGTAACTCTCCTCTTGCTAAAGCTGGTTTAAGGATGTTGGCGGCATCCATTGCCCCTTGGCCACCGCCGGCACCTACCAAAGTATGTATTTCGTCAATAAATAGTACAATATCTCCATCGCTAGAGGTTACTTCTTTGACTACAGATTTTAAACGTTCTTCAAATTCACCTTTAAATTTTGCGCCAGCAATTAAGGCACCCATATCCAGGGAAAAAATTTGTTTATCTCTCAGGTTTTCTGGAATATCTCCAGCGATAATTCGATGTGCTAATCCTTCGGCAATAGCAGTTTTACCAACACCAGGTTCTCCAACCAGCATTGGGTTGTTTTTGGTACGACGAGATAAGATTTGTAGCACTCTTCTAATTTCCTCATCACGGCCAATTACAGGATCCAATTTCCCGCTTTCTGCCATTTCATTAAGGTTTTTGGCATATTTGCTTAATGCTTGATATGTTTCTTCTGCGTTTTGAGATGTTACTCGTTCTCCTTTTCTTATTTCGCTAATGGCTTCGGTAAGATGTTTTTCTGTGACTCCTTGATCTTTTAGGATTTGTGCGATCTTACTTTTTGATTTAAAAATTGCAATGACTAAATGTTCGATAGAAACGTATTCATCGTTCATCTTTTTTGCAATGATGCTAGCTTCGTTTAATGAAGAACCAGCTTCTCGAGACAATTGCAATTCTCCTCCGCTTACTTTTGGAAAACTTTCTAACGTACTATCTAAAACTTGTTGTAATAGATTAATATTTACATTAAGTTTTTTAAGTAGAAATGGTAAAACATTTTCGTCTACATTAAAAATGGCTTTAAAAATATGTTCATTTTCTATTTGCTGATGTCCGAACCCTTGAGCAAGTTGTTGTGCTTGCTGTATGGCTTCTTGTGATTTTATGGTGAAATTATTAAAATTCATAGGGTTATATTTTGAGTTCTAGTGTAGGAAATCAAATAATATTCCGACAATAAAAACACGTCAAAATGTCTGTTTTTTCTCGAGGTTTACTGACTTTTTGGCTAAATGTAAAGTTAAGGGTTTTACAACGACAAATAAATAATTATAGTCAGTTTTAAAATGCATTTGACTAAGTTTGCAATAATTTAGTATAAGAAATAACAATGGGAATATTAGGTAAATTATTTGGATCTGAAGAGAAAGAATCTAAAGAAGAAAAACAAGCTCTACCATGGCAAGAGCTTAATTCGATACCTCAATTGGATAAAATAGCAGAAGCTTCAAAGACTAAAACACAAGCAATTTTTAAACATTCTACACGATGTGGAATTAGTAGAATGGTGATTAGAAATTTTGAAAGTAGTTTTGATCTAACAGAGAGTCAGGTAGATCTTTATTATTTAGATTTATTGAATCATAGAGATGTTTCTTCAGAGGTGTCTGCAAAATTTCAGGTTTTTCATGAGTCACCACAATTTATTGTAATTCGCAATGGAGTAGTGGTTCATCATTCTTCACATAGTATGATTACACCTCAGGTTTTACATCAATATATTTAAAAAGCATTTTTGCTTTTTTCATTTAGAAATGGGCATATTGTTTTATTAGAATTTCTAGACTCAAACATTTTTATGAATAGGTGAGTTGACATTTTTCGGGCTCTTCTTTTTGCAAGTTCTACTTTTTCTCCAAAAAAGAGTTTATCAAGTGTTTCTATCCATATGTTAAGCCAAATACCAAAGTGTTTTTCTGTAATAGTACCCTTAAAAACTTGATCGACTTCTTGGTGTACTTTGATAGGATTACCTTTATATTTTGCAACAAATAAAAGATTGGTTTCCCAGAAGTCAGTTAACCTTTCTAGATGTGCATCCCAATCCTGGATTACATGATTAAAAAGAGGACCAAGTGTAGGTTCTTCTCTAATTTTTGAATAGAATGAGGTGATTAATAGATAAACATCATCTCTACTCCTTATATCACTTTTCATAGACTCAAATTTTCAATATTCATAAGTCTGTTAGTTTATATGAGACTTAAAAGGATAATAACGCTATTAATAAGTAAACTAACTATTAGTAAATTAAATACTATTTTGGCTTTCATTTGAGCTAAAATAGAGGCGTTAAATGTCATGCACGCGATCACACAAAGAGAAAGTTCTATAACTTGTGCTGTAGATCGATCTTGCATAAGAATAACCATTGCAGCAACTGATCCCAGACAACTGGAAAGTATGATCATTAATGGTATATATGCCATATACATTTCTTTGAAATCTTTTAATAACCTTGAATACATAACAATAGATTTTAGATATATATTACAAAGGTATTTCAAGGAAGAGGTATGGATTTATGATCAAGATCATAAAGCTAGTAGAACCACTGATTTATCGATAAACTTTTCGATTTTTGATTAAAAGTTCTCCTTTTTGCTCTAACTTTTTAATGCTCCTTATTACGGTTTCTACACGTAATCCGGTTAAATCGGCAAGTTGTTGTCTTGTGAGTTCTACTTTATATGTTTTTGAAGATGTTATTTGGGGATCATTATTCTTTTTAAAATAATCTAATATTCTTAAAATACGATGCTCTGGTTCCTGAGTTGATATTTCTGAAACCATAATAGCTTTGTAATACAAACGAGAAGCAAGTGTGCTGGTAAATTTATAATGAATCTTAGGGTTTTCTTCTAAGAGTTTTAAAAATTTCTCCTTGGATAATTGCCAAACCTCAGAATCTATAATTGCTTCTGCATTCGCAGGGTATTTGAAATCTGAAAATAAAGGAGGTTCACCAAAACTCTTTTCTTTTGCAAAAATACCTTGTATGTACTCTTTGCCTTCTTCATTATAGTTATTCATTTTAATCTCGCCAGCATGCACCTGATAATAATAGCGAGCTATAGTGCCTTCTTCAAAAAGTTGTTCACCTCGTTTATATTTTTTTAAAACAGCCCCCGAGTTAAGTAATTTTTCATTATCTATCATGCTAAATTTTTCTATGGATCATATTATCCGTCAAAATTCAATAGTGATATGGCTAATACTATAAAAAATCTTGTTGTGCAAGACAAGAGGTCTATCGTTACTATTTAAAACGATAATTAGTAATAATATTCTTTAGTTTATTTTTTAAATCTTCACCTGAGTCATAAACCATTTGCTCATTAGATGGAAATTGAACTGCTTTAAGTCCCAGATATCCCAGTAAACCATCTTCTAATGCACGTTTATCACCACTATAATTGGCATAAATATGTTGAAATACATATTCACTAGATATAGGGAAAGTTTCTAAAAGTTGTCTGGTTCTAAGATTTCTGTATTGAACATTACCCACTACATTCGCTGCTTTAAACTGAGTGAATTCATAATACTCGCAACGAACTTTTACCATTTTATCTACTTTTACTTTTTCCCCTTTATCATCTACCACTATTTCATCATTTTCATCTAGTAAATATTCCCAACCATCTTTAACTAGTTTTTCCTTTTCTAGTTGACGTTCTTTTATCTGCTCTGGAGAGATATTAATTTCTCTCAAGGAAACTTCCATTGCATAATCATATTTTACAGAACGTTGAGGTTGGCTATGATATACTGTCCATAAATCATCAAGACCATACGTACCAAAATTTAGCAAATCACTTTCTAATCTTCTTGGGATAATGACGTCTGTGTTATTTTTCATAGTAACTCTTACAAAATCTGTCCCTTTGAGATGAGCTTCTTCTATCATCTCTTTTGTATTCTTATAGTTAGGGGTGATTTTATCAAGGTATATTAAATCATCATATACCGCTCTGTAATCTGATTTTTGTTTTGCAGAGGATAAAAGTGTTTTAGCATTATCAAAAAGGTACTTAGAAAGTTTATCTTTTGTACTTATAATTCTCTGATCATAATTATCGATAGAAAAATTTGCATTACGTCCTTCTTCTACAAGGTAAAGTGGTAGAAGAGGCTTAATACGTTCTTGTCGACTTTTTAAAGTAGTATATGTATTAAAAATACGTTCTAAATTTGCAGGATTCCCTTCTTTTTCTAGGTAGGCTACAGCATTTTTATCTCTCTCAATAACTTTTGCATATGCCTGTTCTAACATAAGAATATAAGGTTGCTTACCCTTTTTATCTTTATTGGTCTTAAGTTTGTTTAAAGCAATATTTATAGCTTGATCGTAGTTTCCTGTATTAAGTGCTTTTTCGGTTTTCTTTACACTGCTACAAGAAACAGCAAAAACAAATGTAAGTACTAGAAGTAATAGTTTTTTCATGTCAATAGTATTTTGATTGGGGTCATAAAATCAACTTTAATGCCAAAAGATAATAAAAAAAACCTCGAAATTGAGTTTTCCGAGGTTTTATAACGGTTGCGATTATTTTATTTTTTGAAAACAGGAAGTAATTTAGTAGAAACTTCTCCAAACCCAATACGTACTCCATTCTTTTCACAATACCCTCTTATAGTCACGGTATCATTATCTTCAACAAATTTACGACTTCCACCAGAATCTAACTGAACTGGTTTCTCTCCTCGCCAGCTTAATTCTAACATAGAACCATAAGATTCTGGAGTTGGACCTGATAAAGTTCCACTTCCCATCATGTCTCCAGAATTAACGGGACACCCATTTATGGTATGATGTGTGAGTTGTTGTGCCATATTCCAGTACATATGTTTAAAATTACTTCTGGATATGATAGTTTCTTTTTCTTTTTCTGGTTGAATAGCTACTTCAAGATTGATGTCAAAACTCTTTTTGCCTTTATATTGAAGATAGGGCAGTTGTTTTTTTAATGGTTTTGGACCCTCAGTTCTATAAGGTTCTAATGCATCAAGAGTAACAATCCATGGTGATATTGATGAGGCAAAGTTTTTACCTAAAAAAGGACCAAGAGGTACATATTCCCATTTTTGTATATCTCTTGCACTCCAATCATTAAAAAGCACCATCCCAAAAATATAATCCTCAGCTTCTTCAATAGGGATTGGTTCTCCCAATTGATTTGCATCTGTAGTTATAAATGCCATTTCAAGTTCGAAATCGACTAATCTCGAAGGACCAAAAATTGGCTCTGTAGCACCATTAGTTAGTTTTTGACCTTGCGGACGATGAACAGGAATACCAGATGGAATTATAGAACTACTTCGTCCATGATACCCAACAGGCATGTGTAACCAATTAGGAAGTAGAGCATTTTCTGGATCTCTAAACATCTTTCCTACATTTGTAGCATGCTCAATACTACTATAAAAATCAGTATAATCTCCAATGCTAACAGGTAATTGCATTTCGATTTCATCTAGAGAGAATAATACTTCTTTTCTATGTTTTTCATTGTTTTTTAGACTGTCATTGGTAGCGTCAAAAATATCCGCAATTCTATTACGAACTAACCTCCATGTTTTTTTTCCGTCAGAAATAAAGTCATTTAAAGAATCTTGTAAAAAAATATCATCGGTTAAAGGAATTCCTTCAAAATAACCCAACTGATGAAGAGCTCCTAAGTCAATAGCAGTATCACCAATACGTGTTCCTATGGTAATAATATCATCCCTGGTAAGGAAAACACCAAAAGGAATATTCTGAATTGGAAAATCAGTTTTAAGAGGGGTTTTAATCCACGTTTTTCTATCTGGATAATTTGCGGTTATGGGCATTATTGTTTTTTTAATAGATTGTTGGTAATTCTTAAAATCAAATATATAATTTTCGCTCGTTTAAAAATTTTTAATTGTGTGAAAATTAATTAAAATTTTACAAAAGAATATAATTGATTGTAATAATAATATTTATTAAGCCTTCTTATTGAAGAGTCTTCTCGATAAGAGTAGTAAAAATAGATAATATACAATTCTCTTATCTGCTATGTTGTTAAGAAAATGTTCATATTTATTACTATTCATTTCATCTAATTTAATGAATGTATTTCCTATTTTTGCACTTTTATTAACAAATTGAGAATACATGCAACGCGACGAACAAATTTTTGATTTAATTCAGGACGAAAGAGAACGTCAGATCAACGGATTAGAACTTATCGCTTCAGAAAATTTTGTAAGTGAACAAGTGATGGAAGCTGCCGGATCTGTACTAACTAATAAATATGCCGAGGGATATCCCGGAAAACGTTATTATGGCGGATGTGCAGTAGTAGATGTTGTAGAACAGATTGCTATTGATCGTGCAAAAGAATTGTTTGGAGCAGAGTATGCTAATGTGCAACCACATTCTGGTTCGCAAGCGAATACTGCGGTATATCATGCATGTCTTAAACCTGGAGATAAAATATTAGGTTTTGATCTTTCTCATGGAGGACATTTGACTCATGGATCTCCGGTTAATTTTTCAGGAAAATTATACAACCCGGTTTTTTATGGGGTAGAAAAAGAGACGGGAGAATTAAATTATGACAAGATTCAGGAAATTGCGACAGCAGAAAAGCCACAAATGATCATTGCCGGAGCGTCTGCATATTCAAGAGAAATCGATTATAAAAGATTTAGAGAGATTGCAGATAGTGTAGGTGCAATTCTTATGGCTGATATTGCACATCCAGCAGGCTTAATAGCAAAAGGTGTTATTTCTGATCCTGTTCCGCATTGTCATGTAGTAACGACGACTACACATAAGACGCTTAGAGGTCCAAGAGGAGGGTTGATCCTTATGGGTAAAGATTTTGAAAATCCTTTTGGAATTACTTTAAAAAGTGGAAAGAAGCGTATGATGTCTTCTTTGTTTGATAGTGCTGTTTTTCCAGGAAATCAAGGTGGACCTTTAGAGCACATCATTGCTGCAAAAGCTATTGCGTTTGGAGAGGCGTTAACCGATGAATTTTTGCACTATATAGTACAAGTAAAGAAAAATGCAGCAGTTATGGCTGAAGCATTTGTGAAAAAAGGATATGAAGTGATTTCTGGAGGTACAGATAATCATATGATGTTAATCGATTTACGTAATAAAGGAGTAACAGGGAAGCAGGCTGAAGAAGCTCTTGGTGTTGCAGAAATTACTGTAAATAAAAATATGGTACCTTTTGATGATAAATCTCCATTTGTTACTTCAGGAATTAGAATAGGTGTGGCTGCAGTTACTACACGCGGACTTGTAGAAAATGATATGCTTGCTATTGTAGAATTAATTGACAAAGTAATTGTTAATGTAGAGAATGAAGAAGCATTACATGATATTGCTAACGAAGTAAATGCTATGATGGCAGACAAACCATTATTTATAGCTTAGCAGATTAATTATAATAATTAAAGCGCATTGTCTTATTAGTAGATAATGCGCTTTTCGTATTTAATACAACAGATTTACATTATTATCTATTAGAAACGGCAGGAATAGTATCAGTTTTTCACTAGAAATAGGGTAGTTTACATATTTTATATTCCTGATCTTTGGATTCATTATAAAATATGATTTGATCTAGAATTATCCCCAATAATAAATTTGCTGGTAAGGAAGTTTTTAACGAATTATGTATTTAAATTTGGATTGGTTATCACCATAGAGTTATGAAAAATATAAAATTACTCATATTCGTATTGATATGGCCTTTTATTGGTATATCACAGAATATAGATGAATCTATTCTAAAAATCAGGAAAGAGTTTCAACGTATCAATTCGAGTACAACATTAAAAAAGATTAATTTGAATAATGAAGAATTTATGGAATATATACCAGATGGAGGAGGTCAGATTACTGGTTTTTTTGAGAGTGATCATTTGGTGAAAATTACTGAATGGATGGGACCTTCTTATGGAGTTATCATAACAGATTATTACTTAAAAGACGGGGACGTGTTTTTTGCGTATCAGCGGGAAAATAAGTTTAAGGATGTTTTTGATGAATCAGGAGAATGGATGCATTTTGATACATCTAAACTCGAAATTAAATTTGAAGGAAGATATTATTTTGAAAATTATAAACTTATAAAAGAACTCAATAAAGGAAAGCCCTTATTTGAAAGAACTTTTAAGGAAACTGAATTTCTTGAACAAGCTAATATATATGCAGAGATATTAAGAAAATCAAGGATTATGAAAAACAAAAAGAATTAGACTCTCTTTTTATTCAAAATGTAATATTCTAGAACAATACAGATGAACAAATATATGAATGTTATGAATATACAGAGTACACTTATTTCGATGTTGATCATAATAACTGTTGTATTGACAGGGTGTAATAAAAAACAACAGTCTACATCTACAAAGAATAAAGTAGAAACAGAGGATGTAAACCCTACATCTGATGAAAACAATATGGAAAAACAGAAAACCTCCTCCGATGACATTACTGTTCCTGATATAGAAGGACGATATGATCTTATAGAAGGGTTTGGAAATGGGCCAGAAAAAATACACGATTATAGTATATATAAAGGGATATTAATCATAAACCGTATCTCTGATACAGAGTTTGGTTTTGTTAAGGTTACAAAAACTAATCCATACAGTCCTATTGGCGAACATGGAATCTTCTCTTATAAAGAAAACAGGTTTTATAAAAAAGAAATAGACTATCCTGAAAAAATTATATACCATAGTAAAAGTATGGATCTCATAGTAAATGATAGTTTGATCAGTACAACTCGATATACTTCAAATATGACTATATATGGTATATGGAGAAAATCGAATCCAGAATCAAATATTTATGTTTCTCTTCGGAAAACATTAGAGAAAGAAAAAAAAGAATATATTGATTTTTATAATGAAGTGTATAAAGATACTAGTATAACAGGAAGAAATGAATTCATCAAATATAGAACAGGAGAGAGATTTATAGAAAATGATTCAATTTTTCTGAGTAAATGGAAGAAATATAATACTAATTCTTCTGATAAGGAATAGAGTATTGATGTGAAAAAAGATTTCAAAATGTCTTTTTCCTCATGAAAGCCTAATATAATGAAAGAATATATACAAACAATAGAGAGTGAATTCAAGAAAAATGGAAACCCAACTATTGCATTGGATCAAAAGGCTTATATGAGGGGTCAATTTGAATTTTTCGGACTCAAAGCAACCCAAAGAAGAGAAATTCAAAAACCATTTTTTATTAAAGAATTTCTCCCGAAAAAAGGTGAATTACATCAAATTGTTAAAATACTTTGGGAGAAACCTCAAAGAGATTTTCAGCATTTTGGACAAGAGCTTACCTTAAAATATGTAAAGCAGTTTGAAAAAGAAGATATTGAACTTTTTGAATTCATGGTGATTCATAAATCCTGGTGGGATACAATTGATTTTATTGCCACAAAATTAATTGGTGAATATTTTAAGATGTATCCAGAACAAAGGGATATTTATATAAAAAAATGGCTTGTATCTAATCATATATGGTTGCAAAGATCATGTTTGCTATTTCAACTGAAGTATAAAGAAAAATTAGATCCTGTGTTTTTGAGTTATGTGATTAATTCATTAACCGGGACTCAAGAATTTTTTATTAATAAAGCTATTGGTTGGGTGCTGAGAGAGTACAGTAGAACAAATCCAGAATGGGTTGTAGAATTTACGAACAAGACAGAATTGAGTAGGTTAAGTAGAAAAGAAGCTTTAAGATTAATTAAAAAGAATTAAAAATTGATAAGAAGAATAGGTGTTATAGTAAGTATAAGTTTACTCGTTGGTCTAAGTAGCTTTTATTCAATTCAATCATTGGGTAATAAGATTGATGAATCAAAATTAATTAGTCACATTATTAACCCTAAAGAACAAGAGGTACATTTTTATTGGAAAGATAAGAACGGGAATACATATGCAAGCCTAAACAATCTAAAAACAAAATTAGAGGAAGAAAATAAACAGTTAGTTTTTGCCATGAATGGAGGCATGTATAATAAAGATAGGACGCCACAGGGATTATATATAGAAAACGGAGTTCGTAAGGCAAAAATAGATACCGTGGATAAAGGATATGGAAACTTTTATTTGCAGCCCAATGGTATTTTCTATTTAACCATAGATAACACCCCTATTATATGCCCGACAACTAAGTTTAACAGTAATAGTGATATAAAATATGCGACTCAATCAGGGCCAATGTTATTGATTGATAATAAAATTCACCCTAAGTTTACTGAAGGTTCTGTTAATGTTCATATCAGAAACGGAGTAGGAATTCTTCCTAATGGAAATTTACTTTTTGCAATGTCAAAAGAAAAAATAAACTTCTATGATTTTGCATCGTATTTTAAACAAAACGGCTGCAAGAATGCACTGTATCTAGATGGTTTTGTGTCTAGAACATATTTGCCTTCAGAGAATTGGGAGCAATTGGATGGAGATTTTGGAGTGATTATAGGAGAAATAAAAACTAAAAACTAATCCTTAGATGCTTATGAATGGCTCCAATTTTCTGCATCGTCACTATTATTGGGAGAAAGTCCGATAATGTCTCCATCAGTATTTACACCCAGACCAACGACAGTTCTATTTACATAATTAAAATAGCTAACCACTTGATTAATTTCTAATATTTCTCCATCAGATAATTGTTGCTCTCTAAGTTTATGAATATCTGCTTCTGTAATAGTGTGATGAGATAGTGTTAATTGTTTTGCATAATGTAAGCCCTCTAAATATTGATATTTAAAATGAAGTTCTGGTTGATCTTTTATGATAGAAGACATAATTCCCTGAAAAGTAGTTTCATCATTGAGCAAACGTTTTAACCCGGCAGCGTGATGATCAACACAATAGCTGCATTGGTTCAAATTACTCACATAAACACCAAGTGTTTCCAAATACCACTTTGGTAGTGTGTTATTCGAATTATGAAGTACATTTTTATATAATCCCATGTGACCTATAAGGGTATGTGGTCGTAAGCTATGAATAGATAAAACATTATCTACATTATTGTCAGGGCCCTTGATACGGTCATAAATCTTTTTTAATTGACCTGTAGCATCTTTATATGCTATTTCCTTTATCCAACTCATTTATTGAAGTTTTTCTCTAAAAAATGACCCTTTTTTACTGAAAAGAGCACTAAATAATACTAACATTGATCCTAGCATAATAGAAACATCTGCTAGGTTAAATATTTCAGTTTTAAAAATACCTAGATCCAAAATCAAAAAATCAGTCACCGATCCATACATAATACGATCAAAAAGGTTTCCAATTCCTCCACCAATAATGAAAGCAAAACCGATAATAGTTTCTCTGGAATAATTTGTCTTGATTAATATTTGTCTTAATAATACTAGTAAAACGAATATTGGAAGAATTTGTAATAAAATAATTTTTAGTATCGGACTTAAATCCGAACCTAAACTATACGCTGCTCCTGTATTTTCGACTTTAGTCAACACAAAATTATCTTTAAAAACAGCTATACGTTCATAAGGTTCAATTGCTTGTCGTACAACACTTTTTGAGATCTGGTCGCAGCTAATATTTAGCAAAACCAGAGAAAGTATGAGTATTATTCTTATTTTTCCTTTGATTTTCATTATAATTTCAAAAGTAATAGAAACGATCAATTATTCTCATGTTTCTCATATTTTTTATGTTCAGAAAGAGAGAAAGCTTTATCATAACTATCTTTGTTAATAGTTTCATTTTCATTAGAATCATAATCAATTAAAATTTTCCAATTACCCTCTATCATTTTTAGTATGACATGAAATTGGCCATATGAATATTGTACTTTATTATCATTATCAGTATACGATGCTCTATAAATACCTCTGTCAGAAACAAGGGTTTCAGAATACACTCTTTCGAATAACCTAAAATCAATAAGAGCTGGTTTTCCTTTGGGTTTACTCCATCTTTTTTTATATCCTTCAAGGTAGGTTTTAACACCTTTTATTTCTCCACCATTTCCAGAAATACGAATCATGTCATTACTATGAATAGAGGCAAACAAATTGTAATCTAATGTTTCAAAGGCTTTAGAAAAATTACCATACATGTCGGCATTAATTTTTTCATGAATAGCAGTTTCTTGCGCTATACAATCAAGATTTGAATAATAAGAGAGTAGAATTATTATAAATATTATTTTTATTTTAGATTTCATAACTGTTAAATATTTTGTTGTTCATATAATACGCAATGTTTCAATCGGTCATTATCTAATAATTTAGGA
Organism: Aquimarina algiphila; assembly: GCF_947494415.1. NCBI lineage: Bacteria > Pseudomonadati > Bacteroidota > Flavobacteriia > Flavobacteriales > Flavobacteriaceae > Aquimarina > Aquimarina algiphila. Next base: position 508,660 of record NZ_CANLVC010000001.1, on the reverse strand, counting down.
TGTATAAAAGTTTTAATGCGTTGCATTCCTATTTTTTTCATGATTAATTCTGATTTTATATTAATCTCTGGGGCAACAGAATAGATTTTGTTTAGTCCCATTTGTTGAAATCCAAAATCCAGGCATGCTTTTGCACCTTCGGTAGCATATCCTTTGTTCCAAATACTTTTTTTAAGCCGCCAACCAATATCTATAAAAACATCGAGATCTTTTAAATAGGTCTGCTCGCATAAACCTATAAAGCCAATACATTCTCCATTTTCTAAAAGATCAACAGGGAAGTAACAGAACCCTTTTTCAGCGAACATTTCTTGCATTCGTACAATGAAAGCCTTAGTTTCTTGCTTTGATGGCTTAAAGGGGAAAAATTCCATTACATCATCATCATTATTAATTTCTGTTAAAAGTTCTAGATCGTCTAGCGTCCATTCCCTGAAACCTAAGCGTTCAGATGTAAAGATGTATGTATTCATTTTAAGCATTTTCATGTTGGCTTATGTAAATATAAAGTATCATTTAATACTTCTATATAAATATAGGAGCACGTTAACGTTTTTTACATAAAAAAACAGGTGTTTACCCTCTTTTATTTACATTATATAATAATTATATTTGGTTATACACGATTCTTTATAAGAATACTAACCTAATAACCAGCCAAATATGAAAAACAAAACAAGAATTATTTTACATGGTTTTATAATAGTAGCTATTGGGGCTGCTTGTATGACTTCTTGTAAAAAGGAAGAAAAAAAAGAAGAAAAGATAGAGCCTGAAACCACATATAGTGAAGTTCAGACAGAAACTACTTGTGCTTGTGAATCGAGCTGGTTCCCACACAGTCAAACATCTGCTCCTGCCGAGGGAAAAGGAAGCCCGTTTGATGTATCTTCTACGACCAATTGTATTTTTCACCAATGGTCATGGCAGAAATTTTTATGGTTGACAAAACCAGATGGTAACCTCCCTTTATTTCTAAATCAGGATTCAATAATTCAAGTGAGTGATTTAATGGAGAAAATACCACAACAGACTGGTGCAAATGTGGTGTTAACAGATACAGAACAAGCAGGGTCGAATGGTATACTAAAAACAAATCCTGCATATAATAGTGCGACCAATGAGGCTATTACTATATATTATTCGATTCATACTAGTCCAATAATGTTAAACCAAGCTGAGATTTTTAAAAAACAATTAGATGATGGAACATTGCCTGCAGATAATTTAGAAGTATTTCCAGTAGGTTCTTTAGAGTTAAAAGTGTCATGGGTAGATATTAATGCTATTTCCAGTGATAAACAAAGTAATTATTTTACAACTGTTGCTGCTTTGAGCACAGATGGAGGTGCTACTTTTACAAATACTAAGATGGCTTTGTTAGGGATGCATGTTACTGGTGTTGTAGAAAATCATCCTGAGTTTATTTGGGCTACATTTGAACATAATGATATTGCACCAAATTATGATTGGTCTGCCAATACAGCAAGTTCATCCACAGAGAAATTATTATTTAGTAAAGGGACAACAACTGACTTAGGTGGTATTACCTGGGATACAACAAACAAAGCACCAGTGAAAGCCCATATGGCGTATGATTTATTTCAATATGGGGTTCCTGTAGATGCTTCTGGTTTTTTGAAAACAAGCCAATCAGAGCCAGAAAATTTTGATAATATTAAAGATATTAATACTTGTGTGGCTGCAAAACTTACCGATGTATGGAATAATTATTTCTATAATGGTTCTATTTGGATTAATACAGATAATATGACACCAAAGGAACAAGCAGAAAAGATCGTAAGTTTAGGGTATAAAATAGGAGCAGCAACACCAGGATCTTTTGCAAGAGGTTCTTTAAATAACGCAAATGTTTCTATGGAAACCTTTACCCAGACTTTTCAAGATAGTATTTCAAAAATAGCAGTAGATAATCTCGCTAATTGCTTTTCATGTCATGCAGGAGTTAGTTTTACAGGTAATACTTCTCCAATATATCTTAGCCATATTTTTGATGCTTATATCAAATCTAGTCAAGGTAAAACAAGGGATGAAATTAATACATTAAAAGACGATCAACATATACAAACACTTCTTAAAGCTGTTGAATAGTAGTATTGTATAACATAAAAAAATGTCCTTTAAATAATAATCTAAAGGACATTTTTTATTTAATCTAAAAATAGACTATTTGGAGATTAAAGTGTCTTTTCTGGATATTTTTAGACTCCTTTTGATTTCTGTTTCATGATGTCTTTTTTCAATAATATCGATATCAATCTCATATTGCAATCCATACAAATTTATAAGAGTATCGGTTCTTTTATATTATCTATAAGATTATAAAAGAATGATTAGTTGTTTTCTTCAAAAGCGGCACTTTCATATGCACCAATATCGGGGGCAGTTGTATTGCGCAGATTACCCAGGATATCAGTTCCCGAAGTTGGAGTAGATGCACCTCCATTTGCTGTAGAATTCTCACCAATATTGAGCATATTTTCGAAAGGGTCTTTAAAATCAGGTTCTCCGTTTAATACGATATTCTCAAACAATGCTACATTTGTAAAATCATACAAGGCATTATCAGCAAATTGATTTCCTGTATCTTCGAATCTAATCAGACTATTCTTGAAATTATAGTTAAAAGCAGTACCGTCAACTCTACTAAATATAAGTTCAAGTTGTTGGTTACCATAAATAATACAATTTGTAAAATTAGCTTCGACTAAATCAGCAACAACCACTTCTGTTTCACTTGCTCTAAGATTATTATCTATTAAGACGGTTGGAAGTTCTCTAAATCCACTTCCTATACTAGAATAATTAGTAAAAGTACAGTGATTGAAATTGTAAGTCCCTCCTAATGAACAATTGAGAGATACTTGTCCAGCATTATTAATAACTACGTTTTCACCAAGTATATTACCTGTGCGAGCTAAAAGACCGACATTAGAACTGTTATAAATCTGTGTATTCGAAATGGTAAGTGTTGGATCTGGTCCGCCATCATTAGAATCCATTAATATACCCACCGTAGCATTTTTTATTGTGGCATGATTTATACTATGTCCTGTACTTCCTGCGGTGAGCCATATTGTACCCCATTGTCCCGGGATATCACTAAAACCAGGTTCTAAACGATCACTTTCAAAAATCACTTCATTTTCAAGGAGTTCGGGATCTGTACTTACATCACCATTTATAACAAGAGTACCTTCATTAGCAACAATAAGCCCAGAATCGGCATGAAAGTGTATTCTTGCACCAGCATCTATAGTAAGAGTTTTTCCACCGGGAACAGCTGCATATCCATAAATAATATAGGGCTTTTCGTTGGTAAAATTTAGCTGCTCGTCTTCTAGGAAGAAACCTTCAATTCTAATTTCATTATTTTCATTATCTAAACCTAATAAAATTGTTTCTATTTCACCTGTCATAGCGTCTCTAGAAGGAAATAAAAATATAGCATCTTTTATTAAGGTAACCAGATCAACATCTTGTTGATTTCCACCTGTATCAAATAATATACGATCTGTATATAAAAACTCGGTATCTGTTGTTTGACTTGTTATATCGGTTGTGGTTTCTACAAATACAAAAATACTATCCTTTGCAAGTACCTGAACATCTTCAAAAGATTTTCCAGGAATACCATCTACATTAAGTCTATAGTTAGAATTTTCACCTCGTTCTAATGCAATAGTGGGAATTGTAAAATCATCGTCTGTTCGATTATATACTTTAAAGCTATACGTACTAGAGCCAATATTGGTAAAAACAGTATCCAAAAATAGAGTGTCATTTGAAAATTGTAAATTTCCAGTACTAGGCCCAGATTCAAAATCATTACGACAAGAGCTCCATAAAATTAATAATACAAGTAAGAAAAGAGTTGATAAGTAACGCATATTTATATAAAAAGGTCTTTAAGAGAATACATAAAGTTGCAAATTAGCAAAGATTTTTGTTTTTAAAAGCTTCATTTTCTCATTCTTTCATTTAATCATTATTTATGTTGATGAAAGTATAACTTGTTAGCCTATACATATATTGCTTTTTGATAAAATATAATACTAGTTAAATTATTTCTTTTTACTTAAAATTATTTCTTTTAATACTTTAACTTTGTTAGTTCAAATTTAATACGCACAACATAATAATCTATTATGAGTATATATGATGTAGCCGTGATTGGCTCTGGACCTGGTGGATATGTAGCCGCTATTCGATGCGCACAACTGGGTATGAAAACAGCAATAATCGAAAAATACACAACTCTTGGAGGAACATGTCTTAATGTAGGTTGTATACCTAGTAAGGCTTTATTAGATTCTTCTCATCATTATGAACATGCAGTAAAGCATTTTGCAGATCATGGTATAGAAATTCCTGGAGATGTAAAGATTAACCTTGAAAAAATGATTGCCCGTAAACAGGCAGTAGTTGATCAAACTACAGGAGGTGTTGATTTTCTGATGAAAAAAAATAAGATTGATGTATTTGAAGGAGTTGGAGCTTTTAAAGATGCAACTCACATTAATATTACAAAAGCAGATAAAACTGTTGAAACTATCGAAGCTAAGCATACTATTATTGCTACAGGTTCGAAACCTTCTACGTTGCCATTTATCAAAATAGATAAAAAGAGAATCATTACTTCTACGGAAGCATTAAAACTTAAAGAAATACCAAAACATCTAGTTGTTATTGGAGGAGGAGTAATAGGGTTAGAATTAGGTCAAGTATATCGTCGTTTGGGAGCAGAAGTTTCTGTTGTGGAATATATGGACAGAATTATTCCTGGAATGGATAAAGCACTCTCTAGAGAATTGCAGAAAGCAATGAAAAAACAAGGAGTTAAGTTTTATACCTCACATAAGGTTACAGGAGTAAAAACTGGAGCCAAAGAGGTAGTTATTACTGCCGATGATAAAAAAGGTAAACCTGTGGAATTCAAAGGAGATTATTGTTTGGTATCGGTTGGTCGTCGTCCTTATACCGATGGGTTAAATGCAGAAGCTGCAGGAGTAAAACTTAATGATAGAGGTCAAGTAGAAGTGAACGATCATCTACAAACTTCTACATCAAATATTTATGCAATAGGAGATGTAATTAAAGGAGCAATGCTTGCACATAAGGCAGAGGAAGAAGGGGTTTTTGTTGCAGAAACACTTGCCGGACAAAAACCACATATTGATTACAACTTAATTCCTGGAGTAGTATATACATGGCCAGAAGTAGCTGCAGTAGGAAAAACTGAAGAAGAGTTAAAAGAAGCAGGAGTAAAATATAAATCAGGACAGTTTCCATTTAGAGCATTGGGAAGATCACGTGCTAGTGGAGATCTTGACGGTTTTGTGAAAATTCTTGCAGATGAGGTTACAGATGAAGTGCTAGGAGTACATATGGTAGGAGCGCGTTGTGCTGATCTTATAGCAGAGGCTGTTACAGCTATGGAATTTAGAGCTTCGGCAGAAGATATCTCACGTATGTCTCATGCACACCCTACGTTTACTGAGGCTATAAAAGAAGCTGCACTAGCAGCGACAGATGATAGAGCGCTACACGTATAGATTTTATATTGATATCCTCTTGCAGTTTTAGGAAAGATGTTTTGAGGAAATTATGATAACGAGCCATTCTTTTTAGGGTGGCTCATTTTTTATTTTTTCTTTATGAATCATAAAACGAACTTATCTATATATTAGCTGTGTCAAAAAAACTAAGTATAATGCATATTAATGATAAAACAGGAATTAAAGAATATCAGGCTTCACCAGAGCGTTATAAAACAATGGCTTATAATCGATGTGGAAAAAGCGGAGTGCTCTTACCAGCTATATCACTTGGACTTTGGCACAATTTCGGTTTTGTAGATAATATACATAATGCAAGAGAAATTTTGAGGTCTGCCTTTGATTTAGGAATTACTCATTTTGATCTTGCAAATAATTATGGCCCACCTTATGGTTCTGCAGAAGAGAATTTTGGAGTATTGTATAAAAAAGATTTCCTACCGTATAGGGATGAGCTTTTTATAGCGACAAAAGCTGGTTATGATATGTGGCCAGGCCCTTATGGAAATTGGGGATCTCGAAAATACTTGATGGCTAGTATTGATCAGAGTCTTACCCGTATGGGATTAGATTATGTAGATATCTTTTATCACCATAGACCAGATCCAGAAACACCACTAGAAGAAACTATGGTTGCACTATCTGATATTGTTAGACAAGGAAAGGCATTATATGTAGGTATTTCTAATTATCAACCAGAAGAAACTGCTAGAGCAGCAGCATTATTACAAGATTTAAAAGTGCCTTTTGTATTACATCAAGCTCGATATTCGATTTTTGAAAGAGAAGTCGAAAATGGTTTATTAGAAACATTAGGGCATAATGGAGTTGGATGCATTGCTTTTTCACCTCTTGCACAAGGAATGCTCACAGATAAATATCTAAACGGAATCCCAGAGGACTCTCGTGCAGCAAAGAATTTTACATATCTGGATAAAGAAAAATTAACGAGTAATCTAAAAAGAATACAGAGCTTGGCAGCAATAGCGCGTGAAAGAGGGCAAAAATTATCTCAGATGGCTATTGCATGGTTATTAAATCAACCTCAAATAACTTCTGTACTTATTGGCGCTAGTTCTGCAAATCAACTTAAGGAGAATATAATAGCATTAGAACAGTTACAGTTTTCTGAGGAAGAATTGGTAGCTATTAACAATATTTCTAAAGGAGAGTAAAATCAGGATATTAGAATCTTATATGCTTTCTAACCGACATAAGACTTCAGTTTTATAGTTTCTGCTAATAGGGATAGATTTATTATGTAGAACAATTTCTTCATTAGAAAAAGAGTCTATTTTAGAAATAGCAATAATATATGACCTATGTGTCCTTATGAATTGTTGTTGAGGTAATTTTGATTCTATAGTACTAATAGTTTCTCTCGTTATAATGGTTCCAGAAGTACAATGTATTTTTATATAATCACTATAACTTTCAATATAAATGATGTCAGGGAAATCTATTTTTTTCATCCTGCGTTCTGATCTTACAAAAATAAAATTGTTAGAATGAATTTTTTCTATAGTGGTGGCTTTAGGTTTATGATAAACTTCAAAATAGTTAGTAATTGCATTTAAAAGCCGTTCAAAAGAAATAGGTTTAAGAAGATAATCTACAGCATGTAGGTCAAAACCATCAATAGCATATTCACGATATGCAGTGGTAAAAATAACCTTAATATTAGTATTGATGGATTTAGCAAAAGAGATACCAGAAATTTCGGGCATATTAATATCCAAAAAAATGAGATCAATTTTTTGAGTGTTAATAGAATTAAAAGCTTCTATTGCGTTACTGCAGATATCAACTATGTCAACCGTATCAATTTTTGATAAATGGCTTGCTATAATATCTCTTGCGGTAGGCTCATCATCTACTATAATACATGATATTTTTGTACTCATTATACGGGTTTTGTAATTTTTAAAACGAGATGTACATGATACCAATCATCATTTTCAGAGATGTTTAATTCATGCATATCTTTATATAACAGCTGTAATCGTTTCCTGATATTTGTCAGCCCTATACCTTGTGCGTTATCTTTAGAAGAGTTTAAAATAGAGTTTTTGATATTAAAATGTATCTTATTATTACGATATTTTAAATCGATTATAATAGATAATTTTTGATTGCGAATTTGCCCATGTTTAAAACTGTTTTCTATGAATGGAATAAAAAGCATAGGTGCAATTTGTATAGTGTGAGCTATCTTATCAAAATTCATAGAAACGTCCAAAGTATTCATAAAACGCATTTTTTCTAAGGCGAGATAATCTTCTATGTGATTAATTTCTTCTTGTAACGAAACAAAAGGTTTATCCACTTGATACAATAGATAGTCTAAAAGATTAGATAGCTTTAATATCATTTCTGGAGTTTCTTCTGATTTTTTTAAAGCAAAACCATACATAGTATTTAGTGTATTGAATAAAAAATGGGGATGTATCTGCATTTTTAGATAATGCAGTTCTTGCTCTTTAAGTTTAAGCTGTGCTTCGAGCACTTTATTTTTTAATTCTTGATTTGCACTAATAGAAGTATAGTTATGTTGCACAAGATTAATTGCGCTAGCTACAAAGACTACAAAATATACAGCAATAAAAAGAAATAGAGGACTTTGGGTCATCGGAGCCATTTCGCCAATTTTTAATCCGGTAAGAAATAATAGACCATAGAAAAAGGACATTACAATAAAGAAAGCCGAAATAATAATAGTATATGTACAATACAATATGAATAGACCATATTTTTCGTGTAATAAATATTTTGGAATTAGAATGTCTGTAACAGCATATGTAGTTCCTATAGTAACGGGCATTAAAAAAAGAGAAAAAGAGAAAACATAATTAATATTATCACTATTATGTCCAAAGAAATAGGAATAACAAAATAACACTATCACCCAAAAAATAATATGAAGTAGGAGCTTTGCAGTTTTTTTAAGTATAAAATCTCTGGAAATCATATGAACAGACAATATCCGTATTTTTTGTGTTTTGAAATATAATTTTGAGATGAATAACCTCTTTAAAGCTGTATTTAACAAAATAGAACTAATTTTACTCATATTGAGTAGTAATTCTGCTAAATATCACATTAATTAGGTAAGTAAGCGCAAAAAGAAAAAATGTAACATAACAAAAATTAGTTTTGGATATGTCTAATTCAAAATCCATCATTCTATGATTTCATTACTTTTTATTCTTCAACAAAAAGAATCTTTTTTTTCAGCACTCTTTAGCCGCATTAATGAAGGTGGTCCATTTTTTATGGTTCCAATTTTGATCATGTTACTGTTAACGTTTTTTCTAATCATTAAAAGTGTAATAGCGTTAAAACAAGGGAGTGCTACCCTACAAAAAAACATTAGCTTATTAAGTTCTATAGGTCTTTTGACTTTGGTTTGGGGAATGTTAGGACAACTGATAGGTTTGGTAGAAATGTTTGATCACGTCGAAAAAATTGGAGATCTTTCTACTGGTATTTTTGCCGGAGGATTAAAAGTATCGGCACTTCCTCCCATCTTTGGTTTTTTTGTATTTATAATTTCAAGAGCTGCGATTATTGTATTTACCTGGATTGGTAAGGAAGCAGGCCAAAAATAACTCCTGAGAAAATAATTTGTAAAATTCCTTTCAGTTGAGCGTGTATTAATTGTTGGGGAAACTTCTAGCGCATAATGAAACTATGAATTCTAACTTTGTAGCTTCACTTTTTCAACATTAATTTTTACTAAGAAAATACGGACACAATATGATGAAAAAAATAGTACTAAAAATAATTTTTGGAATAGTAGCGACTATATTAATAATGATTATAGGCTTTTACTTTTTTCTATTTTTTAATCCTTTACATATTCATGAGGTAAATTTATTGAAATGGATTCCGATTTTGATAGGAGTAATTGGTATGTTTTTTAGCGGTATAATAAATAAAAAGACACCACCTAAATTTCTACCGTTTCTTTTTTTACCTTTTTTTATTTTTGATCTTTTTGGTTTTTTATATATCCCTTTTATTTTTACCCTTATCATTTTAGGGATTCTTAGCTTGATCGTCACAAGAGATTCCATTAGAAAACTATATAGGTTTTTTTCGGGTTTTCTAGTTTTAAGTGTTTTCTTCTATTTTTTGTTTTCCCAGCCTCTTATCGTATTAACTGAGAATTCAGATTATAATGATCATGGAGAATTAATAAACGCTAATACCCTTTGGGATTTTACGGAAAAGGGAAAGTTAATCCTTCCAGATCATACATTATATGATCAAAAAGATATCGAATTTAATTTAAAAAATATCAAGGAAAAAACATACTTGATTACATTTTGGGCTACTTGGTGCCCACCATGTATGCATGAAAAACCAGAACTGGAAAAACTAAAAAAAGAACTAAGCAGAAATTCTAATATCGAGTTTATAGACATTTCATTTGATTCTGATATCCATAAGTGGAAACAGTTTGTAAATGATAAAAACCCAATAGGAATGCAGTTTATTTCTAAAAGAGTAAAAGAAACAAGAAGAGTATTGCAAATTAGTGCAATCCCAATGCATTACCTTGTAGATTCAGATGGAGTATACAGAGAATATCATTCATTTGAAATAGCAAAAAAAGAACTCAAAAGATTATCAGTTAAAAACTAAAATATTATGATAAAAAAAATATTAATTATAGCTTTTTTGATAAGCTATACCATAAATGCACAAAAGATTAATAAGGCAAAACTAGATAGTTTGTTTTCTGTGATTGATCATAAAAATAAAGGAATGGGAAGTGTTTCTGTTTTAGAGAACGGAATAGAAATCTATCAGCATACTATGGGATATGCAGATCTTAAAAATAAAGTAAAGGCTAGTCATAATACCAAATATAGAATAGGTTCTATTACCAAAACATTTACAGCAACAATAATTATGCAATTGATCGAGGAAAAGAAGCTGAGTCTAGGAACTTTTCTTAGTGATTATTTTCCTAAAATTCCTAATGCTGATAAAATTACAATAAAACATCTTTTAAAACATCGCAGTGGTTTATATAATATAACTAATGATAAAGACTTTAGGAAATGGATGGTGGTTCCTAATACGAGACAACAAATGTTAGATCGAATTGAAAAAAAAGAAATTCAATTTAAACCCGATGAGAAAGGTAAATACTCTAATACAAATTATGTCTTATTGTCTTATATAGCCGAAGATATCGAAGAGAAAAGTTATGCCGAAATTCTTAAATCAAGGATAATTACTCCTTGTCATTTAAAGAATACATATTATGGAAGTAAAATAAATTCAAAGGAAAATGAAGCGTTGTCATATCACATGGATGAAGAGTGGATGTTACAACCAGAAACAGATATGAGTGTGCCTATAGGTGCAGGAGCTATAGTTTCTACATCAAAAGATGTAGCCATTTTTTATCATAATTTGTTCTCTGATAAACTGGTATCTAAAGAATCCTTACTTAAGATGAAAGATCTTGAAGATAGTTATGGAATGGGACTTGTTCAATTTCCTTATGACCATAAAGAAAACTTTGGTCATTCAGGAGGAATTGATGGTTTTCAATCTGTAGCGATTTATGTACCAGAAGATAAACTGTCAATTAGCTATTTGTCTAATGGTGTAATATTAGGGTTGACTGAGATATTAGTTGGGGTCGCTAATATATATTATGACCTGGAATATAAACTTCCAGAATTTAAGCCCGCATTACAGTTAAAAACCGAAGAACTTGATGCATATCTAGGGGTTTATATAGGAGAAGAATTTCCATTTGAAATAACCATGACCAAAGAAGACACTACACTAATCGTAAGTGCAAAAAAAGGTCCAACATTTCCGGTAGAATCACATGCAAAAAACAAATTTCAATCAAATCGAGCAGGAGTACATATTGAATTTTTTCCAGAACAAAATAAAATGATCCTACAATTAGGTGGAAAAAAAGCAGAATTTATAAGAAAGTAGGAGTGATATTCAATTCCTGATTCACCTAGATGAATCAGGAATTGTTCATTTTCTAATTTTTATGAGACCCATCACAGTACGGTGGGTTTTTAGTTGCTTTACAAGTACATAGATAAGCTTCCTTAGCTTCATCAACACTAAAAATAGTTGGCGGAGTACCTCCTTCTTTTTTATGAGTACCATTACAAAAAGGCTGGTCTGCACTATGCCCACAACTACACCATGCATAGTTCTTATCTGCTTCTAATTGACAAGGAATAGGCGCATCACCACCTCGTATATTATTTTTCATAACTATGTTTTTATCTTTAAAAATATCAAATCCTACGTTAAGATTCGTTTTAAATAAGTGATAACAACCTTATTTATTTTGGATAAAAAAATAAATTATGATGATAATGAATAAAGCTTATTTGATCAATTTCACATCTGGAAAAGCAGCATGATAACCAAACCAAAACGCATTATGAGTAGGTAATCGTTGTAAAGTTTTACCGCTTTTAATATTTTTAATTTGATTTTCATCTAGTTCCCAAGTTTCACCATTACTGTCTTGGGCTGATGATGTTTTGTCATATGAAGTAAATTCAATCTCCTTGGTAAAATATGCACGATGCGCACCACTTTGATCTGTAAATACGGTAAAATTATTGTGATTTATTACACCTTTATAAATATGATTTTTCTTTAAAAAATTGGATGAAATGGCAATATTCTCTTCAGTTTTATCAGGAAGTCGTATGGCTAGAATTTCTTCCTTGTTTTTTAATCTGGGATCCTTTTCTTGCACCGTAAACATTAATTCATCGGTCGAAAAGTAATCTTTATAAGCAACTCCTTCATTATAATCTCTACGATGTCCTGTTTTTAAGGATAAAACAGTAGTTTTTGGATGTCGTTTTTTCCACTCTCCCCAAGTTGTTGTGACCACACTAAGGTATTCTAATTCAATACCCTTGCCTACCAAAGGTCCTATAACAGGTTTTCCCCAAAGCGTATTCCAAAGCGATTGTGTTTTTTGATCGTACATTAATTTATTAGATCGATATAAAAAACCACTAGTACCCATTTGATAGCGAATTCCATCTTTTTCTGTTTTATATAAAATTACAGTTCCGCATAATGTACAGTATACTCCGGCAACGGGAATATTTCCGACTTGATCGGTAAACATTTCATGCCAGGCTAAAATACGTTTTGGATATGCACGCGTATCTCCATTAATAGAAATGCCAAAAACAATATCCTTATCATCGAGATAAGTCGCATCTTTTGCATTGAGCATTTTGGGATTTCGAAGTGGCGGGATACCATCTTGTTTTACACCTCCCCAACGTACTTCATCTAATCGAATGGTAGATTGATGTTCACGATCCAGGAAATATCTGTCAAAACGAGAATCTATAGCTTTATGTAGGATAGCTTTAAAGGTATAGTAAGCATCTGGATAAGACGATTGTTTACTCCATATGTATTCATACCATTTATCAAAATCGCGAGGATAATATTTTTTAGTTTTTTTCTGAAGAATGTTTAGAAGTTTAAGTGAAGTCGAGGGGCTTCTTAAAAAGTACATGGTTTCAACTGCCATGACTTCAAAACTTTCTTTCCAGTGATCTTCAATATATTTTAGTGCTTCTTTATGGACTTGAGTATTTCCAGAAGTAAAGAAATCCAGAAAATATTCATAGTCTTGTTTTTCTAAGGTATTATTAACCGTATTTTGAGCATTGGTCACACCAATATTGAAGATAAAAACCAAGGCAAATATAAATCGTATCATCCTAATTACTTTAGAAGTAAGTCGTATTAAGATGGTAATTTCTACACCGATAAAGGAATTTTAAGATTTTATTCTTTTACTAGATCCTTGCTTGATACGTGTATAAATCAAAATACCTACCTTCTGAAGCGATGAGTTCATCATGAGTACCACGTTCGGCAATTTTTCCTGATTCTATGACCAAAATCTGATCAGCTTTTTTAATGGTACTTAATCTATGGGCAATCACAAAAGTGGTTCTACCTCTCATTAATTCACTAAGGCTTTTTTGAATCAATGCTTCACTTTCTGTATCTAGATTAGAAGTAGCTTCATCGAGAATGATAATTTTGGGATCTGCTAGTATTGCTCTTGCGATTGCAATTCGTTGTCGTTGTCCTCCAGATAATTTTACCCCACGTTCACCTATTAGCGTATCTAATCCTTCATCAAAACGATCTGTAAATTCATTAACGTATGCAGCTTTAACTGCTTGAAGTAATTGTTCTTCTGTAGCATCTGGTCGTGGAAATAAGATATTTTGTCGTATAGAACCCTCAAATAAGAATTCATCTTGTAAAACTACTCCAAGGTTCCTTCTGTAGCTACTTAGTTTGACTTTTGATAAATCGTGACCGTCGATAGTAATAAGACCCGATTTTGGATTTAGAAAAGTGGCTGATAGTCCAGCAATCGTAGACTTTCCTGATCCCGAACTACCTACCAAAGCAGTAACTGATCCTGAAGTAGCTTTAAAACTAATATTATGCAATACATCTTTTCCTTCCTCATAAGAAAAAGTAACATCATCAAAAATAATATTTCCATGCATATCAACCAGTTCTACCGTTCGATCTTCTATTTCCTCTTCTGGAGTCATATTCATGAGCTCTTCGGTACGATCTAATCCGGCTAATGCTTCAGTCAACTGACTTCCTATATTACTCATTTGTACTATTGGAGCAATCATAAAACCAAGTAATAATGTAAAAGAAAGAAAATCACCAACAGTAAGTTCATCAACCATAATTTTATAACCGCCAATCCCCATAATTCCGGTAGAAGCAATACCTAATAGAAATGTAGACGAGCTAGTGATCAGCGCAGTAGTTGTTAAACTTTTTTTTACATTTTGAAATAAGCGATCAACTCCTTCTTCAAAAGTTCTATTTTCTTGCTCCTCTGCATTAAATCCTTTTATCACTCGAACTCCGGCAAGGGTTTCTGTTAGTCTGCCTTTAACTTCAGCATTAATAACTCCTCGTTTCCTAAAGATAGGTCTTATGTATTTAAAAGCTTTTAAGGCAACTACGCCAAATACAGATACTGGAACCAATACAAATAGAGTCATAGATGGACTAATTCGAATTAATAAAACTAATGAAATGATTGCTGTAATTGTACCTCCGACCAATTGTACTAATCCCGTGCCAATAAGGTTTCTAACGCCTTCTACATCACTCATGATACGAGATACTAGGGCTCCTGATTTGGTATTGTCAAAAAAGCTAATAGGTAGTGATAATACTTTTTTCTGTACTTGTGCTCGTAATTCTGATATTAAAAATTGAGCTTGCACACTAAGTATCCGAGTTAGAAGAAATGAAGTAATAGCCTGTATTAGAATTGAAATTCCTACTCCTGTTAATAATAACTTCAGCATTTCGTAATCTTTTTTAGCGATTACGTCATCCATGAGATATTTACTAGCTACAGGTAATACTAAACTAGCTAACCTACTTATGACAATGAGAAGTAATCCAATAAAAACAAGATTTCTTCTTGGCCAAATAATGGTTTTAAATGCTTTTCCAATAGTTACTTTTGACTTTTTTTTGTCTTTAGAAGTAGTGGTGTTTTGAAATTCTCTCATGCTTGTTGTTCAGTTTGATTGAATCTTACGTTTTTTGACATAATACATCGTTAATATATAAATACCACCTGGAATTCCGACCCAAATCAATTCACTTAACAATACTTTAATTCCCCAAATGCTAAAAAAATTACTAGCTCCAATGGGAGAAACTTTAATAGGTCTCCACGGAAAAAAATAGCGTGTATCATCAAAAGGAGAAAAAAAAGCAATACCCAAACCTCCTGTAGTCATAGCATCCAAAATACCATGTGATGCTGTACAAACTGAAAAATAAGTAATTAATATTAAGCCAGTTTTAGTCATTAGCTTCTTACGATAAAAAATAGAGGTCATGGTTATTCCGAAAAATAAAGCAAAGACTAATGAATGAGAAAATCCTCGATGTCCCCAAAAATCTTCATATGCTATATTGAATTTAAAACCGATAACATCAGCATCGGGTATAATAGCGCAAAGGATTCCTAGGAACCAGAATTTCCAATTGATGATTTCTTTTGAAAAACTTTTACCAAAAGCAAAAGCAGTAAATCCGTGAGCAAAGATGGATGCCATAATTAGAGTAGTCTAAATGTCTTTTAATGTTTATTCCTGTTTTGCTTTTTGTTTCTAACGTAAATTAGTTTAGATCTCCCCTTTGTAGTTTCACGTTGTTCTATTTCAAAACTTTTAATGGATTGAATTAGCGGAGTTAGTTTTTGAAAACCATAGTTTCTAGAGTCAAAGTTGGGTTGTTTCTTTTGTAAAAGACTTCCTACATCACCAAGAAAAGCCCAGCCATCATCGTCTGCCAAATCAGATATTGTATATGAAATTAATCTGATATCTTTTTGCGTTATTTTATCTACATTGCTCTTGGATACAGGTTTACTATCTGTAGATTCAGATTCATTTTCTTCGGCTTCATGTTTTAGTATTTCAAGATAAATAAATTTATCACAAGCAACAATAAAAGGATTAGGGGTTTTCTTTTCTCCAATTCCAAAAACTTTCATTCCTGCTTCTCTAAGTCGAGTAGCTAAACGGGTAAAATCACTATCGCTGGATACCAGGCAAAATCCATTTACCTTTTCAGAATATAAAATATCCATAGCATCAATAATCATAGCAGAATCAGTTGCATTTTTTCCTTTGGTGTAACCATATTGCTGAATAGGAGTTATAGCATTTTCAAGAAGAATTTTCTTCCATTTGGTAAGATCCGGTTTGGTCCAATCGCCATAAATTCTTTTTATGGTGGGATTACCATATTTAGCTATCTCTTCCATCATTTCTTTGATATAAGTAGATGGTATATTATCACCGTCGATTAGTACTGCAAGATTTAAATCCATGAAAAGAGATTAGTTTTTTTACAAAGTACGAACTCATTTTCTTTTACAGTAAGTATTGATCCAGATTTTTCTTTTTATTTCATAAGATTCATCTTCTTTATTAATATTAAATCGTTGGATGTGTTTTTTTCTAGAACATTCTTAATATGACTAGATACGTTTTAGTACTCTTTGATTTGATGATAGCAAAGTTTTTGTGAATTAACAAGAACAAAGTGCTGAATGACAAATTATTCAAATAGTAAATCATCTATTATATCTAGAATTACCTTCTTCGTCTTTAAGCTTCCTTGTTTTTTAGAAAACCTCATAAAAAAAGCTAATGATTTAATAAAGTAGTATCTCTAACAACCAGGAGAACATTTAACTCTATTTAGAAGTGACGAGCGTAACTAGGTCACTTTTATGAGGTTAGATTCATGAAATATAATGAAATATTATTTTTCATCATGTCACTATAACTTAACACTATCAAAAGGAGTGTAGCTTGTTTTGATGAACCAAGATTTCAGATGATTTAAAACATTAAAACAAAAAATATGAGATTACGAAACCAACTTAATGGAGTTTCTCTACATGTTATAGCAGGAACACATGTTGTGGTACTTTGCTTAGATGTTGATGAAAAGGCAAGAAAAGGGTTATTAGGGTTCTTTTTTAAACGAAAAAATATTCTATCTGGAAAAGTAAAAAATCTTAGAGGTTTTAAAGAGTTTAAAAAAAATGGAAAAAAAGAGGACACAAATTTAATTCAGGCTTTTCTTTGGAGTGATTATACTGCAGAACCAAATACTCAATATCAATATACTGTGTGTCCTGTATACGGAACAGCTGCTAATTTACAGGAGGGAGATGAAATTAATGTTGAAGTCACAACTGAAAACCCTAATGAAGGGACCCATGGAGTTTTTTTCAATCGAGGAACGGTTAGTCAGGCATATGCACAAAAATTTGACAATAAAAACCCTGATGAAGTTCCTAATAACGAAGCATATAAATGGCTGTCTCGTGGATTAGAAGAAGCCATGTTGGCATTTATAGAAGAAGCAAATGGTAAGGATTATTCATTAAGAGTAGCTGCATACGAGTTTGATCATGTTCCTGTTATTCAGGCTTTATATGATGCATCAAAAACAGGTGCTGATGTGAAAATCATATACGATAGATCAAAAAATGGTCCATGGGAAAATACAGATGAAGCAGTTGCTAAAGTTCCTGGAATAGAAAAATTAATGATTCCCAGATCTGCAAATTCCTCCATAAAACATAATAAATACATTGTGCTTTTATATAAAGGAAAACCAAAAGAAGTGTGGATGGGGTCTACTAATTTTACTAAGGGTGGAATTTTTGGACAATCAAATGTTGGACATATTGTTAGAGATGAAAAAATAGCTTCTGATTATATGGAATATTGGACACGTCTTTCAAAAAATCCCGAAATGAAAGAACTACGTCCTGAAAATGATAAACATACACCAACACCAAACGGCAAGATAGATAAAGGTATTACTCCAATTTTTAGCCCCAGAGAAGATCTAAGTGTTTTAGAATGGTATGGAAAACAAATTGAAACAGCTAAGCAATCTATTGGATTTACTGCTGCTTTTGGTGTAAACCAGGATTTTGCCGAAATCATGAGTGTAGAAGATAAATCACTGCGGTATATATTATTAGAAAAAGAGGGGAACACTTTTGATCTTTTTAAAAACACGAAGAATAATAGAATTGCAATGGGCGCAATTATTAATAAGGAAGAAATTAAAGAAGAAGGATTAAAAGGATGGGAATCTGAACATCTTACTGGACTTAATGATCATGTTAAATATTTACATACTAAATATTTGTTTGTAGATCCATTAACAGATGATCCTATATTGATCACAGGATCTGCAAATTTTTCAAAAAGTTCCACGCAAAATAATGATGAAAATATGATCATTATTCGAGGTAATACCAGTGTCGTAGATATTTATCTTACAGAATTTGTACGTCTATTTAACCATTATGAATTTCGTGATCAAATGGCCAACCATGGTAAGGATGAAGTTTTTTTTAGTGATTTTTTGGCTACAGATAACTCTTGGACAGATATCTATTTTAAAAAAGGAACACAGCATTTAATGGAGCGTGAACTTTTTAGATAGTACATAGTTTTTAAATAAGGATACAATAACTTTTTTTAAATAAGGACACTTTATGAATGAAGAACTCACTTGTATTGGAGGACCAGTCTGTAATGAAAAACTCTCAGCCGGTCTGATTTTTGCAGAAGGACAGGATCTTACATATCAAAACAAAGAGGCATTATGGGAAATCTTTGAAGCTATTGGGACCAATTGGTCTAACACGATTTACGATTCTAATAATCAAAGAAGCTCCTGGTTCGAGATGCTAAAGGCAAAAACAGAAAATGCACCTAATTATTCAGGAGAATATGTAAATGCTATTTATGTGATTAATGAATTAAAAGCAATGTACGGAAATGAAGAGGCATATAAAAAGCTATTCTTTGAGAGTGGAATAGATAATAATGCACCACCAACCACACGATTAGCACATTGTAAAATTTATGTAGTAAATGAATTTATTAGAATGCAAATTACTGCAGGTGGATTTAAAAGTTGGGGCACCAAATTCGGAGGAGAACAAGCAAAAAATTACCATGGCTTTTTAGGAGGAACTCGTTATAATCGTCTTTCTAGAGTGCGATCTTATAATCCTGATAGTAATAATTCGAAAAATGACCAGGCATGAAAAACCAATTTGAATATGTAATTGTTGGTGGCGGCGTTGCTGCGGCAACTATTGCTAAAGGGTTGCTCGAAAGAAAGCATGATGTTTCTATTTTGATTCTCGAAGCAGGGCCAGAAATTGTAGCAAAAGACAGGCGTTTTTGGTGGGATTATATTACCAGAGGGGAAAGACCATATACATTTACTTATGATCAAAAATTTGAAGCAGACTCTACAGGAAACATTGATTATCAAACCGATGGTGTTCGTGTAAAAGCGTATGGAGGTTCTACTATGCATTGGGGGGCTTGGTGTTTACGTTTTAGACCAGAAGACTTTAATCTTTTTACGAATACAGGAGAAGGTGCCGATTGGCCCATTAATTATGAGGATTTAGAAGCGTATTATAATGATGCCGAAGCATTTTTATCTGTTTGTGGGGATGACGATGCAAATTGGATTCCCAGATCAAAACCTTATCCGGTACCACCTTTTGAATGGACGGCAGCAGATGGAGAAATGATTAAAGCATGGGAGCAATTAGATGTTACTTATCAGGATGGGGACATAGATCCAGGAACAAAAAGTAAGATAAAATCAGGTAAAATGCCCATTGCGCGGTACCGAAAATGTATGACAACCGGAACCTGTAAGTATTGTCCAATCGGAGGACGATTTAATGCGCAATATGTACTAGATGATTTGAAAAATGATACCCGATTTATCAATTTTGAAGTTCGTATAAATGCTCCTGTACATGAAGTAAATGTGCTAAATAAATCAAAAATAGAATCTGTTACTTATACAGATAACCTAAATGGAGAAAAACACAAAGTATATGGAGATACAATTATTTTGGCTTCTGGAGCATACAATGTTCCTAAGCTATTGAGAGCGTCTAAAAACGAATTTTGGAAAAATGGTATTGGTAATGACCATGACCTTGTTGGACGATTCGTGGTGTCACATTCTATGTTAAATGTCACTGGAAAGGCAAAATCTAATCCAAACGGTTGGTTTCAGGAATATGATTTCCCGACTCTAATGTCCCATAGTTATAACACAAAAGAACACCAGAAAAAGGGAAAGATATTTATGTTTAAAAACCGTGTTACTCCCAATATAGATATTGCTCAATTAATGATTGATGGAAAAACAAGAGAAGAAATTGATAAGGTTGTCTACGGAGAAATGGAAATTCAAATTCAGGCTTTTTTAGAAGAAAAAGGAAAGCATAGTAACCGTTTAGAAGCAAAACCAGGGGTGGATCGTTTTGGACTACCACAAACCACGGTACATTTTAGCAGGACAGATGAAGAAATGAAAAATGCAAATGATCGCTTAAAATTATTGGAAGCAATTATAGAAAAAATGGGATTAGAAGTCATTAAATCAAAAGTAGAAAAACCAGGAGGGCATCATACAACAGGAACAGCACGTATGGGAACTTCACCAGAAAACAGTGTGACCGATAAATTTATGAGAGTACATGATACCGATAATTTGTATGTGTGTTCTAATGCAGCTTTTCCAACAGGAAGTGCTGTAAATCCAACACTTACTCTTACTGCAATGGCTTTTAGGTTGGTGGATCATTTGACAAAAAAAGCTACTAAAAACTAACGTTTAAAGAAAAAAAATGTCAACAGAAGCAATACAATTCAAAAATGTTTTTCAAGAAAAAGCAACAAAGATTAATAATGTAAAAGAATTAATCAAGCATTCTAAATCGGTAAGTGATGAGGAAGAAGATAAGCTATATGTTTTAAAAGAATTATTAAATAATGCCGTGGTATTGGAATTTGCAACCATACCAATATACTTACAGGCAATGTGGACTATTAAGGATAATAAGTGTGATGTTGCAAAATCTATCCGTAATATCTTTCAGGAAGAAATGTTACATATGGCGATGGTATGTAATATGATTGTGGGTATTGGTGGTGAACCTAAAATTTATGATCCAGAAAACGGATTAAAATTTCCTTCGGGATTACCAGGAGGAGTACATCCAGATCTTTTCTTGCATTTAGAAGGGTTGAACGATTGTTCCCTCCGAAATTTTATGGAAATAGAACTACCAGAAGAAATTGCAGATATATATGATTATGAAACCAAAGAATTGGTAAGTATTGGTGGGCTTTGTCTTGAAGATGGAAGTATCAGCTCTAAAAAGCATGATCAAAGTTATGAACACAATACAACTATTGGTGAATTATATGATAGAATTAATGAACTGTTTCAAGAACTACAGCCAAAAATGAATGTAGAACGTCAATTAGCAGGTCCGTTATCTTGGTGGGTAATGGCCGATGCTAAAAGCGTTTCTAAAGCTATAGATATGATTAAGGAGCAAGGTGAAGGTTCAGAAAATGTAACTCCTGCAAGTACAGGGATGGACAATTTAGCACATTTCTATCGTTTTTGGGAAGTCTTTTATAAGAAGAAGATAGTTCAGGAAGGAGACACTTACTATTTTAAAGATCCTAATCCACGCCCAGAGACATATAAGATTGCAAGAGTTCCAGAAGGAGGGTATTTAGAAGAAAATGTATCGCCAGAAGTTTGGTATTTAATTCATGAATTTGATAAAGTGTATACCGATTTAGTAAAGTTTTTAGAAGATGCCTGGGCAATAAATGGCAGAGGACAGGCGGCTTTAGTAAATGCTGTCGAAGTGATGTTTAAATTAGAACACTTTGCTTTACCTCTTATTCAGACACCAATTCCCGATCATAAGGAGGGACTTCACTACGGACCTTGTTTTAGAATGATATAATTGAATTTTTTAAAAAATAATACAATGAAAAAAACACAAAATATTTTATTCGCTTTTTTGCTGTTAGCTACCATTAATGTATTTGCACAGAGTAAGAGTACTCCCAAATATAGTATTGGTCAGAATGTACCAGAATTAGGAGGGATTATATTCTATTTGGACGCGACTGGACAACATGGATTGGTATGTGCAGCAAAAGATCAAAGTACAGGAAGTCAATGGCATTATGGAGCTTTTACCAATACCAAATCTTTTGATAGCATTGTTGGATCAGGAAAAGCTAATACATCAAAGATTATTGTAAGTCAAGGAACCAAACCATACGCAGCACAACTTTGTTACGATTTAGAATTAAACGGTTTTACAGATTGGTATTTACCATCAAAAAAAGAATTAAGCTTAATGTATACAAATATAGGCCGTGGTGCCAAACCTCCGCACAAAGATGTTGGTAATTTTGCTAGTGATTTCTATTGGAGTTCTACAGAATTAGATCTCAATTTTGCTTGGGCTCAATACTTTCTGATTGGTAATATATTTACGGATCTTAAGAATCATGAATGCCGGGTTCGCGCTGTTCGCTCTTTTTAATTAACAAATAATTCTTAAAGCAGAACTATAAAGATATTCGGTGGTATAAAGAATTATAGAATTTGAAATTTAGATTATATAACAAAATGAGTACAAAAGAATATAAGAATTGGAGAGTAGTTGTAGTATGTGAATTGAATGCTTCTGCAGCCAAAGTATGGCATCTTGTTGGGGGTTTTTATAATATAAACCAATGGCATCCAGATATTCCAATTTCTGAAGTAATGGAAGGACAAGGAGAAGAGAGAGATATTCGTAGAAAATTAATCTTTCCCGGCCAAACCCCAACATGGGAGGAATTAGTTTTTATGGATAATGAAAATATGCGATATAAGTATAAATGGTATAAAGGAGAGTGGGGAGAAACGACACAAAAATACCATGCTCAAATTCAAGTTATAGAAACAGAGTTGGATAAGCGCTGTATAGTACAGTGGTCCTCTACATTCTATTCTTCAGAAGATGGGTTAACACAGTTTTATCAAAATGGATTCAAAAATTTAGTGAAGATGTTTGGAGGAAAATTAATTAATAACTAAAAAATATAAAAATGGGAAGTCTCGTAGAAATTAATGACACATTACAACTAACAATAGAACAGGGATTTCCTGTTCATATTTTTGACCTGGAAAAGCATAAGAAAACACCAGTTACATTAAAAGATGTAGAAGGTATGGTGTTTGAGTTTAAAGATAAACCAAGTGCCAGAATTTTTCAATTAGATCCAGTTAGAGTCTATTATGTGCATAATATAAATGGTAAATGGTTGTTTTGGGGTCGTGTTTTAATTCAGTCACAACATATTCAAAAATCACTTAATGATGATGGAACCTGGGATGGCGAATCATGGAAAACTTCGGGAACTTATACTATATTAAATGTATATGATCCAGAATACCAACATACATTTACTTTAAACGAAGCACCAGATGATCGAAATTATTTTAAATAAGTAGTATTCGACATATCTATGTTTAACTAGTTATACTAAAAAAATGAATGAAAGTCGATTAGAAGCTTTTAGCGATGGTGTACTTGCTATTATTATTACTATTATGGTTTTAGAATTAGAAGCACCCAAGGAAACTACATTCGAAGCTATTATTCCGTCTTTTCCAATATTTATTAGCTATTTAGGAAGCTTTATATATATTGGTGTTTATTGGAATAGTCATCATCATTTATTTCAAATAATAGGAACCGTTAATAACAAAATTTTATGGGCTAATTTGCATTTATTGTTTTGGTTATCATTAATTCCTTTTACAACTTCTTGGATTGGTGAAAATCATATTGATGCCATCCCTGTTGCTTTATACGGTTTTGTATTACTAATGAGTAGAATATCATTCTTTATTTTAAAACAATGTATAATTGGTCATATTGGGAAGACCTCTATATTGGGTAAACTTATTGGGCGAAAAGAAAAAGATATCATTTTTTCAGCTATATATATAATGGGAGCACTCTTAGCATTTCTCAATACTTATATAGGTATTGGTTGTTTTGTGATTGTTATTTTTTTTCAGATTATTGAATTAAAAAAAATGCGGAACAGTATGATCTCTATAGTAAATACTAATCAGGTATTTCCGAAAATTGATTAAAAAAAGTATCTTAAAAAAACGTATTTCAATCAGTACTTTTTCCATTACAAGAAATTCAGAATTAGTTTTTCAACGATTCTTGCTTTTTCTTTTATTTGAAATCCTTTCTGAACGAAAGACTGAACCTTATTTCCTTTTTTTCTTATTCTTTAAATTGTAGGTTTTATCACCTTTTGTCTTAGGTTTTTTGTATTTCTTTTTAATTTCACGTTGATATGATCCTCCCAGGTTTACTTTTCTGTTTTTTTCTTTTTTCTCGTGAAAAGCTGGTCCAACTTCATCATTAGGACGTTTATGAGGATTATTAATCTCTTTTACAACAGGTTGTTCTTCAGGGGTAAGTTGATCAGAAATTTCTACGCCTACTGGCATATCCAGTTGCTCGATTTTCATTTCCATTAAATTCTCGATACTATCAAGATGTTCTTGTTCTTTTTCGGTAGTAAGCACAAAAGAAACTCCTTCTTTTTCTGCACGACCTGTTCTACCAATACGGTGCATGTAATTTTCAGGATATTCTGGAGTGTCAAGGTTGATTACCTGGCTTACATTTTCTATATCCAAACCTCTAGCCATAACATCTGTAGCAATTAGAATACGATTTTCTCCTTGTCTAAATTGCTCAATACTACGTAGTCTATAATTCTGAGTTTTGTTAGAATGAATAATGCAAATTTCATCGGCATATTGTTTTTCTAACTGTTCGAATAGTCGATCTGCTATTTTTTTTAAACCGACAAAAATTAAGGTTTTATGAAACGTTTCCTTATCTGAAAGTAAATGTTCTAGTAAATTAACCTTAGTATAAAAGTTTGGAACCTTATATCCAAACTGTTTAATGTTTTCTAAAGGAGTTCCACTTTTTGCAACAGATATTTTTTGAGGTTTGACAAATGTTTCTGAAATCATTTTATCTACTTCATCGGTCATAGTAGCAGAAAACATAATATTTTGTCTTTGCCGAGGAAGGATATCAAAAATATTCATCAATTGATGCCTAAAACCAAGGTCTAACATTACATCAACTTCATCGATTACTATTTTTTGAATAGATTTTAATTGTAACACTCTACTCACAGCTAGATCGTATAAGCGTCCCGGAGTAGCTACAATGATATCTAATCCTTGAGAAACAGCTTGTTTTTGAGTATTTATATTTGTCCCTCCATATACTCCTGTAATTCTTACATTGATATATGTGGATAGTTTTTCAATTTCATCAACTACCTGAACTACTAATTCTCTTGTAGGAACCAACACTAATACTCTTGGGTTTTGTTGTACAGAATACTTTAGCATTCTTAAAATAGGAAGCATATAAGCATATGTTTTTCCTGTACCTGTTTGTGCAATACCTACTACATCTTTTCCAGACATTACTACAGAAAAAGCTTGCTCTTGGATAGGAGTGGGGGTCTCAAACCCTAAATCGTCAAGGGCATTAAGAAGTTGCGTGCTTAAATTTAAATCTTGAAAAGTCAATTGATTTGTTTTTTGATGATACAAAGGTAGCCTTATTTTGTGACTGTTTTGATTTTAGTTACTTTTGGTTTCTTAAGATATAGCAATGAAAAACATTATCGCCTTTGCAGGTTCTAATAGCAGTACTTCTATCAATCATAAACTTGTAGAATTTGTAGCATCAAAAATAGAAGGACATAAGGTTAAAATTGTCAATTTAACAAATTATAATATGCCAATGTATAGTGAAGATGAGGAAAGAAATAATAGTTTTCCCGGGATGGCAATGGGACTTAGACAGGAAATATCTGATACAGATGCATTGATAATTTCAGTAAATGAACATAATGGTAGTTGGGGAGCCTTTTTTAAAAATATAATAGATTGGTTATCCCGTTTGGACCGTAATTTTTTAGAAGGCAAAAAAATTCTTTTAATGAGTACTTCTCCTGGAAAAAGAGGAGGAGTAAGTTCTTTAGAATATGCCAAAAATGTATTTCCAAGATTTGGAGCAGAAATTATAGAAAGCTTTAGTTTTCCTTCTTTTTATGATAATTTTTCGGTAGAGTCCAATACCGTAACAGATGAGACACTTTTATTGGGATTAAATCAGGTTATAAGTACTTTTACACATCAAATTTAATGAGTAGGTGCGAAGTATCAAAAAATATACATTAGAAAACCCGTCAGAATTTAAACTCAAACTCTTACAATGGGCACAACAGTTTGATGAAATCACCTGGATGGACTCTAATGATTTTACTCAACAATATTCTAGTTTTGATGGTATTTTGGCTGTTGAGGCTTTTACCGCAATTAAGACAGATTATCATGATGGATTTGATAGCTTAAAAGAATATCAAGAACAATCAGGAGATTGGATTTTTGGATATCTCTCCTATGAGCTTAAAAATGATACAGAAGAACTTGTTTCTAGAAATAAAGACGAATTAGAATTTCCAGATTTATATTTCTTTCAGCCCAAAAAATTATTTTTTTTTATTGGAGATGTATTAGAAATGCATTACTTAAGAATGGTTAATGATGAAATTGAAGAAGATTTTAAAACCATTTCTACCACTTTATTGACAACACAAAATAAAGCTGAAGAATCTCCTTGTGGTAAGATTAAGATAAGTCTTAGGATAACCAAAGATATATATAAAGAAAAAGTCAATGCTATGTTGACTCATATTTATAGAGGGGATATTTATGAAGCCAATTTTTGTCAGGAGTTTTTTGCAAAAGAGAGTTGTATTAATCCTTTGCAGACTTATCATCACCTTAATGCTATTTCACGACCTCCTTTTGCTACATTTTTAAAAATAGATAAACACTATTTATTGTCAGCTTCTCCCGAACGCTATTTACGTAAAGAAGGACAGAAAATTATTTCTCAACCGATTAAAGGGACTGCAAAAAGATCTAAGAATAGAGTAGAAGATGAAAAATTAGTATCAGCTTTAAAAAATGATCCAAAAGAACGTTCTGAAAATGTAATGATAGTAGATTTGGTTCGTAATGATTTATCAAGAACCGCTGTAAAAGGTTCTGTTACCGTTGAAGAACTTTGTAAAGTATATTCATTTAATCAAGTCCATCAGATGATATCTACTGTAGTTTCAGAAATAGATGAAACCACTTCGCCTTTAGATATTATTAAAACTACATTCCCTATGGGAAGTATGACCGGAGCGCCTAAAATTTCAGCAATGCAGATTATTGAAGATTTAGAAGAATCTAAACGAGGCTTGTATAGTGGAGCCGTTGGATATTTTACTCCCACGGGAGATTTTGATTTTAATGTAGTGATTAGAAGTATACTCTATAATGAAGAAAAAAAATATATCTCATATACCGTAGGTGGCGCAATAACAGCAGAATCAGATCCAGATAAAGAATACGAGGAGTGTTTACTAAAAGCTAAAGCAATGCGTGAAGTTCTAGAAGCTTCATAGTTTAAACTAAATATGTAAAAAAGCTGTCTTAGAAGACAGCTTTTTTATAATTTTCAAGGATCTAAACAAACATCAGAAGACTCTTCCTTAGGAATACAAAATCCACAGGAAACATGATGTCCAGGAGAACAAGGGTCTTCGGTACCTCCGTTAATTTTACTTTGCTCTGATTTCTTTAGTACCCTAATATTTACAGGGTTTAGAAAGTGATTTAACATAATGATTAGGTTTTAAGATTAAAAGTAATTGGATGATGTTAATTACATTCTGATTTAAACATTTTTAAGGTACTATTTTTTTAGATTATTTACCATTCATTTTTGATAGTTTTACTATGTATTAGACTAACTAATATATAGTATCAATGTTAAGCTGTACACTCTTGTTTAGGTACCCTTTTTTTAATTGTACTTCATATAAAATTTTAAGGAGTTTATTTCTGTGATAAGAAACAGAATACATATTGCCAGTTACTGTCCATCCTCTATGTTTGTTATAAATAAATTGTATTACATGTTTTGGTAAAGCTATATTTTTGAACTCTTCTTCTGCAGCTATTAGTTTTCCATTTTTGTCATAAGTTACAGCGATTTGCCCTTTGTCGGATTTAAAAGTAGCATTAAATGATTTTTTAGGCTTATCATATTTAGATACTTGTTGTATACCCCATTGTGAAGCTAAGTTTTCAAAATGTTTTGCATGATTGGGCGTATTTCTATTTTGCACTTCTTTAATAAAATGTGGAGTTACATTTTTGTTTGACTTAATTTTATAAGTTGTGTTTTCTAACTCAGCATTTAGATTTTGAGCATAACTTATAGTCGTTATATTTATTGTTATTAAAAGATGTATGATTAATGTTTTCATGTTTTTTGATTTAATAAATTAATGTGTTACAAATCAATAGCAAATGAGAATGATGGTAAAATCAAATTGATTACAGGTCGTTTATACTTGATTAAACAACCATTTTGCTCTATTAATCCCCCATCATGTCCAATTCATATTAAATAGACATCTTATCAATAAAAGTTAGCATCTTGTCAATAAAACTAAACTGTTGATAATGAGTGATGGAATGTTTTTATTAAAATATTGTAAGTTTGATTTTCATTGTTTTAAAAAACAGAAAGCTGTTGAATGCGATAAAGTCTATATATGATTGGGTAATTAAATACAAGATTTACCATCTTGTATTTTGGTTTGCATATCATTTTACCTGGTGGATAGTTTTTAAAGGAGGTTTTATTAAAGTTTTTGATCAGATTAGTCAACCTTCAGTTTTTATTTCGTTTTTCTCTTATATAATTTTTCAAGCTATAGGAGTATACTTTTGTTTATATTTTCTCATTCCCAGGTATTTAGAGAAGTCAAAATATTTGAAGTATATCGCACTGGTTATCATTACTATTTTTGCAATGGCTATACTTATATTGATTCCGAGTATTTTTTGGGATCTTTTTTTTCCAGTAAAACAGAAAAATCCCGGAGGATTATATTCATTTTTTCTGCACAATACACTCCCTTCTTCTATAGGTTCAATGACACTTGGTATGAGTATAAAACTTACGAAAAATTGGCTGTCATCGCAAAAAAAACAACAAGTATTAGAAAAAGAGAAATTAGAAACTGAATTAAAGTTTTTGAAATCACAATTTAATCCTCATTTTCTGTTTAATACAATCAATTCTATTTTTGTGTTAATTAATAAGAATACAGTTATGGCAACTGAGTCGTTAGCTAAATTTTCGGACCTACTACGGTACCAATTATATGAATGTAATGAACATCAAATTTTGTTGGATAAAGAATTATCCTATCTAAGAAGTTTTATAGAATTAGAAGAGCTAAGACAGAATGATAACTTTGTGATTACGGCAGACCTACCAAACACGTCATCAGGAAATCTTGCCGTAGCCCCATTTTTACTAATGCCTTTCATAGAAAATGCTTTCAAACATATATCTCAACATAACAATAAACCTAACCGTATAGAGATCAAGGTACGTTTGGAGGATAATCAATTTATGTTTAAAATATCGAATACAGTAGCACAAAATGAAAAAACCTCGAGAGACGCAGTTACCTATGGCGGACTTGGTTTAAAAAATGTAAAGCGAAGATTAGAGTTGCTATACCCTAATAATTATACATTAGAACTAAATCAGGAGAATGACAAATATATTGTTGTACTAAAATTAAATCTAGAAGAGCATATCTCTCCTCAATTAAAACCATACCAGTTATGATAAAATGTGTTGTTATTGATGATGAACCTTTGGCAAGAGAATGTATTAATAATTATATAGCTGAAATAGGTTTTTTGGAACAAGTAGGTGAGGGGAATAGTCCTGTTGAATTAACCAATATATTGAATCAAAAAAAAGTAGATCTTATTTTTTTAGACATTCAGATGCCTGTGATTAATGGAATAGATTTTCTGAAAATAACGTCAAATCTTCCTATGGTTATTCTAACTACTGCGTATCCTAGTTATGCCTTAGAAGGTTTTGATCTGGATGTATTGGATTATTTATTAAAACCTGTTACATTAAAACGTTTTATAAAAGCAGCAAATAAAGCTAACGATTTTTTTCAATTACAAAATACATCAGGTCAATTGGTTTCTGATAAGTACACAGAAGACTATTTTTTTATAAAGTGTGATCATAAATTTGAGAAAATTTATTTTAGAGATATACTTTTTGTTCAAGCGCTACAGAATTATGTAAGTATTCATACATATGATAGAAAATACATATCGTTATTACCTCTAAAAAGTGTTGAGGAAAAATTAAAAGATAAGAATTTCATAAGAACTCATAAATCCTATATTGTATCTATTCCTAAAATCGATTCTATCGAAAGTCATGAGGTTTTGATTGGTTCTGATAGTATTCCTATTAGTCGAAATTATCGTAAGGAAGTTAAAGAAAAAGTACTATCAGATAAACTATGGAAAAATGATACAAACAACTATTAAAAGAAATAAGAATTACTTTTACATCAATACTATAACACCTAATTTACAGCAGGACAATAACAAGCATAGCGTTTCTTTCTGCATGAAAAATCAATTCCTAAAGTGATTTGATGAAATCCTCCGTTATTAAATACTACTGGGTTTGATTGATATGAATAGGTATAAGCAAATACATATTTTCCATAATTTACGCCAATAAATGGAGTAATATAATTTAGAGCCTGAGTTTTTAACTCGGTACCATCTGCAAAATCTATTTTGTCCAGACTGGTTCTGTATGATAATCCTCCCCAAATTTTTCCAACGCTTACATTGCGATAAAATTTAAGATTTAAATCGATATTAGATTGCTTAACACCATCTCTGTATGAGTATAATATGGATGGTTCAAACGACCAGTTTTTATTACCTCTTTCAAAAACATACCCGACAGATATTAATAGATTTCTAAGATTAGGTGTAGCTTGAAAATCAGAATTAACTCCGGAGTTTTCCAATACATTTTTCATGGTCACATGTGTATAGAAATTGTATAGATTATATGATAATCCAAAATCGATATTAAACTCTGCAGAACTTAAAGACCCTGCGGATATTAAGGGGTCTCCGTTTGAAATAAAACTACTTTGATCAAGTCTATATTGAATGACTCCAGCGCTTAATCCAAACGATAACATGTTTAGGTCCAATTCACTCCTCGAAAACATTAAATGATGCGCATAGGTAAGAAAACCTCCTGTTTGTGAAAAAAAACCATTTTCATCGTTGTATACGGTAGCACCAATTGCAGACTGATCTGTTAGTCTTCCATTAAAAGCAGCCGTAAAAAGCTCTGGGGTATCCTTTTCTCCTACCCAATTTCTTCTACCTGTTAATCGTATTTGTGAACATTGTGAAGCACCAGCCATTGATGGATGTATAAGATAATAGTTATCGGTAAGATAATCTGAGTATATTGGTAATCCTTCCTGAGCGATGCCAATTTTTGTACATAACATCAATATTCCGAGAAGGGAAATGCTAATGAGTTTCATATGATTTGTATTGATATAAAAAATGAGATCACGGCTATCGCTTTAAAGTAAAATGACTACGATAAGTTTCTGAACCATCTTTAAATTGAGCGGCAAACCAATAATCTGTTGAAGGTAAAGTTCGCCCATTATAAATACCATCCCATCCAGGTCCATTGGGATTAAGTTGACTTAAAAGCTTACCATATCTATCGAATATATAAATTATCATTTCTGGTAAATTTTCGTCAGCAATTACATTCCAGGTATCATTAATGCCATCGTTATTAGGAGTGAAAAAGTTAGGGAAACCCATGACGAAAATTTCTTTAGATAGGTTTCCACAACCATAAATATCTCTAACCGTGACTTCATGTAATCCCAAGGCAACATTCCTAAAAATATTTTCAGTTTGAAAAGATCCATTATCCAGACTAAATTCATATTCACTATTACCAGCTACTGTGGCAATAATATCATTATGATCTGCAAAAGTTCCTAACGATAAAGAAAGATCTAATCTTTGCGGACCTTCTATAGCATTTATGGTGACGCTTGAAGTATCTGAGCACATTGAAACCTTATCAGTATATTGTACTGTATAAGTACCTGGTAATAAGGTTTCAATACCAGAAGAATTTTGTCCAGGAATTACTGTGCCCTCAAAACTCCATATAAATGTAAAATCTGTAGTATTTAAAAAAGTATCAATAAAGGGAAAATCATTAGTAGGTAAAGGTACTCCATCTTCAGAAACACATATCGCACTGTCACTAGATAATGTTACCTCAGGAGCAGTTACAATATCAAAAAATACAGGTATTCGATCACTTGGGCATTTTTCGTTGTTATCAAAAGCTTCTACAGAATAGGTATAGGTCCCGATAGCAGTTTCTATTGGAGTATACGTAGTAGTATTTGCAATTAAAAGAGTGCCGTCTTGAGTATACCAATTTGCTGTTTGACCTGTCAAAACTGTTACAGATAATACAGGATTAGTATCACCAGCACAAATTCGTTGATGAATAGGGTTAGTGGGTTCTGTAATATCAGGACAGGTGCAATCAGGAGCAATGATATTTAAAGTATCTTCACAAGTAGTATTAGCTGGGTTTGTGGCAGTAATTATGATATCGGTGTCACTAGCAATACCTGTAATCATAGAATTTGTAACATCTATGATACCGGCATTAGGTGGATCAATGGTTATAGACCATGTTTCGTTAGAAGTAAATGATACACTATAACTATTGCGATCATCAGAGCAAGTAGTTTTATCAAAAGAAATACTTGGTGTTGTTTCAATCACCACGGTGATTTTAGCAATATCTGGTATTGTACATTTTCCAGTAGAAACAGTATAGGTGTAATCTCCAGATAGGGTAGTTGTTGCAGACGGGTCTATTATTCCTTGATCGGTTGTTCCGAAAGGATTTCCATTTGGATCTGTCCATGATCCACCGATGTTTGGCGAACCACCTAAACTATCAAATAAATTCATAGTTGTATCAGTAGAACAAAAAGAAACCTTATTATCTTCACCTGCATTAGCTGCAGGATTAATAGTTACCGTTATCGTTGCTGTATTATTACACGCTATTGTTCCTGTGGTATAAGTATATGTTCCGGCAGCATCGCTAGCCGGGTTAAACTCTCCTTTATCATTAGTTCCAAAAGTTGCTCCCCCAGGCCCTGTCCATGTTCCTCCTGTTGTTGGAGCCCCCCGAAGGCTATCAAACAAATTAATAGCAGAAGCATTGGCACAGATTTCTAACGATGCGTTAGTTCCTGGGTTTGGAGCAATTTCTATGGTTACTGTAACTATAGCAGTGTCCTGAATAGGACAAGTTGTTGCAGAAACGGTATAAATATAATCACCCGATAATGTAGTTGTAAGTGATGGATCCAACACTCCTTGATCGGTAGTGCTAAATGGATTTCCATTAGGGTCAATCCATGATCCTCCTGTGTCTGGAGTACCTCCAAGACTATCAAATAAATTGATGCTACTTTGTGTAGAACAGAATGATACTTTATTATCTAGTCCTGCGTTAGCTCCAGGGTTTATAGTAACCTCTACGTTAGCAGTACTACTACAACCTGTTGTTCCTACAGTATATACATAAGTACCTTGTAGTGTGCTAGTAGCAGAGGGGTTAAGTACTCCTTGATCAGTGGTTCCAAAAGGATTTCCGTTTGGATCACTCCATGACCCTCCTGTATCGGGAGTACCTCCTAGGCTATCAAACAAATTAATAGGTGTTGTGACCAATACGCATGTATTCAATGTTCCATTGGTCCCTGGGTCTGATGTACTTACAATAGATACCTTAACTTCTCCTTTCCTGGAGGGACACGATCCAATTGTTGGAAGTGTGTATGTATATGTTCCTGTTACATTGGTAGTTGCATTAAATGTTCCTGATTCACCTCCTGTTAAAACACTAGGCCCTGACCAAGTTCCACCCGGAATTGCAGCATCCACCAGACTATCAAATAGATTAATAGTTGGTATTCCGCTTGCACATCCGCCAGCGGTTTTCTTTTCACCTACTTTCTTAAATTCTTCTCTAAAATCGACATCTCCCCCAATGTTATGATTGTTTGGTAAGTCGGTAGGTAATTCACCATTATCTGTGGGGTTTGTAATAGCTGTGAGTGCATCTAATATTACAACGTCAAAGGCATTATCCATACCATCATTGTCAGTATCCGCTCCAATAGAGGTGATGTCAGAAATACCATCTAGGTTAAGATCATATGCTTCTACAGTATCATTTAAGCAATCATCATCAGAATTTAGGTCTAAATAATCGGGTAAAGTATCTGTATCCGTATTTACAGGAGTAATTGAACCAACACCTTCATATGCATCATCAACTCCATTTTTATTCAGATCATTCCTACTTGGGGCTATATAAGTTAATGTAGCTTGTCCTTCAATATTATCCTGTATACCATCATTATCAGCATCGATATCTAAATAATCAGGGAGTCCATCTCCATCACTACTTATTGGAGTTAACCCTCCAGATGCTGCTATAGGAATACCATTAGCATCAACTCCAATATCGGCGATTCCATCTCCATCTATATCTCGAATTCCATCGACAATTCCATCACCGTTGGTATCTAAATCAGAACGACCAGCTTCGATAATATCAAAAATACCGTCATTATCACTATCAAGATCTAGAAAGTTTGGGACTTCATCTCTGTCAGAATCACATTCTAAAGGAGCAAAACGAATATTGTCAATTCCGATATCATTTCCATTACTCCCTTGCAACTGTTGATTTCGTATACGTAATGTTAATAAGGTATTTGTAGGAACCGTAATATCGTCTAATAGTGTTCTCCAAATATCATCATTGGCAACTCCCAGAGCTGCAGAAGTAGTAGAAAGTATAGTATTTCCTGTTGTTTGATCTATGATTTCCAGATCTAATGCTGGAACATCTGCGCACCCTCTATCACATAGTCCAACCATGTCAATTCTAAAATTGTATTGTATTCCGGCAGAAATAGGAATGTCTTTTAGCTCATATAATACTTTATTTCCGAAGTTTGAAGCAATATTGACCGCTAAAAATCGACCATTAACGTCTCCGTTTCCATCAGAATGTGGTACTGGATTTGTATCTGTCGTTATAAACCATACATCAAAATTGGCAGAATTAGACATGTATAAAGAATTTGCTACATTATAGAATCCATCATCCGGCCAATTAGGATTATGTTGGTGTCCTTGTATATTAGGATCTGTAGTAGGAGTATTGCCTGTTCCAAAATCTATATCTACGACAGGACTCGATTCAGTTAAAGTAGTAGAAGTACAAGCAGAGTTTTCTACGGAATCTAGGATTCCGTCATTATCATCATCTAAATCATCTTTGTTGTTAACTCCATCATTATCAAAATCATCATTAAAACACTCTTTTACTACTACACGAGCTTCGCTATTAGAACAGGGAGCTGTTGCCGATACCATATATCGATATATCCCTGGAGTATCAGTACCAATGGTAAAAGTACCTCTATCTCCATTGGCCAATGGTGGATCCCAAGTTCCTCCTCTGTTAGGATTTCCTTGAAGTAATGTAAACAAATCAATATCTCCTGTTTTATTACATAAGAGGAGGTTACCTTCTGTACCTGGGTTTGCAGGCTGTTGTACTATAATGTCAATGGTCTGTGATAGGTTTCCTCCTGTTCCGCCAAAAGCTTCAACTCTTATGGTGCTATTTGTGAGAAGTCTATCTGCACCAGTAAAAAGGTGAAATGTTCCTGCATTGCCATTTACACTTTTAATAAATTGACCAGTAGTTACATTTGTCCAATTATATCCACTGGCTCCATTTGGAGGAGTTATATTTACATCAACCTGAATAATATCTCCTCTACAAATGGTATTTGAAGGCGCATTTGAGGTTAATGTCATTGTTTGTGCGAATAAGCCCTTTGATATAGTCAAAAGAATGACTATAATCAAATATGTCTTTGTGTTCACGGTAAGTTGGGTTTGTGTTAGGTTTTATTCTTTCTATAATTTTGAATGGATTTGATTAGTTAAGTCTTTTTGATTGCCATTCTATTATAAAAACAACTCAACAAATGAATATCCTTTTAAAAACATTATTTTTCTTTTTAGTTTAAAACAGATAGATAAGTCTTACCGTAATTAAGATTTTGAAAAAATAAAGTTTTGTTTCTAAGTGTTTTTTTGATAAAAAAGGAGAGGAATCCAGGGCTTTATATGGAGAATTTTAAAACAATAAACCTTGTATTAAATAAAGTCTACTATAGTCAAGACCTTATCTTAACCAAAGGCTTAAAATGAGATATAAAGTGATTTGATATAATAGATCAATTATCAATTATCAACTATAGAAAGATGTTTCCTATATGTGAAATCTCATAATCATATTAGATTACGTCTAAAACTTTTTCTAACATCAATAATAGTTTCTTTAACTTCTTTTGCCGTAATACCTTTTATAATAGCTATTTCTTCAAAATTTAATCTACCAAAGACAAAAAGATCAATTATTTTAGAGGCTTCCATTGGTAACCAACTATAGAACTTACCAAGTAGTTTTTGTTTTCTGAAATCTGATGAGGGTTCTGAATTTATAACCTTAAGAATAGCAGAATCTTTATCATTATAAATAAAGTTTTGTTTATCTTCTGTATTTTGATGATAACAAATATCATCTAATTCTTCTTTCATGACCAATTCATTATCGGCTTCTGCGGTAAAGTTTTCTTCTAGTTTTTCCAATTCTTCTTTTAAGAAATGACTTGTACTAATATTTCTTTGATGCCAGCCTTCTCGTATGTGTAATTCGTCGATAAGCTCGTCTGCTATTTTAAAAAGTTTTAGTTCTAGAGATAATGTATTTATCTCAAAGTCAATTTCATCATGATGTAGTTTTACAATAGCGTCGTCAATAATACCATTGGAACAATACATATTTTGTGGGAGGATACCGACGCTTTCGGCAATATATAATCTATGTTTTACATAGGGATGTAAGTGAGGAACAATTGATAATAACTTCTTGCTGAATTCTCTTTGATCATCAGCCTCATTAAATTTTGATAATTCATGCGTCCTATTCATTGGTAAATGATTTAAGAGTTGTTTCCTAAAAATAACGAAAACAAATCAATTTAGGTGTTAAAAACTTGATAATCAATGATTAAATCTGTTTTTAAGAAGAATTGCAATAGCAATTCAAAATCGTATATTTGAAAAACTAAAAAGTTAATCGAGAATCCGTTGTTACAAGCGTTCAAAGATCATATTACAACCAAGCTCTCATTTCTTTCAGGAAGCAAATTATTAATTGCCTGTAGCGGGGGGTTAGATAGCGTTGTGCTTATTGCGCTTTGTAGATTAATAAATCTCGAATTTGATATTGCGCATTGCAATTTTAATTTGAGAGGTAAAGAGAGCGATGAAGATGAGAAGTTTGTAAAGGCATTGGCAGATTATATTCATGCTACTTTTTTAAT
The DNA here is from genome assembly GCF_947494415.1 of Aquimarina algiphila. NCBI lineage: Bacteria > Pseudomonadati > Bacteroidota > Flavobacteriia > Flavobacteriales > Flavobacteriaceae > Aquimarina > Aquimarina algiphila. The sequence continues at coordinate 470,997 of NZ_CANLVC010000001.1, read as the reverse complement.
AACCAGCTTTGATACATCGAGTTATGCCAATAAACAAAATATATCGATTCAGATGGCGGCGAGGGAGTTGAGGTATGATTGGTTTAAAGAACTCGCATTAGAACATCAGTTTGATTATATTCTTACAGCGCATCATGCAGATGATAATCTCGAAACTTTTTTGATTAATCTATCTAGAGGAACTGGAATAGAAGGATTAACAGGTATACCTGAAGTTAATGATATTTTTGTTCGCCCACTTTTACCATTTTCAAGAGATCAAATTTTAGAATTTGCGAAGAAAAGCAAATTAGAGTGGAGAGAAGATAGTAGTAATAGCAGTACAAAGTATTTAAGAAATGCTATTAGACATAAAGTGGTGCCCGAATTAAAGTTAGTGAATCCTCAGTTTTTGCAAAATTTCATGACAACTTTAGAACATCTTAAGCAAAGTAATGAATTTATAAAGAGTCAGGTGTTTCGGTTAAAAAATGAGCTATTTGAAATTCGTGAAACAGATTGTATCAAAATACCGATACATAGATTACGAGAATTTGGAAATCCAAGAACATGTCTTTACTTTTTGTTAAAACCATATGGGTTTAAGGCTTGGGATGACATTGAGCAAATGATAGTGGCGCAATCAGGAAAGCAAGTGTTTTCAGAGACGCATAGATTAGTAAAAGATCGTGCTTATTTACTGTTAAGCCCCATAATCGAAGATATTTCGGATCGCACTTATAAAATCTCTGAAGCAGAGAGTATGCTAATGATTCCTTCTGGGACACTAAAATTTAAAATTGTAGAAGAAATCTCTGAAGTAGATCTTAAAACTATTTATGTAGATAAAGAAAAGTTAAAGTATCCTTTATCTGTAAGGAAATGGAAAGAAGGCGACTATTTTTATCCACTTGGAATGAAAGGTAAAAAGAAACTTAGTAAATATTTTAAAGACGAAAAATTATCTTTACTTGCCAAGGAAAGAGTATGGTTACTGTGCTCTGGAAAAGAAATTGTCTGGATTATAAATTATAGAGCAGATAATAGATTTAAAATAATGCCCCAAACTAAACAACTACTAAAAATTACAATAACCTGATGCGTTACTTCCTAATTTTACTGACCACATTATTATTTTCAACGACACTTTTTTCTCAGACGCTTGACCCAATTAAATGGAAAGCAAGCGTAGAAAAAGAGACAGATGACTCTTATACATTATATTTTGAGGCTACCCTGGATGAAGGTTGGCATTTATACTCACAAAATGAGGCAGATTCAGATGAAATAGCACCTACGCCAACAGAATTTGGATATAATAATACTCCAGAGACATATGAACTTATTGGCGAGACTATAGAGCCAAAAGGAATAGAGAAATACGATAATATATTCGAGATGGATGTTAAGTATTTTGAAGATAAGGTTACATTTTCTCAAAAGATAAAGCGTATTGATAAAAACTTAAAGTCTATTAAGGCAGAAGTATTCTTTTCTGTATGTGATGATGAAAAATGTTTGGCTCCCGAGACTATAGAATTTGATATCAGCCTTTCTGGTGAAGCAACAGAGAATAAAGGAGATTTGTCGGCAATTACTGCAGAAGATCAAAATAAATCAGATGCATTATATATTGATATTAAAGGTAAAGATGTTTTTCCTTCAGAAGAGGTAGAAAAGAAAAGTTACTTCAATATATTTATTTTAGGTTTTTTAGGAGGATTAATAGCACTGTTGACACCTTGTGTATTTCCTATGATACCACTTACCGTATCGTTTTTTACAAAGGGAGCAAAAGATCGTAAGAAAGGGTTATTTAATGCAGTACTTTATGGATTTTTTATCTTTTTTATCTATGTACTTTTAAGTCTTCCATTTCATCTTTTGGATTCTGTAGATCCAGAAATATTGAATAATATTTCAACAAATGTTACACTTAACGTTATCTTTTTTGTCATTTTTATTATTTTTTCAATATCCTTTTTTGGGTATTTTGAAATCACATTACCCGCATCCTGGAGTACAAAGCTGGATAGTAAAGCTACAAGTATAGGAGGAGTAGTGGGTATCTTTTTTATGGCATTAACATTAGCATTGGTATCATTTTCATGTACTGGTCCAATTTTGGGATCTTTGTTAGGAGGTTCTCTTAGTAGTGATGGTGGAGCAATGCAATTAAGTTTTGGAATGGGTGGTTTTGGATTGGCATTGGCATTGCCATTTGCATTATTTGCATTATTTCCAAACTGGTTAAATTCGTTACCAAAGAGTGGAGGTTGGTTAAATGCTGTAAAAGTCGTTCTTGGATTTATAGAACTTGCACTGGCATTTAAATTTTTATCTAATGCCGATCTTGTAGAACATTGGGGAGTTTTAAAACGTGAAGTATTTATTGCAATTTGGATATTAGTAGGAATCGGAATGGTATTATATCTTTTTGGAAAAATACGTTTTCCTCATGATAGCCCAATACAAAAACTAAGTGTAGGAAGGAAAACACTAGGAATACTGACTCTTATATTTGTACTATATTTAATACCGGGATTAACCAATACGGCATATGCTAACTTAAAACTACTTAGTGGTTTTCCACCACCGTTATTTTATAGTATTTATGAAAAAGAAGCACATGGTCCTTTAGGCCTAAATGCCTATACAGATTTTGAAGAAGGAGTTAAGGCAGCAAAGGCTCAGAATAAACCAATTATAGTTGATTTTACGGGCTGGGCCTGTGTAAATTGCCGTAAGATGGAAGAACAGGTATGGAGTTATCCTGAGGTTATAGATATTCTCAAAAATAAATATGTATTAATCTCCTTATATGTCGATGATCGTAAAGAATTACCTGAAGAATCTCAATTCAAATTTTTAAAACCCGATGGAAGAGTTAAAAATATTCGAACAATAGGGGATAAATGGGCAACTTTTCAAACCTTAAATTTTCAAAATAATTCTCAACCTTATTATGTGTTACTAGATACAAGTATGAATCTTCTAAACCATACTACGGCGTATACTCCTGATGCAATTGAATATCTAAAGTGGCTTCAAACTGGTTTAAAGAATAATAATAAAAAATAGTCACTTATAACTGTATAGATTTTTGTTATAATAAAATTGTAAGGATGAGATATATTATCGACTTCTTGTATGTATTAAAACTAATAATCTATGTCGGTCGAAAAAATAGAACTTTCTCAATGTTTTCCTTTTATCGAAAAAGAACTTGAAGACGAAATAATTTCTTCTGGTACATTTAAAAAAATCCCTAAAGGCGAATATGTTGTAAAACAAGGAAGCTACATGAATTTTTTACCGATCATTTTAGATGGTTTAATTAAAATGTATGCAGAAGAAGATGAAGTAGAGTTTCTGTTGTACTATATACATCCAAATGAGTGTTGTATTCTTAGTTTTAATCATTTATTTAACCAGGAGGCAGTTCGGTTTTCTGCTAAAACAGAAAAAGATACTAAAGTTCTTTGTTTACCAATAGAAAAGGTAAAAGAATGGTTTGTAAAATACCCATCTTTTATTAGAATTATACTAAAAGATTTTCAACGCAATTACGAAGATTTACTAAATACAACTAAGCAAGTTGTCTGTTATAAAATTGAAGATAGGTTGGTAAATTATTTGAATGAAAAGGCAAAACTTCAAAATTGTAATATGATTCAGATGTCTCATCAACAAATAGCATCTGATTTAGGAACTTCGAGAGAGGTGGTATCGAGGATAACAAAAAAACTACAATCTACAAATTTATTGATTCAACATAAAAGACATATAGAACTTTTAGCCAGCAATTAGATGTAAAAAAATAACAGATATTATATAAAAAAACAGAACAAAAACCATGCTTTTTAAGTATTGGTTTTTGTTCTGTTTTTTTTGTTTTAAATAATTGATATTCAGGTGTTTGAGTGCTTATTTTTTAATCTTTTTTTAACGTTTTTCAGTAACTTTTGTCACCAAATTTAATGGTTTTGTGCTTTTACATTTGTACCAAATAAATGAATAAAAAAAATAAAATCATGAAAAAGAAATTAACGTATTTAATTATGGCTATGGTCGTTTTCGCTTCATGTAGCGATGATGATGATGTAGTAACACCAGATGGTGGATCAACAGAAATTGATGTGGTACTAAACGAAGTAAAGTACCAAGGAACAGACTGGGTTGAAATCTTTAACAAAGGAACTGAAGAGGCTGATATTAGCGACTACTGGTTATGCCTTGGACCAGGAACTTATGTGCAATTAAGTGATGTAACTCCATTAAGTGGAACTACTACAATTCCAGCAGGAGGATATTTGGTAGTACCTTATGAACTAAATGATACTAGCGGAGGTCTGGGATTATATTCAACCGATCAATTCGCAAGTGCTGATGCTATTGTAGATTTTGTTCAATATGGTGAAGCAGGAAGTGCAAGAGAAAATGTAGCCGTTGCAGCAGGAATATGGGCCGAGGGAGAATTTGTCCCAACAGTGGGGAACGAGGATAATAGTATTGTGTTTGATGGAGATGGTAATGGTGCTGCTAATTGGGCAGAAACGACTACGGTTACTCCTGGAGAAGAAAATGTTCTTACAATGCCTAACAATGATGTGAGGTCTATTGTGATCAATGAAGTTAACTATGGAGAAGGTAAACAAATAGAATTGTGGAATAACGGTACCGTTGCCGTAGATTTGGCACCATATTGGTTGTGTCTTGGACCTGGAAGATATGTGCAAATCGAGAATGCTTCTGTAATTAGTGGTACAACACAATTAGCTGCTGGAGAATTTTTGGTTGTAAACTGGGATCAATTAGGTGATAGTGAAGGTTTAGGGTTATATTCTTCGAATAGTTTTGCGAGCGCTGATGCTATTATTGATTTTGTACAATGGGGAGCTGCGGGAAGCGCAAGAGAAAATGTAGCAGTGACAGCAGGAATATGGACTGAAGGAGAATTTGTTCAATCCGTAAGATTGCCTAGTTATAGTATCTCATATGATGGAGAAGGAAACGCTGCTTCTGATTGGTCTGAAGTAATTAATCCAACATTCGGAATGGGAAATGCAACTCCTATTAATAGTACTACGTTTTCTATAACAATTAAGAATACAATTAACTATCTTAATGTACATACCTTTACTACTCCTGTTGGAGCAGGAAGTCCGGGTCCATTAGCGACTAATAATGCACAGTATCAGATATCTTTTAAAGCTGTTCCTGGAACCAAATTTACGCCAGTAACTATGATGGGGAATAGTAATGACTGGTTTCTTGCACCAACAGACCTTGCAGGAATTGATTTGTTTCCTGGAGGTACAGCACTTAATGGTATTGATATTGCAGATCAACTTTCTTTATATGACCTAGGAACAGAGGCAGATGGTGATCCGGCTACTTTTCCTACAGCAGGAGAAAATGTGGGACCAGCAGATTCAAATACATCAGTACGTTTGGTACCAGGAAGAGGTACAGGAGAAATATATATGACGGCGATATTAAATTATGCAGCAAGCGGAGGAAATGAAGCTGGAACGTTTACATTAACCATTACTGCAATTAATGCTCCAGATGCTGGCATGCCGACAAGTCAGAATAATGGATTTGTAATTACTCCGGGAATTGTAGTATTGCATGCTCAGTCAGAGCCATTATTTACTTTGGGAGAAGTAGATAGAGGAGTAGGTCTCGAAGGTATCGCAGAAGATGGTATGCCAGGAGCATTGTACGATTGGTTCACAGAAACAGGATCTCAAGGAACACCTTTACGTTTATCTTCTTCATTAACGCCTTTCTCTCCAGCCTTAATATATGCTTTTAATACAGAAAAAGATCCATGGTTTACGCAAGGAGATGCGGCCAAAGGAGCAAGTGGTATAGAAGAAATAGCTGAAGACGGAAATAGAATGGTTGCTTATAATTATTTAAAAGACTTCGGAATTCCTGTAGCTCTGCCAGCAGAGAATGGACCAATTGGCCCAGGTGGATCTTATACTTTTACAATTGAAGTACCACAAGGACAAAATTATAAACTTGGATTCGGGACTATGTTTGTAAAATCTAATGACTGGTTTATAAGTAACAATAATGTTGGTTTGACATTATTTAATGAAGATGGAAGTGCGTTTTCAGGTAACAGCATAAGTTCGAATACATATTTATATGATGCAGGAACAGAAGAAGACCAGCCAGTTGGATTTGGAGATAATCAGGTAATGAATCAGGGATCTGATAATATGGGGCCAGCAGATGCAAATACTATGATTAGAAGAGTATCATCATTAGATGATGTGCAATTTGGTAAAAGAGTTATTAATAGCGCTCCAGGGGTAACTTGGTCTGGAGATCCAAGAGGAGGATATAATATAATAGATATAAATATCCAACCACAATAAGATATACCCTTCCTTAGAACTAAACCATTTATATTGGGGGATATAAATGTTCGTAACCTAAGATGATAAACCTTTGACTTCACAGTCAAAGGTTTTCTTTTCTTTTATAACCTGTATTTAGGTGTTAAAATCTCCTTAAAACTATCTCGCCGAGATTCCAATTTTTTATCTTCAGCCATAAACTAAACTTAAACCAATGCGATCAGTCAGATTTATTCTTTTAAGAAGCATATGCTTTTTTTATTTTATCACTGGGTTTTCTCAGGAAACTGCCTCTTATGATGTAAAGAGTCAATATACTAAACAGGAAGTAGATATTGTTATGAGAGATGGGGTCAAGCTTCACACTACAATTTATTCTCCAAAAGATACGTCCAAAAAGTATCCTATTTTAATGCAAAGAACGCCATATAGCTCCAGGCCATATGGAGAAGATAAGTTTAGATCTAAAATAGGTCCAAACGAATTTCTTATGAAAGAAGGTAATATTATTGTTTATCAGGATGTTCGAGGACGTTGGATGAGTGAAGGAGTATATGATAATATGAGAGCGTATATTCCTAATAAAAAAGGAAAACAATTTGATGAAGCTAGCGACACTTATGATACCATAGACTGGCTGGTTAAAAACGTAGCCAATACTAATAAAAAAGTAGGGATATGGGGTATTTCTTATCCAGGGTTTTATGCAACATATTCATTACTAGATGCTCATCCGGCTCTTAAAGCAGTATCTCCACAAGCATGTATAGGGGATTTCTTTTTTGATGATTTTCATCATAATGGAGCCTATTTGCTAAGTTATTGGAGAGTCACTGCATTATTTGGTCATGAAAAGACACAACCTGTATCTGAAGCCTGGTATAAATTTGCAAAATTGCCAAGTGAGGATCAGTATCAATTTTTTTTAGATGCAGGACCTCTAAGTAATTTGGATACCTATTACAAGGAAGATAATGTATTTTGGACTCAGTTGAAAGAACATCCTAACTATGATGAGTTTTGGAAAAAGAGAGGTATTATTCAACATTTAGAAAAAATAAAACCAGCTGTTATGGTCGTTGGAGGGTTATTTGATGCAGAAGATTTATATGGCCCATTTGAGACGTATGAGAATATAGAGAAACGAAGTGATAACTATAATATCATGGTTTTTGGTCCCTGGAGTCATGGGGATTGGTCTAGAACTAAAAAACGTCAGGCGGTTAGTAATGTGTACTTTGGAGATGATCTTTCAATAAACTATCAAAAAAATGTAGAAACTAAGTTTTTTAACCATTTCCTTAAAGGGGCTGCAGATGGAAAAACAGGTTTACCAGAAATTCAAATTTTCGACACTGGGAAAAAAGAATGGAATTCTTTTGAAAAATGGCCACCTTCAAATACAGAAAAGAAAACTTTATATCTTTCAGAAAATGAAAAACTATCAAACTCGTCAACAGGAGGTGCCATAGAATTTGTAAGCGACCCTAAAAAGCCCGTTCCATATTCTGAGGATATTAAAATGGTATTCACTCCAAGAAAATATATGGCAGATGACCAACGATTTGCTGCTCGACGCCCCGATGTATTAGTTTTTGAAACCCCGGTTCTTTCAGAGGATATGACACTGTCGGGAGAAATTTTAGCAAAGCTAAAAGTTGCTACTACGGGTACAGATGCCGATTGGGTGGTGAAATTGGTAGATGTTTATCCTAATGATGTAAAGGATACAGAAGAGACTCAAAAATACCTAAAAATGGGGAATTACCATATGATGGTACGTAGTGAAGTAATGAGAGGGCGGTTTAGAAACGATTTCAGCAAACCAGAACCTTTTATCGCAAATAAAAAAACTGATGTGAATATAAAATTACAGGATATACATCATACTTTCAAAAAAGGACATAAAATTCAAATTCAAGTTCAGAGTACCTGGTTTCCTTTAATAGATTTAAATCCTCAAAAATATGTTCCTAATATTTTTAAGGCAGAAGCCTCAGATTTTACTAAACAAACTCATAAGGTATATTATGATTCTGCAATAGAAATCTCAATTTTAAAGTAACTAATTAACCCTAATAATTATATTATGAATAAATTGAAAGTCAGTGTATTACTGTTTTCTTTACTTTTTGTAGTAATTGGCTGTAAACAAGAAGCAAAAGAATCAAACATGGATATAGTTTCTTCAGAAGAAATAATTGAAGAACATTCTAAACATCTAAATGATTGGTTCGAAACGCAATTCAAAGAAGAAGTAGCCAACTCTCCGATGACACAAACATACTTAGGAATAAAAACAGATTATGGTAAATGGGATGATATTTCATCTAAGCAGGATGCGAAAGATCTGGAACGAGCAAAGAGAAGGCTTGTGTATCTAAAAGATTCTATTGATGTATCCAAACTAAATGCTGCAACTGCGCTTAGCTATAAATTGATGAAACAAGATCTTGAGAATGAGATAGACGATTTTAAATATCGTTTTTATGATTATCCTGTAAATCAGATGCATGGAATGCAAGCAGAAATACCTGCTTTTATGATTAATATGCACAGGATAGAAAATAAAAGTGATGCAGAAGCTTACATTTCTCGACTTAATGGTATGAATGATATGTTTGCACAGGCTGTAGAAAATATGAAAATCAGAGAAAAAAATGGTATTCTTCCTCCGAAGTTTGTATTTGCAAAGGTTCTGGATGATAGTCGTAATATAATAACTGGACGACCATTTGATAAATCTAACCAAGAAAGTACATTGTTTTCTGATTTTAAAGGTAAAATTGAAAAAATTGAAATTACTCCAGAAGAAAGACAAGAATTAATTGCCAATGCAGAAAAAGCATTATTAGAAGGAGTAAAACCAGCTTTTGACAACCTGGTTAAATTATTAAGTGACCAACAGAAAAGAGCAACGACAGATGATGGAGTTTGGAAATTCCCTAAGGGAAATGCATTCTATAATAATGCCTTACAACGAACTACAACGACTAACATGACTGCAGATCAGATTCATGAACTTGGCTTAAAAGAGGTAGACCGAATTCATAATGAAATGCGGGATATCATGAAACAAGTTAAATATGAAGGGACGTTACAGGATTTCTTTACATACATGAAAGAGGATTCAAAATTCTATTTTGCTAATGACGATGCAGGAAAAGCTGCTTATCTTGAGCAAGCTGTTGGATTAATAGATACAATGAAATCAAGGATGGATGAACTTTTTATAACCAAACCTAAAGCAGATATTATAGTAAAGGCAGTCGAATCCTTTAGAGAAAAAAGTGCAGGAAAAGCCTTTTATCAAAGAGGTACTCCTGATGGATCAAGACCAGGAACATACTATGCAAATCTATATGATATGACAGCGATGCCAAAGTATCAAATGGAAGCTTTGGCATACCATGAAGGTATTCCAGGTCATCATATGCAAATTTCTATAGCTCAGGAATTACAAAATATTCCTAAGTTTAGAAAATTTGGCGGCTATACGGCTTATGTAGAAGGTTGGGGTTTATATAATGAGTTATTACCCAAAGAAATAGGAATGTATAGTGATCCATACTCAGACTTTGGTAGATTAGCAATGGAACTTTGGAGAGCATGTAGATTAGTAGTAGATACAGGAATTCATAGTAAAAAGTGGAGTAGAGAACAAGGGATTAAATATTATACAGATAACACTCCAAATGCAGAGAGTGATGCTATAAAAATGGTAGAAAGACACATTGTAATGCCTAGTCAAGCAACGGCATACAAAATAGGAATGAATAAAATCCTTGAATTACGTGAAAATGCAAAGGAAAAACTTGGAGATAAATTTGATATACGAGAGTTTCATGATGTGGTATTAACTAATGGTGCTGTGCCACTTACCATATTAGAAGAATTAGTAGAGCAATGGATTGCAAATACAATTTCTAATGAAACTAAAGAATCGAAAAGTTCTTAGAGTTTGTCTTTATCAAGATAACAAAAGTGCTTCCTAAATCTCTTAGGAAGCACTTTTATTATTAGATGATATTATTTTGTTTATTACTTATTTATCCATAAGATTTCTAAATTGATAAAAGAAACGCTCCATAAGGCGTAGGTCTTCTGTTATAATCTCTACTACACCTCTCATCTCTTGTTTAAAAGGAATTTCTTTATTATAAGTAGTGATAAGTTTATCTGGCAGAGCCACATCAATTAAGTATAAACCGTCTTTATCAGGAAGTAGAGATATGTGATTTACTTTACCTTTCAGAGTTCCAAATTCATCATCAGGAAAATTCTCTAATCTAATGTTAGCAATTTGTCCAATTTTTATTTTTCCAGAGTTTTGAGAAGGTGCTTTGATTTTTGCTAAATATGAAGAATCTTCTGATGGAATAACAATGAAGACAAGATCTCCTACAGATACTGTCTGATTTTCTACCCAAAAATTTAAGAAAGATACGCGTCCTTCTAAATCTGATTTAAGGACATATTGTAACTCCCAGTCTTTAATACTCTTTTTTAATTGATCAAAGGACTGTAATACTTTTTTAAATAGATTTATTTCTTCTTTTCTTTTATTAATTTCTGTACCCTTAGATGTTTTGTTAGCATTGCTAATACTCTCATTGATTTGGGATATCTGAACGTCATTATTTTCATAAGTACGTTTAGCTTGAAGATAATCGAGTTCTTTACTTTCATATTCTTGAGCAGAGATAACTCCTTTTTCAAATAGGTTCTTTTGGCGCTGAAGTTCTTTTCGTTTAAACTCAAGTTCGGTTTTACCAAGTCTTTTTTGTGCTTTAAGACTTTCAAGCCTTCTATAAAGTTCAGAAAGAGATACTTGATTTGCTATTGCTTCATTAGAAAAAGGTTGAAGCTCTTTGTTTAAAATATACTCAGAATAACTATTTTCAAATAAAGCAAAACTAGTTTCAATATCTCCCAGAAACAAAACAGGTAGGTTTTCTATAGGAAAACTAAACGATTTATTATTTATTTTAATAGTATCTATAATAGATTTAAGCAAGAACACATCTTTATAGTTTGCACTACTTTCTAATATTGCAAGAGGAGTATCCTTTGGAACAATCTGGTTGTCTTCAACTAGGATCGATTCAATTTTTCCGCTCACTTTGGCATATTCCTTTTGTGGTGGTATTCTGGTGGTTATAATAGCTTCTGCAGGTATTACATCAGGGTATTTAACCAACCAGGAAAGAAATAAAAGCATAAGCACTAAGGCCAAAATTAAAAGATTACCCCACCTGATCATCCAATGTGGAACCCTTGTTAAGATCTCTTGTACTTCTTCACTACGTAATTGTATATCGTCTAATGTATCTGGCATAATATCTAGTTATGAATCAATAAATTTCTAATTAATAATTCTTAATTCATGTATTACTTTCCTAATTCGAGTTGATTTTTTACTAAATTATAGTAATTACCCTTCTTTTCGATTAAAGTTTCATGATTTCCTACTTCTACAATTTCACCTTTGTCCAGGACGACAATCTGATGTGCATTTTTAACAGTACTTAATCGGTGGGCTATTACCATAACGGTTTTATCTTTGAAAAAGGTATCTAATTTTTCCATAATTACCTTTTCATTGTTCGCATCGAGGGCAGAAGTTGCTTCATCAAAAAACAAATATTTTGGATTTTTATATACCGAGCGAGCAATAAAAAGACGTTGTTTTTGACCGGTACTTAATCCTACACCTTCCATTCCTATTTTAGTATTATAAGAAAGGGGGAGAGATTCGATAAAATCTTTAATATTTGCTACATCCACAGCATGTGCTAATTTTTTCTTGTCCACATAATCTTCTCCTACAGCAATATTATTTGCAATGGTATCATTAAAAATATACCCTTCTTGCATTACCACACCAAATTGATCTCTCCATGATCTTTGGGATACATTTTTTAAATCATGGGAACCGATAAAAATTTGTCCTTCATCAGGTTCATAAAACTTTAGTAAGAGTTTCATCAAGGTGGTCTTTCCACTTCCGCTAACTCCAACAATAGCAGTAATTTTATTGGCAGGAATAGATAGGTCAAGATTTTCTAATACAGGTTTATCAGATCCTACATATCTAAAAAGGAGATTTTTGATTTCAAAACCAGAATTTTCTGCTATTTCTTTTATTTTCTCTTCTCCAGCTTGTTCCTCATCTTCCTTGTTATGTATTTCTCCCAAACGCTCTAATGAAATTTGTGCATCCTGAAGTTCTCTTAGGAAATTAATCAACTGAGAAATAGGAGCGTTTAACTGTCCTACAATAGCCGTTATTGCCAGCATCATACCTAATGTGATATCTCCATCAATAACTAACTTGGCAGAGAAAACAGTAATTAGAATATTTTTTAATTCATTTATAAAAGAAGATCCAACACTTTGGTATTGTTCTAATGCCAGGTTTTCTATTGATATTCTAAATAGTTTGGCTTGTACGAATTCCCAATTCCAACGTTTTCTTTTTTCAGCATTATGGAGTTTTATCTCCTGCATACCGTTAACTAATTCTATCACTTTACTTTGTTCTTCACTTATTTGAGAAAAGCGCTTATAATCAAGTTTTTTACGTTTCTTAAAGAACACGAGTATCCATGCAAAATAAAAAGTACTACCAATAGCAAAAATACCAAAAATCGGAATGCTATAATAAATCAAAACGATGCTAAACACAATAAGATTTACCATTGAAAACAACACGTTGAGTGATGACATGGTTAATATTTGTTCTATTCGTTTATGATCGTTAATCCTCTGTAAAAGATCTCCTGTCATTTTTACATCAAAGTAGGAGATAGGTAAATTCATAAGTTTGATAAAGAAATCAGATATCAGTGAAATATTTATTCGAGTACTTAGGTGAAGTAAAATCCAACTTCTTAGAACATCAATTAAAGTTCTACCTATAAAAAGAGAAAGCATTGCAATGAGAACAAGGTAAACAAAATTAAGGTCTTGATTTTTTATACCTACATCAACAATACTTTGTGTTAAAAAGGGAGTGATAAGTTGCAGCAAACTTCCCGCACCGAGCCCTAAGGCTAATTGAAAAAGGAAGGCTTTATATTTGAATATATATTTAGAGATAAATTTAAAACCAAATTTTTGATCTTCTTCATCCAGGTTGTCACTGTAAAATTTTGGTGTTGGTTCTACCAATAGCGCTACACCTTCTTCTGTGTTTTCGTCTGCATTATTACCTATCCATGCTTTTATAAATTCCTCTTTTGTATACGTTATCAATCCATGTGCCGGGTCAGAAACGTATATTGTCATTTGGCCTTTACGAGTAGTTTTGATTTTATATACAACTACATAATGAACTTTATTCCAATGAACAATACATGGTAATGGTACTTCGTCTAATTTTTTTAATGAAAGTTTTACTCCCAGAGACCTAAATCCAATTTCTTCTACAGCATCGCTTAGCCCTAAAAGAGAACTTCCTTCTCGAGTTGTTTCGCTCAATGTTCTTAATTTTTGAGTATTAAGAACTCTTCCATAATGCTTAGCGATAATTTTAATACAAGTAGGTCCGCAATCTTTAGATTCAGCTTGTTTGTAGAAAGGAAATTTTGGCATTAAGTGTTATTATTAAGTTGATTTTGTGTGATAAGATATCTTACAAAGAAAAGTAATTCTTTTTGATTATACTATCGAAATTATAATACTAAAATTATCAACCATTTTATTGACTCTTTTTTGGGTTTACTTTAACGGAATAAAAAAAGAGTGCTAAAAAGCACTCTTTAATTGTTATTGGCTAACACTATAAAATTATATGTTTTATTATTCTTTAGTAATAGACCAGATAGAATAACTACCTGGCGGGGCTTGAATAGTAGCGTTACCTTCTGCATCTGCGGTAGGCGTTGCTCTAGAGTTATCGGTGTAGTCTACTAGAGTTTTACCCGCCCAATTGGTTTTTACAACATGTTGTTTTGTCTGTTTACTAATATTCATGTAAAGAATTAGACCAGGGTTATCACCACTACCACTTCTTTTCATTATATACTCATCTTTACTAGCTTCAATTATCTCGACATCACCAACAGCCAAAGTATTGTAAATCTGTATTAATGTTTTTAACTGCCCTTTAAAAGCTTCATAGTCAAGGTAGAAAATTGTAGGATACCCATCATGCGTAAGAATGTAAGAATATGCTAATAATTTATTTCCATAGCTAATTCTATTATCAGGGTTTTCATCTTTTTCGGTATCATGATTGGCAACAAATGTAACCGCCATATTTGGATCCAGTTTTCTTAACATATTATCTGCTTCTCCCAATGGAGTAAGATCTTGTGCTCTGTCAAGTGTTTCGTCCAATCTATAGAAACATGCAAAATCAAATGCTGGTGACCCAGATGCATCAACCCAGTCCTTTAATACTTGTTGGTTTCCATCAAAATTTTCTCCAACAGAAAACCCTCCAATTTTATCATTCCATGCTTTTACCCATTTTGGAGCAAAACTTTTTACATAATCAAAACGCCATCCATCAAATCCTAAAGATTTGTAAAATTCTCCTACAGAATCATCCCTACCCCATAACCATTCTTGTACATAAGGTACTGCGTGGCTAAGATCTGTTTCAGCAAAAAACAGTGCTTCTTCATCAGAATCAACAATTGCATTAGGGTGAAAATGTTCAAAATTTCTATTGAATTTACCAGAAGCATTTCCATTTTCTTCATTAAATAGGCTAAATACCTCTGCATCTCTATATGGATTATATTGTAACCCACCACCAGAGTTATGACCCATAACAACGTCTGCGATAACTTCAATATCATTTGCATGGGATTTTTGGATCAAATCCTCTAATTCTTGTCGTGATCCGAAACGAGTTTCAACATTATCTTCACCACGTTGACTAAATTCACCTACGTCAAAATAGTCCATCGGGTCGTACCCCATAGAAAATGATCCTGAAGCACCTTTACTTGGAGAAGGTAGCCAGATTCTATTTATACCAGAATCGGCCCAATCCTCAACTTTTTCGCCTACTACATTATACCAATCTCCTATAGGTTCAACATCCCAATAGAAAGCTTGCATAAAAACACCTGCGTCTTCTTTTTCAAATTGTGTAAGGTCCATTTTTAGTGATTGACTAGTAATAATAGCTTCACTATTATTTCCAGAATCATCATCTTCAGAACACCCTGTCAATCCAAGAACCAACCCTCCTAAAAGGAGGATTGCTTTGGTTGATATATTTGCTATTTTTTTCATTTCAACTTTTTAAGTTTGTTAAATTCACTTATTCTACAGGAACTAATAAATAACGTCCATCAAGGTCATTAAACCAGATGTCATATGTACCTGCAGTCACAGGTATTGCTGGTGGATCACCATCTGTAATTCCAACACCTGCAAATTCAGTTGTTCCTCCCCAGTTTCCAGGCCAGTCATCACTATGTCTGAATTTTAAAGGTCCATCAAATAAAGTTTGCCCTTCTAAATACCAAATATGCGGGTTAAAAGGAGATTGAGTCATATCTGTGTCAGGAGCATTCCATCCGCTATCATCACCAGTTCTTGAAGCACCAATAATACCAATAGTAGTATATGTAGGTTCAGTAGTAATAGTGAAAGGCGTAAAAGAGTGAGTTAAATCATCAATATTCACTGTCAAATCATAATACCCAGATGCTGGAACTGTAAATGCACCAGGATCACCTCCAAGAATATCACTGCTGGTAAATCCACCACCATCTAATCCCCATTGTGGTTGCCACGACCCTTGAGTTTCTAATAATTTAAATTCATTTTCTCCTGGATCAACTTCAAAGTATCCTCTAAAATGAAAAATATTAGGATCATCTGCATCTCTAAATATGTAAGTGTTTATAGAACTAGGATTAGTACCATTTTCCCAATCATCATTATCAGCAGCACCACTTTTGTTAGTATCAACGGTATTTCCAACTAAAAATAAGTTTTTCACAGGAAGTATTGTGGAGTAAGGAGTAACTGTTACAGAAATCACATTAGATTTTATAGCACTGCCTCCATTTGTTCCAAGTGAAGAGACAACACGTAATTCTATTGAAGCTTCTTCATCAGGCAATAAACCAACTAGTATTGCCATAGTATTTAATTCTTTTACTGTCCAGCTATAAAAGCGGTCAGTAGTAGAAGCAATTGTTTCTGGAGTTTCAAAATCTGTACCTGCACGGGCAGCTTCTATTGTATATGTAATCGGAGAATTAATATTATATCCAGCGTCTTCCCAAACAAAGGTAAAGGCTTGATCGTTTTCGATATCTTTGTTAAGAGTAACAGATGAGTTAGCAGTTACAATTAGTGGTCCTTCTGATTGTTCTTCTTGTATAACAAATGTAGGCTCATCATCTTCCACACATGCATTAAAACATAGTGCTGCTACAAATGCAAACAATAGTATTGATATTTTTTTCATGACTGTATAAATTAAATTTGTTGTATTGTTTTTTTTAGAATCCTCTGTTCTGACCAAGATTTGGGTTAGCAGATCTACTAGAAGCAGGGATAGGGAATAGTTTAAAATTATCAGAAATTGAAGATCCGTTTTGTGGTCCACCTTTGTATGACCAATTGTAGGTTCCTCCTGTATATCTTTCAAATCGTATTAAGTCCTGTCTTCTATGACCCTCCCAATATAATTCTCTTGCTCGTTCATCTATAATAAAATCTAAAGTAAGATCACCTATCTCAATATTACCAGTGTCATCACCAAATGCTCTTTCTCTTAAAGCATTTACATATCCAAGTGCTATATTAGGGTCACCACCTCCACCATTGAGATGAGCTTCTGCATACATTAGATATACATCTGCAAGTCTGAAAAGAGGAAAATCTGTATCTACAAAAGTGGCATCCTTACCGGGTTGTCCACCAGAAGTAATATTAGAAAATTTTGAAATAAGGTATCCACCAGATGTATCACTGATGTCTGCAATTTCTATAGGACGATCTTCTTCGGTAATAATATTTCCTTCGTCATCCAATTCTATATCTTTAGAAACTACGGTGTTTCTATCATCATTAACAAAGAGTGGGTCATTCACAAATAACTCTGCAAATTCTTTTCTTGTTCTATAAAGGTTACCAAAACCTCCAACACCCAAAGACTCTGGAGTTGGTTGAAAACCGGCTCTAGCATTTTGTTGCCCTTGAATTAAAATTCCGGCACCACCAAAATTTCTTACAGAAGCTCCATCTGATACAATAGGAAAAATAACTTCATTTTGCGCACCATTAGAATCATTATCAGCATTGAAATTATTTAAGTAGTTTGCAGTGAGAGAGTATCCACTATTAATAATTTCCTGACAAGTGTTAAGACAATCTGCAAAACGTTCATTTTCTTCTCCTAAATATACACCGGCATTTAGATAGAGTTTAGCAAGAATCATTTTTGCTACTCCTTTATTTGCACGCCCGTAGAGAGAAGCATTACCAGGAGCTACGTCTAATAAATCAGTATCAACAGCAAGCAATTCAGCTTCTATATAATCGAATAACTCCTGATCTTTGATTTCTGGTACTCTGGTAAATCCAACAGCATCATTTTCGGTAGCAAAAGGAGCTCTTCGAAAAAGATCTAATAGATGATAATTTGCTAATGCACGAAGTACACGAGCCTCTGCTCTATAAGTCCTAACTTCGTTTCTTAATTCTCCAGAAACCCCTCTACCATCTAATTTATCATCGGTAGTTTGACGTAAAAATTCGTTAGCCAAAGAAATTTGAAAAGTAGCTCTTGCAAAGAAACCAAGAACTACCACATTATTAGCATTCCAAGAATTTCTTTGTATTTCACGAATACCAGGGTCATTTTCAAATGTAAAAATCATCTCATCTGTAGCCAAGTTTTGTAGGCTAAACAAACCTCTTACGTATTGTCCGGTTCCTGCATCTATTCCTGCAATGTTTGATGTTCCAGGAGCATCCAAACCTACCACAGAAAAGTTTGCATAAACCCCAGCTATTGCTCGTTCATAAGCATCAGGACTACTAAATACGTCCTCAGCGAGTAAATCATCATCATCTTCTAACTCGATATTTAAGTCATCTTCACAAGACGCAAATATACCGATGAAAAGAAATGCGTATAAAAAAATCTTATATAGTTTCATTCCTTATTTTTTTTAGTATTTATAGTTAATTCCTAATAACAAAGTGCGTCCTCTTGGAAAGATTGTGTTATCCACACCGTTATTTTGGATTTCAGGATCTAATCCAGAATAATCCGTAATAACGAATGCGTTCTGGACCCCGGCCCATATACGTAAGCTTGATATCCCTTTCATTAGGTCTCGCATTGTATATCCTACTGTAATATTATCCATTCTTACAAATGATGCATCTTCTACATAGTAATCTGATAAAATCACATCAGAAGTATTTTGGAAATTAGTATCTAATACACTTACTGGAGTATTATTAAATACATTTCTAAATACATTTCCAAGTTGTGCGTTTGATGAAGCTACATTGTTGTAGATTTCGTTTCCAATACTAGCTCTCATGTTAAAGCTAAAGTCAAAATTCTTATAATTGAAACTTGATTGAAGTCCCATTGTGATATCTGCAGTTGCATCACCAGAAACATATCTGTCATCGTTGTTTATGACACCATCTCCATTTAAATCTGCATAAGCTCCTTCTATTGGTCTACCATTAGAATCATAAAGCTGAGCAAATGTAAAGAAAGAAAAAGGGGCTTCTCCTTGTCTTTGAATTTGGATAGTATTACCTGTACCACCTCCAATACCGGTAGTTAATATGTCTTGCCCAAATGCTAACTCTTCAATTTCTCTATTAATATAAGTAGCATTATAACTAACATTCCAATTTAAGTCATTGGTTTTAATGATATCAGCACTGATAGAAAATTCTAATCCTTCTGTAACAAACTTACCGATGTTTTGAAACCCTTGATTAGAAAAGTTCGCACCATCTGGTACAGGGGCTTGAGAAAGTAAATCATCAGATTCTTTTCTAAACACATCTACAGAACCACTGATTCGATCATTCCAGAGACCATAGTCTAAACCGATATTATATTCAGTTATCTTTTCCCATTCGATTTCTTCATTTCTAAATTGAGCCTGAACAATATTTACAACTTCTCCATTAAGGATATATTGAGTATTTGGCCCACTACCTCTGTAACGTTCTAAGTAATCATTTGCAGAAGGAATATCTTGTTGTCCAGTAATACCATAACCTAATCTTAATCTTAGATTACTTACTAAGGATGAGCTTTTAAGAAAATCTTCTTCATTAATTTGCCATCCAAAAGATGCTGAAGGGAAATAACCAAACCTGTTATCTTCACTAAATCTAGAAGTACCATCTCGACGTATAGATCCAGTTAAAAAGTACTTGTCATTAAATTTTAAATTTGTTCTTAAGAAATATGCTAATAATACTACATCGGCATTGATAGTTTCTTCAGGTTCTATATTTGGATCTCGTTGATCTCCTGTTAGCAATTCTTCTACTTCAAATTTTTGATAAGAATATCCTCCAGTTGCTTCGATATCTAAACCGCCAACTTTTTTGTTATATACCAAATATGTATCCAATAATTTGTTTTTAGCAATAAAGTCAGTATCAGATTTATAACCATTGAATTCTCCTTGAGCAGCATTAAATGTATTTGCACTTTCTGTAGAGCGTTCTTCAAATCTATCTGTTTCACTAGTATCCAACCCAAGGTTTACTACGGCTCTTAGATCTGGAAAAAAATGTAGTTGATAATCGAATTTAGCATTACCATAATATCTTCTCACATTTGCAATATCTCTGGTTTGGAGTAATTGAGCAACTGGATTTAGTTGCACATTTGCTCTTGCAAAACCAGTACTAGGATCTAGGTACTCAAAGAAACCTCCATATTGCGAGCCTGGATCGAGTACTGGTTGAGTAGGATCGAATGTAATAGCAGATCCCTCTACATTGGGAGCAAATCTATTTTTCTCAAAATTAAGATTTGCATTAACATCTATCTTTAAATGATTATTGAAAAGTCTAGGGTTTAAAGAAAGAGAGGTTGTTGTTCTTTCAAATTTTGAAGTTTTTCTAAGACCTTCTTGATCTGATCTACCTAGGGTCAGCCTGGTAGGTAATACTTGTAATATAGAACCACTAACAGATAAATTGTGATCTGAAGAAAAAGCATCTCTATAAATCTCATCTTGCCAGTCTGTATTAGCAGAACCTAAATCGTCAACTCGAGAAGGGAAGTTTTCTGCTATAAACGTTCTGTATTGACTAGGAGAGAATACGTCTACCACATCGGTTACAGAATTTATACCAGTTTTGGAATCCAAGCTTATTTGTAAATTCTTTTTACCTTTTTTGGTTGTAATGATAATTACTCCATTTGCTCCACGGTTACCATAGATGGCTGCCGCTGAAGCATCCTTTAAGATAGAGAATGATTCAATATCATTTGGGTTGATGGCAGAAAGAACAGATCTAGAGCCGTTATCAGTATCTCCAGGATCATTTAATGGTAGACCATCAACAACTATTAGGGGGTTGTTGGAGGCGTTTAATGACGCTCCTCCTCGAATTCTAATTTCAGAATTCCCTGCAGGACCACCGTTGGTATTAATGTTTACCCCAGCTACTCGACCATTAAATAGAGTTTCTGCGGTAATGTTATTACCAGTATTAAAATCCTCTGAAGTTATCAGAGCAACAGATCCTGTTAAATCCTTTTTTCTGGTAGTACCGTAACCAATTACAACTACTTGTTCTAATTCGGCGGCATCCTCTTCTAATACAATGTCTATTGTGGCTTGACCACTGTATGCCATTTCCTGAGGTAAAAATCCAACATAAGAGAATACAATAATATCCCCATCGTTAACATTGCTTAAAGTATAATTTCCATCAAAATCAGAAGTTGTTCCGTTTGTAGATCCTTTAAGAATGATATTTACACCAGGAATGGGTTGACCATTTCCTGCGTCAGTAACTGTTCCATTAACAGTCGACTGTGCAAAAAAGCTCATTGGTATCAACCACAATAAAAACAATGCGCTTTTAGTAAATGTTTTCATAAAATTAAATTAGTTTTTGATTGTTTTAAGTCTTATATTTTCGCTTTCCGCAACCAAAGTATGTAAATTTTGTGTTAAATTTTAAGTAGGGTTTAACCATAACCTTACGCAAACGTTTGCGTGTGGAAAACTTTTGAAATTCCGTTAAAATTTTAAGTTTAATTCTGTCCATATGACATATTTTCGCTTCAAAATTTGACTTTTAACCAAAATTATTAGGGAATGAAACAAAAAGTTACGTTAAAACAGATTGCAAAAGAATTGGATGTTTCTATTTCTACAGTATCAAAAGCGCTAAAAGATAGCGTAGAAATAAGCCTGGATACACGACAAAAGGTAAAAGCATTTGCAAAGCTTTATAATTATAAACCTAACAATATAGCTTTAAGCCTTAAAAATCGTAAAACGAAAACCATTGGTGTTATTATCCCAGAGATTGTACATCACTTTTTTACTACGGTTATTGGTGGAGTAGAGAAAGTAGCAAATGAAAAAGGATATAATGTAATTATATGTTCATCTAATAACTCATTTGATAAAGAAGTGATCAATCTTGAGATGTTAGCTAGTGGTAGTGCCGATGGATTTATTCTATCTGTGGCAAAAGAGACTCAACTTAAAAAAGATTATCACCATATTGAGGAAACCATGAGTCAGGGAATGCCTGTGGTTCTTTTTGATAGAATTATAGATGAAGTGGTTTGTGATAAAGTGATTATTGATGATACTAAAGGAGCACAAACCGCTACAAATCATTTACTCTCTATAGGTTGTAAGAAAATCGCAATACTCACTACCGTAGATTACATAAGTGTTGGGAAATTAAGAACAAATGGGTATTTAAGAGCACTAAGAGCATACGATATTACCGAAAAAGAAGAGTTTATACTTAAGATAGAAGATATAGATAATTGTGAAGCTGAAATCTCTGAGTTTTTAAAAGATAAAGATATTGATGCTATTTTTGCAGTAAATGAATTATTTGCTGTTACTGCTGTCAAAGTCCTTGATTTACAAGGAAAGAAAGTGCCTGATGATGTTTCTGTTATAGGTTTTACCGATGGGATATTGTCAAAGCATTTTATTCCTAGTTTAACAACAGTTAGTCAACATGGAGAAGATATGGGCATAAGAGCTGCGAAGCTTCTCATAGATAAATTAGAAGGAGATGATGAGGTGACAGAAGAGTATAGGACGGTAATTATCGATACTAGCTTAATCCAAAGAAAATCTACAAAAAAAATAGGGAGTGATCCTAATAATTGAAAAATTATAATATCTTTGGCCTCTATTCAAAACTTATATTTTCGCTTTCTACTAAAATAAGTTTTGATAAGTAGTTTCGCTTATCAGAGTAATAATTAAATTTTTTACTTGATGAACAAGCGTAAATTAAGTTTCTGGGAAATTTGGAACATGAGTTTCGGTTTTCTAGGAATTCAATTCGGTTTTGCTTTGCAAGGCGGATTTATGTCTAGAATTTTTCAAACCTTAGGTGCAGAAAAAGATGCAATACCATTATTATGGATTGCTGCTCCTTTAACAGGTTTGTTGGTTCAGCCTATAATAGGATATTTAAGTGATCGTACCTGGAGCCCAAGGTGGGGCAGAAGAAGGCCTTATTTTCTAATAGGTGCTATATTAAGCTCTATAGCTTTGTTTTTGGTACCTCATTCTCCAACATTATGGGTTGCAGCAGGATTTTTATGGATTTTAGATGCTTCTATTAATATTTCAATGGAACCATTTAGGGCTCTGGTAGCTGATAAATTACCTGAATCTCAAAGATCATATGGTTTTGTTACACAAACACTAATTATTGGAATAGGAACTTGGGTAGCAAGTAATTTACCTTGGGTGATTTCTCAAATAGGAGTAAGCGATTCTGCTCCAAATGGTGTTATTCCTATGTCAGTAAAAATAGCTTTTGCTATTGGAGCTTTTATATTTCTTATAAGTATTCTATATACAGTATTTACAACCTCCGAATATCCTCCAGAAAATATGGAAGAATTCGAAAAAGAGAAAAAGAAAAAAAACCAATTCATTCCTGATATATTAAATAATATAGGAAGTATGCCACTTACTATGAAGAAACTGGGATTGATTCAGTTTTTCAGTTGGTTTGCTTTTTTTACAATGTGGAGCCTTGCTAATCCTGCATTAACAGAACATGTTTTTAAAACACCAGTTCCTACCGAATCCTCATTTGATATGAGTATCCCCGAATCCAAAGAAGCATTTGAATTAGCAAATACAGCATTTCAAAAATCATCTAATGAGGTTGGTAGATATATGGGAACCTATGGACTGTCATCAATGGCTTTTGCTCTAATATTAACCTTCTATACATCCAGAAAAAGGATTAATAGAAAGTTAGTTCATATGGGGTCACTATTATTAGGAGGTATAGGATTTGTATCTATGTATTTCATCCCTTCTCCTGATTGGTTGTTCCTTTCTTTTACACTAATAGGATTTGCCTGGGGTAGTATTCTATCAATGCCATATGCGATGTTGTCAAGCTCTGTCGATCCAAAGAAAATGGGAGTTATAATGGGCATATTTAATATGTTCATTGTGATACCACAGATTGTAGCGGCTGTAGGAGGAGTTAATTTTGCTTATAAACTTATTGGAAACGAAACAATTTATGCCATGGTAATAGCAGGAATGAGTTTGACAATAGCAGCTTTTTGTAACCTGCTAATAACTAATAAAGACGCCATAACCTATAACCCAAAATAAGTAGTAGAATAATGAAGAAAGCATTTATATTTGATTTAGATGGTGTTATTGTGGACACCGCTAAATATCACTTTTTAGCATGGCAAAATCTTGCCACTAGTTTAGAAATTTCTTTTTCAGAAGAACAAAACGAACAACTTAAAGGAGTTAGTAGAGTTCGTTCTTTAGAAAAAATATTAGAGTGGGGAGGTAAAACGATATCAGAAGAAAGATTTACCAAACTAATGTCTGAAAAGAATGAAGAATATCTAAACTACATATCTAGAATGGATACTAGTGAAATTCTACCAGATGTACCAAGAATTTTAGATTATTTAATATCAAAAGAACAAGGCGTAGCCTTAGGTTCTGCCAGTAAAAATGCCAGAATTATTTTAGAGAAAGTAGAGCTATACGACAAATTTCATAGCATAGTAGATGGTACTAATGTTTCAAAAGCAAAACCTGATCCAGAAGTATTTCTTATAGGTGCAGAAGCACTAGGGGTTTCCCCAGAGAATTGTGTGGTGTTTGAAGACTCTGTAGCAGGTATTCAAGCCGCTAATAGCGCCAATATGATCAGTATTGGTATTGGTAACCCTAGTGTGTTACATGAAGCAGATTACATTTTTAAAGATTTTACAGAAATAAAAGAAGAGTTTATAGATACGTTAGTTACAACTCAAAAAGTTTAACAGTTTATAGTATGAAATGAGCCATAAGATCAAATGTAAAGAAAATGTCTTGAAGACATTTTTAGAGAAGAGACCAGCTAGTGCGTTGGTTGATAATTATATAGTTGATGTAGTGGCAAATTCCATCTGACATCTAAAAAAATATTAAAAGCAGATGAATCAGGATTATATAAAACCAGATAACTGGTCAATAATTGAAGAAGGATTTGATGTAGAACGAGTTAAATCCTCAGAGAGCCTTTTTAGTATAGGCAATGGAGCAATGGGACAACGAGCCAATTTTGAAGAGGCGTATTCAGGTCCTACTTTTCAGGGAAGTTATGTTGCAGGAGTATATTATCCTGATAAAACCCGAGTAGGTTGGTGGAAAAATGGATACCCAGAATATTTTGCCAAAGTTCTTAATGCACCAAATTGGATAGGTATCAATGTAGAAATAAATGGAGAGAAACTCGATTTATATAGATGTAGATCGATCACTAATTTCAGAAGAGAATTAAATATGAAGGAAGGCTGGTATCAGCGTTCTTTTGATATTACTTTATTAAACGGTATTGAAGTATCGGTTAAATCTGTACGGTTCCTAAGTCTTGATTTGGATGAGGTTGGTGCTATTAAATACGAAGTGACTCCTATAAATCATGATGCTACCGTTGTGTTTACGCCCTATCTTGATTCAGGAATTACAAATGAAGATACAAATTGGGATGATAAATTCTGGGATACTTATGATTTATCACAACAAGGAGATTCAGCATATATTTTGTCAAAAACAATGAAGACCGAATTTCATGTGTGTACAGGAATGTTGAATCAAATCTTTCTTGAAGGAGAACAAAAAAATATCTATCCCAAAGTAGAAACAAATAGTACATATGTCAAATTAAACTATTCGATTGTTATACCTAAAGGAAAAACAGCAGGTATAGTAAAGTTTGGTGGATATACGGTATCACTTAATCACAAAGAAAAAGATTTAGCTTCCGCTAGTACTACGGTACTTAAACAGGCCTCAGAATCAGGATTTGATGCATTATTAGATTTGCAAAAGAAAGCCTGGTCAAGAATTTGGGAAATGGCAGATATCACAATTGAAGGTGACGTAAAAGCACAACAAGGAATACGCTTTAACATCTTTCAACTGAATCAGACTTACTTGGGCAAAGATGCCAGACTCAATATAGGACCAAAAGGATTTACAGGCGAAAAATATGGAGGTAGTACGTATTGGGATACAGAAGCATATTGTATTCCTTTTTATATGGCAACCAAAGATCAGGTTGTAGCACGTAATTTGTTAACCTATCGTTATAACCATTTAGAAAGGGCTATAGAGAATGCCGAAAAACTTGGTTTTACTAATGGAGCGGCGTTATATCCTATGGTAACTATGAATGGAGAAGAATGTCATAATGAATGGGAAATTACGTTTGAAGAAATACATCGTAATGGAGCTATGACATTTGCTATCTATAATTATCATCGTTATACCGGGGATTATAGTTATATACCAGAAAAAGGTCTTGAAGTTATGATAGGGGTTGCCCGCTTTTGGCATCAGAGAGCTACATTGTCAACAGATAAAAATAAGTATGTCATTCTAGGAGTTACTGGACCTAATGAATATGAAAACAATGTCAACAACAATTGGTATACTAACTATTTAGCAAAATGGAGTATAGAATATTGTATTGAAAACATCAATAAAGTAAAAGCAGAATACAAAAGTGACTATACTAGGATTATAGAAAAAACGAATCTAAAACAAGAAGAGATTAATGCAATGTCTGAAGTTGCAGAAAAAATGTATTTCCCATTTTCAGAAAAGCATAAAGTGTATTTACAACAGGATGGATTTCTGGATAAAGAATTAATAAGTGTTTCTGATTTAGATTCATCACAACGACCAATTAACCAAAAGTGGAGTTGGGATCGAATATTACGCTCTCCTTATATTAAGCAAGCAGATGTGCTTCAAGGATTCTATATGTTTGAGGACCAGTTTACCAAAGAAGAATTAGCACTTCACTTTGATTTTTATGAACCGTTTACAGTACATGAATCTTCATTGTCTCCTTGCGTTCATAGTATTCAGGCTGCGGCATTGGACAGAATGGATCAAGCATATACATTCTACTTGAGAACTTCTAGATTAGACCTTGATGATTATAATAAAGAAGTAGAAGAAGGATTGCATATCACTAGTATGGCAGGTACCTGGATGAGTATCGTAGAGGGGTTTGGAGGACTTAGAATTAAAAACGATACTTTGTCTTTTGCTCCTAAAATTCCTAAAGAATGGAAAGGATATACTTTTAATGTCAATTTCAGGAATCAAATTCTAAAAGTTAATGTTTCTCAAGAAGGAACATCTTTTAATCTTGAGGGTGACCATGAACTATTAATTTATGTTGATGATAAGGAGTTCAAAATTTCTCCTAATAGTCTAATTACAATATAAATTTTAGTGTTGATTAAGGATAAAATACCTCAAAGACGCTCGATGTTTTTGGGGTATTTATTTCTGTACCGAAATACTTTTAAAGTATTGATTTTACATAATGAATTTATTTAATAAAAAATATAAAAATGAAGAGTACATTAATAACCCTATTTTTCTGTTTTGTTTTTTCTTTAACTCATGCACAAATAGAAAGAATTGAACCTCCATTTTGGTGGAGTGATATGTACACAGGAGAGTTGCAAATACTTTGCTATGGAAAAGATATAGCCAAATATGATCTTCATATAAAAGATATTACGATTAGTGATATTACTAAAACCGAAAATCCTAATTATTTGTTTGTTACAATAGATACAAAAGGAGTCAAGACAGGAACAATTTCTATTGATTTTAAAGAAAATAATAAAGTGGTGTTTTCGCAACCCTACGAGTTTAAGTCCAGAAAAGAAAACTCGGCTAAAAGGAAAGGATTTGATAGTAGTGATGTGATGTATCTCATTATGCCAGATCGTTTTGCAAATGGAAATCCTAAAAACGATTCACATAAAGATACGGCCGAGAAAGCAGATCGCACTAATCCGGGAGGACGTCATGGAGGTGATATTCAGGGAGTAATTGATCATCTTGATTATTTAAAAGATCTTGGAGCTACCGCATTATGGAGTACGCCATTATTGGAAGATAATGAACCAGCATATTCATATCATACCTATGCACAAAGTGATTTTTATAAGATTGATCCTAGATATGGAACAAATGAAGATTATAAAAGATTAGCATCAGAGATGCATAAGAAAGATATGAAACTGATTATGGATTATGTTACTAATCATTGGGGGTCCAAGCATTGGATGATTACAGATTTGCCAACCAAAGATTGGATACATCAGTGGCCAGAAGGATTTAAGCGTAGTAATTATCGTATGACGACACAGTTTGATACAAATGCTTCACAAGTTGATAGTAAGGGCTGTATGGATGGATGGTTTGATACTACCATGCCTGATATGAATCAAAGTAACCCATTATTACTCAAATATATCACTCAAAATGCAATTTGGTGGATCGAATATGCCGATTTAGATGGATTTAGAGTGGATACCTATTCTTATAATGATAAGATAGGGATTGCCAAATGGACTAAAGCAATTATGGATGAATATCCTAACTTCAATATTGTTGGAGAAGTCTGGATGCATGATCAGGCTCAAATGGCGTATTGGCAAAAAGATAGTAAAATAGGAGCTATCGATAATTATAATTCTCATTTACCATCAGTCATGGATTTTACACTCCATGATGCAATTACAGTAATGTTTAATGAGGATGAAAATGCTTGGGATAAAGGAATGATAAGAGCATATGATAATTTTACAAATGACTTTTTATACCCTGATATTAATAATATTCTTCTATTTTCAGGAAACCATGATACCAACCGTATCAATGAAATTTACCAGGAAGATATCAATACATATAAAATGGTAATGACATTGATACTCACTACTCGCGGTATTCCTCAGCTATATTATGGGGATGAAATAGGGATGTTGGGAAATAAAGATAAGAAAGGTGATGGAGATATTCGTAGAGATTTTCCGGGAGGATGGCCAGAAGATACGCAAAATGCATTTTTATCTTCAGATCAAAAAAACGGAAGAACAGAAGATCAGGAAGCTTTTCATGCTTTTACAAAAAAAGTATTACAATGGAGGAAAAATACCAAGGTGATTCATACAGGAAAGCTATTGCAGTTTATTCCTTTTGATAATGTATACGTATACTTTAGACATAATGCAGAGAAAAGTGTTATGGTAATTATTAATAATAGTTTAAAAAATCAAGAATTAGATATCAATAGGTTTAGAGAAGGGTTAAAAAGCTTTAAGATTGGAACAGATATTATTACAGATTCTAATATAAATGTAACAGAGAATTTTGGCGTGGCGGCAAAAACCTCAATGATAATCGAATTAAAATAAACGAATACTTACAGATATAAAATTTTTTGAAATGAAGAAAATAATACTAAGTTTTATCGCAATAGGAATTCTATTTTCTTGCGGAAAAACAAAAGAAGAGAATATTATAGCAGAAGCAGAAACTGAAATTAAGGAAGAGGTAAAAGAAGAACTTCAACCAATTAGTGATACCGTGATGGAAAATGCTATTATCTATGAAGCAAATATCCGTCAATATTCTGCAGAAGGTTCATTTAATGCGTTTACAAAAGATATTCCTGTTCTTAAAGAACTTGGAGTGAAAGTATTATGGTTAATGCCTATCTATCCAATTTCGACAACCAAAAGTAAAGGTTCTTTAGGGAGCTATTATGCAATATCAGATTATACAAAAGTAAATCCAGAATTTGGAACTATCGAGGATTTTAGAACACTGGTAAAAACTGCTCATGATAACGATATTTATGTAATTCTAGACTGGGTAGCAAATCATACGGGATGGGATCATATTTGGTTAAAAGAACACCCAGAATACTATACCAAAGATACTGAAGGTAATATTACCCATACTGTGGATACAGATTGGACAGATGTAGCTGACCTCAATTATGACAATACCGCCATGCGGGAGCAGATGAAAAACGATATGATATATTGGTTAAAAGAAGAAGGAGTAGATGGTTTTCGTTGCGATGTAGCAGGAATGGTTCCTGTAGATTTTTGGAATACGACGGTTACCGAACTTAAGAAAATTAAACCAGTATTTATGTTAGCTGAAGGATGGGAGCCAGAATTATTAGAAAATGCTTTTGATATGGGATATGGATGGGATACACATCATAAAATGAATGATATCGCTCAAGGTAAAAGTAATGTTAGTGAATGGGATAAAAGAATGGTACAAATAGACACTATGTATGCCAAAGATGATATTCTTATGAATTTTACTTCGAACCATGATGAAAACTCCTGGAACGGAACAGTAAAAGAAAGAATGGGAGAGGCAGCAGAAGTATTCGCGGCACTGTCATATGTTGCTCCGGGAATGCCGCTAATCTATTCTGGACAAGAATATGATATGGATAAGCGCTTATTGTTCTTTGAAAAAGATACAATTATTAAAAAGAAAAATAAGTTCTTCCCTTTATATAAGAAGTTAGGAAAACTTAAAAATACTAACCCTGCCTTACATGGAGGTAAAAATGCAGCTTCTTATACTCGTATTACAACTTCAGATGACAAAAAAGTATTAGCATTTGCAAGGAAAAAAGACAATCATGAAGTTGTTTTTGTGGCTAATTTGACTAAGGAACCAGTAAAATTTACAACAGAATATAAAGGAGAATTTACAAATTATCTTTCAGGAGATAATTTTGAAATAAAACCCGGACAAGAATATGAACTTGCAGCTTGGGACTATTGGATCTTGATTAAAAAATAAAATTGTAATAATTTATATATCACAATTAAATTAAGGGAAATAATCTGTTAATTATTTATTAATTAGCATGATATTAGAAGATTGCTTCTTTAATGGTTTTTGTTTTTAAATTTCATGTAATCAATGGGTTATATGTTTTTTAAGACAAAACATCAGGAGAGTCAATCTTTTTTTTGTTGTTATTCCATAATAAGTTTTTTGAGGTTTATGGTATCTTAGGAAAGCTTTAAAGTTGACTA
This sequence comes from Aquimarina algiphila, assembly GCF_947494415.1. NCBI lineage: Bacteria > Pseudomonadati > Bacteroidota > Flavobacteriia > Flavobacteriales > Flavobacteriaceae > Aquimarina > Aquimarina algiphila. Next base: position 440,034 of record NZ_CANLVC010000001.1, on the reverse strand, counting down.
AATCGGTATGCCAAAACAACTAACTTTTTAATTCTTAAAACCTTTTAATCATGAAATCTCTTAAAACACTAGTATTAACAATTCTTACAGTATTTAGTTTTATCATTATTCAAGCTCAGGTAAAAATAGGCCAGGGAGTGACCTCTCCAGATGACTGGGTAGATTATAATACAACAGGTATTTATGTGGATATTAATACCTCGGCTTGTGGCTTTAATACTACTCCTCATTATCTGGTAACCTTAGAATCCACAACTAATAAAGGCTTTCACTGGAATATTTCGGGTACTCCGTCTTTATATAATGTTACGCCTACACAGGATTTAGAGTATATCTAAGATGGACGGACAGATGCTCCTTCTGATTTGCCAACGGTAGGATCTTTAAATTTTGCAAATCCATTAAGAGCAAGTACAGCAAAGAATAGAGATTGGGTTATAAGATGGACAGGAATCGAAATGCAGGATTGTGCCCAGACAGTACCAACAAGTACTGTAAGCCAAATATTTTCTGGACCAAATGGCCCAGAAAGAGATGTGCAAACTCCTAACATCGAAAAGGAACGTTCTATTCAAAACTTAAAGATTTACCCAAACCCAGGTAATGAAGAAATTAAAGTACAGTATTCTGGAAATATTATAAAAAGCGAAATTTATGATCTAAATTCTAGGTTGTTAAGTGTTTCAAATACGAATACCATAAATATTGAAAAATTATCAAAGGGAAATTATATCGTAAAAGTATATGTAGAGGATGATAAAGTGATTACTAAACAGTTTATTAAATAAGAGTATATTATAAAATAATCAAAAACAAAAGCAATATTTTATAAAAGCGACTTGTCTCGACAGGTCGTTTTTATGTTTTATATAATCTATTATGATATTATAATATTTAAAATTTGTGATTTAATATATTGTTTTATTCTTAACGAAAAGTATGAAAATGTGTTAAAATAATGTCTTTTTTGTCGGTAAATACTGAATTTATCAACCGAAAACGTTTTAGTTTTTTAGCAAATTAGGTTATTACTTCCAATAACGATAGATTTGGCTCGATGACAAAAAAAGTTAAAAATATAGCTGTGCTAACTTCTGGGGGAGATGCTCCTGGAATGAATGCTGCCATTCGAGCTGTGGTCCGTGCGTGTAGTTATTATAAAATAAATTGTTTTGGTGTTTATAAAGGATATGAAGGCCTGATACATAATGAGATTGAAGAGCTAAATGCACGTTCTGTTCGTAATATTATAAATAAAGGAGGAACCTTTCTTAAATCTGCTAGATCCAAAGATTTTAGAACTGTAGAAGGTAGAAAAAAAGCATATGAAAACCTAATTAAGAATAATGTTGATGCATTAGTTGTAATTGGTGGAGATGGAAGTTTTACAGGCGCGCTAAAATTATCAGAAGAATTTAATTTTCCTGTTGTAGGTATTCCTGGTACTATTGATAATGATATTAATGGTACAGATTATACTATTGGATATGATACTGCATTAAATACAGTGGTTGAAGCAATCGATAAGATTAGAGATACTGCAAGTTCGCATAACCGATTATTTCTTATTGAGGTTATGGGTCGTGATGCAGGAGATATTGCACTTAATGCAGGTATTGGAGCAGGAGCAGAGGAGATATTAATCCCAGAGGAGGATATGGGAGTAGAACGACTTTTGGATTCTCTTAGAAAAAGTAAGAAAACAGGAAAAACGTCAAGTATAATTGTCGTTGCAGAAGGAGATAAGTCAGGAAAAAATATTTTTGAACTTGGAGAGTATGTTGAAGAAAACCTTGATGATTACGAAGTACGAGTATCGGTACTAGGGCATATACAAAGAGGCGGGCCGCCAAGTTGTTATGACAGAGTGCTGGCAAGTAAATTAGGAGTAGGTGCTGTAGAAGCACTTTTAGAAGGAAAGAGTGAAGTAATGATTGGTATTGTTCATAAGGTGGTTACTATTGTGCCTCTTAAGACAGCATTAGACAAAAGATTACATAAGCATGACGGATTAATAAAAGTCGCAGATATCACCTCGGTGTAAAGTTTATATTATAACCACATTTTATTTAAATCAAAAACAACTAAAATTTTAGATATGAGTACGTTAAAAATTGGAATTAACGGTTTCGGAAGAATTGGAAGAATTGCATTTAGAATTGCTTCTAAACGTGATAATGTAGAGATTGTAGCAATCAATGATCTATTAAATGTAGAACATTTAGCTTATTTATTAGAATATGATTCCGTACATGGAAGATTTGACGGTACAATAGAAGTTGCAAATGGAAACCTTGTAGTAAATGGAAAAGAAATCCGTGTGACTGCAGAGCGTAACCCAGAAGAGTTAAAATGGGATGCTGCTGGAGTGGATGTTGTAATGGATTGTACAGGGATTTTCACAACTTTAGATAAAGCTAATGCTCACTTAGTAGCAGGAGCAAAAAAGGTGGTAATCTCAGCTCCTTCTGCAGATGCTCCTATGTTTGTAATGGGAGTTAACCATACTCAGGCAAAAGCAACAGATACTATTGTTTCTAATGCTTCTTGTACAACAAATTGTTTAGCTCCACTAGCTAAAGTGATTGATGATAATTTTGGAATTGAAGAAGGATTAATGACCACTGTTCATGCAGCTACTGCAACACAAGCTGTTGTGGATGCTCCATCTAAAAAAGATTTTAGAGGAGGTCGTTCTGCATTGAATAATATCATACCATCATCAACAGGAGCAGCAAAGGCTGTAGGTAAAGTAATCCCTGAACTAAATGGGAAACTTACAGGTATGGCATTTAGAGTCCCAACGGCAGATGTTTCAGTAGTAGATCTTACGGTAAGAACTAAAAAATCAGTATCTTATGATGACGTAAAAGCTGTGCTTAAAAATGCTTCTGAAAATGAACTTAAAGGAGTTTTAGCATATACTGATGAAGATGTAGTATCCCAGGATTTTGTTGGAGAAGCACATACATCTACTTTTGATGCAGGAGCCAGTATTGCATTAAACGATAATTTCTTTAAACTAGTTTCTTGGTATGATAATGAATATGGGTATTCCTCTAAGTTAGTTGATTTATCAGAGTACGTAGGTAACCTATAAGAAGACTATATAATTTTGGCCCCGAGGCTTTTTTCGGGGCTTTTTTCCCTTTTGTAAACAACAAATAAATTTTCAAATGATTTTATTAGCTGACGGTGGTTCTACTAAATGCGATTGGATTCTTCTAGATAACTCTGGAGAAATCGTTTTTAAAACCCGAACAGAGGGGTTAAATCCTGCTGTATTTGGAAAATCTTTACTAGAAGAAAGAATAAGAGCCAACGAAGAACTTTCTTCTTATAGAGAAAAAATAGATATCGTCAAGTTTTATGGAGCAGGGTGTGGTACACCAAAACCGGCTGCAATGCTAAAGAAAATTTTTGAAGATTATTTCGAAAATGCAGAGGTTGATGTACAAGAGGATATGGTAGCTGCAGTTTATGCTGCTACAACAGAACCTGGTATTGTTTGTATTTTGGGTACAGGATCTAATAGTTGCTATTATGATGGTGATGATATTCATATGACTGTGGATTCTTTAGGGTATATTCTTATGGATGAAGCAAGTGGTAATTATTTTGGGAAACGTTTAATACGTGATTACTATTATAAAAGAATGCCTCCTGAAGTGGCATCAGAATTTGAAAAACGTTTTGACCTTTCTTCAGATACGATCAAAGAAAATTTGTACAAAAAAGATAATCCAAATACGTATTTAGCTTCTTTTGCTGAATTTATCTTTACCAGCGAACGTAATGGGTATTTTTATAAAATTGTAACTGAAGGTATCCAGGAGTTTGTAGAGAATAGAGTATTGTGTTTTTCTGAAGCGCAAAATGTACCTATTCATTTTATTGGCTCAATAGCACATTTTAGTGAGGATATTATTAGAGCTGCAGTATGGCCATATAACCTTACTGTTGGAAATATAGTGAGAAGACCTATAGATGGCATTATTGATTATTACCGTAATGAAATTATAAAAGGTAAGAAAGATAAAGTGTAAAGAAATCTTATCGCTAAATAGAGTAATTTAAAGTAATTCGACTTCCTTCACCTGGGATAGAGTTAATAAATATTCTGCCATCAATATAATTCATACGTTCTTTCATAAAGAATAAACCCATGCCACCTTCGGCGTTGTTTTTAGGTTTAGAAGGAATACTATCAATGTCAAATCCATCACCATTATCATCAATAATGATGCTAAGTATCGAATTAGAATGATTTACTGAAATCATAACATAATCAGAATTGGCATATTTAATAGCATTGTTAACGGCTTCCTGAGTGACCCTATACAAGTTGGTTTCGACTAAAGTGTCAAACCTTTGTTCAAAATTTGATTTGTTTTCAAAAATGATGTTCTTTCCTGTCAATTTAGAAAGCTCCCTAGCCATTTTCTGCAGAGCGATAGGTATTCCGTAGTCTTTTAATTCTGGCGGAGTAAGATTAAAAGTTGCCATTCTAATTCCTTGAATTAAATCTTTAGAAACTTTCTTTAAACCTTCAATTTTTTGCCCTGCCTTTTCAATATTCTTTAGATTTATAGATTCTATATTAAATTTAAGAGCGGTTAGCATTTGACCAATACTGTCATGAATCTCTTTTGCGATGCGTTTTCGTTCTTCTTCTTGGGCTTCTACTATTTGACTGGCGTTAGATTTTTGTAATTCTTCTTTTTCTTTGTATTGTTTAGCATTTAGTCGTTCTACTTCATTTTGAGCTTCTTTTCGCTTAGAAATATCAGAACATAATACAAGTCGTTCAGATTTTCCTGATTCTTTAAATACAGTGTATATAGATACGTCCAACCAGATTTTTTGGTTAGCAACGATTTGTAGTTCAAATTCTTCGTTAAAAACACCTCCTTTATTTTGTGAAATAAGCTCAAGTAATCTACTTTTTTGAACTTCATTAAGTCTCATAAGGTCAGCAAGGCTTTTTTGCTTGTTATCTTGGTCAACTTGAAGGAGTTTTCCAAAGCGCTCACCTAAATCGATAACTAAGCCTGCTTTATCCACTCTGGCATACAAAAGAGTTTGATTGATTGCTTTAGTAAGTGTAAGTAATTCCTGTACGTTTTCTTCTTGTATTTTTCTCAATACTTCTGTTCTCGAAGCCATGCTTTCAGCTTTTTCCTGAGAAATTAATAGGTTTGAAATTGTCTTTTTAATACGTATTGCCGCTGGTCTAAATAATAAAAAGAATTCAGAAACCAGAATTAAAATTATAATACAAAAAAGTAAATATTCAATTCTTTTTAAGCTTGAGACTTTTTGTTTTGCATCTTTATCATATTGAAAAACAACTGCATTCATTTGTTCTAAAAACAAAGGTTCATTGAGAAGTACAGTATCAAGATTTGTTTTTAAAGCTATAGCATCAATAGAATCGTTTTTCACAAGATTAAGGACTTCGGTGCTACTTTGTAGAATGTTTTGAAAATAGGGTTCCAGAACAGAAAACATTTTTCTTATTTCACTACTATCACGATTTTTTTTCTGTACAGATTCGTTATATTGAAGAAGTACTTCATGAGATTCTTTCCAGAGATCAAGGGTAGATTCTAAATCACTAGCGTATTGTATTTTTGATTCTTCATCTTCTAGATGGCACAGCACAAGAATATCCTTTGATATTTTTTGACTTAGCATTCTTTGTCTACCTGATATATTAATGATTCGTGAATCATCAATCTGAGAGTTTAAGTATTTCTGTATAAAAAATTGACTTCCAATAGAAAATAGCGCTATAGCACCTAATGCAATACTATATATTTTGCTTAGGCGTCCAAAAGTTTGATGATCTAATGATTCTTGTTTGTTCAATTATAATTATGCTAATGCCTTTTTAACCAAATCTAATGCTTTTTCTGAATATGACAGTTGTAATGCTGCTTTATGACCTTTTTCAGACATTTTACGCCATGTTTTTTGTAAAATATCAATTACTTTCTCAGGAGTATGTTTGTTTAAGAAGTCTTCATAATAGAAATTTAGAAAAACAAGACAAATTACATCTTCTAATGTTTGTGTATCCTCATCTTTTTTTAGTTTCTTTTTTTGCAGTAAAAAAGATACTCTGTCAATAATTTCTGAGTCATATCCAACCTTTTCTAATATCTCAGAAGCTTTTGCGGCATGAAATTTTTTTAAGTCTTCTCTCCATTTTAGGTATCCAATACGATCCATAGGGTAGTCTTTACGAGGAATTTCCCACCTACAGATGTGTTGAGATCTTGCAGCTAATTTTAGTGCCTCAGAAGCATTGGGTTCGAATTTTTCAATAGTTTGAGACATTCTTTGGCCATAAATTAATTCTTTAGGAACAAGTTTTCCATTTATAGTATGCTGATTTGGATCTTTTGCGTTTGCCTGATCAAATAAAGCATAAGCCTCAACTAATAAATTGCTTGACATAAAAAGTATTGTATTGATATACCTACAAAGTTAGTGCTTTTTAAACCAGAATTCAAATGAGATTCTTACTTTGAATTCCCATTATATATAGCTCAACCCATAACTTTTTTATAGGATATGTAAGGTGTATTATCTCAATTATTACTAAGACTTATGCTGCTAATAATCAGATTTTTAAGATGTGCTTAATTATTAATTAGGAAGAGAAGGAATGTCTTCGTTGTAAAGATAGGTTTTTAAGAATAGAATACTCTTCCTCTTTGTAAAAAATCAAGAACTTTCTGAAAAGTAATTTTCTTATCATTGTTTTTATTTCATTGTTTAATGTATTTTCTTCTTTTAAGTCATTAATATCAAACACTTTTTTAAATTCATTAATTACTTCTAATAATACTACTGGGGTTTCAGAAAGTTGAAGAAAATAGTACTCTAGTTTGTGAAGTGGAAATTCTAAAATTGATGTCTGTGTTTCCCTGTCAAACATTCCTGTTAACTGAAAAACAAAGTAATAATCTCCTTTCATTTCTATTGTAGAGAACTTTTTTTCAGTGGCATTATTTATAAACTCCCATGAAGATTCATAAGTATTTACAAAAGGGTTTTGTACGATTTTCTTATTACACAATTCATCATAAGAGATTGATAAAATTTCTTCTCTTTGTATATTTAGTTTTACATCATTTTCTTTAATCTTATCTAAATTAGAAGGTGTATAAAGTTGTGCTTTTTCGAATTCGATAGAAAGAAGTTCTTTTAGCATATTGTGTTTGGGATCATTTTTCTTTAGATAAGTAATCTTGCTTTTGTAATACCCTTTTATGGGATTATTTTCATCTTTGATTTCACCGTCATGAAAATCTAATAAATCAGGAATGAATATTCCTAATGTTTTTGATAAAGCAATACTTCTGGAGTAATATATTTTTAATTTACCTATTAAATCTTGTGACATATTCTTTCTATTTTATCCATATACTCTGGAAACTCTAATTCTAGTTGGTTTTGTAATTCATAACACGAATCCATATATCGTTTTTTGGTTGATAATAAATGAACATATTTTAACGAGGATTCGTATTTGTTACTAAAGTTGGATATGTCTTTTACATAATTGGTGTGATTAGGAGTATCTGAAACTAGATATTCAATCTTGATCCCTTTTTTGTGTGCCATACAACTAAATAAATATTGCTCATAAATTAATGCATAAGATGTGCCATTTAAATCAGAATTTTTAATTTTCTGATTAGCCTCTATAAGCTTAAAAGCATGTTCACAATATTCGTCAAAAAAGTCTAAGTCATTTCCTCCAAAAATACCAGCATTAGCTGCAACTATTTTACTTTCTGATGATAATCTATTGGTAATTAATTTTGGTAAAATATAATTGTTTTTGTGAATTTCTTTAATAGCATATTCATAGTGACCTTCATCAATATCTTTACTTTGGGCAATTAATGTTGCGTTCTCGATTCTTGAGCCAAAACGATCCCATATATAGACATCACCATCAACATGAATAAAAGCATCTCTTTGTAAAGAATAAGCCGCAATCTTTCCTAAAGCCCAAAGATTAGCAGGATATTTATTTAAATTGTCTAGCTCAATAGTAATATTCGAATATGGTAAGTCTAAATTCTTAATTAATATGTCATAGCCTTGTCGATCTGTTACTAAAGAGATATTACCGTAGATTTTATTTAGAGTTAAACAACTTAATGCCCAACTCATATAGAAAAAACGATTTTGTCGCCAACCTCCAATATTTTTGTAGTTCTTATTAAAAAAATAGGGTTTTGACCAAAAACTGTGGAGTATTTTCATTGTATTTTTTAGGTTTCAGTCATTAAATTTAAGGAACTATTTATGATATTCTTCCAGTGTTTAACGTAATGTTAATGAGGGTAATAAACTTTTGTTAATTGAAAAGATATGTTAGATTTTTTAAATAAATTTAAGATAACTTTTAAAACTAAATTACATGAAAAAAAAGAAAAATTTAAAACTGTCTTTAGGTAAGCAAAAAATTAGTAGTCTTAGTAACTCTAACCAAAGAAAAATAGTAGGAGGTGGAAATTATCCTACAAGAGGTAAAGATTGCGGAGGTGGCGGTCATTGGACTACTTGCACAGCATCTTATTCATGCGGTTAAGGATTTTTTGGCTTAAGTGCACTAGAAAAGGAATTATTTATAATCTAAATAATACTTATGAATTATTAGATTAATTTTTTAATAAAGGTAGTAACCTTAGGTTGCTACCTTTTTCTATGAAATTACAATTTTAAACAAAAGAATTATAAATACTACTTTTTCTCACTCCGAAAAACCAATATAAACTTTGTTATCTTCTATTTTTACAGGGTAAGTAGCTATAGGAGCAAGATCACCATTTAAATTCTCTCCGTTTTCCAAAGAGAATGTTTTTTTATGCATTGGACACGCAACTTTTGGTATTCCATTCTGATCACCAATCATACCCCGGCTTAGTACCATTTCCATTTTATGCGGACAAACATTTTGACAAGCGTACCAGGTATTTTTTCTTTCAAAGTTAAAAACTGCAATTTGCTTTTCTTTGTATTTGATACAGGCTCCTCCATTTTTTGGGAAATCACTTACTTTGGCAGCTTCGAACCATACAGTTACATTTTCTAATGAAGTAGATTTATATATTTCTAAAATTTCTTCCATAATAAGGTTTTGTTTAAGTTATTTCCGTAAAAACGGAAACCCCATTCTATTTTTTTATTTCCAGTGTTGTGGCATTTTTTGTTCACGTAACGGAACAAATACCAAATTATCATCGTCATCATCACTATTTACAAAGTGACTAAAGCGTTTCATCATTTCTGGATCTTCAATAGCTTGTTTCCACTCGCATTCAAATTTATTTACCAGTGTTTTCATTTCCCGGTCTAGATCTTCAGCAATACCTAATTTGTCGTTGATCACTACTTCTTTTAAATGTCCAATACCACCTTCTAATCTATCCAGCCAGGCAGCTGTTCGTTGTAAAGGTTTTGCAGTTCGCATATAAAACATTAAGAAGCGATCTATGTATTTAATTACGGTTTCATTGTCAATTTGTTCAGCAAGTAATTCTGCATGTCTTGGGGTTGCTCCTCCATTTCCACCAACATATAAATTCCAACCACCTTCTACAGCAATGACCCCAAAATCTTTTCCACGTGCCTCTGCACATTCACGAATACAACCCGAAACTCCACCTTTAATTTTGTGTGGTGAGCGCATTCCGCGATAACGGTTTTCTAATTCGATTGCAAAACTTACACTTTCATCCATTCCATAACGACACCATGTAGAACCTACACAACTTTTTACAGTACGTAATGATTTCCCGTAAGCATGCCCACTTTCAAAACCTTTATCGATTAAATCTTTCCATATTTTTGGTAATTGATTTAGCGTTGCGCCAAAAAAGTCAATACGTTGTCCTCCAGTAATTTTGGTATATAGATCATAGCGCTTTCCTATTTCGCCTAAATCAATTAATTGTTGTGCGGTTAGTTCACCTCCTGCTATACGTGGCACTACAGAATAAGTTCCGTTACGTTGGATATTCGCTAAAAAACGATCATTAGAATCCTGAATAGTATATTCTTTATTGGCAGTATCTGCATGAATAGTAGCCATTAATGAGGCGATAAGAGGTTTGCACAGCTCACAACCATGCCCTCCGTTTCCGATGTGATCTAAAACTTCGTCAAAGGTTGTGTATCCTTTTATTTGAATAATATCATATAATTCTTGTCTGTTGTAATCAAAATGCTCACAAATATGATCTTTTACTTCGATCCCTAAGGATTTTAGCGTGGCATCGGTTAGATCTTTTACCATAGGTTTGCATCCACCACAACCTGTTCCGGCTTTAGTACAACTAACAACATCAGCTAAGTCTTTAGCTTCTCCATTTTGTATGGCACCGCATATTTGACCTTTAGTAACACTTTCACAAGAACAAATTTGTGCATCATCAGGTAAATCCATAACATCCCCTAATAAAGAACCACCATCTCCGCCACGACTTCCTAAAATTAGATCCTCTGGCTCTTCAGGAAGCTTCATCGCCGTATTATAAATCTGAAATAAGGCGTTATAATCTGAAGAATCACCTACAAGAATACCACCTAATAATTTTTTTCCATCTTTAGTAACATTTATTTTTTTATAAACTCCGTTACGTTTATTTACATACGTAATTTCATCAATCTCTTCTTTAGCATCATTTAATGCATCACCAAAGCTAGCTACTTCTGTACCAATAAGTTTTAATTGCGTAGACATATCGATATATGAAGGCATTTCTTTTTCTCCGCCTGTGATTTGATCTACAACAACTTCTGCCATATCATAACCAGGAGCTACCAAGCCATAAATCATATTGTTGAGTAAGGCACATTCTCCTATTGCGTAGATGTTTGGATCTGTAGTTTGCATTTGATTGTTTACCAGAATACCACCACGAGTACCTACCTCTAAACCACACTCACGAGCAACTTCATCACGAGGACGAATACCAGCAGAAACTACAAGCATATCTACTTTTAATTCTGTATCATCTACATATTGTAAACCTTTAATTGTTTTATCTCCTTGAATATACTGTGTTTGTTTTGATAAGTGTACTTTTAAGCCTAGGCTCTCAATTTTTGATTGAAGCATATCACTTGCTCCTTTGTCTAACTGTCTGGGCATTAAACGTGGGGCAAATTCTACCACATGAGCATTTAACCCTAAATTTTTGACTGCATTTGCAGCTTCTAAACCTAAAAGCCCTCCACCAAGCACCGCAGCTTCTGTTTTGCCAGCAGCTTTTAATTTTTTTGCAAAAGCTTCTGTTGCTTCTAAATCCTCAATAGTACGATATACAAAAACTCCTTCTTTTTCGACACCTGGGATAGGAGGTACAAATGCCGAGGATCCTGTTGCCAGAATTAAATAATCATATGAATATTTGATTCCTCTATGATTTGCAATTGTTTTTTCTTCTCTATTAATTTCTGTAATCATTTCTGAGATATGAAGATCGATGTTGTTCTCTTCATACCAGCCTGGCGAAGACATACTTAAATCTTCTGCTGTCTTTCCTGAATAATATTCGCTTAAATGGACTCTATCATATGCTCTTCTTGGCTCTTCTCCAAAAACAGTAAGTTTATATTCGCTAAATTTTTCTGAGGCTACAAACTTTTCACAGAACTTATAACCTACCATTCCATTACCGATCACTACTACATTTTTCATAAATTACGTATTTATAAGTCAAAATTAAGTATTAATACTTATTAATGTAATAAGAATTACGTAATTATGAATATGGTAAATTATGAATCTCTAAAAAATATAGACAAAAACCTGCAAAATCAATTTTGCAGGTTTTTGTCTATATTATAGTGTTTTATAGCTAACTTATTGTGAACTAATATTTTTTATTCTGAGGGAACCTCAGGTTTTGGGCTCCATTTTAAGAAGTTAGGTTTTACGACTAGCATAGCCCATCCCCAAAATTGATTATCTGCAGGTTCAGGTACTCCTTTAAGTATTTCCATAGAATCAGAGGCAAACATATGAGAGTATCCTATTTTAAGTGTTGCAAAAGCTAATAGTTTTTGTGTAAATACAATATCTATTTCAGTTCCCAGGTAATCATCTACATTATCTCCCAGGCTTTCGGCTCCAGAGAAATAATGAGCTTTGAGTAGTAGACTAGATTTTTCACCGGTTTTTATCACTGTTTTGGCATAAATATCATTGAGTCCAACATTATTGGCATGATTTCCTACGTAGAAATAATCCATATACCCATTAAATTTATGATTGGTACCAAAAATAGGAAAGAACGATTCGATTTCTCCATCTGTACCTCCGTTTTCATCACCACTTAAAGTTTCAAATCCAAGTCCAAAAAGTGTTTTTCCTGGTTTATATGTTACTTCTAACATAGCATTGTATGCTGATAGATCAATATCTTCTGTAAATTCTCCTGTTTGTCCATATACGTTTGCTGCTATCGAGAGTCCTTTGGTTGGTTTGGCTACTAGGTGTGTTCCAAAAGTTTGACGATTCACATTTCCATCCACCGGAGTTTGACCATCATCTCCCAAATTTTGATAGGAGTTATTTGCAACCAATACACTTGCAGAGAATTTCTCCCAGTCTTTATGTAACCAAGCATATACCATTCCTTTATAATCAAAAACAGCTCTTGCATTACCTGCATTATTAGGATCAAATAATGTCGTTTGTCTACTCACACCATTTTGATTAAATGCAACTCCAAGATCAAATTTAAATCCTTCTTTGGAGTATTTAAGTAGAGCCGCATCATGAAAACGTCCTTGCATCGCCCAATCTAAACCTCCAAAAATTCGTTGATCATCATAAGACAAGGCTTGTCTTCCTAGTTTGGTGGACCATCCACTTCCGAATTTAAAATCTATCCATGCCTGTGCCAGAGAAAAGCTATTATTGTTATCTGCTGCTGCGATTTGTGGAGTATCCCCCCAAACGCTAACATCCTGAACACTTAGGTAGGTAGAGAATTTATCTGTTGTATATCCAAATTTTAAACGCGAACGTTGTTGTACAAATAATCCTGCATCAACTCCATCTGGTAAAAGGCTTCCAAAACCATTTAAATATTCTAACCGAGGCCTGATATCTGCATCAATACTTAATTCTTGACTTTTTCCTCTAAAAGCAAATACTACAAACAGTAATGTTGTTATCAATAACTTGTTTTTCATTTCAATAATTTTAGATTAGTTTAAAAATAGAACCTTAGGAAGTTAATTTATGTTTTGATAAAAGTACCCCCTGATTTAAATGTAAATTATGACTGATATCATTTTGTATTCCTCTGATTGTATTATTAATGATAATGTCATTTACTGAAAGCAAAAATAAGTATTAATACTTATTTTTTATTGTTTTTATATGTAAAAATACTTAGTTTTATTTTTCAAATTTATAAAATTACTTAAGCGTTTTTGAAATATTCATATATTTGGATGCAGAAGAAGTTGCATTTTATGCTACATTTTAAATAAATAATACGCGATTATGATAAAAATAGTATTGGTTGACGATCATTTTATGGTAAGAGATGGCATTCGTGCTATTCTGGAAGATGAGGAACAATACAGTGTAGTGGGAGAAGCGTCAAATGGTCCAGAGGCTATTGAATTAGTTCAGTCTTTGAGTCCTGATATTGTTATCTGTGATATAAGAATGCCTCAGATGTCAGGTATAGAGGTTGTTCAAAAAATAACAGCACTAGATAATTCAGTAAGAACTATCATGTTGTCAATGCATGATTCTGATGAGTACATATTACAATCCATTAATGCGGGGGCAGAAGGTTATTTACTTAAAGATGCTGGCAAGGAAGAATTTCTTAAAGCCATTTCTGTGGTTAGTAAAGGAGATAAATATTTTAGTGGAGATGTATCTTCTATTTTGGTTAGAAGTATAAAAGGTAGTGATTCTTCAAATATTTCTGTAATAGATACTAATGTTGCAAAGAAACAATCATCTAAAGATTTGTTTGAATTAACTAAAAGAGAAGCTCAGATACTGCGCCTTGCTGTTTCTGGAATGACAAATAAAGACATAGCGCAGGAACTTAATATAAGTAAAAGAACAACAGAAGTACATCGTTTTAATCTTATGAAAAAGATGGGAGTTAAAAATGTATTGGAGCTTAATAATAAAGCTAGGGAATATGGAATGATTCCCTAGCTTTTTGAAGTAAAGTTTCAGAGGCTTTTGGATATTATTTCATAAACCCCTGTTATTTTATTAAAACTTTTGGTTAAGCTGTTAGTGGTATTAAAAACATCTTCAAGTGAAAAAGTTCCATTAAGAAATCCTTTTTTGTTAGCTTGAAATTTTTCCCATGTTGCCATTACATTACCAAGTTCTTCTTCGATTTCAGTTGTATTATAGCTATTGATTAATAAATCTCCAATAACCGAATCAAACTCATCAAAAATTTTATTCATTACATTTTTGTGCTCGTTTTTTTGATCAGGAAACATTAAAGAAGCTGTATAGTATAAGCAAAGTCTCTGTGATAACATTCGTTGCTTACCAGAGACATTAATTGTATTTGCAAGATCTTGATTTTTATTTTTAAAGAATTGATTATTGTATTTAGAACTTGTCTCTATGCTTAAAACTAGTTCATGAGATTTGCTTAGTAATGATGTATTTAACTTCATAACCTCTTCTGAGTTCATATAATTAGGAGGGGAACTTATAACTCCTTTAAACTTCACCCATGACTTTTTTACATCTTTTATAGAGAGCTTGATTGCTGAACTAGGCGCATTTTTACTTAATATATCTAATTGTTTTTCAAAAATAAACTTACTCGAATTAAGTTCCTTTTTGATTTCTTCGCTATCAATTCCTTTAGAGATCAATAAAAATGCTTTAGACATTTTTTGTGATAACATTCGTTGTTTTCCTGATATGTTTATGGCCTTATTGTAGCTAATTGATCCATAATCTTGAGATTGAGAGAATGAATTAGAGGTAATTAATAATATCGTAAAAATAGAAATGAATAGGGTTTTTGGTTTTTTGAGTAAATATTTTAATGTCATATAGAATGATTTAGGTTTTAATATTTTTTAAGTAAATATACTTATTTTTTAATTCCTGTCAAATAATTATTTTTTTATTATTCATGAGGGTTTAGAAGGAGTAATCTGCTAGTGCTTATTTAAGACTTGTTTAACGGAAAAACCATGTTAAAAGTGGAAAAAGACCTTATTTTATTGATAGTTATGCTATTGTTTTGGTAATGAGTATTAATCGATTTATAATTTTTTTCGACTCAAATTATCGAATACTCAATTTGTGATACCGAATATTTTGTAATAGATAATAATGAGTCAAATACGTATTTTTTGTTATGTAAATTAAGTAATAATACTTAGTTTTGAATAATCCTATTTAATAAAATTCTCAAAACACAGAATTATGAAAAAAGTACATTTTAAAATTATAATAATTATTACCACTATGGCATTAATGTCTTGTGGGGGAGAAAAGAAAAAGGAAATAGCTTCAAGTGATTCTTCTGTAGAAGAATCATCAAAATTGCTTATAGAAAAGCCTCAATTGACTTTTGGTTTTATAAAATTAACCGATATGGCACCTCTTGCTATTGCAAAAGAAAAAGGTTTTTTTGAAGATGAAGGTTTATTTGTTTCTGTTGAAGCACAATCTAACTGGAAAAATGTATTAGACCGAGTGATCGATGGTCAATTGGATGGCTCTCATATGTTAGCGGGACAACCAATAGCAGCTGGTGCAGGATTTGGAAGGCAAGCTGAGTTGGTAACTCCATTTTCTATGGATTTAAATGGAAATGGTATTACTGTTTCTAATGATGTTTGGTCAAAAATGAAGCCTAATGTTCCTGTCGGAGAAGATGGTAAACCGATTCATCCGATATCGGCAACCGCTCTTAAACCAGTAATTGATTCTTATAAAGATGAAGGAAAAGCTTTTAAGATGGGAATGGTGTTTCCTGTATCAACTCATAATTATGAAATTAGATACTGGCTCGCGGCAGCCGGAATTAATCCAGGGATGTATTCTAAAGAAAATATACAAGGACAAATTGATGCTGAAGTGTTATTGTCTGTAACTCCACCACCACAAATGCCAGCTACACTTGAAGCAGGAACAATTTATGGATATTGTGTAGGTGAGCCTTGGAATCAACAAGCTGTTTTTAAAGGGATTGGTGTGCCTGTAACTACAAATTATGACATCTGGAAAAACAATCCGGAAAAAGTGTTTGTGATGACTAAGAAATTTATTGAGAAATACCCTAATACGGCTGTAGCAGTTACAAAAGCATTAATTAGAGCGGGAAAATGGCTGGATGCTCCTGGTAATCGTAAAGAAGCTGTTAAGATTTTATCTATGCCCGGATATGTAGGTGCAGATGAAGTAGTATTGGCTAATTCAATGACTGGTACATTTGAATTTGAGAAAGGTGATAAAAGAGAAATGCCAGATTTTAATGTATTCTATCGCTATGATGCAACATATCCTTTCTATTCTGATGGAATTTGGTTCTTGACTCAGATGAGAAGATGGGGGCAAATCCCAGAAAGTAAACCAGTAGAATGGTATGAGAAAACAATCAAAGATATTTACCGACCAGATATATGGAAAAAAGCTGCTAACCTATTAGTGTCAGAAGGGCATTTAGAAGCATCAGAATTGCCAGAAACAGATGGTTATAAACCAGCAACGACAGATTTTATTGATGGTAAAAAGTTTGATGCCAAAGATCCTATAGGGTATATAAACAGTTTTAATATAGGAAATAAAGAAAGTGAAGAAGGTGTTTCGAACATCGAATAATGAAATGATGCGTCACTAAAATATCAAATATAGCAATCGATCATTAAGTATCATATATAAACTTAATGGTTGATTGTTAGAAAATTTAAAAATATAAAAACGACAACAGATGAAAGATAGATCAATCCATGTCCTAAATTTTGTGGGATTAGGTTTTTTTGAACCAGCAATTAGATTGGCGACAGGTGAAGAAGTACAGAAAAATTTGGTCATATTGTTTAAGAAAGTGTTTTTGCCAATCTTATCGGTGGGATTATTTTTGATCGTGTGGCATTCTGGAGCAACGTATTTGTATAATATAGAAAAGGATGCACGTATAGAAAAGGCTCTCGTAGATAGAGGAGAAGCAGCGGCTAATGAAATGAGAGTATGTATCGAATCAGGAGATGTTAGTTGTCAGCCTAATACATTACCATCACCAACTCAGGTATGGACAGCTTATAAATCATTATTAGCAGATCATAGAATTATTGCAGAAAAGAAATCTGCTTTTGCTGATAAGGTCGCAGCTACTAATGAAAAAAGAGAAGCGCAAGGTCTCGATGCTATTAAATATACTGGTAGGCCATCATTTGTAGACCAGATTTTCACAAGTTTGAAAACCGTTTTTGCTGGATTTTTATTAGCTTTTTTTATAGCAGTTCCTATTGGGATTATGTTAGGATTAAGTGAGACATTAAGGTCTTCAGTGAATTGGTTGATACAGATTTTTAAACCTGTTTCTCCAGTGGTGTGGTTACTCTTGGTTTTCATGATCGTAAAAACGTTAACAAAAAACTCAGATACAGACAGCTCATTTATTATTTCATTTATTAGTGTAGGACTTTGTTCTATGTGGGCGACATTGGTAAATACCAGTATGGGGGTTTCGTCGGTGGATAAAGACTATATTAATGTTGCTAAGGTTCTTCAGCTTAGTGTTGGTCAAAAAGTATTTAAAATCATTTTACCATCTTCTTTTCCATTAATTTTTACTGGATTGCGAATTACATTATCTGTAGCTTGGATGGTGTTAATTGCTATAGAATTATTAGCACAAAGCCCGGGATTAGGATCATTTGTTTGGGAAGAGTTTCAGAATGGAGCAAACGATTCAAATTCTAAAATCATAGTAGCGATGTTCGTAATAGGTGTCATAGGATTCTTATTAGATAGAATTATGCTTACGATACAAAAATTCGTAACATTTACAGAAGAAACTGCTTAAGAAAAAAATATGGCATACATAGAATTAAGAAATGTATCAAAATCTTTTGGTACCGGAAAAAACAAGACACAGGTATTGTCTAATATCAATCTCGAAATCGAAGAAGGTGAGTTTGTGGCAATTGTCGGATTTACAGGAAGTGGAAAAACAACATTAATTAACATTATTTCCGGATTAATCATGCCAGATGAAGGTGAAGTGCTGTTTAAAGGTGAGCCTGTAACAGGACCTAGTCATGAACGTGGAGTGATTTTTCAGAATTATTCATTATTGCCTTGGCTTAATGTCAAAAATAATGTTGGTATGGCTGTAAAAGAAGCGTTTAAAAAAATGTCAAGAAAAGATAGGACTAAGCGTGTCGAAGAATATGTAGAGATGGTAAGCCTGTCTCCTGCAATTCATAAATTACCAAAAGAACTATCCGGGGGAATGCGTCAAAGGGTTTCGGTAACCAGAGCATTATCGATGAGTCCAGATGTGATCCTTATGGATGAACCTCTTAGTGCACTAGATGCTCTTACAAGGGGAAATCTACAGCAGGAAATCCTAAAAATTTGGAATAAAGATAAGAAGACAGCTTTGTTGATTACTAATGATGTAGATGAAGGAATTTTGATGGCTGATCGAATTATACCTCTTAAACCAGGGCCTAAGGCTACATTGGGACCAGAATATAAGGTTAATTTAGAACGCCCAAGGGATAAAACCGCATTAAATCATAATGAGGAGTATAAAAAATTGCGTAATAGTATTATGGAGTACTTGATACAAATAGGAGAACAACGTAACTCTAAAAAAGAGAATAATTATGTGTTACCCGATATCAAGCCTAGAATCAAACCAATACCTTTCAGAGGATTAATTTTTAATTAAAACACAACATATATGAAAGAAATACTGGAAAAACCTGTGATAAGAAGAACTGATAATGGGTTGTTTGAGGATAAATATATGATGGATATTTCTCAACTCACAAAAATCTATCCAACACCTAATGGAGATTATGTCGTCTTAGACGATTTGGATTTGAAAATTAAACATGAGGAATTCGTTTCTATAATAGGTCATTCAGGATGTGGTAAATCTACATTGCTCACTATGATTGCAGGACTTAATCCTATTTCCAGAGGTACAATTGTTGTGAATAATCAAACTATAAAAGGACCAGGTCCAGATAGAGGAGTGATTTTTCAATCTCCAAGTCTTTTACCTTGGATGACTGCTTATGAGAATGTAATGCTTGGTGTAAAGCAGGTTTTTTCGCATGGTACAAAAAGAGATAGAGATGATATTGTAAAGTACTATTTGGCAAAAGTTGGACTTGAAGATGCAATGTATAAAAAGGCAAAAGAACTCTCACAGGGTATGCAACAACGTGTAGGTATTGCAAGAGCATTTGCAATAAAGCCAAAGGTTTTGTTGTTGGATGAGCCTTTCGGGATGTTGGATTCTTTAACAAGAGGAGAGTTGCAAGATGTATTGATCGAAGTTTGGAATCAGGAAAAGATTACAGCTATTATGATTACTCATGATGTTGATGAATCTATATTCTTGGCAGATAGAGTGATTATGATGACTAGTGGTCCAAGGGCAAAAGTGGGTGATATTCTGGAAATAGATTTTGAAAGACCACGACTTAGAAAAAATGTATTAGACCATCCTGACTACTATAAATATAGAGAACATCTTATTAATTTTTTAGAACATTAATATGTATGGGTTTGAAATTTTTTGCAAATGAGTAATTACGATATTTGAAATATATAAACCTTATTATTTTGTTTCTTTTAAATTGTATCCTTAGTACTTATGAATATCATAATAATAGATAGTATTACGTAATTATAAGCCCTTCTAAATTTTTATTTTAAGTATTTGTACTTAGTTTTGATTTGAATTTGTTCATTTAATGCCTTTGATACGAAAAAATCAAAGAATCAAAACTAAGTAATCATGAATATCGAGAATAAGTCTACTACATTACAACTGTTAAATTTTAAAAGTCTACCGATCCGAACGTTTTGGATCACTTCAATTGCATTTTTTCTATGTTTCTTTGCATGGTTTGGTATTGTGCCATTTATGCCTGATGTAGTTAGAGATTTAGGATTGACTCCTGATCAAAAATGGAATTCTATAATTGTAGCCGTTTCTGGAACAGTGTTTGCCAGATTATTGATTGGTAAATTATGTGATAAATATGGTCCTCGAATTTGTTATACATGGCTGCTAACTTTGGGTGCTATACCGGTGATCTTACTTGGTTTTGTACAAACGCCTATACAATTTATTGTTTGTAGATTGTTTATAGGTTTTATTGGTGCTTCGTTTGTGATTACACAATTTCATACTTCTATAATGTTTGCACCAAATATTGTTGGTACAGCTAATGCTACATCGGCTGGATGGGGTAATTTGGGTGGTGGAGCTAATCGCTTGGGGATGCCTTTAATTGCAGCAGCTGTTGTGAGCTTTGGGATAGCAGAAACAGAGGCATGGAGGTATAGTATGATTGTTGCAGGAGTGGTATGTTTTTTAATGGGGATTGTGTATTTTTTCTTTACAAAAGATACGCCTAATGGTAACTATAAGGAGTTAAAGGCAAAAGGAGAAATACTACAGTCCAAAAAGGATGAAGTTCGTTTTTTGGAAGCAATAAAAGATTACCGAGTTTGGTTGCTTTTTTTGGTGTATGCTGCTTGTTTTGGGATGGAGTTAACAGTGTACGGTACTATGGATGATTATCTTCAAAATACATTTCAATTAGAAAGAATTACAGCAGGTAACTTAGTGATGTCGTTTGCACTAATGAATATTTTTGCCAGAACTTTAGGTGGTTTCTTCGGTGATAAGTTTGGTAAATTAAAAGGTTTGAAGGGAAGAGTTATATTTTTAGCAATTATTTTGGGAGTTGAAGGGCTTATGTTATCTTTGTTTTCGGGTATGACAGGACTGACCTTTGGGATTGTTTTTCTGGTTGGTTTTAGCTTGACAGTTCAAATGGCCGAGGGAGCTACTTTTTCAGTTGTTCCTTTTATTAATAAAAAAGCTATAGGTTCTATTTCTGGTATTGTAGGTGCTGGTGGAAATGTAGGTGCTTTTGTTGCTGCACTGGTGTTAAAGTCAAAATCTGCTTTTGCAGAAAAAGTTGCAATAGCAGAAAACCAAGATCTCGGAGTTGATGCTGTGAACGCAGCACAAGCGTTAGCTTCATCAGAGGCGGTTTCGAGTGGGTATTTTATTATAGGAATTTTTGTTGTGTTTACTGCTGTTATGACACTTGCAATTAAATTCTCAACAGAAGATGAAAAAGAAGTGCAAAAGGAAATGAAAAATATTCCTGCGTACAATTAAAGTATAAAAATTTAGTGTTGAAACCTTAAAGAATAAGTAGCTTTAAGTGTTTCTTGTGTTGCCGGTCACAGTTTGTTTGTGACCGGTTTTTTTGTTTGATATATTTAGAGTTAATTGTGATCAAATCACTGTAATTCTTACATAAGAATATTATCTTGTTAATAACCTAACAAAAGGTTTTAACTTCAGTTTTAAATAGCTATTGTATCCTTCCTTTTTGAAATTAAAAACTGCTTCTAATGAATGGCTTTTCGTTAGTTTATTAATGCTTTATAATAATTACAAAATTTGTTTTGTCCTTAACAGAGTTGAAAATACGGTTATAGTTTTTAAGTTTGTTTTGTTTTGATTGTGTATTGTAGTTAACTTTTTTATTCATAGTTTACAAGAATCTCTTTCTTAACTACAGGTTTTTTAAGTAATGGAATAATGATAATTATAAGGATAATTGGAATTATGATATAAATCCATTTAGGGATAGGAAATGGATCACCTTTTGCATAAGAATGTAATCCTGATAGATAGTAATTTACTCCAAAAAAGGTCATAATAAGGCTACTTAATGCTAGCAGACTACAAACATTATATATATATAGATAATTTTTAGGAATAATAATTCTGATGTGTAGTACAAACGAATATATGATTATACTTATTAAAGCCCAGGTTTCTTTAGGATCCCAACCCCAATATCTTCCCCAGGATTCGTTAGCCCAGACTCCTCCTAAGAAAGTTCCGATTGTAAGCAAGTATAAACCAATTGTGCTAGTAAGTTGATTGGTATTGGTTAATTCTTGAATTGTATTTTCTGTTTCTTGTTTATGTATTAACGTGCTAATACACATTATGAGCAAGGTAATTAATGAAAGTAAAGATCCTAATGCAAGAAACCCATAACTGGCTGTTATCACCGCTACGTGAATTAAAAGCCAATAAGATTTTAGAACAGGAACCAAGTTTGTAATTTCAGGGTTCATTAGACTACCATGTGCTATTCCAAGTAAGCATATTGCTAATATTGCTGCTGCTGCAGGAGTAAATGAGTTGTTTTTTGAAAAAATAAAACCTGCTAACATTCCTATCCAAGCAATAAAAATACTAGCTTCATACCCGTTACTCCACGGAGCATGACCTGATATATACCATCTTAATCCAATTCCAAGTGCATGTAAGATGAATACACTTATTAATAAAAAGATGACTACTTTAATAATTTTTTGGATTGTTGATTTATGTTTTTTTAATATTCTTACAAAACACAATAGCATCAGTATACTGCCAAAGCAAGTATATCCTATAAGAGACCATAAAAAGATATGATTTTTGTTGAACCAAATTTCTGTATTTACCTTTTTTTCGGATAGTAAAATAGCTTTTCCATTTTTTTGCTGAAAACTTTTTATCAGTTCGATGACTTCATTTGCTTTTTGCCAATTTCCTTTTTCAATTCCTAAATCCAGGTAAGAAAAATAAGTAGGAATTATTTTACTAATAAAATTTTTATCGTCTTTGTTAAATTCAATTTCAGAAGCTACAGGGGAATACCAGGTTAAGTCTGGATCATCTATTTTTGGAAAAATTTTTAAGAATTGACCATTAAAAATACTCCAAACAATATTTAGTCTTTCGTCTATTTTAATGATATCCTTATCAAATATTGTTCTTTTTCCGGGAGGTTTAGCATAGGCAGAAGAAACTAATGATTTCAATTTATATATTCCTTTGAAATCAAAAAATTGCGAAGCACTAACATGTCCGGACGGATTGATTTTTATTAAATCTTTTAAAGCAGGGATCGCTTTTTTTTCAATTTTAATAAAATCTAATAACTGCCAGGAATCTGGTTTATATTGCATTCCGATGAACACTTGTATGGGGGTCAATTGCTTTTTTTGATTTTCTTTATCAACATAGATAAAACTATTTTTTCCATGTATTTTTCTTATTAATTCTAGGGCTAATGTGCTGATAGGTTTGATTCGACCTTGAAAATCCTGAACCTGGATCGCTGCAAATTTTTCAGAATGCTGGATATCAATATATTGTCTATTGACAAGCTCATATGGTTTTAGCCTATGCAATTGTTGTCCCTGTAGAGTGTTTAATGTTGCTAAAATTAAACTTATGATGCTATATATAATGGTTTTTTTCAACGTAGTAGTTTTAGTGTTAATCCGAAATGAGAATTTTTCCAGAATAGACTTAATAACATACCAAAGGCTAATAAACTATATCCTATATAGGTAATAAATGTTCCCCAATAATCACGATTTACAGAAAGGATAGTACCACTTTCGTCGGGTAAATATGCAGATTGAAAAAATCTATAACCTTTATAATTCAAAACGTTATTCATAAATATTGAATAATTCAACAACTTGTTTTTTTCTTGAATTTCTATATCGCTATAAAATGCTGATGGACTATTTGATCCCGGATAACGTTCTAGCTTGAAATCTTTTAAAAAAATTGAAAAAGGAAGTTTAATGGGTTTGGCACCATATCTTAGCTTTAGATGAATACCATTAATGAAAAAAGTATTGAAGGGGTTCATATAACCGGGACCACCAAATAATGTAATTTCTTTATGGTCGGCTCCAGATGTTGCAGAAATAATAATAGCAGCCTCAGGATTCTTTATTTTTGAGTTTTTTTCCTTGGAAACAATGATTCGAACTTTGTTTTCGACTATTTCATTAAATACAACGGGAGTGTTGTTTATCTGGCTGAGTGCTTTAAATTGAATAGGAGTAAGTTGATCTTTTGGGTAAGAATCGATTTTATTAGTCAACATGGAAAAATAATCGGTAACCTCTGGAAAAGAGGCGTGCCAAATTTCATTTTTTTTGGTAACGAGAATATCAGTTTTGAGTTTGTTTTGTGTATTAAAGGCAATAGATATTCCATAAATGGTTTCACGAGTTCCCTCCTGGATATAAAAATCTTTTCTATTTTCGTTTTCAGCAATTACAATATGTAAATAGGTATGCCCAGAGATTGTGTCTTTCAGTTCATATTTGGCTCTGGGAATATATTTTTTTAATTTGAGTTCGATTTTTTTTCCGTCAAGATCAACGCTTTCTATTATATTGTTAAAGCCTAATTCGCTCATTAGTATTGGTTTGCTGATGTGGTTTTTATTTATAGTACCATTACCGGCAATTATCTGAAGATAATTATCAATAGAGATCATTCTGTCATTAGATTCTCCTTCTTTGATGGTAATTAATGCCTCATAACCTCTATAACGAGTAATTCCGGCTCCCAAGATGATGATTATAAAAGCAAGATGAAATAGTAATATTGGAGCTTTTTGTACACTAAAAAGATTATATTTTGTGATATTACCTATAAAATTGATTACCAATAGAAGCAATAATATTTCGAACCATTTAGCATGATATACCAAAGCTTTTGCAGTTTCTGTGTTATAATCGTTTTCTAGAAAAGTAGCTATAGCCATTGATATTGCGAATATGAGTAGTAATAACCCACTAAATCGACTAGAAAAAAGAGTATTTAATATGTATTTCAATTAATTCGTAATTAGTTGTTAATTGTGCATTCCTGTTTGTACCCATTTCTTGATGAGTTCAATATTGCAGCTATCTATTTTGACACCTTTTTTATAAGGCATGGCGATATAACCTGTGGCATGGGTAATAGACCCAATAAGAACTCCAGACTCCCCCATTTTTTTTAGACTTTCGTAGTCAAATATTTTATTTCTGGAAGCTTTTGTTTTATAAACATCCTGGGCATGACATAAAAAACAATCTGTTTCTATAATAGTTTTGATCTGTTTTGTATAAGTGACTTTTTCTGGAATCTGGCAAGAAACTTTTTCTTTACAAGAGTTTAGAATCGATATAGTTAAAAAAAGATAAAGAAAAATGACTTTTTTTGAGTTCATAATAACATGCTTTTATTCTGAATTGGTATACTTGGTTTTCATTTTTAACCATTCATCTTCACTAAG
Source organism: Aquimarina algiphila (assembly GCF_947494415.1). NCBI lineage: Bacteria > Pseudomonadati > Bacteroidota > Flavobacteriia > Flavobacteriales > Flavobacteriaceae > Aquimarina > Aquimarina algiphila. The sequence goes on along the minus strand of NZ_CANLVC010000001.1, from coordinate 414,621 downwards.
AGGTAAATGCTTTTTTTTCGAAGAAAAAGGATCTTTTCCTCCTTTCAGATAATTTTGTATTTCTTGTAGTGGAATAGTATCTTCTATTTTTTCTGCTAATTTGTATAGGTGATTACCATGAAAGTCATGACATTGTAAACAGGTATTCCACTGTTTATTAGAGATAAGAGTACTGTGAGGAACATCTATAGGGTCATTTTTGACTTCTAAATCGTAGTGGCAATTGATACAAAAGTTAGCCTCGGCAAGAACAACTCTTGTGTCATTGTGCTCTCTATGGCAAGTTTCGCATTGTGTGGCGTCAATATTGGCAATGGCATCTTTGAATTTGGGTTCTAGAAACCGATGCGTTGGGTGTCTGTCATTTGGACGATCATGGCATGCTATACATTTCTTATTATCAACATTTTGTGTTCCAAAATCAACTTTAGTTTTTCTGGTGCCAAAAGTGTAAGCCATATTGGACTGTAACTGCTGAATTAAATTCCCTTTAGCATCAGTATGGCAAGCACTGCAGGATAAACCTTCGTGACCAGTATTAAGAGGTCCTAAACTTAGAAAATCTTCTGTCTGCTTTAAAGGGAGAATTATATATGCAACAATTGTAACTGTAATTCCAATTAGTGTACCTATGTATTGTCTTTTCCGTAATGGGTTTCTGTTAAGCATGTGTTTGTCTAATCGTTAATAAAACTTATGCTTACATTATTTGATCTAGGAAAACTTATACAAGTAAGTATATGTCCTTCTGCTACTTCTTCTTCTGAAAGAAAATGACCATCTATCATTTTTACTGAACCAGATATACATTTTGCTTTGCAACTATTACACATCCCTGATCTACATGAATAAGGTAGCATAATATTATTGGACATTGCAGCTTGCAATATTGTTTTATCTCCTTTGACATCAAGTGTATGTTTGTTGTTATCATGATATATCGTTACAGAGCTTTCTAGTTTTTTTGCATCACTTGATGTAATGAGAGTAGTGCTGAAAGCTTCTAGTTTGATTTTGTCTCTGGTAATTCCTTTTTCTAAAAGAATTTCTTTAGCTTTATCCATAAACCCATGAGGTCCGCACATCATATATTTACCATCTTCATATGTTGTATGATGTTTTTTTAAGATACTATCGACAAGCTCTTTGTTTAATAAGTCTTGGTGATAATTAGGCTTGTCTGAATTCTTTTTTTCCAGGATATGTTCTACGACAAAGGAATTAGGGTGTTTCTTTTCTAAGTTTTCAATTGCTTTTTTGAAAATAGTAGATTCCTCATTTCTATTGGAGTAAATTAGAATTATTTTTGATAAAGGTTCTTTTTCTAACACTGTTTTAATAATAGAAAAAATTGGAGTTATTCCGCTACCTGCAGCAAATAGTATGTAGTTGAATTGAGTATTTTTGTTTGGGATTACATAAAAACTACCAGCAGGTTTTTCTACTTCTATTTTTTGCCCTGGTTTTAGTATATCACAGATATAATTAGAGACCAGACCTTTTTCAACTTTTTTCACAGTAATTTTTAAAAAATTATCTGTTACAGGGCTGCTGCTAAATGAGTAAGCTCTTTTTTCAATTTTGTTTTTAATGGGGATTTTTACGGTAAGAAATTGACCGGCCTTGTATTTTATTTTATTAAAAAAAAGATTGTTTTTTAATATTACGCTTACAGCATCTTTTGTTTCCGGTATTATATCTTTAACAGTTAATAACATGTGATTTATTTTTTATTTATAATAAAAGACTACACCTATATGAAAAAGGACTAAAAAAGTAATGAAGAACGAAAGTGCTACATGTGTTATCATCCAAGATTGAAATACCCAGTTTTTTGTACTTTTTATAATATCTAAATTAATAGTTCCTAGTATCATATTGATGAAAAATATATAGGATAAAAGAGCTAAATAACCGTATCCAAATTCCATAGCGTGGAGATAGAAAAAAATAGGAGATAAGATACCGATCCACTTATGAATGTATGTGAATTGTATCGCATACATTCTTAGTTTTTTTGATATTCTTGTAAACGTAAGTATCCATTGAAACAGTATGAATGCGCTAACAAATGCTCCAGACCATCGCTTATAATTTTCATTAAGCTGTAAGTCATATAATATAGTCCATCTAATATTAAGAATGTATTGCAGTATATATGCTAAGAATAGTATACTGCCAATAAGTACAAAGCTCCCTGTTTTTTTCACTTTTGTTGAATTCGTTAATTAGAGACTAGATATTGGCTCTTTCTCTTGTTAGAGTCTACTAATAATTTTTCAAAACTTTTATATGAAGTTAATTTTCTAACACTATCAATGAATACCTCAGCAGTTGGAAGATAAAATCCTTTAGAAGGCCACTTATCTCCTATAGATGGTTTTGTACTATCTATTTTAAAACCCGCTATTTCATCAAGATATGCTGTGTATATTGCTTTTGTTCCGTTTCGATATGCTTTAATAACATCAATTGCTTCTTTATATGAGAGAGAATCTGAAGGATATTGCCAGGTGGTTGCACCCATTACATCTCCAAGTTTCCAATCAGTCTTTGTCGTGTTTTTATGTTCATTATGACAATTTACACAAGGAGCAGCAACTGCTAAATCTGCAAACATGGATGTATATAGTTTTTGATCTTCCTCAAAAAAATGTTGAGGCTCTTTGTCAGTTTTTATTTTTTCAAAGAGTTCTGCTTGTTTTCCTGTGAACTTATTTGATGCATTGATAGGAAAATCTGATCCTAAATAGAGACCTAAGGGAACTGCACTTTTTCTTATGTCTGATGATATTCCTCTTAAAAATAAAGCGGGAAGAGGACCAGCTTCTATTTCGTCATCTTGCCAGTCTTCATCAAATTTTAATCCTTGTTTTTTACCTGCTCCAACAATCCCTTTGGTGTATAATGTTCTAGTAATATCATTTTCTTCTGCTATTAGAGTCAAAATTTCTGAAACAGCAAATACTTTATTAGATTGGGTAGTTGAAGATTTTTCTTCTGGAACACCGCCACATGATTGAATGAATACAATGCTATTTATTGCCAAAAGAAAAACCAAATTTTTAATACCGTAACGATTCATACATTTGTTTTTTTAGATGAGTGTTTTTATTATTTTGTAGCTATAAAGAGAGTTGTGTTAAACAACTTCTCCATATGCAGCTGTTTTCATTACTGAAGCCATTACGGTATAAGTATCAGTCCAAGCTTCTTTTACTTCTGGAGTAAAATCTTCTCCAAGTCCTATGGATAAGGTTTCTAGTAATGCAGCACCAACAGTATCATAGTGAGAGGCTTCTACATTATAGCTAACATGGTTTTTTCCTAAGTTCTCTAGTATTGGGATTAGTTTATCTAGATTAGTTAAGCCTGCAACAGCCGAAGCAAGCATAGTCATTAGTTTATTGCCTTGTCCCTTCATAGCTTCAGGATTTGCGGTAGGAAATAACTTTTCTAACTCAGAATCCAATTCAAAAAGCTTATCATAAAATATTTTTGCAGCTGTCTCTGCTATTGGGGCAATTTTTTCAAAAGAGGACTGTACTAATTCAATTGTTCTTTTTTCCATAATTACATTGTTTACAATTTTAAAATAAATACTTAAGTATTAATACTTAATTTTGATCAAATATATCTGAACTAAACATAAATAACAAATATGAAATATTCAATAAAAGTTGATTTTTTATATGTTTTGTCTTCTTTTTGGTTTAATTTTTGATGATTTTTATGGTTTTTTAGTAAAAAATATGATAATAGTTTAAATTCTTGTTTCTTAATTTTCGATAATCGTAAAAATCAAGTTTTTAAAATTTTGTAATATCCTTAGAATCATTTATTTGAAATATGTTTTCTCTAAATTAGATACTAAATAAAACATAATCTGGTTTTCTGAAATGCCTATGTAATATGATGTTTTCTTATTATTTTATATTTAATATTTTTGAGTTAGGCTACCTTTTTATTTTTGATTTTTCTTTTTTTTGCACTTCTTTTATCAATTTCATAATTAATTTGTCTTTCATCTATTTCGCTGTTATTTATAATTATTTTTACGTAATTATACGTAATTTTGATTTTCAATAGAAACTAGATAAAACTCTTTATGTCCGTATTCAAATCATATAAAACAACGTGTTCATATTGTGGTGTGGGCTGTGGAATTATTGCTAAAAAAGATCCTAAGGGTGCAATCACGGTAGAAGGAGACCCAGATCATCCTGTAAATCGTGGAATGTTATGTTCAAAAGGAATGAATCTGCATCATGTGGTACAGGATAAGAGTGATCGAATCTTGTATCCAGAAATGAGATGGAGTAAAGGGCATGAGCGTCAACGGGTATCTTGGGATCAAGCTTTAGATAGAGCAACCTCAGTCTTTGATACAATAATTAAAAAATATGGACCAGATAGCGTTGGTTTTTATGTGTCAGGGCAATGTCTTACAGAAGAGTATTATCTGGTTAATAAGCTAACAAAAGGTTTTATAGGAACCAATAATATTGATACAAACTCTAGATTGTGCATGAGCTCTGCTGTAGTTGGGTATAAACAGGCACTTGGTGAAGATAGTGTTCCTATTTCTTATGAGGATATAGAATTGGCGGATTGTTTTATGATTGCTGGCGCTAATCCTGCTTGGTGTCACCCTATACTGTTTAGGAGAATCGAAGCACATAAAGAAAGAAAACCTAATACTAAAATTATTGTAGTTGACCCCCGCAAAACACCATCTTGTGATATTGCCGATTTACATTTGCAGATTTTTCCCGGTACAGATGTGATATTGTATAATGCTATTGCTAAGCGATTGATTGATAGAAAAAAAATCGATAAGCAGTTTATAACAAATCATACAGACGATTTCGAAAAACTTAAAACAACTTTACAATCAGTTTCATTAAGTGATTCTGCTAAAGCTTGTGGAGTAACCGTTGCAGATATAAAAAAAGCAGCTACATATATTGCTGATGCAAAAGGGTTTATTACACTTTGGGCTATGGGACTTAATCAAAGTTCTATTGGAGTGAATAAAAATAATGCGTTGTTAAATTTGTCTTTGTTAACAGGTCATATAGGAAAACCGGGATCAGGACCATTTTCATTAACTGGGCAGCCAAATGCAATGGGGGGTAGAGAAGTTGGAGGTATGGCGAATCTTTTGGCAGCGCATAGAGATTTAGGTAACGATGAGCATAGGAGAGAGGTGGCGAATTTCTGGGGAGGTAAAGAAATATCTCCAAAACCAGGGTATACTGCTACCGAAATGTTTGATGCTTTAGAAAATGGTAAGTTAAAGGCAGTTTGGATTATATGTACAAATCCATTGGTGAGTTTACCTAATTCTAATAAAGTAGAAAAGGCCTTACAAAACGCAAAATTTGTAGTAGTTCAGGATATATCACATCGTGCTGAGACTTTAGAATTTGCAGACTTAGTACTTCCTGCAGCAGGATGGGCAGAGAAAGAAGGTACGATGACGAATAGCGAACGACGTATAACGTATCTCAATAAAGTGGTGGATCCCCCTGGAGAAGCTCTACCTGATGTCGAAATCTTATGGAAATTTGCACAGCGAATGGGATATAAAGGATTTGATTATACTTCGGCAGAAGAAGTATATAAAGAACATTGTAGATTAACAAAGGGAACCTCTATTGATGTATCAGGTCTTTCTTACAGCCGTCTTAAGATGGAAGGAAGTTTTCAGTGGCCAGTGCCAGAATCTAATCATTCGGGTACACCAAGATTATTCGAGGATAAAAAGTTTTATACAGATACAGGTAATGCTAAGTTTATTGTTCCAAAATTTAATAAACCCACTTCAGAACTTCTTACAGAAAAACACCCTTTAATTCTCACAACAGGAAGGGTGAGAGATCAATGGCATACTCGCACAAAAACGGGTAAAGTAAATAAGTTGATTACACATATTCCAGATCCGTATTTGGAGATTAATCAAGTAGATGCCTTTTTAAGAAAATTAAAGGATGGTGATATTGCTGTGGTAGAGAGTAGAAGAGGTAAAGTACAGGTAAAAGTAAAAGTGTCTGATAACATAGGAAAAGGAGTGGTTTTTCTTCCTATGCATTGGGGAAAGGTGATGGGTAACGATTATGGCAGAGCAAATAACCTTACTACAGATATCTTAGATCCAATTTCTAAAGAACCAGATTTTAAATATTCTGCGGTGCAGGTTTCTAAATTTGTGAAATCAAAACAAAAGATTTGTATTATAGGAGCTGGTACAGCCGCGTATCGTTTTATACAGACATATAGAGAGTATAATACCGAAGATGAGATTGTAGTGTTTTCAAAGGAGCCTTATCCGTTTTATAATCGGGTGTTGCTTCCTGAGTATGTTAGTGAAGAATTAAAATGGGAGCAATTGCAGAAAATGCGAGAAGGAAGCATGGAATCTCTAAATGTGAACTTGTATACTAGTAATCCCGTTGCAGAAATTAATAGAGAAGATAAATTTATCATAGATAGCAAAGGAGATAAACATGATTACGATGTTATTTTAATGGCAACCGGTAGTCGTGCATTTGTTCCTAAAGAAGTACCTGTTCATTTGCCAGGGAGATTTACAATGCGGGACAGAGGGGATGCTGATAAATTAAAAACATATCTTAATGAAACTGGCCTGCCAGAAAACGAACAACATGTAGCAATAGTAGGAGGAGGGCTGTTAGGGTTAGAACTTGCAGCTGCATTACGTAAAAAACAAGTTAAAATAACTATTGTACAAAGAGGAAACCGATTAATGGAGCGTCAATTAGATATTGTAGCGAGTCGTTTATTAGCAGAGGATGTTCTCGAGAAAGGGATTCAGATTCATTTTGATAATGAAGTGGATACTGTATTTAATCAAGAAGGAGGAGATCTTTTGGTAAACTTAAAATCAGGAAAATCATTTAGTTGTAATGCGGTGGTATATTCAATTGGTACAATTCCTAATATTGACTTGGTAAAGAAAACAAATGTGGATTGTCGTCGCGGAATTCTTGTAAATCAGTATTTACAATCTAGTGATCCCAATATATTTGCTGTGGGTGAAATAGCAGAATTTGAAGGTGATTTATATGGTATCACAGCTGCTGCAGAACAACAGGCGGATATCGTTGCGAAGTATTTATTGGGAGATTATAGTGCAATTTACAGAGGATCTGTATTTATGAATATCCTTAAGTTTGAAGATCTTGATCTATGCAGTATTGGTAGTGTTGATATACCAAAAAATGATTCATCCTTTGAGGAGGTTATTTTGATGGATGTTCGAAAGCGTTTTTATAAAAAATGTATTGTAAAGGATGATCGATTAGTTGGAGCTATATTAATGGGAGATAAGAGTGAATTTGCTGATTTTAAGAATCTTATTGAAGGGAAGATCGAATTATCAGAGAAACGGGAAGAATTATTAAGATCCGCTACATCTAATGAACCCGTGATTGGTAAACTCATTTGTTCTTGTAGTCAAGTTGGAGAAGGTAATTTAGAAGAGGCGATTAAGTCTGGATGTGAAGATTTCTCAGAATTGTGCACTAAAACTGGAGCAGGTCTGGGATGTGGTAGTTGTAAACCCGAAGTTAAAGAGGTGTTGAATTCTGTCTTACAATTAGCATAGTGTTAAAGTGTTTTTTGAAGATTTAAAACTGAATAAAAATGAATAAAGAACAGTCTTTGCAAAGAATTGATGTAAAAGGAGGTGTGCTATCTCCTATAGAGTTACAGCGTATTATAAGCTATGCACAAAATCTTGGATTGGAAACATTTCATTTTGGGTCTAGACAAGATATTATTTTTCCGTTGCAGGATGGCAATGGAGATTTAATTACCGAAAAAGAATCTTTTGACCCCTCTTTTTTTACTTCTGAAATACAGCAAAATATAAGCTGTTCTTACGTTTCAATAGATATTTTTAATGCTACAGTATGGTTAAGAGGAACGACCTATTTATATATTTTAGAAAATTTTAGATATAAACCAGAATTGAAAATAAATATTACAGATCCTAAACAACAAATTGTACCTTTATTTTCTGGAGATCTTAATTTTATTGCATCTTCACATGAAGATTATTGGTATTTGTTTCTAAAATTACCAGGCTGGGAAGAGGAATATTATCCTGTGCTAATTTATACTTGGGATATTGCAAAAGTGGCAGAAGCGATTGAGAACGCCTATAAAAAGGTAGGAGATGTTAATGAGCTTTTTTTGTTTTTAAATGAAAATTTGGATACTAATAATAGAGTTATAGAGAAACCGCTTCGAGTTGCTTTTAATCCTTTTCCTTACTATGAAGGAATGAATAAAATGGGGATTAACCAATACTGGTTAGGATTGTATTGGAGAAATAATCAATATGATTTAGAATTTCTTAAAACACTATGTGATTTTTGTGTAGAACATAGAATCGGAAAAATCTGCTTAACACCATGGAAATCATTTATTATTAAAGCGATTCCCAAGGAGAGTAAATTAGCATTAGAAAAGCTATTAGGACAGTCTGGAATAAATGTTCGACATTCTTCGTTAGAATTAAATTGGCATCTGCCAGTTAATGATAAAAAAGCTTTAGATCTAAAAAAATCTTTAGTGATGAATTTTGATCAGAATGATATCAGTACGTATGGATTGACATTTGGAGTTACTGCCAGTAAAAATAGAAACCGGTATTTTACTTCAATAATGATAGAAGAAAATAAAATATCTCAACCTATAGAGGATTTTGTAGTACGACCGACTTATAATGTCTTGTATGCAAGGAATTTTAATCCGAATTCAAGAATGTATAAAGTATATGCTCAGGATATTGATCAGATGGATTTACCTAGACTACTAATTGAATTAACTAAAACTTATTTTCAGAACCTTGGAACAGAGGAGGATGAACAATCTCAAAATTTTATAGCCAAAAGAGAGAGTATTGAAATAGAAGTGTATCAATGTAAAGATTGTAAAACCATTTATGATCCCTCAGTGGGAGATGTAACTTTAGAAATTCAGGCTGGTATCGATTTTCATGATTTACCAAAAACTTATTCTTGCTCCCTATGTGAGGCTACTAAGGATAATTTTGAAAAAATAATTTTAGAAGTTGTCTAAATATTTTTTCAAATTAATACATTCCGGTTAAAAAAACAGGGGTAAAAAAAGTACTCTTCTATCTCTATTGGTATGTAATCAAAACTTTTTAGGGCTTATTATTAGTTGATATGATGTTTTTTTCTATTCACTCATTGGAAAAAAAAGAATTTTCCTAATACTCAATTAGCAAATACTCAATTTGGATAATCTAAATTTCATCAAAATGTAAATTTTTAATGTATACCCTATATTTTATGGGGTGTATTTTTAATTTTTAACTAATTATATATAGATTTGACTTGTTTTTATAGGGTTTAATTTGGTTTAAACAAGTTTTTTTTAAATTACACCCTGTAAAAATAAGGGTATTATGTTTTTTAATAAAAAAGTAAAGAAAATATTTTAACATGTAGTGTTAGATATTATTAATCACTAAAATTTATGCTTATGAATTTAGAAGAAGTAATTATGGCCTCGATTGCAGAGTTTTTGGATGTAGAAGTACATAGGGATACAGAAACCTTAGATTTAGCTTCAAAAATAGAAATTGTTCAAAAAAGGATGATGGACAAAACAAAGAATAGTCCATACCCTTCTTTCAATGATGGGAGATCCAAAGAGTATGAATACGAAATGTTTTTTAGCAGTAACCCTAATGACATGATCAAAATTGATGGATGGGTACCAATAGAAACAGAAAAAATAGGTAAAGCTGATAAAATATTAGAATATATAGAAATAGGTCTTTTGCGAAAAATTGAAGTTAGTTATAGCTAACAAACATTAGTTATATTGATTTAACTAAGTTTGAAGAAAAGCTTTTTTTGCCCCAGGTTTACTTACGTTTTGTGTCTGATTAAAATCAGTCATATGTTTTAAATTAACCGATTATAATATTTAGAGAATATTATGATCGGTTTTTTTATTTGATTCTCTTGAAACAAAAAATATTCTACCAATGAAAATCTCTCCCCTCGATTTTTATATGTTCAGAAACAAAAGTGTCGACAAAAGTACTTTTAGAAGAAAATTGCTTGTGTCTGAATTGAATTCTAAGCGTATCCTTATCGAGTTTTAAGATTTTGAAAAACTTATAATTCTTATCAATGTGCATGATATCCGGAAGCTGATCGCTAGTTAATTTTATGTATGGATTTCCTTTTTTATCCTTAGTGATCTCCCAATTTCCTAATAAAGTTAGACCACAATCTTGATGATCGCCATTATTATCCCTAAACATCATATCTGGAGAATAAGTAGCTCTATATGAAAGAAAACAACCTCTCATGTTCATGCGAGTACCATTATTATATCTCCATGCTAATTTCCAGGTTTTTCCTGTTTCTCCTGCCAATAAGGATATGGCATTGTCTGGAAGGATGTATGGCTTTTTTGAAGATTTTGTGCAAGATGTAAAGCTAAGTACCACAATGAGAATAACTAGTGATGACGAATATATTTGCATAATACATATTTTGATTTCTATAATATCAAAAATCATACCCATAGTTTATAAAGGATAAATTGTTAATACTTCTGTGCAAAAGTATTCGACATACTTTCTGTTTTACATATGTTTTAAACTTACTTTTACTTACAAATTCTACCAGTCTTGTTAGGATGTATTTATAAAAATTAAGATTAGATAGATTACCATATGACAGAATATGTACTTTTAACAGATGAGCAAAGTTATTTTGTAGAATATCTTATTGGTGAGCTTGTTTTGTCTACTAGTATAAGTGAAGCAATGAAATTTGATGATGAACATATCGCTTTAAGATTTAAGCAAATGCTTCATAACTCGTGTAAGTTAACAACTAGCGTAAATACTTACATAGGATAATACATGATTTTAAAATTTGTATTCTTTTCTCATCCTCCTATAAGTCGTAAAACATAATCTAGTTCTGGATCTCTACCCGATATTAGATCTTCTACGGTTAGAATTATATGTTTATCTGGAGGTACACCAGATCCTTTAGGGATGGTTTTATCTTTAACATAGTGATTAACTTTTTCCATAGACATGGACATAAGTATTTTGGAGTTTGGGAATTCATAGAAAACAGGAAATTCAGCATTAAAGAAATAATAACCTCCACCATTTTCTTCTCCTATCAATAGCATATCGGGATCATTTTTTACATTTAGTGTAAACGTTGAGCCTGCAGCAAAAGTTGCTCCTCCTGACAATACATAAACTTTCCCTTTAAAACGATTTTTATCAGGTACCATAACAGCTTCCATATCATCAAATGCGAGCTTCCAACCATCATATATAGGGTGATTATTAAATTTATCTTTTAAAAATTCTTTTTCATTAAGAAATGTTTGTGTTATGTATTTTCGTTCAGGGATAGAAAGAGAAGTAACATATTCACTAGTAACTTGCTTAAAGATACTTTTTGTGATAAAAGAATATAAATGAACTGCGCTAGATCTGAAACCTCCATTATTTTGACGAACATCGATAATAAGATGACGAATCTTTTTCTTATTGATTTCTTTGAAAATTTTTGTCAACTTCGATTTAAATATTCTTGTATCACCTTCAAAAGTATTTACGACTAAAATTGCTGTATTAAGTTTTTCCTTATAATAAACAAAAGGATCTTTATTACTGATGTATGTATTAAAAAAATCAAAGTCATTTTCTTTGTTATGATATTTGGCAAAGTATGAATTACGCTTGGTATTTCTTAATCTAACTTTTGCAAAAGATTCTGCTGGGAGGGAGAGTGTCTTATTTATTCCATTGGGTTCTGTATAGTTGATATTAAATTGTTTTTCTATACCATATTCGTAGGCAAAATACAAGCCAAATTTTAATTCAATATCTCTATATTTTTTAGTTAAATTATATCCATCACTGGCAACATACTTTTTCATTCTTTCTAAAACTTCAGAAATCTCTTTGCCATTAATCTCATGAATTTTTGAGCCAACCGGAATTCCAAAATCCTCTGTATCAGTGTAAAATTCGGTGTTTATTATTTTCAAAATTAAAGGAAAATAATATTGATCTGTTTTTATTGTATTTGGAGCATATAATATAAGATGCCCATCTTTGATCTTATCCGTAATGTTTAACATTTTTTTATACAGATCTATATCAGAATTTTTAGAACCAAGTGATTCTTTGGTGTCTTTAAAAATATAATTCAGAGAATCCTCATCAATAAATTCATATAAGGTTGGGTGTCCTTTTTTCAAGATGCTTTCAAAAATCTTAAAATCTTCCTTAACTCCTAAAGAGTCAACATGTCTTTGGGCAGATACTACATAAGAAAATATATAAAAAAGCACAAAAAACTGTGTTTTCTTCATTTGATAATTTTGAAAAATGATTCTTTACTTAATTAACTTCTTTAGATTGGTAATTGTTGCAATCTTTTTGTTTTCCCAGATGTAAAAGTAATAAAATTGTATGTTGAATTGATTGATAGATGTTGTTAAAAAAAAGAGCACGCTATAGCGTGCTCTTTTAAAGAAGTTTATTTAGACTTATTTTGCTAGTTCAATTTTCGCAATTGTTTTTTAATTTTTTTAATTGCCGATTCTATTGACTTTTCGGGTTCTATCACGTTATACTCTCCCCAGAATTGCGGATCAGAAAACCCAGAAGCTTCATCACTAATCACCACAGATGATTTTAACCTATCTTTTGGTTTAAGTGTTTCGTTGTCAATATTCTTTTTCCAATCGGTAATCGCCATTTCAACATTTAACCTATAATTTGAATTAAATAATTTCTTTTTCCAATTTATTTTTACCGCAAGATCAATTCTGCCGTATCCATAATACCATTTACCATTCTTTTGTCGATAATCAATGTTATAAGTGGCTTCTGTAAAATATACTTTGGCTCTATTAGGTTTTTTACGAACAAACATTTTACTAACTTCTTCTTTGTTTTCTGTATTCAGGCTAAAAATAGCCTTTGTCATAGCCAAGGTTTCTGCATCTATATATAGTTTGCCAAAGTATAAAGGTTCTTCGATTGAAGGAAGCTGTTTGAATTTTAGTACGTAAATGTATCGATCATTAATTTTGGTCGATTTATCAAAACTAAAATCATAGAATTTTAGCATCTCTTCGGTAAATATGTTTTCAGGATTTTTCATTACGTCTATGTACAGTGTACTAGTCGGTCCTCCTTGTAGTTTTAACGTTAGTGTGTCTAGTTTTTTGTAGTCAGCACTTTTTCTAGCCTTAAACAGCTTAATAATGTCCGTTTTTTTTGATTCGTACGGGTTTTTATAGATATCAACTACAGCTTCAGAAAGAGAAACATAAGTTCTTCTTTTCTTAATTGTTTCTCGATAAAAAGCGGTCATTATTGTATTATCATTAATATAGTTGACTCCTTTTCGTTTTATAACTTCACGTATAAGGGCTTTAGGATCTCTTGGATCAATGGTAACTTCTGATAGCTCTGTTACTGATAAGCTCAGTTTTATTTTTAATTCCTGACCTTTAAATTCTGATAGTGAAACTATTTTGTCTACGTAACCAAGATGTGAAATAGTAATTTTACCATCAGCCATATTCTTAGGAACTTTTAATAAAAACTCTCCTTCATCATTTGTAACGGTAGAAATATTAGTTTCATTTACAGTTATAGAAGCAGATATAAGAGGTGTATTATTTTCTTTATCTACAGCTACTCCTTTGTATTCATTATAATTTACTGAATTTTGAGAATCGATATCTTGATAATATGTAAATGAGTGCATATGTGTTGAATATCCGATAATCAATAAAACAAACAGTATAAGAGCCTGATGCTTTTTGTAAAATAAAATATTTTTCATAGCTATTTTTTTTGGTTGTAAATTCTATGTATTGAGTTTAATCCTAACTTACAAGGTAAGAAATTTTCTTGATGTAATTTGCTGTAGATACGTTAAAAACAGAGGTGAGAAGTCAATTGATTTAGAATTTATGACTTTTAATGATATTCATGGTGATCTCCAAACCAGTTCTTAAGTTTAATGTTTAGAATTTCTGTTGTAAAAGGTTTTGTGATATAATCATCTAGACCTTTGGCAATGTAACGTTCTGCGTCACCTGGAAGTGCATTTGACGTAAGTGCAATTATAGGTGGGATTTTGGTGTATTTTTCACGAATTAGATTGCAGGTTTGTACTCCGTCTAATTCTGGTAGGTTTATATCCATTAAAATAAGATCATACGTATCTTCTTTGAATATTTTTAATGCTTGTTTTCCATCTTTCGCAATATCAGAAGTACATCCTAAGTATTTTAATATTTGTTCAGAGACAAGTATGTTAGTATCTGAGTCTTCAACTAATAAAACATGTAGGTTGTATTTTTGATTTTGTTTTTTTAGAGAAGGAGTATTCTCTTTGGTTATTGTTAAATTAGATCGAGTCGTTTTAAAGGTAAACCAAAAATTACTTCCTTTGCCTAATTCACTTTTGACTCCTAATTTTCCTTGCATAAGACCTACTAATTTTTTACAAATAGTGAGCCCAAGACCACTTCCTTCTCCGGCTATGATAGAAGCTTCATGAAATTGACTAAAACGAGTAAAAAGAGTCTCCTGGTCTTTTTTATTAATACCAACCCCAGAATCTATAACCTCTAATTTTATCACTAAATCATCGTTCTTTTTTGATGATAAAGAGGCTTTTATGTGTATGTCACCTCCTTCGGTAAATTTAATAGCATTGCCTATAAGATTAGAAATAATTTGAGTTAAACGATTACCATCTGCAAGAATAGTAGTTGGTAATTCTTCTGAATAATCGAGAAACATATCAATTTCTTTTGCCTTAGCTGTTGCTAGAAAAAGATTCATGTTTTGATGTATTGTTTTTTTAAAATCAATATGTGTCGGAGTTAAATCAAATTTTCCTGCTTCTATTTTTGATAGATCCAAAATTTGATTTAAAATATCTAATAAGTTTAGAGAAGATTGATGAATGATATTTACATATTCTTTTTGTAAACTATTTAGGGGTGTGTTTTTAAGAAGCAAATCTATCATACCTATTACGCCTACCATAGGTGTTCTTATTTCATGACTCATATTTGCAAGAAAATCTTGTTTGAATTTTGAAGCCTTTAATATTTGATGGTTTTTTTCTTTTAAACGATCTAGGTTTCTTCCACCAAACATGGCAAATAGTCCAAGAAATAGAGGAGCTGTATCTATAATATAATGAATTGGATAGTTCTTTTGAACAAAGATTGCAGATTTCCAGGAAAGTTCCATATCCAGTCTCATTATATCAATACACGTGGCTAGAATAGGAAACATAAGTCCAAATAGTACTCCGTAAAAAGTATATTTTGCTACCTCAGATTTGAACCATGATATATGAACCATATGAATTGATTTGGTTGAGTTCTTACGTTAGTTTAGTGTTTAACAACCTGGAGGTAAGGAAGTAAATTTTTATAGGGGATTTCTTGTTAAATATAAGTCTTTTTTAAAATACAAAACTTAATGTTTCTCTAAAATTAAGAATTTTTGGTGTAAATAGATGCCATAAAAAAATCCGAAACAGAAGATCTGCTGCGGATTTTAAACCTTACTTTAGTGTTAAAATTATCCTTTGAAAACTATTTGCTTTAATTTATATCCTTCTATCTTAATTAGATAAGTTTTTGGATCTAAATAATTCTGAATATAGTCGTCAACTTCTCCTTTGTCTAATAATCTTCCAGACATATTATAAAGACTGTAGTTAAGACCTTGGGGAACTTCTTTTATATCTTTAAAAGTTTTTAAATCAGTACTTTGTTGGCAAGTGTCATCTGCCAAAAACCTGTCTATAAAGGTAATTCTTCCTTGTTCTTGTCCTTCAAGAGTAACGGTTGCAGTATCATCAATGTCGATTATACCATTACCAGTTAAATCACCAAGGATGATAAGACATGCATTTCTAACTTTAATACGAACACCATCTTCTAGATGTAAACTTTCTGTAATAAAAATAACACCTTCTTCTGTATTTTCATCCAAACCATTCACAATAGTGTTTTCTGTGACCGACATTAATTTATATGAAATATCGATTTTAGTATTTGCCAATGTAACGCTTGTTATAAACAAGACTAATAAGGGTAAAAGTGTTTTCATATAGCTTGGGGTTTTAGGGTTAAACCTTAATTTTAAATTTGTAAGAAATTTCTTTCTTGTTTTGGTTTTTTATCGTTGTAAAACATAAAATCAACGACAATATACAATAAATTATGTTAAAAACGTAACTTTTTTGCGCGGAAGATTGAAAATTATTTTTGTTTTAGCAGTGTAAATCTTGAATACCCCCGTAATCACTGGAAGTTTTAGAAATAGAGATATTTTGTTTTTTTTAACAAATCTAACTTGAGTTTTATAATTCTATTGATTTTTACAGTATAAAAGTAAAGTTTGTATGAACTAAGTATTAAAGTTATACGTTCATTATAGTAATGATTAGTAATTAGGTACTTTATTAGGTCAGAGGATATAATGTAATCATCAAGTATGTTATGAAATACGGTAAAACCATTAATTTAACTCAATTTTATCAGTAATATTTGACAGTTGTCATTTTTTTTCGTACTTTTGTCGTAAAATAAATAGCCATGAGTGCAGTATCTCCTTTGGATTTTGATAGTTTTGAGAATAAAGGTTTATTACGATATCTAAATATAGATATTCCATTACGAAATATGTATGATTTTATTGAATTATCAAGAAATGGAATAGATAAAAAAGCATTGTTACATTTAGCCAAAACTATTGGTTTTGATCTCAAAGAATTAGCACATGTACTACATATGTCAGAACGTACTATCCAACGTTATGATTTGAATAAAAAATTAAGTACTGAAGCAAGTGCAAAGGCGTTACAATTAGCAAAACTTTATGCAAAAGGGGAAAATATTTTTGGAGACCTTATTCGTTTTAAGAATTGGATGGATCACCCAAGTGTTGCATTAGCTATGAAAAAACCAAAAGAACTTCTGGATACAACTTTTGGCTTTCAACTGCTTAATGAAGAATTAGTTAGAATCGAGCATGGAATCTTTGCATAATGCAAGTATATAGAATAGCAAAGCAAAAATACATTAAAGACCTTTCTGGAATTGGTGCAAAAACTGTAGGTGGAAGGTGGAATCCCAAAGGTATTGCGGTACTTTATACAAGTGCGTCTGTAGCTCTTTCGGCCTTAGAAGTATTAGCACATTTACCAGCTGCTTATTTCCCGGATGATATGGCAATTGCTACTATAACCATTCCTGATGAGATGGTAACTACTATGCGTATAGAAACATTACCTGATAATTGGAATAAAATTCCTGTACCGATAGAAATTCAAAATTTTGCAGTTCCATGGATAACAGAGGAGAAATACTTAGGACTTAAGGTCCCTAGTATAATCATACCAAAAGAAGAAAACCTTCTCATCAATCCTTTGCATCCTAAATTTGGGGAAATAAAACTTGTTGACATAGAACCATTCTCTTTCGATACCAGATTGTTGAAATAAGAATTGTTTTTTTTTTGAGAAGCTAACTGTTTTATTTTGAATTTATTACTTTTTATAAATCTTATTTTTTAGTTAAAACTCTACATAAAGAGTATTAACATCTATCATTTTCCATAAATTACGCGCTTAATATGCGTAACAAATTCTCAATTTATACGTCATATTGCAGATAACTAATCTTAATTTACTAATAGAATGAGTATAAAAATGAAAAATGTTTATTTTTTAGCTGCATTTATTTTCGCTTTTGTGAGTTGTAAAAACGAAACAAAAAAAGATGACAGCGAGAGTGAAGTGGTAGCAGAGGTAGAAAAAATCCCCGGGATAGTCCTGGAAAATATGGATACGACCGTGAGCCCTAAAGAAGATTTCTATAACTATGTTAATGGAAGTTGGATGAAAACCACCGAAATTCCGGCGGACAGAACAACTTGGGGAGGATTTGGAGTGCTTCGTAAGTCAACAGATAAAGATGTACTGGAAATTTTGGATAAAGCTAAGAAAAGCGGGAAATACGGTGGAGATACCGATCAAGCAAAAGCATTAGCCATTTTTGATACCAAATTAGACACGGTAACAAGGAATAAAGCAGGTCTTACACCATTACAGTCAGCACTTGATGATATTGCATCGATTAAGAACCTTAATGACTTACAAACTGTACTGGCCAAAAACCCATCAGTTTCGTCACCATTCATAGGATTAGGTGTACAAGCAGATTTAAATAACAGTGCTATGAATGCGGTTTATCTTGGAGCAAATGGATTGGGATTACCAGATCGAGATTACTACTTAGATCAAGATGGTAAATCAAAAGAAATTCGTGTAGAATATAAAAAGCATATTGTTAGAATGTTGCAAATGTTGGGAGATTCAGAGTCCGACGCTACTGCAGCAGCAGACAAGATACTTGATTTAGAAACTAAACTTGCAGAACCTAGACTAAATAAAGTTGAAAGTAGAGATGCTCGTAACTATAATAATCCAAGAACAATAGCAGAAGCTGATAAAATGTTAACTTCAATAGATGTTAATAAAATGCTTAGTGATCTTGGTGTAACTAAGAAATTTGATACCATAATAGTTGCTCAATTACGATACACTAAAGCTTTAGATGGTTTCTTAAAGGATACGTCTATCGAAGATTTAAAGACTTTGATCAGATGGGATACGTTTAATAATGCAGCTGGTCGCTTGACAACAGATGTTGAAACTGCTAATTGGGAGTTTTATAGTAAATATTTAAGTGGTCAAAAAGAACAACGTCCAGCAGATGAGCGTGCGCTTGCTACTGTAAATAGAACAGTTGGAGAAGCTTTAGGACAACTATATGTGGATGAAAAATTCCCACCAGAAGCTAAGGCCAAAGCCGAAAAAATGATTGCTAATGTAATTGAAGCATATAAAGCTCGTATCCAGAAATTGGATTGGATGAGTGATGAAACCAAGGCAAAAGGGATTGAAAAACTGAATAAGTTTACTGTTAAAATTGGATATCCGGATAAATGGGAAGATTATTCTAAAATGGAAGTGTCTTCAGATAAAACCTATTTTGAGAATATGGCCGCCGTAGATAAGTGGGCAAGGGATAAGAATTTTGAGGATATAGGAGAACCTGTTGATAAAACAAAATGGGGAATGTCACCACAAACGGTGAACGCATATTTTAATCCACTTAATAACGAGATTGTATTCCCTGCAGCGATTTTACAACCACCTTTTTATAACTACACTGCTGATGAAGCTGTCAATTATGGAGGTATCGGTGCGGTAATTGGTCATGAGATTTCACACGCTTTTGATGATTCTGGAGCTCGTTTTGATGCAGATGGAAACCTTAAAAATTGGTGGACAGAAGAAGATCTTAAGGCATTTACAAAAAGAGGAGATGCATTAGCAGAGCAATATAGCGCTATAGAAGTATTGGATAGTGTATTTATCAATGGAAAATTTACCCTTGGTGAAAATATAGGTGATTTAGGAGGTGTATTAGGAGCTTATGATGGATTACAAATGCATCTTGCTGAAAACGGAAGACCAGAAGATATTGATGGGTTTACGGCAGAACAGCGTTTCTTTATGTCTTGGGCTACAGTATGGAGAACAAAAATGCGTGAAGATGCATTAAGAACAAGAATCAAAACTGATCCACATTCTCCAGGCTTTACAAGAGCAATTCAACCCTTGTTAAATGTTCAGGCATTCTACGATGCATTTGAGATAAAAGAAGGTGATAAAATGTATTTAGCGCCAGAGAAAAGAGTTCAAATCTGGTAATACGTTTATTTATAATAGTTATATAATAAGACCCTGCTATATGGCAGGGTTTTTTTATTTAATCTTCTTTAATTTCATTCATTAAAAGAAAAGCCTTGTTTACATATTCTTTTTCTAGAAACAAAGTAAAATAATTTGAAGTAGAAATAACCTCAAAAACAGGAATGCCTTCATATGCTAAGAGTTTAAAAATGTAAAAGTATAGTCCAATGGATTTAGAATTATCTTCGGGTAAGGCAATAGAAATAGAAGATAAATTATCTGCAACAGAGATACAGGTTTCAGCTTTAAAATGCTTTTCTACGATACTTTTAAGTGAAGATGTCACTAAAATATTACTCTCCTGGAAGTTGCTGGAATAAGTGAAATATGCTTTAGCTTCGTTTTTTACACTTTCTAAGAGATTACTCTGACTTGATAATATAGTGTTAGAATTTAAAAAGGTATATTCTGTTATTCCAGACCTTACTACAATATCTCCAAGGTTCCTCAAATTGTCAATATGCTTAATACGTCTGGGATGATAGCGCCTTAATGCCATTACAATAGATCCTGGTTTAACAGGTTTTTTCATAACTTTTTCTACTCTTGGCAATAAATCAATGGCCAAAGAACTAAAGTTTATGATATCTCTTGATAGAGCGTCCTCAAGAAAGGGTTGATGTCTAAGTATATTGTGTACGCAATCAGTAATTGTTTTCATTGTTATATATTTAACATTCTGTGCAAATTTATGTTTTTTCTTTTAAAATATTTATTATCTGTTCGTTATTAACTAATTATGCAACGTTAAAAAACAGTAAAAGTAAGATTGATGAAAATTTTAAAGTTTGGAGGAACTTCTGTAGGATCTGTTGAAAATCTAAATAGAGTTAAAGAAATTCTGACTTCTGATCAAGAAGATAAAATTGTAGTTTGTTCTGCAATGTCTGGAGTGACTGATCAATTGATTAGATTGGTAGAAAGTATAAAATTTAAAGATACAGATGCTATAACAAGAAATTTACATCGACTTGAGAGTAAACATAGTGATGTTATTGATGAGTTAATTGAAAACCAGGAAGTAAAAAATACACTTAAAGATGGTTTATCATCTATGATAACAGAAATGTTTGAGATATCTAGTCAAGATTATTCTGAAATTATTAATTCTAGGATTATTACATATGGAGAGACATTATTAACGTATATATTTTCTGGATTTTTAAATACTGTTGATGTGCCCAATGTACTTTTAGATGCCAAAGAATTTATGTATGTTGATTCTGTAGATAACCCCAATCTTGAGAAGGTTTCAAAAAAATTGAACAGGATATTAGAAAATAATATTCAATCTTCAATATATATTACTCAGGGATTTGTTTGTAGAAATACTAAAGAAGAGATTAGTCATTTAAAAAGAGGAGGTAGTGATTATACTGCTACAATTATTGGAGGAGCTATAAACGCTTCCGAGATACAAATTTGGACAGATATAGATGGCCTGCATAATAATGATCCAAGATATGTGGATGAAACGCATCCAATATCTCACCTTACATATAACGAAGCTGCAGAGTTAGCATATTTTGGAGCAAAAATTCTTCACCCACAAACTGTTTCTCCTGTAGTAGATAAAGATATCCCTGTATTATTAAAAAATACTTTTGATCCAGAAGCCTCAGGAACAGTAATTTCTAATAAGACATACAGAAAAGGATTGAAAGCAATTTCTGCAAAGGATGGAATTACCGCGATTAAAATAAAGTCTAATCGAATGCTGATGGCGCATGGTTACCTTAGAAGGATTTTCGAAGTATTTGATAATTATCATACATCTATTGATATGATTACAACTTCAGAAATCGCCATATCATTAACTATCGATGACACTACCAATTTAGATAAGATTGTAAAAGAAATAGAAAGCTATGCAGAAATAACAGTAGAACAGGATCATAGTATTATATGTATTGTTGGAGAATCTGTTATTAATGATAAGAATTCATATAAACTTTTTGAAATATTAAATTTTATTCCGGTTCGTATGGTTTCTTATGGAGGAAGTAATAATAATATATCTATTCTGGTAGATACAAAAGATAAAATTCCAACATTAAGATTTTTAAATGAAAAACTGTTTCAGGTTAAAGAAGAGGCAGTAGTATAATTGTTTGTTATGTAATTTGTACATAAATAAGTAGGGCATGAGCTTTGGTATCATACGTAATATATATCTTAACAAAGTGTAAGCCCTACTTTATTAGTTTATAATAGATTGCTAATCATTATAAAAAAAAGATATAGGTTATCAACAAGAAAAAAGTCCTAGATCTTCAACTTTCTATATATACAGGACTGCTAGATAGTGCTTTTAAATTATACTTGTTCATTTAAAATCATATTCCAGAAACTATTGAAGATACTCGAAAAGAAGAAAGAGGAGATTATGAATTTTTTATAAGTCAATTATTTTCTTCTTTTTTATATTATTAACATTATTTAACAGTTAAGGGTGTTTTTTAGCTTTTCAAAATATGTATTTTTAGAAAAAAGTAAGAAATCTCTGTTAATTCATTACAATTATCTAAATCCTGGGTTTAATTTAACTATCTAAACTATAGATATTACTTTTATAGTTATTGGGCTAAAAGTTATTGTGGTTTTAAAAGAGTCTAACTAATCAAAACTGCATGAAAATACGGCTACTATTTTTTTCCTCACTTTTTTGTTTCATATCCTATGGTCAGTTACTCAATAAAAATAATCCAGACTACTATAATTGGTTTGATACATTTATAGGTATAGAGAATACAGGACTATATAATGGTGTATTATACACAGAAAAATATAATCTTATACATAAAAAGCATCAATTTTTTAATTCATCCGATTTTATTCCCGGATCAGTTTCGTATGAAGGTAAGGAATACTATGGATTGATGATAAAATATAATATTTATGAAGATAAGGTACTTATTAAATTGTCAAATAAATTTGGAGTAAGAACTTTACAGCTTATTTCCAGTAATGTGGATAATTTTAGTATTAGTGATCATAAATTTGTTAATATTCGTTCTGAAATAAGTACTACAAAAGAATCTGGATTCTATGAAGTTCTAACAAGTAATGATCGTTTTGTTTTTTATAAGAAACATCAGAAAATTAAGAAAGAGCTCTTTAAAGAAGACCGGTTGTTATATGATTTTTTAGATAGAGAATCATATTTTCTTTTTTATAACGATAGTTACTATTCAATACGTACAAAAAGCGAATTAAATAGAGTTTTTCCAGAACTCAAGAAAGATATCACTACTTTTTATAATGCTAATAAGACAGTACGTAAATCAAATTCAGATATGTTTTGGATACTTCTAATGAAAAAAATCCATTCACTGATTTCTAACAATAATAATAGTATAAAAGAATGAGGTTTTTAATACGAATTATATTCTTTTTCGGGCTTACCGTTATATACGCACAAGATAATCAACCTAAGGTGTCATTGTCATTCGATAACGTTAATCTCAAAAATGCATTTAGTCAAATAGAAGAAGTAACAAATTATCGTTTTTATTATGTCGATGCTTGGTTAGGAGATAAAATTGTTTCTGGTAAGTATGAAAATACTCCGCTTAATGAAGTTTTAGAAGATATCTTTAAAGACACCATTTTGAACTTTTTTATTTCTAATAAAAAAGGGATTATAATAACTCGTAATAGTGTTATTTATGATGAATTACCGAAGGGGTTTTTTGGAAATGAAAAAAAAGAAACTGTTGATAGTGGAGAAGAAATAAAGGTGAATCCGGTTTTTCAGATAAAAGATGGTATTTCAAAAAAGAGAAGAGCACAAACTATTCGAATAGGAAGAGAAAATAAAAATAGTGATCGATCTAGTTTTACTCTAGAAGGATATGCTATAAATAGTAGAACAGGTGCTCCAGTGTCTAACCTCTCGATTATTGTAAAAAATAAAAATACAGGAACCGATACAGATAAAAATGGATACTATGAGATAGAACTCTCTCCAGGTCTCAATATTTTAGAAACAAGTGCTATGGGAGTTGCAAATCAAACTAAAAGGATTATTATTTATAATGACGGTGAGTTGGATTTTAATCTCGAAGAAAGTTTAGAAGTTCTTGATGAAGTAATTATAGAATCAAATGTCAATGAAAATGTTAAAAGTGCAATAACAGGAGCAGAGAAAGTTGATGTAGAAGAATCAAAGAATATACCATTGGTACTTGGAGAACGTGATGTTTTAAAAGTAGCTACTACATTACCAGGAGTTACTACTGCTGGCGAAGGAGCCGTTGGATTTAATGTTAGAGGGGGTAAATCAGATCAGAATCTAATCTTACTAGATGACGCAGTGGTTTATAATCCTCAACATTTTTTCGGAGTATTTTCTGCATTAAACCCATTTACTCTTGGTGAAGTTAATATTTATAAAGGGAGTATACCAGCAGAATACGGAGGTCGATTATCTTCTGTATTTGATATCAAAACAAGAGATAGTGATGCTAAGGAGTTTAAAGGAGAGGCCTCTATTGGTCCTGTTACCGGTAATGTAGTATTAGAAACACCAGTGTTTAAAGATAAGTCTGCACTTATGGTTGGAGGAAGAGTAGCTTATGCGAATTGGATTTTAAGATCTCTGGATGAAGAAAACCTACAAAATAGTGAGGCATCATTTTATGATGTTGTGGCAAAATATAATCATAAATTCAATGAGAATAATAAAATTAGTGCAACAGGCTATTTTAGTAGAGATGACTTTAGTATTACTTCTGATTCATTGTATATCTATAAAAACAGAGCATTATCTCTTAACTGGGAGCATAAGTTTAATGAGAAGAATAGAGGTAATTTAATAGTAGTAAATAGTGCTTATGAATTTGATATAGAGTTTGATGGAGATACAAATGGTGATTTTAAACTAGGAAATAGTATTGAAGAAACCGAATTAAAATTAAAAATGAAATACTTGTATAGTGATCGATTAAAGTTTGATTATGGTATTTCAAGTAAGTTATACGCATTGCGACCAGGAAATAAAAAACCGGATGGTGCAGAATCTATTGTAACACCTGTAAACGTTCCAAAAGAAAGAGGTTTAGAATCAGCTGCTTTTCTTTCTGGAAAGTTTGATGTAACTAAAAAATTATTATTGGATGCAGGGATTAGATTTTCTGTGTTTAATACATTGGGAGAATCATCACAGCGAATATATCAAGAAGGATTACCTAAAAATGATGGAACTCTAATTGAAACAAGAGAATTTGACAAAAATGAAGTGGTTGAAACATATGGAGGACCAGAACTTAGATTGTCTGCGAGATATTTGATATTACCAGATTTTTCGGTCAAAGCAAGCTACAATAACACAATACAATATATACATAGATTATCTAATAATACCACAGCCTCTCCAATAGATACATGGAAACTTTCAGATTTAAATATAGAACCACAAAGGGCAAATCAATATTCTATAGGGTTATATAAAAACTTTAATCAGAATGCTTATGAGCTAAGTCTAGAAGGTTTTTATAAAAGATTAGATAAGATTTTAGATTTTAAAACAGGTGCACAAACATTACTAAATCAAAATATAGAAACCGAAGTTTTACAAGGGGATGGAAAATCATATGGTGCAGAATTTTTAATAAGAAAAAACAAAGGAAAGTTTAATGGATGGTTAGCATATACTTATTCACGTTCTTTTATTAAGTTGGATAGTCCATTTAGAGAAGAACAAGTAAATGATGGAGATTTTTTTCCTTCAAATTTTGATAGGCCTCATGATATTAGTATGGTCACTAATTATAAATTTACAAGAAGATTTAGTCTATCTGCAAACTTTGTATACCAGACAGGGAGACCCGTAACTTTTCCTATAGGGAATTTTAATTTTAATAATTCTGAATTTGTAGTGTACAGTGATCGTAATAAATTTAGAATACCAGATTTTTATCGATTAGATATTGGTTTTAATGTTGAAGGCAATCACAAAAAGGGAAAAGTGGCCCATAGTTTTTGGACAATTTCTATATATAATGTATTGGGAAGAAATAATCCTTTCTCTGTCTTTTTTGTTACGGATGAGGGTGAGATTAAAGGATTACAAAGTTCAATTTTTTCGGTACCCGTGCCGTCGATTACTTATAGTTTTAAATTTTGATGAGGTAACCCAATATTTTAGCTATAAAAAATATTATTATTAATTATGATCATACAAACCTCTCAGGATTCTGGGAAAATTAATCATATGAAAGCAAATAAGATATTATTTCATTTTTTTCTAGGATTAGTAGTCATTTGTTTAACAAATTGTACAGAAGAATTTGTACCTAAAACCGAAACTTTTGAAAGCCTTTTGGTAATAGAAGGCAACATTACGAATGAATTAAAACAGCATAAAATTCAATTATCAAAAACATTTCGTTTTGAGGATGAAAGTGGAACATTTGGAGAAAGTAATGCAGAGGTAATAGTTGTTGATAGTGATCAAAATGAATATGTTTTTGAAGAAACTGACTCAGGGGTATATATATCTACGACATCTTTTCAAGCAATTTCTGGACTAGAATATACATTGTCGATACGTACAAGCGATGGGAAATCATATGTTTCTGATCCTGTTGTTTTACCGGCAGAAACAGAAATAGATAACCTCTATGCAGAACGTATGACTAATGATGATGGGTTAGAAGGAGTAGGTATTTTTGTAGATAGCTTTGACGCTACAGGGAACGCCTCGTTTTATCGGTATGAGTATGCCGAGACATATAGATTTGTTGCGCCGTCGTTTTCTTTTTTTGATCTCGAAGTGATTTCAGAAGATCCTTTTGTGGTTGATTTTACACCAAGACCAATCGAAAAAAGAACATGTTATAAAACTGATCTTTCAACAGATATAATTCTGGCAAAGACTGAAGGACTTAATGAAAATCGAATTTCTCGTTTTTTGGTTCATTTTGTAGGAACAGATGATTATAGTATTAGTGATCGTTATTCTATACAGGTGAATCAATTTGTGCAGTCCAGAGAAGCTCAGGTGTTTTATGAAACGATAGAAGACTTTTCTGGTTCAGAAACCTTGTTTTCGCAAATACAACCAGGGTTTATAGCAGGTAATATTGAAGCTATTGAAAATCCTGATGAAAATGTACTTGGGTTTTTTCAAGTATCATCAGTATCATCAAAACGTATATTTTTTAATTATAGAGATTTTTTTGTAGTAGAGGATCTACCACCATATTTTTTTAGTTGTGAAGGTATTGCTCCGCCAATTATGCCTTCTCCAGGCATTTTTACGAACACATTTAATACAGGACTTTTTTTATTTTTAGAAGAAACTGGAGCAAATGATACAGAAACTGGACCATATCTTATTGTTCCCAAAGAATGTGGTGATTGCACAGAGGTAGGAAGTAGTGAAGTACCAGAGTTTTGGGAGAACTAATATAATGAAAACGAATAATAAGACATATCATATACTTTTAGGAGTGCTCATTTTGTTTTGTATAACAAATTGTACAGAAGAGTTTAAACTACAAACAGAGACTTTTGAAGATATTATTGTTATCGAAGCTAATATTACAGATGAGTTAAAACACCAAGTGGTTAAGTTGTCAAAAACCTTTCGGTTTGAAGATGATAATTTATCGGGAGAAAAGGATGCCGAAGTGAAGATTAGTGATAGTGAAGGGAGTGAGTATCTCTTTCAGGAAACAGATTTAGGGGTGTATACATCAGTATTGCCTTTTCAGGCATTATCTGATAGAGAGTATACTTTATCAATTCAAACCAATGACGGTAAATCATATATATCTGATTCGGTAGAATTAACACCAAAAACAAGTATAGACAAACTATATGCTGAGCGAATTATCAATGAAAAAGGTAAGGAAGGAATAGGGATTTTTGTAGATAGTTTTGATGCAACAGGTAATGCGTCTTTTTACAGATATGAATTCGAAGAAACATTTAGATTTGTAGCTCCAGAATTTAATGATTTTGATTTAATTTTACTTTCTGATAACCCATTAACGGTGGATTTCGTTAGACGACCTTTAGAAAAAAGAGTATGCTATAAAACAAACCCCGCCTTAGATATTTTAATTACAAAAACTGAAGATTTTGATGAAAATAGAGTGTCAAAATTTTTGGTTCGTTTTATTGGTATCGATGATTATACAATAAGTGATCGCTATTCAATTCTAGTACATCAGTTTGTGCAGTCGAGAGAAACATATGAGTTTTATCAAACGTTAAAAGAATTTTCTAATTCTATAACCTTGTTTTCTCAAACACAACCTGGATTTATTGTAGGTAATATCAAATCGCTTTCTAATGAAAAAGAAAATGTTTTAGGGCTTTTTCAGGTTTCTTCAATATCATCAAAACGCATTTTTTTTAATTATAGAGACTTTTTTCCAAAAGAAGACTTACCTCCTTATTTTGAAGAT
The DNA here is from genome assembly GCF_947494415.1 of Aquimarina algiphila. Classification (NCBI taxonomy): domain Bacteria; kingdom Pseudomonadati; phylum Bacteroidota; class Flavobacteriia; order Flavobacteriales; family Flavobacteriaceae; genus Aquimarina; species Aquimarina algiphila. The sequence goes on along the minus strand of NZ_CANLVC010000001.1, from coordinate 386,282 downwards.
TGTAATGTTGGTGCGCCACGTATAAATGGATTTTCTAGTATAATAAGGTCGGGATTGTTTTTGTTTGCTGGTCTTAATGATGACCCAGAACAAGGAGGTCCATATAAGTTGGTAGAAAAGGAGTGTGGTGATTGTACAGAGATAGGTAATAGTGAAATCCCAGAATTTTGGGAAAATTAATTATGAAAATTATGAATAGACATAGTATGAAATTAGTGGTGATCTTTCTTTTATTTTATTCATTGGTTAATTCTCAATCAAATACTGAAAATAAATTACAATCTATAGACTATAAGGATATACCTCAAGAAAAAGTTTATATACATTACAATTCATCATTATTATTCACAGGAGAATATTTATACTATAGTTTATACTGTATTAATGCTAGGCTTAACCTCTTGAGTGATTTGAGTAAAATTGCATATGTGGAGTTAGTAGGAGAGGATAAAAAAAGTATTTTCCAACATAAAATAAATTTGAATAAAGGAGTAGGGCAAGGAGATTTTTTCCTTCCAGTTACTATTCCTTCTGGGAATTATAAACTTGTAGGATACACGCAATGGATGAATAACGGGGCTAAGAATAATTTTTTTCAAGGAGATATTAGTGTCATAAATCCTTATCAAGGTAATCAAAAAAACATTTTAGAGACTTCAGATAAGAAAGAGATAAATAGTGATTCGGATCTAATTCAAAATGATAATACTAATGTAGAACTGATTCTGGATAAGAAAAAATTTACTAAAAGGAGTAAGGTTCAATTAACCATAAAAGATATAAGAAGCAATCTTGGGTATGGAAATTATTCAATATCAGTTAAAAAGAAGGATACATCATTTCAAGAAGCATCAAGATATAGCGCCAAAACATTTTTTTCTCTGTATGAGTCACAACAAAGTGGTAGTCCTAAAAAAATTGTTCCACCAGAACTTAGAGGAGAGCTTATATCGGGTAAGATTACTCCTGTGGATTCGGGAACTTTAGTGTCTAATAAGAAAGTAGCTATATCAATACCTGGTGAGAATTATGAATTAAAAATAGCAGAAGCAGATGGGGACGGAGTGTTTTATTTTAATGTAGACAAGGCCCACATTGAGCAGGATGCCTTAGTTCAGGTATTAGGCGATAAAGAGAAATTCAGAATAACCTTGGATGATCCTAAATCCCCTGATTATTCTGATCTTGTATTTAATAAATTTTCATTGTCTTCAGAATCTAAATCATCCGTTTTGGAACGAAGTGTGTATAATCAAATACGCAATGGATACTTCTCTGTTAAACCTGATACACTGGCTTTAAATGATGACAAGTCTCGTTTTTATGGAGATATTGCACAGGTTTTTAATTTAGATGATTACACAAGATTCCCTACAATAAGAGAAACTTTGGTAGAGATTGTAAATAATGCATGGATTAAAAAGATTGATGAAGAGCAATATGTTTTTCAGGTTCGTGGCTATGAATCTTCTTCAAATTATGCATTTCTGCCACTAGTTATTATTGATGGTGTCATAATTCAGGATCATAGTACTATAGTAGATTATAATGCAAACAAAATTAAAAGTATTAAACTCATAAGAGATTTGTATTTTCTAAATTCACAAATGTTTCAAGGAGTGATAGATATAGAAACAATAGATGGGGATTATTATAAATCATTTAGAAGTGAAGGGGTGTATAGCTTGGCTTTATCAAAACCATTACCTATAAAAAAATATTATCACGAACAATATGATGAAACTACAAAGTCCACAACAGATCATATTCCGGATTATAGACATCAATTACTGTGGATACCCAACCTTAAATTTGATGCTAAAGAGATGGTAATTGACTTTTTTACATCAGACAATGTTGGGCAATATGAAATCTCACTAGAAGGATTTACTGATAAAGGAAAACCAGTCTCTATTCGAGAAATATTGATAGTCGAATAATTTATTTTACCATTCTATATTTCGGAATACAAAAATCTAGTTTCATTTTTTGAAACTCATTCTGATTATGTTTGCATGTATGAAAAAAGGAATATATGCTGACAAAGGTCTTTGGTAGTGCTGTTTTTGGTGTTGAAGCAACATCAATAACTGTAGAAGTAAATATTGATAAAGGAATTGGGTATCATTTGGTAGGGTTGCCTGATAATGCGATAAAGGAAAGTAGTTATCGTATCGCAGCTGCTTTACAAAATAACGGTTACAAATTACCGGGAAAGAAAATTACTATCAATATGGCGCCTGCAGATTTAAGAAAAGAAGGGTCTGCATATGACCTTACTTTGGCATTAGGAATCCTTGCTGCAAGCTCACAAATCAAAGGAGATACTGTTTCTGATTATCTAATTATGGGGGAGCTTTCTCTAGACGGAAGTCTGCAACCAATAAAAGGAGCTCTTCCAATAGCAATCAAGGCCAGAGAAGAAGGTTTTAAAGGTTTTATACTTCCAAAACAAAATGCTAAAGAGGCTGCAATTGTAGATCATCTAGAGGTGTATGGTGTTGATAATATTAAAGAGGTAATTGATTATTTTGATGATAAAGGACAATTAGAACAAACTATCGTTGACACTAGGGAAGAATTTTATTCGGCGCTTGCTAATCCCGAATTTGATTTTGCCGATGTAAAAGGGCAAGAAAGTATAAAACGTTGTATGGAAATTGCGGCCGCGGGAGGTCATAATATTATATTGGTAGGTCCTCCGGGTAGTGGAAAAACGATGTTAAGTAAGAGGTTACCAAGTATTCTTCCGCCTATGTCTTTGCAAGAAGCATTAGAAACGACCAAAATTCATAGTGTCGTTGGGCGTATTAAAGATAATGTTGGATTAATGGCACAACGACCATTTAGAAGTCCACATCACACGATCTCAAATGTAGCTTTAGTTGGAGGAGGAAGTTATCCCCAACCAGGAGAAATATCCCTATCACATAATGGAGTTTTATTTCTGGATGAGTTGCCAGAATTTAAAAGAGAAGTGTTAGAGGTAATGCGTCAACCTTTAGAAGACAGAGAAGTAACAATTTCGAGAGCAAAATTTACAGTCACTTATCCATCTAGTTTTATGTTAGTGGCGAGCATGAATCCGAGTCCGGGAGGTTATTTTAATGATCCTGACGCCCCCGTAGTCTCTTCTCCTGCAGAAATGCAACGTTATCTAAGTAAGATTTCCGGGCCTTTATTAGATAGAATTGATATTCATATTGAAGTTACTCCGGTTCCATTTGATAAACTTAGCGAAGAAAGAAGAGGAGAGCCTAGTGTTGATATTCGGAAACGAGTGATTGTAGCAAGAGATATTCAGACCAAGCGATTTGAAAAGTTACAGAGTATTCATTACAATGCACAAATGGGGGTAAAACAAATACGAGAATTTTGTGCACTTGATAAAAATTCAAAAGAATTACTGAAAACAGCAATGGAAAGGTTAAATCTATCAGCAAGAGCTTATGATCGTATTCTAAAAGTTTCAAGAACTATTGCAGACCTTGAAGGTTCTAAGGATATAAAAGGAAATCATATTTCTGAAGCCATACAATACAGAAGCCTGGATCGGGATGGTTGGTTAGGATAGTTTAATAAGTCCAATAATGGGGTATTCGATAACTTATAAACTATTTGTGGTTCTTATCAACAATCCATTTACTATCCCTTCTGAAATCAATATTTTTAGGAAAACAGACATTGAACTTTTAAATATTGACTATGAATCGAATACTTTTTTTGATTTTAATACTAGCTTTCATAAGTTGTAATAAAGATGCTGAAAATCAGAAGAAATTATCAGAAGATAAAGCAGCTCAAAATCAGCAAGAACATCCAATTCAAAAACCTTTGCAACTTACATTAGCCAATGCTAATTCGTTGGCAGAATTACCATTAGCGTGTTTACAAATTGAATATCCTAACAAGCTTAATCAAACACTGGGAGGAAAAGAAAATATTGGAGAGCCTAAAGAATTGCATCCTACATTTTATGGTTGCTTTGACTGGCACTCTTCTGTTCATGGTCATTGGTCATTGGTGAAGCTTTTAAAAACCTTTCCCGACCTCGAAAAAAGAGAAGAAGCTATAAACAAATTGCGGCAAAATATTTCAAAAGATAATATAGCAATAGAAGTTAAATATTTTGAAGAGAAACATAATAAATCTTATGAGAGAACTTATGGTTGGGCTTGGTTGCTTAAGCTGGCAGAAGAATTGCATACCTGGGATGATCCAATAGCAAGGGAGTTGCAGCAAAATTTAGAACCTTTAACAATTATGATTGTTCAAAAATACATTGATTTCTTGCCAAAACTTAATTATCCTATTAGAGTGGGAGAGCATACCAATACAGCATTCGGATTATCATTTGCTTGGGACTATGCGAATACGGTTAATCATCAAAAATTAAAGGAAAGTATTGAAGGTAAAGCAAAGGAATTCTATCAGAATGATCAGAACTGCCCTATCGGATGGGAACCAAGTGGCTATGATTTTTTGTCTCCTTGTTTTGAAGAAATTGACCTAATGAGAAGAATACTTAATAAAAAAGAATTTGATCATTGGATTTCTGCTTTCATGCCTCAACTAAAAAATAAAAACTACACAATAGAAGTGGGTAAAGTATCTGATCGTACTGATGGTAAACTAGTACATTTAGATGGATTAAATTTTAGTAGAGCCTGGGTGCTATATGGATTAGCAAAACAATACGAGGACTATGCGCATCTTTTTTCGGTAGCAAATACGCACATCAACTATTCATTACCCAATCTGGTTGGAGATAGTTATGAAGGAGGGCATTGGTTAGGGTCATTTGCGATATACACCTTAGATATAAATACAAAATAAATGATTAAAAATAGGTGAACGCATGAAAAAGTGGTTTTCTAATATTGGTCCGGGAACTTTGGTTACAGCAGCATTTATTGGTCCGGGTACAGTCACAGTATGCACAATAGCAGGAGTGAAGTTTGGGTATACATTATTATGGGCTTTGGGACTTTCTATTATAGCTTGTATGGTATTGCAAGAAATGGCAGCAAGGCTAGGTGTGGTAACTCAAAATGGACTTAGTGAAGTGCTTAAATCTCAGTTTGATAATAAAATTGTAAAATCAATACTTCTGGGTATTATTATTTCTGCAATTTTTATTGGTAATGCCGCCTATGAAGCAGGTAACATAAGTGGTGGTGTCTTAGGGTTGTCAACAATCATTGAATCGCCAAATATAAGCTTGGCAGGGTTCACTTTTAACTATTTGAGTTGGATAATTGGAGTGTTGGCATTTGTGGTTTTGTACATAGGTAATTATAAAATACTAGAAAGAAGTTTGATAGTGTTAGTACTTTTTATGAGTTTGGCTTTTATTATTACTGCTATTGTGACCAAACCAGATATTTCTTTAGTTGTTAAAGGGTTTGTACCCAATTTTTCTTCAGAAAAACTATTTACAGTTATTGGGTTAGTGGGTACTACAGTCGTTCCTTATAATCTGTTTCTTCATGCTTCAGTGGTAAAAGAAAAATGGAATACTCCAGAAGAACTACCATTAGCAAGAAAAGATACCATTATTGCTATTTCGGCTGGTGGGTTAGTGTCTATGGCTATTATTATTGCGGGTGCTGCAATACTTAGTAACGAAGTAAATAATGCAGCTGATTTAGCAAAAAGCCTGGAACCTGTTTTTGGACCTGCAGCAAAATATGTACTTTCTTTAGGGCTTTTTGCAGCAGGAATTACCTCGGCTATAACTGCTCCTTTAGCAGCTGCATATGTAGTAAAAGGATGTTTAGGATGGCAAGGAGGATTAAAGAGTAAACAATTTAGATCAGTTTGGATGTTTATACTTTTTCTTGGTGTAGTATTTTCATCTCTCGGAATAAAACCAATTAAGATTATACAATTTGCACAAGTAGCAAACGGACTCCTTTTACCTGTAATTGCAGGTTTCCTTTTGTGGGTTATGAACAAGAAAAATATTTTAGGAAAATACACTAATTCTAAGGTGCAAAATGCTATTGGTTTTTTGATTGTATTGATTGCCGCTTTTTTAGGATGTAGAAGTATTTGGAAGGTAGTGATTAATTTGTAGGATTTGTTTTTGTTTTTTGTAGGAATATGGAAGAAATAATTTTTAATGCAGATGTTGGAGAAGGAGCTGGTTTTGATGCTCAGATAATGCCATTTATATCTTGGTGTAATATTGCATGTGGGAGTCATGCAGGTGATCAAGAAGAGATCCAGAAAACTATCCGGTTAGCAAGTACACATAAAGTAAAGATTGGAGCACATCCATCATATCCCGATCGAGAAAATTTTGGAAGAGTTAAGATGGCCTTGGCATATGATGATTTAGTGAAAACAATTGTTGCTCAAATAGAAGAAGTTAAATTTTACGTTGACAAAAAAGGAGAGGAGTTGCATCATGTAAAGCCACATGGAGCGCTTTATAATGAAGTAGTCAAAAATGAAGAGGTAGCTTCTGCAGTACTTGAAGCAATAAATAATATCGATAAAAGTTTATTGATAATAACGTCAAAAAAATCTAAATTATCGTATCTTGTGAAAGATAAATTTAGATTAAAATTTGAAGCTTTTGCGGATCGAAATTATAATGACGATTTGACTTTGGTTTCTCGTTCAGAAAATGAAGCTGTTCTTACAGATGTAAAACAAGTTTTTGAACATTTAAAAAGAATGGTTTTAGAAGATAAGGTGAGAACGAAAAAAGGAGAGGAGTTGCCAATTTTTTTTGATACGATTTGTGTACATGGAGATAATCCAAAATCGGTTGATATTTTAAAATATTTACATCAGGAATTTTTGAAATTGAACATAAGTATAGGATAAATTCATGAGTTACGAATTAAGATATTGGCAGTATTCTGAAAAGGCTATTTTAATCGAATGGCCTTCAGTAATTGACAAAAATGTCCTTCATGACCTTCTTTTTTATAAAAAATCAATTGAATCTTTTTATGGTAAACTAATTGTTGAGGTAATTTCTGGATATAACTCGTTGTTAATTTACTATGTGTCTACTATAGAGAAATTCTATGATACCGTTTTTGAGCTAAAAACCTTGTATTCATCTAATGTGTTATCAGAACAACAAGAAAATCGACTGTGGAAAATCCCAGTATGTTATTCCCCTGCTCTGGCACCTGATTTGAACACGTTTGCAAAAAATAAATCTTTGTCTGTAGATGAAATAATTGCCTTGCATACTGCTCCTCGTTATACTATTTTCTTTATAGGTTTTTTACCTGGGTTTTTATATTTGGGTGGTCTTGATTCAAAGCTTCATTTGCCTCGAAAAAATACACCCTCCTTAGAGGTGAAAAAAGGATCTGTAGCTATAGGTGGAAATCAAACCGGAATTTATCCGGTTACAAGCCCTGGTGGTTGGCATGTAATTGGTATGTGTCCTCTTGATTTTTTTAATCCAAATACTAAAGAGTTTACTGTTTTTGAACCTGGAGATACTATTCAGTTTATATCGATAAAAGAATATGAATATAACGATATCAGATCAAAATGTGAAAAAGATAGTTTCTTACTTAAACCGATCACGATATGACTGGAGGAGTTAAAATTCTTAAAGCAGGTTTTTTTACCACTATTCAGGATGGAGGTCGTTTTGGGTTTTCAAAATATGGTGTTCCCAGAAGTGGAGCTATGGATAAATTGTCATATGGATTAGCAAATTCATTGTTGGGGAATGATAAAAATTCGGCATGTATAGAATGGGCTTTTCAGCCTCCAGTTTTACATTTTTTTGAAAATACAGAAATTGTTTTAACAGGGGCTGAAGCGGATGCATTTTTAAATGATCTGAAAATTGATATGTATAAAAGAATTCGCATTGTTAAAGATGATATTTTAAAATTTAAATCATGTATGAAAGGTGTGTATGGTTATGTAGGAATAAGTAAAGGTTTTTCTACTCCAATGATTTTAAAAAGCAAATCATTTTATAAATCAATTACCTCTGATTGTCGATTAGAAAATGATGCTATTTTGCCATATAAAATCAGCAATATTTTTGATAGTCAATTGTCTACTATTTCTATTCCAATATTGTTCGATAGTACCCAAAAATTAGAAGTGTATAAGGGACCAGAATTTGATCATTTATCAAAAGATCAACAGTTGTTTTTATTTGATAATTCGTTTACCATTTCGAATACAATAAATAGAATGGCAATTCAATTAGAAGAGAAATTATATAATGATTTACCATCGATGTTAACTTCTCCTGTTTTACCAGGTACAGTTCAATTGACTCCATCGGGGACTTTGATAATTTTGATGAGAGATTGTCAAACCACGGGAGGATATCCAAGAGTTTTACAATTAAGTGAAATGTCAATCAATAGCATTGCACAAAAAAGAATGAAAGAAAGATGTAGTTTTAAGTTGATATAACAATACCGTTAAGTAATCTTTTGTGCTATTTAGATATTTTTCTAATCATAATCCGTCAATTTGAGTGCTTCGACTTTAGGAGAAGTGCATCGAGTCCTTTGGCACACTCTGGATGACAAGGATTTTGGTTTAAAAAAGCTATTCTCGATACATTTTGTCTTCCGTCGCCTCGAGCTTAGTCTAAAGGTTATTACGACAAAACAATCGAATTGACGCTTTTTTGTAATAATTTTCCTAAATGCACAACGGGTTTAAGTATGATAAAATCAAAATTGTCATACTGAGCCCTTCGACAAGCTCAGGACAGGCATTGTCGAAGTGTAGTTTCAAAGTGATAAGGTAATTTTTTCATTTCCTATTTGCCTATATGTTTAATTAGTTGTTTTTAGTATGATGAACGAGTATTCATTGTTTTTTGTCATTCCAGTGTAGGCTGGAGTCAATTTTTGGTAGTACATGTATTAAGTAGATTCCATTTTTCAACGGAATGAAAAATCAACTTATTTCTATATTAATGAAATTCGTTTTTTTGAACCTTATTTAACTGACAATTAAATATTGTAAGTTAAACTAATTTTGTTTTTTCAACAGAGTCTTATTTTAACGCCTCAATCCTTGGGTCGATTTCTTCTTGTTCGACCTACTGCATAGTGCATAATCTTTCTATATGCCACACATTTGTATAATCAAAAAGTGTAATTATGAAACAGGGGAAATGCCCCTTTTTGTAATAGGGGGAAAATCCCCTGTGTTCTTTTTTTATAGTATTGTGTTTAATGTGTTAAGGTATTGTGATCCAGTTTTTTAATAGTAGTTGGTCTTCTTTTGGTTTTGTGGTTAATGGTACGTTGTATTTGCTTTGCACCAGGTTTTTTGGATATATTAGCATCAGTTAACCTAAATAAAAAAAAGTTATGGGAAAAAAAAGACCCAAAAAATGTATTAGTATAGAAGAAGCAAAAGAGCTTCAAAAAACATGGTGCGATACCAGAACGCCAGAAATTGATAAGTGTCTTGGATTTGAAGATACCAGAGAGTTTTGGTGGAGCGTAGAAGAATTACAAGAGTACCTTAAATACGTGAAGAAACAATCTAAAAAACAAGGGATCTGTAATCCTGGAATCAGAATATATTTTGGAGCATATCCTAAAGAGAAATGTAAAATGGATAGAGGATATTCTACTGTGTTTTTAGCACCTACTGGTGCACCAGCTGGCGAAATGGGTAAAGGAGGAGATCATGCACAAAATAATTATAATTTAGAACCTTATAATCTTGGGTCAGCAGGAGACCCTCCACATATTTATTAATGAGCAATACTCAGTTAATCATTATACATAGTATAGAGCTTATTGCCGTATTAGTAGGCTTGTATTGTACAACAAAATACCGAGAAGATAAAGTTTCTCGGTATTTTGTTTGGTTTCTGCTTTTTGTTGTTATTGTAGAGACAATGGGTTTATTGCCTAGGTTGGTTGATGGCTGGAGCTTGTTTTTCCCATTAAAGGGGACTTTTTTTGAAAAAGATAATTATTGGTTGTATAATCCATATTTGATATTGAATTTTGTGTTTTATATTTTTTACTATATTAAAAACATAAAATCAAAAAAAAGTAAAAACCTCCTTAAAGGGCTTGCTTTGTTTTTCTTTTTTAGCTCAATCGTAAACCTTTTGTTAACCGATGTTTTTTTTAAAGCTATTTCTGCTTATACCTTTATTTTAGGAGGAGTGTTGATTTTTATAGGTATTTTTTTATATTTCTATGAAGTTTTTCAAAGTGACACCATTTTGTATTTTGGTAGAATATTCCCTTTTTATGTAGCTGCTGGGACTTTGGTTTTTCACCTGACGGTTACTCCTCTCTTAATATATAGTAAATATTATAGTGCTTCATCAAATCCAGAATTTGTTAAAATTTATACTAATATAATTACTATTGCAAATATTTTTATGTACACTTGTTTTACAGTAGGTTTTATAGTATGCTTCCGAAAGAACAAATCTTATTAATAGTCTATTTTACCGTTATTATTCTTTTTTTTATAATTTTCGGTATTATCTTTTTTGTGGCTTTTCAACGACGAAAAAACAAATTATTGTTAGAAAAATTAAGAGCAGAACAACGTTTTGAAGATGAGATTTTTAAATCTCGTATAGAGATACAGGAACAGGCTCTTAAAAATGTAAGTTGGGAGTTGCATGATAATATTGGGCAGTTACTATCTACAGCAGTAATGCAAATCAATATAATGGGTACTACCATTGATACACAGTCTTCAGATTCTTTGCAAGATGTGCGTAAACTGGTAGGAGATAGTCTCCAGGAAATACGCAATTTATCCAAAACCTTAAATCATGAAGTGATTGAGAATGTGGGATTAGAGAAATCCATTCGGGTAGAACTAAAACGTTTTGAAAAACTTAATTTTTTAACACCTACACTAACGATAAAGGGTGAAGAGGGGTATATTGACCCCAAAGATGAGATTATCCTATATCGCATTATTCAAGAATTTTTCTCTAATACCATTAAACATGCAGAAGCATCTAATCTCGATGTAGAACTGGAGTATACACCAGAAGCACTTGGTATTAAAATACAAGATGATGGGGTTGGTTTTGATATGAAATCTGTACAGGCAAACTCAGGATTATTAAATATGAAAAGTCGGGCTTCATTGGTCAAAGCAAAACTGGACTATAAATCTTCTCCGGGAAAAGGTGTCTTACTTACCTTGTCATATCCTATGCTAGATAGAAATTGATTTAATACATTTGTAGTATTGAGAATTGTTTTCTCAATATAGATGGCTATATAATTTAAATGGTATACATACTAAAAAGGACCAGATGAAAAAAAAGACCATAGTAATTGTTGATGATCATCTTTTATTCGCGCAGTCGCTAGAAAGTTTGATTTCTAAGCTTGAAGCATATGAGGTATTAGCGATTCTAAAGAACGGCAAAGAACTTACACAATATTATCTTCATAAAAGAAAAACACCAGACCTTATTCTTTTGGATGTAAAAATGCCAGTTATGGATGGTGTGCAAACCATGCAATGGCTTAAGGAAAATAAACCAGATCAAAAAGTATTGGCTTTGACCATGGAAGATGATGAAGAAACCATTATCAAAATGCTTAGAGCTGGAGCAAAAGGATATTTGCTTAAAGATATTCATCCAGAGAATTTTGAGTTCGCAATGAAGATGGTAATAGAACAAGGCTTCTATTATTCAGGTAAAATAGAAAGTGCATTAAGAAATTCTGAAGGTGTTGATAATAGTAAAAACCTACAAGATAAATTAACAGACAAAGAAAGAGTCTTTTTGAAATTCGCTTGTTCAGAACTTACCTATAGGGATATTGCTGGAGAAATGAACCTAAGTCCAAAAACAATAGAAAATTATAGAGAAACTGTTTTTAGAAAGCTAGAAGTGAAAACAAGAGTAGGGTTGGTGATTTATTGTATGAAAAACAAATTATTTAAAATCTAGTGAAACGCTAAATTTTCAAAAGTTTACATATAAAAATATAGGACAATAGAATATTTTGCTATATTTGATCATATAAATGAATACAAAAAACATAAATATCAACGCGGTCATTAGTATTGAGGTAATCATTTTACCTTGATAAGGGATCATATTTGATATTCAAAATATAAAAAATCCCTTTACCTCAGTAAAGGGTTTTTTTTTGAACCAAATTTAAAAAATGAACATGTTTAACAACAGTAATATCAATGTCATTATTAGTATTGTGATTAACTCACTATGATGAGGGATGTTGATATGTTAAAAATATAAGAATCCCTTCAAATATGAAGGGATTTTTTTTAGACCAAAATGTAGAATTAATTAAAAATTAACAAATAGTGATTGTAAAAAAAATGAATATAAATACTTGTTAATCAGTGTTTAAGAAGGTCAAAGTGGGTATTGGATATTGTAAGGGTATTGAATAATCTTTACCCGTTTAGCCATAAGGAAATAATTTTATACTGTGGTTTATTCAATACGATACAAATGTCGTAAAAGAATAGTTAAAATTTTATCAAATTAACAAAAAACTGGTATTCAAACGTAATGAGCATCAATAAATATAGTAAACAAGTCACTCAAGATGACACACAGCCTGCAGCGCAAGCAATGCTTCATGCAATTGGTTTAACCGATGAAGATTTTAATAAGCCTTTAGTCGGGATTGCAAGTACAGGATATGAAGGAAATCCTTGTAATATGCATCTTAATGATCTCGCTAAATTAGTGAAGAAAGGAACATTAGAAGAAGATGTTGTAGGACTCATTTTTAATACTATTGGAGTAAGTGATGGGATTTCTATGGGAACTCCGGGAATGCGTTTTTCATTACCTTCAAGAGATGTGATTGCAGATTCTATGGAAACTGTGGTACAAGCCATGTCTTATGACGGAATGGTAACTGTTGTAGGGTGTGATAAGAATATGCCTGGTGCTTTAATGGCTATTTTACGATTGAATCGACCCTCAATTCTGGTGTATGGAGGTACAATAGCTTCAGGACATCATGCAGGTAAAAAATTAGATGTGGTTTCAGCTTTTGAGGCCTGGGGAGAGAAAGTGGCTGGTACAATTACTCAAACAGAATATAAAAGTGTGATAGAAAAAGCTTGTCCGGGAGCAGGAGCTTGCGGAGGTATGTATACTGCCAATACAATGGCGTCTGCAATAGAGGCTTTGGGTATGTCATTACCTTATAATTCTTCAAATCCTGCAATTAGTAACAACAAAGAAGAAGAGAGTATCGCTGCAGGTCGTGCTATGCGAGTACTCTTAGAAAAAGATATAAAACCAAAAGACATTGTAACTAAGAAATCCTTAGAGAATGCAATACGGTTAGTAACTATCCTTGGAGGATCTACCAATGCAGTATTACACTTCTTAGCCATTGCAAGAGCTGCAGATGTAGATTTTACACTTGCAGATTTCCAGAGAATTAGTGATGAAACTCCATTCTTGGCAGATTTAAAACCAAGTGGAAAGTACCTTATGGAAGATGTACATGAGGTTGGAGGTATTCCTGCAGTATTAAAATATTTATTAAAGAAAGGGTTATTACATGGAGAATGTTTGACTGTAACCGGAAAAACATTAGCAGAAAATTTATTAGATGTTCCTGATCTTACCGAAGGTCAAGACGTTATAAAACCTTTGGAAAACCCTATCAAACAAACAGGGCACTTGAGAATTATGTTTGGAAACCTATCTGAAAATGGATGTGTTGCAAAAATAACGGGTAAAGAAGGATTGCGTTTTCAAGGAAAAGCTAAAGTGTTTGATGGAGAGTATGATGCTAATGATGGGATTAGAGATGGAAAAGTACAAAAAGGTGATGTGGTCGTCATTAGGTATGAAGGTCCAAAAGGAGGTCCAGGAATGCCAGAAATGCTTAAGCCTACCGCCGCGATTATGGGAGCAGGTTTAGGTAAAGATGTAGCCTTGATTACCGATGGAAGATTTTCGGGAGGAACCCATGGGTTTGTTGTAGGGCATATTACTCCAGAAGCACAAGAAGGTGGTTTGATAGCATTAGTAAAAGATGGAGATATCATTACAATTGACGCAGAGACTAATGCTATTACTGTAGATATTGATAAAGAGGAAATAGAAAAAAGAAGAGCTTCTTGGGTACAACCAGAATTGAAATTTAGTAAGGGTGTATTGTATAAATATGCAAAAACGGTTTCATCGGCATCGCAAGGATGTGTAACTGATGAATTCTAAAAAAGTATTCCAATGCTTTATGAGGTATTGGTTTCTATTAATTGTCATTTCGGTGAAAACCGAAATATATAAAAGGATCTAAGTCTTGATTGAAATAAAATCCAGACTCTAAATAAAAAAACGCGTATGGAAACACAAACGCAAACAGTGAAAAAACAAAAGGTAGTAGCAACAGAAAAAATGACTGGTGCTGAAGCGGTAATACGATGTCTTTTGGCAGAAGGTGTAGATTTGATTTATGGATATCCGGGAGGGGCAATAATGCCTGTCTACGATGAACTCTATAAGTATCAGGATCAGTTACATCATGTATTAACCAGACATGAGCAAGGTGCAACACATGCTGCGCAAGGATATGCCAGAACCAGTGGTAGAGTAGGAGTAGCAATTGCAACCTCTGGACCGGGAGCTACTAATTTTGTGACTGGAATTGCGGATGCGCAGATCGATTCTACCCCTATGGTTTGTATCACGGGCCAGGTAGGTTCTCATCTTTTAGGTACAGATGCATTTCAAGAAACAGATATTATTGGAATTTCCATGCCAATTACAAAATGGAATTGTCAGGTAACGAAAGCTGAAGATATTCCAACAGTACTGGCAAAAGCTTTTTATATTGCTCGGTCGGGTAGACCAGGACCTGTTCTGGTTGATATTACTAAAGATGCTCAGTTTGGTGAATTAGATTTTATATATGAAAAATGCAAAGGAGTACGTAGTTATCAGGCAATACCAGAAACAGAACCAAAAAGTCTTGAAGCCGCTGCTAAACTCATAAATGGAGCAAAAAAACCAATGGTCGTTTTTGGTCAGGGGGTAATTCTTGGAGAAGCAGAAGAAGAATTAAAAAACTTTATAGAAAAAACAGGAATACCTGCAGCATGGACAATACTAGGACTTTCTGCATTGCCGACATCACATCCATTAAATGTTGGTATGGTAGGTATGCACGGTAATTATGGTCCAAATAAATTAACTAATGAGTGTGATTTATTATTAGCCATCGGAATGCGTTTTGACGATAGAGTAACAGGAAATCTGGAAACATACGCAAAACAAGCTAAAGTTGTTCATTTTGAAATTGACCCAGCAGAGATTGATAAGAATGTGAAGGCTGATGTTGCTGTAATGGGAGATGTTAAAAATACACTTGCCAAAATACTTCCTTTGGTAAAATCAAATACGCATGATTCGTGGTTTCAGGAATTTAAAGATTACGATGCTATAGAATATGATAAAGTAATCAAAGATGAACTATATCCTAGTAAAGAAGGATTGTCTATGGGAGAAGTGCTTCGAGGGATTAATGAAGAAACCAAAGGAGATGCAGTTATCGTATCTGATGTAGGACAGCACCAGATGATTGCATGCAGATATGCAGAGTTTACTAAATCCAAAAGTAATGTTACTTCTGGAGGGCTAGGTACAATGGGATTTGCATTACCTGCTGCTATTGGTGCAAAAATGGGAGCTCCGGATAGAGAAGTTGTCGCTATAATTGGTGATGGAGGATATCAAATGACGATTCAGGAGTTGGGTACAATTTTTCAAACCAAAGTACCTGTAAAGATAGTGGTTTTAAACAATGACTTTCTGGGTATGGTAAGGCAATGGCAACAACTATTTTTTGATAAAAGATACGCCTCTACAGAAATGGTAAATCCAGATTTTATAAAAATAGCAGAAGGATATCACATAAAATCCACAAGAATAACCAAAAGAGAAAATTTACAAGATGCAATTGCAGAAATGATCGCGTGTGAAGGCCCTTATTTTTTGGAGGTATGTGTTGAAAAAGAAAATAATGTATTTCCGATGATTCCGACAGGAGCATCAGTTTCTGATATAAGATTAGAGTAATTATGGAAAAAGAAAATTTTACGATATCGGTATATACCGAGAATAATATAGGATTGCTAAATAGGATATCGGCAATATTCCTGAAGCGTCACATCAATTTGGATAGTATGACAGCTTCTGCTTCAGAAATCAAAGATGTGTTTCGATTTACTATAGTGGTGAAAATAACCGAAGAACAAGTAAAAAAGTTAATTGGTCAAATCGAAAAGCAGATCGAAGTTATAAAAGCATTTTATCATAAAGATGAAGAGACTATTTATCAGGAGACAGCATTGTTTAAAGTAGCTTCAAAGTTATTGTTTGAAGATCGCCAGATTCAGAATGTAATTAAGAATAGTAATGCTAATATTGTTACTGTGACTCCAGAGTTTTTTGTGTTAGAGAAAACAGGAAGACGAAGAGAAGTAGAAGCTTTGTATCACAAATTAGAACCTTTTGGGCTGATGCAATTTGTGCGTTCTGGCAGAATTGCAGTTACAAAAGATAAAATGCATATTTCTAAAATATTAGAAAGTTTTGGATCAGAGACTGTGTAAGGGATAGAAATGACATCCTTTTACTCTATCCCAGAGGTTCTCGAAGGGATCAGAGATAAAAGATAAAGTGGATAGCCCGTCCCATTAGGGGACACCATAAAAATAAACAACTATAAATCAAAATTAAATCAAATTTCCGAACGGAAATCACAAATTAGGAAGGAAATGGCAAATTATTTTAATACGCTATCATTAAGAGATCAATTAACACAATTAGGAAAATGTAGATTCATGAATTCTGAAGAATTTTCAGGAGGAATTGATGCACTAAAAGGAAAAAAGATGGTTATCGTTGGATGCGGTGCCCAAGGTCTTAATCAGGGACTAAATATGAGAGATTCTGGTTTAGATGTTTCATATGCACTTCGTGAAGGAGCTATAAAGGAGAAAAGACAATCTTTTATCAATGCATCTGATAATGGATTTAATGTTGGAACTTATGAAGAATTAGTACCTCATGCAGATGTGGTTATTAATCTTACTCCAGATAAGCAGCATACTCAAGTAGTAAATGCGGTAATGCCTTTAATGAAACAAGGAGCTACTTTATCATATTCTCATGGTTTTAATATTGTAGAAGAAGGTACTCAGGTAAGAGAGGATCTTACTGTAATTATGGTAGCGCCTAAATGCCCTGGGTCAGAAGTAAGAGAAGAATATAAAAGAGGTTTTGGGGTGCCAACACTAATTGCGGTACACCCAGAGAATGACCCTCAGGGGCATGGTTTAGAACAAGCAAAGGCATATGCTGTAGGAACAGGAGGAGATAGAGCAGGAGTATTAGAATCTTCATTTGTTGCCGAAGTAAAATCTGACCTCATGGGCGAGCAAACAATTCTTTGTGGATTGTTGCAGACAGGGTCAATTTTATGTTTTGATAAAATGATAGAAAAAGGAATTGATGCAGGTTATGCTTCTAAATTGATTCAATATGGATGGGAAACCATTACCGAAGGGTTAAAATACGGTGGAATCACCAATATGATGGATCGATTATCCAATCCTTCAAAAGTGAAAGCTTTTGAATTATCTGAGGAATTAAAAGAGATTATGCGTCCATTATTTCAAAAACATATGGATGATATTATTTCTGGTCATTTCTCTAAAACAATGATGGAAGATTGGGCGAATGATGATAAAAACTTATTATCATGGAGAGCCGCAACAGGAGAGACAGCATTCGAAAAAACTCCTGCTGGTGATGTAGAGATTTCTGAACAAGAATTCTATGATAACGGTGTGTTAATGGTTGCTTTTGTAAGAGCAGGTGTTGAGTTGGCTTTTGAAGCTATGACAGATTCTGGAATCATAGAAGAATCTGCATACTATGAATCTTTACATGAGACTCCGCTTATTGCCAATACTATTGCACGTAAAAAGTTATTTGAAATGAACCGTGTTATTTCTGATACTGCAGAGTATGGATGTTATCTTTTTGATCATGCATGTAAACCATTACTTACCGATTTTATGAAGAAAATCGATACAGACGTAATCGGAAAAAAATACGATGAAGGAAGAAATAATGGTGTAGATAATGCTAAGTTAATAGAGGTAAATGCGGCATTACGTAATCACCCTATCGAAGTTGTTGGAGCTAGACTTAGAGCGTCTATGACCGCAATGAAACCGATAGTCTAATTCACTAAATTTTGTTCGGCCGGGTCTGTTGAAGTTTTGAGATGTGTATTGTGTAACCTTCGATGGATCCAGGCTAACAAAGTTTTAATGAATAATAACCTATAAGTATGAGCTCTGTCATTACTACATATTTTCCTGAATTAGAAGATATCCAGAAAGCAGCTTCTATAATCAAAGAAGTAGCCATGGTCACTCCACTAATGGATAGTATTCGTTATTCTCGTAGATATGAAGCTAATGTTTTATTAAAGAGAGAAGATCTCCAGAGAGTTCGATCTTATAAAATTAGAGGAGCTTTTAATAAAATTAGTTCACTTACCAAAGAAGAGTTAGAAAAAGGAGTGGTATGTGCTAGTGCGGGTAATCATGCTCAAGGAGTTGCATTTGCATGTAATCATTTGGGAATCGAAGGTACCATATATATGCCTTCGGTAACTCCAAAACAAAAAATTGCTCAAACAGAAATGTTTGGTGGAGACTATGTAAAAATTGTTCTTGAAGGAGATACTTTTGATGATTCATTTAAAGCTGCTATGGAAGCTTGTAAGTCTCAAGGGAAAACTTTTGTTCATCCCTTTGAAGATCCTAAAACAATAGAAGGACAAGGGACAATCGGCCTCGAGATTTTTAAGCAAGCAGATGTGACTATAGATTATATTTTTGTAGCTATTGGAGGAGGGGGTTTGGCATCAGGATTATGTGGTGCTATGAAAGCTTTATCACCAAAAACAAAAATTATCGGAGTAGAGCCTAAAGGGGCACCATCTATGTTATCTTCTATACGAAACAATAAGAATACAGAGATTTTTGATATTGATAAATTTATTGATGGAGCCGCTGTTCAAAAAGTAGGAGATCTTAATTTTGAAATTTGTAAAGAATACTTATCTGATATGTATACAGTACCTGAAGGATTAGTATGTCAGACTATCTTAGATCTGTATAATAGAGATGCTATAGTCGTCGAACCGGCTGGAGCTTTAACTCTTGCTGCATTGGAGTTTTATAAGGACAAAATTAAGGGTAAAAATGTCGTGTGTATTGTAAGTGGAAGTAATAATGATATTACGCGTACAGCCGAAATTAAAGAAAGAGCTCTATTATATGCAGACTTAAAACATTATTTTATTGTTCGCTTTCCACAAAGAGCGGGTGCTCTAAAACAATTTGTAGGCGAAGTATTAGGCCCTAACGATGATATTACACATTTTGAATATTCAAAAAAATCAAGCAGAGAGAATGGCCCTGCTGTGGTTGGAATAGAATTAAAAGACAAAAAGGATTTAGAGCCTTTAATCTCCAGAATGAAAGAGCTTAATTTCTTTGGAGATTATCTAAATGATAAACCAGACTTATTTCAATTTCTCATTTAATACCTTATTTCGTTACACTAAAACAACAACAATTCTTGTCTCTTATGTTGTTAAACACTTGATTTATAGGTTTTTGTTGTTATTATGTTAATTTTTTTTCAAAATAATTTGTTAATTCGTGTTTTTTATCGGTATATTCGTGCACTTAAACGATAAAACTTAATCAATTATGAAAAAATTTTTACTCTTTGCTGCGATTGCTTTATTAGGAATTACAGCTACAAATGCACAAGTTAAATTTGGTTTTGGTGTTGGTTATGCTATTCCTACTGGAGATATAGCAGACTTTACAGATGGTGGTGTTTCTGCACATTTAGAATTAGGATATGGTGTAACAGAAAATATTGATGTTTCTTTCCTTTATACAGGAGATTTCTTGGTTGGATCTGATCTTAATGTAGATACTGGTCTTGGACAAGCGACTGGTTCTATCGGAAATGTTGCTGTAGGAGCTTATATGCTTAATGGACGCTATTATTTTACAGAATCTAAATTTAAACCATATGGTAGTCTTGGTTTAGGTCTTGCAACAATTGGAGCTATTGAAGTAGATGGGACTTCAGCTGAATTAGCTGCTAGTACATCTAACTTTGCATTTCGTCCAGCTTTAGGATTTAAGTATGGTGTTCTTAATATGAATGCTGCTTATTTAAGTGCTGGTAAAACTGGAGATGCATCTGTTAATGATTTTACAATAAATCTTGGTCTATTATTTACTTTTGGAGGAAACTAATTCAATCAAATATATAATATAAAAAGACGATCTGAAAAGGTCGTCTTTTTTGTTTTTATTTTGTTTTTTAAAATAAATTTTAATTTCGTAAAACATTGATTATCAATTTTTTATTTTAATGAATATGCGTTGTTTTTTTGCGTTGCTTAAATTTTGGTCTGATAGTTGGTAAGTAAGATATTCAACATAAATTAATTAATATTTCAATTATGAGAAAATTTTTATTATTAGCTGCAGTTGCATTATTAGGAATGACTGCTGCAAACGCGCAAGTTAAACTTGGTTTTGGTGTTGGATATGCTCTTCCTACTGGGGATATAGCAGACTATACCGATGGAGGGGTTTCTGCACATCTAGAATTAGGATATGGCGTTACCGAAGATATTGACGTATCTATTTTGGCGCAAGGTGACTTCTTAGTAGGAGGTGATGAAACTATTAATGGGCAAAATGTATCTTTTGGAGCTATTGCATTAAGCAGTTATCTTTTAAACGGTCGGTATTATTTTAGGAAGGAAGGGTTTAGACCTTATGGAAGTTTAGGGTTGGGTATTACTTCTATTGGATCAGTAGAAGTGGAAGCTACAGGAAATACAGGAGATGTAGAAGTAGCGGCAAGTACATCAAACTTTGCAATTCGCCCTGCAATTGGTTTTAAATATGGCGTTCTTAATATGAATGTTGCGTATTTGAATGCAGGTAAAACAGGAGAAGGAAACTTTGAACAATCTGTTAGTGATTTTACAATAAATCTTGGCCTATTATTTACTTTTGGAGGAAACTAATTCAATTCATTTATAGTATTAAAAAAGACGATCTGAAAAGATCGTCTTTTTCTATTTGTATTAAAAGATACTCAAAAGTTATAGATTCTGATTTCTCAAATCTTTTACAATCGTTATAGATTTGGCAGTGAGTTTAGTGATTTGATCATAGTCAAAAACACCATGTGCATCTTTAGTTATAAGTTTAGAACCCATACCTACACAATGTGCTCCTGCTTTAAACCAGTTGGATAGATTTTTTTTTTCTGGTGTAACTCCACCACTAGGCATGATGCTAGACCATGGACAAGGTGCTTTAATACTTTTGATAAAATCTGGACCACCTATTTGTGCTGCAGGAAAGATTTTGACAATCTCAGCTCCTAATTCTTCTGCATAATTAATTTCAGAGAGGGTTCCACACCCAGGTAACCAGGCTATTTTTCGGCGGTTACATACTTTTGCTATATCTGCATTAAGAATAGGAGAAACTATAAAATTAGCCCCTTTCTGAATAAATAGAGAAGCTGTGCCAGAATCCACTATAGATCCAATACCCAGAATCATACCAGGAAGTTCCTTAATTACCCATTTAGAAACATCAGAAAATATATCCTGAGCATGATCTCCTCTATTTGTAAATTCAAATACCCTTGCACCACCATCATAACAGGATTTTATTACTTTTTTTACGATTTCTATATCTGAATGATAAAATAAGGGAACAATCCCTGTGTCTTTCATCACTTTTGCAACTTCTATTCTTGTATATTGTGCCATTATCTTATAATTCTTCCAGAAAGATTACCTTCAATAATATTTATAATTTCTCGCTCAGTTGCCAAATTTGCATCGCCTTCTATTGTATGTTTAATTGCGCAAGCAGCGTTTGCAAATTGCAATGCCTTTGTATCATCATAATGCAATAGACCATGAATCAATCCTGCGGCATAGGCATCTCCTGTTCCGATTCTATCTATAACATGGGTAATTTCTAGTTCATTTGTTTCTAAAAACTCTGAACCGTTCCACATTCTAGCTTGGATTTTATGCCAATTTGCGTTTATTGAATTTCTGGTTTTATCAAATACTTTTTTAATGTTAGGGTGTTTTTCAATTAGTTGTTTACTACCTTTTATAAAATCATCATTTTTATACAAAAATTTTGTATCTAATAATTCATTAATTTCATTAGGTCCTCCTATAAATATAGTAGATAATTTTACCAACTCATTTAATATTTCTCTAGCATCTTTTCCGTAGTTCCATAAATCGCTTCTATATGCTGGATCTGCAGAAATAGGAATTCCTTTTTGGCTTGCAATAGTTAACCCATCCTTTAACGCTTGATATGCGTTAAGAGATAGGGCAGGAGTGATTCCTGTCCAATGAAACCATTGACAATCTTCTAAAACTTTGTGCCAATCTATTTGTTTGGGATCTATATTAGAAAACGCAGAATGTGTTCTATTGTATGTAATAGTACTAGATCTCATAACGGCTCCTACCTCAAGGAAATATAATCCTAGTGGGTGTTGAGAGCTGTATATTGGGTGTGTATTAACTCCAAATTTTTGTAAAAAACCTTTTGCAGCATCACCGATAAAATCATCAGACACAACACTTACGTGTTGTGTCTGATTTCCTAATTGTGAAAGCGATATAGCTACATTCGCTTCTGTACCTCCAAAGTAGTACTCTAGTTGGTTGGTTTGTTTTAATTTTTTATTTCCCAAAGGAGCTATACGCATTAAAACTTCTCCAAAGGTTACTACTTTATTCATTGTTAAATTAATTTAGGTCGTTAATAGTGGAAATTTGCCAAAAACTTACGTTTCTATTTATGATCGTACGATTTCCTTTTAATAAAGATAAATAATAGCTAGCTAAATATGCTATTATTTAAATTCCTAACGCTTGTCCTCCACCAATTTGAATAGTTTCAGCTGTTATAAAAGCAGCATCATCACTTGCTAAGAAAGAAACAACAGAAGCTACATCTTCTGGTTGACCTAATCTTCCCAATAAAATATTGTTTTTCCACGATGCAAAAACTTCAGGCTTTGTTGATTTGATTTGTTTATGGAATGGGGTATCAATTGTACCAGGAGATACTGCATTTACTCTAATGCCATACTCTGCCAGATCTTTTGCTAAAGCTCTGGTTATTGCATTAACTGCGGCTTTAGATGTACCATAAATTCCTGCTCCAGGTCCTCCAGCAGTCCATCCTGCATTTGATGTGTAGTTAATGATAGAGGCATTTTCTCCTTTTTTAAGGAATGGAATAGCAGCTCTTGAGGCAAAAAATGTTGAGTCAAGGTTTAACGCCATTACAGACCGATAAAATTCTGTTGTCATTCCTTCAAATCTTGATCGTCCGCCTAATCCACCAGCATTATTTACCAGGATATCAATTTTACCATATTTTTCTCCAATTGCATTTATGTTTGAAGTTACAAGATCTTCGTTTGTAACATCAAATCCATAGTACTCTGCAGTTATTCCAAGAGCAGTAAGTTCTTCTATTCTTTGAGCTCCTTTATCATCCTCTATACCGTTTAAAATTACAGTACATCCATCATTACCTAATCTTTTTGCAACTTCGTAACCGATACCACCGGTAGCTCCTGTTACTATAGCAACTTTTCCTTTTAATTTCATTTTTTTTTAAGTTTATTGTTTAATTGATTACTTTTCTAATTGGTTTTATTTTTTTGCTTTTAATGGTTCGATTTTAGGGCATAAGATCCATACACTCGCTAATACTATTAAGGTCAAAACAGCTCCAACTATAAATGCAGGGGTGTAATTTCCTCCCATGGTTAAAGTGGATACTAATGCAGTAAGACCTACACCAGCAAATTTTGCTGACATTCCAGATAAACCAGCTAGGGTTCCAACTGTCTTTTTACCAAATAAGTCACTTGGTAATGTTTGAATGTTTCCAATGGCTGTTTGAAATCCAAAAAGAATAACTGCCATAATGAGTACCGCATTAACAGGGCTTCCAGGGTCAGATAGTAACCAGAAACAAGGCAACATAATTAGACAACCCAGCGTGATAACAAACTTTCTGGTTTTATTAATATTCCAACCTGCTTTAATACGATTCTGTGCTAGAAGTCCTCCAAACCATGCACCAATCATTGCACCGACATAAGGAACCCATCCATAAATTCCTATTGACTTTACATCCATATTATATACTTCTACAAGGTATGTTGGAATCCAAAAAACAAATAGCCACCAAATAGGATCAATTGCAGCAGAAGCTATCATTACGCCCCAACTCTCTTTATGAGATAACATTTTGCCAGTAACGGGATTATAGTCATCATTTTTATTTTCGTCTTGATTTTGATCAATATTTTCTGATTTATCAAGAATATATTTTCGTTCTTTTTCTGTAAGCCATGGATGTTTTTCTGGTGGTGCTTTCATTATTAACATCCATGGAACTAACCATAGCAGTCCTATAATTCCAACGATAATGAATATCATTTGCCAACTAAAATGAATCGTCATAAAAGCAATTGCAGGAATCGAAATGATACCCCCGATAGCGGCACCTGAGTTAAAAATACCTTGAGCAAAGGCGCGTTCTTTGGATGGAAACCACTCTGCATTTCCTTTAGCAGCGCCTGGCCAGTTTCCAGCTTCAGCGACACCTAATATGGATCTAAAGATGGAAAAACTAAGAAAACCTTTTGCTAAAGCATGTAATGCGGTTGCTATAGACCAAAACCCTATTGAAAATGCAAATCCTAGACGTGTACCTATTTTATCGAAAATTTTTCCAAAAATTGCTTGACCAAAAGCATAAGAGAATAAGAAAATTGATGATATCCAACCAAAGATATCTTTTCGTTCATCCATAGATTTATCTGGATATAATTCTTCTGATATTTGTGGCCAAAGAACATTTAATGATTGCCTGTCAATATAATTGATAACGGTCGCTAAAGCTATTAACCCTATAACCCACCAGCGTAATCCTTTTAATTTCATATTGTTTTTTTTAATTCAAGAGAATCTTAATAATTAGTATTAGATACACGCAGTTATTAAAAAACATTAATGCAAACTAATCCTCGTTTCATTTACTGAAAGTCATCAAAATCTTGAAGTGGTGTAAGTATATTATGTACTTATAAAAACTTGTAGTAAAATGGTTTAAGTAAGATTCCCTCCTAATATTTTTATAAGAAGATAAAATTGTGCACTTTTATCTTCTGTGTTCTTAATTTTAAATTTAGTCTTTGAGATTATAACAATATTGGTATAATATCTTAAAGTGTTTTTTCATGTTTTCTTTAGCTAATTTTGGATCTTGGTTTTTAATAGCTTCATAAATATCTGTGTGTTCTTGAATTCCTGAAAAAGCCTGATTTGTATCACATACATGATACTTTTCAAAATTGGTAATGATCTCTGGAGTAATGATTAACATAAAAGTATTCATGGTACTATTTCTACTTGCTCGAGCAATTGCTAAGTGAAATAATAAATCTTCCTGAACGGCATCTTCGCCTTTGAGTACTTTATTAGAATATGCATCTAATGCTTCTTTTAAGAGCTTTAAATCATCATCTGTTCTTCGGATAGCCGCCAACCTTGCTGTTTTTAATTCTAATAAAATACGTGTTTCAACTAAGGATTTAAATTCTGGATCATCTAATCTTAGAATATCTTCGATCATACCATTCATGGCAATAACTCCAATATTAGCGACAAAAGTTCCACTTTGTGGTATAGATTTTAATAAACCATAAAATTCTAACTTTTGAATCGCTTCTCGAATGTTACTTCTACTAACTTCAAATTTTTCAGATAAGGTTCTTTCTGAAGGTAATTTATCTCCAGGTTCCAAATTTTTATGATTAATCAAATCCCTTATATCAGAAATGATTTTCTTTTGGATTTCCTCGTTCTCATTCTTTGTTAGTATTTCTAATTTCATAGTTAAAATGTGTATTAGATAAAATTGGTTAACCAGATTGGTTTGCCAAATTTATGAAATTATTCGGTATAATAAAAATATATCAAAGAGACATGAATTAATTATTTAGAATAGTCTTTTTTGGTACTACTGGAGTCTGTCAACCCTATACAATATAGGGCTAACAAAATCCTAAAACAATACTAATTCAAATCTAAATTTTTATTTTTTTTGGTTTATAATAGATAGGGATCACGTATTTATTATTATTATTTAATGAAATACTTCAAGGTTATAATATTTAACTTTTGCATTAGATCCTTCATCTCTGGTTATTAAATAATTTCCTGCTTTAAAATAATTTTCAAAAATTCCCCATTTTTGGATATTTATATCATCATATACCACAGTCTCATTTTCATTAAGTATAATTTCCATTCTTCCTTCTGATACTTTTACCTCCAGGGTGAATTTTTCAAACCCTACTTCTTCTTTAAATGTATGCCCCTCGTCATCTGTCCACGCATCTGTTTTTAGGATCTCTGTCTCAGAGACATTTTGATCTTTAAGAATTTTTGTTTTTACACGAACTTTTCCTTGATTCCAGTATATTTTAAGAATAGGAGGGGCGTTATTATCATCTTCTCCTATCAAATCTCTTTGCGCATCTGTTAGTCTACCATGAATTTGCATAATGATAGCTCTATGATATTTACCATCATTATCTTTTGTGATTTCATTCATTGCCAAAGTACCTTTCATTCGTCCTCCTTGAGCAAATGTCCAATTTGTGTTATTGCTTCCGGGAACCATTTGTTCTCTTAA
Organism: Aquimarina algiphila; assembly: GCF_947494415.1. NCBI lineage: Bacteria > Pseudomonadati > Bacteroidota > Flavobacteriia > Flavobacteriales > Flavobacteriaceae > Aquimarina > Aquimarina algiphila. The sequence continues at coordinate 359,426 of NZ_CANLVC010000001.1, read as the reverse complement.
TTCTGTTCTTGAATAGGAAGAATTTGCGGTAGATGAACTTGGATATGTATAAAAAACTAAAGATCCATCTATAGAGTCATTATACATAAAAGGTTTTAATGTTTCATTGGTCGCATATGCTAAAATAGCTGGTGGTTTTACTTCAGTTGGATTTCCTATAGGCAAGGTAACTTTCCAATGATTCAAATCAATTTCTGGTAATTTGAAATTATCAGAGACTGGATTATTTTGATCTGTATTATCATTCTCATCAGTACTTACGGTCTCATTTTGAGGAGTTTCTGTGTCTGAATTATCTTTTTGGCAACTAGTATTAGATATTAAAAGAAATAATCCTAATAATAATTGTATACTCCAGATTTTATTAATTATCAATTTTTTTGGGAAGTACTTTGATATGTTTTTTTTCTTATTCATGATTTAGTGGCTAACATTTAATTCATAATACATCACTTTTGCAAAACCATTTTTGTCTTTAGTGCCTAAATAGTTTCCGGCTTTAAAATAGTTTTCAAAAACGCCCCATCTCTTGATATTTATATCTTTATAAACGGCAAATTCGTTGTCGTTTAACGAGATGACCATTTTTCCTTTTGTAACTTTTACTTCTAATGTGAATTTTTTAAATCCTACTTCTTCCTTAAAAGTATATCCTTTATCATCTGTCCAGGCATCAGTTCTTAGAATCTCTGTATTTGATGCATTTGGATTTTTTAATACTTTGGTTTTAACTCTAACTTTTCCATTTTTCCAATATATTTTTAATATTGGAGGAGCGTTATTATCTTTTTGACCGATTAAATCACGTTGTTCATTGGTTAGTCTACCATGAATCTGCATGATTATGGTTTTATGATATTTTCCGTTTTTGTCTCGGGAGATTTCCCCCATTTTTAATCGCCCTCGCATTTTTCCTCCTTGTTCGAATGTCCAGTTTACGCTATTATCTCCAGGCACCATTTGTTCACGTAATTCTGATCTGGAATATTTAGTATTTGCGGTTTGAGATCCTGGAAAAGCGTAGAAAACTAAGGCTCCACTAGTAGAGTCATTATACATATACTTTTTAAGGACGTCATTATTTGCATAATCTAATATTTCTGGTGGACTTACTTCATCTGGTTTTCCAACAGGTAAAGTCACTTTCCAATGACTTAAATCAATCTTTGGGAGTTTGTATTTCTTTTTGCGTTTTTTCTTTTTTTCTTTTTTAACATTCGAATCTGTAATACTACTTGTCTGAGATTGACAAGTAGCATTAACAGATAGAAATACTATTACTAAAAAAGGTAATATGTTTTTTTGAATGTTTTTCATTTTTACAAATTAATTAACAGCTGTAATAGTAACAGAATCAACTCGTATTTCTTCATCTCCACTAGAATATCCATACATAGCAAAATCGGCAGGATCTTCTGGTCCAGAATTACCAATACCTCTTATGAAGAGGGCAACACTGTCATTGGCTCCAGAATTAAAGGTGAAAGCAAAAATACGATAGTCAGAATCATTAGGATTATCTATAACCTCAATTAATAAATTATTATCAGCGTCTTCAATTTGAGCTACAGACGTGTATCCAAAACCATTTTGTGGAATTGCGGCGGTATCTGTGAAGTAAGTAGGTGTGTAACTACTTACATAACCTTCTCCTGCCAAAACTCTTATTTCTAACTGACTTGGTAAACTTCCGGCTTGATCTGATTCGAAACGTAAAGGGATTTCAATTCTGTAATCGGCATTTGGAGTAACTGCAAACTCTTGATATGCGTGGTCAGGTTCAGCGTTATCAAACTTGATAACATCAGAACCATTACCGCTGCTGGATTCGCCTTGTTCTCCAATGCTTGTATTGATCCATCCAGAACAAGTACAATCAGAACCTGAAGATTTAGGAAGCCTGTCAAAATCAGCATTTAATAATACTGGATCTGGAACAGCTGGCACGTCGGGTTCAATTAATTCTATTGTTTCTGAATAGGTAGAAGTTTGATTTAATGCATCTGTAATGGTTAATGTAACTGTGTAAGAACCTTCTCCTGGATAGGTATTCTGCGGATCTATTTCAGTCGAAGTATTTCCATCTCCCAAATCCCAGTTATAACTGGTTGCATTATTTGATTGGTTTGCAAAAGTAACTTGTGTAAAGGTTTCAATTTCTACACCATTTGTAAAGGTAAAGAATGCATTTGGTGGTGTCTCATCTGCAATAGAGTTTTCCTCTGGTAATTCGTCTATAAAATCACAAGAGACAAATACCGTTACAAAAACTAAAAGCATAGCCATACTAGTTTTTGATATCAATCTGTTGTTTAAAACTATTTTTCTCATAACGTTATGTTTAATTTTTTAATACCCATCGTTTTGTGTTAATACCCCTTGGCTAATAGCAATTTCTGCACCCGGAATAGGTAACAATAAATCAGTAGCTTGAAAGTCAAAACTGTTTGCTTCTGAAAAGGCAGATAAGACTTCTTGCGCTACTTTAAAACGTTTTAAGTCTAAAAAACGATGATTTTCAAAAGCTAATTCTACACGTCTTTCGTCCATCAATGCTTGCTTGGTTATACTTGTGATAGGATCAGTTATGCCTGCTCTTTCTCTAACCGCTTGAAAAGATGTAATTGCTGCAGGAGCACTAGTTTCTTGACCACCTGCAAGAATAGCTTCAACATGTAGTAGTAATACATCTGCATATCGTGTGACAATCCAGTCATTACCAGCGATTCTTGGATTAGCAGGGGCGGATGTTACACCTACATCTGCGTCAGCTATTGGTAAGTATTTTACCGTTTGGAATAAACCTGGATTTCCTGGATCTTCTCTAAAAGTAAATTGTCCTCTATTACCTCCAAAAGTACTGAAAGCTGCTACGAGTTCAGCTGTTGCATAATTTGAACCTGTACCACGACCTACAGCGTCTAAAAATTCTGCAGAAAAACCTTGACTATCATCAACTATAGTATCATCAAAACCAATTGAAAATATTGTCTCCTCATTAGCTTCGGTATAAAAAATATCAAGGAAATTAGGTTCAAGACTATAGTCACCGCTATCAATTACAGCTTCCAACAAGCGTTGCGCTTCTAAATAATTAGTTCCTAAGGTAAGATATACTTTGGCAAGAAATGTTTGAGCTGCAGCTTTTGATGCTCTTGTCCTAAAGCTATTATCCAAATCACTGTCTACAGCAAACTGAAGATCACTGATAATTAAATCATAAATTAGATTTTCATCAACTCTGGTAAAAGAAGTTTCTATATCTTCTGCCACAGCAGATTCAAGAACTCTGTCGACCAAGGGAACATCACCATAAAAACGTACCAAATTAAAATAAGCATAAGCTCTTAAAAAACGTGCTTCTGCTTCAAACCTGTTTGCGTTTTCACTGGAGGCGTTTTCTAGGTTCTCCAAAACGACATTAGCAGAAAAGATAATTCTGTACATACTTCGGTAATATGTAGTTACTGCTGCTGTTTGTGGAGTGACCGTAAAGGTTTCAAAATCGAAACCTTGTGGGGATCCACTTTTCGTTCTTGAATTATCGCTTAAGGTCTCAGCCATTTGATATTCTATTTGAATAGCTAAATGTGGGTTGTTAAAACCACCGTCACCTTCGAGAGGGTTGCTTCCTTGCAAAGCATCATAGATATTTATGATCCCCGCCGTTATTTCATCATCATTTCTAAAAAACTCATCAACAATACCAGCGGAAGTTGGCACTGGATCTAAATCGCATGACCAAAATAAAAGGGTCAGGCAAAACAATGAATATATTTTTGTTAGTTTCATAACTTTTGTTTTTGGTATGTTAAAATTCAACATTTACTCCTAAGGTTATTGTTTGTTGTATTGGCGTACCCCCTCTTTGATAACCAAAGGTTAAAGGCGTTAATTCACGCACATGTTCTGGGTTCCAACCTGTATAATCATCAGCTGTGATGAATAATAGGTTTTGACCGGTAGCATACAATCTAAGACTGGTCAAATTCAATTTAGAAGTAACATCTTTAGGAAAATTATATCCCAAACTTACCGTACGCAAAGCTAGATAACCTGCATTCTGCACCAATTGGTCTGTAAATATACGCTGCACCAAAAACTCTTGATCAGGTGTGCTAGCTCTATCAAAATCTACAGTATTACTATTAAAAAAGTCAAAAACATATTGATCTCCTAAATTATAAGTCTTGGCTCCATGACTACCTTGAAATAAGAAACTAAAATCCATATTTCCATATCTAAAATTATTGCTAAGACTCCAAACCACATCTGGATAAGGATCACCTAAAATAGTTTTATCATCTTCGTCTATTAAACCATCACCGTTCAAATCTTTTGCATAGGCGAATTGAGTTCTGTTACCTACTTGTCTAAAAGGATCGTTTAGAAATTCAAAATCAATATCCCTATCATATACATAACCATAGAAAGATGAAATAGGCTGACCTACTAAGTTGATCCATTCAACTAATCTACTACCGTCATTAGTATTCACTACTTGACCGTTTGAATCACCAAAATCAACCAAAGTATTTTCATTAAATGAACCTATTACGGTCGCATCCCATCTGAATTTTTCTGTACTTACTAATCGTGCACGTAATTCTACTTCAAATCCTTCATTTTCAACGGTACCAAGATTCACAAGTGCAGAAGTAAACCCTGTGGTTCCAGCTACTGGATTATCCAAAAGTAATTCATCACTGGTTCTTTTATAGTAATCAAATGAACCAGAAATTGCATTGTTAAAGAAACCAAAGTCAACCCCTGGATTAATTTCTTCTGATTGTTCCCATTGTAATAAAGCGTTAGGAATATTAGCTGGATTGAAGCCATTGGTTATAGTACCATCGACAACAGCACTGGATCCTTCTAATAAGGCTAGAGAAGGGTAGTTGTCGGTTAAGAAAGAACCGGTATCAAGGGCATTAGTACCTGTAATACCATAACTAACTCTGAATTTAAGTTGATTAACCCAGTCTGCATTATCCATGAATTGTTCGTTTGAAACCACCCAACCAGCGGATACTGCGGGGAAGTTACCGTATTTTACGTCTCGTCCAAAAACAGAACTACCATCTCGTCTAATACTGGCGTTAAACAAATATTTATCGTCATAAGAATAAATAACTCTGGCTAAGAAACCATTTAAAAAGTTTTCATACTCAAATGCAGTTGCATCATTAATAATAGAACCTCCACCAACATTTGGGATCAAATCTGAAGTAAATCCACTGGTCTCTATTTGAGACTCTTCAAAAAATCTATTTTCTAAAGAAACACCAGCAATCGCATTAATCGCATGTTTTCCTATTGTTTTGTTATAGCTTATTATATTATCAGAAATTAAAGCATATCTGCTACGTGTATCATATGAGGAGTTTGCTGCGGCAGCACCATTTCTTGATGAATTAACACCGCGGTAGTCTGTATTTATTCTGTTTTCATAAGTAGCAGTGAATGTTGATTTAAAACTTAAGTCATCTGTGAATTTATAATCTGCGTATAGGTTACCATAAAAATTATACCTATTTTCAAAACGTTCACGTTCAAGTAATTTTGCCAATGGATTGGTATTACTTGTATTACTAATATCTACACCACTACCCACAGGGACTCCTTGAAAATTACCAGCACTATCAAAAATACTTGTTGCTCCAGTAGGGTATTCGAAATCGTCAAACATTCTTTGTAATGCATAGTCTCCAATCTGTGCATCAGCATATCTACCTCCATCTCTAACACGATTCACAAAACCGATGTTACTCTCATCCAAACGAGTAGGTACCCAAGAAGGTTGTCTTATAACATCGTAAACACCAGTTGCACTAAATCGTCTTCGTTTTGAGTAAGAAGGAGAGAAACTCGCTCCTATCTTTAGTTTATCGGTTACTTCTGTACTAAGCTTAAGTTGTGCTTGGTATCTTTCAAAACTATCTGTTAACAATACACCATCATCAGAAACATAACTTAAGTTAACATTGTATTTTGTTTTTTTAGTACCTCCTCTTATGCTAAAACTATGACTTTGGATTATACCTCCGTCTATAACGATGTCTTGCCAGTCGTTTTCGGCATTTATCAATTGTCTGAATTGACTTCCTAAAGAAAGTCCACCTGTTATTTGCCTCTCTCGCTCCAGTTCGCCTTCAAAATCAATGTCATATGCATCACTTCGTCGACCTTTCTTAATTCCTGTAAAGGTATTATACGTAAATTTTGCTTTACCCTCTTTACCTTGTTTAGTTGTAATTTGAATTACACCATTTGAACCTCTAGAACCAAAAATGGCAGCAGACGCAGCATCTTTTAATACTTCAAAAGATTCTACGTTGTTCATATCAATGTTGGTTAAAAAATCAGAATCAACAACAGCACCATCAACTACGACTAAAGGTCCGTTATTTGAAGATATTGATCCAATACCACGTATACGAATTGTGGGTGCAGAACCAGCTTCACCCTCAGAATTTCTGATGTTTACCCCAGAAACTTGACCAATTAAGGCTTCATCTACCCTGGATACCGCTATTTGATCCAAATCTTCATTAACAACTTTTGAAATTGCTCCGGTTAGTAAAGATTTCTTCTGGGTACCATATCCAATTACTACAACTTGCTCTAGCTCCGCAGCATCTTCGTCTAATTGAATATCTATAACTGTTTGTCCAGTTATTACAACGTCTTTTGTTTTAAAGCCTACATATAAGAATTCGAGAATATCTCCTTCTTTGACTTTGATTGAGTATTTACCGTCAAAATCAGTTGAAACTCCTTTTTGTGTCCCTTTGATAATAATGTTCACCCCGGGTAGAGGAGTTTGTACTTTTAAATCTGTAACTGTTCCTGTAACGGTATAATTACCATCCTGTGCAAACAAAGAAATTTGAAAAACAATCAGGACAATAAATGTTAATTTACCTTTAAAATTCATTTTGATTATGTTATGTTCCTTACAATTTAGTTTGATATCTTATGTAGATATCCTAATGAAGAATAAATGAGTGTTTCTTATTCTCCCTTTTAATTAATCACATATCATAACAGTGTTAACGAAATTTCGTATTTTTGTTAAGCATGTGATTTACAAAGTGCATGCGTGTTAAGTATTACTTCCCTCCGAAAGAAGTAATTTATAAAAGGATAGGTGTGCACCTGTCCTTTTTTTGTTTTCTAGTAATCAATTAGTTTCATGTTGTTTGTGATTTGAAAATGAGTAAAAGATTTGATGTTTTTTGGTAAACCAAACTGGAAAACCAATTTGGTTTACCAAATATATGTTATTTTAATGTTAAACAAAAAATTATTACAATATTTAATGTTAAAATTTTTGAGATTCTTTATTTGACATATAAAATGGTTGAGATATTCTCTTTTTGAAGTGATAAATACGAATTTAATAATAACACTTACTCCATAAAATCTTCTCGTATAGGACTAAATACATCAATAAGGAAACCAGATTCTAAACAAATCGCACCGTGCATTACATTTGGAGGTATATAAAAAGAATCTCCGCTTTTTAATATTTTGGTTTCGTTACCAATGGTAACTTCAAACTCTCCACTCTTTACATAAGTAACTTGAGAATGATAATGTTTATGCATAACACCAATTCCTCCTTTGTCAAATTTTACATTGACTAGCATAATCTTGTCGTCATATCCCATAATTTGGCGTTGTACTCCTTCACCAACAGTTTCCCATTCAATTTCTTTTCCGATGATAAATTCTTTGCTTGATCCAAAACTTTTCATTTGATAATTATTAAGATGTAAAAATTAATTTTCTTTAGTATATGAGTAGGGGCCAGACCATGTATAGGTTTTACCATTTAGACTCAAATTATGTGTGCTCTTTTTATTTGTGTCAGAAGTACATAAAATAAAGGTGTGTGTGTTCCCTTTTTTGGTAATGATCGCCCAGGCTATGTATTTTTCATTTTGAATTGAAAACTTAGTAATTCCTTTAATATTACTATATGCATTATTTGCTATTTCAGTAACAGGGTCATATAGACCATGCGTTTCGATAACACTAATAAAAGCTCCGTTTTTAGTTTTAGGTTTTCTTACAATAAAAGAAGGGTCTCTACGTAGATTAAATTTAGGATCATTGGCACCAATTCTGGCAAATAAAAATTCATCTTTTGCCTTGATTATAGTGGATAATGTATAAAATGTGTTTTTTGATAACCAGGTGACTTGAGTGGTTTCATCATTTTGAAATTCTTTTTTTCCTTCTAACCATAAATGTTGATATCCATTTTTATTTCCCAATATCTCAAGGCTACTTGGAGTGATATATTCAAAATTTGTATCTATAATTTGTCCATTGTAGTAAAAGGGTAGATCAAATTGATGTATTGTGTTAGAGTCAAACTGCATAACATCAATGAGTATTGGCTTTTCAAAATCTTCATCCTCCAGCATAATCATAGTCCTATGTAATTTTGTACCTGGATAGGCGTTTTGATCTTTTGCACTTACCACTTGTAATTTTGGATTTGAACTATCAAAAAGATACTTTTCTGAATGATGTTTACTGCCTATTTCAAATTTACCTCCAAAGTGAGATGTTTCATCTTGAATAATAGTATTATGAGCAATAGTTTGCTTAGCCCATGTTTTATTTTCCTTTAGATATCCTCCTCCATTTTTTTGTTCAATATTTACAAACCTTGCCAGACCATAATCCTGAAATATTTCTGTGTCCTTGTTGTAATAGGAAAAAGATAATTTGTCATAATGACCATGACTTAGACCTTGCGCAGTATATTTCATGAGTAATTCTAAATGTTGATCCTTTGAGCGTAAAATCCCCACACTACCTTCTGAGCCATCAGAACCATCTCTGAGTTCTATTGATTTTTTTATAAACTCAGTCGTTTTTCCTTGTTGGATTCCTAAAGCAACAGCAAGACCAGTGTCATCTAATTGAACTTTGTTTTGTTTTTTAGCAATACTTAATAATGAGGCATCGTTTCCGCCAAAATGATATGCAATATCTACTGCGGATACTAGCTCTCTAGAATAATATGACATTCCTTTTTGACCATCATTTAGTGGGAAGAATTCACCATTGGTTTTGGTTAAATTTAGTAATGCATACACTGCTTTTATTAATACACTATCTTTATATTCGAAAATTTTTAATTCTGGCTTTACATTTTGTAATGCTTCTGCAAATACCATAAAAGGATACATAGCATAACGTTGATAATAGGGACCTTCTGTGTAATATCCATCTGGAGAAAAGGGTTCATCTAAATTCGCTAAAAACCCTGTTTTTTGACCTTTAGCTTTAATAAAACCACCGTCGTTATCTTTTTGGTTAGGATCAATGTTGTCACTCTTTAATCCATATAAAGCATTATTAATTAGTTTTTCATTATTCATTACAAGACCAATCATACCAACGGCTACATTTCCCCAGGTACTATGGTTGTGGATGCGATTAAAAAATTGAGGACTCCCTTCTGAAAGGAAATTTGCATATGGTACGAATAAATTTTTCTCTAAATATTCGCGTTCTTGTTTTGATAAATATGTATAGATGCAATCATAAGCCTGACTTACAAAGACCAACCAATTAGCGTCATTTAAACATTGCCAAAATATTTTCCCTCGAGCATATGATCTTGTCTGAGGGTGCAGAGGAAGTGTAGGATACATTGCTGCATAGGCTTTAAGGACATCATGTACGTAAATAGCATATTTTTCATCTTCAAGAAGCTGATAAAGGATACTTGCTTTTTGGAGTATTAACCAATTTTTTTTATGCCTGTCATGAGTATAACCCCCTGCCATGTCTTTGGGAATAGGGACGTGAATACCTGAAGCGATTTCTGCATCAACTTCTTTTTTGGTGGCAGCTAATGTTTGATCAAAAATAGGGATTTGCCCTAATTGTTTTCGAATATCGGTTACTCCTTTTTTTGTTAAAATAAGATTAGGATGTTCTTGAGCATAGCCATGCAAACAGAACATGATAGCGAAGACAACAAAAAACTGTTGTAAAATTCTTATTGACAAGTGTGGGATTAATTTTTGCATACCTATTTATTAATGACACCAAGATTTTGTCCATCATCTGCTTTTTCTTTAAGACTTGAATTTTCTTCCAATTTGTATGTTGTGTCATTTTCAAATTTTGGATCTAAAGACCAAATAGAGCTAACCTCGTATTTCTGATCACCTGTAACAGTAACTTTTTCTGAATTAAAAAAGTTTGTGTGATGTACTTTTGCTATTGGTCCACCTACGACCAAATGCATTTGAATTCCTTTACTATTATTAAAGATGCTATTCTTAATGTTAGCATTTTGGACTCCGATTAAAGAGATAGCTTTCTTGTTTTTATTTCTTTTCCCGTTACCTACATTGTCAACAATATTATGATCGAAGGTCAGAAAAGGTCCAAAAGTACTCTCATCTCGTCCGTCTCTTACAAGATTAAGTATTGCCCCGTCGATGTTAGAGAAGATATTGTTTTTTAAGACTACAAATTCAGCATTAAAGATTCCGTTTTCTCCAATTTCTTTATCTAATGAAAGCACATTACCTGATATATTGTTAAAAGTTGAATTTTCAATTCGAATTATATCTGCCATTGTGTTTTTAGAAACCTTTACTACATCATAAGAATGATTAATGTTTAGGTTTTTAAAATCACAATTATCTACAATCAATTTGTAATTCTTGTTCATAGAATATTTACTTGTTCTTATTACAGAATTACCAGAATAGTCCGGAGCTTCTTTTCCATCAAAGATCAAATCTTTTACTTGAAGACTTCCTCCGTTTAAAATGTCAAAAAGTGATTTTTTCTCAAAAGTAATTATCGATTTTCCTGAAGCAGATTTTACTGTGACAGGGTGATTGATATCAATGGTTTTTGTAACTAAATATTCATTAGGAGAAGTAAGTTCTATGATGTCTCCGGGAGCAGAATTTTTTATGGCATCAAATAGTGTATTGATCCCAGGGGATACTTGAATTTTTTTACCAGAATTAAACTCTGCTACTTTATCTATTTTGGGATACCAGGAAGTTCCTGTACTTTCTTTAGTAGGGATTTTTCCTTTGATTACAGCACCGGCAGTAAGGTCTTTTTGCGAAGGAACTAATAATCCGGCAGTGTTATTTGATAACTCTAATTTTTGTTGAATAAATCCTTTGTCAGTAATAGGTTTTGTATTTGGGCTTATGATATTATTGTTAAAACGAATTCCATTAATATCATCATAAACTGTGAATGTATCATTCTTTTCTGGATTATAAAAAATGTTATTTTCCATGACTGAGTTTATCGGAGTTGCGCTTCTCTCTGCATCACTACCAGCACATAATTGAATATAATCACAGTTGATGAATGTATTATTTTTGATTTTTGCATCAGTAACCTGAAAATAACGATTTAAAGGAGAATTTGGTACTCCGTTCATAACCACCAATGCCCCGCCAAAACGATACCCTGTGAGTCCAATAGCATAGTTGTTTTCTACGGTTTGTTTTCCGTTAATTACACGTATTCCTCCAGTGCTTGGAACACCATTTCCAATAAAAACATTATTATTTACATTGGTTTCATTACCATGACGCATGGTTAAAGTTCCTCTGCATTCAAAAAACACATTATTGCGATAAGTGTTTTGACATGATTTACTTGAGATTATTTCTAATTCACCACTGCAGCGATCAAAATAATTATATTCTACAATAGTATTTGAATTGCTTAAAGAATGGTGACTTGTTCCTATTCTTAATGTTTCACCTCCATTTGACCCTAAAGTTTGTCTGGGACCAAAATAATTATGATCAATTTGATGATGGTTTTCAATAAACTGTTCTGAATTTAAGCGGACAGCCATTGTAACTCCAAGGTTACTTTTTCCTTCAATATGGTTGTGATCAATGCGATTGTTTTTTCCATAAATACCAATCCAATAATCTTGTTCTCTTCGTTCTGGATTACTATAATTATCGATTACACATTCTGTTAATCGACAATTTGAAGCAAAGTTATCTTTGTCCTTTTTGAAAGAAATAACCTCAGAAGTAGGGGTAAAGCCATTTTTAAATACTAAGCCACTAACTATAAGGTGTTCTCCTGCGATACGTAAATAAGAAGCTCCTTCAAATGTTGTAGCTCCTTTTTCTTCTACCGTCAATGTAATTGGTAACTCTTTGGTTCCTTTAGCTTCGAATAATAGTTCGGCATCTTTCCATATGCCTTTAGCTAATATTATAGAATCTCCTGGTTGTGCAGCTTTAACCGCTTCGTTAAAGGCATCAATAGTTTCAATTGTGCTAACGTATTCTTTTTTCGTTTGATTATTACAAGAGTATAACGAAATTAAAATAAGTATAAGATAAAATACTTTTCTTTCCATGAATGAATTTGGTTTACCAGTTTGGTTAACCAAAAATAAACATATAAATTAATATTCAAAGAAAGTATCTCTATTTTTTAAAGAAATCTTTAAAAAACCTTTTAAGACTATACATTTTCTTTAAAGAAAATCCAATAAAATTGCCTATTACATAATAATGAATAAACAACATGATGATATTATGAAGTTTAGGTTTTTATAAAAACCTGCTTCAATTAATGTTTTTTTGAATGAATAAGAGTGAACTACTGTTTATTACAATACTTATAAAGTTCTTTAAAGTGGTCATTTAAACTGGCAACTGCTTTATCCGCATTTTTTTCTTCAATTGCATCTACTATAGCTTGATGCTCTTTAATCAAAAGAAAATTCTCCTCCTTATCGCATATTTTATTTTTTACAAAATGAGCAATAATTTCGGGAGTTATAATAAGCATTAGAGAATTGATCACGCTATTATTACTTGCTTCAGCTAATTTTATATGAAACATTAGATCTTCTTCTATGGCATCAAGTCCTTGTATCGCTTTTTCACTATACGCTTCATGCGCTTTTTTTATTTGGTGAATTTGTGATTCTGTCCTTCTGGTAGCGGCTAGACGTACTGCGTTTTTTTCTAAAATTATTCGGGTTTCTACCAAAGATTTGAAATCAGGATTTTGTAGTTGCAAGATATCTGACATCATTCCGTTTAATGCGGTTACTCCAATGTTTGAAATACGAGTACCACTCTGAGGATATTTTTTGACAAGTCCATAAAATTCTAATTTTTGAATAGCTTGTCGCAATTGATTACGGCTTACACCAAATCGTTCAGCGAGGTCTCTTTCTGCGGGAAGCCTGTCTCCAGGTTCTAAATGTTTAGAAACAATAAGTTCCCTGATTTTAGAAATAATTACCTCTTCGACATTTTCTTTGTCTTCTGGTAATTTTTCAATCTTTTCTAGTCCATTTAACTTCATATCAATTTTAATTAGCTGATTGATGAATATGTTTTTAAACATATTTTCAAAAACGTAACACTAAAATTATTAATATAAATCTAAAAAGACTGGATTTTTCTAAAAAAACAAAGCTATTCAGAAAATCACTGGATAGCTTTGTTTACGATGTGTACTTTTTTAGGTGTTAATGAAATACCTCTAACTTATTGATTGCTACCCTACCATAGTCAGAACTTTTATAGCTTTTTCCTTTCATAGATTGCAAATAATTTCCTGCTTTAAAGTAATTTTGTTTAGCAGGCGCGCTCTGAGAAGTGAATATGGTATTTACTCGATTACCACTACTATTTAGTTCATATAGTTTTACTATACTATTTTTATATGTTAATTCGAAATACAGTTCTTCTCCTAAGTTAAAATTGCCGACAGTTTTTCCACCGCCTTCGAGTTCTTCGGTTACATAACCATTAATTCTTAATTTTACACTTCCGCTGGTTTGGTTGGCACTTCCTTGACATTGTACTCTAATTACATCATCAAAAAAATCAGTTTTATCATGAATTTGTCCAAAACAAACTTTTCCAGAACTGGGTAAACGATCCACTCTAACCTTCCATTTCATTCTATGTTCTTTGTTGGTTGTACCATCCCAGAAAATATTGTTGTTACCATTAGCGGTTAATTCTCTAAGTTCCATTCTTGGATTACCAGAACCAGAAGATGTGTCGCTACCTGCCCATACCTGAAATATTGCCCAATTGTTTTCTACAAAAAACCAATTGTTATTAGTATAATTACTTAGGTTCGGGATTGCATCTACATAATCATTATTAGATGGAGATCCTGATAAGCCATTCAATTTCCAATTTTGAAGACCAAGAAGATCGTATGGCGTATTTCCTGATGGCGGTGGTGGAGGTGGTGGGTTACCACCGTCGGTATTACCATAAATTTCGGTTTCTGTGAGACTATTCCAACTATTGCTAGAATTGCCAAAACAAGATATACGAACATATCGGGCGCTTACTTCGCTAAAATTATAAGTTTCTAGTTGAGTTGTAGATCCACTACTTCCACTTGATTTTTTATCGACAACAGTAGATAGGCTTGAAGTAGAGTTTCCAACCCTAATTTTAAAAAATGCTTTTCGTTGATTCCCCTTATACCAGGCTAATTTTACACTAGAGATTTTCTTTGAAGAACCTAAATCGTAAGTGATGTATTTTCCTGTTGTTCCATTTGAAGACCATCTGGTGTTCAAATTTCCATCTAAAGTATTGGCAGGAACATTACCATCATCTCCATTTGCAGAGACAGATGAAACTGATAATTCAGTTAATGCCTTTAAGGTGTTCTGTTGTTCAATTAGACTAGGATCGTCTAAAGATTCTGTTTCGGTAGTACAATTGGATAACAATCCAATAGATACAATTGCCAAGAGATGGCAAAATAATTTAGTAGTTTTCATCGTTTTGTTGTTGAATTTATGTGTTGATAAAATTGGTCGACCAATTTGGTTGACCAATTTAAGATAAATTCTTAAAAAAAACTAATTAAAATAATATATTTATCATTTTTATTGTTAAAAAAATAAGAATTAATAAGTTTAAGTGGGGGGTAAGATTTTGTTTTTTGAGATTTACAGTATACATAGTTGCGATTATGAAGGTGGTAAATTACATTTTTGCAGAAGTTAAAACTCAGTCTTAACATATATTCGTTAATGCAGTTACTCTTTTACAGTGCATTCATCGACCCTTAGGGTCTTATTTTCTTCTGAAATAGGTGTATTCTGTTCCCTCAACAAACATTGGATTAATTTAATGAAACCTTAATATTTAAGATTATTTAGCTATCAATTTTTTGAGAGTAATAATATTGTAATACAATCTGATTTGAACATAAAAAAATAAGCGAGATATTTGTAATCTCGCTTATTATTAAGAGCCTAAGAAGAGGTTTATTAGAAGTTTTCTGAGGCTGTTATTTCGCTAAATTCTGCAATACCATTCCCCATGCTTGTAGACGTAGTTGATTGGTTATATACCCCTACTTTGTAGTAATTACTAGTACATGTGATATTGTCATATGTTCGTATGGGAGTATTCATGTCATCAAGAAAGATTTTCATCAAGCTATTTTGTACAGTTACTTTAAATGATAACCAATTTCCTAATACATAATCATTTTTAATGTATCGATCGCTATAGTTTAAGCTTCTAAAATCAACAGGGAATCCATCAGACATTTTACCTTCTGTAACATCTCCCAGTAGATATATTCTACCAGTATCTCCTTCTTTAGCATTAACATTATCGCTTTGTATTTGTATTCGCAATAAATCATCCCAAATATCTTGCTTAAAATCATGAATTTGAGCAAAAGCAAATTTTCCTGTAGAAGAAGTTTGTATAATTCTTATTTTAAAAGTTAATGTTTTAACGCTGTTATCGGTAGCATCCCAACCTGTTTCGCCACTTCCATCAGATGGCATTTCTCTCAACTCACTCCTTGTATTTGAAGAGTTACCAGTGGTAGGGGTGCCATTTTCTGTTGGGCATAAAAATCGTACGTTTCCGTTTTCAACAAAAAAGAATTCATCTTTATATGTCTTAAAACTTGGATCATCAATAAAATCATTTCTGTTTTTATCAAT
This sequence comes from Aquimarina algiphila, assembly GCF_947494415.1. Taxonomy (NCBI): domain Bacteria; kingdom Pseudomonadati; phylum Bacteroidota; class Flavobacteriia; order Flavobacteriales; family Flavobacteriaceae; genus Aquimarina; species Aquimarina algiphila. Next base: position 343,429 of record NZ_CANLVC010000001.1, on the reverse strand, counting down.
ATACACTTCATCCGCTAAATTGTCATTATCAAAATCTCTAGGGAGAGTGATTTTCCAATTTTTTAATTGTAAAACTTCATAAGGAATCGTAGATGTGCTTCCATCTCCATCATCTCCTTCAGTTTGATCATCATTCCCTGAACCTTGTTCTTCTGGATTAGTTGGTTCAGCTGGATCAGTTGGTTCAGAATCCGAAGAACAACTATACGAAAAAACGAGACTGAGGAGTATTAAAATTGTGCCTAAAAAATTAATATTTTTCATTTCTGTTTGGGGTTTTTAATATCGGTTAATTCAAATTGGTCAACCAATTTGAACCCAATTAAAGAAAATTTATTGAAAATTAAAAATTATTGGATTTTTTTTTAATTCATATGATAAAGTATTGGAGGCTATTTATTTAGGGAAATCAAAATATATGTTTTAATTTGATCTGATGGAGCTTTGTTTAATATGTGTCTTGAAGGTAATATTTTTATGATATCTCTAAATCAAGAGGTGTAATTTTATCAAAATGACATTTTTATTAAATTTTGTGAATTGTTTTGCAATCGATATTTAGTTTTTATGTATTATTGCACTATCTAGTTAACGAAAGGGGCTACGGCCGACGATTTAGAGTTACTATTATGAAAACGGTAAATTACATTTTTACAGAAGTTAGAGTTCAGTTATTGAACACATTAGATAATACAATTATTCCTGTACGCCGCTTTCGTCGCCCCTTGGGGGTCTAATTTTCTTCTGAAGTAGGTGCGTCCTACTTCCCCTATAAACATCGAATCCATTTAATGAAATCCAAATTCTAAGAATTACTTTTATAAGTATATTTATTTTTTTGGGAGATATAACTTCATTGTTACTTCAGTTTTATCCGGATTCAAAACAATCAACTAGTATTCAATTTCAAAGCTTCTTTAATAAGCGTAATTCGTTTATGAAAAAAGTAGATATCATAATTGCTGGCGAAAGCCATCTTAGATACGCACAAGAAATATGTGAAGTAATATCAGAATCTGCCAAAGTCAGAGGGACAGGTATTGCTAGACGTACGCCAGAGTATGTGCAAACCAAAATGCAAAATGGTAATGCAATTATAGCATTATCCGGAGACCAATTTGCTGGATTTTGCTATATCGAGGTCTGGGGACATGAAAAATATGTAGCACATTCTGGGTTAATAGTTCATCCTGATTTTAGAAATAGAGGGTTAGCTAAAAAAATCAAAGAGTTTACATTTCATCATTCTTTAAATAAATACCCAACAGCTAAGGTGTTTGGAATTACTACAGGACTGGCAGTAATGAAGATAAATTCAGACTTAGGTTATAAACCTGTTACATTTTCAGAACTGACCGATGATCCAAAGTTTTGGGCCGGGTGTAAAACATGTACCAATTTTGAAATTTTAACATCTAAGGATCACAAAATGTGTTTATGTACAGGAATGCTATACGATCCTACACAAAAAGTTAAGAAAAAAGAAAAATGGTTCAATAAAAAAGTATTAAAAAGATTAAAAAAAATCAAGCAATCTATGCTTGAAAATAATAAACAATTATTAGTATGGAAAAAGTAGTATTAGCATATAGCGGAGGTTTAGATACTTCATACTGCGTAAAATACCTTATTCATGAGAAAAATCTTGAAGTACATACCATCTTGGTAAATACAGGAGGTTTTTCAGAAAAAGAATTAGAAGAAACCGAGAAGAGAGCATACGAGCTAGGTAGTAAGGATCATGTTAATAAAACAATATTGGATGATTTTTATAATAAAGCAATTAAGTATTTGATTTTTGGAAATGTATTAAAAAATAACACCTATCCTTTGTCAGTTAGTGCTGAACGAATTTTTCAGGCTATAGAAGTAATTAACTATGCAAAAAAGGTAGGAGCAAAATACATTGCTCACGGAAGTACAGGGGCAGGAAATGATCAAATCAGATTTGATGTAATTTTTCAAACATTAGCTCCAGAGATTGAAATCATTACTCCGATAAGAGATTTAAAACTTTCTAGACAAGAAGAAGTAACCTATCTGGAAAAACATGGAGTGCACTATAGCTGGGAAAAGGCACAATACTCTATTAACAAAGGAATATGGGGGACTAGTGTAGGAGGAAAAGAAACATTAACATCTCATAGTGCATTACCTGATACAGCATATCCAAGCCAATTAAAAAAGGAAAAAGAAGAAACAATTACCCTTCATTTTGAAAAAGGCGAACTTACCGGGCTTGATGGAGTACAAGATACTCCCGTAAAAAATATTCAAAAACTGGAAGAGTTAGCAAGTGCATTTGCTATCGGAAGAGACATCCATGTCGGTGATACTATAATTGGAATTAAAGGAAGGGTTGGGTTTGAAGCCGCTGCACCAATGATTATTATAAAAGCACATCATTTATTAGAAAAACATGTATTAACCAAATGGCAACAGTATTGGAAAGAACAATTGGCTAATTGGTATGGAATGTTATTGCATGAAGGGAATTATTTGGATCCTGTGATGAGAAATATTGAAGTATTTATGGAAGATGCTCAAAAATCAGTAACAGGAGATGTAAAGGTGAAGTTAAAACCTTACCACTTTATTTTAGAGGGTATAGAATCTGATTATGATATGATGAAATCAGATTTTGGGCAATATGGAGAAATGAATAATTCATGGACGTCTGATGATGCCAAAGGTTTTATCAAAATTTATGGTAATGCCAATAAAATATATCATAATGTAAATCCAAATGAATTATGATACAGGTAGGGATTATAGGAGGATCAGGATATACTGCAGGAGAATTACTAAGATTATTGGTGCATCATCCTGAGGTGAAATTAGACTTTGTATATAGTACAACCAATGCAGGTATTTCAATTTATAAACAACATCCTGATTTGATTGGAGAATTAGATCTGGAATTTACAGATACAATACATCCAGATGTAGACGTATTGTTTTTATGCCTTGGTCACGGAAGGTCTAGATCATTTTTAGAAACACATACATTTTCTTCAACCACAAAAGTGATTGATCTGGGTAATGACTTTAGATTAACAAAAGATAAACAATTCTTAGGAAGAGATTTTGTGTATGGCTTACCTGAGTTACAAAAGGAAAAGATTAAATCTTCAAAGAATATTGCTAATCCAGGATGTTTTGCTACGGCTATCCAGTTGGCATTACTTCCTTTGGTTTCTGAGGGAAAACTTACTGATGCGGTACATATAAATGCTACCACTGGGAGCACAGGGGCAGGAGTAATGCCAGGAGGAACAACCCATTTTAGTTGGAGAGATAATAATTTCTCTAGCTATAAAGTGTTTACTCATCAGCATCTGGATGAGATTGAGCAAAGTCTGAAGCAGTTGCAAACCGATTTTGACTTTCCTTTATTTTTTATTCCGAATAGAGGGAATTTCAGTAAAGGGATTTATGCCACAATATATACAAGATATGATGGTAGTGAATCCGATGCTAAAACACTGTATAAATCATTTTATTCTGACGCAAAATTCACGGTAATTTCTGATGAAGAGATTCATTTAAAACAAGTGGTAAATACAAATAAATGTATTCTGCATGTATGCAAGAAAGATGGAATGTTATTGATTACATCAGTGATTGATAATTTGATAAAAGGAGCTTCTGGACAGGCTATTCATAACATGAATTTGATGTTTGGATTAGAAGAAAAAACAGGATTAGAATTAAAAGCAAGCGCATTTTAAAGATGAATAAAATAACGATCATAGGAGGCGGAAATTTAGGTAAATCAATCATATCAGGATTAGCGGGTAGCGATTTGTTTGAAGCTAAGAATATTACCGTAGTTGATAAGTCCATATATAACCTAAAAGAAGTTGAAGATAAATTAGGAGTATCAACTTCACAAAATATAGCGGAGTCTATAGAAAATGTGAAATGGGTAATTCTTTGTGTACAACCTAGGCAATTAGATGCGGTATTAGAAGAAATCAAAGATATAGTGACTACAGACCAAATATTGATTTCGACTGTAACAGGGACATCTATTACAGAAATTAATGAGATTGTTCCAAGCAATAAAGTAGTTAGGGTTATGCCAAATACTGGTGCAGCAAAGAAACTTTCTATGACATGTATTGCAGCAAATGATGATGTAAAAGAAGAATTAGAGATAGTGAAAAAAATGTTTGATACTATAGGAGAAACCTTAATAATCGAAGAACGATTAATGCAGGCTGCAACAGTTTTAGGAGCGAGCGGTATTGCATTCTTTTTAAGGTTTCTAAGAGCTATGATCCAAGGAGGAATTCAAATGGGATTCCATCCTCATGAAGCGCAAATTATAGCAGTACAAACTGCTATAGGAGCAGCAACATTAGTAGCAGAAAATGGTACTCACCCCGAGCGAGAGATCGATAAAGTGACAACACCTCAAGGGTGTACAATAGAAGGGTTAAATGAAATGGAGCACCAGGGGTTAAGTTCCTCTGTAATAAAAGGAGTAATGGCTTCTTATGAGAAAATTAATACCATAAAATAAAGAAGATGAAACTATTTGATGTATATCCCCTTTATGATGTAGAACCAATTAATGCTTATGACTGTATCGTAGTCGATAAAAACGGAATTGAGTACTTAGATATGTATGGGGGTCACGCCGTCATTTCGATTGGGCATTCTCACCCTCATTATGTAAAAAAACTTAAAGAACAAATAGAAAAAATAGGCTTTTATTCTAATGCAGTTCAAAATAGTTTGCAATCAAGATTAGCAAAAAAACTAGGGGAGTTGTCTGGATACGACGAGTATCAGTTATTTCTTTGTAATTCTGGAGCAGAAGCAAATGAAAATGCGCTGAAATTAGCCTCTTTTTATACAGGAAAATCAAGAGTTATTGCTTTTAATAATGGTTTTCACGGAAGAACTTCAGCAGCAGTTGCAACAACAGATAATACTAAAATTATTTCGCCCTTAAATGCTCAGCAAGACGTCACCTTTTTACCGTTAAACGAAATTGAGTTGGTAAAGACTGAATTAGAAAAAGGTGATGTTTGTGCTGTTATTGTTGAACCTATTCAAGGAGTGGGAGGATTAGATGAAGGGACAACAGAATTCTTCACAGCATTAGAAACTTTATGTCATGAATTTGGAGCGGTTTTGATTTTAGATGAAGTCCAATCGGGATTTGGACGAAGTGGAAAATTCTTTGCGCATCAATACCATGGGATTACTCCTGATATTATTTCTATAGCAAAAGGTATGGGGAATGGTTTTCCTATAGGAGGAATTATGATCGCACCACATATAGAACCAAACTACGGAATGTTAGGAACTACTTTTGGAGGGAATCATCTCGCTTGTATTGCAGCACTATCAGTTCTAGAAGTAATCGAAAGCGAAGACCTAATAGATAATACCAGGTTAACCGGAGAATATTTCTTATCACAAGTACAGCAGATTCCGGGATTACAAAAAGTAAAAGGAAAAGGATTGATGCTGGGATTAGAGTTTGATTTTGAAGTTAGTGAACTGAGAAAAAAAATGATCTATGATGAACATATTTTTACAGGAGGAGCAATGAATAAAAAGCTATTAAGAATACTTCCTCCATTAACTATAGGTAAAAAAGAAATTGACCAATTCATTAAAGCTTTACAAAATGTTTTGGTTGAAGAAAAAGTTGGGTTATGAGTAGTATAACATTAAACATATCACAAAGAAATTTGGTTTTAGAGAAAATGGCAATTCTTGTAGATCAAAATAGAACATCGATTATTCAGGCGAATATTAGAGATATGGACGGATATTCTGGTAATGATCTGGCGATGAGAGACCGACTTAAGGTTGATGAGCATAAAATTGATGGTATGATTACCTCGCTTCAACAATTGGCAGGTCAGGAGGACCCAGTGGGTGTAGAGCGATTCAGGTTTCATCATGATAACGGGATGGAAATATTTAATAAAACTGCTTCTTTTGGGACGGTATTGATTATCTATGAATCTAGACCTGATGTGACTATAGAAGCAGCTGGAATTGCTTTCAAATCTGGTAATAAAATATTACTTAAAGGAGGAAAAGAATCATTACATTCTAATCTGGCTATTGTAAAACTTTGGCACCAGGCACTTTTAGAAAATGATATTACAACAGATTGGGTTGAATATTTGAATTATGATAGACAGAAAACACAGGTATTTCTAGAAAAACCAACGCAAAAAGTAGATTTAATTGTTCCTCGTGGGGGAGAAAAATTAATTGAATTTGTAAAAGCTCATGCATCCTGCCCGGTCATTGTAAGTGGTAGAGGTAATAACTTTGTATATGTACACAAAGAAGCCGATAAAGCATTAGCGTTGGATAATATCATTAATGGAAAAACAGATAAGATTTCTGCCTGTAATGCTGTAGATAAAGTTTTAATAGATAAAAACCTTCCTAATAAAGAAGATTTTGTAAAAAACCTTATTGCAACACTTCATGGATATAATGTAGAAATTTTAGGGGATGAATCTCTATCTCAATATGAAGAAGTAAAGCCAATACAAAAAAATACAGTTTGGTTTGAAGAATTTTTGGATTACAAAATTGTTATTGGAGAGACCGAAAACATTCCCGAAGCAATTTCCAAAATCAATAGATTTAGTGGGGGACACTCTGCAGCTATAATCACCAAGGATAAATCTGCGGCAGAAGTATTTATGTCTTCAGTCGATTGTGCAGCCGTATATCATAATGCATCTACTCGATTCACCGATGGTTTCCAATTAGGCCTTGGAGGAGAACTAGCTATAAGTACAGATAAATTACATCAAAGAGGCCCGATCGGTTTACAACATTTGGTAACTAATAAATGGTATATACATGGAGATGGGCAGACGAGATAAAAAAAGAATTGTACTCAAGGTAGGATCAAATGTCTTAACCAAAGGAACAGATCATATTTCTAGAGGAAAGATTGAAGATATAGGTCGACAAATAGTGGCACTTCAGGATACATATGAATTTGTTATTGTGAGTTCTGGAGCAATTGCTGTAGCCAAACAATTTGTAAATCTGGAGAGTAATGGAGTAGCAATAGACGTAAAACAAGCCTTAGCGTCTATAGGGCAACCACATTTAATGCGAATATTTCAGGAAAGCTTTAGGGATCTTGGATTGCTAACCTCTCAATGTTTGTTATCCTATTCAGATTTTGAAAGAGAGCAATCCAAAAAGAATATTATAAATACAATTAATGTATTAGTTGCCAATAATTATATCCCGATCATTAATGAGAATGATACTGTAGCCACCGATGAGATTCAATTTGGTGATAATGATAAACTAGCCGCATTGACAGCTTCTTTACTTAATGCAGATCTGTTGGTTATTGCAACAAATACGAATGGAATATGCACTAAAGAATCGGTAGAAAATAATACTTATCAAACAATTGATGAAGTAAATGATATTGAGATGTTAGAAAATGAAATTGTTGCAGAGATTTCTAGTCATGGTACGGGAGGTATGAAATCGAAAATAGAAGCGGCAAGAATAGCTCAAAATGCAGATATAGAAACTTGGGTTATCAATGGATTGAAAGATAATTTTGTAATCAATGCAATCCAAAATAAAACTTTATTTACCAAAATAGTTAAAGCAGTATATAATGAATAATTATTTTTCTATAGAAGATATAGATTCACTACCTGATTGGGTAAGTGAAGCTATAGAAATGAAGAAAACTCCAATGTCGAATAAAACTTTGGGAGCGGATAAAACGATTGGACTTTTATTTTTTAATCCTAGTCTTCGTACGCGTTTGAGTACGCAAAAAGCAGCTTTAAACCTGGGGATGAATGTAATTGTTATGAACTTTACAGGAGAAGGATGGTCTTTAGAGTATGGTGATGGTACTGTTATGGATCAGGGTAATTCAGAACATGTTAAAGAAGCAGCACAAGTAGTTTCTCAATACTGTGATGTATTGGCAATACGTGCCTTTGCAAAGTTAGAAAATAGAGAAGATGACTATAGCGAGAAGATCCTTAAAAGTTTTATACAATATGCCTCTATTCCTGTAATTAATATGGAAAGCGCTACAGGGCATCCATTACAAGCATTAACAGATGCAATAACGATAACAGAACATAAAAAAATAGATAAACCCAAAGTTGTACTATCATGGGCACCGCATCCAAAAGCCTTACCACAGGCGGTTGCTAATTCTTTTGTAGAGATGATGCAAAGAATGGACGCAAATTTTGTAATTACCCATCCTGTGGGATTTGAGTTAGCCAGTCAGATTACTAAAGAGGTGCCCATTGATTACAATCAAGAGAATGCGCTAAAAGATGCAGATTTTGTTTATGTCAAGAATTGGAGCGCTTATGAGGATTATGGTAAAACATTGACAGATGATCCTTCATGGAAAATTTCTCAAGAGAAGATGAACCTGACCAATGATGCTAAATTTATGCACTGTTTACCTGTAAGAAGGAATGTTGTTGTTGATGATGATGTCATCGACAGTGAGAATTCTATTGTTATTGAACAAGCAAACAATAGAACATATGCAGCACAATTGGTGTTAAAGAAGATTTTACAAAATAATTGAAAACTTTAAGTCTTTGCATTTTTTGCAAAAACTTAAAAAGGTAGATATGGAAAAACAGAAGTTACTGGTTGCCAAAATTGGTGGAAAAATAATAGAAGATGAGGTTGCTTTGCAATCCTTTCTAGAGAATTTTTCAAAGATAAAAGAACCTAAGATTCTGATTCATGGAGGAGGGAAGTCAGCGACACAACTTGCTGCTAAGCTTGGAGTAAAGACAGAAATGATTGATGGACGAAGAATTACATCAGCAGAAAACTTAGATATTGTTGTAATGACATATGCTGGATTGTTAAATAAAAGAATTGTTTCAGGATTACAAAAGAATAACTGTAATGCTATGGGATTAACAGGAGCAGATGCTAATGTGATTAGAGCAGAGAAAAGACCTGTTCAGTTTATAGATTACGGGTATGTTGGAGATGTAGTAGAAGTGAATGATACAATAATAAAAGGCTTTTTGAATCAAAAAATAACTCCAGTTTTTTGTGCAGTAACACATGATTCAAATGGACAATTGTTTAATACAAATGCCGATACAATAGCATCTGAAATTGCTTCTGCGATGAGCCCTCATTATGAAGTTTCATTGTTTTATTGCTTTGAATTAAAGGGTGTTCTAGAAAATATAAAAGATAAAGATTCTGTAATCGAACATATAAACTTAGAAAAATATAACGAATTACGGGATGCTCAGGTGATTGCAGATGGTATGTTGCCTAAACTTCAGAACTGTTTTGAAGCATTACAAAAGAAAGTGAGTAAAGTACATATAGCAAATGCAGATTTTATAAAAGATAATACAACTAAACATACGACTTTGAGTCTATAAACAATGGTAGAACAACTAACAAATCAGGCAATAGAGCTTTTGCATAACCTAATAGAAACCCCATCTTTTTCTTCAGAAGAGGATAAGACGGCTAAGTTGATAGAACATTGGTTTGTCAAAAATGATATTCCTTTCGAAAGAGAGAATAATAATATCTGGGCTTATAATGCTCATTTTGATGAATCAAAGCCTACTATTTTATTAAACTCACATCATGATACGGTAAAACCTAATGGAAATTATACTAATGATCCTTTTAAGGCTTTTGTAGGAGATGGAAAATTACATGGATTAGGGAGTAATGATGCTGGTGGATGTTTGGTGTCATTACTAGCCACATTTACTTACTTTTATAAGAAGGATGGTTTAAAATACAATTTTGTGATCGTGGCCTCAGCAGAAGAAGAGAGCAGCGGACCATTGGGATTAAAAAGCGTATTAAAATATCTAAAGAATGTAGAATTTGGGATTGTAGGAGAACCTACTTTGATGCAATTGGCAGTCGCAGAAAAAGGATTATTGGTTTTAGATGTATCAGTAAAAGGAACTGCAAGTCATGCTGCACATCCAAATGACGATAATGCTATTTATAATGCCTTGCAGGTTATACAATGGTTTGAAACCTATGTATTTGATAAAAATTCAGAAGCTTTAGGAAAAGTAAAGATGACTGTAACACAAATAAATGCAGGAAATCAACATAATGTAGTACCAGCGAGTTGTGATCTGGTAGTGGATATCAGAGTAAATGATAAGTATAAAAATGAAGAGATTTTGGAACTTGTAAAACGGGCAATGCCAGAACAGGTTGAGGTTCGTCCAAGATCATTACATCTAGGATCTTCATCGATACCTGTAGATCATCCAGTGGTAGAATCAGGCATAGCACTAGGAAGAACAACATATGGATCACCAACATTATCAGATCAATCAGTATTAAGCTGCCCATCTTTAAAACTAGGGCCGGGAGATTCAACACGATCGCATTCTGCTAATGAATTTATTTACGTGAATGAGATTAAAGAAGGAGTAGAACTATATATAAAGATTTTAGAAGGAATTGTATAGAAAATTATGATTCTATACTTAATTTGTTAAATTTAAAATAATAATTTAAAATGTAGCTTCAATATGTATTGGAAATGCATTAAGGAATAAAAATTATAATAAGGTTATGAAGCTTTGGGATAAAGGATTACCAACAGACCAGAAAATAGATATGTTTACCGTAGGTAACGATAGACAACTAGATTTGGTAATCGCCAAATATGATGTAAGAGCTACATTGGTACACGCCAAAATGTTGCATAAAATAGGTTTACTCTCTGATGATGATATTGCTGGGATAGAGAAAGAGTTAGATGTACTTGCAAAGGAGATAGAAGAGGGTGTGTTTCTAATAGAAGATCAGTTTGAGGATGTTCATTCTAAGATAGAGTTTGAACTAACCAAAAGAATAGGAGATGCTGGTAAACGAATCCATACGGCAAGATCACGTAATGACCAGGTTTTGGTAGCAATGCATTTGTATTTAAAGGATGAATTGCTACAAATTAAATCACAAGTCAAAGAATTATCGTCTAACCTGCTAACCACAGCAGAAAAATATAAGGATGTTCTTTTACCAGGATACACACATTTACAGGTCGCAATGCCATCTTCTTTTGGGTTATGGTTTTCTGCATATGCAGAAAGTTTTATAGATGATCTTCATTTTGTGAACGCTGCTCTCAAAGTGGTCGATCAAAACCCGCTGGGTAGTGCGGCAGGATATGGTAGCTCATTTCCTATAGATAGAGAGTTTACAACCAAAGAACTAGAATTCGAAACATTAAAGTATAATGTAGTAGCTGCTCAAATGAGTAGAGGTAAATCAGAGAAATCAACTGCTTTTGCAATGAGCAGTGTTGCAGGAACTTTATCAAAGTTGGCAATGGATGTATGTTTGTATATGAGTCAGAATTTTGATTTTATGAGTATACCTTCAGAATTTACTACAGGATCTAGTATTATGCCTCATAAAAAGAATCCTGATGTTTTCGAATTGATTAGAGGGAAATGCAATAAAATTCAAGCATTACCATATGAGTTAAGTCTATTGACAAACAATTTACCTAGCGGATATCACCGCGATTTACAGTTACTTAAAGAAGGAGTTGTGCCTGCTATCCAGGATTTAAAAGCTTCTTTAGAAATGGCGATATATGCATTAAAAAATGTTACTTTAAATAAAAATATTCTTAATGATAATAAATATGACTACCTTTTTAGTGTAGATACATTAAATGAATTGGTAATGCAGGGAATGTCATTTAGAGACGCATATGTGAAAATCGGTTTAGATATCGAAAATGGAGATTATAAACCAGAAAAGAATACAAAACATAGTCACATAGGTAGTATTAATAACCTGTGTCTGAATAAAATTGAAGAGAAGCTGAAGCAAGTTTAATTGAGTGTAAGTTGAGTTAGTTTAATTTTATCGCTTCGGCCTAGACCCTCAGAGGAGTTGTTAACCACTGAGGGTTGTTTTCAATATACACAAATAATACATTGTGTATAATCAGTCGTATTAATTATCCAAAATTTCATAATAAGTATATTAAAAAGAGCAGGCAGATATATAAATTAAAACCAATATCTAATGAAAATCACTTGTTTTGGAGAAGTACTTTGGGATATTTTTCCAAAGCATAAAAAAATAGGAGGAGCTCCTCTTAATGTAGCCTTACGATTAAAATCTATGGGTATAGATTCCTGCGTTGTTTCAAGAGTTGGAGATGATGATTTGGGTAAGGACATCATGAAGTATGTTGCAGAAAGACAATTACCATTAGATACATTTCAGATTGATCATCAATATAAAACAGGAGAGGTTGAAGTAACTCTGGATGAAGAAAACACAGCTACTTATAACATTAACCACCCTGTGGCTTGGGACTTTATTGAATATACAGAAGAGGTTATACAAGTAGTAGCGCAATCTGATGCTATTATTTTTGGTAGTTTAGCAAGTAGAAATGAAACATCAAGAGCTACATTGCTAAGAGCTCTAGACAAAGCTAAATTTAAGATTTTGGATGTTAATCTCAGACCTCCGCATTATGATGCTGAATTGTTATTGGAATTAATGAAAAATACGGATTTCATAAAACTCAATGATGAGGAATTGGATGAAATTTGTACGATATTCAAAATCGAGGAGAAATTTATTGAAAATAAAATCAAAGCTGTTGCAAAACATTGTGATACAGATCAAATTTGTATAACCAAAGGAGGAAAAGGAGCAATATTATGGTATAAAGGCACATTTTACCATAATGAAGGATATAAAATAAAAGTTGTAGATACTGTAGGTGCCGGGGATTCTTTTTTGGCTACTTTAATTTCGGGACTACTTCAGCAAGAAACCCCTCAGGTGGCGATTGATAATGCATGTGCTGTAGGTGCTATGGTAGCAGCGAGAGAAGGAGCTAATCCTGTTTTTAGCACCAGTGAAATCAGAAATTTTGTTAGAAGCCAAGTAAAGTATTAAATCAATAATCAGAATATTTATTATTATAAATTATTATCTTTAATAAGATCATATCATCATTCTTTTAGTCATGGCAAGAGATAAAATCAATCGTAGACAAGCAGTTAAAAATATATCACTAAGTATTGGGGCTATAGGGTTAAGCGGATCAATAGTTGCAAATTGTGTAGAAGACCAAAAAACTAACATTCAAGAAGATTTAAAAGGAAACATAAATCATTCGGCATGCAGGTGGTGTTACCAAGATATTCCTTTACAGGAATTTGCAAGAAAAGGAAAGGAAATGGGGCTTAAGGCAATTGATTTATTAAAGCCGGATGAATGGAAAATAGTAAGAGAGGCTGGATTAGAATGTTCTCTGGCAACTGATACATTTGCAAGTATAACAGACGGCTTTAATGACCCTAAAAATCATGAAGCACTACAAAAACAATATCTTACCCTAATTTCAGAAGCTTCTAATGCAGGTATAAAACAAGTTATCGTTTTCTCTGGTAATCGAAATGGTATTTCTGATGAAGAGGGTTGGGAACAGTGTGCTAAAGGTTTGGATGTGTTAGTTAAACATGCCGAAAAAAATAATGTTACCCTTATTATGGAATTGCTGAATAGCAAAGTGGACCATAAAGATTATCAATGTGATTTGACTCCATGGGGAGTTGCTTTAGTTGATAAAATAGGGTCATCTAATTTTAAATTACTCTACGATATCTATCATATGCAAATTATGGAGGGCGATATTATTGCAACGATAAGAAAGTATACTGAATATATTGCGCATTATCATACGGGTGGAGTACCTGGCCGCCATGAGATTAATAGGAGTCAGGAACTTAATTACCCAGCCATAATGCAAGCTGCATTAACCACTGGTTTTAAAGGGTATGTAGCTCAGGAATTTATCCCGACTTATGATGATAAATTAAGTGCTCTACAAGAAGGAATTATGATTTGTGATGTCTAAAAGAATATATTATCCTGAAATTAATGCTTTTAAGTCATTAATAACATTGATGTTATGCCTAAGGTTAGCATAAAGAATAAATAGAATAATTATGGCGACAATAAAGCCAAGCAACATTCCATTATTTCTACTCGATAGTTTTTTGGAAGTTTTTAAATACACTTTTGACAATTTTTTTGCATAACTCGTTACCAAAGCAAAAGCCGGCGCAAAAATTAGTACGACAACTAACATGTCTATCAGAACAAGAAGATACCCTTGTTGATCAATATGTCTCTTTACATATTTTAAAATGAACCCGTTAATTAGAGCAGCCGATAAAACAGCAACTGCATAAATAGCATATTTGGTAGATTGTCTATTATTACTCATGGAGGCTAGTTTCTTATTTTGGAGTTGAAATCTAATAAAAAATTATGATTTATCACAAACGAATCAAGGTCATAATTTTCTTTGTTATCATAAGTATATAGATTGTTTGATTGCTTTTTCGGATATAAAACCCAGTTTATGTAAGTGATACAGGATCAATAAATCGAATAGTATTATGAAGTAAATAAAAATAGATTAATATCAATTATTCAATATATGGCTGTTTGTTTTAGAAATTGTTTATTTTTTTAACATTTTGCCTTTCTAGTTGATATAATGTTTTATCTTTATAAGAATTAAATTGGTCAACCAATTTAATTTTAACTGATTTTACACAAATTCAATCTTCAAAATGAAAACTTTTACGTATTCCAAACTATTACTTTTTTTATGTACATGTTGTTATCTGAGTACTTATGCACAAACTACTGTAAGTGATGATAAAGAACTTAGAGACCTGGTTAATTCTGCTTCTGCGGGTTCAGTTTTTATAATTCCGAATGGAACATATAGAGACTTCGAAGCGCGTTTTTCTGATGCAAAAGGAACTCCGGGAAATCCAATTATTATCAAAGCCGAAACGGTCGGTGGAGTAACATTTACCAAAGAATCGGTTTTTTCTTTAAAACGGTGTGAACATATTGTTTTAGAAGGGTTTGTTTTTGATTGTGAAGGCGAAAATACGCTTGTAAAACTCGAAGGATCTAATAATATTCGAATAACGAGAAATGTTTTCGAATTAAAAACTACTGTACCTATAAAATGGGTTTTTATTGGTGGTATTTATAATGACTATACTTTTCAACATACAAGCCACCATAATAGGATAGATCATAATATTTTTCAAAATAAGACAACTCCCGGACATTATATTACTATAGATGGGACGAGTAATCAGGATGAAAGTGATTCTAGACAATCCCAGTATGATAGAATAGATCATAATTATTTTAAGAACAATTCACCAAGAGCTAAAAATGAACAAGAATCTATACGTATTGGTTGGAGTCAAATGTCAAAATCTAGCGGATTTACTATTGTAGAACACAATTTATTCGAAGATTGTGATGGAGACCCAGAAATAGTGTCTGTAAAATCATGTGATAACATTATTAGACATAATACTTTTAGAAAAAGTTATGGAACATTATCATTTAGACATGGTAATAGAAACAGAGCAGAAGGGAATTATTTCTTTGGAGATAATAAACCTAATGGAACTTTTGAATCATCCACAATACATACTGGAGGAATACGTATATATGGTACCGATCATGTTATTGTAAATAACTATATGGAAGGGTTAAAAGGAACTATTTGGAATGCTCCAATTGCATTAACCCAAGGGGATGCGATAGATGGAAACAGTACAAATCTTACTAAACATTTTAGAGCAGAGCGTGTCACTATCGCATACAACACTCTCGTAAATAATACATATGGTATTGAGATTGGTTATGATAAACCAGGAAGAAACCCTTATAATGTAAAGTTAAAAGATATTACTATTGCCAATAATATTGTGACTGGATCAACAAATAGTATGATTAGTTATATCAATGGTAATGACCAGGGAGGAGAAGTAAAGTTCTTTAATAATATTATGTATCCAACAGGTAGTGCAAATCTTACTAGTGATGGATCAACATTTGCCGCTGATCAGGTTAATGAAATAAACCCAGGTTTAACCTTTGACGGTACTGTATGGAGATCTACAGATTCTTCACCAACCATTAGTTGTGCTATTGCGGGCTTAAATATTGATGAAGATATAGAAGGACAACCCAGGCCAGGTACTAGTAATGCTGGTGCAGATCATTTTAGTACTGCCTCTGTAAGATATAAGCCTTTAACACCTAGTGATGTTGGACCAAATGCTGGTGAAGATCCCAATCCACCAACTAACACGCTTACTGTAGGCACAATTAGCGATTTTGCGGCTGTTGCGGATAGTAAAAGCTTATCAATAATGTCTAATGTAAATTGGTCAGTTTCTGATAATCAAAACTGGATATCAATTAGCCCTAATAATGGATCAAATAATGGTACAGTAGAAATTACGGTAACTGAAAATACAGAAACAACAGCGCGTACAGGAGTTGTTACAGTATCAGGAGGATTAATAACAAGAACTATAAATATAACTCAAAATGGAGTGGCTCAACAACAAGATGAGTTAACTGTTTCTAATTCTACGATTTCTTTTGGCTCATCCATAGATAATAGTACATTTACTATTAATTCTAACCTCAATTGGACAGTTTCTGATAACCAGAATTGGTTAAGTACATCGCCATCATCAGGAAGTAATAACGCAACAGTTACAGTAAATGTAAATGCTAATGCCACTACAAATACCAGAACAGGAATAATAACAATCACAGGAGGAGCAATAACCAAAACAATTAGTGTTTCACAAAGTGGAACGAATCCAGGCACTGGTAATGATATGTTATTAAACGTTTCTAGTGTAAACGCAAGTACTTTTCAATCTGATAATGGTCCAGAAAAAACTTTAGATAAAGATTTAAGCACAAGATGGTCTGCCCAAGGTATAGGAGAAACAATAACATATGATTTGGGAATTGTGTATGATATTAATACAATTAAAATAGCATTTTTTAAAGGAGATCAAAGAACTACAACTTTTGATATTGCTATATCAGAGGACGGAACCAATTTTGCAACCCTCATATCAAATCAATCAAGTAGCGGCAATTCTAATGATCTGGAAGATTTTGCCTTGAGTGGGCAAGCAAGATACGTTAGAATTATTGGAAAAGGGAATTCATCAGGGAACAACTGGAATAGTTTAACTGAGGTTGAAATCTGGGGAAAAGAAATGAGCACAGGAACTGTAACCGAATCTACTTTAATTCCAACTATAGATACGTATATAAGAGGAGGAAGTTTTGATGCTGTAAATTATAATACGAGTACTGATCTTTGGGTAAAAGAACCTAATTCTGATGATTACAAAAGAAGAGCATTATTCAAATTTGATATTTCTGCGCTTAGCGGAAACATAACTTCTGCAAAATTAATGTTAACTCCTGTTCAAGTGGGAAGTACAGCTTCAGATTTAACAACTCATGTATATGAATCTGATGATTTTAATTCAAATGTAACATATAGTCAAACTCCAGGAATATCAAAGCTTTTAGATACTAAAACTGGTGGATATGTAGTTGGAGAACCAAGCGTGTATGATATTACAGACCTTGTTAATGATGGTGTTTTGAATAGTTTAAATCAAATCTCAATTCATGTGAGATCAAATGGAGGAGATGCAAGTAAGACATATGTTAAATTTGCCTCTAAAGAAAACTCTACTATTTCCTACCAACCAAAGCTTATGATAACAGCTACTAATGCAGTTAATCGATCTTTAGGTGAAGTGTTAACTCTTAATAATAACCAAGAAATAATGCTATATCCTTTGCCAGTAAAAGATATGCTGCAAGTAAAAGGAATTACAAAAGGATATGATAAAGTTATTATTTTTAATTTGACCGGGCAGATCATGTATGAGTACAAAGTAGATAATGATAAGGAAGTAATACCAATGAGTAACCTAAAACAAGGTATCTATATTATTAAAATAACCGGAGATAATGTATCGAATATCACTAGGAAAGTGGTAGTGAAAAGATGATATAATCTTTTCTTCTATTACAAATAATAATTCATGTTTAAGATTACAAAAAACCTCAATTACAATTGGGGTTTTTGTATTTAACCCATTTACATGCAATCAAAAAGAGAATTGCGCTTGAAGCCCTTTTAATGAAGAGGGTTTACCTAATCAATTTTTAAATTATTATACAAATGATAAATGGATTGAAAGGGGAGAACCTATCCAAAATGAATTTGTAGAAAAATAAATACATCAATGCTGATCAATGTAAATTGATTGTAATTTAAAGTAAAGTATCACTTGCTAAAAATGAGTTAATTAGGTTTTCTTTATGATATCTGAAATAACAATGATTGAGGGAATTTTGTTAGTTTTATGTATTCTATTTTTCTATTTTAAAATTTTCGATATGCTCAGAAAGACAAAAAGCATCATCTATGTATTGTGTATACCCATAGTATTACTTTCATGCAAAGTTAAAGAGGAAAGCTTATCTGGTCAAAGTATAATTGAGCAAAGTATTACTAAACATGACCCCAATGCTTCATGGGATACGATAGATTTAAAAATTCATATTCAGGAGCCTAGATTGTCAAACCCCGGGAGATATTCGATAGTAAGTATAAATAATGCCACCAATGCGTTTAAATTGATAAGAAATAGAGATACGCACCTTGCAGAATATAGTATTGATGACAAAGGAAATGCTCAAGTAGCATTGGATGGGATAAAAGATATAGATGAAGAATTAATCGAAAAATATAGATTGAACCCTAAAAGAAATAAAGGATACCAAGATTTTTATAGTATTATGTATGGATTACCAATGAGCCTTACTTCTGAAACGATAGAAAGTATAGGTAAGGTGAGTATAGAAACCTTTAATAAAATTGATTGTTTTAAAATAGAAATAAAATTAAAAGAAAAACTATTTTCAAAACACTGGTATGTCTTTATTTCTAAAATGGATTATGAACTTAAAGGAATAGAAATTATTTTTCCAGATGATACTACCAAAGGAGAACGATTATATTTTGATGGAAATATCGAAATAAAAAACATAAATATCCCCAGAATAAGACATTGGCATGAATATTCTGATAATGCTTACTTGGGTTCAGATATTATTGTGAAAACAATTATGGATTAGAATATGTATAATAAACACATGAAATATCCTTGTATAATAGTATTAATGATACTGTTTCTTTTGTTTGGTTGTAATGTAAATAAGAGAGATTACATTCTAAAAGAAAAAGATCTTATACCAGAAGGTACTGCATTTAATACTGAAACGAATATGATTTATATTGGTAGTATTTATAGGCAGAAAGTAATTGGAATTACTTCAAAAGGAAAAATTCGCGATATGATAGGTCAAGAATCATTCGGAAGATTAAGTCCAATAGGTATGGAGATGAACGTATCTAATAAAATATTATGGATCAATATGGCAGCTGCACCTATAGTAAATCAATCTAATGTTAAAAATTGGGAAACTGCTATTATGGCCTTTGATATAGTGAATCAGAAGATTAAAAAAACATACACTATTGAAAAAGGGGAAACAAGATCATTTTTTAATGATATTACAGTAGCAACAAGTGGAGATGTATACACTACTGAGACAATGAATGGTAAAATTTATAAAATAGATAAAAATACAGACACATTAGATATCTTTATTGATCTGGAAAAGTATACGTTTCCTAACGGAATTGTTTATTACAATCCTCTTAACTGCCTGTTCGTAGCTACAAACGAGGGAATCCTAAAAATAGAGTTGCAAAACAAGATGATCACATTACTCAATACTACTAATATTGATACTAAAGGGATTGATGGATTGGCTATTTATGATAATTATTTTATAGGACATCAAAGCTCTAAAGTTTCTAAGTTTTATTTTAATGAAGATATTTCAGAAATAACAAAAGTAGAAGTTTTAGACTCTGGAGAAGAATTTGATTCAAGTACTACAGGAGAAATTGGAAATGGATATTATCACTTCATTGTTAATTCTCAAATTAAAAGCGGAATCAATCAAAAGGAAAAAACGATAAAACCAATCGATAGTTTAGAAAAAATAATCATTAGAAGTATAAAATTATAGTATTAGAAATGTCATAAAGAGGGAAATATTGATTATAAACGATATGTCACCTAATTTTATACCTTCATATCTTAGCTAACATCTGGTATTAAAAAATAAGAATGGAATTGAATATTCATTATGATAATTTGTGGTCAGAATCTTTAGCAAAGTTCAATCAAAATGAATTTAATATTGATCCGTTAATCGAATCAACATCTGATTTAAGAAGAGGAATCACTTTATTGGTACGACCTAATAATAAGGTCAAAAGATTAATTTCGGAATTTATTGAAGAACTTAAACATATAGATCCTAATCAATATTATTATCCGTCTACAGATATACATGTTACGGTGATGTCAATAATCTCCTGCTATCAGGGGTTTGATATCAACGCTATAGATATTTCAAAATATATAGACCAGATAACAGATAGTCTTCAAACAACATTAAGAGATAACATTACTTTTAAAGGGATTACTGCTTCTAGTTCCTGTATTATGTTAAAAGGGTTTACTAAAAATAATAGTTTGGACACTACGAGAATGAACTTGAGGTCAAATTTTAAGAAAACAACCTTAGAACATTCTATAGATACTCGATATAAAATAAGAACAGCACATGCTACAATAGTACGATTTAAATCAGAAATTACAGATCCAAAAGAATTCATTAAAGTATTACAAAAATACAGAGATGTTGATTTTGGATCTTTCGAAATTGATACCTACGAACTGGTATATAATGATTGGTACCAAACTAAAAAGAACACTAAGGTTTTATATAAATTTGAGATCTGATTTAAGAAATATGGAAAATCTATTCGCAGTTAAAGAAATTGAGAAAAAAGATATTCAACATATAGTACAGTATTGGAGTACTATTTCTACATCCCATTTAGAATCTATGGGTATAAAAAGGGAAGAATTATATATCTATGCGAATCTAGGTGAGTATATAGAAAAACAAATTAGCCTTCCATACGAACAAAAATCTGCCTTGTTTATGATAGGGCTAATAGATGGGGAACCTTATGGGCATTGTTATGTGAATAGTATAAAATTCAGAGAAGAAGCACATATGCATTTGCACATTTGGAATTCGGATAGAAGACAGAAAGGTTTGGGTAGTCAAATGGTTAAAAGATCGATACCTTATTTTTTTAAGAACCTAGAAATAAAAAATCTTATAAGTGAACCATATTATTTAAATAGTGCTCCTAATAAAACCTTGGTAAAACTAGGCTTCCAATTTGAAAAATGTTATGTATCCAAGCCTTCTGGATGGAACTTTGAATTAAAAGTACATCGATGGAAATTGACAAAACCCGTTTTTAAGGAAAAATTTATGTGAATCTGTAATACATAGATTTATATCTTGAAGAAGTTTTTTTAACGTATAATTGTAAACAATTATAGTAGAAATAAACCGAATCAGATTTATGTCTCTATTAGATACAATACAAAACTTTATCAAAATTGAACGAACAACCCGTCAAAGTAAAAAAAAGAATTGATGTATTAGATGTTTTCCGAGGATTCGCAATTCTCGGAATTTTTGTTGTCAATATTGTAATAATGAATTCAACTTTTCTTAATCAAGATGAATTTGCGAAGCAATGGACTTCAGGTATCGACCAAATTTCCAATAAAATCTTACAACTGTTTTTTTACACAAAATTCTTTCCTATTTTCTCATTGCTTTTTGGATTAGGAATTTCAATGCAAGCCTTAAAAATGTTGGAGAAAAATAAACTCTCATTTTCATTTTTTGCAAGAAGAATGTTTATACTTTTTCTTTTTGGCGTTTTACATATTGTATTTTTATGGTCGGGGGATGTGTTAAATCTGTATGCATTACTAGGGCTTTTAACCACACTTATGTTGAAAAAGTCAAACCAATTAATTCTTATTCTATCTGTAATTTTTCTATTTTTTCCCTTTTATGACCAACTTTTTGAATATCTATTCAACCTTTTAAATTTTAAACCAGAAATTTATTTGAGTGAGTATACAGGAGAAACAGTCAATCAAATAATAAAAAATGGAACTTATCTTGAAGGCCTACAAATGAGGTTACTAGAGTATCTGTCAAACATACCTATGTTATTTGGGTTTTTAGCGCCAGTTGCTATTTCAATGTTTCTTCTGGGACTTTATCTGGGCAAAAACAAAATTTATGATTCTTTGGATGCTTTCATTCAAAAAATAAGAATACCGATATTGATTATTGCAATTTTAACCAATGCTTATAGAGTTGTTTTCTTATTTGTATTACCTAATTATGCAATTTATTCTACGGCAACCTTTAGACCTATATTCATAAAATTAATGGTATTCTCAGATATTACAATGGGCTTGTTTTATCTGTGGGGTATTGGTTGGCTTTGGTATAATACCAAATGGAAATTTATTTTATCCCCATTAAAATATGTGGGTAGAATGGCTCTTACAAATTACCTTATGCAAAGCCTTATAGGTTTAATTCTATTTTCATCGATTGGATTTAAACTGTATGAGACGTTAAGTCCTTCGGTAGCTTTATTTACAGCGATTGTCGTTTTTGTTTTTCAGCTAATATTGAGTAAGGTTTGGTTAAATTATTACCGATTCGGACCATTAGAATGGATTTGGAGATGCTTAACTTATAAAGAGTTATTACCAATAAAGAAAAATAATGTATCTAATAAAACATAAAAATCAGGTTCTACGATAAGCGTAAAATGTAGTATTATTTACATTATATACAAACCGTTAATTGTTATATATTAAATGAATACCAGAGATCTACTCATAAAATTTATACTTAGTATAGTTCCTATAGCAAGGAACGAGGCTCAGGAAATTGCTAATACCTTTCATCCAATTAAATTGAAAAAAGGAGAGTTTCTTCTTCGAGAGAATCAAACAAATGATGACTATTTTTATTTGGAAAAAGGATTGATGCGTACTTTTTTATTTGATTTAGAAGGGAATGAAATAACAACTGATTTTTTCACGGAAGATAATATTGTATTCGAAGTTACTTCTTTTTTTAATCGTGTACGTTCTGAAGCCAATATCCATGCAATTACCGACTGCTATGGTTTTTCTATATCTTATGAAGAATTAAATACTCTTTTTCATGACAAACCGGCCTTTAGGGATTTTGGGCGTGCCATTTTAGTTAAAGAATTTATGGCTTCAAAAAAACGCAATTATGGAATGATTAATCGGACAGCAGAAGAGCGTTATCAAAATTTGTTAACTGCAAAACCACAAATTTTACAATATTCTCCGCTGAAATATATTGCATCCTATCTAGGAGTTACAGATAGTACATTAAGCAGATTAAGAAAAAAAATATAATCGTTCCATTTCTTGCCTTTTGTCAAGTAATATGTATTGATTTCATCAGAAATTTACATTTATAAATACATAACAAATGGCAGATATATCAAATTTTATAATAATAGGTTTTGTTTTAACAACAGTAATTACTTTATGGAGCTTTTTTAAAGCTTCCAAAAATAAAAAAATAATTATAGGAATTATTTTGTGGATGGTCGTTCTGAGCATTCTGGGAATATCAGGGTTTTATAAAAACGCGAATGCAATTCCTCCTCGATTACTATTTTTATTAGGACCAGGTATTTTTTTCGTACTGATCGTTTTTTTTACTCGTAAAGGAAGAAGGTTTTCTGATAATCTTAATTTAAAATGGCTTACATTATTACATACGATAAGAATTCCGGTAGAGATTATTCTTTTCTACAT
This sequence comes from Aquimarina algiphila, assembly GCF_947494415.1. NCBI lineage: Bacteria > Pseudomonadati > Bacteroidota > Flavobacteriia > Flavobacteriales > Flavobacteriaceae > Aquimarina > Aquimarina algiphila. Next base: position 319,655 of record NZ_CANLVC010000001.1, on the reverse strand, counting down.
TTTTGTAGAAGGATTAATACCTGATCTCATGACATTTGAAGGGTTAAATTTTGATATTCTTTCAGGGATTTCTGCTCCGATTATATATTATTTGGTTTTTATAAAAAAATGGATGGGTAACAAAGGACTTTTGATTTGGAATTTTATCTGTTTAGGGTTACTCATAAACATTCTAACGATAGCAGTGTTAAGTGCCCAAACTCCTTTACAAATGATGGCATTTGACCAACCAAATATAGGAGTAACTTACTTCCCTTTTATATGGCTTCCAGCAGTAATTGTACCTATTGTTTTGTTTTCTCATTTGGCAAGCATAAGGCAATTGTTATCTTCAAGAAAATAAAAGAAGGTTAGGGAGTATAGTTTTAGATTTGAAGGTTTATGCTAAGCTTTTATTCGTCTACCCAGTATATAAAACAAAATATTTATATTTGACTTAGTATCGATTTTAAACATATTGTTGATCTATCATTTTGTTTTTCAGATATTTCTAAAACTGTAATAAAAAAAGCATGAAAAAAATAATGTATTTGACTGCAGTTAGTCTGATCTTCTTTTCATGTAAGAGTGAAAAACCTGTTGAAGATGACAAACTAAATAAAGAAATTGAAGTTGTCAATGATAGTCTATCTGATGATGTACAAAAGAACCTTCAGAAACCTGAGGTTATTAATGAACCGATAGTAAAAGATACTATACCAACCCATGTTTTTAAATCAGGAGAAACTTTGTGGTATTTATGCAGGACATATTATGGAAACAGACATTATTCTTCGATTTTGTCAATATATAATGAAATCGAAAATGTTAACGATATTAAGAATGGTACAATTTTAAAAGTACCATCAATGCATAATCTACTTAAAGATCCTAAATTGAAACTTGATCCAATAATTCGAGTAGAAATTGAAAAAGTTTTGGAAGCAAGAGAAAAGTTCATGAAACATGAAAAGACACTTGGTGAGTCAAGAAAAAATGTTGAAGGAAGGGCACCAATCAAACTATCACAAAATACCAAAGTAGATCTTCAAAGTGCTATTGATTTGATTGATGAATCGATAAGCACCCTTGCAGAAGTGAAATCTGATTCAATTAATGCACCAATAAAAATGATTGGTCAATTAAAAAGCCTTTCAGCTAACCTTACTAATTTATCTAAAGGAAATCATGATGGGCCTTACCAATATGATTTGGATATGGTGCATCAAAGATTAGTTCACGCTATAAGAAATGCAATAACTTGGGCACAAAACAATTATCAATGAATAATTCTTGACAAAATATAAATAAGCCAATTCTCTTTTACCATATTTATTTTTAGCATATGAAAGATAAAATCGAAATAGAATTAAGTAAGAAAAAAATATTTCTATTATTAATTGGAGCATTAGTATTTGTAATATTAGGGGTGTTGTTCATAATGAGTCCTGGTTTGTTTGCGTCAGGATTTTTTCGTAATTCAGAAATTGTTAGAATTATTGGGATTGTAGCTGTTGGATTTTTTGGACTTTGTTTGGGATTTGCTGTTAAAAAACTTTTTGATAATAAAATGGGTTTGATAATTGACCAAAATGGAATCACAGACCATACCAATGCAACAAGTGTCGGGTTAATAGAGTGGAACGATATCACAGGAATTGAGACTGTACAAATTGCTTCGACCAAAATTTTAATGTTACTAACAGATCAACCAGATAAATATATTGAACGTGCAAAAAATACGCTGTCTAAACGAGCATTGAAAGCCAATCATAAAATGTATGGCTCTCCATTATCAATAACATCCAATTCTTTAAAAATAAAGTATGATGATTTAGAAAAATTGATTAGTAGTGAACTTAAAAAACGAAAAAAAATAGAAGATCATAATAATATCTGATATGATATTAAAAAAGGATACTTGAATCTTTATGTTCAAATACCCTTTTTTAGTGTAGATTTATTTTGTTGCATTAATCCGTATATGAATAGTCTCTACAATTGGTAATATTAATAGGTTTTGACTTAACACAATTACCATTATATGATACATCTACGGTCCCAATAGTATTATAATGCTGTACCTGTCCTTCTGGTCTTCTAAGTTTTACTTTACATGAGTATCTGCTTGTACTTACAATTTCTATTTCACTAGTGCTGATTTCCCATGTAGGAAATCCACTAATTTGACCTACATTAGTAAGCCAAACATTGTATTCAATAGGGTCGCCATGTCGATCAAATCCACATAGACCTACAACCCCATTAAGTTCTCCTGGGCACGAAGATTTAAGTGAACTGTTTTTTTCTTCTGAGGTACTATTTTCTTCTACACTACAGGATAACATCAAGGTGATTACGAATAAGGAAATAATTTTTCTCATAATATTTAGGTTTTAAGTTACTTTAAAAATACAATGAGACGAATAGAGGAATGATAAACCAAAATTATCTTATGATCAAATAATTGTTAGTTTCGAGAAGGAAATTTATATACTTGACATAGGGTTGTCATACTTACTCTTTACCTTTCTTTTTTATTATAAAACAATTCGTTATGAAACAGGAATGGAGAAAAAGGGAAAAAACAGTCTACCTCCCTAAAAATGAACCTGAAGTTATTGATATCCCCGAATTTAAATTTCTAACTATTAAAGGAGAAGGAAATCCTAATAGTGATATTTTTTCAGAATATATTAGTGTTTTATATTCTTTGTCGTATGCTATTAAAATGAATCTAAAAAAAGAACCCGAAATCAATGGATATGTAGATTATACAGTATATCCCCTTGAAGGCGTATGGGATATTAATGAGAAGGCAAAGAAAACTTATGATGGTACATTAGATAAGAATGATTTGATTTTTACATTGATGATTAGGCAGCCTAATTTTGTTGAAGAAGAATTTGTACAAAAAATGATGATACAAACAAAAAACAAAAAACCTCATCGATTATTTGACCATATAAAATTTGAGTGTATAAAGGAGGGGAAATGTATACAAATGATGCATATAGGGAGTTATGATAATGAACATAAAAGCTTTAGAATCATGGAGACTTTTGCTCAAAAGAAAGGTCTTACAAGACTTTCTAAAGTACATCGAGAAATTTACTTAACAGATTTTAGAAGAGTTGCCGCAGAAAAATTAAAAACGGTATTACGCTTTAAAGTAGCATTTTTATAGCTGATTATTTTGTTTTATTCTTGGTGACCATATGATATATTGGTCCATAGATTTAGGTGATTTGTTATACGATTTTGGATGTAAATGGTTGATAAATAGAGTATAAGATTTTATTTTTGTATATCAATCATCATATTTCACATGGTTATGAAAAAAAAAGCATCTTGTATTCTTATCATTTGTTGTTTTATGTTTTTCAGCTACAATATATGTGCCCAACAACAACCCCAAATTAATTATTTTGATAGCGAACCACCTCCTGCAGATGCGGCAGTTCTTTTTGCAGAAGGCATAATTTCATTAAAAAATCGATGGGAAGAAAAAATTACTTTTTCTCCAGATGGGAAAGAGTGTTTTTTTGGTAGGCATCCTGATGGAGGAAACAATTACTTTAAACCAAAATTGATGCACTCCATATTTGAAAATGGAAAATGGTCTACTCCTAAAATTGCCAAATTCACTGATAACAAAATTATAGGTTATCCTTTATTTAGTGCAGATGGGAAAAAAATATTTATGGAACAACCCATACATAATGGAGCGATTGCTCGTATCGTCTTTTCAGAAAAAGAAAATAATACTTGGTCTGAAGTTGATTCAATAATTCCAAATATAAAAGCTAAAAAAGGTTTTGGTTTAGCTCAGCTTACTAAAAACAATACTTTTTATTTTTACGATAGGCATCTTTACAATGCATATTCTTCAAAGTTTAAAAATGGAAAGTACTCAAAACCAAAATTACTTCCGTATAGAATTAACCCTTGTGCAGAGTTTTTTATTTCACCAAATAATGACTATATCATATTTAAGCCTTTACATTGGTCAAATCCATTTCATATAAGTTTTAAAAATGATCAAGGAAAATGGTCCTTACCTCTTAAATTAAACCAAAGCTATTTTACTAAAAACCCTATAACTGGTTATGGGCCTTACGTTTCTCCGGATGGTAAATATTTTTTCTTTGGAAAAGATGGAGATATTTATTGGGTAAAAGCAGATTTTATAGAAGTATTGAGAAAGAAATCAAAATCTAATTTGTAGAATTATAAATGAATAAAACATCTCGATATATTTTATGTGTCAAAACACGAAAAACACTCAAAGTAATGTATGGAAATTAAGTCAAACACATTTTGTCGAAAAGTTAGCGATAATGAATCATAACTTCGGTGCGAGGTTGATGATGAAATTTTTGTCCCAATATAATTAGTAAGACTTAGACTTTTAGCATTGTTTTGAGTGTCACAATTTTGAAAGTGGTGTCAAGATGTTTTAAATTGACCAACTAGAATCATAACGTCATTACACGTAGTACGAAGATGTCTTTTTCATTGCTAACAGATTACTTCACTATAAGTGTAATGGCGTTTTATGATTTTAAATCAATTTGTTTTAAGTTTTCGATTCTATTTCTGATTAAGAATTCATCTATAGTTTCAAAATGTTCGATTACTCTTTTGTCTTTAAATTCAAATACTTTTTGGGATAATCCTTGTAAGAAATCACGATCGTGAGAAACTAATATTAGTGTGCCATCAAATGCTAAAAGAGCTTCTTTTAATACATCTTTTGATCTAATATCCAAATGGTTGGTTGGTTCATCAAGTATAAGGACATTTACAGGTTCCAGTAAAAGTTTTACCATAGCCAGTCGAGTCTTTTCTCCACCAGAAAGTACCGATACTTTTTTATCAATATCATCTCCACTAAACATAAACTGCCCCAATATATTTTTAATTTGTGTTCTGATATCTCCTTGAGCCACTTCATCTACTGTTTGAAAAACAGTAAGACCAGGATCTAGCAGTGAAGCTTGATTTTGAGCAAAATATCCAACTTTAGCATTATGACCTAATGTACATTCTCCTTCAAAATCTATTTCACCCATTATGGCTTTGATCATAGTTGATTTTCCTTCACCATTACGACCTACAAAAGACACTTTTTCTCCTCTGGATATTGATAGGTCTGCATCTTTAAATACAATATGTTCTCCGTAGCTTTTTGATAAACCTTTTGCCAGAACAGGATAATCTCCTGATCTCATTGAAGGAGGGAAACGTAATTTTAAAGCAGAATTGTCGATTTCATCAATCTCTATGATTTGCAATTTTTCAAGCATGCGCTCTCGCGAATTGACTTGATTAGTTTTAGAGTAAGTGCCTTTAAATCGTTCTATAAAATCTTTAGTGTCGGCAATAAATTTTTGTTGTTCCTGATACGCTTTAATTTGATGTGCTCGTCGATCTTCTCGTAATTGAAGATAGTGTGAGTAGTTGGCCTTGTAATCATAGATCCTACCCATAGTAACTTCGATCGTACGATTAGTGATATTATCTATAAAAGCCTTATCATGTGAAATTACAATCACTGCTTTTGCTTTATTAATCAAGAAATCTTCAAGCCAGATTACAGATTCAATATCAACATGATTAGTAGGTTCGTCAAGGAGGATTAAATCTGGTTTTTGCAATAAGATTTTAGCAAGTTCGATGCGCATACGCCAACCACCACTAAACTCGCTGGTGGGTCTTGTGAAATCTTCTCTTTTAAACCCTAAACCTTGTAGGGCTTTTTCGATTTCTGCGTCATAATTTACTTCTTCTATAGCATAGAATTTTTCGCCTAGGTCAGTTACCTTTTGGATGATATTCATATACTCTTCTGATTCATAATCGGTTCGAGTCTCGAGTGCAGTATTAAGTTGATCCATCTCTTGTTGCATCGCAGCGATATGTCCAAAAGCTTTAGACGCTTCTTCGAATACAGTACAGTTGTCATCGGTTAAAAGATGTTGAGGTAGATAGGCAATAACAGCTTCTTTTGGATATCGTATATTCCCTTTGGTAGCATTTTGTACTCCGGCAATGATCTTCATCATAGTAGATTTACCAGCACCATTTTTTCCCATGAGAGCAATCTTATCATTTTCATTGATGACAAAAGAAACATTGTTAAACAAGGTTGCACCACTAAACTCTACAGCGATATTATCTACAGAAATCATATCATTTTCTTTAAAGATGCAAAACTAAAAAAAAGCGAGTGATGACAAAGGAAATATTTGGGTTTTAGTGTTTGAGAGTTGATACTATACATTAACCCATTATCCATGCAGTATACATTATTTTTTTTGAAGAAATAGTAATACAAAATAAAATATAATGGCTATTATAAATCTCACCCTATTTATAGGGTATTAGACAGAATTTTTTTGTTGTAATTTTATGACAATATTTCCTCTATTAAAAAAATCGGATATCAAGAATATGACTAAGAAGATAATATATGTACTTTTTATTCTTTGCAATGTTTGCTTTAGTCAGGTAAAACCCACCGATGAGGATAGAAAACTCATTAATCAGCATATTGATTATGTGAATCATTGTAATGAATACCTTTTAGAAGTAATTGAAGAGTTAGATGAATTGAATGGGTATATTAAGACAAACGCAGATAATCATATTGAAGGACATATAGATAATGATGATCTGATTGAAATAAAAAATGCTCATGAACCTTTACCAATAATAAATAGATATGAAAAATGGGATTGGTCTCCAGGAAAACTACAACAAGAATTTATACAATTAGGTGAATTTAGAAAAAAGAACCCTTCAGAAGTTAGTAGGAAATTAAAAGAAGTAATCAATACATATCAGAGTAAGTTTAATGAATTAAAAGATTTAGAAAACCAATTAGTTAAATTATCAAATAATAAAATGTTGTTTTTTGAGTCTTTAACATTCGAAAACTCCTATGGCTTACTAACAAAATACGAATTAAAGTACAAAGAGCTGATTCTAATAAATTACCAATTTAGACAAACAACACAAAAAATATTCGGAGAAGAAGAATTGCCAATAGTTTTACAACTAACTAAAGATATTATATCCTCAGCTCAAGGTATGATTCATTCAGTACGTAAAAAAGATAAGAAACAGCTTCAAAAGTTTATAAACATCTATAAAAAAAGTATAAGAACCCATAATACATTTAGAGATAAGCAATATGAGGAATTAGAAGTTTTTTTTGAAGAGCATCATCTTGGTGTAAAACTTCGCTGCAACAATATAAAAAGTTGGAGTGATGATATTATTAATCAATCAATAAATTATCTTAAAGAAAAACATGAACCAATAACAAAAATGGGGAGTATTGATTGTGAGGGGTATAAAGGATTAGGGTATGAGATAAGAATGATAGATAGGTTTAATAGCATTTTATTAAGAAAATATAATGATTTTAATCCTAAGGTCCCTATGTTGCACATTGTTAAAGAATTAATGCCTTTTAGAGTATGTTTTCCAACGGCTATACCAGAAGAAGAATATGCTGCTGTAATGCGATGGGATGAAGATGGTTTGCATATTAAAGGAAATGTCTTTATTAATGGAAAAAAGGTAACCAATAGAGAAAATCTTCCAACCAAGATAACCAGTAGAGAAGATCTTGTAACCAAACAAAAAGGAACTACATCAAAAAAAGAAGTCACTAATAATCTAGTGGTGCTTATAGATTTATCTACATCAAAAAAAGAAAAAAGAAAGTTAGATAAGCTAAAAAGTACTGTAATTGGTCTCATTGAAACATTACAACCAGAAGATCAACTCACCATAGTTACCTATACCGCTATAGCAGCAAATAAAATAATAAAAACAGGTACAGATTATGATAAAAAAGCACTAAGACAGATAATTTCTGGGTTAACGTTTACTACAAATACCAATAAAAAAACAAGTGCAAAATCAGGGTTAATGCTTGCTTATAAGGAGAGTTTAGATAGTTTTATTGAAAAAGGGAGCAATAGGATTGTTATTTTATCTGACGGGGATTTTGAAGCGAGTACTGAGTTTAAAAACGAAATCCAGAAACAAGCAGATAATGGAGTTTATCTATCAACACTACACTACACCACAAAAAAACAAACAGGAACCAATACACTTACAGATCTTGCTAAACTAGGAAAGGGAACCTATAATCCGATTATTAATGAGGGTGATGTGTTAGAAACATTAAAAAATGAAGTGCTATCGCTAAAACAGACACAGTTGCTCAAGGAAAATGAAATATTATCCCTTAGAAAAGAACAGTTGGTTAAAGAAAATGAGATATTATCGCTTAGAAAAGAACAATCGCTTAAAGAAAATGAAATAGCCCGGCAACGTGCTGTAAAAAAAACAATTCTAATTGCATTTATCATCATTTTGATCCCTATCATTGTTTTACTATATGTATATTTCCAAAAATTAAGAGCACAACATAAACTACGTGATAAGCAAGAAGAGATAAATCAACAAAAAGTAACTTCTCTAATCAAAAATCAAGAATTAAAACTGATCAAAGCTTCAATAACAGGAGAGCATAAAGAACGTGAACGTATTGCACAAGAACTTCATGATAGTATTGGGGGAAATTTATCTAGTATAAAGTTACAACTTGCAAATTTTAACGAAGGCACTTTTAATTATGATAAAATTGTAAATCAAATAGATGAGACTTATGAACTGGCAAGAGATATGTCTCATAACTTAATTCCAAAAAAGTTTGTTCAGAACCCATTTACTAATCTTATTGAGGAATATGTAGAGAATCTCAATAGTACCAGGAATCATCATATAATTTGTGACTTATATCCTGTTGAAGAATTAAATATGATAAATGAAAATCTACAGGTAGAAATTTTTAAAATTATACAGGAATTACTTACTAATACGATTAAACATGCCAATGCAGATAAAATTACGATTCAACTTAACCACTTTGAAGATGCAATTAAGTTGTTGTTTGAAGATGATGGGGTGGGGTTTATAGTTTCAAAAAACAGATTTGGTATTGGATTAACCAATATAAAAAATAGACTAAAGAAATTGGCAGGAGAGATGCATATCGATTCTACACCAAAAAGAGGAACTATAGTAAATATTGATATTCCTATAGTTATACCAACATTAAATAATACACACGATGAAATATAACTTGATTATTGCAGATGATCATAGTATGTTCTTAGATGGTTTACTTAGTATTTTCAATGAACATGAAAAGTATACAATCTTATTTACTGCAAAAAATGGAGAAAATATTATTAAATACCTAGATATCAACCCTCCTAAATCGGTTGATCTGGTGATTAGTGATTTGAGTATGCCTTCTATGGATGGTATTACCCTAAATAAACTTATAAAAGAAAAGCATCCCGAGGTAAAAACCTTAATCGTTAGTATGCATGCAGATGTCTCCAAGATAGGAACACTTATAAATGATCATGTAGATGGGTATATACCAAAAAACGCTAAGAAAGAAGAACTACTAACTGCTATAGACACAATTCTAAATGGTTCGAGTTTTTTTTCTGATACCATCAAAAATATATATCAAGATTTCTTGTTCAACAGTAATAAAATAAAAGAAAAACAAGTGATGCTCACTCCGCGCGAAAAAGAAGTCCTAAAACTTATTGCCAAAGAACATACTTCTCAGGAGATTGCTGATATACTTATGCTAAGCAAATATACTATAGAAAGCTATCGCAAAACATTACTAGGTAAATTAGGAGTGCGTAACATCGCAGGGCTTACAAGATATGCTATAGAATCTGGATTAACTTGATATACTTATATTGGTCTCCCTCTGTTTTTTTACAAGTTGTATTCCTTTAGATTTAAGTTTAACGTATTCTATGTTAAACAGAATTATCAGTATTTCTGCAATTCCTATTTCTTCAATTATATATTAATGCATAGGAACATATACTAGCTATTGAGCACCCGGTTTCAACTCATTAATAGGTTAAGTTAGGTTTCATTACCCGATAAATAGGGTAGTGATTTTTGCCAAAAGTAGGGAAGTCAACTTCATGTTAACTTGATAATTTTGAGTATTACTTAAAAAAACTAATTCTTATTGAAATAGTGGTAACCAAATGAATATCCCTAATATCAAGTTAAACTTTTAAACCTATTCACTATGAAGCAAATACATCTTTTTCTATCATTTTTTTTTCTAGCATTAGTAATAAGTTGTTCTAAAGATGATGAAACTATAAATGAACCATTAGAACTTGAACAAGAATTAAATAATTTACCTATTGCTCCAGAGAATATATCTCATACTATTATAGCTTTGAATTGGGAAGCAGTTAAAGCTGATAATAATGCCAAGGTTACATATGATATCTATCTGGAAGGAGTAAAAATTAAAGAGGGTAATGAAGATACAGATTTTACCTTAACTGGATTAGAAAGTGATACTGATTATATAGGAGAAATTATAGCCAATAGTAGCAGCGAAAAATCAAAAAGTAAAACAAGTAAAGTAAGATTAGAGAAAATACCTTTTTCTGCTAAAACTAAAAAATATAAAAATGCTAATGCTCCAGAGCCAAGTGATTTTTTGATTGAAGTAACCAATATAACGTTAGTAAGTGCTACACTGCAATGGGAAGCGGCTACAATAACTGATAATTCAGAGATCAGGTATGATGTATATTTAGAAGGTGATAAAGTGTCAGAAAACAGTACTTCAACAAGATTTTTATTACCCTTATTAAATAGCAATACCGAATATACAGGTGAAATTATCGCCATAAGTTCTAATGAGAAAACCAAAAATATTGGTTTTTCTTTTAAGACAAAAGAAAGCAATAATTTGAGTACTGAGCCTTCAGATTTTACGGTCGATATTGAGTTTGTACGAGATGATTTTGCACGTGCACTATGGAAAAGACCAAACTTTGACAATGATGCAGAAATTCTATATGATGTTTATTTAGGAGATGAGAAAGTTTTAGAAAACAACACTGATGCTCGTCAACTTTTAAATATTCAATTACGTGATTTAAAACCCAATACTTCGTATTCTGGTAAAGTAGTCGCAAAAAATACTACTACTACTACTACTACTAAGACTGGTCATTTCTCTTTTATAACCCCTGAGACTATCACACTTTCTGATTTCACAATGAGTATTGATGATATTACTTCTAATAGTGCAAGAATTAACTGGACCTCATCTGTTGCATCAGATAATTCAGAAGTATCTTACAAACTTTTAGGAATAATAGCATCGGACAGTAGTACAGAAACATTTTTCAAGGCGAATGATTTAAGACCCTCTACGAGATACGTAATTACAATTCAAGCAACAGCAGGGAATGTTTATCAAGTAAATCAATTTATACAAAAAGAGTTTACAACGGCAGCAAGTCCCGTAGACAACCCTAACATATCTTTTCCACTATCTCATGTAGGAGGAGGTGTGATTGAATGGGTTCCTCCAATTGCTCCAGATGGTCAGGGTTTTATATATAATGTTTATGAAGGCCTTGAGTTAAAAGAAGCAAACTTACCTGGTACAACAAACATGCTTAATAACATTGTCCCCGTAGATGAGTTCGGACAATTTACTTTTGAATCTTATGGGAATTATGATATTGAAGTAGAAGCGGTTTTTTCAGATGGAAGTATAGCCATTGAAAAGTTAAATTTCAGAATAGATCCACCACCACCTTATCCCGTAGAAAACCTATCAGTAGAAAATATAACGGGCACAACCGCTACTATAAATTGGTTGCCATCCTATACTCCTAATGGGGGAACTATATATTACAATGTGTATCTAGATGGTAATCCAGTGACAAACATGTATACTTATTTCGAAACATCATATACCTTCGAAAACCTTACCCCTAATACTTTTTATAATGTGACAGTAGAGGCGCTTTCAGATGGAGGTTCGAGTGATCCTGTAGATATTTCATTTAGTACTTCCCAAGCTATTGTGCTTTCTGATTTTAATATCAATATTATAGATATTACAACCGAAAAAGCAATGCTAACCTGGACGCCCTCAATATCGACAGGTAACACCACAGTATCTTACAGTATTCTTGTAAATGAACATGTTGAAAGAAATCAAGTTACAGGAAATTCTTTACTGCTCAATAACTTATGTCCGGGTACAGCCTATTCTATTTCAATAACTGCAACAGCTCAAACAGGGGAGACTTCTAATCCAATTATTGAAACATTTAGTACTACAGCAGTTATAGATAATCCTAATATTGTTTTTCCTCTTTCTATTACTCCGCAATTTAACGGAACGCAAATTAAGATTGTTTGGACAACGCCCATTGCACCTGATGGTAAAGATTTTGTATATTATATTTATGTAGACAATAGACTTAGTCGTATAGATATCCCAGGTATAGCTTCAAACTATACCATGAGTACAGTTTCTAACGGTGAAATACTAGAAGATGGTAACCATAACCTAAAAATGATAGCTTTCTTTTCTGATGGGACAACTGCAACCGAGCAACAAGTATTCACTTTATAGTCATGCTCTTTTAATTTTAAATTTACTATGAACTCATTTGAACTTTTGTCTGGAAGGGGGTAACAATAAGTTTTTATAGCTCAGAATTAAAAGTTCAAAATGAGTTCTATTACTACAAAAACATAATGATCATGGCGATACAAATTAATATGCCTCAAATTACAGATACAATGGAAGAAGGATTTATCGGTAAGTGGTTTGTCAAAAAAGGAGATAAAATTAGTAAAGGTGATGTTCTGGCAGAAATTAACCTTGATGTTGCATATATTGATTTAGATTCCTTTTATGAAGGTGTTGTACTATTTATAGCTACAGAAGAATATCAAATAATCCCTGTAGGAGAATTATTATGTATCGTTGGAGAAGAAGGAGAAGATATTTCAGGATTTTTATATCAAATAACACCTCCTAAAAAAGTATTTCGAAAAAGAATAAGAACAATACCTACATCCACATTTACTTTGGATAAAATTACTACTCTAGAAGGAGTAGAATTAATTGTCATGCCAAAAATGTCAGATACAATGGAAGAAGGAATAGTAAGTATATGGCATAAGAAAGTAGGAGATACTATAAAAGAAGGAGATGTTCTGGCAGATATAGAAACTGATAGAGCAATTATGGAGTTTGAAAGCTTTTATAACGGGACTTTACTATATAAAGGAGTTAAAAATGGACAATCATTATTAGTAGATGGTATTTTGGCAATCATTGGGCCTGCAGGTACCGATGTGTCAGAAATTATAAGGCAAACTAATACGACAATGTTTCCTGTAGAGACTCCAGGAGGAGTAGAAGTGATTAGAATACCAGAATTACATACTACTTCTGAAGAAAGAATAGTAACCACCTGGTATAAAAAAGTAGGAGAATCGATTAAGAAAAAGGAATTATTGGCTAAGGTAGAAACCGATAGAGAGGTTATAGAATTTAAACCCTTACATACCGGTACTTTATTATATAAAGTAGAAGGAGAACAAACAGTATCGGCAAATATGGTATTAGCAATTATAGAAACAACAAGTACTTCTATTTCTTAAATGAAATAAGATTGAACTTCTTAAAGAAAAAGGTTTTATCACAAAACTTTACAGTGTTTTTATTTATTGAAATCATATCATTGTCTCTAAAAATACAAAATTGAAAAAAAGGAATTATTTAGTGAATTTTATGATACTAAAGTTCGTCATAGTTTAATTCATTTTCTGGAAAATAATTTCACTGAAAAAAGGGAGAAAATATTCATTTAAGCTATTTACATTTGCTTTAACATTATTACATAATTTTGAAACCTCTTTCAAAAATGAAATAAGATAATGTTTACATTAAAAGATTGCTAAATATAATGAATAACCAATATGATCCAGAATATATAAAAACGCTATTCAATAAAATGAGTGGTTCATATGAAAGAGTAAATTATATTACTTCTTTTGGGTTTTCACTACGATGGAGAAAGCAATTTCTTGATCCTATCAAACCTTCTGACCAAGAACTCGAAGTTATTGATTTAATGACAGGTATGGGAGAAACATGGCATCCCGTAAAAAGGCATTTTCCTAATGGAAACTTTACTGCGTTAGATTTTTCTGAAGGTATGTTACGCCAGGCACACAAGAAAAACTCCTCTCAATTTAATGATAGTGTTAATATAACAAACCAGAACGCCTTGCAGAATAACCTCCCGTCAGATCATTTTGATGTGGTACTTTCTGCTTTCGGACTTAAAACATTTAGCGAAGAACAAATCGTAAAACTTGCAGAGGAAACAAAACGGATTTTAAAGGCAGGAGGAGAGTTTTCATTTATAGAGGTTTCTCAACCAAAAAGTTTATTCTTGAGGGGGTTATACAAATTACATTTAAAATATATTGTACCTATTTGCGGTAGATTACTTATAGGTAATCCGAGAGAATATAAAATGCTTTGGAAGTACACAGAAGTGTACGAAAACTCATTATCAGTTGCCGAAATATTTAAATCAGAAGGTTTAGATGTTACATTTCATAGTTATTTTGGAGGCTGTGCTACGGGAATTAGCGGTAGAAAAGAAGTTAGCGCCGAATAATGCAGATAAGTGTGATAAAACACCTCTAGCTAGTATATACCAACTAATTTTACAATGTTTTTATTTTTTTCGTTTTCGTTATCATAAAAAAAAGAATGATTATCCCAGTATTTTTTGACATCTTTTGTTGGTACTACTATCGTGCTAGAAGAAGAAAACATCCCATTCTCTTGTTCGAGTCTTTTGACTTCTCTGATATGGCTTGAATTAATTTTCCCTGTAAAAGGAAAAATATATTCTGGGATCAAGAAAGTAATAGCATCTTTGGACACTTTATTAACCTTTAATATTTCCAAAGCAGGCGGGTATAAGCTGATCTTGTTTTTAGGCACACCATATTTTGTATAGTTGAAGTGTTTAAATACATAATATTGTCCAGACTCTGGATTTTCATACATTGCCTTATTATCAAAATATATAAAAGCATTTGTATATATAGGTATACCAAAAAGAAATACAACAAACAGAAGCATAAACACAAGTCTTTTACGTTTCCTTTTGTCATTCTTTAAATTGGTTATAAAATCATTCATACCCTTGAGAATTGGATTGTAGAATAATTATATAGTCTCTAAAAATGATTTTACAGCCTGCCAATACTCATCATGATCAGAAAACTTCGCCCAAAGTGCTCTAGATCCATGATTTCCTTTTGTTTTTGGAAGAAAAAAATGTTTTTTGGTAGATGGTATTGCATCATAAATAGTTGACCAACTCTTTTTTTCATTTTGAGCAGAGGTAATAAATACAGGTATTTTTATATGGCTGGCACTTTTAGTAATAAATTTTTTATCTTCAAAATATTCTCCTGGAGAAAATGAAAGTACACCATTAATTCCATCTGGATATTCACCTACATATTTAAGCACTAATGAAGAAGAGTATGAGCTACCCCAAATCACAAGTTTTTTAGGATGATATGTTTCTTTAACATAAGCTATTGAAGCTTCTAAATCTTGAAAGGCATCAACAAACTCTGTTTTTTTACCTTTCTTTTTGGCCATAGCATTAGTTTCATTTTGTACTCCGTTAACAGCTCCACCAGATCGTTGATCTACTGCTAGACAGTTATAGCCTAGTGCATTAAGTTTTGGAGCAATTTCTTTATATTCTCCACGACTCCAACCTGCTTGGTGAAAAAGAATAATAAATTGATCACTACCGTTTGCTTTATAGAAATCAGCAGTAATGTTGATTCCATCGGTAGCTTTATAGGTTATAGTTTGTTGGCTATATGTATAGCATACAAAAAACATCAAAAAAAGAGTACATATATGTTTCATGAATAAAATGACTTTTCAGTTAAAAATAAGAATCTAAAATACTAAATAATGTATTTGATACATACTATTCTTTTGTTATAATTTTGGATTTAAAAAATAGAGTCGATAACACAGTTAATATCTGAATTTTTCGACTCTACTTTTAATACTGTTATATATAATCACAAATTACAAAGGGATATTGCCGTGTTTGCGATCGGGACGAACAACTACTTTATTTTCGAGCATGCTAAATCCTTTGATTAGTTTTCGACGAGTGTCTTTTGGAAGAATTACTTCATCGATAAAACCACGTTGTGCGGCGCGATAAGGATTTGCAAATTTATCGGCATATTCAGCTTCTTTTTCGGCAAGTTTGGCTGCGGGATCATCTGCTGCACCAATCTCTCTTCTAAAGATAATCTCACTAGCACCTTTTGCACCCATCACGGCAATTTCTGCCGATGGCCAGGCAAAGTTAAGATCAGCACCTATATGCTTTGAGTTCATTACATCATATGCTCCGCCATAAGCTTTACGTGTGATTACCGTTACTTTAGGTACGGTAGCTTCACTTAATGCATATAATAACTTTGCTCCATGCACAATGATACCGTTCCATTCTTGATCGGTTCCCGGTAAGAATCCTGGAACATCAACCAAGACCAATAACGGAATATTAAAGCAATCGCAAAACCTGGTAAAACGTGCTGCTTTTTTAGAGCTGTTCACATCCAAAACTCCAGCCAAAAATAAAGGTTGATTCGCTACAACACCAATACTTCTTCCTCCAATTCTGGCAAACCCTACAATGATATTTTCAGCATAGTCTTTATGGATTTCATAAAAAGAATCGGCATCAATAAGCCCTTCAATAACCTCATGCATATCATAAGGTTTATTAGGATTATCAGGCACAATAGTAGAGAGATTGTCTCTTACTTCATCGGTTAGCGTATAGGCTAGTTTTTTGGGTTGTTCTTTATTACTTTGTGGGAGATAACTCAACAGTTTCTTAAGATCTTCGAGGCATTCTATGTCATTAGCAGAAGTAATATGAGCAACTCCTGATTTTGTAGAATGTGTACTGGCTCCTCCTAATTCTTCTGAGGTAACTTCTTCATTAGTAACTGTCTTTACTACGTTTGGACCAGTGACAAACATATAACTTGTATCTTCAACCATCATTGTAAAATCGGTCATAGCTGGAGAGTATACGGCTCCTCCGGCACAAGGTCCCATAATAGCAGAAATTTGTGGAATCACTCCAGATGCCTGTACATTTTTGAAAAAGATATCGGCATAACCTCCCAGAGATCGTACTCCTTCTTGAATTCGAGCCCCACCAGAATCATTAAGTCCGATAATAGGGGCTCCTGTTTTTACGGCCATATCCATTACTTTACAAATTTTCTCGGCATGTGTTTCTGATAATGCACCTCCAAAAACAGTAAAATCCTGTGCAAAAATATAGATTAAGCGTCCGTTTACAGTCCCGTACCCAGTAACCACACCATCTCCATAATAAATTTCTTTTTCCATACCAAAATCTGTAGTACGGTGTGTTACCAAAATACCAATTTCTTCGAAAGAACCTTCATCAAGAAGATATTCGACCCGTTCGCGAGCGGTTAATTTTTTCTTTTGATGTTGTTTTTCAATACGTTGCTCACCACCACCTAATTTTGCCTGAGCAATTTTCTCTTGTAACGTTTTTATTTTTGAGTCCATATTCTTAGTGCGTTGGTATGCGTAGTGTTTTTTGATCTTCGATATATTGTTTCATTGCAATTAAAGCAGCAATTTTAGCTTCTTCTTCAGTTGCCGATTGTAACAAATCGGGAGTATAATATTTTTTCACAAAATGTGTGTCAAAGTTACCCGAGCGGAAGGCTTCGTGTTCACATACAAATTTTCCAAAAGGTAATGTGGTTTGTACGCCTTCTACGACATAATTATCAATCGCTTTGATCATTAATTGAATAGCTTCTTCCCGGGTTTTTCCGTAAGTGATGAGTTTTGATAACATCGGATCATAATAAATAGGGATATCCATTCCTTCTTCGAAACCATTATCTACACGAATTCCTTCTCCGACAGGTAATATATATTTATCTAAATGTCCAACACTAGGTAAGAAATCATTTAAAGGGTCTTCGGCATATACTCTTAATTCCAAGGCATGTCCGGTGATACTTAAATCTTCTTGTTGTAATTCTAGTTGTTCTCCTCGTGCTATTTTTATTTGTAATTCTACAAGATCTGTTCCTGTAATGAGTTCTGTAACCGGATGTTCTACTTGTAGTCTTGTATTCATCTCAAGAAAATAGAAGTTATGGTTTTCATCCAAAAGGAATTCAACAGTTCCTGCACCAAGATAGTCACAGGCTTTAGCTACTTTTACAGCGGCTTCTCCCATTTTAGAACGTAGTTCTGGAGAAAGTACAGCAGAAGGAGCTTCCTCCACTACTTTTTGATGTCGGCGTTGTACACTACATTCTCTTTCGAAAAGATGAAGAACATTACCATGACTATCAGCGATCACTTGAATTTCTATATGTCGTGGTGAGGCTACATATTTCTCAATAAATACAGAACCATCTCCAAAAGCAGAGGTTGCTTCACTAATAGCACGGTTCATTTGTGATTCTAAATCTTTTTCTTCTTCTACGACACGCATCCCTTTTCCGCCACCTCCTGCAGAAGCTTTGATTAAGATCGGAAACCCTATTTCGTTTGCAATATTCTTTGCTTTGACAACATCGGTAATAGCTTCATCTATACCAGGGACCATTGGGATATCATAAGCTTTAACAGCATCTTTTGCTGCTAACTTACTACCCATTACTTTTATAGCTTTAGATTTTGGACCAATAAAGATGATATTGTTTTTTTCAACTTCTTCTGCAAAATCTGCATTTTCACTCAAGAATCCATACCCGGGATGTATGGCATCAACATTCAATTGTTTTGCAACTTCTATTATTTTTGATCCCAAAAGATAAGATTGGTTAGAAGGTGCTTCTCCTATACATACTGCTTCATCTGCAAACTTTACATGAGGCGCATTTCTATCGATCGTAGAATATACAGCAACGGTTTTGATTCCCATTTTACGAGCGGTTGTCATTACTCTTATTGCTATTTCACCTCGGTTTGCTACTAATATTTTTTTCATACTGAAAAATGATTAGAACGTGCTGTTCTTTTTAATGCCTGTTGAAGGCTTATTCAAATTCGATTAATAATTGTCCTTTATCTACGGCATCACCTTTATCTGATGAAATAGATTTGATGACACCATCTCTGGGAGATAGAATAACATTTTCCATTTTCATGGCTTCCAAAATAAGAAGAGGATCATCTTCTTTTACCTCCTGTCCAACAGAAACCTGAATGTCTAATAATAAACCAGGCATTGGTGCTTTAATACTATTGACTTGTTTTGCGGAGCCAATAGAGAAGCCCATTGCTGCGATTTGCATATCCAATTCATTAGCAATATTGACCTGATAGGTAGTATTGTTAACTTTTACGGTGTATGACTTTGTATTAAAATCAGATGATACAACTTCTGTATGGTATGATTTGTTATTTTGTAGTAAATGATAAGAAGAACTTGAGTTTTTTATAGTATTTATTGTTGAAATATCTTGGTCGGTAAGATCAAACTCAAAGATCTTATTTACACCAGCCTTGTATATATTGCTCATAAGTATGACTATTTGATTCGCAAGATAAATATAGATATTATATTTACGAGAATTTAAACGTCAAAAATATCTTAATGTCTTTTTTAGAAGGATTTATTATTGGATTAGGAATGATCATTTTTGTAGGTCCGGTATTTTTTTTACTGTTGAACAGTAGTTTTCAATTTGGTTCTAAGGCAGGAACGGCTGTCGCTTTAGGTATTATTTGTAGCGATGTTGTTTGCGTGATGTTATGTTATTATGGGTTGTCAGCTTTTGTTACTATAGAACAAAATAAATTTTGGATAGGAGTTATAGGTAGTGTAATTGTTTTTGGTTTGGGAATTAATTATTTGATGAAAAAAGTTACAACAACTGCTGATATTATAGTACAATCCAAAAAGTTGCATTCTTTTTTTTTAAAAGGATTTAGTGTTAATTTCTTTAATCCATTTGTTTTTGTAGTTTGGATAGGTGTTTATAACTATGGTCAACATAAATATTCAGAAAATGGATCATTATTTATTTTTATTGTAGCTGTTCTAACAGGTATATTGACCACAGATTTACTTAAAGTATTCTTATCAAAAAAAGTAAAGAAATTTATCTCATCCAAAAGGTTATCTGTATTTTTTAAAGTGACAGGATTTCTTCTTATTTGCTTTTCTATCAGGTTGTTATATGTAGTGTGGTAAAACCGTATTAGATTGATTTTGGTTATATTTGAGAAACAACTTTAAATACTAACTGATATGGAATTTAATTTTTTAATTACTGCACTTGCAGCGTTAATCCCAATGATATTAGGATTTATATGGTATAACCCAAAAGTTTTTGGTACAGCATGGATGAATGCTTGCGGATTTACTCAGGAAGATTTAAAAGGAGGGAATATGGCTTTGATATTTATTCTATCGTATGTTTTTAGTCTCTTCTTAGCTTTTATACTTAATACCTTTGTGATTCATCAATTTGGTTTTTTTTCTAGTATTATGAATGAGCCTGGATTAACAGAAGCAGGTACAGAAACGTATCAATATGCACAAGATTATATGGCGAAGTATGGTAATAATTTTAGAACTTTTGGTCATGGAGCTTTACATGGTACTATGATTGGATTAATGGTAGTATTACCAGTGATGGGAACAAATGCCCTGTTCGAAAGAAAAGGGTTTAAGTATATGGCAGTTAATATTGGGTACTGGATAGTTTGTCTTGCCTTAATGGGAGGTGTGATTTGCCAGTTTGCATAAATATATATAATAATAGATCGATCAGAGGGGCTTTTATTTAATGAAGTCCCTTTTTTTATGATTTATTGCCTAATACTCGA
This sequence comes from Aquimarina algiphila, assembly GCF_947494415.1. NCBI lineage: Bacteria > Pseudomonadati > Bacteroidota > Flavobacteriia > Flavobacteriales > Flavobacteriaceae > Aquimarina > Aquimarina algiphila. The sequence goes on along the minus strand of NZ_CANLVC010000001.1, from coordinate 298,795 downwards.
CTGAATAGTTTTTTAAGTAGAGGAGTAGTGTCTTCCATATTTCGTTCTCTTTCTTTGGCTGTAAGAATACCGTTGTCATCATAAAATAATTCATAACTAAAAACAAAACGACTAGCTTCTGTGCCTACTCCTAATTGTCCAAACCTGAGATCATTAAAAAATAGTTTGTTATCGTTTTTTTCGATAGTATACCAACCTTCTGATAATTTGATTAATCTAGGGATTAGAGGATCGTTTTTCATTTTACCTAAGAGATGATGATTCTTTGGGAATTCTGAAAAAACAATGATATCTTCTTTTTCTAATAAAGAATAATAAGCTATTAAAAAAGAATCTTCTGTTTCTATGTTAGCAGTCCATAAAATGCTATTTAATGGAGTGGGTTTGGTTTGAATTTCTTTATAAGAAATATGTTGATTTTCAAGATTGGTTTGAAATATACCATAGGTATACCATTTTAAACCTAATGTGATGATCATATATATACTACTAATATACAACCCAAGTTGATTGAATTTTTTCCTTTTTGGATGAGTACGTTTATAAAACATAGCAAGAATCACAAAAATTAAAAAAGGTATAGTATAGAGAGGGTCTACTACAAATATGTTTTTAAAAGAAACTTTATATTCGAATGGCCAGAATAACTGGGTTCCCCATGTAGTAAATGCGTCTAAAATAGGATGTGTAAAAAGCCCCAAAAACATAAGTTTTGACCAATCTTTCCAATCAGCTTCTTTATTTTGATAGATTTTAGAAATCATCCAACCCAATACTGGAGCTGCTAATATGCTAAAGAGTATAGAATGTGAAAAGCCCCGATGTAATTCATTAGCAGTGACATTATCTACAAAAATTTTTGATAGTACATCGAGATCAGGAATAGTTCCTGCAATCGCACCCCATAGCATTGCTTTATTACCTACTTTCCTTCCCAGAGCTGCTTCACCAACAGCTGCTCCCAAAACAATTTGAGTTAATGAATCCATTAATCTAATTGGAGTTTAAAAGGATTTCTAATTTCGTACTCACTTGGAGAAATTAGTTCTACTAATGGTTTTAATAAGGTGTTTGAAATAGAGTTTCCATGCCTGACATATAGTTTCATCTCAATTGGTTTTGCGCCGACACAACTTTTAATAATTTCTGCTGTTCTTCCCAATCGAAGCTCACGAGCCTTTTTGTGTATGGCTAAGTCAACATAGTCATATAACATTTTTTGATATATAGAATGAGTGCTATTGTACTGATAATCTATACCTATATGATTAGCATCTACGATATCATTAGTAACAAAAGAGGTTGTAAATCCAATTAGTTTTTCTTCAATAAAATATCCTTTAAATACAAAAGTTTGATCTAATGATTCTTTTAAATTTTTAAAGGTATAAGCATTAAGTTTACCAATTTTAAAATCAGCTTTTTCAATTACAGATAAATAAAGGTTGTCAATTTCGTTTTTAAATATCTCTATGTCTTCAGCATCAAAATCTTTAACGATTATGTTTTCAGATTTTTTAAAAACTTTTTTAACCCGAGTTCTAAATTTTGTTCTCATACTGGCCATATAATCGTCAAAAGTATGCCAGTTAGAATGCATATGTAGTACCATATTGACATCGATTTTAAATTCTCTAAAATCATGTTCTTTGATATAATCACTATGATCAAAAGACTCTGGCCAAAATTCTTTTAATAAAATAAAAGAGGGCTTGTCTGAGTTTTCTGATTTTCGGATTTCACGTAATGCATCAGACAAACTTTCAAATGCTGTTTTTGAGGAGATGTAATCGGTATTATATACAAAACCATGTTCGCCGCAAGAAAATAAATTACCACACACCAATACTCTAACATCTAAATTTTTAAACAATGTATTTTTAATAGTGTCACTAATACAGCAGGGGAATTCTTGTAATTTTAACTGTGCCGAATTAAATTTTATAAGCTGTGCTGCGGCAAAACCAACAGGAATGTCGTTATCATAAAATAGAATATATCTAAAGCGAATAGAACTGGAAAGAGTGCTCTCTAATGTTTTAAGATAATCTAAAGAAAGAAAGATGTTGTTTTCTGGATTTATAATATCCCAGTTAACATGAGGTATATCATCGATATGATTGTAATAAACATATTTTAAAGATGATGTTTTACATTTATTTTTTATTTTATCAAGCATATATTCCTTACAATATTCTCGAATGCATTAGAATTCGATATAATCCAAATTTACATTTATTTTTTAGAGTCTTCGTTAAAAGAACTACAAAACCAATTTAAAAGAAGATGATTATAGCGTTTTAAGCTATTCATAGTTTTACTATTATAAAAACAACTGTATAAAGTACGGTTTACCGTTAAATTTGTGTTTTTGAACGAAAAGTCTTTCATAAAATTAGATTTTCTTATGGTAATATCAAGAAAGTTTATTTCCTTTGAGTGTAATTGGGAATTTAAATGAATACATTGGTTGATTGCGTTCTGTTAATAGATGATGACAGAGCCACAAATTTCTTTAACGAAAGAGTTGTTGCCAAACACAGTGCTTTTCATAAAGTAAATACTGTGCAGAGTGGGATGGCAGCTCTTGAATATCTTAATAATGTAGCACAAAATACGGCTACAAAACCCAATCTTATATTTTTGGATATCAATATGCCTGCGATGAATGGGTGGGAGTTTTTAATTGAATTTTCTAAACTAGATGAACAAATTAGAGAAGGTATTAAAGTGATTTTATTGTCTACATCTTCTAACCCCGATGATGTAAGAGCTTCTGCCAAAAATCACTCTGTTGATGATTTTATCAACAAACCACTATCCTTAGATTTATTGGATAATGTATTAGAAAATCATTTTAATAAGTAAGAGCACTTTAGAATACTGTTTATAATATTATTACCTATCATTTTTAACGATAGATAAAGTTTGTAGGTTAGGAATTTACTTTATTTTTGACCGAAAAATAATAACAAGTATCTTTTTGTCGTTTATTTGTGTACTTAATCGTTAAATAGATTTTGTTTTTTATATTTTAAGAATGACTTAATTTTTTTTAGATTGTTTTGTACCAAGGTATTAAAGTGTAAACTAAAAAGTAGTGAATTTATGTTTCTTACATTAAAAAGAATAATAACGATTAAACCAAGTGAAGTAATAACCATTTAATATGGAAAAAATAAAATATTTTCTTTTAGTAGATGATAGTGATGCAACCAATTTTTTTAATAAAACAATAATCCAGAAGACAGAATGTGTTGAAGAAGTGTTGGTTGCAAAAAATGGGAGAGAAGCATTAGAGTATATACAATCAGGAATTGTTCCAGAAGTACTTTTTCTGGATGTAAATATGCCAGTGATGAATGGTTGGGAGTTTCTTACAGAGTTTGAAAAACTAGAAAGTAATTTAAAAAAATCTATTATTGTTCTTATGCTTGGTACAACACTAAATGAAGAAGAAAGAACAAAAGCAGAAAATATCCCAGAAATAAAGGAGTTTCAGGAAAAAATGTTATCTAAGGAAATAGTTTGTAAGATTGTAAATACATATTTTTCTGATGTACGTCCAGCCTTATGTTCCTAACAAAATGATTTGACATTTTATATAAAGGTATTGTCCAAAAATATTTGTAATTTGATTTAACTTATAATAGTTTTGGATATCACCATAAATCATTTATTTAATTTTAAATAAGTAAACATATTAAAACGAAGATAAAAAAAAGATCCCCTATCTCATTAGTAGGGTACAGAGTATACCTTACTCTTTTCCTATTCATTGGTGTTATTTCGGGAGTATCTTCTCAGTCTAGAGCGATTATATCGGGGAATGTTTCGGATCAGTTTGGTAATTTACCAGGAGCAAGAGTAGCTATTGAAGGCACTGATAAAAGCACAACAACAGATGTTAATGGCTTTTATAGTTTTGATGTAGATGAAGGAGAGTATATAGTTACTTCAAAATTTGTTATGTATACTTCTGTTTCCAAAACAGTTAACGTTAAAGTTGGAGATACAGCAAAACTTGATTTTATTTTAAAAACAGGTTTTTCTATTGATCAGCCTATTTCTTTAGGTTCCAGAGCCAAACCCAAATCTCTTTTAAAAAATACAGCAGCCGTTGATATTGTATCACCACAACACCTTACAAATTCATCGCAGGTAGAATTAAGTCATATTTTACATTACTTAATTCCATCTTTTCACTCTACTAATCAAACTATTGCAGATGGAACAGATCATATAGATCCGGCAACTCTTAGGGGATTAGGGCCTGATCAAGTTCTGGTTTTAGTAAATGGTAAGCGTAGACATAGTAGTTCTTTGTTAAACGTTAATGGTACAGTAGGGAGAGGGTCTGTAGGTACTGATTTTAATGCAATACCTATTGCCTCTATAGAAAGAATAGAAATACTTAGAGACGGTGCTACTTCACAATATGGTTCTGATGCTATAGCAGGTGTGATTAATATTATTCTTAAGAAACAGATAGAGATTATTCAGATAGATAATAGAGTAGGGTTAAATACTGAAGGAGATGGAGTAAATATATATTCTTCTGCAAATTTTGGATTAAAAATAGGAGAAGAAGGGTATATTAATGTTACTGCAGAATATAGAGATAGAGAATCAATAAACCGGTCCGGAGAGTATACAGGTGCAGTTTATACTAACGATGTGACAGAAGATCAGAGGTTGATTTTAGAAAATAATTTTTTCGGACAAACAGGATATTCTGGTAGACGAGTAATGGAAATAGGAAGTGCAGAGACACAGAACTTGGCATTATCATTTAACGGGGAAATAAAAATGTCTGATTATGCAACATTTTATATGCATGGAGGAAGAAATTATAGAGAAGGCACATCAAAAGGCTTTTATCGCTTCCCCAAAGATCAGGATAGAGTGGTTCTCGAATTATTTCCAAATGGTTTTTCACCTGAGATTATGACCGATATCCAGGATGATGCAATTACCGGAGGTATAAAAGGAATAAAGAATGATTGGGATGTAGATTTCAGTCATTCTATTGGAATTAATAGATTAGATTATACTGTAAATAATTCTAATAACGCTTCGTTGGGAGTGACTTCGCCGAGAACCTTTTATGCCGGAGGATTTTTGTATAAACAGAATACTACAAATCTGGATATTTCAAGAACATTTGATTGGCTTAGTGGAGTAAATATTGCTTTTGGAGCAGAATTAAGAGTAGAAAATTATCAGATTATTGCGGGAGAGGAAGCTTCTTATATAGATGGAGGAAGTACCTATATAGATGATTTAGGAATGGAGTTACCAAGAATTGTTGGAGCTCAGGTTTTTCCTGGTTTTCAACCAGAAAATGAATTAAACCGTTTTAGAACAAATAGTTCCGGATATTTGGATATAGAGGCGAATGTTTCAGAAAAATTATTGATACGAGGCGCTGGACGCTACGAGGCGTATAATGATTTTGGAGGGCAGGCTATTTGGAAATTATCGGGTCGATATAGAATTAAAGATGAAATTAGCGTTAGAGCAGGTTTCTCTACTGGCTTTAGAGCACCTTCATTACATCAGGTCTTTTTTCAAAATATTAGTACCCAGTTTATTAATGGAGAAAGTGTTCAAGTAGGGACTTTTAATAATGAAAGTGCTGTAGCCACAGAGGCTTTTGATATCGGAAAATTAAAACCCGAATTGTCCAACCATTTTAGTGCAGGAATAAGTGGAAAATTCAGCAATAATCTATCTTTTAGTTTTGATTATTATTTGATCAATATAGAAGATAGAATTGTACTTTCTGGAAGATTTGCAGAGGGGTATGAAACAATATTAGAGCCATTTAATGTAGGGGCAGCTCAATTCTTTACCAATGCCATAGACTCTAGAACGTCTGGAGCAGATATATCTTTGTTTTATAAAACCCCACTTGGTAGTGGAGAGTTTAATGCTTCTTTGGGAGCCAATATAACAGGAACTAAAGTAAAAGGAGCTATAAAGGTTTCACCAGCACTTACCGGACAGGAAGAAGTGCTGTTTAATAGAGAAGAAATTGCGAGAGTAGAATATGGACAACCTAATTATAAAATCAATTCTTTGTTATCTTATGATTTTGATAAACTAAGGTTTCAGATGGTAAATACCTTATTTGGCGAAGTTAAATTTATACATCCAAATGACGGAAATCCTATAAATTGGGTTGTAAATGATTTTACAGGAAATGTAGAAACAAGAGATCAAACATTTTCTCCCAAATTAGTTACAGATATGGCGATTTCATATCAGTTTAATGATTATATGAAATTTACGTTAGGCGGAAATAATATTTTTAATGTATACCCAGATAAACATAAACATGCAGCAAATACTGAAGATGGTAGTTTCACATACAGTAGAAGAGTGCAGCAGTTTGGTGTTAATGGAGCTAATTATTATTTAAGATTACTACTTAGATTATGATGGGGGAAAGGTTTTATATATTGACCATTCGTAAATATCTAACCCCTGTATTCTTATGTTTATTTACTGCTTTTTTCTTTTTAAATACAACTGCTCAGGAAACAGATAATGAAGAGGTTAAACGACTACATAGACCTATTTTTGTATTTAATTTTGCGCAGCAAATAGGCTGGCCAAATATTGATGAGCTAAAAAGTTTTAAAATCGGTGTTCTTGGACCGGATCGAACAATTTTAGACCTCCATGCAATGGCACAAAAACGTAAAATTCATGGTAAGCCAGTAGAGATTGTACGTTTTACAGTAGTTAAAAATGTACAAGATGTCCAGTTATTATATGTTAATCATAAGTATAACTATGATATTAAATATATTCTGAATAAAATTTCGGGAAAAAATATATTACTAGTTAGTGAAGACTATAATTATAATGCTTCTATGATTAACATGGTTAATGTTGCAGATGCATTTGAATATGAGATCAATGAAAGTAGGATAAAAAAAGAAAAATTTGTAATTGTACCTACATTAAAAGAATATGCTATTTCCTCTTCTGAAAAATGGAAACAATTGTATCAAAAAACAGAAGAAACATTAACAAAAGTAAAAGAAGATAAAGATGAACAAGAAGCGATTCTTAAGGAAAAAATAACAGACCAGCTAGAAAAAATAGATCATCAAGAAAAAGAAATTGATACAAAAGAAGGTGAGATTATTCGTCGAAATGAAAAAATAGAAAACCTGTATACCGAAAGCGAGATACAGAAAATAAAGTATAAAGAAAAAATTTCTATCGAAAGAGAGCTTGAAAAAAATATTCAAGAACAAATAGTGTTCATAAAAAACCAGGAAGAGAAAATAAAGACTAGCGCTCTGGAAATTGAAAAGCAAAATGAATTTTTAGAACGCCAGAATTCAAAAATTGAAGAACAAAGTACCATTTTAGAAAAACAAACATCAGAAATCAATGCTCAAAAAAAGATCAATATTCTATTGGTGAGTATCATTTTTTTAGCCTTGTTAGGAAGTTTGCTAATTTATCGAGGTTTTCTTCAAAAGAAAAAATTAAACAAAGAACTGGGAATAAAAAATGAAGCGATTTCTCAACAGTCACTTGAGTTAGAGGCAAAAAATAAGGAATTAGAACAATTTGCATATATAGCAAGTCATGACCTTCAAGAACCATTAAACACGATATCTAGCTTTATAGGGCTTATTGCAGAAGATTATGAAGCAAGTTTTGATGATGTGGGAAAAGAAAGTTTGTCCTTTATTAAGGATGCCAGTATTCGAATGAAGAAGTTAATAGATGCATTATTAGAATATTCTAGATTGGGAAGAAGTAAAGCTTATACAAAAGTGAGCTGCAATGAAGTATTGAAGGAATTGAAAAGTGATTTAAAAAATAGAATAGAAAATACAGGAGCAATACTTCATATAGCTGATTTACCAATAGTGAATGGGTCAGAAATTGAACTTAGATTATTATTTCAAAATTTGATTAGTAACGGAATCAAATTTAGAGCTTCAGATACAGTACCAGAGATCACAATAAATTGTATCAAAAAAAATGATGATAAGAAAGATACTAAAGGTTTTTGGCAATTCTCTGTAAAAGACAATGGTATTGGAATTCCTAAAGAACATCAAGAACGTATATTTGCTATTTTTCAACGGTTACACTCCAGAGATACGTATGAAGGAACTGGTATTGGCTTAGCTCATTGTAAGAAAATAGTAGAAGCCCATGGAGGAAAAATATGGTTAGAATCTTTTGAAAACCAAGGTAGTACCTTTTACTTCACAATTCCAGGATAGGCATATTATACACTTTAACAATACAATTTTTGAATCTTTTTTTTAAGAATATCACTGAAAACAGTGAGTATTTCCTAAACCTTTTAAATTAATTTTGGTTCCAGAAATAATGTTATTAACCATCTTTATGTACCTAGTATATTGTTGAGGTAAGATCAAAAAGTACCTTCTTCAGATATGTAAAACAACTAGCGATTAGTATACATTAGATGTTTATGTATTATTCAAAATGTAAGTAAATCTAGAAGTTTTAATTAAAGTATTTTGAGTTTTTGGAGACCTCATCAAAAAAGTATCGTTTAGCACCTCATTTATTAGGAAAATATCATTATTTGATTCCAAGAATACTTTGTTTCACTTTTTTTTTCTGCTTCTCGGTTACAACATTTTGTCAGGATTTAGGTCAAATAGGAAAAGCAAAACTATTTAAATTAACAGGAGGAGTGGCAGCCAACGCAATTTTTTATGATGGACAATCTAATAGAGAACCGTTTACCTATTTTTTAACGGGTAATATTAATTTGAATATTAGTGGAGTATATAATATCCCTTTCTCATTTTCATATTCTAATCAGGAATTTCGAAGTAGCAATCCTTTTTCTTATAATCGATTAAGTATTCATCCGTCTTATAAATGGGTAACTACTCATATTGGAGATGTTAGTATGACATTTTCTCCATATACATTAAGCGGACATCAATTTACAGGATTAGGAGTTGATCTTACTCCGGGAAGTCGTTTTAAAGTAAGTGCCATGTATGGTCGATTGCTTAAAGAATCTGAGTTTAATCCTGATGACCCACAATCTCAACCAGCGTATCGAAGAATAGGATACGGTATTAAGACAAGCTATGATTTTGAAAAATTTTCTATAGGAGCAATTTTCTTTAAAGCCTCGGATGATAAAAATTCTATTGAACCCATTCCTCGAGAATTAGAATTACAACCTACTGTTCCCATAGCATTAGAATTAGCATTACAGCCTAAAGAAAATGCTGTGGCAAGTATAGAGGGGAGAGTAAAACTTTTTGATAAAGGAGAGGTTAATGTAGAAGTGGCTTCTTCTACGATAACCGAAGATACAAATGCAGAAGGAGAAGCAGAAAATTCATCAGTTTTATCGGCGTTAGTTAAAACGAATGCTACTACACAGCATTATAAAGCCTTTAATGCTAGTTTTTCTTATCCTGTGGGACAAGGAACTGTTGGTGTTGGTTATGAATATATTGATCCGGATTATAGAACTTTGGGAGCTTATTTTTTTAATAATGATCTCGAAAATATTACGTTAAATGCTACTCAGAATCTATTTGAAAATAAAGTAAATATTGCTTTTAACGCAGGTTTGCAAAGAGATGATCTTGATAATACAAAGAGTACTCAACTACAACGTGTTGTTAGTGCTGTTAATCTTACATATAATGCTTCAGAAAAATTAAGCCTTTCAGGAGGATATTCTAATTTTCAATCCTATACTAATATCAAGGATCAGTTTGATTTTATTAATGAAGTTTCACAAATTGATAATTTGGATACTCTGGATTTTCAACAAATTTCGCAGAATGCAAATCTTAATACAAATTATATTTTAACAGATACAGAAACCAGAAAACGTAATCTTAACATAGCATTATCTTTTCAGAATGCGGTGAATAAACAAGGAGGGCGAACTGTAGAAAACGGAGATTCTAATTTTTATAATGGTAGTGCCTCTTATACATTTGGTTATCCTATTATCAATCTAAATATTTCTACAGCCGTTAATATAAGTTATAGTACTATTGGTACAGATACAGGCGTGACATACGGACCTATAGTATCTGCTAATAAACAGTTTTTTGATAAAAAACTACGTACAACCGGGTCAGTAAGTTATAATCAGAGTAATAATAATGGCGAAAAACAGGGAGATGTAACGAATATAAGATTAGGTAGTTCGTATACTTATCTTAAAAAACACAATTTTAACCTTAACGTACTATCGCAATTTAGAAACTCAACAACTTCTAGTAATGATTTTACGGTAACTTTTGGATATAACTATATTCTCGATAAGTTCAACCCCAGGTTTAAACTTCCGGAAAGGGAAAAGAAAAAGAAGGAGAAGAAAAAGAGGGTAAGGAAATCAAAGGCGGATGAAATTATCCAGTTTAAATATAGAGATTCTCTGTATCGCGGAACAAGAGCAGAAATTAATGTACAACTAGAAGACCTTCAAAACCATTCACATTTTGACCATATTCCTGGATATAAAAAAGGAGAACTTAGTATGTTACGCCAGATCGTGGCTGATGAGAAAAATAAAAATGAGTACAGGGTGAAAGCTTTTGTTTTCCTGAAAGAATTATATAGTTACGAAGATTTTCTTGCAGTGTATAATCAATTGATATTTGAAACATTGATAGAGTTAAGAAGGGATATGCAGCGTCTGGATTATGCATTTGAAAAAGCCTTTGTCAAAGCCAAAATAGCCGTAGATAATCATAGTTTACATAAAAGAACAGAAGAAGAACGTCAAAATAGTGCCAAAGCATTGCAAGAACGGTATAAGGAGTTACAACAAAATTCTAATACTGCCTTGGCTAGATTGATAGGACACCGCTGGACGTTACCGATTATTAAAAGTTATAATTCTCTAAAGAAAGTTGAAAATCCAGATAAGTTCCTGAGAGAGCTGATGGAACAAGAGAAAGAAAATATATTCCGTATGAAGGATAAAAAAGAAGATGATCAAAAAATCGAATTGTATATCATTACACAGATTATTGATTTTTATCTTAAAAAATCCCTTAAGTATACGGATCCAGATAAATTTGATTTGAAATACGTAGAAAAGAACTAACCTATGAGAAAATTAGTACTTACACTATTTATACTGCTTTATAGTTTTGGTCAAGCCTTAGCGCAACGATTTCCTATAACAGTAATTCCGCAAGTTAACCCTCCGGCACCCGTGAATTTTTATAATTATGCCGACGGTACTACAATAAACAGCCCGTTAAGAGTACAATTCTTGCTTAGCGATATTACGATATCCAGAGAACAAATTCGATTAAAAGTATCTTTTGAGGGTAATGGGATCGCTTTTGAAAGTAGAGATGTTGTAGTTGGTGCTCCTACCTTACTTATTGATGGTGGTATTCCTTTGGTATTGACAAATGCAGAGCTGGCTCCTTATTTTGAGTTTCAAAATTTACAAGGAATCAATCCAAACATTTATAGTAGAACTATTCCAGAAGGTAGTTATCAGTTCTGTTTCGAAGTTTTTGATTTCACCACCGGGAACCGTCTATCCTCAAAAACCTGCGCTAGTACCTATATTTTTAAGAATGAACCTCCAATATTAAATCTTCCGTTTGATGGAGTTAATATTGAGCCAAAAGAAGTTGATAATATTGTTTTTCAATGGACACCAAGGCATATTAATGTAAGTAATGTTGAGTATGAGTTAAGCATTGTAGAAATATGGGATGATTTTGTTGATCCCCAAACAGCTTTCTTATCATTACCTCCTGTTTTTGAAACAACAACAAGGTCTACCTCATTTGTATATGGTCCGACTCAACCTTTATTACTGCCAGAAAAACGATATGCATGGAGAGTAAGAGCAAAAGCACTGCAGGGAGCAGAAGAAGTTGGTCTTTTTAGAAATGAAGGAAATAGTGAAATTTTCTGGTTTTCCAGAACATCACCTTGTACTGTACCCATTAATGTATATGCAGAACCCAAAGGAATTTCTAAGATTAATGTCTTTTGGGATGAAGATCCTTCTGTGTATACAGAATATACCATAGCATACCGAGAAGCTAATAAACCCAATGCAGAATGGTTTACTATGCGAACCAATAGTGGTTGGGCAACTGTTTGGGATTTAAAACCCGGAACAACATATGAATATAAAGTAAAAGGGAAATGTAAATATCAATATGGACTATTTTCTGAAATTCAGGAAATAACAACAGCCACTGCACAAGATGAAACTGCAAATTATAACTGCGGTATTGTTCCTGATGCAATTGCTATAACGAATAGAGAACCACACCCTAATCTTCAGATAGGGGATCGTATCACGGCTGGTGATTTTGTAATGACAATTACTGAATTAGATAGTAACAATAGTGGAAGAATAACAGGAAGAGGATATGTAAAAGTACCTTATTTTAAATTCGCTCGATTTGGAGTAAAGTTTGACAATGTTTTGGTCAATACTGATAATCAATTGGCCGAAGGCGAAATTGTCACTTTATATGATCCTGCTTTTGGAGAAGGAGAAGGTATGACGGTAGATGTTGATCTTGATGTTGTCGAAATGATAACCGGAGATCAGGGAGAACTCTCTAGTGCAGAGGTGGATTTTGTTATTGCTGACATAAAACCAGATGAAAACAATGCCTGGGTAATAACAGGAACCAATGGGGAGCAAGCTATTGTTCCTGGAGGACAGGATGTAGTGATTAGAGATGAAAGTGGAACTGCATGGACGTTAGGAGAAGATGGTACAATAACCAAAGGAGAAGTTGAAGAAGGAGGGCCGGTAACAGAAGAGAGTACTGCCGGATTAGCCAATGGAGATGTTTCTGAAATATCTGCTACAGGAGTTCGTATAGATTTTGAAAAATCTGGATTTTATGCTTTTGATGAAATGCCCAATAATGTTAAGGAACAATTGGGATCAAAATACAAATCGCTAACCATGGCAAATGGAGAGGTCTACCATATGCCTTATAAAGTGATATCTGATATCAAAGGAGAAGATAAAATAAGAGCTAAGGCTACATTTTCTGATAGTAACATCACTAAAGAAGATATTGTTTTTAAGACCAAAGAAGGAATCGAGGTTTCTGCAGAATGGTCTGGTGATATGGCAACATTATCATTGAAGAAAAAGTCAGATTATCTTATAGAGGAAATACTCGCAACTGTAAAACCAAAAGATTCAACGGAAAAATATAAAATAGCAGGAGCATTCAATTTGGTACACTTAGGAAAACCAGAAATGTATGCCATTAATTTAGTGATTGTACCGGTTAATAATGCAAATGTCAATACCAGAGTACGGGAGAATATTAATGCCATTTATAATAAAGCCGGAGTTAACTTTAAAATTACTACAGGAGATCGATTACAAATTCCAGAAAGCGTATGGGATATTGACAAAAGTGATCAAATAGTTAATGTAGGAGAAAGTGGAGTGTTGAATTATTATTCTAAAGAAGAAAAAGCAATACATGAATATTTCAAAACACAAACAAACTATAACGAACAAACCTATTATCTGTTTGTAACAGACCTAAAAGCAGTTAACAGCTATACCAAAGAAGAATTAGAAGGTTTTATGCCACTTAAAGGGCAGTTTGGATTTGTTTTCCAAAAATCTAAGGATCAATCTACCACCATTGCACACGAGTTAGGACATGGGGTTTTTGGTTTAGAACATCCATTTGTAGAATATAAAACTCCAGAAAAATCTACTGAGTTTTTAATGGATTATAAAGGAGGTACTGTCTTTAATCACATGGATTGGAAAAAGATTCATGCTCCCGGATTCAAGTTGTATTGGTTTCAAGGTGATGAAGAAGGGGAATATACAGATACAGAATTCACAGATAAGATATTTCAAATCATTCGGTGTGCCTATATAAACTCCAATGCAAACGATATTATTTCTTTTGACACATCGGTTTTTGGTAAAACGGGTACATTTCATACAGAATGGAAAGGAGACAAGATATGGGTCAAAATTGATCAAGGAAATTTTGAAGGAAAATCAGTATATGAGCCTGTAGAGATTGGTAAAAATGATCCGGGAAATCAGCCTTGGCGCTATAGTTTGCTTTATAAAAATGTAGAAATATACACACCTAGACATAGTACGGGGTCAGATCCAAAAGAGTTAAAGGCATTAAGAGAGTATTTATTTCCAGAAGATAAATCACAATTTAAAAGAGAGGCAGAAGAAATTTTAGTTGAAATTCTTAATAAGAATGAGTTTGAAGATGAAGATTTTGAAAAAATTAAGAGTATAGCAAATTGCGGAGTACAGTATTTTACAGCGGAGCAGAGATATCAAATTATATCCAAAATAGTTAAAAGTGTAAATATCACAGAGTATTATGAAGATTTGATACTGGACTTGTTCGAAACATCGCCTTTAGAGGATATTACCATTTATTATGATGAGTTTTTAGGCTATTTATTAGATGAAGATAACAAAGTATTAGAAGAATTATTTGCAGATGTAGATGATGCTGGAGTAGGAGTCCTTTGGAAAGGAAGAGAGAATAACTATACTCGTTTTATAAATGCATTAGCTGACGTTACTTCCAAATTAGATAAAGATGCTAAGAAATGGCAGATTGTAAACTATATCATAAATAATGATTATGGAGATATAGAAGATGTTGAAAAGAAAGGAATTACTACAGTTTTAGCATCAATGAACAAAAATTCTGTAATAGCAGATAAAGTTCCTGCTATTACTGAGTTATTCATCAATATGCTTGATGATGATCATTGTGAAGATTTAAAAGATTATGAGGTAGTTTTTGACATTGCAACGTTAAGAAATTCTAATAGAGAGTTATTTGCCAGTTTTACACAATCAGAATCAACAGTTTTACTTAATAATGAAAAAGTAAGAATCGTAGCAGGCAAATGGAAGTTTTCATGGGTCAGTCCTGTAGTTTTTGAAATCAGAGAAACACTTAAAGGTGATCGAGAAATCAAAGAAAGTGAATTAAGCAACTACTACATTTGGTCTAAGTTTTTGAAGGAAGATCAAAATAAACATGTAAAGGATGTATTAGAAACCGATCCCTTAGAATATTTCCAGATCTTTTTTGATCAATTATCTAAACATTTTAATAATGCTCAAAATGATAATAATAAGTTTTGGGAAAGGACTGCTATTATCAATTGCGATAATAGAGATCAAATTATGGAGCATGTTAATGCCAATGAAAATTCAACATCGCTTAAAAATGTAGATGAACAACAACGATTAGAATTATTAGTAAAAATGTTTGATTGTGATAATTGGTTTGGTATCTCTGATACCGAAGCATATTATGAAAATACAGAAGACGTTCTTATGAAACTGGTTACTAGTTTTGATCCCTCGAATACTAAGGTACTGGTTACAATCGAAGAAATAGGATTAGACAAGATTTATGATAAACTTTCAGGAAAACAATTAAGTAAATTTTTAGCGTGGACAGGAGCTCAAATTACTAATAGTGGGCATATTGCAGAATCAGATCCATTAGAGATTTTAAAACCAGATGGTACCCTAATTAGCAAAGATGATTTACTAAAACTAGAATCTAATCTATTTAGTTTTCAAAACTTTTCAGTAGAAAGAATAGCTAAAAAAAGTATAACTATTGATTCCAAAGAGGTAGAGTACAACCAAATGGTTTGGGTATATGTGGAAGGTAGTTTTACTTTTTTAGATCAAAAATTTAAAAAAGGAGATGTTTTACATGTTCCTTTGGTTCAGGCGTTTGCTATGAGTAATAGCAATAGAAATATAGCCTTAGGTAAAGGAGCCTGGTTTGTTGTTGATGTAGTTTCATTGGCTTTTGGTGTAGGGAGTGTTGCTGTATTTATTAAAGTAGGGAATACAGTTAGAAAAGTGGTTGTTGCATCAGATTTACTAGGTTCTTCGGCAGGAATGCTTGCTAACGCCCTGAATGATGATGCGATTTCGGCAGATATGAGGTTTAAGCTAAATATTTTGGCATTGGTTGCCTCTTTACCACAATTAGCAACGATCAATAAAAACTTTGATAATGTTATTACAGAGTTAGACGATAAGATTGATCAGGCACGGGCACTTAACACTACATCAAGAGAAGTACTCGAAGAACATTTAGAAAAGATTACCCAAAAAATTGGTTCAGATGCGTTGAAACAAGCTGATGGTATTATATCTGATGCTAATAAAAAGTTACTTGAAGAAATTGAAGATATTATTCAGGAATATGATGATCCGATTGCTAACCTACATAAGGTGATTAAGGAATCACATCTTCAACAATCAGTTAAAGATGAAATAGTCAAAATTGAAGATTATAGAGCGCTATCTGATTTATTAAGAGGTAAAATAGGTGAAGAATTATTAACTCTGGCAAATTCTACAAATCCAGAATTAGTAACCTATGTAAAGGAATTGATCAATGCTCGCGGGGCTTCTAAAATCAGTGATAAAAAAGTCCTTCTGTCTGCTTTAAAAGAAGCAGAGAATGTACATGCACTACCAAAAGTGGTAGCGACAGAAATCACTAATGGTAGTGGAGGATTGGGGCGGATTTTTTCTGGAGAATTTGATGGAAGTCCTGCGGTGTTTAAATTCGATAAAACGGGTAAACAAGATTATGACACTGTACAAGAAATTGAAGACGTAGCCAAAGGGCTCGAAACATATGGAGGACCTCAAGTATTAGGGCGTGTTCGCATACAAGATACGAATGGTGTATGGTATGAAGCAGTTGCAATGCAACGTATAGATGGTCATGATTTGACCAAATTAAAAAATATGAACTCCAGAGGAGAAGATCTTCCTATTCAAGTAACATCTGCGCACTTACGAGCAATTGATGATCTTATAGAAAGATTGACAAAAGAAGGTAAGTTTTTGGATGAAGTTAATCTTGGTGATTTTATGCTGACTACTAATCCAGATCGAGTTGTATTGCTGGATATGTTTGTAAAGGAAGGTAAAGTAAATGATCCTAAAGAACTATTTAGTAATAAACCTGTACGTAGTACAATTGAAGAGCTTATAGGTAATGGTGGAGGGAAAGTTGCAAAGACATATGAAGATTTCTTAAGCTATGCAAGTGAAGCACATAAAATTTATTCAAAAAAATTACCTGATGCGATCAAACAAATAGAATCTATAGTAAATGATTTAGGTGAAGTTACTGGTAGAGCAAAAAGAGCTGAGTCAGCCGCAAATAGATTACAAAGAGCTGTATCAGATGAATATGTGGATAATATTAATAGTATAACCAAAGCCTTAGATAATATATGGGATGCAATAGGAACGAGAGTTGTGTTGAAAAACGGAGCACCAGATGAAGTTGATCAAGTAATAGCGAATTTATCGAAAGCTATACGAAATGGAGATATTGAAGTTGTTATGGTTAATAGTTTGGCTGGTAAAGGAGGTTTCCCTTATTTAACCTCTAAACATTTCAAACAATTAGAAGATGCGTCTTCTTCTATTGGAAAACAAATAAAGACAGCACCAAAAGAATATGAGTCTGGTTATACTGTTGGGACAATTTTTGTTAAATATTCAGATAATGTTAGAGGAGAGTTGCAAATTATAGGAGGTAAAACCTTGAAAATATCTAATGCAGAACATTGGGTTTATGATGCGTTCTTAGGAAAACCATATCAGGAATATTTGGATTTTTTTAAAAATGTATCTGTGAAAGATGCCGCAAAGAATTTGATTGAAAGAATTAGAATTCCTGCAGAAAAGTTATCAGAGAGACAAATAGAAATATACAATGACTATCTAAATTCAATTTATAAAAACGCGCGAAAATTAGAATCAGGCGAAAGCCCAGAATTGGTTAAGTTACCAGTAGGCGTCCCCGAAGAATTAAGTGCTGAAAGTTTGTTGAAAACAGATGAACTATTAGAAGGATTAAAATCAGGTAACGTTAGTCTTGAAGATGTTAAAATATTTTTAGATGAATAAAAATGATATTATTGAAGAGAAGATTATTAAATCTTTAATGAAGGAAGCCTTAATTTTATTAAAATCGGATCTAGCAGTAAAGTTATCCAAGGAATATATTCATTCGAGACATGGGGTTTTATTCTTTAAACTAGAGATCGAAAATATAAATAAGGATGGTCTCACACTGGTTTTTAGTGTTGCATTGGATTTAAATTCCTACTGTCGAACACGTTTGGTTACTGGTAAAAAAATAGAGGTTATAAGTGTAATAGAAAAATATATTTTTGATATAACACCCATTAAAGAGGATCTTCCTAATTATTATCGAATATTATTCGATAATAATTAGGATAAGAAGGACTCATAATCTTTTATTTTATTATCAAGTCTATTTGCCAAAGTTTCATTTGCTATATTTAGATTATTAAAAATTGTTTTAGCTTCTTCTCGATATGAGTTGATTTTTTTATTGTTCCAGTAATATGGAGGGTGATATAAATTGCAAATACGATCAGCCATTTTAACCATCCAAACTTCATGTGGTTGCTGTTTAATGCGGTTTAAACTATCGATCATCATCAAATTTTTGGATGATATATCTTCATTTTTTGTTAATGCTAAAACTCCATCAGCTACATTTTGACCAAACTTATTTTTGATATCGTTATATGTAAATTTTGTATCTTCAATTATATCATGAAGTAAAGCGCACTGTATGGCTAAATTGCTGTCAATATGATGAGAACTTAATTGGATGGCGTTCATTACCTCCATGGCAACACTTCCAATATGATTAATGTAGTTAATTTTTATACCTTCTGTTTTTCCTCCATAAGTTTGTTCCTGATGTGCTAATGTAGCAAATTCCCATGCTTTGGCGTAAATATCTGGTGACCATAAATTCATTTGTTTTCTTTTATTAGTTTTAATAATATAATTAATAGCGAATAACATATGTTTTTTTAAAAATTCAAAGAGTTTCTTCTAAATATTTGAACACTTAGTCCTTTCTAAAGAAATCAGTTTACCTGTCTTTCTTGTATAGGTATCTTATCAAAAGTTTCTAGAAGGCTAGATAATTTTTTAACGATATCTAATCTAATGACTTCACTACATTCCATTTAAGAAAACAAAAATGCAGGTAAATTATCGCAAGATTAAACAAAACAAATTTTAGCCAAATGACTCAAAATTTATAAAGTACCAAAATTCACTGAAAACCGTGATTTTTTTCATCTGTATTATAAATAAACTTGTACCATAGTTTAGTAAGTGATAGCAAGAATACATAAAATAACTTTTGTTTTATGTTGTATTGCCTCTAATAGTACTCTTAAACCATGAATAAACCAATACAATCTCTATTATTCTTATGCTTTTGTTTGTTTACAACAGGTTTGTTAGCAAAGAACATTTATGGTTCAGTGAACAAAGAAACTGAATCAATAAAAGATAGTATACACAACAACAATAGCGTTACTGCTAATAAAATAATTTCTCCTTCAAAATCAGTTAAAACTTTTCGAAAATTTAAATCGTTAGAGCAATTTGATACTCCGGTAGTAGTAAAAAAATCTACCCGGTTAAAAGTTAAAGAAGGGTTTCAATTTAATACCGTCGATTCTTTACAGAATAAGAAATGGCTGGATATGGCGAATAATGTCTTTACTACAATTGATCAAACTCAAAATTATGTCGATTTACTTTCTGATAGTAGCCTAGGGCAATTGCCGGTGGCTATACGCCCGATGGAAATCAGTAACGTAAAATATACGGTTGGGATTGCCAAAGCTGTTTTTAAACCAGCGTATACAGAACTTACTGCTTTTCTCAAGATAGAAACAGCTAGAGGAGTATTGATATTAGGAGGGTCTAATATAAAACTCTCGCATGAAGGAGGTATTATTGGGGATGCAAAACTTAACTTAATATCGCAGTTTACCTTTAATATTAATGATGGTAAAGCGGTGGTAACACTTAATGGTAGTTTCGAACAACCTGGTACATATGCATTAATCGATTGTTCTGGATTCAAAGAGTTAGGAGTAGATGCTGATTTAAAATTCTCTAATGGTTTGTTATATCCAGTTGATGAAAATGGTGAAGAAAGACTGGGGTATGTAGAAGGAAATTTTAAAACGGTAGTTAGTGATTGGAATGATATCGTAGTTAATATTTCACTTCCAGAGTTCGGAATTCATGGTCTTGAAGGAACCACATTTAAATTGAATACGGCCATATTTGATTTTAGCGATTTGCGTAATGATGCTGCTATGCCACAAGATTACCTGGCTAAATATTATAATGAAAACCCAACATTATGGCGTGGAGTGTATATCAATACGCTGGAAGTTGTTTTACCCAAAGCATTCCGTAAAAATAATAGTGATAAACGCATTTCTTTTGGAGCATCAAACTTAATTATTGATGGTAAAGGAGTTACAGGAAAGTTTGAAGGAGAAAATATTCTAACCATAGATGAAGGTTCAGCTTCAAAATGGCAATTCTCTTTAGATCGTTTTTTACTGGATATAGAAACTAATAGGTTAAAAGCAGGAGAATTTGAAGGAGAATTACTTCTTCCCGTATCAAAAGAAGACCGATTAAAATATGCTGCTATTATCCAGCCAGATGAATATAGTTTTAGAGTAACCAATACAAATGATATTGATTTTGATGTATGGAGTGCTAAAGTGATTTTGACCAAAGACTCATATGTAGAAATGAAGGTGAAAGAAGGCAAATTTAGACCTAAAGCAAATCTTAACGGATCCGTAAGCATCCAATCAGGGCTTAATAAATCATCATCAGGAGATAAAACGGTAGATTTTAAAGGAATTGTGTTTGAGAATATGCTTTTGCAAACAGAATCACCAAAGTTTTCTGTTGATTATTTTGGATATAGAGGAAAGATGAGCGTAGCTAATTTTCCGATTACTGTTAATGAAATAGGACTACGAACTCCGTCTGGGGATCGTGCAGAATTGGTATTTGATTTTAATATCAACTTGACTTCAGAGAGTGATGGTGGTAATGGCGGTGGAGCAAAATTAGCGATCAAAGCACAATTAGAAGATCGTGACGGAAGAGATAAATGGAAATATGATGGCATTCGCTTAGAGCGAGTTTTTGTTAAGATGGAAGTCGCCGGAATGGAACTCAAAGGAGCCATATTTATTTTTGAAGATGATCCAACATATGGTACTGGCTTTGCCGGTGCGGTTGGAGCCAAATTCAGCGTAGGAATGAAATTAGAAGTAGAAGCAAAAGCACTATTTGGTCGTAAAGAAGATTTTAGATATTGGTTTGCCGATGCGCAGGTAACGCTACCTACTGGGATTCCTATTTTTACAGCTTTTTCTATAAATTCATTCGGAGGAGGGTTTTATAACCATATGAAAATGGCAGGAGTAACGCATGAAAAAGATGCAGCTTTTAATCAAATAGGAGCATCAACTTCTGGAGTAATATATGAACCATATAAAGAAAATGGTTTTGGTTTAAAAGCTTCTGTCGGACTTATAACCACCGGATCAGAAGAGTTATTTCATGGCTCATTAGAATTCGGAATATCATTCCTAAATTCAGGAGGATTACAGGAAATCTACTTTAAAGGAGAAGGGGAGATGATCACCAGTATACCTGGAGATTTTTATGAAAAACTAGCAGACAAGTTAGCAGTAATTTCTCAAGGGAATAATCCTATACTCCCAGCATATCAACCAGAAGGAGCAATGGCAGCAAATGTATTTATAAAGTTTGATTTTGTAAATGATATTTTTCATGCGACATCAGAACTTTATATCAATTTCGGAATCCTGAAAGGAGTAGGACCTAATGGCAGAGCTGGGTGGATGGATTTTTATGTCGGCCCAGATGAATGGCATATTTTAATAGGAACACCAAGCGATCCGGTAGGAGTTGCAATGAATTTGGGTATCGTGAAAATGAGAACCGAAAGTTATTTTATGATGGGAGATGGGCTACCAGGAAGTCCCCCTCCTCCTGATATTGTCGCTAATATATTAGGAGTAGATGTCTCAAAACTCGATTATACTCGTGACCTTAATATGTTAGAAGCTGGCAAAGGATTAGCATTTGGGGCCAATTGGAGTATGTCTACAGGAGATTTAAAATTCCTCATATTTTATGCACGTTTTGATGCCGGAGTTGGTTTTGATATTATGTTAAAAGATTATGGAGATGCACATTGTAAAGGATCTTCAGAACAAATAGGACTCAATGGGTGGTATGCCAACGGACAAGCATATGCATATTTACAGGGAGAGGTTGGGCTAAAATTCAAACTATTTGGAAAGAGGAAAAAAATAACAATATTCGCTGGCGGTGGTGCTGTATTGATGCAAGCAAGACTACCAAATCCAGTTTGGCTTAGAGGGTATCTCGGTGGAAAATATAACTTATTGGGAGGACTGATAAAAGGACGTTTTAGGTTTAAAGTAGAGTTGGGAGATAAATGTGAAATAGTCGGAGGCAGTGCTCTTGATGGGATTGTGGTCATAGGAGAAATGGCACCAAAAGAAGGAGCAACAGAAGTTGATGTATTTGCGGCTCCTCAAGTTCCTTTCAACTTACAAATTAATAGAGTATTTGAATTACCTGATGATACAGGAGATCGTAAATACCGAATTTTGATGGATAAGTTAGAAGTCACTAAAGAAGGACAACCTATCGTTGGAGAGATAGAATGGAATAATAATAATGATATTGCTGTTTTCTATTCGCATGAGATTTTACCTCCTAATACTAGCCTAAAGGCTTATGTACAATTACATTTTGAAGAAAAAATAAACGGAAAATGGGAGACTATCATGGATGATGGTAAGGTATCTATCGAATCCAAAGAGGTTAATTTTACTACTGGAGAAGCTCCCGAAACAATACCTCTAAGCAATATTGCTTATATGTATCCGACCATTCATCAAAAGAATTTCTTTACCAAAGAATATGATAAAGGATATATTAATTTAAAACGAGGACAATCCTATTTATTCGATGCGGTTCCAAATTGGAATAAAACGATGGTAATGAAATCGGATACAGGAGCAGGGATGAACAAAAACTTCATTTATAATGCTGCTAATAGACAAGTGATATTTGATTTACCAAAGGAGATGTCTACAACTACAGCGTATAATGTCAAGATTAAATTAGTACCTCAAGAAAATGATAATTCCAATAATATAAAAGAATCGTATACGACTCAGGCACTAGATGGAGAATCAGGAAATGAAGTAGAAATCAAATCCAGAAAAGCAGAAGAGGTAATTATAAAAGGGGAGGAACGTGAATTGCTAACTTTTGATTTTGCAACAAGTGAATACACAACATTTGATAAAAAGATGAGTGCCATGAAAACCAATAAAGATTTGTACAGGCACGTAACTTATCCCTATGGATTAACATTATTGAATGGAATTAATTCATTAGAACCTTTTGACTTGGTTGAATTGGTAGGAAATAGATTTTCTGGCAACAAACCGCTCGTAGTAGCAAGGGCAATTTTGGATAATTCATATTATCAAAATCAAATTTACCCATTATTATATCAAAATTATCCTATAGAAGGTACTATAACAGTGTCCAGAGATACAGACAAAATAAGTGTTCCTCCATTAGAAGGGGTAGAACCAATGTCTTGGTACTTAACATATTTAGAAAATGACCGTACCAGTGATATTAATGTATATAACCCATACCGCTATAATCTTACACATTATTATTATCAGGACTATGAAGATTTGAGATATCAACTGATAAGTTCTGATTTACCATGGGAGACAATGCCAAAATATAAGGCATTAATCATTGACCCTTTTCCTATAATGAGAAAAGGAAAATATAAGACAAAACTTCAATATGTATTACCAGGACAGGTAAAAAATGGAGGAAATGATATTGTAAAATATAATAATCCATTATATGAATAAGCAATTAAAATACAGTTACATCATAGGGTTGATATTGTTTTGTTTTCCGATTTTAGGAATTGCGCAAGAACCTATTGGAGATCAGGAACCGGCTGTTAAGGTTATAGGAACAGTTACAAAAGATGCGATTATGTTACGTTGGGCTGCAAATACCCCTTTAGCATGGAAACGAGCAAACCAATATGGATATGTAATTGAGCGTAAAACGATAGCCATAGGGGAAGAGATATTGAAAGAACCAATTGTAAAAAAACTTACAGTAACTCCATTAGTACCAAAACCTATGATGGAATGGGAGGATTTTGTAAATAAAAACGACAATGCAGCAATTGCAGCTCAAGCAATTTATGGAGAAAGCTTTGACGTAGAATTAGAAGATGGAGGTAATGATATCATGAGTATTATCAACCAGGCAAAAGCATTAGAGCAACGTTTTTCTTTTACTTTATTTGCGGCCGATCAGGATTATGAAGTAGCAAAATATGCTGGATTAGCCTATGTGGATACAGAGGTAAAACCAAATGAACGGTATTTGTATAGAGTATATACAGCAATCCCTTCAGAAAAAATGAAAGTCAAGTTTGGAGGAGTATATCTTGGGCTGAATGATTACCGCCCTTTACCAAAACCTCAGGATTTTGTTGGAATTTTTGGAGATAAAAACGTAATGTTAAGTTGGAACTTTACATTATTAAAAAGAGAATATACAAACTATATTATCGAACGATCTGAGGATAACGGAAAAACATTTAATGCTTTGGAGGATGTTCCAATAGCAAACTTAAGCGAACGAGAGAAAGAACCTTCTGATAGAATGTTTTATATCGATACGTTACCTCAAAACAATAAAGAATATCAGTATCGATTAAAAGGCATTTCTCCTTTTGGACAAATAGGTCCTTCTTCAACAGTGGTTTCTGGAAAAGGAAGAAAAAAATTACAACATAACCCAGCGATACAAGAAGCTAAGTTATTGGCTGATAATAGTACCGCAAGAATAACCTGGGAATTTCCAGAAGAAGGCTTGGAGTCTATTGTTTCTTTTGAGCTAAATAGATCTGATCTAATCAAAGAAGGTTATAAAGTTGTTGTACCTAATATCTCAAAAGAAACCAGAAGCATAGAGTTTAAGAATCTTAATGTAATTAATTATTTTACGATAACGGCTGTTGGTGCCGATGGTACAAGGAGAGTTTCTTTTCCACAAATGGTACAACCTGTTGATGATACACCGCCTAACAATCCATATGGTTTAACTGGAGTAATAGATTCTACAGGTGTTGTAACGTTAAACTGGCAGGCGAATACCGAATCAGATTTTTTAGGATATCGAGTGTTTAAAGCAAATTTGGAGAATGAGGAGTTTACACAAATTACTTTCCGTCCGACGCCACAAAATAAAATTATAGACACAGTAAATATCAAAACCCTTAATGCAAAAGTCTATTATAAGGTTCAGGCGTTTGATAAGCGATATAATCCTTCTGGTTTTTCTGAAATACTAATGCTTAGGAAACCCGATATTATTCCGCCTACAAAACCAGTTTTTAAATCTTTTAAAGCAGATAACGGAGTGATTGCATTACAATGGGTCACAAGTAGCAGTATAGATGCAGCAAAAACATTGGTGTATCGTAAAGAAAAGGGAAGCGATACGCCTTGGGTACTCGTAGCAGAAACAAATATTCCAGAGAATAAGTATAACGATACAACTGCAAAACCTACAATAACATATTTATACACATTGGTTACTATGGATGAATCTGGTCTAGAGTCAGAACCCGTAACGCCTTTGTCTATAAGTTTACCTGATAATAAAACAAAACCAGAAATCGATAAGTTTTTGGCTTTGGTAAATCGGGAAGAGAAAAAAATTACACTAAGCTGGAAATATGGAGTAAATAATGTGGTAGAATATCTTTTGTATAGAGCAGAAGAAGAAACAAAACCAACATTGTACAAAGTTTTTAAAGAGCAGGAAAAGAGGTTCTTTGATATAAACTTAAGGGTCAACACCAAATATACATACATATTACAAGCCGTATTTGATTCAGGGACGAAGTCTCCTTTTAAACAAATTGAAGTAACGTATTAAAGAGATATGGGTATGAAGAAAATATTTACTCTACTGATACTATTTTTTAGTATACTTTCTACGATAGCACAAGATGACTATACTTTGACTATAGATGGATACGTAGGACAAGGTAGATCAGGTTGTGGAAGTAATAGTAATGGTTTAAAGAGAATAATAGTACATTATGAAAGAGGTGCTCCCAGAACAATTCATGATTTTGGACGCTATTTAAATCGGGATTTTGATTATACCGTAAATTTTAATGAATCCAATAAAATAGTTCGTCTGGAGTTTAGATCGACTTCGAGAGATAGAAATAGTTTTGGAGATTGTAGTCGTAGCTACCATGATACAAAATTTATTGATGTTTCTACTCCTTGCTTTGCTAGACGTTATCAAAAAGACGATTTTTTAGAAAGAAGGTTTAGAAGGGGAAATATGTTTATTACCATAGAACCCAATATAGATATCTCTTTTGTAGATGGAACCCCTGCTACTTCTATTAATAGTATATGTATAGGTTCTGATATCGATATTACGACGAATCCTGATAACCTTCCTGTTGATGCTTATGATTGGGAGTTTTTTGATACTGTAACACTAATACAGCAACAGACAGCTGCATACCGAAGTTTGGTTAGAGCAGTAGAAAGAGCACAACAAACATTGGATTCATGCCCTCCTGGGTTTAATGAATGTAGAGGTCGAGCTCAATATGCCTTAGATCAGGCAAGAGCTGCTTTAAACGCGTATACAGGGCCACAAGAAGAAATAGTGCCAATAAATAGATGGGTTACACTAACATCTTTTAGAAGAAACCCTAGTATATCGCTTGGATTAGAGGATATGTTTGATAATGTTATAGATCCATTAGATCCAAGTGGATTACCAATTCGAGAAAAAGCTATAGGAAAACCTATTAATATTAGATTGAACACTGATTTTGCTTGCGGTCCATTATTTAGTAAAGAAACCAATGTAGTTACGGTACAATATCTTCCTGCTGCACCATCAATATCCACAACACCAAGTGTAGAACAACCAACATGTTCGTATTCTGATGATGCAGGATTTACAATACCTTTTGATCGTACTATATATAGTGGAGAAGTATTAAGTATTAGTTTGAAGAAATTAGCAGAAGGACAGACAGCTCTTCCGAATCCTAAAACACCAGCACAAGAAGCATTAACACAAAATCAATATTTAGCCCTTGTAAATTCCAGATATAGGATTGATGCTGGGAATAATACAGGAATTACAAATACACATCCTAGATTTAATACTTCTACTAATACCTATCGATGGAGTGGTAATCTTACACAAGGACAATATGCTATCGAAATTTCGGGAAGCAGAACCGCGAACGGAAGTTTACTTCCTTTATGTGAATTATTTCATTATTTCTTTGAAGTCAGAGCTCCAGAACGAGTACGATTTACAGCTACACCAGCTCAGGATGAAACCTGCTTTGATGAAAATGATGGTCAAATTAGAATTACCGCATCAGGAGGGTCTGGTACGTATCAATACAGCTTGAATAACGGAGCAACTTGGAACACATTACCAAGGACTCCTCATGTAGTTCAAAATTTATCCCCTCAGACATATAATGTTAAAGTAAGAGATTCCAGAGGATGTCTTGATAAAGAGAATGCATCTGATCGAGATGAAAGTATTTCTGTACTTATACAGGAAATGGATCCTATAACACACACTATTGCTGTCAATGGTATTATACAACCAAGTGCTCCGAGAGCGAGAGATGGGATGATTCGTATACAAAGTGTTGTAGGAGGGGTTCCAATCACAGGAAGTGGTCCTGCATATTATAATTATGAAGTATTGATTAATGGCTCAGCGACTAATACAATAATAGGAAGGGCTTTTCCTGGAGGATATGATATTGAAGACCTCCCGGCAGGAAATCATCAAATTAGATATACTGGTGCAGCCACATGTACGATAAATCCTGTAATTAGTTTACCAACCATAACAGATCCACAGCCAGTAACATTTAGAGTTCAAAAAGAAGACCCAAGTTGTTCTGATGCAAGGGATGGAATACTTACCGCGATTGATATTGAAGGAGGGTATCCTCCTTACAGAATTCAATGGAGAGCACAAGGCGCTGCGAGTTATGTTTCAAGAAATCCTTTTGAAGCAGGGCAAGGTACTTATGAAGTACTGGTTACAGATAATAGATCAGGGAGAGCAGAGCAAACTAATATTCAGTTTGATAATGTACCACTACCGATCTCAATTACCAATATAGATATAGAACCAATAACATGTTATGGGGAACAGTCTAGAGTAACTATCACAGCTACAGGAGGAGGAACTGGTACATACCAATATGCACTTTGGACGGGACCAACAACGACCTGGCAGGACGGTAATGTATTTGCTTTAGATGCAAATACAACCACAGGATACCTATTTAGAGTAAGAGATAGAGTTGCTAATGATTGTTTATCTGAAATTTCAGATAGACGCTTTATAAGTCAGCCTTCAGAGATTAGAATTACTCCTGATAATGTAGTTCAAAATAATATTTTTGGAGATAATGAGGGAGAAATAGAGATTAGTATTGTTGGAGGAAACCCAGGATATACTGTACGTTGGGAAAGAAATGGAACTCCTATTGCAGATACGGGTGTATCTATTTCATCTTTGATTGCGGGTAATTATGTAGCAATAGTGAGAGATGTAAGTGATTGTGAAGTGAGTTCATCAGGAATTGAGATTACACAACCCGATAGACTTTTAGTATCTATTGAAGAAACAAACCCTATTCAATGTTTTGAAGGAAGAGGAACCTTATCTGCAGTCGTGAACGGAGGATCAAATACGTATACTTATCAATGGTTTAGAGACGGAGCAATAATTGATGGAGAAACATCGAGGGTATTTAATAATGTTCAACAAGGAAATTATAGTGTACGTGTAGAGGATGGGTTTACATTTAACAATGCGAGTGTTACGTTTACAGAGCCTGATGTTTTAAGTTTGTCAATTACAAGAGGAGATAATATTTCTTGCTATAATGGAAGTAATGGAAGAATTGTTCTAAATCCACAAGGAGGAACCAGACCTTATTCCTTTTCTATAGATAATCGATTAACTTATATTTCAGAGGATGACCTTACTGATTTTACAATAGAAAATTTGATATCAGGAGATTATGAAGTCTGGTTAAGAGATGCGAATAATTGTGAAATAACAACTCCGCAATCGATAACACTTACACAACCAGAGGAAATTGTGATCACCCCGGTTACTATATCCCCGGCAACAACTATTGGAGGTTCTGATGGGAGTTTGGTTATTGAAGTTACAGGAGGTACTGGCGATTATCGTTATGTATGGACAAAAGAAAACGATGCTACTTTTAACAGAACGACAAAAGATATTGATAACCTATCAATTGGAGCTTATACCGTTGTAGTAACAGATGATAATGATTGTACAGAAAACAGGACATTTAGGGTTATAGAACCTGATCCAATGGTAGTACGTATAGAAATTGATAATCCCATTTTGTGCCATGGAGATAGTCTGGGAGAACTTCGAGCAATTGTTACTGGTGGTTTTCCTATTGTATCTGTTCCTTCTGATTTCGAATACCAATGGTATCGCATAGAAGGTACTACAGTGACTCCAATAAATACAGATTTGTCCCTCAATAGTATAGATAATCTTCCAGCAGGAATATATAGAGTAGTGAGTACCGATATAACAGGAGTAAGTGATGAAACAACAATTGAAATTACTCAACCAGAAGATTTAGTGGTTACCCTTTCAAGTCCCCCAACGCAGATACTTTGTTATGGAGAAGACACAGGAACCATTGATATAACGGTTACAGGTGGTCCTGTTGATGAAGATACAGGAGAATATCTTCCTTATACATTTAGGTGGACAAAAGTAGAAGACGCTGATTTTCAATCTTCAACAGAAGATCTGAGAAATATAACAGCAGGAACTTATGAGGTTGTTGTTATCGATGATAATTTGTGTACAACGTCTCTTAGTGAACCTGTTGTAATAGGACAACCAGATGCAGCATTAGAAATATATGATGTTATTCCGGTTAACTTAACAGGGTTCAAAACAGGAAACGGAAGTATATCTCTCGAGGTAAGAGGAGGAACGGCGCCATACAGATATTCCTGGACAGATTCAGAAGATGTTACATATACAGCTTCTACCCAGGATATCGATAACCTATCTATTGGGATATATACTTTAGAAGTTACAGATGAGAATGATTGTACAACAACGGTTACTCGAGAGATAACAGAACCTAATCAGCTTATTGTTGAAATTATACCAATTTCTGAAGATGAAGGAGTGCAATGTTTTGGAGAAGAGACCGTAATTCCTTTGAGTACAACAACGCAGGGTGGTATTGGGGCATATACTTATGAATGGTTTGAGCAAGGAGAGCCAACTGAAGTGATTTTCACAACTCCTGTTACAACCAGAGTCAGAGCAGGTATATATACTGTTGTAGTAACAGATGAAAACGGTAATACAGATGATTATGTCTATGAAGTAATAGAACCAGAAATACTATCTATCATAGAGAATGTAGATAATGTAGTTTGTAGAGGAGATGCTAATGGTAGTATAGATATTAGCGTTTCTGGCGGAGTAGCACCTTACTCATATCGATGGAGTAATGGACAAGTAACAGAAGATTTATCTTCATTAAGAGCGGGGAATTATATCGTAACAATCACAGATGCAAATAATTGCCAACTCCAAAGAGAAATTGAAGTAACTCAACCACCACGATTATTTGTGAATGGAGCTATAGTTAGAATACCACCTTCTTCTAGTGGGGCAAGAGATGGAAGTATAACGGTTACTATTGGAGGAGGAGTACCTTCTTATATTTATGAATGGAGAAATTTTAGTAATGAACTACAATCTTCAACAACCAATGTTCTTAGTAATATTGGAGTAGAAGGGTATTCTTTAACCGTTAGAGATGCTAATGGGTGTGTCTTATTTATTGATAATGTAGATCTATTTGAACCTCCGGTTTTACAAGTTAATATAGAACACGTAAATGTAATTGCTTGTTTCGGAGATTCCTCTGGTAGTTTGAGCGCTATTGTAGAAGGAGGAGTACCTTTTAATGCAGCAAAACAATATAATTACCAGTGGTTCAACGCAGAAGATAATACTCCAATTGGTCTGGATCGATTTTTACTAGAAGGAATTCTTGCAGGGGAGTATTATGTAATAGTTTCAGATGCGGCAGGAACAGATGTAACCAGTGCTACATTTCGATTAACACAACCAGATGTTTTAAGTGTGAATTTTGATACAGATTATGTGAATTGTGGTGATGGTAATGATTGGACAATAATTCCTCAAATAAATGGAGGAACAGGTCCATTTAGTTATTTATGGAGTACTGGAAATACAACAAACCGTTTAGAAAATATTGTTGCAGGGACATACAGTGTAGAAATTACAGATCTAAGAGGATGTAGTATAACAGAAGAAGTTACTGTTAACGTACCAGAACCATTAATAATTACTGAAACATTAACAGTCCCAACGTGTTATAGTGGATGTGATGGAATAATTAATATCAGTGTACAAGGAGGAGCTACTCCTTATACATATCTGTGGAGTAATGGCAGTACAACAGAAGATTTAACAGTAGTATGTGCGGGGACGTATGATGTTATTGTGACCGATGTCAAAGGCTGTGAGATGAGAAGAGAGATTATCCTAAGCAACCCAGATGAATTAATTGTAAATCTAGGGGAAGACATTACTTTATGTTTTGAGCAAACCATAGTATTAAATGCAACTATAAATGATCCAAACGCCAATTATCAATGGACGTCAATAAATGGTTTTACCAGTAATCAACCAACAATTGAGGTTAGTGAAGCAGGTATTTATGATGTTCTGGTTACTGACGCTAAAGGGTGTGAAGCATCTGATAGTATTTTTATAGATACTACTACCGAAGTTATCTCTGCAAATTTCATTGCTTCAACTCAAGTATTTGTTGGAGAAAAATTTGTTATAGTGGACAATAGTGATCCTATACCTGATACTTTAGATTGGATATTCCCAGAGGAAGCAGAAGTTACCTATGAAGATGATAATTATGCAGAGTTGATTTTTGAGACACCTGGAGAATATGAGATTATGCTACAGACGTATAGAGGATTGTGTACAGCTACAACGACAAAAACTGTGATTGTTGTAGAAAAGGAAATCGATGGAGAAGGAGGAGAAGGTGATGAGGATAGTGTCGATATCCAAAGCTCGATTGATTATCTAGTATATCCAAACCCTACAACTACCGGAAGATTTACAGTAGATGTGAATTTATCAAAATCACAACCAATCAACTTAAAGATTTTTAATATAGTTAATAATACGCTTATAGATTCTAGAGCCGGTGATGGAAACGAAGAATATACTTTTGAATATGATATGTCTGTATTACCCTCAGGGATATATTTCATTTTATTAGAAACATCTTCAGCAAGTCAAGTTAGAAAACTAATTATTGAATAGTAAGAATAGAATCATTTTTAAAATAATAATATTCGGTACAAAGAACAAATCAAATAATTTTTTTATAAATCTCTTAAAACCTAAAGCATGAGAAAATTTTTATTATTGATGTTATTCATCGCATGTAACACATTTGCACAAGATTATCAATTGATAGTAAGTGGATATATTGGCTCGGGGCCATCTTCTTGCGGTTCTAATAATAATGGTTTAAAATGGATAAAAGCCATATTCGATGATGGGTCAGAAGACTTTTTGTTTAATCAGCCAGGAGGTCAGTTTAGAAATAGAACATATTCTTTTTCTCAGGTATATAGTGAAAATAAACGTTTAGTGGGAGTAAAGTTTAGATCTGTTTCCAGAAGGAGAAGCAGTTTCGGGAGTTGTAGAAGTTCTAGGTCAAGTGAAAAGTTGGTAAATGTAAGTTCTCCATCGTTTCACCAGGTTTTTACAAAAAATGAAATTTATGAAAGTAGAATAAATAATGGTTCTGCAACAATAACTGTTGTTCAAACTACAAATGCCATTAGATCAAATCAAAGTATTCTTTTACTTGAAAAAAATGAAAATATATTGAGTAATCAACGTGATAAAGAATCAAAATTATTTAAAACATCAATGTATCCGAACCCATCTCTGGATGGTAAGTTTAGTATTAATATTTCTTCAAAAGAACTAACTCCTGTAGTAGTTCAAATCTTTGATTTGTTAGATAGGAGAAAAGTATTTGAAGAGGTGAAATCAGGAAATACAGAATATGTTTTCGAATTCAATTCTTATCCTCTAAAATCTGGTTTTTATTTGGTTCAAGTTGAATCAGGTGGAAAAAAACAATTGAAAAAACTCATTATAGAATAGTATAATTTAAAATTCGTAGCTTCCAAACCTCACGGGTTTTAAAAATCTGTGAGGTTATTATGTATTGAAACTCACATCATAGATCTTTAAAAAGCTAAAGTTCTCTAACCCAAATATTACGATACTGCACCAAATTACTATGATCCTGTAATTTAATAGGTCCTTTATTATGAGCTTCATTTTTTGGAGGACCAATATATTCTGTAGATCCAAGAATCTCTACATGATCTTGTACCAACACACCATTATGAATTACAGTAAATGTACCTGATTTTGTTTTTTTACCCTCTGTATTAAATTCTGGAGCATGAAAAATAATATCATAAGTTTGCCATTGATCAGGAGCTTTTGTTGCATTTACCAATGGGATATGCTGTTTGTAAACAGCAGTTGCCTGACCATTAGCATAGGTTCTGTTCTGATAACTATCTAAGATTTGCACTTCGTATTTGTTTTGAAAAAATACTCCACTATTGCCGCGTCCCTGACCTTCACCTTGAATAACATCTGGAGCACTCCATTCTAAGTGTAACTGAATACTACCATAATTTTTCTTAGTTTGGATATCTCCGGTTCCTGGTTTTACGGTCATTGTTTTATCAGTATTAAGGGTCCATGCGGCTGCAGTAGAATCTTTGGCAGACATCCAGGCTTCAAGATTAGAACCATCAAATAATACAGTAGCATCAGACGGAATATTGTTATCATTAAAAGAAATAACTTTTGGTTCAGGTTCCCAAACTTCGGTTTCTTTAGGATCAGTAATTTCCTTTTTTGGTGTTTCTACGATTTCTTCTTTTTTGCTATCATTTTCTACTTTATCTTCAACAATAATGGTATCTGCTTTTTTGTTACATGATAATGTTATTACAAGTACCCAAAGGAGGTAGATTAATTTTTTCATTGTGGTGCGGGTTTTTGTTGGTTATAATCCTAATATCTTTTTTAGTTGATCTTTATCGATAGCTGCTCCAGCAAAATCATCAAATGCTTTCTGAGTAGCTTCTATAATATGATCTTGAATAAATATAGCTCCCTCTCGAGCTCCTTGTCCAGGAGATTTAATACAACATTCCCATTCCATTACTGCCCAAACATCACATCCATATTGTGTAAGCTTGGAGAATATGGTTTTAAAATCTATTTGTCCATCTCCTAAAGAACGATATCGTCCAGCACGGTCAACCCAGTCACTATATCCTCCAAAAGCTCCTTTTTTTCCGGTAGGGTTAAACTCAGAATCTTTTACGTGAAATGATTTAATAAATTCATGATAGTGATCTATGTATTCAATATAATCTAATTGCTGTAAAACGAAATGACTTGGATCATAAAGGATATTTACACGTTTGTGATTTCCTGTAGCTTCCAGAAAACGTTCAAAAGTAATTCCATCATGAAGATCTTCACCTGGATGAATCTCATAGCAAACATCAACACCCTCTTGGTCAAAATGATTTAATATAGGTAGCCATCGTTTAGCTAATTCTTCGAACCCCATTTCGACCAAACCGGGAGGTCTCTGTGGCCATGGATGCATAGTATGCCAAAGCAAAGCTCCCGAAAACGTAGCGTGAGCATTTATACCCAGCCTTCGACTGGCGGTAGCTGCATTTTTTACTTGTTGTACTGCCCATTCAGTTCTTTTCTTAGGATTGTTTTTACAATCATCAGGTGCAAAATTATCAAACATTAAATCATAAGCAGGATGTACAGCTACCAATTGTCCCTGCAAATGGGTAGAAAGTTCGGTTATTTCTAATCCGTAATTGGCAATTTGTCCTTTTAACTCATCACAATAAGTTTGACTCTCAGCGGCTTTGTCTAGATCGATAAGTCGTGTTTCCCATGTAGGAATCTGGATCCCCTTATAGCCTAAATCTGATGCCCATTTACATAATCCATCTAAAGAATTAAAAGGAGCTTTATCGTCCATAAATTGTGCTAGAAATACAGCAGGACCTTTGATTGTTTTCATGTTGTTACATTTTTATCCAACGTGCATTATTTTGACTACTCTCAACAGCAGCATAAATAAACTTCATTCCTCGTACACCATCTTTGGCAGTAGGGAAATCATGTTGTGCAGAGGGTTGTTTTTCTTTGGTTAATAAGAGTTCTTTGGCAAAACTTCTATATATGGTAGCGAAGCCTTCAAGGTATCCTTCAGGGTGTCCTGCAGGAATACGTACATAATCAGAAGATTCGGGATATCCACCGTTACCTCCTGGAGTGAATACTTGTTTAGGTTGATCCAACCAACGTACTACCAATTCATTTGGGTTTTCCTGATACCATTCGATACTACCTTTGGTACCATAAATTTTTACTCCGAGATTATTTTCTTCCCCAGTAGCAATCTGAGAGAATGTCATTATTCCTTTTGCTCCGTTTGCAAATCGTAAAAGGACATTGCCATCATCATCAAGGGTTCTACCTTCTCCAAAAGCAGAAAGATCCGCGGCAAGTTCTGTAATTTGTGTTCCGGTGATGTATTCAACCAGATTTTCTGCATGAGTTCCAATATCTCCAAGAGCTCCACCAATACCAGATCGCTTAGGGTCGACACGCCAGGCTGCTTGTTTATGATCTGTTTTTTCTACGGCAGTAGAGAGCCATCCTTGCAAATATTGTACATTGATTTTACGAATAGTTCCCAAATCACCTTTAGCAATCATAGCTTTGGCTTGTTTAACCATAGGATACCCTGTATAGTTATGAGTTAACGCAAAAACTTTTCCAGATGCAGCTATAATTTTTTCAAGTTCAACAGCTTCCTCCAGGGTTAAGGTCATAGGTTTATCACAAATTACATGAAAACCGTGCTCAAGAGCCATTTTTGCAGGAGGAAAATGCATGTGATTGGGAGTAACGATCGCTACAAAATCCATGCGTTCATCTTCTGGTAGTTTAGCTTCTTCTTTGATCATTTGCTCAAAACTACCATAAGCTCTATTTTTTGATATTCCGATAGCTTCTGCAGAAGTTATACTTTTTTCTTCACTACTAGAAAAAGCTCCACAAACTAATGATATCATTCCGTCGATACCTGCAGCTTTTCTATGGACATCACCGATAAAGGAACCGATTCCTCCACCTACCATTCCCATTTTTAATTTTTTATTCATTTACGTTATTGTTGGTGTAATAAATAATTTTCCTATTTTTTATGTAATAAGATATTCACTCTAATATTACATGATTTTGAATACGAAAAATACAAAATATGGTATTAAAAGAAACGAACTAAATGTCTCATTTTATAGCTTAATTGGTTTATTTTTCATGATCTAATTGAGGTACTCTTCTTGATTCTAATTTTTTACGAGTGAAAAAAAGTATAGCA
Organism: Aquimarina algiphila; assembly: GCF_947494415.1. Lineage (NCBI taxonomy): Bacteria > Pseudomonadati > Bacteroidota > Flavobacteriia > Flavobacteriales > Flavobacteriaceae > Aquimarina > Aquimarina algiphila. The sequence continues at coordinate 262,052 of NZ_CANLVC010000001.1, read as the reverse complement.
AATAATAGTATTAACAATAATGGAAAGAATACTATATTGCCTAAAGTCGCTTGTCCTGCCACAAGTTCAGCTGATTCTGGCGTCATTCCAGAAGAAAGTGCTTTTGCCCTTTCAGTATCTAACCAGGAACCTATAACTGGTTGCCATATTCCGGTGGCAAACATTCCTGCTCCACCTACTATTGACATGCCTAAAGCTCCAGATTTAGGAATATATTCACTTACAAATCCTATCATAGTTGGCCAGAAATACATAACTCCAATGGCGAATAAAATAGCAGAAATATAAACCATTGATCCTGTAGCATTTGACATTAGGTAAATAGCAATAGTGGCTATTATAGATGAAAACCAAAGAACTCCCGTGGGATTAAGTTTATGAATTACAGGACCAGCAAAATAACGTCCTACGGCCATTAATCCAGTTACCATCGCTAAAATAAGCATAGGACTGGCACCAGAACTCCCCAAAATACGTTCTACCCATTGCTGGGTTCCCAATTCTGTAGTTGCTGTAAGTGTCATACATATAGCAATGAAAACGAATAAAGGGGTAAATAAGTTTTTAATATTCACTGAAGTATCGGATACAATATTTTCATTTTTAGGAAAAGTCAATTTGAAAAACATAACTCCATATAGTAAAGTAGGAATTAGCATTAATGCAATTTGTAATTGCCATCCTAAATTGATATCGGTCATAAATTTTGAGGCTAAAGCACCAATAACAATACCTCCTGGAAACCAAACATGAAATTTATTGAGCATTGTAGTTCTGTTTTTGGTATACATGTCTGCAATTAAGGGATTACATGCAGCTTCAACAGATCCATTTGCAAAACCTATAAATAGTGTAGAAATCAATAGCCCCCAAAATCCACTTGCAAAAATTGTAAGTAGTAATCCTGCAAGGTGTGAGATAAAAGCAATTATCATTAATTTTCTTGGACCTAAACTATTGTACACCAAACCTCCAAAAATAGTTGCAATAGGAAACCCCCAAAAAGCCATACTATTTACAAATCCCAATTGTGTATCAGATAAACGAAATTCTGTTCCTAATTGTGCCAAAATACCTGCGCGAATTGCGAAAGTCATTGCCGTAACTACAAGAGCAATGCAACTCGCCGTAAAAAGCTGCGTTTTATTAATTGTACTCATATCTTAGTTAAGGTTTTTGGACGCATTGATTAATAAATCACGAGTCGCAGTAATACCTTCAATTTCACCAAGACGTTCTCCTTCATATTCAACTCCTATAAAACCAGTATATTCAGCTTTTTTTATAATCTCCAGCATTTTTCTATAATCGATTGTAGTTTCATTACCTTCACTATCAAAATCATAAGATTTTGCACTTACTGCTTTAGCATGAGGCATCATTTCTTCTACACCCTGATATTTAGGATATTCTTTAATACAACTCGTACTCCAACGTTCACCGTCTTTACGCTCTAAACAAAAATTACCAAAATCAGGTAATGTACCACAATTGGGTTTATTAACTTTTTGCATTACTTCTGCTAACATAGCCGCGTTAGAAGATAGGTATCCATGATTTTCTACAATAACATTAACATTTTTGGATGCAGCATATTCTGAAAGTTTAACTAGACCATGAACAGATACCTTTACCCATTTTTCTGGATCATTAGTGCCAAATAGATTCACGCGAATAGAATGACAACCCAAAAATTGTGCTGCATCTACCCATTTCTTGTGATTTTCTACGGTTTCATTTTGTTCTTTTTCATCAAGAACTGCTAGGTCTCCCTCACCATCAACCATAATGATTAGATTTTGAATATTAAATTCCTCACTTTTTGATTTTAAAGTTTCCAAAAGTTGTTGCATCGCTTTTTCTGGATTTGGGTCACTTTTAAGATCTTCTTTATATAACTGACTAACATATTCTATCCCCTCAAAACCTAATTCACTTGCTTTTTGAGCAAAATCCTTAGGATCCATTTCTCCTGATTTGATAGCTTTATGTAATGACCATTGTGCTAGTGATAATTTGAAAAAGGGTTTGGATTCTTGTGATGAAACTTCCATAGTGGTGGATTCTTCTTCTTTTTGAGTTTCTGTATTTTCTGAAGTATTTTGTTTGCATGAGCTTAGGATCATAAATACGATAAGCCCTTTTAAGATGGTGTGTTGCATGAATTGTGGTTTAAAGTCTCATGATTAAAGAGACCAGGCTTTGCCTTTGGTTAATTTTTCTAGTGAGTCGCACCCAATTTGTTCTCCTGGTACAGGAGCATAAGCAAGTACATTCTCGCCAATTTCTTCTGTAGTTTTAAACCCCCAAATCGATAACCATCTCACAGCAGATAAGTAATTAAAGATGATTGCTTCTTTAGAAGCGTTACTTAAATCATCAGGATTTTTTACTTGCGACATTTCCTTTTGATATGCTTCTTGTTGTTCTTTAGAAGATCTAAGATATTTTGTTAGAAGAGCATCATATTCTTCGATCTTAATCTTTTTTACGGGTTTATCTTCATTTACTCCTAACGCTTTCATTACATAATCAGCAGTTTTCTTAAATATTTGAGCATCTTTTTCTTTTGCTACTGCATTCATATAACTGTCAATGAACATGGGGACATTTAATGATTTGGCTCCCGGAATATCAGTTTCTGGAATAATAAGATCGACAATTTGATCAAGTACTTTTGCTTCATCTTCAGAAAGCAATTTAGGTATCCATGTTAATTTTATTTCACTGGTACAACTTTGTAATATACTAAGCAGTGTAGGAGTAGCAACAATATAACCTGCTGATAACCCAATGTTTTTTAAGGCTTCTCTTCTGTTCATAATCTATAGAATTAAGCGTTTTCCTGAATTTGTTTTGCAGCATGTTCTGCTGCCCTTGCTGTAAACGCCATATATGTAAGTGATGGGTTTACACAACTAGCTGAGGTCATAAAAGATCCATCGGTTACATACACGTTTGGCACAGCATGAATTTGATTATGTTTATTAAGGACAGATGTCTTTGGATCATTACCCATTCTTGCAGTTCCCATTTCATGTATTCCTAATCCTATTCCTCCGATATCATCCCAAGGTCTTACATCTTCAAACCCAGCTTTTTTGAGCATGTCCATGGCCTGTTTAACCATATCTTTTCTCATTTCAAGTTCATTTTCTTTGAATTCTGCATCAAAAGTGACTGTAGGTAATCCCCATTCATCCAGTTTGTCATAATCCAAAGTCATTTTATTATCATGATATGGCAAACATTCACCAAATCCCTGTAATCCTATTTGCCATTTCCCGGGTTTTAATACGCTCTCTTTAAGTTCTGCTCCATAACCTAATTCTGCTATTGATTCTCTCCAATCATTTCTACTACCTCCTCCTTGATATCCATAGCCACGTTTGAATGTTTTTTGATCCGTTTCACCTCCAATATTTCTAAACCTGGGGATATAAATTCCGTTTGGTCTTCTTCCTTTATAGTATTTATCCTGATAATTATCAGTAACACCAAAAGCTCCAGCTTTAAAATGGTGATCCATAATATTATGGCCTAATTCTCCAGAATCATTCCCCATTCCGTTAGGGAAACGTTCTGATTTTGATTGCATTAGAATACTTGCAGATGCTATTGCAGAAGCACATAGGAATATAATTTTTGCTGTAAACTCTATAGTTTCTTTAGTTTCTGTATCAATTACTTTTACTCCAGTGGCTTTTCCTGTTACATCATCATATAATACTTGATGTACAATAGAGTTTGGACGCAAAGTCATGTTTCCTGTTCGTTCTGCCGCAGGAAGAGTAGAGGAATTACTACTAAAATAAGCGCCAAATGGGCAACCTCGCATACATCGATTTCGGAATTGACAATTCATCCGACCTTCAAAAGTCTTTGTCCCTGTGATGTGTGCTGTTCTACCAATAGTTAATAATCGGTCTTTGTAATTTTGGGAGATATTTGATTTTAAATGATCTTCTACGCAGTTTAGTTCCATTGGAGGTAGAAATTGGCCATCAGGTAATTGTTCTAATCCTAGTTTCTCACCACTGACTCCAATAAATTCTTCTACCTTATCATACCATGGCGCGATGTCTTTATATCGCACAGGCCAATCAACGGCAATATTTTCTTTTTTATTAGCTTCAAAATCTATGTCGCTCCATCGATAACTTTGTCGTCCCCACATAAGAGATCGACCACCAACTTGATATCCTCGTATCCAATCAAAACGCTTAGTTTCATTATAAGGATGTTTAAGATCGTTTACAAAAAAGTGGCTGTGTTCTTTATCGGTTACATACCCCGTGCGATGTTGTTTCTCTTGTTGTTTTACGTCTTCTCTAGATGGTCTACCTTTAAATTCTGAATCCCAGGGATCATTATTCATCGTAGTATAATCTTCGATATGTTTTACCATACGACCACGTTCCAGAACTAAGGTCTTTAGCCCTTTTTCACAGAGTTCTTTGGCGGCCCAACCGCCACTAATTCCTGTTCCTACGACGATTGCATCATATTGTGGTTCTTTTTCCATAAATTAACAGTTAGTGGGTAATTTTATTCTTCTAAAGTCCTAAACCATTCTGCCATTGCTCTGGCTTCTTCTTCGGGTATATTTTGATTAATCATTATTGTATTATTATAGGCTTTAAATAATGCTATGGCAACTGGATCTTTCTTTATCATCTCATCAGGATTCATGATCATATTCATTACCCATTCTGGGCTTCGTTTTTCATATATTCCTGCCATAGGAGGGCCTATCATTTTTTTACGAGCCTTGTGACAAGCTGTACATTTTGCTTTAAAAAGCTGAGCCCCTCGGTCAGAGAGTTCTGTATTAATTTGATCTTCAAAAGTTATAGATGATATTGGACCAATTCCTTTATTGTCAAGCATAACAGGAACAGTTGAAGTATTTTGAAGTCCGGTCTTTTTCTCTTCCTTTTTAGTACCTATAGTAATTGTTTCTTTAGTTGATTTCTTTTCTTTTGAACAACTAATAAAACAAAGGAAAAAAAGAGCACAAATACAGGAAATTAATGATGGTATATGTTTAAACATTTTTAAAATAGATTAGTATTGTGGTAATATTAAGTAAAGGGTATTTATATTTAGTATTCTTTAAAAAAGAAAAACTAAATATAAAAGATCATTTGTTTTTTAACATCATAATTAACGATTTATTAGCTTTGTAAAAGGATTAGTAATCTTTAATTCTACACCAAATGGTTTATTGATCAATTTTGATAAAACTCTGACGATATAAAAGGATGATCACAATTTAAAATCCTATTTTTTATTGATAATTATACTATTTATACATTCCCGACTCATCCAAATTTATCTCTGGGAGATGGAGCATATATATTATATTAAAATCTAGTTGAATAATTATTTTTCAAATCTATTGTTAAGATTTTATATTCTTTTTAACTCATTGTGCATTTTTTTGCATTAAATTGTCATCAAAACGTTTTTTGATAGATAATTAAGAGTGTGAATAAAGCATCATTTGAAAAAGTAATACCTCCTGAAGGTTCTTCTTTTAAAGCATTTTATTTTAAGGCACCTTTTATGCCTTATGGTGGGCGTTGGCATTTTCATCCCGAATTTGAGATTGTATATTTGCCTTCGGGTAAAGGAAGAAGGTTTATAGGTACTAAAATTAGTCAGTTTACTGACGGAGATTTGGTTTTGTTAGGACCCAATATTCCACATAATTGTTTTAATGTTGGTTTCGAGTCCGATAACTATGAGGAGTATGTGATCCAGTTTAATGGAGAAGATATAAAGGAAGCCAGTAAATTTTTTAAAGAATTTAATGGTATTGGAGAGCTATTAACAAAATCACAAGCAGGATTGAGTGTTAATAATAAAGAAAAGCATATCATAGGAGAGGAAATAAAACAAATGATAAATCTTCCTCCATTAGAAAAACTCCTTAAGTTGTTTAAGGTGTTACGACAGTTTGCTGAAGTTTCCTATGAAAGTTTACATGCTAGACAATATCTGTCACTTTCTGTGGTCAATACCGGAAGAGTGAAAGAAATATATGATATTATTCAGAATAATTATCAAACTAATATTTCTACTCGTCAGGTAGCAGAGAAAATAGGAATGACAGAGAGTTCTTTTTGTAGATTTTTTGTAAAAAGCACCGGTAAAACATTTAAACAGGCTGTGACAGAGGTTAGAATTCAAAATGCTTGTAATCTATTAGTTAATAGTGATGCTTCTATAGGTACTATTGCTTTTGATTGTGGTTTTAATAGTTTGTCTCTTTTTAATCGTTTGTTTAAACGAAATATAGATGATACTCCTAATAGTTATCGACAAAAGTATATAAATCACGTACAGGTCTCTTTTCCTAAAATAGCATAACTCAATATTTTTATATACCCTGAAAACAGGGTATTCTTTTTTCACGGAAAAAGGTGTTTGGTAATGGGGTAAGATAATTCAAATTTGTACTATCAATTTGAAATAAGAATTTATCCTAATCATTAACATCAAAAATTAATCATGAAAAAAGTAATTTTAAATCTTTCACTAGTAATAGCAATATTAGCAACAGTATCATGTAAGAATGAAGCAAAATCTGATGCTTCAACTTCTGAGGAAACTACTGAGACTACAGAAACTTCTGGAGATAGAAAAGAAGACAGTGCCGCTACAGAATCAGCAGATGGTGTTCCGAATTTTAGTGACGAAAAAGTTCAGGAATATGTGAACGCTTATGAAGCATATATTGCAGAATATAAAAAAGCAGTAGAAAGTAAAGATATGACAGCTTTTGCAGCACTTGGTGAGCAAGGACAAGAATTAGGACAGAAAGCTCAGGATGTAATGGGTAATCTTTCTGGAGATGATGTTAAAAAGTTAAATGATTATATGCAAGAAAAATCAACACAGTTGCAAGAACTGTCAAAGAAACTGATGCAGTAAGTTTAGTTAGTTACTATTTTAGTTAGTGGGTTGTATCAGCTAGGCCTCATTCTCAAAAAGAATGAGGCCTGATTTATTTCCTTTATTCTGTTTGTAGTTTGTTTTGGTCAAAAGAATTACCAATAGGAATAAATTCACCAGAAATCATTTCTACTGTTTCTGTACTGTATGATTTCATATGATGTCTATTGATGATAAATGATTTATGAATCCTCATAAAATGATTGGGGAGTTGCTCCATACTCTTTTTAAGACTTTGATAGACCGTAATTTTTTTACCATCAATAGTGATATAATTGACATAATTTCCCAATCCTTCAATATGAGTAATGTCCTTAGGTTGCACTCTATAGATACGTCGATTTGATTTTAGTTCGATAGTATTAGTTACCTGGGGTTCACTTTTTGCTTTTTCGATAAAATATAAATTCAATATATATACAGAAGAAACAAAGAAAACTGTACTATTAATTAATACTATTGACCTTACAATAAGTTTTACGCTCAATATTTGGGCAATATTAAATACCTCTTGGTCATCGAAGAAAAAATAAATAAAAAACCGTTGTGCAATGCCAGCAAAACAAAGTAAAACCATATAGGATACTACAAATTTTAAAAACTTCTTAGGCAATAAGAATTGCGGAATTAAATAGAGAATAGTAAAATACACCGCAAAAATTCTGATAGGAAGTAAAATAAACTCTAAATAAAAAGAGGATTTGTAGTCAACGCCCTTAACCCAAATAAAACCAAATAATATGTAGTATAAGATCCAGAATACAACCTGGATCATTATTTTCTTTTTTTCATCTAGTTTTTCAAACACGCTACAATAGGATCATTTAAAACCGCATTTTTAAATAAAATACAGTGGTTTTGGTATAAGTTCATAATTTCACTAGTCCCAAAAATATAAATTGCCCGTGAATATAAAACGCTAATACCACATATAAATCATGAAATATTTTATAAGCATTGTATGGATCTTTTTTCTAATTAATGGAATATATGCTCAAGAGTTAAAAAGAAGAGCATCTTTTGAAGCCAAAATATCTGGCCCAAATAGAAAAACTCCCGGAGCCGAAATAAAAGAAATCACGCCAAATTCTCCTTTGGATAAAGCAGGTTTTAAACCTGGAGATCTCATGATAAAAGTGAACGATAGATTGGTAGAGAATAATGAAGACTGGAGCGCAATACAATATGGAATAAGATCGGATGAAGAAGTTGTTATTGAAGCAAAAAGAGGAAATACAATACAAAGAAAAAAAGTAAAACTATCGGCTTTGCCAAAAGAGGATAATACCGGAGTAGATACTTTTTATGAAACTATTACCAGTGATTACGGAATTAAACAACGAATAATTATAACCAAACCTAAAGGTAATGCTAAGTTTCCTGCAATCTTTCTGGTACAGGGACTCAGTTGCTCGTCTGTAGAAAAATACTCTGGCAGAAGTAATAATTGGGTTAAACTTATTAAGAATCTTGCAGAAAAATCGAATATGGTTTTATTGCGTGTTGAGAAACCTGGAGTAGGAGATAGTGAGGGTGATTGTGGAAAGATTGATTTTTTGACAGAATTAAATGGGTATGAATCTGCTGTAAAATTTTTAAAATCCAAATCCTATGTAGATACAACAAAGATTATTGTTTATGGTAATAGTATGGGAAGTGCATTAGCTCCATATCTGGCCAATACATATGATCTTGCAGGGGTAATTTCTGATGGTACATTCTTCAAATCATGGTTTGAACATATGCTTGAAATTGAGAGAAGAATACTAGAAATAGAGGGTAAATCTCAAGAAGAGATTTATACACTGATGAATGAAGTATACATTCCATTATATTACGGTATGTTAATTGAAAAAAAGAGTTATAAAGAAATTTTGGATACAACTCCTTTATATAAAAAATATCATAGACAGGGATTATATCATATGTATGGCAGATCCATGCAATATTATCATCAAGTGCAAGATTTCAATTTTGCAGCGCAATGGGAAAAATTAAAAGTTCCAGTTAGAGTACGTTGGGGAACAAATGATTGGATAATGTCTGAAAAAGATAATGATATGATTATTGATGTTCTCAAAAAAGCTGGGCATAAGGACCATAAACTTTACAAGTATCCCAAATTGGATCATTGGTCGACGATTCATCCTGATTATAATGCCAGTTATCACTTTAAACCAGGAAAATGGGAAGAAAAAATTAGTCAACAAATTATAGATTGGGCATGGGGGATTATAAAATAGAGAAGTGTAACACTTTGTAAGTTAAGACATCTATATTTTAAATCAATCAATATTTTTATGAAACTACTAAGTATTTATATAGTATTTGGATCATCATTCTTTTTCTTCCTTGGGCAAGGGCAAACCAAAGAAGAATTAGAAATCAATACTAATCTTATAACATATGATCTGGATAACTACTGGGAAGCTTACGAGCTTTTTCAAAAGGATACAGCAAATGCAATATCGATTTTTAATGCGTATTATTTTGATAAAGCAAGCCCAGGACTCAAGGATTATTTCTCTAAAAAAATTCACTCTACAGAAGCCTTTGTAAAGGGCCAAAGAAAGAGAGCTGATTTATATAAAGCTATCAAATCTAACACTTATAATATAAACACTAAAAAACTGCAAATTACTGAAGGGATGAATAGGTTTAAAACAATGTATCCTGAAGTTATTTTTCCAAATGTATATTTTATGGTGGGTAATTTCAATTCTGCAGGAACTATTTCTGATAAAGGCTTATTGATCGGGATTGATCAGATAGCGAGATCAGAAAATATCCCCACTCATGAACTTTCTTTTGGTGAAAAAAATAACTTTAGAGATATTGATGAACTTCCACATATTGTTATTCATGAACTAGTACATTTTCAGCAAGATATAAATTTTGAAGAAAGAAGACTTTTATACGCAGCTATAGGAGAAGGGTTAGCAGATTTTTTAGCTGATATGTTTACGGGAACGACTTCTAAAAAACATTTAAATGAGTTTGCCAAGGGAAAAGAAGTTGAAATATGGGAAAGATTCAAAAAAGAAATGTTATTAACGAACACTACTCGAAATTGGTTATCAAACGCTGATACAGCAACAGAAGAATGGCCTGCTGATTTAGGATATTGGATGGGACATAAGATTTGTAAAGCTTATTATGAAGAACAAGAAGATAAAAAAGAGGCGATTAGATATATGTTAAAACTTCCTAGTGTCAAAATCGAAGAATTTCTTAAAGAGAGTAAAATCGAAGAAAAACTATAAACTAATAACAAATACCGATGCAAAAAAGAACAAAAGACAACCCATGGAAACTAAAAACTCCTCCGCAATCATCAACATACGAAATGTATATAGATGAAAAAGAAGGTAAAGAAATCATTGTATGTACTGTAGGGAAAACTATACTACATTATGATGCCAGAATTATCAATGATTTATATGAAATGTTGAAATCTCATGGGGATTGGATGCTGTTAGGTAGTAAAGATGAAAAAGCAGAAGCAAAAGATGGTACTGTAGAGTTTTGGGGACGATCTTCTGATAATCCGATAGGAGGTTGGTACGGACTTAAAAAAGGACTTAGAGGTCGTGTTGGTATGTATATTCCTCCACTTATGGAAGCATTAGGGCTAGCTGAAGTTGAGCATAATAAACGAAATAATAGGATGAGAGCTAAGTGAGGATTAAAACCATATCTGTAAATGATTAATAGATCTCAGATATGTTTATATAGTTTACATTTAGTTTATGAAAAATACCATGCCTAAAAATTATACTGCTTATATTTTCCATCTTTTTTCGGAATAAAAAAACAATTCTATAGTTTCCCTCAGATTGTAGGAGCAAAAAGAATGATTTTTTGGTTACCCTCAGATCGTAGGAACGAAAAGAATGGTTTTTTGTCTTCCCTCAGATCGCAGGAACAAAAAAAATGATTTTTTAGTTTCTCTCAGGTTGCAGGAGTAAAAAAAATGGTTCTATGATTTCTCGCAGATTTCAGGAGCGAAAAGAATGATTTTTTGGTTTCCCTCAGATTTCAGGAGCAAAAAGCATGAAATTGCCAAGTGTTTTTAATCTATTTTGATTGATGCATAATCCAGATGTAACTTAATTGATTGATTTTGTTTTTATTACAGTACAAAATCTATATGTGGTTTACAGATTTCTGTAAAGAACTTTCATATGTTCATGTTAATTTAGCGCTCATTTTAATTTTTAAACATGTATACTTATGATCAAAGAAGTTTATTATTCTTATCTCAATCCAGAAAACTTAATTAGCCTTGCAGAATTATCTGCAAAAATCGTTAAGAACAACCACCCAGATGAATCATTATTTAGTAAAAGTATAACCAATTTAAACACAACTATTAAGCAAGCCGAGTTGGCGGTTGGTAAATCTTCCAAGGAGGCATTAACCAATAAAGTGTATGAGGCAGATACCAATAGGGATGCTACCTTTATTGGATTTCGCAATCATATTGATGCGGGATTAAGACGCCATCGCAATGTAGAGTATCTCGAAGCCTGCAAACGATTGAATAGTATCATTAATACCCATGGGCGAGATGTGCATAAATTACCATATGTAGAGCAAAGTACCGTATTTAATTCTTTACAGGAAGCATTGAATACTAAAACAGCAAAAAATGATCTTGTAACTACAAATACTACTGACTGGGTAGGGGATTTGTCACTAGATCAACAAGAATTTGAAATGATTTTTGCCCAACGTAATGCAAATAAAGCAGCAAACATTACCATAACAGATAAAGAATCTGTACAGTTGTTAAAACCAGAATTAAAAAAATTCTACATCCTAATCAATGCTTTTTATATCAATGAGCAAGTATCAGGATTAGAAAATACTATTAATGAAATCAACAGCACTATTGATAGAATCTTGGTTAGTGCGAAACGATAGTGATGAATAATATAAGAGCACATACACCTACTTATGTGGTAGGTGTGTGTTTATACTTCTTATACAAATTAGCAAGATTATTGACATCCAACGTCACGACCGTCATCTCTCATATCCCAATTACTTTCACTAATCAAGGTAGCTCTTGCGGCAGCGGCTTCATTAGAACAAAAAGTGGTTCTAGATGCACCAAAAACAACATCATTTTGTCGTGTTTGATTCGCAAAACTAATGAGTAGTTTGTCATAGTTTTCTGTTGACAATGCTGTATTATCAAGTATACGACTAGCCTTAGTCACTTTAGAAATATTCCAGTTACTAATATCGGGGTTTGCTGATGAAGCTGTGGCAAACATCTCACTCATATCCGTTACGTTAGCAGTATCCCATTTACTAACATCAGGGTTCGCCAATCTTGCACTAAAAAACATAGCAAGTAAATCCGTTACATTGCTAACATCCCATTTACTTACATCAGGATTTGCAATTGATGCACCAATAAACATGAAGCGTAGACTGCTCACGTTTGACAAATCAGGAATATCGGTTGCGGGAACTTTAAGATTAATACATTCTGCAAATGCTCCTTCCATAGATAACCACGTTCCTGTTCCCCATTGATCCACTGAGATAATCTTACTAGCCTCAAGATTTGTAGCGTCAATAAATCGTATTGCAGGAAAAGTACCCGTTATACGTATGGTGTGCTCCTCATTAGCATCAAAAATATGAGTGGTATCCCCAGTTATTCCAGATTCATCTACTATTCCATCGTTGTCCCAATCTACATTATAGTTATAAGTGAATTCTGAATTTGTGGGAATGGTAATTTCGCCAGCAGACCAGGTCGTTATAAATTCTATTCCTGATGCTGTTCCTAAACCAACACTAACAGTTACTGTAAACTCTTGAGTATCTCCGTTTTGAGCAACGACAGTATACACCACAGGGTCTGTAAAATCTTGTACTGAACCAAGTGCTGGAACTATAGTTAACCCCGTATGCTCAATAAGAGGAGTCAAAGCTGTAATATCTGTTCCTGTATCAAACTCAAGGGTAATAGCGTTATTATCTATAGTGCCCTGTTGCTCATTAATACTAAATGAAGTAATCTCATTAAGATCACTTGGTTCTGGTTCTGTTATGGTCACAATTACAACAAATTCTTTAGTATCTCCATTTTCTGCAACTACAGTATATACTACAGGGTTTGTGAAATCTTGTGTAGCTCCATTGACAGGAGCTATACTTGCTCCAGTATGCTCAATAACAGGAGTCAAAGCCGTAATATCTGTTCCTGTGTCTAACTCAAAGGTAATAATATTATTATCTATAGTGCCCTGTTGCTCATTAATACTAAATGAAGTAATTTCATTAAGATCGCTTAATACCTGACCGTCATCATCGTTAGAGCATGATATGCATAGTAAGAACAGGCAAATGTAAATAGATAGTGCTTTCATTTTTTTTGTTTCTATAGGAATTGATACCTCAAATAAAGGTTGTAAAAATTATTAAACCAAACTAAAATGTGCAAAAAGGAAAAAATGAGGTTAAAAGGGAAAATAAATGCTTAAAATATCCATTTCTTATTTACGAAAGTTTACTGGTTATTGAAGTGAGTTACGAAAAAACAGCATAGGTTTGCTGGCATTACAAAAAAAATAAAATGACGAATATAATATTAACTTTTATTTTATATAAAGGGAGATTTTACTTAATATTTGACATAAAACCTGCTTTGTAAACAACAATCAAAAAAAATATTAGTTTTTTATTTTCCCACTCTTAATAGATTTTTTATAAAGTCTCATAGATTATAAATATCTATATAACCTTGAGCCAAATTGATAATTATAGTGTATAATAAAGTGTTTAATTTTAAGTGAAATATTAAGCTTTATAGCGAAAAAAAGTTTCAATATTAAGTTTGGACACTTCACTTTTGATTTAGGTCACTTCACTTAAATGATTAGTAATTCAAAATTAATATCGAATTACTTTTGTTAAGAATTCGAACATCATTTTTATTTATAAAATCATATATAGATATGTATTGTAATCATTTTATCACAGTTTTTTTGGTTTCCTTTTGTTTTTTAAATGTGCAGGCACAAGATTTAACAAAGCAACAGAAAGAAGATTTAAAGTTTAAAGTACACATGTTTACTCATAACGACGAAGAACTTCAGACTTTGTGGTATGAAGACAGAATGGATGAAATGATGCTTCAAGGTAAACTGCGGGAGCAATATCAATTAATAGTGAAATACCATGTTTTTAAAATGAAGCAGTTAGACGAAATAGCCAGTTCGCATACTGGTCCAGAAATGCAGTCCAAACTTAAAGCGCGAGTGAATTTATTAAATGAAGATGTAAAGGACATTTTAAATAAAGCTCAATTCGAAATTCATAAGAATAGTTGGGAAGCAATTGTTAGAGGAGTAACTCTTAGAAAAGGTTGGGCTACGAATTAGTGCCAATAAATTACATCTTCAAATATTATTTAACATTTAATTCAATATATTATGATTTGGATAGAATTACTAGTTGTACTTTTTTTCATCTTTCTAGGTTCAAAACTGGGAAGTATTGGTATTGGTTATGCGGGTGGTGCTGGTGTTGTTGTTCTTACGTTGGTTTTTGGACTAAAAGCGGGTTCTGTTCCCGTAGATGTAATACTCATTATTATGTCTGTAATAGCAGCTATTGCTGCCATGCAAAAAGCCGGTGGATTGGATTACCTGGTTAATGTATCTGAAAAGATTCTTAGAAAAAATCCAAAGCGTGTTACCTTTATTGCGCCTACTGTAACCTATTGGATGACTTTATTGGCAGGAACGGGTCACACTGCTTATGCTGCTTTACCTGTAATTACAGAAGTGGCTAAAGAAGGCGGCGTAAGACCTTCTAAACCTTTAAGTATCTCTGTGGTGGCCTCGCAAATAGCAATTACAGCTTCTCCTATTTCAGCAGCTGTAGTAATTTTTGCAAGTTTTTTAGAGCCTTTAGGAGTGTCGTATTTGCAACTTTTGGCTGTTGCTATTCCTTCTACAGTTTTAGCTTGTATGGTTGGAGCTATTGTAGCTAACAAATTAGGGAAACCTTTAGCTGAAGATCCAGAATATCAAAGACGTGTAGCGTCTGGATTGATAAAACAAAAAACAGAGGAACGTAGCGAAAGCCCCAAAAGTGCAAAATGGTCTGTAGGGATTTTTGGTATTGCCATATTAATTATAGTAACCTATGCAAGCTTAATTTCTAAGAAAGTGGGGTTAATTCCAGATCCATCTATTGGTAGAAATCATGCTATCATGGCCATTATGTTATTGGCAGCTATGGTGATTGCATTGGTCTGTAAAATAAAGCTTGCTGAAGTTACCAATATGTCCACTTTTAAATCAGGTATGAGTGCCGCTATATGTGTTCTAGGTGTTGCCTGGTTAGGAGACACCTTTGTGAGCAATCATATTACAGAAATTAAAGCAGCAGCAGGAGGTATTTTAAATGAATATTCTTGGATGCTGGCGGTTGTTTTATTCTTAGCAAGTATGCTACTGTATTCACAAGCAGCAACTACAACCGCATTAATGCCAGCTGCTTTAGCATTAGGAGTGAGCCCCATTGCCGCGATAGCTTCTTTTGCTGCTGTAAGTGCCTTATTCGTATTACCTACATATCCAACATTATTGGCTGCTGTAGAAATGGATGACACAGGCTCTACTAAAATAGGAAAATATGTATTTAATCACTCCTTCATTATTCCTGGAGTAGTAACGATTGCAGCAAGTGTTGTATTTGGGTTTCTTTTTGGCAGTATGATATTATAAAGCAATAAAAAAACAAGAAAATATATAAAGATGAAAACGAGAGTAGAAGAAGATTTATTAGGAGAATTAGAAATTTACGATGAATTATATTACGGTGTACATACACAGAGAGCTATTAATAACTTCCATATCTCAGGTTCTAAAATTGGTGACTTTCCGATTTTTGTTAAAGGATTAGTCCTTACAAAAAAAGCGTGTGCAGCTGCTAATAAGGAAATAGGAACCATTCCTGCCGATAAAGCTGATATGATCATACAGGCTTGTGATCATATTTTAAGTAATTTAAAGAAGTATGCACAGTTTTTTCCTTCAGATGTATTTCAAGGAGGTGCTGGAACTTCGGTTAATATGAATGCCAATGAAGTGATTGCCAATGTGGGTCTTGAATTAAACGGTCACGAAAAAGGGAGTTATGATATTTTGCATCCTAACGATCATGTAAATAAATCGCAATCGACCAATGATGCATACCCAACTGGGTTCAGAGTTGCTGTTTTTTATTATATGAATCAATTACTGGAACGGATCAATGTCTTAACGACAAGCCTTGATAAGAAAGCCGCTGAGTTTAAGAAGGTTCTTAAAATGGGAAGAACACAACTGCAAGATGCTGTTCCTATGTCATTAGGAGATGAATTTGGAGCTTGGTCGACGAATTTAAAAGAAGAAACAAAGAATCTAAAGCATTGCCGAGATCTTATCTTAGAAATCAATTTAGGAGCAACTGCTATTGGGACAGGTGTAAATGCTCCCGATGGTTTTACACAACTATCAATTGGTTATTTACAACAATATACAAAAGCGAGTTTTGTAAAAGCAGAAAATCTCATTGAAGCTACTTCAGATTGTGGTGCGTATGTGATGATTTCAGGAGCACTAAAACGTACAGGTGTTAAGCTTTCAAAAATATGCAATGATTTGCGATTATTATCCTCTGGACCGCGTTGTGGTTTTAATGAGATTAACTTACCAGAAATGCAAGCAGGTTCTTCCATTATGCCTGCAAAAGTAAATCCGGTAATTCCTGAAGTAGTCAATCAGGTATGCTTTAAGATCATTGGGAATGATGTGACCATTTCTTTTGCTGCTGAAGCCGGACAATTACAATTGAATGTAATGGAACCGGTAATTGCACAATGTATGTTCGAGTCGGTTGAATTACTCTCCAACGCATGTGTTACTCTTGCAGAAAAATGTATCGATGGTATCACTGCCAATGAAGAGCATACCAAGCAAATGGTATTTAATTCTGTTGGAATTATTACCTTCTTAAATCCATATATAGGTCATCATATGGGAGATGTTATTGGTAAAGAAGCTGTTGCTACAGGAAAAACGATTCGTGAATTGGTACTTGAGAAAGAGTTGCTTTCTGAAGAAGAATTAGATAAAATTCTTAGTGTAGATAATTTGATGCATCCTAAATACACAGCAGCATTGCATAAATAGAATTGAGTATTCAAAAACAATAGAGAAATACAAACTCTTTTATTATGAAATTCCTAAATATAAAAATGATGGCTTTCCTAATTGCAGTTGCTATAACTGCTGTTGGGTTGGCTCAAGACACGGACCTCCCAAATGTTAAAATTCTGGCAACCGGAGGTACTATAGCAGGATCGGCTTCGTCTGCCACTTCTGGGAGTTATTCAGCAGGTCAGATTGGTATTCAAACTATGAT
This sequence comes from Aquimarina algiphila, assembly GCF_947494415.1. NCBI lineage: Bacteria > Pseudomonadati > Bacteroidota > Flavobacteriia > Flavobacteriales > Flavobacteriaceae > Aquimarina > Aquimarina algiphila. The sequence goes on along the minus strand of NZ_CANLVC010000001.1, from coordinate 244,655 downwards.
TAATGCAGTGCCTGGTATAGAAAAACTAGCGGATATATCTGGAGAACAAGTTGCTAATGTAGGATCACAAGATATAACAGTCGAGATTTGGTTAAAATTGGCAAATCGTATTAATGAACTCTTAGCCTCTAATGATGTCGATGGTATAGTAGTTACTCATGGTACCGATACACAAGAAGAAACGGCGTATTTTCTAAGTTTGGTTATTAAAAGTGACAAACCTGTGGTTACTACAGGGTCTATGCGTTCTTCAACGTCTATTAGTGCCGAAGGTCCTTTGAATCTATACAATGCGGTTGCTATAGCGTCAAACCCAGAAGCCAAGGGAAAAGGTGTGATGGTATCCCTTAATGATCAAATACATGCTGCTCGTGATGTAAGCAAAATGAACACTACCAATGTAAATAGTTTTCAATCTCCCATTAAAGGAATGTTAGGAGGTGTATTTTATGGTAGATTGGGCTTTTTTCGTAAGCCTAATACAAAATACGGGAACACCAGTAAGTTTTCAATAACAGGTGTTAAAGAATTGCCTCGTGTGGATATTATTTATGCCTATGCTGATATGTCTCCGGATTTAATAGATATGCACGTAAAAGCTGGTGCCAAAGGTATTGTAATAGCTGGCGTTGGGAATGGAAATATGACAGATGCAATCTTGCAAGCGGCTAAGAAAGCCTATGAAGAACACGGTGTAATTATTGTCAGAAGCACCCGTGCGGCCACTGGATGGGTTTTACGTGATAATGAATTTAAAGATGACGATTATCATACGATTGCCTCTGGAGATTTAAACCCTGCTAAAGCGAGAATTTTACTAATGCTTGCGCTTTCTGAGGGTGAAAAATTGAATGAAATGCAAAAGCTTTTTGATACCTATTAATTTAACAGAAATAGATTATGGCACTTAATCCATTGTTTTTTAGGAAAACACTCGTTGCAGGAACAGGGCTATTCTTATGTGTGTTCTTGATAGTACATCTCTCTGCTAACTGTATTCTGTTATTGCCAGAAGAGATAGCGAGAGGAATGTATAATTCGTATTCGACTACCTTAAGAGAAAGTCCATTGATAAAAATTGTGGCTTATTTGTTGTATCTATCAATTATTCTTCATGTGGCATATGCATTCCTGATTACTATCAGGAACAGAAAAGCTAAACCACAAAAATATGTAGTGAGTCACGCTAATGAAAATAGCAGCTGGGTTTCTAGAAATATGGGAATTTTGGGTTCTCTTATCTTAATTTTTATCGTTATTCATCTTGTAAACTTTTGGGCGCGTATCAAATTAGGATTTGGTGATATTGTAACATTAGATGTAAATGGAAATAAGGATGTATATGCAGTGACATATAGTCTTTTTCAAAATATATATTATGTCATCTTTTATACTTTTATGTCTGTGCCTCTGGCATTTCATTTATATCACGGGTTTAAAAGCGGTTTCAAAACTTTAGGCTTTTATCATAAAAAAGGATTAAAGATTATAGCAAAGATCTCTCTGGGGTACGCTCTCATTATGGGTATCGGTTTTGGGATTATACCATTTATTGTTTATTTCAAATAGTAGCAGTAGTATGAAATTAGATTCAAAAATTCCAGAAGGAAAACTAGAAGATAAGTGGCGTAACTATCAGGTTAAATCACAATTGATCAATCCAGCCAATAAAAAGAAGTTGAATGTCATTGTAGTTGGTTCAGGACTTTCAGGAGCTGGAGCAGCTTCTACACTTGCAGAATTGGGATATGATGTACAATGCTTCTGTTACCAGGATTCTGCAAGAAGGGCGCATTCTGTAGCCGCACAAGGCGGTATTAATGCAGCTAAGAATTATCAGCATGATGGTGATAGTGTTTGGAGAATGTTTTATGATACCTTGAAAGGTGGGGATTTTAGATCTCGCGAAGCGAATACCTATAGACTAGCTGAACTCTCTGCTCCGCTTATTGATCACTACGTACAACAGGGAGTACCTTTTGCCAGAGAATATGGAGGAGTATTAGTGAATCGAAGTTTTGGTGGAGTACAAGTACAACGAACTTTTTATGCCAGAGGCCAAACGGGGCAACAATTATTAATGGCTGCATATTCTCAGTTGTATAAAATGGTACGTGCTAAGAAGGTGAAAATGTTCCCACGTAGTGAAATGTTGGATTTAGTGGTTATTGATGGAAAAGCAAAAGGAATTATCGTTCGTGATTTGGTAACAGGTGAACTTAAACGCTATGCTGCAGATGCTGTAGTACTCGCAACTGGTGGGTATTCTCGTGTTTTCAGATTATCTACATTGGCTATTGGATGTAATGGTAGTGCCTTATGGAAGGCTCATAAAAAAGGAGCCTTATTTGCAGCTCCTAGTTTTACACAAATTCACCCAACAGCATTGCCACAATCTAGCGAAGCGCAATCTAAACTTACCTTGATGTCTGAATCGCTTCGTAATGATGGACGTATTTGGGTACCTAAACAACAACAGGATGCCAGAAAAGCAAACGATATACCCGAGGATGAACGAGATTATTATTTAGAACGTAGATATCCAAGTTTCGGAAACTTAGCACCTCGTGATATTGCTTCGAGAGCCGCAAAAGAGAGAATAGATGCTGGATATGGTGTTGGAAGATTAAAGAATGCGGTTTACCTGGATTTCAGACATGCCATCGAAAAATTCGGAATCCAGACCATCAAAGATCGCTATGGAAACCTCTTTACGATGTATAAAAAAATCACAGGGATTGATGCTTATAAAGAGCCTATGCAAATATCGCCTGCGGCGCACTTCTCTATGGGGGGATTATGGGTAGATTATGAATTAATGACTACGATACCCGGATTGTATGCGATAGGCGAATGTAATTTTTCAGATCATGGGGCTAATAGATTGGGAGCAAATTCATTACTTCAAGCAAGTATCGATGGCTATTTTGTGCTGCCAAATACGATAAATAATTACCTGGCAAGCGCTTTAAAAGAAGATCACCCTACTACAAATCATCCTGAATTTGAAAAAACTGAGAAAGAGGTAGAAGCTAGTATAGATAGAATTTTGAATATCAATGGCACGAAAACCGTAGATCATTTCCATAGAGAATTAGGAAAAGTGATGTGGCAGGAGTGTGCTATGAGCCGCAATAAAAAAGGACTAAAAAATGCGATAGAACAAATAAAAACGATACGTGATGAATTCTGGAAGGATGTAAAAGTTACCGGAAGTAGTAATGAATTAAATACAGAACTAGAAAAAGCCTTACGATTAACTGACTTCATTGAGTTAGGAATTTTAATGTGTACCGATGCATTAGAACGTGATGAATCCTGTGGAGCGCATTTTAGAGAAGAATTCCAGACCGAAGATGGTGAAGCAGTGAGAGTAGATAAAGACTATTCTTATGTATCTGCATGGGAGTATGATGATGGTGATTTTAAGTTGCACAAGGAAGAACTAGAATTTGAATTTGTAAAACCTTCGGTTAGAAGTTATAAATGATATACTATGCAAGTAACATTCAAAATTTGGAGACAAGAAGGCCCTAATGATAAAGGAGCGATTAGAGATTATAAAGTTGACGGATTGACTGAAGATATGTCTTTTCTGGAAGCACTAGATCATTTAAATGAATTATTGGTCCTTAAAGACGAAAAAGTAATTGCTTATGAATATGATTGTCGCGAAGGAATTTGTGGGCAGTGTGGTGTTTTTATTAATGGTCGAGCACACGGTCCACATGATAATATGACTACTTGTCAACTACATATGCGTAGCTTTAAGGATGGAGATACAATTGTAGTAGAACCTTGGAGAGCTGCTTCTTTTCCGGTAATTAAAGATTTGATTGTAGATCGCTCTTCATTTGATAGAATCATTGAACAAGGGGCGTATATAACTGCAAAAACAGGAACAGCACCAGAGGCAAATGCCATACCCATACCTAAAGAAGTGTCGGATAATGCTATGGATGCTGCTGCATGTATTGGATGCGGAGCCTGCGTGGCTACCTGTAAAAATTCCTCTGCCGCATTATTTACTTCGGCAAAAATTAATCACCTCAATAGACTGCCGCAGGGGAAAGCAGAAGAACACAAACGTGTACAAGAAATGACCTATCAAATGGAAATTGAAGGATTTGGTAGTTGCACTTTTACTGGCGCTTGTGAATTAGAATGTCCCGAGGGAATTTCTATTGTAAATATTGCAGAAATGAATGCTCGTTACACTAAATCGAAACTATTAGGTTAACCTTGTTTTTTTTAAATTATATAATAATGAAAAACACTAATTTACTTTTGATAAAAATATTAATGATTGTTATGGCTTTATTCCTAATGAATGGAATATATGCGCAAACCACTACAAATACTGAACAAACAAAAGCTTCAGAAACGGAACAAAAAAAAACAAATTGGATAGATGAAATCACCTCCCGGGTTACACCTTATGGTAGTATACGAATTGGAGCTGGCTTTGCAGAAGAAGGCGAAATAGGAATTTCGAATAATGCCCCACGTATAGGATTAAAATTTAAACATGCCTTGTCGAATAACGAAACAGAAAATTTTAATGTTATTGGAGGCATAGAGTTTGGCGTAAATCTGGTCTCTAGAGACGATACGGTAGAGTTTGCCGTAGATCCGGGAGCAGGAATCGCTCAAGTAGGCGATGCGGTGTTTACCAGATTAGGTTTTGTAGGAGTATCTTATCAAGATTTTGAATTTACATTCGGGAAACAAAACTCAGTATATTATACTATGGGAGCTACAGAAATAGATCGATTCCTAGCCTTTGGAGGAGCTGCTATTGGTGTATGGAATATATCTGATGGTGGAATTTCTGGTACAGGTCGTGCCAACCAGGTGTTTATTTTAAAGTATGAAAAGAACGGATTAAGCCTTGGAGCTCAAGCAGAAGCGAGAAACATCTCTGAGAATAGTGAAAGTGTTGACACCTATGGATTTGGAGCTAATTATAAAATAGGAGGATTTGGTATAGGAGTCGGTTATAACAAAGTGAATGATGGAGTTGAAGACCCATTACCTAATCAAGCTAAAGATGGTGATGAGGCTTTTGTTACTTCTGCTTCTTTTGAAAAAGATAGATTTACAGTAGCTGCGTCCTATGCTATTTTAAAACAACATCAACAGGTTGGTGATATTTTTTATGATGCTACTGGTATCGAATTCTATGCGCGATATAAATTCTCAACTAATAAACGATGGCATGTTGCTGCAGGTTTCAATTATTTAAAACCAGATGATGATCAAAACCTGGGTGATTTTGACACCAAATTTGGAATTGCTGAAGTAGGATACAATTTCAAAAAATCAAGTCACGTTTTTGCTGCTGCTAATATAGATTACAGTGAAGATGGTAATGGAGATAGACGTAATCAAAGTATTTTTGGTGTTGGGATTCGATTTGGGTTTTGAACGAGTAAAAATGGTAAATAAACTGATGATTATGGATAAAATTATAAACTCCAAATAGATTATGGAAATAGGTCCTAGGGACACTATTGTTATAGCCTGTCTAGTCCTGTTTCTGGGCAAGTATATTAACAAGAAAATATCCTTTTTTAGAGCATATAACATTCCTGAACCTGTGACAGGCGGAGTGATTTTCTCTATATTTTTTGGTATTCTTTATACTATTACGGGTATAGAGGTAAACTTTGCTCTTGAATTAAGGGATGCACTTCTCATCATCTTTTTCATAACAATAGGGCTTTCTTCAAGATTAAAAACACTATTAAAAGGAGGTAAATCGTTAGCCCTACTTTTAGTAGTAGCGGTAGGATATCTTTTTATCCAAAACCTTAATGGTATTGGTATTGCTTATATTACTGGTATGTCAAGTGTGACAGGGATTTTAGGCGGCTCTGTTTCTTTCAGTGGCGGACATGGTACTACTATTGCCTGGGTTCCTACTTTTCAAAACGATTTCGGTATTGAAAATGCCATGGAAATGGGTATTGCTTGCGCAACTATTGGCTTAGTACTTGGAGGCTTTATAGGAGGTCCCATTGCAAAATTTCTAATAAAAAAACACAATCTAAAACCAAAAGATAGCAAACCCGTTACGGTAGGAGTGCGCCATGGTAAAGGGGATACTGTAGAAATGAATTATAATAACGTTTTGCAAATGATTTATTTCATTTTCTCAACAGCAGGGTTGGGTATAGGAATTAATGAATTGCTCGTATGGATAGGGCTCTCACTCCCGTCTTTTGTCACAGCATTGTTTGCAGGCATTATCATTACCAACCTAATTCCGGTATTTTCTAAAAATTTTCATTGGGAACCTGAAAAATCAAAACCTCTGGCCATGGCCTCGGATTTATCATTGGGGCTTTTTTTAGCCATGTCATTAATGAGTCTTCAATTGTGGACACTGACTGATTTGGCTGGACCACTATTCCTAATTGTAATTGTACAGGTGTTAGTGATTTCTGTTTTCGTAATTGTAGTTGTTTTTAGAATTATGGGTAAAGATTATGATGCGGCCGTGATGAGTGCAGGATATGCTGGATTAGCTTTGGGCGCAACACCTACGGCAATTGCCAATATGACTGCAGTAACTAAAAAGTTTGGGGGATCGCCTAAGGCATTCATTGTTGTTCCTCTGGTTGGTGCTTTTTTTATTGATCTATCTAATGCTTTGATTATTAAGATTTTATTAGGTGTTTTTGGGTAGCTATTACTTTATTTATGATGATATCAGTTATGAAAAAACTTTATTTAATACTTGCTTTACTAACATATTTTTTTAGCTATTCACAATCTTCTTCGGATAACCTTGAAAATAATCCCCAAAATAGGTTCAGATTCATAGAGATAAAATCTCATTTTGGTGCTTTTCTGAAATCAGATAATGCTTTAGGGAATAGTGGTATTTTAGACAATGGTTATGGCGGAGTAACCGTGAAATTAGGATGGCAACCAACCAATCCAAATGGATGGGCTAGCAGATATGGATATCCATCTTATGGTATTGGAGCGTATGTTGGATTTCTGAGTGATGCTAATGTTTTTGGAAATCCAAATGCTATTTATGGTTTTATGAATTTTCCTATATCTGGGTCTCATAAGAGAAATGTTTTTAGTATTGAACCCTCTCTCGGGATTACGTATAATTTGAATCCTTTTGATGAAGACACCAATGAGTTAAACACTTCTATAGGAGCCAGAGCAGCAGTGTATTTTAATATTGATCTTGGATTCACCTATAAGTTTACAAGAGAGTTAGATTTGTTATATGGATTCGATTTTACTCATTTTAGTAACGGTTCTACGTTTAGACCTAATAGAGGTCTTAATCTGTATGGTATCAATTTAGGGATGCGCTATCATTATAATGCAGCTCAGTTTAAGAAAGATAATGATCCATATACAAATAATGTATTGCCAGCCAGATTTAAACGACCTTTACGCGCTGCTCGAGATACAACAGGTGGAAATTATATAAGCGTATATGTAGCTGGAGGAGTCGGACAAACCGATAGAGAAATTGGAACCAATACAGTATTCGGAACTTTTTCTGGAGTGCTTGATTATGAACATCAATTCAATGAAGTACATACCTTAACGGGTGGTGTTGATTTCTTTTACGATAATCGTTTTCGAGATGTTGAAGCTTCTGAAAGAACATTAATAGGAGTTCATGCTGGTTATGATTTTTCATTCTGGAAATTAGCTATGAAATTTCAGATCGGTACGTATGTGTCCGATGATAAAGGAAAAGGTGGATATTTTATGCGACCTGCATTACGATATAATATTTCTAAAACTTTCTTTGCACAAATTGGTCTTAAAACACTAGATGGAGGTTCTGCAGATTATATAGAATATGGTTTTGGTTTTAAGCCTTTTAAATGGTAAGGAGTAAGTAATAATAGTATACTAAAAAAAGGGATGAGTTTTTTCGATGTTCTTGATATACTAGGTACGATTGCTTTTGCTATTTCTGGTGCATTAGCTGCGATAAAAAGACAAATGGATCTCTTCGGTATCTTTATTGTAGCATTCGTTACGGCCTTAGGCGGAGGTATTCTAAGAGATGTCTTTATTGGGAATACGCCGGTTTGGTGGATGGGACATTTCTATATCGTACACTTTATTAGCCTTTCTGTTATTTTGGCTATAGTATTTCGAAATAGGATTTATTTTTTAACGAAATCACTCTTTATATTCGACACCATTGGCCTAGCCATATTTACAATTAGCGGTGTTCAAATTGGAATTTCTGCAAGTTTGGATCCAGCCGTAAGTGTTGTACTTGGAATTATGACGGGATGTTTCGGAGGAGTAATCCGTGATATTTTGTGTAACAAAATTCCAATACTTTTCAGAAAAGAAATTTATGCACTAGCTTCCCTTGCTGGTGGAGTATGTTATATCATTCTTTACTCCTTAAAATTCGATAAAAATATATCATATCTAAGCACTATTGCATTAGTGGTTGTTATACGAGTTTTGGCGGTAAGATTTAGTATTTCTTTACCAACTTTTATCATCAAAAAGAAATAAAAAAAATAGTTGAAAACCTTTTACATTATAATTAATATAAACACATATGAAAACTTTACTTTATGCGGCTTCTATCTTTTTAATAGTAACATCTTGTGCACCAAAATTGGGCTCTACCTGGAAATCAAAAGACTACAAAGGACGTACATATACTAAAATTGCAGTTGTTGGTATCGGCGAAGATCTGGCAGCGCGTAAAGCCTTCGAAAATAATGCTGTTCAATTACTAAAAGACAATGGTATTCATGCAATTACGGGGATCACTATTTTTCCACCAAAGATGTCTCCTAAAAAAGGTGAAGACGCAAAATTTATTAAAATTTTAAAGGATAATGATATTGATGGAGTCATCACGATGAGTTTGATCAATACGAAAGAATCACAAAGGTATACGCCAGGCGAGACGTATGCAGTCCCATTAGGATATAGACGTTTTGGCAGATATTATTACAGAACATATAGTTATATTTCTACCCCAGGATATTATCAAGATGAAAAATCATATCTAATAGAAGCTGTTTTATATGATGTTGCAGGAGAATTGCAAGAAGGTCAAAATACTTTGGTATGGTCAGGTCAAAGTGCTTTAATTAACCCATCTTCTTCACAAAATGCAGCAGTAACTTTTACCAGCGAAATGGTAGCGTCCTTACTCAATGATATGGTAATTTTACCGTCTCAAAATTGATATAGATGTAATAAAAACTCTTGATCAAAATCGAAACCTAACGATCGATCTTGCATAAAAATGTTGTGTATCAGGTATTACTTTTCCGAATGTAAAAAAATGATCGAAGCCAATGGAAATATTATGATAAGAAAGAAAGATTCCATTGGTAAGCGTTATATGATTATTACTTATATTATCTAAAGCAAATTCATAATCCCTATCAAATAAATTACCTTGTGCTGTAGCATTAAACCCTGTTATAGTACCACCAATCGTTGACTTTAAGTAATACTTAAATTTTTTATCAGATAGAATACTATTACCAAAAGCAGCTGATTTATATAGTTCTCCGAATTTACCAATACGTAAACCTACCGCAGGACTAATGTCAATATATAGATTTCCTAATCGTGTGTCTACCATCCCAAATACATCAAACAATTTGCTTTTAGGTGTAAAATCATATACGATTTTAGTGTTTATGTTAAAAATGAATTGATTTGGGATCTGAAATCTCCACCCATCAAAAGTAGATCCTCCTGTTATGTTATTGTGAAACCATCCCTGAAGCTCTTCAGCTTGGGATAAAGGTCCCATAACCCCTGCCAAAAGACCAACTTCAAAAAAGGATTTTTCGAAAACATATGTTGCATCAAGTGTCCCATATAATATACCTGCAAAAGGTCTGTCAAAATTAGAAACACTCTGTTGATCAGATTCTATGACTATTGATTTGTTAGAAGGAGTATACCCTTCTAAACGTAATTCGGTTCCAAAAAAGTAATCACTTTTAGAAGGAAATAGTTTTTCAAGTCGTAATAGTCTCTCTGTTCTGAAGTCGTATTGTATTCCTACTCCAAAGGTGTAATAGCGATCAGAAATTTGCCAAGCAACCAAAGCATCGTTATCTGTAGTTAAAGAAACTTCTTTATCATAATGTCGTGTTTGTTGCGCTTTCAATTGTGCTACATAGCTTAAAGAAGCAAAAACAATATGGAGGTATCGAATTAGGTTCATGATTTCCAGATTTAGCTAATATTTCTTAATGACTATATTAAAAGTACTGGATAATCAAAAGATCCATACGGTATTCTTTGGTCAAGTTGCTAAAAATAAAGGTGAACTATCCTATGTTTACAATGAAATAATATAAACTAGTTTTATGTTTTATAATCTTGACATATACATACTGTAGTTCTTGAGATAGCTGATACTCAAAACAAATAAATCATTTGATATCCAACTGATACTCACTTTTCATTTAGAACGTTTCACCTATGCTTTTTTGCTGTTTCAGAAGAAAAATTATAGCCTCCTTCATAAACTTAATCTACTTTTACACAATAATATATATCTAGTTATGACAAAAAGTATTCTTATTTATGTAGTATTTGCTTTTATACTATATAGCTGCCAAGGTACCCAGGGAAATAATAAATCATTAGAAGGAAATGAAGCTATCCAAAGTAAAATTCTTCTAAATGATATTTGGAGTATGACAAAAATTAATGGCGAAGACTATAAAAATGTTGCTCAAAAACGACCACAATTAGAATTTAATCATAGAGAGAATAAATTTACTGGAAATGATGGTTGTAATCAAATTTTTGGAAATTTAAAAAAACTAACGAATACACATTTAGAATTTGATGCTATAGGAGCAACCAGAATGAAATGTATTGAAGCAAAAACCTCAGTGCAATATCAAAACTTGCTCAGAGAAATTAGATATTATAAAATAGAAAACCTCACCTTGTCTTTACTTGATACTGAAAATAAAGCCTTAATGGTGTTTAAAAAAATAGATTGAAGTGTTCTTAGGAATAATTCTTCATTTTAAAACATATGTTTAATTTGTAAAAAACTACAATAATGAGATATATAAAAAGATATATTATAAGTGCGGTATTTGTTTTTTTTTAATAGCATCTTGTACAGAAAAACAAGCTTGTTCTAAGGGAGTAAATGGTACTTTGGTAAATATGTTAGGATTGGATGGATGCTCTTGGGTAATTCAGTTAGATACTGGTGAAAAACTACAAGCAGTTAATCTGTTTGATTTCGAAATTGACAAGAAAAATGAGCCAAGGATATCCATAGTGTATAAAGAAGCTGAAGCTATGGCGGGAATTTGTATGGTGGGCAAAATGGTAGAAATATCTTGCCTAAAAGTAATCAATTAAGAATTAAGTGTAGAGAGAGACCTTGTTAGAGGTTTTCAAATCCCTAGAAATAAATTACCAGACTAAAATTATAGTACTAGTACTATAATTTTAGTCTGGTAATTTTTGATAAGAATATAAAACGCTTCGCTTTTGTGAATATAGAGAAACTTTATCTTATAATCATAGCCTGATTTTTTTTACATTTTAAAAGCTAAAACTGGTAAGGTTGCATGATGCACAAGATCTTCTGATATGCTTCCTCCAAAAAAGTGAACCAAACCTGTTCTACCGTGAGTTGACATAGCAATCATATCCACATTTGTATTATTAGCATAACTTAGAATTCCAGCTTCAACTGAATAATCCGATATATATTCAATCGTAGGTAACCTGTTTAGGTTTCCATCAGCTTTTTCTAAGAATTTTTTTGCTTGTTCTTTTATTTCTGTAGTGCTTTGGAAATTTGAATAAGGCAAATTAACGTGCAATAAAGTAGTTTCACTGTTCATCGTAGATAATAAGTCTAGTGCTTTTTTGAACGCAGGAATACTTTCTTCAGAAAAATCTGTAGCATATACTACCTTATCAAAATCTACATTAGTAAGTTTAGATTTAACGATCAATACGGGGACATTACTATGTCTAACGACTTTTGCAGTGTTAGATCCAGAAAATATACCTTCTTGTCGACTGTGACCATGAGATCCCATCACAATAAGATCTGCTCCAATATCTTTGGCTACTTGATCAAGTTCATCAAATACTTTATGATGTTTGATTATTGTTTCAATTTCTATACCTTCTAAATAGTCTTTTTGTAAAAATTCCTCAAACTTTTTGCTTGCTAATTTCAACATAAATAGTGTTTCTGCCTGTGTCTCAGCACCAGATACCGAGAGTACCGCCTCTGATAATTCTAACATATGAATAACAATAATTTGTGCATCATGTTTTTTTGCCAAAGCTGCAGAAGTTTCCAAGGCATACTCAGAATATTTAGAGAAATCTATGGGTACTATTATTTTTTTCATGTAGATAAAGTTTAAAATGATTTGTTAAAACATAAATGTAAAAAAAAGAGAGTAAAGAGATGTGTTTTTCTTTGACGATTATATTCCTTCATACCTAATAACCGTGTTTTAATCTTGTAATAAGCATTTGATAGTTCCAGAAACATGTTTGTGTTCCCCAAAAAAATGTATAAAATCTTTGTCAGAAATGTTTCAGTTTCAAACCGGGAAGTTTCACTTTCGTTTTTGGTCGTTTCACCTAAAAAGCGAATAATTAAGAGCTAATCTCAAAGTACATTTGTATAAGAAATAAGGGCAAAACCCAATTAAGTAATAACATTGAAAATCATGGAAACAGCAAATTTAAAAATTGTTTACAGTCACAAAAACAAATATGAGAATACTCTAATCAATCAGAATAGAAGGACTCAGTTTATTAATAGGTTTGAAATACAAGTCAGAAGTTGGTATAAAAAATTAGAACAGTTAGGTATTGCAGCAGGTACTGCAATTAGAAATTAAATAGCAGAAGAATTATTAATTAATAAAATATAAGGAGATGAAGACGATAAAATCAGTTTTAGTTACTATTTCAAAAAATATTTGGGATAGCATAACACAAAAAGAAGGATATAAAAATCTAGAAGAATTTAGCTTAGAATATAAGAATAATGATGATGATATGTTTTTGTTCATCTAAAAGATTTAGAAATCATGAAAACACTATACAGACTATTCGGAACCGCGATAGTATTGATACTTTTTTCTAGTTGTTCATCTGTGAAAATTACAGATTCTTGGAAAAACTTAGAAGTACCAGATATAAAGAATAAAAAAGTAATGGTGGTAAGTAAAACTGATGATCAAACGGCTAGAGTACGTTTTGAAAACGATTTAGTTGAAAATCTAAACAAAAAGGGATACCAGTCTGTGGAGAGTTATGTTATTTTTCCAAAATCATCGCCTACCAAAGAATTAAGTGAATCTGAAACATTGGAAATAAAAGAAACCCTTAAAAATAAAGACATAGACGTGGTGATTGTGACGGTACTAAAACATTGTGAAGAGTATACAAAAATGATTAGTAACAATAACTCTTTTCTATACCCTTCGTATTATGGGCTAGGATACTATAGAGGGTTTTATGGGTATTATGGAACTATATATATGGACTCTGAGCCAGTTACAGTAATAACAGAGAATGCTAAAAAATATATCCTTGAGACTGTGGTTTATGACCTCACACAACCTAAAGAAAAGCAATTGTTATCAGTAATTACAACCGAGATAGATAACCCGAAAACCTTAGGAGTTGTATCAATTGATTTTTCCAAAAAGGTAGTTAAAGAATTAAACAGATAATTTGATGAGTAGTTTTTTCACAATTTGATTAGGTTGATTTTAGGCAGCCGGAGATTAAATATATGTTTTCGGCTGTCTTTTTTAAGTAGATAGTAAATAGTCAACTCAAGGCATGTTAAAAATACGATAAAAGTACATTTGATTTAATTAAGGAGGTGAAGCGTACCCCCATACCTTCACTTCTGTATAGAAGCCTCCAATTCCCATACGGAGGCTTCTTCTTCTCCAGGAACAAATAATAAAAATATAAGCAGGATTAATAATCATATGATCAGCACAATTTTCCGTAAATTTAACAAGATCAAATCAATGAAGATACTATTTACATTGGGGGAGAGAAAAATAAAACATACTGTAATTTTAAAGATAGCATTGCTAATTACAGTGCTTATCAATCTGCCAAGAACATTATCATTGTTTGATATCACAAAGAAATTGGTTGATTCTTTTACAGAAGTTTCAATACGAGATATTATAGTACGGTTTTTGTTTCTTTTTTTGATGTCATTAGTTTCACTTGAGCTTAACACCAATTGGAAAAATATTTATGCACGGTATTCCACTTTTTTGAGAACATGTATAACTATTGTACTCAATACCATATTATTTTTGGGTATAGTTCAGTTACTTGTTTCAATATACCCTTTAGTAACAGGGCAGAAGTTATCAGAATCCGAAACCGGATTTATGTACTTTGTGTACTTTGTAATTTTGATGATTACTATTTTTATAGCTCGAATTCTTAAATATCAAATGATACATCATGAGGATCTTTTAGAAAATGAAAAACTAAAACAGCAAAACCTTCAAAAGGAATTAACAGCATTAAAAAATCAAATCAATCCTCATTTCCTTTTTAATTCTTTAAACTCATTAAATTCAATAGTGAGAGATAATAAAGATGCAACTACATTTATAAAAGAATTATCCTTTATGTATCGATATATTTTACAGAGTGGAGAAAGAGATGTAGTCTCTTTACAAGAAGAACTCAAATTTTTAGATAGTTATGTTCATTTGGTAAAAACAAGATACCGGGATCGTTTTGCGATTAATATAGCAATAGATGATAAGTATCTACAAAGAGAGGTTCCTCCGCTAGCATTACAGTTATTAGTAGAAAATGCTGTAAAACATAATGAGATTTCAGAAAAGAATCCTTTACAGGTAAGTATATATTCAAAAAATGAAATTATTTATGTCGAAAATGAAATACGACAAAGAACTTCTTTTGTAGATAGTACTGGTAATGGATTAATGAACTTGGATAAACGATACTTTTTACTAAAAAAACAACATATTAGTATTAGTAATAAAGAAAATATATTTAGAGTGAAACTGCCTATAAATTGAAAATATGAAATATGAAAGTAGTACTAGTCGAGGATGAAATAACTGCGAGTGATCAACTCGCATTCTTACTGAATGCTATAGACCCAAATATTGAAATATTGAAGGTGTTAGATTCTGTAAAAACGGCAATTGAGTATTTTTCTAATACTCATGAAGCATCACTTGTTTTTATGGATATTCATCTGGCAGATGGTATTTCTTTTGAAATCTTTGAACAAGTACAAATAGAAACTCCTATTATTTTTACAACTGCTTATGATCAATATGCAATTAAAGCGTTTAAGGTAAACAGTATAGATTATTTGTTAAAACCAATTGATGAAGATGAATTATCTGAAGCCATTCAAAAATTTAAAAATAGATCTAATGAAGATGGTTCTTTAAACAACCAAATTCATGGTATGTTACAATTACTTCAAGCTAAAACAAAACATTACAAAACAACATACCTGGTTCATCACAGAGATGAATTGATTCCTGTGAAAACAGAAAATATTGCTTATTTCTATATAGATACAGGTATAGTGAAGGCGATTACTTTGGAGAATAAAGCATACATTATTGATAAGAAACTGGAAGATATAGAGGATGAATTAGACCCCGAAGTTTTTAACCGGGTGAATAGACAATTTATAATTCATAAAATTGCTATTTCAACCATTAAACAATATTTTAATGGAAAGCTAATTGTAAATATAACCCCGATTGCTAAAGAACGTATTGTAGTAAGTAAAGCAAAAGCAACAGCATTTAAAAAATGGGTGGATTTATAAAATCAAGACAAGCTAAGTTTTCTGATATTGTTAGTCAGATACTTCAAGATAGAGCGGTTGACCTTCTAACTACCTCGAACATGAACATTAATTTGATTAGTGGATATTCTGATAGTCCAAATTTTATTCGATCATTTAAAAAATGGACAGGTTTTACCGCTTGTAAATACAGAGAAAGTATGATGCTTTTACATTATAATATTAATATTATAGGAAAACTTTGTTACCCCAAAATAAAAACCACTATCTCCATTTTCTCCAAAACCGTTGGCTTGTTCTATTCGGGTATTATCTCGATAACGTACATATCCAAGGGATACTTGAAAAAAAAGTGATTCACGTTCTACCTTTGAGAGATAATAAGAAACTTTAAACAACAGATTCTTAATGAATGTTACTATTGACAAAGAAAAACCCTAATTTAAAATTAAAATAGCGAAACCTCTTTACTATCCAAAGTGAAGAGGTTTTTCTATTCTATAGGCTTGATTATAGTTTTTAAAACTACTTTATCTCTACTTAATCTTTGTTAAAAAATACTTCAATGTGAAGTTGAGAAACTTCACATTCATTTTTGGTCACTTCACTTATAAATTCAAAGAATAACAACTAATCTAGAAGTACATTTGTGTAAGAAATGAGAGTAAAAGTTTAATTAGAAAATAAATATATTATGAAAAAACTATCATATATTTTACTAGCAATTATTACTATTTCACAATTCATATCCTGTTCGTCAGATGATTCAAATGGATCAAATGATCAAAATTTGATTCTAGGAAAATGGCAACTTATAAAAGTAACCAGAAATATGGACGAGGTAATACTAAGTGATTGCCGTAAAGAAGAAACATTAACTTTTTTTGATAATGGGAATATAGAAAATTATTTTGTAGATAATGATCCTTGTGATTTTAGCACGAAAACTTTTCAATATTCTGTAAATGATGATGAATTTACTTTTTCTATTCCTAATGAAGGGATTAATGGTAGTACTTATATTTTAAAATCTCGTATTCTTTCTTTAACCAAGAGCAAGCTAGAATTCCAGTATTTTAATGATAATGAAGTAGGGGATTATCCAGAAAGTCAAAGAGAGACACAAGAATATATTAAAATATGATTTATGAAAAAGCTAATAACACTCGCAATACTATTTTTGATTAGCACATCATTTATAATTAATAGTTTAGATACGACTTCGGTGTATATCTGCACAGGAAAATATAGTAAGAAATATCATTACGAGGAAGACTGCAGAGGATTGTCAAATTGTAAAGCAAAAATAAAAGAAGTAGATATAACAACAGCAAAAGAGTTTGGCAGAACGCTTTGTGGTTGGGAGGATTAAAAATTACTTATTATAAATATTAAATAATAAAATTTTAAGGTATGTAGGTTTTTAAGAATAAGGTTTTCTTTTTCATTAGATGGATTCTATTAATTAAAAGTTGTATTCAGATGAGATTATTTTTGTTTTTTATTCTTGTAGTATCCAATATTACATTTGGGCAGGTCGAATTACTTGATTCTAACAATGGTTTTAAATCCATAAAATTTGGTACAAAGCCTTATGAAATCGATGGAGTTAAGTTTTATAGAAGTGATGATTCTTATAATTTGTATTTTTTGTTGGAAGAAAAAACAGATTTGAATCAAGTTTTTGATGTGGATTTTCCTATTTTAATGTTAGGATATGATTTTTATGAAGATAAACTTAAACTTATTAAATATGAAAAATTCTATAAAGAGACATCTGCAAAAATTGCTAAAGTAGCATTACAGGATTTTAAAAACATAGTTTCTAAGTTTGAACGAGTTTTAGGAAAATCCGACTTTAGGAGAAATAAAGATGAAGATTTACCAAAACTTCAACATTTATGGTACACAAAAAAAAATAGTTTGTTGATTGTATTCGAACAACTTGATTATGATATAAATAAATTAGGTGAATTAGTTGGAGTTTTTACTATTAAGGTGTTGTTTCGTACTATTGAGGTCGAAAATAACTCTGAATAAAACCTATAAATTTTATTAGTTGTTGAGCTAGGAGATATTTCTGAGGTTATTTTGTGATTTCACGTGATGAGCTACAGTAAAAGAAGAGTCTTAGACCACAGAATACAGGTTGTAAATTGATTTCAAATTGTATTTTTAAGTGGTCAAGATGAATCGGAAGATTTTAATCAACTTATTCACACCGTACTGAACAATCTCAAAAGAAATCAAAATAAAGAGCTTACTGAAGACGAAATGGAAACAAATTACCTTGAGCATTTATAATCAACTAAACTAGATTTCAGAAAATCTAAAAACGGATGAGACTATATAAAGTATTAAAACCAATATTATTGAAGAATAGAGTTGTCCTCTGTTTTTTTATTTCACTATTTATTTTCAGTTGTTCTAATAATAAAGATCCATTTAAAGATGTAGAATTAGGTAATGTGTCAAAAAAGAAATTCATCAAAAAAATGAAGACTAATTATCAATTTGAAAAGTCTAAGAAAACTTTAGATTTAAGAAAAGACACCTTGATTTTTGATTTTTCTTTTAGAGATGAACAAGGTGACTTACCTCTAATTGTGAAAATTAATCCAAAATATGGATTGGGTAACTTAAGAAAAATAGAGATTCAATTCAATAACTTAGATATATTGAATTTCGATGAAAATGATAGCATTAAATTATCTAATGCTAAAAGAATCATGGAATTATATAGATCATGGTATGGTATACCAGATACGATAATCAAGAAAATAGATATTGTATATCCTCAACAAAAGATTAATAAAAGATTTCTAACTTGGGAAACAAATAATGGTAGTATAACTATAGAAGATATCACATTTGCTTCTACTATATATGATATAGTTACCTATGAAATGATTGGATACGAAAAAGAAATTGAAAGAATTAAAGACTCAATAATAGTGAATCAATTCCCTGATAATTTAGTTGAGATAAATCAGGGACCATTTGTACATTGGAAGGATATATCCAAATACAAAAAGGAATTTGTAATTGATGTACATCATTATTATAGAAAAGATCCTTTTGATCATAGAGCAATAATTGCATTAAGATATGATATAATAATATCAGATCAATTTAACAAAATATTGTACACCGTTAAGGATTTTACGCACGAATTGAAATTTCCAATAACTCAATACCAAACAGACTATATATATGATGGAAATCAGATAACGACAAGAATGATATATGATATTCGAGATTCAAATTACAAGAAATTGGAACAAGCCCGAAAATATCGTAAGCAGTATAAAATAAGGTTAAAGGCAATTTTTAAGTCTATAGTTATGAGTGATGGTAGTGTTGTAGAATCTAATCCTTAAAATATTGCTTATTTCTATATAGATACAGGTATAGTGAAGGCGATTACTTTGGAGAATAAAGCATACATTATTGATAAGAAACTGGAAGATATAGAGGATGAATTAGACCCCGAAGTTTTTAACCGGGTGAATAGACAATTTATAATTCATAAAATTGCTATTTCAACCATTAAACAATATTTTAATGGAAAGCTAATTGTAAATATAACCCCGATTGCTAAAGAACGTATTGTAGTAAGTAAAGCAAAAGCAACAGCATTTAAAAAATGGGTGGATTTATAAAATCAAATTTTTACCACTAGCCCTTCTCTTGCTAAAAAACAATTTGAAAAACGCTGTTGGCATTGCTGCTCTACTTTTCTTAAGAAATCATCATTGTGTTCAGGATCATGATGTGTAAGATAGAGTTGTTTTACATTTGCAGTTTCAGCAATTTCAATAGCCTGTTCCCAACTACTATGTCCCCAACCTTTGTGACTTAGGAGCTCTTCTGGAGTATATTGAGCATCATGAACCAACACATCTGCATTTTTACAAAAATCAATAACATTTTGATCCAATGTATCACCATGCTCTATATCTGTGCAGTATACAAATACTTTTCCTTCGGTTTCTAAGCGATAACCATATGCTCCACCAGGATGCATATGTTTGTTAACTGTAATTTGACCTCCATCAAAGGTAACCTTATTCCCTTGATTTACGGTAAAAGTAAAATTTGCCCCCATATCATCTATACCTATAGGGAAATAAGTACTTTCCATTTGTTTAGCCAATATTTCTTTGAAATCATGTATGCTGGGAGCATCATCTCCAATAATAAAAAACTCGATTTCTTTGTTTACATCATAAGCAGGAGCAAAAAATGGAAATCCTTGAATATGATCCCAATGGAAATGTGAGAAGGTGAGAAAAATCTTATTCCCAGGAGAAAAATTTTTAGAAATGAGTTCTTTTCCAAGTTTTCTAATACCAGTGCCGGCATCAAAAATGAGTATACTTTCTCCTTCTTTTTTACCCGATACAGTTACACAAGTGGTGTTACCACCAAACTCCTGAAAACCAGATTCGCAAACAGGTATAGAACCTCTTGTACCGTAAAATGTTATGATCATACATCTAATTTAGTTAAAGAAGTAGCTAATAACAGTAGAATTATTTATTAATATTTTTGATTTCCTCTTTATACGTTTCTTGATCTATCCTTTTTTCAATAACAGCTAATGATTTTGCAACAATGTATTTAACATTTCCAGGAGTAAACCCGATTGCTTTGGCCATTCTTTCTAACCAAAAGGTTTGCTGTTCTCCAGAAATAGTTTTATCGTCAGAAATTAGTTTTGTTAAGGTATACATGCTCCCTAATCGTTCATTATAGGTAGTGGTAGGCTCCAATGGATAGGTGATATAGTTTTGCATGATGTGATCATATTCTTCTTTAGGTATTTCCATGATCGTTGCTAAATGAGAAAGAAATGTTTTTTCCTCATCAGAAATTTTGCCATCTCTTAGGGTTATTTTAACAATTGCACCAAATTGATAATGATAAGTACTCTCTGATTTCATAATATGCCTTTAAAATATTTTGTAAGCTAAAATTAGGTAATTATTTGAATTAATAATTATCTTTTGAGTTCATAATATCAAATCATTAACACATTAACTATGAGAATTATCACCACAGGCTTGTTACTATTCTTTTGTATATCAGTGTTTTCACAAACACAAGAAGAGAAACAAGCAGAGAGAGAAAAAAACAAGGTAGAAATATTTACATCAGGAGAAAAGGATAATCTACAATTCTTTTTTAAAGAACAAGTGGATAAAATGAAACTAACAGAAGACCTTAGAGATGACTATTATGGAATCATTTTGTATTACACCAATAAAATGAGGCGTATTGGAGACAAGAATAAAGGATATACAGAAGCTGAGATAAAAACAAAGTTTGATGCTATGGTGATTAAGCTTAACGATGAAGTCAAAGAAATTCTAACGAAAGAACAATATCCTATGCATAGAGAAAGCTTTAGTAAGATTGTAACCAGCGTTTACAATAGAAAAGGTTGGGGAAAATAGTAACCAATCTATATTGCGCAACCTTAGGAGTAAGAAAACTATAGCTATCATGATTATGAGTTTTTTATTTATACGTATTTAATAGTTATCCTAATTATATTCCCAAAATATTTTTCTTTATTTAGTTTCCATATATGGAAACTAAAATATATATTTGCAGAAATTCAGATATTAAAATGGAAGAAACTCAATCTATATTGGACTTATATGCTGAAGCGTATAAGGAAGAAAATTACCCTCCCGTTGCAGGAAAAATGGTTGGATTATTTTTCACTTCAAATCAAAAGTATTTTACGTTTGAAGAATTAATGGAAGGTGTTGGAGCTAGTAAAAGTGCTACAAGTAAGGCACTAAAGCTACTTATTGATTTTGGAGAGGTCAACTATAAGACTCTAAAGGATAATAAGCGTAAGCGTTACTTTTACTTGGATATTAAAGGAAACCTCGATAGGATACAACGCTATATTGATGGTTTCAAAATGCAAACTCGTTTATTTAGAGAAACCTTGAAATTACGAAATGAAGAAGATAAAGAAGTTAATCAATTTATTGAAGAACTAATAGAATTTCATTCCGGAATATTACAATTTGTAGATAACAACTCAAAGAATCGTTTCAAAAAAACCTTACAATCCGTTAATAAGTAACCTATGAAAAAAATAACGTTAATAGTTCTACTTGTTTTTATTCATATAGGGTATTCTCAAACCTCAAAAACAATAACCGTTGGTATTCTTGCAGATAAATCAACACAAGAGACAAAGCCCTTATTAGAAAAATTACAAAACGAAATAAAAGGAGTAGTCGGTCAGAGTACAACTATTGTTTTTAAAAAAGTGTTAGAAAACGATTTTAATATAGAGGCTGCAAAAGCAAATTACCAAACACTATTAAATTCTGATACAGATATTATTCTCACTTTTGGAGTTATTAATACCATCGTGTTATATCAAGAAAAGAACTATACCAAACCGGTAATTGTTTTTGGAGCTGTAAATGGAGATTTTTATGAGTTGCCAGAAGGTCAGCAAACATCAGGAGTTGATAATATTACATATCTTATAACACCTTTCTCTTATACAAAAGATCTGGAGGCTTTTCAATCTCTATATGATTATAAAAAAATTGGAATTATAGTAGATGATTTTATGCCCGATATATTACCAGTAAAAGCATTATTTGATGATTATTTTTCTAAGAGAGAATCATCATACACATTAATTCCGCTTAAGAATGTTTCAGATATAGGAACTAATTTTAACGATATTGATGCGGTCTATCTTACCGGTGGGTTTTATTTAAGTGATACAGAGTTTTCTTCATTAGTTACTGCTGTTAATGCTAAAAAACTCCCTTCTTTTTCGGCCTATAGTATAGAAGATGTCGAAAAAGGAATCTTGGCTTCTAATCAACCAGAAACTAATATAGATCAGTTCTTCAGACGTATTGCACTGGATGTAGAATCCATTATCGGAGGTACGAATCCATCTGAGTTACCTATGTATGTAGAATATAAAAACAAGCTTTCAATTAATTTTAATACTGCAAAACAAATCGGATTTCCATTACGATATAGTATGTTAGGAACCACAGATTTTATCGGAGGAAAGAACGACATTAAGTCGGGGATTTCTTATTCTATTATTGATATTATGAATGGGGTAGTAGAGAAGAACTTAGCTCTTGATGTTGAGCGTAAAAATATAGCATTAAGTAGTCAGGACGTAAAAACAGCAAAAAGTAGTTATTTGCCTAATGTAACAGCTAATGCTTCTGGAGTGTATATCGATCCTAAGGTTGCAGAAATTTCTAATGGATCCAATCCAGAATTTTCAACTTCAGGAAATATCGCTTTAGAACAAGTAATTTATTCAGAAAGTGCAGGTGCTAATATTACAATTCAGGAGAACATACAAAAAGCACAACAAGAAACGTATAATGCTGCAGAGTTGGATGCAATTCTAAATGCTTCAGTGGCCTATTTTAATGCTTTGATTTTAAAAACCAATGAGCAGATTCAAAATCAGAACTTACAGGTAACCAAAAAAAACTTACAGATTGCAAATCAAAATTTTGAAGCTGGAGAATCGGGTAAATCAGATGTGTTACGTTTTAAAAGTCAAATGGCGCAAAACACACAGAGCTTAATAGATGC
This sequence comes from Aquimarina algiphila, assembly GCF_947494415.1. NCBI lineage: Bacteria > Pseudomonadati > Bacteroidota > Flavobacteriia > Flavobacteriales > Flavobacteriaceae > Aquimarina > Aquimarina algiphila. The sequence continues at coordinate 221,206 of NZ_CANLVC010000001.1, read as the reverse complement.
TGATAATCAGAGATTACAGGCGCTTAATACGATTAATCAATTGATGAATAATCCGATTGCTACCGAAATCGATATTGAAGATGCAGAAATCTCTGAAGGATTGTTCAAGGATTATAAGTATGAGGATTTTTTAGAAATTTTGGATGACCCGAAACTAAGACCTTCGTTAATTGAGTTTCTTGTCGAGGAAGCAAAGAAAAATGCACCAGAGTTAAAAAATATCAACTATAATGTTGAGGCTACACAAAGAAATTATAGGTTTAATACAACTGGGAGATTTATCCCAACAGTAGCATTGCAAGGAAGCTATAGTCTTGCCTTCTCAGAATCTGGTAAAGGAATTACAATCCCCGTTGGATTTCCTAATCCACCTGATGGAACATATAATGTAGGGTTAAACTTATCCCTACCTATTTTTCAACAAAATCAGCGAAATATTAATAGACAAACCGCAAAAATTCAGGAAGATCAATTAGTAATACAGAAAGAAAATGTAGAACTGAATATTGAAAAGAATGTAAATGATATTTTGTTAGATATGATCAATCAAATTGCAAATATCGAAATCTCTAAAGTATCAGAAGAGGCAGCCAAAGAGAGTTTGGATCTTACTCAAAATGCTTATGCAGAAGGTGCTGTACCTCTTATCCAATTAATTGATGCGCAAACCAATTATTTACAGTCACAACTTGCTAGTGCAACAGCTAATTACAATTACTTGTTAACTTCTATGCAGTTAGAAAGAGCTATTGGATATTTCTTCCTAATGAATACAGAAGCCAGTAACCAGAATTTTATTCAAAGAGCCAACCAGTACATTTTAAATAAAAACTAATTCGCAATCCATGAAACTCATAAAATACATACTACTGTTCGCATTCGCATTTTTGATGCTGAATGCCTGTAAAGAAAAAGAAACTGAAAAAAAAGAGGTACTACGACCTGTAGAATTTCAGGTAGTGGGGAATTCGAACGTACAAAAAACTAGAACTTTTAGCGGGATAGCCAAAGCAGGGAATGAGATTGAGTTAAGTTTTAGAAGTGGAGGTGTTATTACAAAAATAAATGTAAGTAAAGGACAGCAAGTAAAGAAAGGAGATCTTATTGCCAAATTAGATAATGTGCAGGCTAACCTAGCGTATGAGCAATCGGTTTCTGCATTAAATAGTGCTCAATCAGCAATGAGCACAGCAAAATCTAGCTTAGATCGAATCAAATCCTTGTATGAAAAAGGAAGCAACTCATTAAGTGATTATGAATCGGCAAAAAATTCTTATCAGAATGCCTTGGATCAATACGAATCAGCAAAACGAAATAAAGGTATCCAACAATCTCAAATCAATTATGGATATATATATGCGCCTCAGGATGGCCTGATTGCAGATACTAACGGAGCTGTTAATGAAACGGTGAGCGCAGGACATCAATTTGCTATTCTAAATGCTGGAGATCAGATGAAAATTGAAATCGGATTACCAGAAAATATTGTAAATAAAGTACAATTGGGAATGTCAGCGGTTATTTCTTTTTCAGCAATAACAGGAGAAAATTTTAAAGGAAATGTATTAGAAGTTTCTCCAATAATTGATAGTGATGCAGCGACATATATTACGTCAATTGGAATTATAAACCCGACAAATGCTATAAAATCAGGAATGACAGCCAATGTGACTTTCAATTTTGAAGATGTTCAAACTACAAAGGAAAACGCTCTTGTTATTCCGGTAAAATCTGTAGGAGAAGATGGAGAGGGTAATTTTGTTTTTTTGATTGAATCTGAAGATGGAACTACGGGAATGGTTAAAAAACATCGTATAGAAATTGGAGAACTTACAACAGATGGTTTTAAAATCAAAAGTGGACTTTCTGAAGGGCAACGAATTGCTACAGCAGGATTGCAAACCTTATTGGATGGTCAAAAGGTGAAATTACAATAATCGCTACAAAAAGAATAAGCTATGAATTTTGCTAAATTTTCTATTGAAAAAAATCGTGTTGCTCTAAGTATTCTTGCGGTTATCTTGGTCATGGGTATGGTTTTTTATGCTTCTCTTTCAAGAGATAGTATGCCGCCTTATACTATTCGTGTGGCATCTATCGTTTCATCATTTCCAGGAGCAAGTCCAGAACGTGTCGAGGAATTGGTTACAGATAAGATTGAGAAGATTGCACAGGAACTTCCCGAACTAAAAAAAGTGACCAGTACTTCGAGAACCGGACTTTCTGTAGTTCAGGTAGAATTAAAAATGGAAGTTTCCCCAGAACAATTACAACCAGTTTGGGATCGATTACGACGTAAATTAAATACGATTCAAGGACTACCTAATAATGTACAACCTCAATTGAATGACGATGGTATTGGAGAAGTATTCGGCATTGCTGTTGGGATTACCAGTGATGGCTTTTCTTATGCAGCTATGAAAGAACAAGCCGATGATCTAAGAAATGATTTGATCAAGTTAGAAGATGCTGCTAAAGTTGAAATCAATGGAGCACAAGAGGAGAGGGTTTTTGTGAAATTTGATAATACTAAACTAAAAGCATACGGATTAACCTCTAGTAGTTTACAAGGGATCATTGCAAATACAAATATTCTGAATTCTGGTGGGGAAGTTAATATCGAACAAGAACGAATTATATTGGAACCCACAGGTAATTTTAATAGCATTGAAGATATTAGGAATATGTTGATCCCGATTGGGCAAAATGGACAAGTTGTTACTCTAGGAGATATTACTGCCATAGAAAAAGGATATATAAATCCTCCAACACAAAAAGTACGGATTAATGGTAGAGATGCGATTTCTCTTCATATTTCTTTAAAAGAAGGAAGGAATATCATCAAGTTGGGAGAAGAAATAGATGTATTATTAGCAGAATGGCAAGCAAAACTCCCCGTAGGATTAGAAGTTTCTCGATTAGCATCTATAGATCAATATATTGAACTTAAGATTAGCGATTTTCTTGGAAATTTGATGCAAGCTATAGCTATTGTATTAGCTGTGATGTTGATTTTTCTTGGGTTTCGAACTGGGATGGTTATTGCAAGTTTGATTCCTATTGTAACGATTACAACATTAATGGTCATGGGACTTATGGATATAGGTCTTAATCAGATTACTCTGGCAGCTTTGATTATGGCATTGGGGATGATGGTTGATAATGCTATTGTGGTTGCAGAATCTATTATGGTGAAAATGGAAAATGGCATCGAAGTAAAAAAGGCAGCTATTGATTCATGTGCAGAATTATTTATGCCATTGTTAATATCTACTTTAACAACATCTGCAGCATTTCTTGCATTTTTTATGGCAGAGTCTGTAATGGGTGATATTATGGGACCTATTTTTGTAGTGATTACTATTGCACTCTTGTCTTCCTGGATCATTTCGTTAAGTATCATTACTTTATTCTGTGTATTTTTTCTTAAAATTAAAAATAAAAAAGATAATAAGGTGGGTTTCTTGGATCGTATGATCAATGGATTGAAGTCCAAATACAAAGATCTTATCCTAATTGCTTTAGCTTGGAAAAGAACAGTATTATTAGGTATTGTAGCGTTGTTCTTTTTATCACTTTATGGATTCACAAAATTAGCATTTGTATTTTTTCCCGATAGTGATCGTAATATGATAACCATAGATATTAACTTACCAGAAGGAACCAAAATTGAAAGTACTACTGAAACCATATTAGCTATTGAAGAATTTATAACCAAAAACTTAAAAGTTAATGATGAAAACAGAGATGGTATCGTAGATTGGTCTTCTTACATTGGTGAAGGTCCATCATCCTATGACTTAGGATATAGTGTCGATGAACCTAATTCTAACTATGCTCATATCTTAGTAAACACTTCTTCTTTTTTAGTGAATAATGATATGGTAAAAGAACTGGATGCTTTTTGTTTTGGTACATTTCCTAATGCTGATATCAAAGTTGGACTATTAGGATCAGGAGGTGGGGGAACCCCTATTGAAATTAAAATGTCTGGTAATAATCCAGATAAGTTAGCCAGTATAGCGGAGGAAATAAAAACGAAATTGTTTAGCATTTCAGGAACAAAGAATATTAAAGATGATTGGGGACCCAAAGGAAAGAAATTCGTAATTGATATTGATCAAAACAAAGCACAGTCAGCAGGAATAACCAACCAGGATGTGGCAATATCATTACAAACGGTATTGGATGGTTTTCAGGCAGGAGAATTTAGAGAAAATGATAAGTCTATTCCTATTGTAATGACCAGCAATCAAGGGAAGCAGCAATCTTTAGCTTCTTTAGAAACGCTTAATATTTACGGTCAAAACTCAGGAAAAAGTGTTCCTTTATTACAAGTAGCGAATATCATTCCACAGTGGCAATATTCCAAAATAAAGCGATTAAACCTTACGCGCACTATCAATGTTTCCAGTGAACTTACTGAGGACGGAAATGCTTCAGAGATTACTGCATTAATAAAGCCTTGGTTAAAAGAACGAGAATCAGAATGGGGAAAGGAGTATACCTATACATTGGGAGGAGATGCAGAAAACAGTGCCGAAAATATGGGTGCTGTAGCTAAATATTTACCACTTTCTGCTTTTATCATCGTGATGTTATTGATTATACAATTCAACTCTTTTAGAAAAATGACAATGATTGTAACGACTATTCCGTTAGGAGTTATTGGTATGGTAATAGGGTTGTTATTATTTGGTGTTCCCTTTGGATTTATGGCGTTCTTGGGAGTAATCTCTCTGGCTGGTATTGTAATTAATAATGCAATCGTTCTGATAGATCGTATAGAAATCGAAGAAAGCGAATTGAAACGAAAACCGCAGGATGCCATTATAGCAGCTTGTATTCAACGTTTTCGGCCTATTCTACTAGCGACCTTTACTACGGTGTTAGGATTAATCCCTTTATATCTTGGAGGAGGAGAGATGTGGGAACCTATGGCAGTAACCATTATGATAGGATTATTATTTGGTACAGTAATTACCTTACTATTTATTCCTGCGTTTTATAGTGTGTTGTATAAAGTAGATTATAAAGAGTATGAATTTAATGAAGCATTATTAGAATAAATCGTAAAGAATATTTGCTTTTATTCTAGGCAAAATCAATTATTATGTCTAAAACACAAAGGGTGAATTGTGTCTTAAAAACAGTGTTACTTTTTTTAAGTTGTAATTGTATATGTTATAGTCAAGGGAACTATAGAATAGAAAATTATGGAAATCGTTCAATTCTTTTAAATGGAAATGTAACCGGGAGTGTAGAGGATTTAGGATTGGCATATTATAATCCGTCCAGATTGGGGTTAATAGATGAACCCGCTTTTGCTATTAGTGGTAAAGCTTTTGAATTAACTCGTATAGGACTTGAAAACGCTTTTGGAGATAATCGTAATTTAAACTCTTCTGAGTTTAATGGTATTCCAAGTATGATTGCGGGCACATTTACATTGGAATTTTTACCAAATGATAAATTTGCGTATTCTTTTATTTCCAGGTATCGTTCATCGATTAATCTTAATTATGATACAGGTATTTTGGAAGAAGATATATTAAATTCTCTAGATGGTGCAGAACGTTTTTTGGGGAGAATAAACCTGGACGATGAGATAAAAGAAGAGTGGTTTGGATTAACCTGGGCCAGAAAAATAAACTCTAATTTTAGTATTGGTATTTCAAGCTTTATCTCTGTGTATGAAATGAGAGGTAATGGTAGTACATTGTATACCGCAGAAGGTGTAAATGAAAATGTAGTTACGTATACAAGCGATCTGCTTTATAAACAAAAAACATATGGATTGTTCTTTAAAATTGGAGCTTCCTGGAAAATTTCAGATGTTGAACTAGGAATGAATATTCACCTTCCTTATATTAATGTTATTGATGACGCTTCGTTTAAAGGAGAAGAGTTTTTATCAGGTTTAGGAGCACCCGAAGATTTTTTTAATTTTATAAATGTAGAAGATCTTAAAAATAAAAGAAAGACAGCGTTAGGAGTTTCGGTTGGTGCGGGTATCCCAATACAAAAAAGCAGAATTCATTTAAATGTAGATTGGTATAATGGAGTCGATAAATATGAACGTATTACATTACCCAACTTTACAGCTGGAGTAGATGACGTATCTGAGCTAGATTTTAATGAAGAGTTAAAATCTGTATTTAATTTTGGTGCAGGAGCAGAAATCTATATATCCCCCTCATTTAGCGGTTTTCTTAGTTTTTCTTCTGATTTTTCGGCCTATGTAGAGAATACTAATTTGTTTAATGTTATTAATCAAAATGAAGGTGAGATTAATTATGAATCCGATTATTGGCATTTTGGACTTGGGTTTGATGTATCCTTAAAATGGGGAAGTTTTTTATTAGGAAGTACCTATTCAAGAACGAATTCAGAGTTTCAACAACCCATTAATTTTCCTATAGATCCTGTAGATGAATTTGAAGAAGGGATTTCAGATTTACAATTAGAACGATGGAGGTTTATTGTGGGATTAGAAATTCCTTTACTTAATGAAAAACTAAAATCACTTAAAAAAAATATCAAGTAAATGGTTTATTTAAAGCAAAATACAATTTTTAACATGCTAATGATAAACTAAGAAAGTATAAAAGTAATATATTATGTTTGAAAATAAGATATATTTTTATCGATTTGAACTTTTCTTTTTTAGTCAAATTGCTATCCTTTTCGGATCGTTATTATTTCCATCTGATTTTTTCGAAAATATATTATCACCAGTACTATTTTTAATGAATCTCGGAGCAGGAATTCTTCTCATTTCAAAAAATAAGAAGTTAATGTGGTTTTTTATCGTATTGCTTATATTTTCCATTATTTTTTTCGGAGTAAAAGCAATGGAAAAACAAGAGATAAAGTTCCTTAACTTTCTAAACATGGGAACTTATTTTTTGTTTTATGTAGTAGTCGCTTTTGAAATCATAAAACAAATCTGGGGAACAAAAATTATTAATAAGAATGTGATTTTTGGCTTAATGAGTGGTTACATTTCACTAGGGTTAATAGGTTTTTTTATGTGTCTGACTATAGAAATGTCCTACCCTGGATCTTTTACGGGGTTATTAGCCACGATAAATCAACCCGAACTATTAACAGAAAGATTAATGTACTATAGTTATATCACTCTTTTAACCATTGGGTATGGAGAAATTGTTCCTGTTTCTAGGTTAGCACAAAAAGCAGCAGTCTTAATTGGTATGATGGGCCAGTTTTATTTAGTCATTCTTACCGCAATAGTAGTTGGTAAATATGTTAATAAGAATAATGAAGGATAGCCTAAAGAAGTATAGTAATTGAAGGAAAAAGTAATAAAGACAAAAACGTTACTACTTATTTCAGTAGTCATATCATTATTAATTAATTTTAATAGGCTGCTATCTATTGTATACCCTAAACTAACATATTTTAATGATGTTGAAGGTGATTCAATACCTGTCTTTTTATTTCGAATGTTTGCTTTTACAGCGTATTGTTGGTCGATTTTGTATTTTACTATTAACAACACAGTCATTTTTCCTAAATTTAATAAAACGGCAAGGAGATTTGTTTTTATTGTATTGATAGTGGTTCTGGCTAAAGTCTCATTTCATATTTTTATAATAAGTCACGGATTTTTATTGGTAGAAATAATTCAACCAGAAAGAAATGGAATATCATATGTTTGGATAGTAATGGGAGTTATCTCACTACTATTAGGGTGGTTACTGAAATTTCAGTTAAAACAAAAAATAAATGAAATAGAAAAGGATCGACTCATTAAAGAGAATATTCAGAATGAGTTAATAGCATTGAAGAGTCAGATAAATCCTCATTTTTTATTTAATTCTTTGAATTCCTTAAATTATATTATTCGTAATTCTCCAGAAGAAGCTACAGATTTTGTGGACAAGCTATCTTTTATTTTTAGATATGTTTTACAAAGCAACGAGAAAAATCTTGTTCCCTTAAAAGAAGAGATAGAATTTTTGAATAACTATATGCACCTTGCCAGAATACGATATGGTACTAATATTCAAATACATGTGGATATTGTAGAAACTACTCACTCCATTTTGATTCCTATACTTTCTATACAAATACTAATAGAAAATGCAATAAAACATAATGAAATTTCTAAGGAGTATCCTCTAAGTATAAACATTTATTTTGAAAATGATTATCTTATAGTCAAAAATAAAATACAACCACGAAGTGATCCTGAAAAAAGCACTGGATATGGATTAGCAAATTTATCTAAGCGATATGAACTACTAAAAGAAAAGAATATCCAGATTCATAAAAATGATCATTTTATCATTAAACTTCCCATTTAGCTAATTATGAATATTATCAAAGCTGTAATTGTTGAGGATGAATTAGCTGCCAGCAAAAATCTGGTTGATTTACTACATCGCGAAAACCCTGAAATTGAAATTATTGCAGTATTAGATAGCGTAAAATCTACCGTACGATATTTTAAAGAACATCAGGATTTTGAACTTATCTTTATGGATGTTCATTTAGGAGATGGTATATGTTTTGAAATTTTTGAGGAAATTGAACTAAACAAACCTATAATTTTCACCACGGCTCATGATCAGTATGCTATTGAGACTTTTAAGGTGAATAGCATGTACTATTTACTAAAACCCATTCAACAAAAAGAGCTCACAAATGCCATTTTAAAGTTTAAAAAAAACAATTATAATAGCATTCAAAAACAATTTGATGTATTGTTTGAGAATATAAAAACTAAAAGGCAACATTATTGCTCAACTTTTTTAATCCCTAACAGGGGTGATATTATTCCAATCAAAGTTAAAGATTTTGCATTCTTTTATATTAATAGAGGAGTAGTTAGAGGAGTTACGTTTTTAGCTGGATCTTATACAATGGAAAAAAAAATGCAGGAATTAGAAAAAGATTTGGATCCGGAAGTGTTTTATAGAGTCAATAGACAATTTATTATAAATCGTGATGCGGTTGATAAAATTAATTATCCATTTTACGGTAAGATCAAGGTAACTGTGATACCAGAAATTGATGAAAATATTATTATAAGTAAAGAAAAATCTAAAGATTTTAAAAACTGGTTGATGAATGGTTAAAGTTCTAATTTGTACGGTTAAAATTCAAAATTAGCCACTTCACTTGTTTTTGTTTTTTTTACCATTTTAGATCAGATACATTTATTGTGATCTAATGAATGAGTTTTATTGCTTGGATCATTGTTTTAATAGTAATTGCACACAAATTGTCTATAATGAAACGTGAGTATTTTGTATATCAAGTATCTTATTTCAAACCCTTGTTAATGAGATTAGAAAGTTTTGGTATTGACACCGAAAAACTTATTCAAAAAAGCGAAATACGACATTTTGATCTTTCTAATTCACAAAACTATATTCCGACAACAGTAGTTCACGATTTTTTTTCTCTATTAAGAAGAAATAGTGAAACGGATACGTTCGTAGTTAATTTCCTCAATGATTTCAGTCTTTCAGAATTAGGCAGTTATGGTTCATATCTAGCTGGGTTTTCTTCTTTAAACAAATCTATACTAGCGTTTGTCAAATTCAACGATGTACTTCAGACAAATATTAAAACGGATTTTAAAATTCATAAAAATGAAGCTATATTATCTTTTTCATTTTTAGATCAACATTCTAAAGGAGGTAAAATATCAGAGTATATTTTATTAGCTATTATATGTCAGTTGTTTAATGTATATGGAGGACATAATTGGAATCCAATGGCTGTACATATACCAAATGCAATGATTTCTGATATCAAACCCTTGTTACCCCATGGAGAATATCCAATTAAATATAATCAACCAGAATATCGATTTGTATTTTCAAAATCATTATTGCAGTATGAAACGTATACAAATCCTCTGAATCTTTTTATAATACCTGAATATCAAGAAAAAAATATTATAGCTATTATTGAAAATGTGATATCGAGCTATAAGTACGGTTGTATTCCCTCACTCAAAACACTTGCTAGTCATTTTAATACTTCAGAGAGCAGTATAAAAAGGGTGCTAAAATCAAAACAGGTTAAATTTTCTGATATTCTTAATAATATACTTCACGATAGAGCAGTTGACCTTTTAACTACTTCTGATATGAATATTAATTTGATTAGCGAATGTTTAGGATATTCTGATAGTCCAAATTTTATTCGATCATTTAAAAAATGGACAGGTTTTACACCAGGTAAATACAGAGAAAGTATAATACTTTTACATTAAAATAACTTCAGAAAGCTTCATTGATCCCAAAATAAAAACCACTATTTCCATTTTCTCCAAATCCGGTATCCAATCGTAACCAGGTACTTTTATTTTTAAGTAACTTAAAGCGTATACCAGCCCCAGCACTGGGTTTCATATTACTGATACTAAAGAAATTTTCAGGAGTACTTGCTACTTCACCTACCAACCCAAAGGCTGCCATTGTCCATCGTGGTCTAAAACGCCATCGATATTCTGTTTGTATAATATACATATGGCTGTCTGTAAATCTACCATAGAAATATCCTCTGGCACTATAGCTTCCACCAAATTTAGCCAAACCTTGAAAAGGTGCATCTCCAAAAGTATTTTCACTATATACTTGCATAGCCAGAATGCTCGTTTTGGTTAATGATTCATATGTTCGTAAATCCAAAAAGAATTTATTGTAGCCATGGGTAGCTCCCAGAAGTTCACTTGAAAATTGTGCATTAAGCTTATAATACCGACCAGATAGGGGAGAACCAACATCATCTCTGGTATCTAAATTGAAGGTGACACCTAACCCGCTAATAATTGCTCGGTCATTGCCAAGAACATTTCCTGAGTCGAGAATTCCTCCTTCTTCAACATCAGTGACTTCATGGTTTTCGAAGACATATTCAAATCCGAAATTAAGATTTGGAGGTAAGCGTCTTAGATAACCCATTTTTAATTTATGCGAAGTCATATTATAAACTTCCTCATTTCTATCTGGTGTACTATTCCCGATACCCCAAAATAAGTTGGGATAGATTTCCCAGGCATAGTCTATATCAATAAAGTAATCTCCTTTACCTAAATAGATTTCTGGTTTGACTTCAAATAGAAACTGTTCATTTAATGTGTAAATTCCACTAAATAGAATGTTTGATTGACGGTCATTATAGATATTTTTTTTATTTAATAAGAAAAGTTGTCCACCACCACCAAAACCAAATTCAGTTTCTGGTGTATAAAACGCAATAGGAACTCCAATAAATTGAATACTTTTTGTACTTGCAATCGTATCCGTTTTAAATACAGTCTCTTTACTTTGAGACCGAACTCTATTAGAAAATAATAGTAGGAGAGCAACTGTATATATTGAAATTTGTTTTCTCATTAGAACTGATCTACTAAAATGTTAAAACCAAACGAAAAAGAAATACTATTCACAAAAATATCTTCTGAAATAATAGTGTTTGCTGGAGCTGATTCTTGATCGATATTGATCCATAACAGGTTGGTTTTTAGTCCGATATCAAAGGTGACTAGATCAAAAAAGGCATAAGAATACCCAACTCCGAGTAGTGTTCCAAAACCACTTCCTTCACCTAATTCTTCTACAAAACCACTGGTTTGTTCTATCCGAGTATTATCCCTGTAACGTACATATCCGGGAGATACCTGAAAAAAAAGTGATCCCCGCTCTACCTTTGAGAGGTAATATGAAACTAAAGGACCTATAAATAGATTCTCTGTAGTTCTCTCAACAATTCCTGAGTTATTGCTCCTGTTAGCGGCAATTGTGATTCCTACTAAAAAACGATTTTTTATAAATTTTCCGGTAGTGAGATTAATCCCATATTCGTTGGTGGTTGTAGTTTCATTAGTGTTTCTTAATTCAATGGTACTTGAATTAATCGTACCCGATAAACCCGTAAGCCATTTTCCTTTACGAAATGGAGATACAATGGTGTCATTTTCTTTTTTCTGACCACTTATGCTATTGCTAGAAATCAGCAAAAAGAGAATAGCTAGTATTTTTAATGAATTATAACTACGTATTTGCATGCAATTAATTTCTGTTAGATTCGAAATAGGGTTTACTCTTTTTTCAAAGTTATAATTTTTCCATCACGTAGTACTTTTAGTTCTAAGACATCTGTAGTTTTTAAGTTTTTGCCCAATTCACCAAGTTTTACCAAAGAATCATCGGTAAGATCAAATATTACATCATTAAAAGCGAGAATAATATCACCTCCAATGATTAGCTTTTGTCCATCAATTACAACTTCGGTATCACCTCCTAATAACCCCATTTTGTACAATACAGATCCAAAAACAACACGCTGTACCAGTAGACCACTATTTTGAGGCACATTGAATAATCGCTTAGTCTTCCCGGTAAGAGGGTATGCATCAAAACCTAACCAAGGAGTTCTATTGTTTGCAATAAGATTTTTAGTGATATTTGCAGTCGCAGCGAACCCAATACCTTCAAAACCTCCTGATTTGGTAAGGATTTGGCTTACTACACCAATTACTTCACCTTTCATATTAAACATGGGGCCTCCAGAGTTACCAGTATTAATGGCAGCATCTGTTTGAATAAACTCAGATTGAGTAAATGGATTAGCCCCTAGTTTGTTCTTAATAATTCCGCTCACATAACCTGAAGAAAGTGAATGACTATAACCAAATGGAGCGCCAACAATAAAAACCTGTTCTCCTATTTTTACTTGATCAGAGTCTCCAAAGTTTACCGTTATAGCATCCTTTTTGGGTGTATCTAGTTTGATTAAGGCAACATCTGCTGATTTGAAAGTAGAAATCACTTTTGCAGATCGTACTTCTCCATCAATAAATTTAACTCTTAATATTTCGGCAGCATCAACAACGTGTGATGCAGTAATGATTTCGGATTCTGAAACCATAAAACCAGATCCTAATCCTTCAGAAGTAACTGTTTTGGTAATGCTACCCTCAGATTTTAATTTCGCTTCTTGAGTAAAGATTACCACCACTGCTGGATTTACTTTTTCATAAAGCTGAGATAAATCCTGAGCTTGACAAATGCTTGCAAAGCATAGGAGGATAACATAAAATATGTTTTTCATTGTTTGTATTTTTAAGGAGATAATGTTCTAACGTTAGAGATGTATTTAATAGTTAAAAATACTAATCTGAAATTGATAGTTTATTATCATTTAAGTTCAATGAATAAAATATGATTTACTGTCTTCTAAGATTTTTGTGACCCGAATTGATAATTGAGTTTTACTTCTTCTTATATAATTTCATAGCTATTAAAAAAGGTACATTGGTCTATCACTTTTAATAAACTATAAAATCTAGACATATGATAAATGTCAGTTTTTAGTATTAATGAAACCACGATTTTTGTATCTTACTAATCACAAATCATCATAAGAAAAGGTAGTGGTGTTGATTAAATTTTACATTTACTATTGGAATACTACCCTAAAATCTTGATTTGGCTAAACCACTAACGATACCACCATGCCAATCAAAAGTTATTTAGCACATCCGCACCAAGGAAAAAAAGACGAACTCATCACTGCACTTTCGACATTAGAAAAGTGTGAAGTACTTCCCGCAGAAAATAAAGATATTCTTGTTCTGGTCACAGATACCGCAGACGAATACGAAGAGGATATTCTAACTAAGAAACTAGAAACCATCTCAAGCCTGAAATTATTAGCAATGGTTTCTGGATTTAATACTCCTAAAGATAAATAGCATATGTACAATTCTATACTTACCGACAGACGAAATTTTATTAAAAAAATGGCAATGTTGTCTGCAATGACAGCTGCGGCTACAATGTTTCCTGGGATTTTATTTGCAGATGAGCAAGAAGAAGGGATACCTAATGGAGCTAATCTGGACTGGAAAAAGGGACCTTGTCGTTTTTGTGGTGTAGGTTGTGGTATTTTGGTGGGTACCGAAAATGGAAAAGCAGTAGCGGTAAAAGGAGATCCTAACTCTTCGGTCAATAAAGGATTGCTTTGTGTAAAAGGGTATCATCAAACGATGTGTATTCAATCAAAAGATAGACTTACTCATGCATTGGTGAAGAAAAATGGTCAATATGTAAAGACTCCCCTTAATGAAGCTTTGGATATTGTAGCTAATAAAATGAAAGAAACTATTCAAGAGCATGGTAAAGATGCTGTTGCTATGTATACTTCTGGGCAATCTACAATTCCAGAGGGATATGTGGCATCTAAATTGATGAAAGGCGCCATAGGAACCAATAACCTGGATTGTAATGCTCGTCTATGTATGGCAAGTGCAGTAGCTGGTTTTTTAACCACTTTTGGGGCTGATGAACCTATGGGATGTTATGAGGATATAGATCATGCAGATTATTTTATCACATGGGGAAATAATATGGCAGAAATGCACCCCGTGTTATTCTCCAGAATGTTAGAACAAAAGAGTAGAAGAGGGGCTCAAATCATTGATTTTGCAACAAGAACAACGCGTTCCAGCACAGCATCTAATAGATCAATATTATTCGAACCTCAGACAGATTTGGCAGTAGCTAATGCTATTTGTTATGAAATTATAAATAATGGATGGGTAAATAACTCTTTTGTAGAAAAGCATTGTAACTTTAGTAAAGGGCTAACTAATATGGGATATGGCTTAGAAGATAATTATAAGTTTAATGACAAGCCCTCAACAATAGATTTTGAAGCATACAAAGAGTTTTTAAAAGATTATACTCCAGAAAAAGTAGCAAAATATTCCAAAGTATCTGTAAAAGACATTAAGTATTTGGCAGCAATATATGGAGATCCAAATAAAAAAGTGGTTTCCTATTGGTGTATGGGAATGAATCAACATACCAGAGGAACCTGGATCAACAACTTAGTGTATAATATACATTTACTTACCGGAAAAATTTCACAACCAGGAAATGGGCCATTTTCATTAACTGGTCAACCTTCTGCTTGTGGTACAGCAAGAGAAGTGGGTACGTTTACCCATAAATTACCAAAAGGAGTGGTAACGAATGAAAAACACAGACGTTTGGCTGCAAAAATATGGAAAGTACCTTATGAACGTATTCCTGCTAAACCGACCTATCATGCAACAGAAATGTTCAGAGCAGTTGATCGAGGAGATATTAGATTTATTTGGACACAAGTTACTAATCCACTGGTTTCATTACCAAAGACAAGTAGGTATCGTCCTGGTATGGAAAAAGACTCTTGTTTTGTAGTCGTTTCTGATGTTTTTCCCACACCAACTTCTGATGTGGCAGATGTCATTTTACCAGCATCCTGGCATATTGAAAAAAGTGGATTGTATGGGAATTCTGAGCGCAGAACACAACATTGGGACAAAATGGTTGATGGTCCGGGAGAAACAACACCAGATGCATGGATGACGATTGAAGTTGCAAAACGAATGGGATATGGTGATTTATTTCCTTACAGTGAAGAAAATCATGTTGAAGAAATTTATAATGAATACAGACAGTTTCATGAAGGAGCAAAACACGGAATGGCTCCTCTGGAAGTGCTGAAAAAAGAATCCGGAGTCATATGGCCATATGTAAACGGAAAATCTACACAGTGGCGTTTCAATGCCAAATATGATCCGGCATGTTCTAATGGAGAAGATTTTCATTTCTATGGGAAACCAGATGGAAAAGCAGTAATCTGGCAACGACCCTATGAACCTGCTCCAGAAGTCCCGGATGCCGCATACCCTTTTTGGTTGAATACAGGAAGGGTTATTGAACATTGGCATACAGGGTCTATGACACGTAGGATTCCTGTACTGCATAAAGCTATGCCGAGTGCTTATGCAGAGTTTCATCCAGAAGATGCAAAAGCATTGGGAATAAGAAATGGAGAAAATATAAAAGTGACTTCACGCAGAGGGTCTTGTATATTACCGGCTTCGATAAATGAAAGAGGTTTGCCAACCAAGGGGCAGGTATTTGTTCCTTTCTTTGATGAAAACATGATGATTAACGATGTTACTTTAGATGCTTTTTGTCCAATTTCTAAAGAACCTGACTATAAAAAGTGTGCTGTTAAAGTCGAAAAAGCATAGGCTATGAAAAAGAGACTAGGTATCATATCATTGTTTATACTTTTATTCATAGCTTTTATAGTGATCTGGAATTTTAGCTATAAAAAAGGATTAGAAGAAGCATATATTCCAATTGCTGAAGAAGTTCCTGTTTCTACCATTCCTTCAGAAAAAGGGGTATTTGCGCGATCAGAATTTGCTTTAGAATATCTTAATATGCCCATTGATGAAGAACATCAACGTAGTTTAGCTACATATTATGATAACCGGGCATATCCAGGTGCGCCGCCAAGTATTCCTCATGAGTTACTAAAAGGCGAAAGAGGTATCGGCGGAAAAGCTTGTTTACAGTGTCATCAAAATGGTGGATTTGTAGAGAAATTTAATGCATACGCTCCTGTAACTCCGCATCCCGAGTTGATCAATTGTCGACAATGTCATGTAGCTCAAAATACACAGACACTTTTTACAGACACTAATTTTGCAGAAATACATCCTCCCAAAGTAGGTGTAAATAGTGCTTTGCCGGGCAGTCCGCCAATGATGCCGCATGATATCCAGATGAGGGAGAATTGCCTGTCCTGTCATGCTGGTCCTGCTGCGCCAAAAGAGATCAGAGTTACACATCCTGAAAGAATAAACTGTCGCCAATGTCACGTACCCGATATTCGTGAGCTTGTAGATACAGAAATTTTTACAAGAACTAATACCCATCAAAATGAATAGACAATATTATATATATCTTCTGGTTTGCATGTTCATTTTTATGCAGTTTTCTTGTAAGCATGGAGGAGAAGGAGAGTATCATAGCCTCACTGATAAAATAGAAGAAGAAAGTAAAGATTATCATGGTATTCCTATTTCTTCTGAAACATATATAGGAGATATGAAGACTGTCGAAATTACAGAAGGAAAGCATACATTTTTAATTCCGGATCGTAAAAGTCAAATTACTTCTTATGCTTGTACAGAATGTCATTCTAAACCTTTAGAACAAATTAAGGGAGCAGATTTTAAAAAAGCACATTGGGATATCGAATTAGTGCATGCTAATACAACAACTATGAATTGTGCTACTTGCCATAATGGTAATGATATGGATAATTTACAAAGCCTTACAGGCAATGCGATTGATTTTAATAGAAGTTATCAATTATGTAGTCAATGTCATACCCAACAATTTGAGGATTGGAAAGGTGGTGCTCATGGTAAGAATATAGGAGGGTGGGCTAACCCAAGAGCTGCGATGACCTGTGTAAATTGCCACAATCCACATAAGCCACATATAGAATCCAGATGGCCGTCGAGATTTAATACACAAAAAGTAAAAGAAAGAGAATAATCCAGTATCACTTTAGAGTGATTATAATAAAAATTTAAATTATGAGTGGGATTGGAAAATATTTTAAATTGAATTTAAATAGTGCAATTAGACAGACCTCTGAATCACCTTGTGGTTGTGGAAGTTCTTCGGGAGGTTGTAGTTCTCAGGTAAACGAACCAGCTCCTGTAAAAACATCTTGTGGTTGTGGAAGCACTTCAGGAGGATGTGGTTCTCATACTGAACCCGAGATTAATGATGAGGAATTTTTTAAAGCAGCAGTTGAAGCTTCTATTGGTAATGAACGTAAAAAAGATGGTTTCGATCAGGTTTTTGATGTGCAAATGGATCGTCGTACCGCTTTTAGAAAATTAACCGCTAGTTTGCTTATAGGAGCTGGAGCGGTAAGTACATCTTGTAGTGTCACTACTGGAGAGGATACAAAAGAAAAAGCACAAATAGATTGGGAAGAGCAGTTTAAAGGAAACTATAAATTAATGACAGATGAGGAGCGAAATGCTACGGTAAATCGTTTGGTGCGGTCCTATGAACTGCGCAAAAATTCAACTATAACCATGAAATCCACAGATGCAGTAAAAGATGTATTGTTTGGATATGCATTTAACATCTCTAAATGCCAAGGATATATGGATTGTGTAAATGCTTGTGTGGAAGAAAACAATCAGGATCGTAACTCAGAAATGCAATATATCCGTATTCATGAAATGAAAGACGGAGAAGGATTTAAGTTTAATGAAGCTGATGATAATTATTATCACGAAGTCCCTGCCGAAGGTCATTTTTATATGGGTACGCAATGTTTTCATTGTGATAACCCTCCTTGTGTAGAGGTGTGTCCTGTACAAGCAACATGGCGAGAAGATGATGGATTGGTAGTAGTAGATTATGATTGGTGTGTAGGGTGTAGGTATTGCATGGCGGCTTGCCCTTATGATGGACGTCGATTTAATTGGAGCACTCCCGAGGTTCCTGAAGAAGAGGTAAATAAAGATCAACACTATCTGGGAAATAGAATGCGTAAAAAAGGAGTCATGGAGAAATGCACGTTTTGTGTACAACGTTCGAGATCTGGTAAAGATCCTGCTTGTGTTGAGGCCTGCCCAACGGGAGCAAGAATTTTCGGGAATTTATTAGATCCAAATAGTACTATACGATGGGTATTAGAAAATAAAAAAGTGTTTAGGTTAAAAGAAGATCTCGGTACAGAACCTAAGTTCTGGTACTTTATGGATTAATAATAAAAAGATAAGCTCGCGTAAGGGATAGGAACAAGCTACCATGTAGCGTGTATAGCCCGACCTGAAGAATGAAGGGAACGCCAAAAAAATAGTTAGTATGAAGACACTCAAAGTTTTTGGAAGTTTAATTAAAGATAGCCTGGATACTATTACCAAAGGGTCAAAAAAATACCATTTTTGGATGGCTTTTTTGACTTTTGTGATGTTAGTTGGGATGTATTGTTATTCGATACAAATAGAGGAAGGGTTGAGTGTTACAGGAATGACAGATAGAGTGAGTTGGGGATTATATATTTCTAATTTTACTTTTTTGGTAGGTGTTGCTGCTGCAGCTGTAATGTTGGTGATGCCAACATATGTACTTAAAGATATTGACTTTAAGCAAGCTGTACTTATAGGAGAAGGTTTGGCAGTAGCGGCCTTGATTATGTGTTTGGCCTTTGTCGTAGCAGATATGGGAGGCCCATCTGTTTTATGGCATATGATACCTGGGATAGGAGTTTTTAATTTTCCTAATTCGATGCTTACCTGGGATGTGATTGTTCTTAATGGATATTTGTTTATTAATATAAGTATTCCTCTATATATATTATTTAGACATTATCAGGGAAAAGACGCGAATCCCAAAGTATATGTTCCCGGAGCAATCATGTCAGTATTTTGGGCTGTGGGAATCCATTTGGTAACTGCTTTTTTATATCAGGGATTACAGGCTCGTCCTTTTTGGAATAATGCATTATTAGGTCCCCGTTTTTTGGCTTCAGCATTTGCTGCGGGACCAGCATTAATCATTCTTGTATTAGCGGTTATAAGAACATTTACGGCATTTAAAATCGAAGATAAAACGATCAAGAAAATAGCAATGATTGTTACTGTAGCAGCACAAATCAATCTCATTATGTTGGTGTCAGAATTATTTAAAGAATTTTATGCTCCCACTCATCATAGTGAAAGTGCTTATTATTTATTTTTTGGTTTGGAAGGTAAAACTGCCTTATTACCATGGATATGGACCGCTATTCCGTTAAACGTTCTGGCTACTATCTTACTTACATTTGGTAAACTGCGTAACAATTTTAAGGTATTATATTTTTGTTGTTTTATTCTATTTATTGCAATTTGGATAGAGAAAGGGTTTGGATTAATTGTTCCTGGATTTATTCCTGGGCCATATGGTAAAATTGCAGAATATATGCCTACCGGAATAGAGATTGGAGTTACTATAGGTATTTGGGCACTTGGTGCTTTTGTTTTCACAATACTTGCCAAAACCGCTATTGGAATCGAGACTGGGAAATTACGTTTTAATGAGAAAAAATGAATATAAGTAAAGAAATTAATTAATATATTAATGGTTCAAAGTACAAAGTTTTAATTTTTTGATTACATAATTCTTATAAAAATTGGCACTTCAAGACAAAATATTACCAAACAAAAAATCCAGATGGCGTACGACAGCTGTCTTTCTTATCGCTATCCTTTTGGGGTTAGGCCTGTTTATGGCAAAAGAAGCAGAGGTTGTATCTTATATGTCTGATGATCCTCAAGCTTGTGTTAATTGTCATGTAATGACCCCTGTGTATAATAGTTGGATGCATAGTTCTCACCGTGAATGGGCATCATGTAATGATTGTCATGTACCTCATGATAATATCTTTAATATGTATTATTTTAAAGCAAAGGATGGTTTGTATCATGCTTCTATATTTACATTACGGGCAGAGCCAGATGTCATTTTTATGCGAGAAGCATCTCAGGAAGTTGTACAGAATAATTGTATTCGTTGTCATGTTCAACAAGTAACACAAACCAAATATGATGGATGGATAGATGGTCATGCATCTAATCGAACCGATAGACAATGTTGGAGTTGCCATCGTGAGATTCCGCATGGACGCAGCCATGGGATTTCAACGATCAAATATAATATTGCCCCATTACCAACAGATCAGGTTGAGACTGTGATCCCGGATTGGTTGCAAAAAGAAATCGAAGAAAAATAAATACTGACCATAAATTATGAAAAATAAAGTATTATTTATTGTTACCGTTATCGTAGTTTTTTTATTAGGACTTCTTGCTTCGAGTATTATTGATAGGAAGAGTGAAGCAAAGTATAAATACGTGCCAAAGGTAGATATCAATGAAAATGAAGCTCGAAATGCAGTTTGGGGTGAAAATTATCAAAAAGAATATCAATCTTTTCTACAAACCGCAGACACAACTTTTTCTAGCTTTCAGGGAGGTTCTGCTATGCGAGATATGCTTGAAGAAGATCCTCGCTTAGTCGTATTATTTGCAGGTTATGGTTTTTCTAAAGATTATAATCAAGGACGTGGTCATTCTTATGCAATTGAGGATATTCATAATACATTAAGAACTGGAGGCCCGAAAGGGAAAGGAGATGGTCCAATGCCTGCTACATGCTGGACTTGTAAAAGTCCCGATGTGCCGCGATTGATGAACGAAATAGGAATTGAAGAGTTTTATCAAGGGAAATGGGCCGATAAAGGCCCAGAAATTGTAAATAATATTGGTTGCGCAGATTGTCATGACCCCAAAAGCATGAAACTTCGTATTACTCGTCCTGCGTTAGTAGAAGCCTTTGATGCTATGGGTAAGGACATTAATAATGCAACACATCAAGAAATGCGTTCTTTGGTGTGTGCCCAATGTCATGTTGAATACTATTTCAATAAAAACTTACCAGGGAAAGAAGGGACTCCTTATCTTGTATTTCCTTGGAAAAATGGAATGGCAGTAGAAGATATGGAGAAATATTATGATGATCTGGAGTTTAAAGACTGGACACATAAAATAAGTAAAACTCCTATGTTAAAAGCACAGCATCCAGGTTATGAAACTTACATTACTGGGGTTCATGCAGATCGAGGTGTTTCTTGTGCAGATTGTCATATGCCCTATAAAAGTGAAGGAGGACAAAAATTTACCGATCATCATATCCAATCTCCATTAAATAATATGGCTAATGCTTGTCAGGTATGCCATAGAGAAGAGGGAAGTAAATTAATGGCAAATGTGTTTGAGCGCCAACAAAAGTCTACAGAAACCCGTCTAAAATTAGAAGATCTTTTAGTAAAAGCACATATAGAAGCTAAAAAAGCATGGGATCTTGGAGCTACTGAAGAACAGATGAAAGCTATTTTGATAGATATTCGTCATGCACAATGGCGTTGGGATTATTCAGCAGCTTCTCATGGAGCTTCTTTTCATTCTCCGGTAGAAACTGCCCGGGTTATTGGTGGAGGATTGAATATAGCGCAAGAAGCCAGAGTAAAATTAGCACGCCTCTTAGCTGATTTAGGACATAACAAACCCGTAGAAATGCCTGATATATCATCAAAAGAAAAAGCACAGGCTTTTATAGGTCTTGATATAGAAAAATTAGAAGCAGAAAAAGAAGAATTCAAAAAAACTTTGTTACCAAAATGGTTAGAGGAAGCAAAAGCCAGAGAAGCAAAGCTAGATGTTAAGACTGTCTCTACGCAAGAAAAATAAAACAATAAAACATAAGCTTTTATAAATAAGATACCTTCTGAGAAAAAAATATTTATGAAGGTATCTTTCTTTTTCAAAAATCACCCATGATGCACAAATTATATCGCTTTTTTGCCTCTCCCGCATTGGCAGTTTTACTATTACTCATATTTGCAATCGCAATGGCTACTGCAACTTTTGTAGAAAATGATTTTGGTACATCTACAGCATGGAAAATTATTTACGACTCATGGTGGTTTGAATTGGTGATGATAGGACTTGGTATTTGTTTTGGGACTAATATTTACAAATACAAGCTATGGAGAAAAGAAAAATGGTCCATTCTATTGTTTCATATTGCTTTTATTGTTATTCTTTTAGGTGCCGGAATAACACGGTATACTTCCTATAGTGGTATTATGCGTATAAGAGAAGGAAGTGCTTCTAATGTTATCATTTCGGATAGTAATTACCTGCAACTACATATCTCTGATGGAAGTAAAACAAGAGTAGTTCGAAAACAATTAAATTTTTCTCCTATTGGTAATAATGATTTTGTGATTGAAACAAATTTTGACAATATTCCGATTCGGATTTTTCATAATACGTTTGTTGCTGATGCTGTCCCTAAAATAGTGGACGATGTAGAAGGAGGAAAGGCACTCTTACAATTGGTAGTTTCATCTGGAAATGGAAGAGAAACGGTTTTCCTAGAAAGGGGAGAAGTAGAAAGCATTGGTGAACACCATCATAAAGTTGGATATAATAGTGATGAAGAAGGAATTATTAATATTATAGAGAAAGATGGTGATTTTAGTGTACAATCTCCCCGAGATCTGGATTTCTTTATTATGGCTTCTCAAACCGCAGGGAGAATCAAAAAGGATAGTTTGCAACGACTGACCTTGCGAACTTTATATCGTGATGGAGATGCCTCTTTTGTTCCTCTTTCTTTTCATCCCAAAGCAACGATATCCTTGGTAAGTGAATCTGAAAAACCAAAAAATAATGACAAAACCAAAGATGATGCATTGATAGTTAATGTTGAGGTTGCTAATCAAATAAAAGAAGTATCGTTGTTATATCGTGAAGGATTTTTACCAACTATTCATCAAGTTGAATTAAATGGGTTGGCTATAGAACTCTCCTATGGAGCAGAGGCACAACAAATTCCTTTTTTGTTACACCTTGATGATTTTCAATTAGATAGATACCCTGGTTCGATTAGCCCTTCGGCATATGCGAGTGAAGTAACCATTATGGATAATGAAGAAGAAATACCGTATCGAATCTTTATGAATAATGTGTTGGATTACAAAGGTTATCGATTTTTTCAGGCAAGTTATGATACAGATGAATTAGGAACTGTACTTTCTGTAAATCATGATGTTATAGGGACATGGGTCACATATCTGGGTTATTTATGTATGGGGTTAGGTATGTTTTTTACACTGTTTGGAAAGAATTCCAGGTTTAAAATGATCAATCAAAAGTTAAAAAAATTAAAGCAACATCAGGTAGCACCGATATTTGTTTTTCTTTTAGTTACCGGTTCCTCTATTGCAAACACCACAGATCCAGATATTAAACAATTTGTCAAACAACAACAAATTGACACTTATCATGCAGAACTTTTTGGCCGATTAATGGTACAAGACCTAGATGGACGTATCAAACCTATAAACACTCTTGCTTCAGAATTTCTAAGAAAAATTTCACGAAAACCATATTTTAAGTATTCTACTAATGAAATAGAGATACATATGAATGCCAACCAGGCATTTTTGGCAATGCATGTAGATCCGAATACCTGGCAGCAAATTCCATTAATAAAGATAGACCAACAAAAAGGGGGAGTATTATTTAAACCTTTATCTATTAGTAAAGATGGATTAATACCTTTTAATGGACTGTTGGATGAAAAAGGAGCGTATATTTTATCAGAAGTGGTAGAAAAAGCTAATCTTAAAAAACCTGCAGAACGTAACGAATTTGATAAAGAAGTTATAAAAGTAGATGAACGTTTCAATATTTTATTTAATGTTTTTAGCGGAAACTATTTAAAAATCTTTCCTAATAGTAATGATGATAATAATACCTGGCATAGTTATACGCATCATTTTAGAGATTTCCCTGCTGAAGACGGTAAGTTTGTACAAACTATTATCCCCGCTTATTTTCAAGATATTGTTTCAAAGAGATGGGAAGCTGCTACAGATAAGCTTTCATATATAAAAACATATCAAGATGTATTAGGGAAAGATATTATTCCTAGTGATAAAAGAGTAGCTGCCGAGTTATGGTACAATGAACTGAATCTTAATTTTTGGCTTTTTCAGGTTTTCTTTACTCTGGGTGGTATATTATTAATAATAGCAATTGTCAAAATTTTTGCCAATAATAGAGCTATAGAATTTTTATGGAATACGCTAATTCTCATTTCATTAATAAGTTTTTTGTTTTTTACCGGGAATATTTTATTAAGATGGTTTGTAGCTCAACATGCACCTTGGAGTAATGGTTATGAAATGTTGGTTTTTGTATCATGGGTTTTAATGCTTTGTGGATTGATGACTTTTAGAAAATCGGATTTTGCATTACCATTATCTACGCTATTTTCTGGAGCACTATTATTTGTAAGTTATCTGGATTGGTTAAACCCTGAAATCACGAACTTAATGCCTGTTTTAAAATCGTATTGGTTAAAAATACATGTGGCAACCATTGTTAGTAGTTATGCGCCTTTAGCATTATCGGCTATTTTGGGATTAATGGCATTAATACTTATGATTATTAAAACGGAAAAAACAAAGGTGCCAATTGATATTCGTATTAAAGAGCTTACTTATATTAATGAAATTTCTATGACAATAGGATTGTTTGTATTAGCTATTGGCACATTTTTAGGAGGTGTTTGGGCTAATGAATCTTGGGGTAGATATTGGGCATGGGATCCAAAAGAGACCTGGGCTCTAATAAGTATTATAGTATATGCAGTTGTATTACATTTACGATTTATTCGTGGATTGCAGAATCGCTATACGCTCAATGTTGCCAGTACATTTGCATTTTGGTCTATTATTATGACTTCTTTTGGTGTGAATTATTATTTATCAGGTCTTCATAGCTATGCAGCAGGGGATCCGATACCCATTCCTGATTTTGTATATATATTAGCTTTATTTATGGTTACGATTGCTGTTATCGCTTATTTTCGAAATAAAAATCAAAAGCTAGAAAAAATTAAAAATTGACTTTTTCACACAGATTCTTTTTCTTGTCTGTGTTATCTTATATAGCATAAACTTTTGAGATAGAGCAATCTTAATTAATGCAGCCGGGAGTATACAAAACATCATCAATATCCCGACTACATTAAAGAAAAGAGGAAAATCTAAAATGTTAAGCTGAGTTCAGTAGACCTTTTAAACGTTTTTCGATTTTACGTTTTTTTACGGTAATTGTTTTCATGATCTCCATAAGTTTAGGGTCTTTAGTAATCTTATAAATTTCATTGATTTTAAGAACTAATGCCTTAGCTTCTCTGGATGCAGATACTCTATCACTAGTACTCATATGACCAATTTTCTTACTTTCGAATGCTAATGCTTCGTCTATTAATTTCATGTATATACTGTTTAAGGTTGATAAAATACGTTGTATTAAATAGCACTTTGGGTATCATACTATAGAGGCTTTAGGTTTTAAGAATATGCCCTAGAGAATTAATCATCAGTTTCGATTAAAAGAGGGGTTTTACCATCGGTAATGATAACTTTACTGTTGTTAGATCTCGATAGTTCATTAAAAGCCTCTATAGTTCTAATTTTTATAATTTCTTGTGTTAATCCTTCTGACAATATCTTTTGAGCATCCCGCTCTCCTTCTGCATCAATTATTTTTCTGTTAGCTTCAAGTTTTGCTTGTTGTATTACAAATTCCATTCGCATAGCATCCTGTTCTGCTTGTAATTTTCTTTCTATAGAACCAGCCAGTCCTCTGGGTAACTGAATACTTTTCATTAAAACAGCTATAAGCTCTATTCCGTCTCCTTGTTTTTGTAGGTTCACTGTCATTTTTGATTTTATTTCATCTTCAATTTTTGCTCGCATTCCCGAATGCATATCTTTCGCAAAAAACTGAGCACAAACATCAGAAGAGGCCGACCTAAAAATACTAGTAATAATAGATTCATAACCCTGACCTAAATTTTCTAAAACAGTTGGTATTTTATCTTGTTGTAAACGGTATAAGATTGAAATTTCAGAATTCACACTTAATCCTTCTTTACTGGGCAAGCTTAAGATCAGTTTTATGTTATTCGTTTGGGTGGATTCTTTGATTACTTTACTGATGAAAGGATTATATAATATGGTACCTTGTGTGGATACCTTATTAGAGAATTTTCCTAAAGTTTGTTTTACCCCAGCTTCTCCAGGTCTTATTACTGCACAATTGCAGAATATTATTAGTATTGCAATTAATAAAAAGAAATTATACGTTTTCATGATCTAATTTTTAAGAGTTGTCAAGCATCATTTTATCCTAATAATTTACAAAATTATACGCATATATTTTTATTTATATTTATTATATATAGCATAAAAAAAAATTATGTATTGTGGTTTATACCAATTACAGATTTTCTTATCAATATCAGAGCAGCGTAATATCACTAAAACATCATAGGAGTCAGACCTAACTTAATCTGTTGGATCTGTCCTTCTTATCATTTTGAAAATAAAATAAATTGATAGAAAATCCATTGTAGCTAATTGCGAAAGAAGAACAAAAATTTACCTATAAACTGTGATATCTATTTTTGTAGAACTTTCTTTAATTTATTAGAGAATTGGGTTCTGGGACTCTTCATGCCGAGGAAAGATTTATAGAAAAGAATAGCCTTCCTGTTAGAAAAATTTGAACTTATATCTAAGAAATAGAGAAACAAGTTGTTCTAGCAGGATTAACACTAATTTAGAGATATAATGTCCCATGTCATCTCATTCTTTTCAGCTATAAATGCCTTATCCATATATTTCATAGCTAAGCTATGCAATACAATCACAGTGTTTTTATAACTGAAAATAACATCGCCTTTAATACGACATTACATCTCTAAATTGGTATAAAATATTCTATAATATTATTTATTGACGTCTATTATGTAGTTAGAATAGAGATAAATCATTCTAATAAAAGATTTCCTGATCAAATCTGATTAGAATTTAATGTGGCTAAAGAATAAAAAAATTTCTTTGATTGCCAATACGTTTCCAGAGCATCCAAAGAATGAAAAAGATGTAATTATTGGAAGTCAAATCGAAATGTAAACTACTATTTATCAATACACTTTTTATTGATGTTAACATGAAAAAGAAACCTTACACATCTTGTCCTTTTAACATTTTATTCCAGTATAAATAGGGTAGCATAACTTTTTTAAACATGTACAATCTCCAATGCTCTTTTGCACTGTTAAAGATTAACATTCGTTTTAATTTTGGATCTGGAGTAAAATTACTATCATAATCAAATTCTGCTAATGTCATTTTGCCATAACCAGTTACTAAAGGACATGAAGAATACCCCTTATAATTTTTATTAGATGCCTCCTGATGTTTTATAAGTTTAAGAATATTATCAACTACTACGGGAGCTTGTTTTCTAATAGCAGCTCCAGTTTTTGCAGTAGGAAGTCCAGCTACATCACCAAGTCCAAATATATTAGAGTATTTGTTATGTTGAAGAGAATGATGATTAACATCTAACCAACCACTAGTATTAACCAAGCTAGAATCTCTTATGAATTTAGGAGCTACTTGTGGAGGAGCGATATGCAACATATCGAATGGAATTTTAATAATGTTCTCTTCTATAGCAAGTTCTCCAATAGCAGGATCCTCATTAATAACACATTTATTTTCATCTGGATCTACATGTTTGAAATAGATAATTTTATTCTCAGAATCTATTTTATGCGGAGCATAAAAAGGCTTAAAATGTATCCCATAACGACCTATAACTTTCATTAACGTTTCTCTTATAGGTTTTACACCAAAAATTACTGAACCAGGTGTAGCAAAAATGACATTGGATTTATGAGTAAGATTATGCTTTTTAAAATAATCAGCAGCCAGGTATGCAATTTTTTGTGGTGCTCCACCACATTTAATAGGAGTTGTAGGTTGAGTAAATACAGCGTTACCTCCTTTAAAATTTTTGAGTACTTCCCAGGTATGCTCTGGATCTGTGTAATTACTACAAACAATTCCTTTGTCCAGACCTTCTTTTAAACCATCAATCATAGAAGGTTCCATAACTAATCCAGGAGCTACCACTAAGAAATCATATGTAATGTTTCCATTTGATTTTGTAGAAATTATATTGCTTTCAGGAGCAAAAGCAGTTGCATAATCCTTAATCCATTGTACATGATCAGGCATTATATCTGCCATGGGTTTTGCTGTTTTTTTGTAATCATAATCTCCTGCACCTACCAAAGTCCAGGCAGGTTGATAATAATGAGTATCTGCAGGTTCTATAATTGCAATATCTAAGTTTTTATCTTTTTTGAGTAAGCGTGCAGCTGTCATTATTCCAGCAGTACCTCCTCCAATA
The DNA here is from genome assembly GCF_947494415.1 of Aquimarina algiphila. Lineage (NCBI taxonomy): Bacteria > Pseudomonadati > Bacteroidota > Flavobacteriia > Flavobacteriales > Flavobacteriaceae > Aquimarina > Aquimarina algiphila. Next base: position 192,456 of record NZ_CANLVC010000001.1, on the reverse strand, counting down.
ATGAGAATTTGATGATGTGATTTCATTTGGTTCTTCTTTTAACTAATTTGTTAAAAATACCTTCATCTTTTTGTTATTTATGTAACTCATGTTACACAAAGCAAAGAAATGTTTGTTTTCTTCAATATATTTTAGTCAGAAGAAGAACTCATCGATATTGAATTATTTCCAGTTTAGATAGCCACCTTTTAAATCTTTAATTTCCACAAATCCCATATCAGATAATTGTTTTGCAGCTTTACGACTTCGGTTTCCAGATCTACAGTATATATAAATGGGTTCTTGTTTATTCAATTTTTGAAATAGAGATTGAAACGTATCTCTTTCAAAATAATTTATATTGATAGCATTTTTAATATGACTTGTGTTATATTCTTTCGGTGTTCTAACATCTACTAATTGGGCATCTTTGTTTTCTGTTATTTCTTTTTTAAAAAAAGAAACATCAAGTATTTTAATAGCACTAGATTTTGAATTGGATTTTTTAAAAATGAAATTAAAAATTGACATGATTATATTATTAGATATTGGATATAAGGAAGAAGATGATCATTAATAACATATCACCTTCTCCTTTAAATAATAAATTTGTTTTGTGATCCTTTTTAGAATTAAATATCCTTTTTCGCGAGATAGAAATCTATTTTTTCAATAGAATCGTCATTAATACGGGCTTCCATTTCTTCTAAAGTTTTTGGAGGTGGGATAATCACCTTATCTCCTTGTTTCCAATCTAATGGCATAGCTACTTTATACTTGTCTGATGTTTGAAGAGCTTCTAAAGACCTCAGAATTTCATCCATATTTCTTCCAACATTTAATGGGTAATACATGATTAAACGTATCTTTTTTGCTGGGTCAATAAAAAATACAGCACGTACAGCAGCAGTCTCACTTTCATTTGGTTGAAGCATCCCATATAATTTTGAAACTTTCATATCCAAATCTGCGATAATAGGAAAGTCAAAATACACTCCTGTTTTTTCTCTTACATTGTTTACCCATCCCAAATGAGAGTGAATACTATCAATACTTAACCCTATAAGTTCAGTATTTAAAGCGTCAAACTCTTTCTTTCTTATTGCAAATCCACTCATTTCTGTAGTACATACCGGTGTGAAATCTGCTGGATGAGAAAACATGATTATCCATTGATCTTTAGCATATTCAGAGAACTTTATTTTACCTTTTGTTGTGAGTGCTTCAAAATCTGGAGCATCATCACCAATTCTGGGGATAGTTATTTTTTTTTCGTCTAATATATCCATGGTTTTTATTTTTTAGTAAAGTTAATTCTCATTATTATGTAATACAGTAACATGGGTTACATTGGAGCATTTTTATATAAAAAAAGAGTCATCTCTAAAGACAACTCTTTTTACTAACCAACTAAAAATCTAAATGGAATTGGAAACTATTTTAATGTTGTGGGACATACATGGTCTGTAATATCTATATCAGAATTTTTGATCGCTTCAAAACCACCCGAAATATCAATAACATTGTGGATCCCTCTACTTTTAAGAATGGAAGAAGCAATCATGCTTCTATATCCTCCTGCACAATGAATGTAAAAAGATGTGTCTTTTGGGAATTCTACTAAATGCTCATTAAGAAAATCTAGTGGTGTATTTTTTGCATTTTCAATATGTTCAGAAATGTATTCACTTTCTTTGCGAACATCAAAAATGGGAATGTTTTCTTCGTCCAATATTTTCTTTAAAATATCTACGGATATAGTACTAACCGTATCATATTCCATTGCTGCCTGTCTCCAGGCATCAAATCCACCTTCTAGATATCCAAGAGTATTGTCAAAACCAACTCTCGAAAGTCTCGTAATAGTTTCTTCTTCAGAACCTTTTGGAGTTACAAGTAGAATCGGCTGTTTTACATCTACAATTAACGCACCTACCCAGGGAGCAAAACTTCCGTCTAATCCTATGAAGATAGAACGAGGAATATGACCTTTGGCAAAATCATGTGGACGACGCACATCTAATACAATTGCTCCGGTCTCATTAGCTAATGCTTCAAAAGCTTTTGGTGATAAAGCAGTTGTTCCTCTTTCTAAAACAATATCAATATCATCATACCCTTCTTTATTCAATTTTACATTTAACGGAAAATATTTTGGTGGAGGTAACAGTCCCTCGGTCACTTCTTTAACGAATTCTTCTTTACTCATATCTGCACGAAGTGCATAGTTCACTTGTTTTTGATTTCCTAATGTATCTACCGTTTCTTTCATCATGTTTTTACCACAAGCAGATCCAGCACCATGAGCTGGATACACGATAACATCATCTGATAAAGGCATTATTTTAGTACGAAGACTATCGTATAATGTTTCTGCTAATTGTTCTTTAGTCATATGAGCTGCCTTTTGGGCTAGGTCAGGACGCCCTACATCACCTAAAAAGAGCGTGTCCCCACTAAAAATGGCATAATCTTTACCATTAGCATCTCTTAAAAGGTATGTTGTACTTTCCATGGTATGTCCAGGAGTATGAAGTACTTTAATGATACAATCTCCTAATTTAAACTCTTGACCATCTTTTGCAATAATCGCCTCAAAAGCTGGGTTTGCATTTGGTCCATAGACAATAGAGGCCTTTGTTTCCTTGGCAAGTGTGATATGGCCACTTACAAAATCAGCATGAAAATGAGTTTCAAAGATATATTTGATTTTGGCATCATCAAGTTTTGCTCTTTTAAGATAAGGTTTTACTTCTCTTAATGGATCTATAATAGCGACTTCACCATTACTTTCGATATAATAAGCGCCTTGTGCCAGGCATCCGGTATAAATTTGTTCTACTTTCATAATTGTTTTCTTTAAGGTTTAATGCTATAAAGCTAACTTTGATATTTCTTGTTTACAGCTACTTAGGTTACAGATGTTTCTTTGGTTTGAAACGCTATTTTTTTCTGAATAGCTGTTTTTTGTTTTGCATGGATATGATGATCATAAGCTTCATATGTTTTTACAAAAAGATGTTCTCTTCCTATCATGTTAATTAACCCACTGCTGAATATGATGTCTCTTGCTGGTCCTATGGCACCAGCGATTAAAAATTGTATTTGATTGCTTTTAAGGTCTTTAATTAACTGTTGTAACATGTGCATAGCACTACTGTCAATGTAATTAATGGATTCTGCATTAAGAATTATTGTTTTAAGGTTATTTCCTTTTTGAGCCATATGACGGTGAAGTTCATTTTTGAAGTATTCTTTATTTCCAAAATAGAGTTGTGCATCAAAACGAATGATGAGAAGTTCTTCTGAGACCTCTACATCAGAACCAAAACGATCAATATTTCTGAAATAATTAGTGTTTTTTACTTTTCCCAGTATTGCGATATGTGGCTTTGAAATCCTATAAACTAATAACAATAAAGAAATCAGAACTCCAAGTAATATTCCCTCTTTGATTCCGACAGTAAGCGTAATTAAAAATGTAATAATCAATAGCGCAAACTCATCTTTTCTATTTTTAAATAATTGAATAGGATATTTTGTATCAATTAACCCAAAGACTGCTACCATAATGATAGATGCAAGTATCGCATTAGGTAAAAAATAAAATAAGGGTGTTAGAAATAGGAGGGTAGCTCCTACAATAATTACGCTAACAATAGCTGCGATTCCTGTTCTAGCTCCGGCTTGTTCATTTACTGCCGTTCTTGAGAAACCACCAGTAGTAGGATATGATTGGAAAAGAGATCCTATAATATTAGATGTTCCCAATGCAATTAATTCCTGATTGGCATCTATTTCATAATCGCTATGTTTTTCTTCTACAGCTTTAGCAACAGATATTGCTTCCATGAAAGCGATAAGTGCCAAAGTTAGAGCAATAGGAACGAGTTCAGGAATCTTGGAGTATTGAATAGATGGTATTTCAAACGCAGGTAATCCTTGCGGAATAGTTCCTACTATTTTTACTCCCGAATCACTCAAGTCAGTACTATAGATAGCTGTAATTCCTAGAATGACAACAATCAAAGCTGCCGGCATTTTTTGATTTATTTTTTTAATACTTTTAATAAGTATAATTGCAATAACTCCAATTATTAAAGTATATATGTTGATTTGATCAATAGTGTCTAAAGCATTTTTTAAAAGAATATGTACTTGATTACTGCGTTCAATTTCAGTGCCTAAAAGATGCTTTAGCTGACTTAATCCTATTATAATCGCTGCTGCAGATGTAAATCCACTTATTACAGGTTTAGATAAGAAATTTACCAAAAAACCCATTCTAAGCACCCCCAGAAGAAGCTGTATGCTTCCCATAAAAAGAGCAAGAAAAATAGCCATTGCAATGTATTCTTCAATGCTTGATAATGCAAGAGCACCTAGTCCAGAAGCAACTAATAAAGAATCCATAGCTACAGGGCCGACTGCCAATTGACGAGAGGTTCCTAGTATTGCATAAACAATTTGAGGGATTAATGCAGCATATAACCCAAATACAGGAGGCAGGCCAGCAATCATTGCATAAGCCATTCCTTGCGGAATTAACATAATCCCAACAGTGATACCTGCAGCGACATCACCAGATATGTATGTTTTTTTATAAGTGGAAAGCCACTGAAAAATTGGAAAGTATTGTTTTAACATCTAATCAAAAGTTTATATCCATAAGGTATTGAGTGTTTTTTATTGGTATTGTTAGTAATGAACTTATGATAGATCAAGGATTTTGATATGATTTCGATACAATTCGATCTTATTAATCTGTTCTAATTTTTTAAGTAACCTAGATATTACTACTCTAGAACTATGAAGTTCATATGCAATTTCTTGATGTGTATTATGAATAATATCTTCTTTATTAATTCTAGCTTTTTCTCTTAAGTAATTTATAAGACGTTCATCCATTCTATCAAATGCAATACTGTCCAACGTTTGGAGAAGTTCATTTAAACGATGATGATAACTTTCAAAAACAAAATTTCTCCAGGATTTATATTTTGCCGTCCATTCTTCCATTTTTCTAATTGGAATCATAATAAGTTTAGTATCTGTTTCTGCTATAGCGCGAATTTCACTTTTGGTTTGTCCCATACAACATGTCATTGTCATTGAACACGTATCTCCTTGTTCCAGATAATATAATAGTAATTCATCTCCTTCTTTATCTTCTCGAAGTACTTTAATTGCTCCTGATACGAGTAATGGCATTCCTCTAACATAATCCCCAATTTCCATTAACTTATATCCAGCTGGAACCTCTTTAAAAGTTCCAACGTGTAATATGTCATTTATCAAAGCATCTTCAAATAGATGCCCATAACTTATTTTTAGTTCCTGGATCATTTATTAGATTTTGGTGTTATTTGTTTAGAAACAGATTCATCATAATTGAAGAAAAAATTAGCCCATATAGATTTTGATATAGCCCCTATATATGGCATTAAAACAAATAAAGTAGTAACAATACTTACAAAAATGATCATAGGAGTTACATCAAGATTTAATAGTCTTATCAAAATATAGACAGCTACACTAATTGCAATTCCCACACCATATGAAACATACATTGAACCATAGTAAAAACTTGGTTCTAAACTATATTTTAGTTCACACTTAGGGCATTTTTCTTTTACCTTATTAAAGTTTCCTAAATTATAAGGATTGGCTTCTAAAAATTCTCCTTTATGACACCTGGGACATTTTAAAAATAGTATGCTGTATATTTTTGAACCTCTACCAAACATTATGTTGTTTTTTTGATAAAAGTAAAACTTCAAAATCTTCTTATCAGTAACAAAGGTTACATAGCTTAATTGAAATTATTTTCGAAAACTATTCAAAATCGATTTGTTTAAAAATGATATAAATCATAGTAATTTTAATAGGTGTAAATACCGGATTATTTGCCTCTATTTACTGGCTAAAAATGTAAATATGATATTCGTCATAATTTACTTTTTTACTCGAAATTACCTTTGTATTAAATCATTTAAATTAGAACGGTAATGAGAAAAATTGGAGTTATTTTATTCGTTAGTTTGGTAGCATCTTTTTCTTCCTATTCACAAGAAAAAGGAGCAGATGAAACCAATAATTTTAGTAGATGGCAAGTAAGACTTAGAGGGGTAGCAGTAGCTCCTGATGAAAGTGCTTCTATTGATGCCATTGGAGGGGATGTAGATATATCTACTACATTTGTCCCAGAATTGGATTTTACTTACTTTTTTACAGAACATTGGGCGGCAGAACTTATTTTGGCTACAACAAAACATGAGGTAGAAGCAATTTCTACTGCGGTTGGAAATATTGACTTAGGTGATGTATGGTTATTACCACCAACATTAACAGTGCAATATCATTTTACAGGGGGAGCGTTTAAACCATACCTGGGAACTGGTATAAATTATACTATTTTTTATGGGGTGGATGAAGGACCAATAGCAGATGATATAGATTATGATAATAGTGTTGGTTTTGCTTTACAAGCAGGATTGGATTATGCATTAGATGACAAATGGTTTTTAAATGTTGATGTGAAAAAACTATTCCTTCAGACCGATGTAACTGTAAATGCGACTAATGCATTGGGAGCTACTGTTGGAGCAGATGTGGATATTAATCCATGGTTATTTGGTTTTGGAGTAGGATATAAATTTTAAATTCTAATATTTGTAAAAAAGAACCCTATAAACTAATTTATAGGGTTCTTTTTTCCTTAATTTTTGTTTTTATTGTTGAATTATGCCCTAAAATTGACAATTTAAACGTTTTTTATGATTTTAAATGAAGTGTGAATCATTTAGAACATTAACTTTGCGCTCTCTTAGAAAAGTAAATTTGTGATTCAGGATATTATTATAGCTATTTTATGGAGCATTTCTCCTTTTGGGGAAGCTAAAGTTGGGATTCCATATGGAATGTTCAATGGAGTAAACATTTACTTGGTTTTTGTAGTATGTTTTCTTGCCAATGTTCTTGTTTTTCCTTTAATGATATTTTTTTTAGAAAAGGTAAATAGTTATTTATTACGATGGCATTATTATAAAAAAGCCGCAATATATGTTGCTCGAAAAGCCAAAGTAGGATCTGGTGAAAAAATTCAAAAATATGGCTTTTGGGGTCTTCTGTTTTTTGTGATGATTCCATTACCAGGAACTGGAGTATATGCAGGCAGTATTGCATCATACTTATTTAAAATCAAAAAAAGAAAAGCTTTTATGGCAAATACCGTGGGGATATTCTTTTCTTCAGTAATAGTTTGGGGCACCACGTTACTTACCATGCAAGGCATTTCTTAATTTTCCTTTTGCAATATTCTAAAACCAAAATAAAGTTATTTAATTAGGAATCTGCGCTCTTAGTACTTTCTCATATCCCTGAATTAAACTTTTAAGTCCTTCAGGACTTTTTTGTGGTTGCATAATGATTTCTAAACTACTGGTTTGTAATTGAGTATTGTTTTCAGTATTAGCTTCTGTGTCTTTTGTAGGGAAACTAACTTTTAAATCATCATTTTCTACTAAAATCTCCAGATTTGTTTTAAAACGAACCTCTGATATCTGAGATGAAGAAATAGGTATTAATGCAATTAAGGGCACATGTACATTCTTCATTACAACTCCGCTAGAAGTTTGTTCTGGATACTGAACCACTACTGTTTTTGGCTTTAGTGCATTAGATGTTTTTGTTTTAGAAATACCCTTGTCATCCTGGAGTGCCTCTTTTGCATCAGCAAAAGTTTGCATTGCTTCTTCTAACTCTTCTTTGGTAGGACGTTTTTTTCTGAGAATTTTTTTTGCTGCATGTAATGCGTCATCAAGAGAACCTGTAATTAGTTCGGTCCCACCAGAACTTTCAAAATATCGATCTATCACTTTTAGATTTTCATCCATTAATGCCGAGTTAGCAGAAAGCGTAGCATCGTTAATTGCTTTTATGAATTGATCAAAATTTATCATAAGATTTATTTTTTAGTTTAGCTCCTGCCTGCTTAAGTTCTTCATATTTTTCTATTGCATTTCTAGTTTCATCAATACTTTCAGGAGATAAAGCCACAACAGATTGACATGAGGGGCAAGCAAATTTTACACCTTGTAAAAGAGAGGTTATATCGAATGGAATTTGACCCTGACAAACGGGACATGGTATTTTTTGTTCGTTGATCATTTTGTTTGTTTTACAATATTAATTTTTATCCAGTGGCATTTCTAAAGGTTCAATAGCTTTTGTATACACATCAATGATCGTTAGAAGCCCTTTTGTAAGAGGTAAAGTACCAGCAGTTACGCCTATAGAATACGCTGCATTTAGATCATTGCTTTCATATGTGTTAATGTTAGTATCTGTATTCTTAAGCATATTATTTTTAGGAGCTATTTTACCTAACATTTCTACAGAAGGATTTTTTTTTGTCCAGTTAATATCTGAAGTATTCTCTTCTGAAAAGTCATCATGATTCCAATCTTCATCGACACTATATTGAGAAGTGACATCAATATTAAAATCAATATTAACCGTTTCTACACCTAATGGACTGAATGGGAATATTGTAACCAATGGAAGACTAAAGTATGTAGTTATCTGTTGAATTTCTGGTTCTGAATTAATAGCATCTCCGGTCTCTAATACTCCTCTTGTAACCGACATCTTCAGCATTTTTGGTTTATAATGTTTTCCATTATAATGAAAACAATTATCCAGGAGTGATCTTATTTGCTCCTCTGCCATTTTAGATTGTGCTTTGGCAACAGCAACCAATGGTTGAGATATAAGTTCATTTATCAATGAACCTGTAAAATCATATTGGTTTTCTTTTTTAGGTTTTTTCGCCATTTTGTTGTGTTTAGAGAAGTGAAATCGATAAAATAAGAATAGACATCTTATTTTATCGATTACTACTTAATTATTAAGGTTTTTCTTGAGGCATTTCATAGGGTTCTATTGCCTTGGTAAATGCTTCAATAATGGTATTAACTCCTTTAGGAAGAGGTAGCTGGCCAGCATGAACTTTCACTGTGTATTTAGCAGAGTTACTTTTTTCATAATGAGAGCTAAAACTTGAGCTGTCACTACTGTCATAACTAGCACTTCCTTTGATTGTGGCCGAAACAGGACCCCAACCTGCTTTAACTTCCCAACTAGCTTCTGCAGCTATTTTTGTTTCCTGAGTTTCACTGGTCTCTTCTCCATAGCTTGATTTCACTTCCATTTCGAAGTTAATGTCTACATTATCCACTGCTAATGAGTTTAAAGGTATTACAGTAAGAATTGGTAAATCAAACTTTGTTGTGATAGGCTTAATGTCTGGTGCAGCATTTGGTTCTTCACTTGGAATGATAACTCCTCTGGTAAGCGACATATTAATCATTATTGGACTATACCCTTTTGTGGTATCGTCAAATGAAAAACAGGTGTCGAGCATAAATCGAGTTTGAGTTAATGCCATTGCAGAATTAGCTTTTGCTGCGGCATTTAATGGACCACCAATAAGGTCATCCATAGGCAAGCCCGTAAATTGCTGTGCCATTGATACTAGTTGTTTTTCTTGTGCCATGATTTTAAAAGTTTAAATTAGAATATATTAATGTTAACTCAAATGTAGAAAATAGCTATGGTGTAATGCGTAGGTGTTTATACGTGATTTTCGCGGATATTTGGTTGAAAATCAAAGTGCTCGATTATAAGCAAGAGTTAGATTTTGGATGTAGATAACCTATTTATCTTTTCTATGCAGTCAGTTAGAGAGAAAATAATCTTGTTACAAAAAGAGATGAAGGATTTATGAGCAGATGTTACGTGGTAAGGTCAAAAGTTTAAGACTAGTCATCTTTTCTAAAATATTCAGAAGGTAGTTTTCCAAATCTTTTTTTAAATGCCTGAGTAAAGTGAGGAAGGTTACTCATACCCAACTCATGGGCAATTTCACTTATACTGGCTCTTTCATTGTATTCAATCTTACGCTTTGCCGATTGTAGACGAATTTCTCTGATATAAGCAGCTGGGGTTTGCCCTGTTGCAGATTTAATTTTTCTGATTAGACTACGTTCACTGATTGAGAAATGATAAGCAAGATCGATGTTACTTAGTTTGGTGTTAGATATATTGGTAATAATGTAAGTATCTAATTCTTTTTTGAATTGTGCCATCTCTGATAATGAAAACTTATCAATAGTAGACAGCATACTTTTCTTTTGATTTAAAGAATTTTTGAGAGAAATATCGATACGTAGTTTTAGTTCTGTCATATCAAATGGTTTGATAATATAATCATCCACTCCCATATGTAATACCTCAATTTTATCATTTTGTAGTGTGCGTGCGGTTAAGAAAATTAAAGGAATCATTAAAAAATCTTCATCTGATTTTAGTTTCTTAATAAATTCTACTCCATCCATAACGGGCATCATATAATCGGTAATGATAAGGTCTGGTTTTTGGATAGATTTTAAGAGACTTAATGCCTCGTGTCCGTTAGCCGCCTGATACAGATTATATTCGGTTAAGTGACGTTCTAGGTATTGCCTCATATCGAGGTTATCTTCTACAAGTAAGATTGATGATTTGTTTACATCAATAGATTCTGTATGATTAACTGCATATGGAATGATATGCTTATCCAATTGATTTGAATCTGATGTTACAGGAAAATTCAACTCAAACGAAGATCCTTTTCCTATAGTACTTTGTACTGTTACAGAACCCTCATGTAGTTCAATGAATTCTTTGACAATAGCTAAACCAATTCCGGTACCGCTTACAGACTCCTTGCCATCCACCTGATAATATCTTTTAAAAATAGCTTCTATGTCAGAAGGAGCTATACCAATTCCTGAGTCAATCACAGTAATCGATACCGATTCTTTGTGCTCTTTTACCGTTATATGAATTTCTCCAGTTGATTTGCTATATTTGATCGCATTTGATACTAAGTTGATCATCATTTTTTCAAACATATCTCTATCAGTATCTATAAATATTTGTGCAGATGAATGCGTGATATAGATCGTTTGCTTATTTTCGGCAGCATACTTTTTAAAAGATTCAATAATACCTTTTAAAATAGGAATAACATCTTGTTTTTTCTTAATAATGCTTAATTGTCCATGATCCAGTTTAGATAAATCTAATATCTCATTAACGAGTTGCAACAGGTATTTTCCATTTTTCATAGACATTTTTAATTCCTGTTCTGTTTCCTTATTTAGTTTTCCTTTGTTTAATACACTTTCTAATGGACCCAAAAGTAGGGTAAGTGGTGTTCTTAATTCGTGAGAAACATTATTGAAAAAAGTGGTTTTAAGTTCCTCAATTTTTTTGAGTTGTTTTTTTTCTTCCTGAAGCTGACTGACTTCTATTTCTTTGATGGCAATTAAGGATTTATCTTGAAAAAAGCCCCAAACCAGGTCAATCATAAAAATAACATCTCTAAAAAGTAGAGTTAGAAACAAGCTGTTAAGTGTCCAAAAATTGTGTGGTATAATTTTCTTCCATGCCATAATTATTAAAATTCCGTTTAAGACAATTGGACTAATAGCTATTAAAAAGACATTAGCTCTATGAGGGTTTTGTTTTCGAAATTTGATAAGACAAACCGAAGCTCCAATGATAGTCATCAGGAAATAAAAATTATTTAAATCACTAAGAAATGGATAATCTGAATACAGATATACAGGAATACCCAAAAGAATATATGGCCATGCCATTATTCTGTACCAAAATTTAGAGTATTTCTGTATCTCGAGGTAATGCGCAATAAAAGCAGAAAAACTATAGAGCATTAATATCACAAGACAAAATTCAATTTTAGCAAGGAATGGACCACTTAACCCCCAAATAGAGTCAAAAACTTTATTGCGGATAATAACTTCTGATAAACTTACAATAACCATAAAAGCATAGTAAATATTATCCTTTGTTGGTTTTATATAGATAAGGAATAAAAAAATCAGGAAAATAAGTATTTCCATTCCTGTAAATAGGACAAAAAAAGTATGAGTCCTAATGAAATATTCATCAAAATCCTTTTGGGAAATATATTCTAAGTCAGTTAGAGAGCGTTTAAGCAATGCTTCAGTTCGAATACATGTCAATTTGATATATAATGTTTCTGTATCATTAAAATTAAGAGGTAATGCATTTTTATTAATTCCTCTAACAATGGATCGCTCTTGGTATTCCACTAGTTTTCCCGTAATAGCAATAACAGAATCAGAATGAGGACTATTATAGGATTCTACGTGGTCAAACAAATTTGAAAGTAAAAGCACACCGCTTTTTATTGAATCATTTGTGGATTCTTTATGTCTTATTTTTAACCAATATACTGGGATTGTGCTATCCATAGTATCAAACCCTTGTAAAGACTCCCATTCTAAATTTTCTAAAGTATCTTTAGATGAAATATCCCCTTCATGAACACTAATAGATAACATTTCTATAGACGCCTGCCCTTTAGCAATGCTTGTGGTTATTAAAAACAATAAAATGATTATGATTCTTATCATCAATAGATACTTGTTATGGTTTTACAAGGTATAATGAATCGAACAGATTACATAGAGATACTTTAAAATTGGCAACTTTTCAACAGAGATTGTCTGGAATTTGATATGGTAAACCTCATATTTTCGGAAGAGAAGTTTCTTAAATTTCTTACCTACAATTCGCTTTACTCATAATTAATAGGCATTCACTAAAAGAATTGATCTATTCACTCATTTATTTTTTTACAGGTCTATTAATTACACAAATTTGATTCGTAATTATAGGGATACTATTGGGAGTTACTATTGGATATTAGAATACAAGGGGGGTAAGTTAAGGTATTGATCAATCAGGTTTTATTTTGATGAATTAATTAGGAGAAGATAGATACATAACAAAAACCATATGATCTAAAAGGGGAAACCTTAGAATTGGCAGATTTTCAACAAAGATTGCCCGGAATTCAACATGCACACACCTATATCTTTGGTACTTCACATAACATCTGGTTCAAAAAACATATTCATCAAAATTAATGGAGAGCAACTCACATCAAAATAATTATTAATGAAAACTAATACTCAATTCTATACAGAAAAAAGAAACATAATATCAATGCTATTTTTTTTGATATTGATTTCATCTAGTGTATCTGCACAGATAATAAGCACTTGGGGAACTCTATCTGGTACTTTACCAGAAAACGATTTTCAAACCAGTAGTTTATCTGCCAATGCAGATGGCACTTCATTGATTACAGTAGATATTACCCAATCAGGTTCAGCAACTGTGAGTGAAGAGATTAATGCTGTTCCCCCAGGTTTAATTTTAGGGAATAGTTTTAATAATAGCAGAGCTACCATTGGGGTCTCGGGTAATACATATACGTATACATTTAGTGAACCCGTTCAGGTTATTTTAAGTTCGCAAGAGCATAGTGAATTCATAAGAACAGAAAATATTAAAATATCAAGTCCAGATACGGGGGTATTATTTTCAGGGAGTATTACAGGAGGACAGATTGGTCATTTTGTAAGTAATAATAATACTTCGCAGATTCATATTGGTTCTAATAGTACTATCACTACAGCAGGAACCTATTGGACGGTAGAAAGCAATATTGCACTGACTACTTTATCGGTTGAATATTATGTTGCAGATCCCGTAGAGGTTGTTTCTGGAGAACCATTTACGCTAGATTTAGCACCAAATCCCTGGGTTAGATTAGATAGTAATAATTCTACAGGAGCTGGAGGGATTGATTTTAATGGGACTATTTGTACTAGCGGAGCGAAACCTTTTGAGGGTTCTGATATTATTGTAAATGCACCTCATGGGATTGAGCGAATAGAAGTTAATCTTACAAATATGCAGGATACTGGTTTTGAAGAATTATCAATACCTGCAAATTTTCAAGACATCCAAATCACGGGAAATGGAACCAGTACTTTAATCGCAACAAATATAAATAGTGCAACGACTAGTGATTTTCAAGATATAATTAGTGAATTATATTATATTAATAAGGCCACAAACCCAAATACAACCATGGCTAGAGCTATTGAAATCATTGTATTTGACATTTATGGAAATTCATCTATTGCTGCAACAGGGAATTTAAGTTTAGTGAATGCTTCAAATTCAGGAAAAGTATCAGGTCCTATCGTGGTTTTGAGCACTGATACTTCAACCGATTTAATAAATGGATTGGATGGTTCTCAAGATGCTGGTGGTACATGGATTGATGTTGATGGAACTGCTGCTCTTACAGGTAGTGTTGTTGATATTACTACGTTAACAACAGGCACTTATGAGTTTAGATATGAAGTAACTGGGACAACTCCTTGTAACGGGTCATCCGTTAAGGTCGTGCTTATTATTGTAGATGCTAAAGAATTAGAAATAACATCACCTTCTTCTTGCGGTTTTATAATGACCGAATACACAGATGCTACATTTTCTTCGGGCTCTGATGATCCAATCTATATTTTTGATACCCCTGGAAATAATGGAGAATTAAGTTGTCCAACAGTAGTAGGAGCAAAATATCACTGGTACCTTTTTGATGAAGCTACGAATTCATATGTACCCTTTGCGATAAACTCTACACCAATACAAACAAACTTGGCTGATGGGGGATATCTCATTATAAGAGATGATGCAGGAACTATAACAGAGGGTAGAGCCTGGATATGGAATTCTAATCTCACCGCAGATGCTGGAACCTCACAAACTATTTGTAATGGAGATGCAGTAAGTCTAATAGGATCAGGAACAGGATTAAATTTATCATATACGTATTATGATCCTGTAAACACTCCTACTATAGTTACATCATCAACTATTTTTTCTGTTACTTTTGATATTGCGCATACCTATATTTCTGATCTAGGATATGCTTTAATATCTCCAGATGGTATGGTAACTGTTCGATTGGGTGTAAGTGAACGAGGAAGTCCATGCTATGGGTCTTCCAATGCACAAAATTTAACATTTACTAATGATACAACAATTATTCCTACACTGCCGTTTTTTGATATTTGTAAGTTTTCTAGAGATAATGGATGTTCCTTGACAGGTCCAGCATTGACAGGAACCTATAATGCATATTATACTAACCCTTCTAATAACAATGTGAATTGTGCAACATTTTCTGGAGGTTTTGGTCCTACACCAATAACCATGTCTTCAGTAGAAGGGTATGACATTAGCCGGGGAGGTTGGAAAGTACAAATATACGATTGTCAGGATTTGGATGATGGAGAAATAAGCTCTGTAACTATGGTTTTTAATAATGGAGCTGGAACTATAGTAACTTATGATAGTGGAGCTGTTAATGTACCAATCAAAGATGATTCTTGTTTTTCTAATACGGCTACAATTTATGAGCTACCTTTTACTCCACCACCATCCGTAGCGATAGAAAATGCTATTACTATCAACTTACAAAATAACATTGGTATAGGTAATACAGGAGGATATGAATGGTCATATAGCACAACGGGATCAACGGGACCCTGGAGTGGTCCTTTTGAAAATGGAACGATAACACCAAGTGTATCACCTACTAGTACAACTTGGTATAGAATACAGATGGATAATGGGGTAGGATGTAGTGCAGAAGATGTTGTACAAATCACAGTGATTGACAAGCCAAATTCAGGAACTGAAACTGATCTATATGCTTGTACTGGAGGTACCGTTATCAATCTTAATGATTTACTTTCTGGTGAGGAAACAGGATCTTGGAGTGTTTCTGCATTATCACTAAACAATCCAGGAAGTGATTTTAATTCTGGTATGGGAACGTATAATCCAGCAACAGAGGGTGTTTACACATTTGATTATACAGTGAATCCAATAGCTCCTTGTGTAGTCAATTCGACAACATCGGTGACCGTTTCCGTGCAAACCGAAAGAAGCGCAGGGAATAATAATACGATTAATACTAACAATCCGGATATAGTGATTGATCTATTTTCTAGCCTGTTGGGGGCGCCAGATACTGGGGGGGTATGGAGTTTGGATACTACAGGAAGTATTCCCGGTACTAATTTTGATTCAAGCGCCGGAACTTTAGATACCTCAGGTTTAGTTGCCGGGGCTTATAGTTTTGATTATATGATAACCAGTTGTACTACAGATATGTCCACTGTAACTGTACTCATAAATTTTCCAAGTGTTGATATTATTACACCTATAGAAGGGGATGATATTGTTAATGATATCGAGGATAAGGATGTAACCATTACCGGAACAACTATAAGTGTAGAAGAAGGACAAATGGTAACGGTTACTTTTTCTGACGGTACAAATTCTGTGACTACAACAGCTATTGTAGAGTCTGATGGTAGCTGGATAGCAACAGATGTCGATATAAGTGGGTTTGTAGAAGGAAGTATTATCATAGATGTTGAGGTAACCGATATAGCTGGTAACCAGGCAAATGATCAGGAAACTATTGTTTTAGATAATATAGCTCCGACCATTTCAAAAACTTCGATTGCGCAGGCTATGACTCCAAATAATGATGGTATAAATGATACCTGGGTTATTAAGGATATAGAAGAATTTCCAAATTCGGCTGTAAAAGTATATAACCGTTGGGGTAAAGAAGTATTTGCTAAACAAGGATATCAAAATGACTGGAACGGAGTATACAAGTCTAAAAGTGATCAACTACCTCAAGGCTCTTATTATTTTATCGTTGACCTAAAGAATGGGGTTAAACCTTTGGATGGATGGTTATATATAAATTATTAATTCAAAAAAAGTAAGCACACAATCAATCTATCAAAAACATGAAACTACAGATATATATAGTAATCATTTTACTCTTCTTAACAATAACGGGAGTATATGCACAACAGGAACCATATTATACACTTTATAGATATAATAAAAATGTGCTAAACCCTGCTAATGCAGGATCAGAAGGTCATATACAATTTACTACAAATATTCGTAGTCAGTGGTCAAGCGTTCAAGGTGCTCCAGAGTCACAGAGCCTTTCTTTTGATACTAACATAGGTAAAAACATGGGACTTGGACTTTCAGTAGTAAATGATCAAACTTTTATAGAAAAGCAAACGGGGATCTATATTGATTTTTCATATAAATTACCGTTAAATGAGCGAATAAATCTTTTTCTAGGGCTAAAAGCAGGGGGGAATTCTTATGATGTAAATACAAATGGACTACTCACATTTGGAGCTACAGAGGACCCTTTATTATCAAATGTTAATGAGTTTAACCCCAATATTGGGATTGGTGGATATCTAAAACATGAAGATTGGTTTTTATCTATTTCTGTTCCAAGATTGTTAAATAATGATAGGATTGATGATGAGTCTGGAATAGTTACAACAGCTACAGAGCGTTCCCATTTTTATGGGATGGCCGGTTATAATCTTAAATTAAGTAACAATATAGAATTTCGACCTTCAGTATTATTAAGATATGTCGATACAGCCCCTTTTTCGGTTGATTTTACTGGAGGTTTTTTGTTTTATAATAAATTCGAACTAGGAGCAGCTTATAGAACTGATAATGCGTTTAGTGCTTTTGCTACCATAAAGATTCAAAATTGGCTGCATTTTGGTTATGCTTATGAAGGTTCTTTAGAAAATGAAATAGCAAATGTTTCCAGAGGGACCCACGAGATTTTAATTCGATTTGCTATTGGAAATAAAGAATAATCTTTAGTTGTTAGGTTAATGCTTCTTAATTATTTCGGTTTTTACGCCTTATAAAACTCTTATTTAATACTCTTTAAATGTGTAATTATTGATCAATAATTAATTCAAAGTAAATCATCTCCTGACTTTGTTTAAACTTTATAAGCCAAATTTGATATGTGTTTTGTCAGATTAAGAGTACAAAAGTTTAACAAAAGTTTAGCCTTGCCCGTACATCGTGATTTATTCATGTACTTTTATAAATGTATTCACTGTGATATTTACTTTTTTTTATTTAAGTATCTGTTTTTGAGTGATTTAATTTTGTTTTTTTATTGATTTTATACTGATAAACTTAAAAACAATCCTTCTTTAAGCGTTTTTGATGATTATTGTTATTTGATATAATTTTTCTATTTTTAGTGCAATACTAATTATAAAAAGATAAAACAATTATCTTTTTCTTGGTATTAAATGGTTTTTATTGAATTATATAGAATGATCTGTATTTTGAAATGTACACGTTATGTTTCTTGAAAAAGGTCATTTTAATAGTACTTCAATGAATAATTATATGTTGAAAAAAGTTGGTAAAATAGTGATGATGGAGCTTTGGGGGTACTACTATTTTTAATTTTATAATAAAGATTATATACAGAATTCTTTAAGGTAATCATAAAGAATCTTACTAATAATAAACTAATATTCACTCAATCAAAAAAGGAAGCTTATATGAAACGAAGAGACTTTGTTCAATACGCGGGATTAGGAGCAGGCGCTTTAATGATGCCATCCCTGCTCTTAGGAAATGATATTTCCGCAGAAGCATTACTACATCCGGGAATGGATATAGCAATCAAAAAAAGAATGGCAGATATAGCTCTTAATACTGCAAAATCTTTAGGAGCGACTTATGCCGATGCTCGAATCGGAAGATATTTAAATCAATATGTTTTTACAAGAGAAGATAAAGTACAGAATGTTGTTAATACAGAATCCTTTGGTATAGGAATTCGTGTAATTGCAAATGGTACTTGGGGATTTGCTTCTACCAATGAAGTTTCTGAAAAAGGGATTAAAAAAGCTACAGATCAAGCAGTAGCAATTGCAAAGGCCAATTCAAAAATTCAAAAAGTACCGGTAAAGTTAGCTCCGGTAGCTTCTCATGGAGAGGTTTCTTGGAAAACGCCAATAAAGAAAGATTTCAAAGAAGTTCCTATTTCAGAAAAGGTAGATTTATTATTAAGTGCTAACGCAGCAGCATTAAAAAATGGAGCAAACTTTGTGAATTCTGGTTTATTCATGGTAAATGAACAGAAGTATTTTGCTTCTACAGAAGGATCTTATATCGATCAGGATGTACATCGTATTTGGCCAACATTTACAGTTACTGCTATAGATCGGGCTTCGAACAAATTTAAATCACGTCAGGCAATGAGTGCTCCGATGGGAATGGGGTATGAATATATGGATGGTTTAGATTCAGAAAAACTTGAAGGCCCAGCTGGCCTAAAATTATATAGAGGAAGTTATGATATGGTAGAAGATGCTACCATGGCAGCAAAACAAGCCAAAGAAAGACTTACTGCCAAATCTGTAGACGCTGGTAAATATGACCTTGTTTTAGAACCTAATCATTTAGGATTAACAATACATGAATCTGTAGGACACCCTCTGGAGCTTGATCGAGTTCTTGGATATGAGGCAAATTATGCAGGAACTAGTTTTGCCACATTAGATAAATGGAAAACAAAAAACTTTAAATACGGAAGTGATATTGTAAATCTGGTTGCAGATAAGACACAAGTAGGATCTTTAGGTGCTGTAGGTTATGACGATGAAGGCGTTAAAACCAAACAATGGGATCTTGTACGTAATGGAGTACTCACTAATTATCAAGCAATTCGTGATCAAGTACATATGATTGGTCAAAATGAATCTCACGGTTGTTGTTACTCACAAAGTTGGAATGATGTGCAGTTTCAAAGAATGCCAAATGTATCTCTGGAAGCAGGTAAAGAGAAATACTCTGTTGCAGAAATGATTAAGGATGTAGAAAAAGGAATTTATATTGCCGGTAGAGGTTCGTATTCTATTGACCAACAACGATATAACTTCCAGTTTGGAGGTACCGTGTTTTATGAGATTAAAAATGGAGAAATAGTAGGTATGTTAGATGATGTTGCATACCAATCAAATACTCAAGAATTCTGGAACTCATGTGCTAAAATATGTGATCAGAGTGATTATCGTATGTTCGGTTCATTTTTCGATGGTAAAGGCCAGCCCTCTCAGATAAGTGCAGTGTCTCACGGTAGTGCTACTACCAGGTTTAATAACGTAAATGTAATCAATACAGGTAGAGCGATTTAAACTATTGATTTACTACAAATACTAACAATATCATGGCAATATATACAAAAGAAGAAGCAAGAAAAATCATGGAGAAAGCTTTAAGCTTTTCTACCGCAGATGCTTGTGAAATTAATATAAGTGGAAGTGAAAGTGGTAACATTCGTTATGCACGTAATACGGTGTCTACAGCAGGACACAGATCAAATCAAACCTTGGTAGTACAATCAAACTTTGGTAAAAAATCTGGTACAGCAACGATTGATGAATTTGATGATGAATCTTTAAAGAAAGTTGTGAAAAGAGCAGAAGAATTAGCAAAACTTTCACCAGAAAACCCGGAGTTTATGGCTCCATTAGGTCCTCAGACCTATGATAAGTCAATCACGTTTAGTGAGGCTACAGCCAAGATTACTCCAGAATATCGTGCTACTGTGGCAAGCAGCAGTATTGAACCTGCAGCTGCAAAAGATATTACAGCAGCTGGATTTTTTAATGACTCATCCAGTTTTAGTGCAATGTTAAATTCTAGTGGACTTTTTGCTTATAATCAAGAGACCAATTCTGATTTTACAGTAACTATGAGAACTAATGATGGTACTGGATCAGGTTGGGTATCCAGAGATTATAATGATATAAGTAAGTTTGATGCTGTAGAAGCTTCTAATGTGGCAATAAACAAAGCATTGATGTCAAAAGAAGCTAAAGCTATTGAGCCTGGTAAATATACCGTAATACTGGAGCCAGCAGCATCGATAGGATTGTTGGGTAATATGGCAAGAGCGTTTAATGCCCGTACAGCAGATGAAGGAAGAAGCTTTATGTCTAAAGAAGGCGGAGGAACTAAATTAGGAGAAAAAATAGTAGATGAACGCATAAATATATGGTCTGATCCTTTACATCCTGAAGTGCCAACCAGTACATGGAATGGTTCTGGACAACCCTTGAAAAAAACAAGCTGGGTAGAGAATGGAGTGGTAAAAAACTTAGCTTATAGCCGATATTGGGCAAAAGAAAAAGGAGTTGATCCTGTTCCTTTTCCTAATGGTTTTATTATGCAAGGTGGTGATGCATCTCTAGAAGATCTTATAAAAAGTACTAAAAAAGGAATTTTGGTAACTCGATTATGGTATATTAGAACCGTAGACCCTCAAACACTATTATATACAGGTCTTACCCGTGACGGAACGTTTTACATAGAGAATGGGAAAATAAAGCATCCTGTGAAAAATTTTAGATTTAATGAAAGCCCGATTATTATGCTAAATAATCTAGAAACACTTGGTAAACAAGTTAGGATGAATGGTAATTTAGTCCCTTATATGAAAGTAAGAGATTTTACATTTACCAGTTTATCAGATGCAGTTTAATTCTATAGCATAACTATACACTGGTCATTTTGATGAGTTCATTATGACCAGTTTTTTCTTTTAGATTACTTCATCAGGAATGTATAGTAGAAACAATAGGGGTAATAGTAAAGATTAAAACAACAAACTGCATTGGGTAACAAATTTTTCTTCACACGATTACAGTATGAGTCTGGGGATTGGGATGTTGATCAAAGGATGCCTTCCAATCTTTTAAACTCTCTTGTTGAGTATACAACTTTAGAGGTAGATACTCAGGAAAAAATAATAGCATTAAGTAGCGAGGAGATATTCAAAAGCCCATTTTGTTATATATCAGGTCATAAGTTGGTTCAATTTACTAAAAAAGAGCGGGAGAATTTTGAGAAGTATGTCAATAATGGAGGGTTTGTATTTGCTGATGATTGTAATCATGATATAGATGGTTTGTTTTCAAAATCATTTGAACGCCAAATGGAAGATATTTTTGGACCTGGACAATTAAAGAAAATTCCCAATAATCATGAGATATACAATGTGTTTTTCAAATTTGAAGATGGCCCACCTACTACTTCTCAAGAGCTTAATGGATGGGGGGATGATATAGTACACGATTATTTAAAAGCAATTATAATCAATGGTAGAATAGGAGTTTTATTTAGTAATAAAGATTATGGTTGCGAGTGGGATTATGATTTTAGAAATAAAAGGTGGTATAAGATAGATAATACTCGTTTTGGAGTGAATATAGTATTATATGCACTTACATCATAAAAAATATATTGATGGATAAAAATTTAGCAAGTATTGAGCAAGAGGTAAATATATTAACCGGAAAGCTTAGTGATTTAAGAAAAGAAATAGGTAAAATAATTACAGGTCAGGAAGAAACCATAGAACAATTATTGATTACTTTTTTAGCCGGTGGGCATGCCTTGTTAGAAGGTGTTCCTGGATTAGCAAAAACGTTGATGATAAGAACATTGGCAGAGGCAATTGATTTAAAATTTAAGAGGATACAATTTACTCCAGACCTTATGCCTTCAGATATTATTGGTACCGAAATATTGGAAGAAGATTATAGTACTGGAAAGAAGTTTTTTAAATTTAATAAGGGACCAATTTTTGCTAATATTATACTTGCAGATGAGATTAACCGTACACCACCTAAGACACAGGCAGCTTTATTAGAAGCGATGCAAGAGTTTGAAGTAACCTATTCTGGGAAAACATATGAGTTGGATAAACCATTTTTTATTCTAGCTACTCAAAACCCTATTGAACAATCGGGGACATTTATGCTTCCAGAAGCTCAGCAGGATAGGTTCTTGCTATATATAAAAATTGGATATCCCAATGAATTAGAGGAAACTACGATTTTAAAAAATACTACAGGTGTTAAAAAGGAAACACTCAATAAAGTAATTACAGGTGAAGATATCATAAGATTACAATATCTTGTTCGAGAAGTTCCTATTAGTGATGAATTGATCACTTATGTAAGCAGATTAATTCGCGCAACAAGACCAGAAACTACAAAGAATGCATACGTAAAGGATTGGGTAAGTTGGGGAGCAGGGCCAAGAGCTGGTCAGGCAATGATATTAACAGCCAAAGCTCGTGCATTGATTAAAGGACGTTTATCTGTTACTCTAGAAGATATAAAACATGTGGCTATTCCCGTATTACGTCATAGGACTATTGTAAATTTTAGAGCAGAATCAGAAAATATAACAGCTGACGATGTTACTCGTCAACTACTAAAGGAGATTACTGTACCCAAAAATTAAATAAGTGAAGCAGGATTATCATCAATTATTAAAACCTGAACTCATAAAAAGCGTCTCTGGATTAGCATTGATTTCGCGTGTAATAGTAGATGGTTATTTATCGGGACTTAATCATAGTATTAGTGTTGGTCCGGGAATGGAGTTTAGTCAATTCAGGAGTTATGAACCAGGTGATGATTTACGATTGTTGGATTGGAAAATGTTAGCACGATCAGGAAGGTATTACATAAAACAATCTGAAGTAGAAACCAATATTGCAGTAAAATTTATTTTAGATGCAAGTATGTCGATGCTCCATCAGGAGGAAGGATTATCTAAGATGGATTACGTAAGAATCTTAATAGCTTCTTTAGCATATTTATCACATCATCAAGGAGATGCTGTTGGTCTTTTTGCACTTAATGATCAGCATTTATATAATTTGTATCCAAAAGTTCAGAAACAACATTATAATCGTTTATTATTAGAGTTGATTAATATTCAGAATGAAGGAAAATGGCCAGAGTACTCCAAGGAATCAAATAATTTTCATGATCGCGGTCAGAAAGAGTTGATTTTCTTTATTACTGATTTATATGAACATCATAAAGAACTTACTTCTTTTATTAAAAAAATAAAAACCCCAAGAAATGAAGTTGTAGTATTACACCTTATGGGAAAGAATGAATTAGAATTTGATTATAAGGGGACGGTTACTTTTGAAGATCTTGAAACGGGAATGAAACTTAAAATAGATACTAAAACTGCAAAAAAGAAATACTTGTCATCCTTAGAAGAAATGATGAAAAAGACAAAAGACATTTTATTGGCAAATGGAATTAGTTATCATCTTTTTAGATTGGATGAGCATATAGGAGAAGCGCTACAGGTATTTTTGAAGAAACGAAATAGATTAATGTAATATGTTCTTTCTTAACCCTACATATCTATGGGCTTTATTGGGACTCCTAGTTCCCATAGCAATACATCTGTGGAGTAAAAAAGAGGGAAAAACAATCAAAATCGGTAGTATCAAATTACTGGACGAATCAGATTCAAAACAAACCAGTAGTATTCAAATCAATGAGTTGTGGTTATTAGTACTAAGACTAGTGTTGCTTAGTGTGCTTATTGTTATTATCGCCGGACCTCAAATAAAAAAGAAAGTAAGCACAATACCGATTACATATATTTTTGAATCCTCTTTATTGCAATATGAAGAAATATATACTATTCTCGATACAATAGAAGAGGGAGAATCCTTAAGAATGTTACAAACCGATTTTCCAGAACTTCAAAAAGATCAATTAGATAGTGTTGATATCAAAGTACCAAACTATTGGCAATTAGCTACAGAAATGGAAACTCTTGAAACCGATAGTATTGTGGTTTTTACTAATGGATTTAGATCAGGGATAAAAGGTATACGCCCTAAGGTAAATAAAGATGTTAACTGGGTAATTCTCGATCTGGAAAAACCATTTGACCAACCTATAGAAGCGGTTAAAAAAGAAAGTAAAATACAACTTTTGTCAGTATCGAGTGATCATGATGGTTTATCTTTTAATAAGCAGCTTCTTTCTTCTAATAGCGATAGCATAACATTAAACACATCAAAAGATAGTTTGATTTTTTCGTTAGAAAAGAAAAAAAATAGTATCCCTTTAATCAATGAAAAAACCATTACTATACTATTGTTTTATGAAGATAGTTTATCTAACGAGATGAAGTATTGCAACGCAGCATTTAGAGCAATATCAAAGTATATTAATAGACCTGTAGAATTGCAAATTGAAAAGAAAAAGGATACGATTGATTTTGATACTTTTGATTTGATGGTATGGTTGTCTAAGAATCCAATTCCAAAGACTTCTGCAAAAGTATTGGCATATAGACCAGATGAGTTGGCTCATAATATTATTGAAGAAGGACCTTCTTCCAGAATCTTTTACTTAACCTCTCCCCTTAATACAGAAAATAGTATTAATAAACATCTTTCTGAAGAACTTTTATATCTAATCGATATAC
Source organism: Aquimarina algiphila (assembly GCF_947494415.1). Taxonomy (NCBI): domain Bacteria; kingdom Pseudomonadati; phylum Bacteroidota; class Flavobacteriia; order Flavobacteriales; family Flavobacteriaceae; genus Aquimarina; species Aquimarina algiphila. The sequence goes on along the minus strand of NZ_CANLVC010000001.1, from coordinate 167,316 downwards.
ATAAAGAGGCAAAGGAAAAAATTGATTTGTATGACAAACGGGTTATGGATATAAAAGAATTATCTCCTTTAGTATCTAATCTCAAAATTGATAAAAAAAATGCTTCAATTTTTGATATCTCACAATGGCTATGGATAGTATTAGTCTTCTTATTAATTATAGAACGTATAATAGCAAAATACAGAAGACAATGAAGATGACAGGAAATATGATATTAAATCGGTTTAGGAGACGTTGGCAATTCATGTTGTGGGTTGAGATTTTACTGTATTCTCTTGGACCAGCTATTTTGGTGTATTTTTTATTCTTCAAATTACTTTGGTCAATACTTGTATCGATAGTGTTAGTTGGATTTATGCTTATTTTTATAAAACCATGGAGGCCCAATTTAAAAAAAGTAAGTGGTTACATAGATCAACATCTGGATACAGCAGAGTATAGTACTGGTCTTTTATTATTACCAGAAGAACAATTATCAGGACTGGCAAAGCTTCAACAGTATAAAGTAGCGAAAGAACTTGTGGAGAAATTGGGTACTATTAGTCCACCAAGCAATTTGTTACGAGGAAGTGTCATTATGGGCTTATTTGCAATAGTAGGATTTCTAATGTATCAATTTAAGATAATCAATTATTTACAAGAGGCAAAGGAACCAAAAATACCTGCAAATACAATAGTTTTCACAGCTACAGATTCAATTTCAAAAAGAGGTAAGCAACCTAAATTAGAACACCAGGAATTAATTATAGATTATCCAAGTTATACACAAATACCTTCTTTTAGAACTACAAAAATGGATGTAAAAGCAGTAGAAGGTTCAAAATTAACTTGGCGAATCAAGTTTAATACACATATAAAAGATGTAACTATAGAAAGTATGGGAAGTAGTCAATCCATGAATTATGGTAATGAAATATATACTCAAACTTCTACATTGAATGCTTCGGGGTTTTATAATTTTAGATATACTGATGTACAAAATACATCATATACTTCTGATTTGTATGCTATGGAAATGATAAAGGATAGGGGGCCTGGAGTAGAGATTATTGGACTAAAACAGTTTACTTCCTTCGAGTTTAATGAAAATAAAAAGCTTTCTTTTAAAACCTCTGTTACTGATGATTTTGGAATTGCAGATGTTTATATTATTGCTACAGTAAGCAAAGGCTCTGGGGAATCAGTAAAGTTTAGAGAAGAAAAATTAAGCTTTGATAATAAGGTTGTTAGAGGGAGTAAAAATTTGAAGTTATTAAAAAGTATAGATTTAGATAAGATGAAAATGGAGCCTGGAGATGAACTTTATTTTTATATTGAAGCTTTGGATCGCAAGCAACCGATGTCTAATACATCCAGAAGTGAAACCTTTTTTGCCGTTATAAAAGATACACTCTCTGATCAATTTGCAGTTGAAGGTACTATGGGAGTAGATTTAATGCCCGATTATTTTAGAAGTCAACGACAATTGATTATAGATACAGAAAAGTTAATTCGGGAGAAATCAAAATTGACTAAAAAAGAATTTAATTTTAAAAGTAATGAGTTAGGCTTTGACCAAAAAGTACTACGCCTTAAATATGCAGAATTCATGGGGGACGAATCAGAATCAGAACTTGTTAATCAAGAAAATCCTGAAATTTCTAATGAAGACGAACATGGAGATGAAGATCATGATGAAGAAGATCCTTTGGAGCAATATACACACAAACATGATAGCGATAATGAGCACAATCTGGTCGATCATAAAGAAGAAGATAGTGAAGAAAAGAACGATCCTTTACATGAATACTTACATAACCATGAAGATCCCGAAGAATCAACGCTATTTACACAATCTCTAAAAAGTAAACTAAGACAGGCCTTAAATGAGATGTGGGATGCAGAACTATATTTAAGATTATATACTCCAGAGAAATCATTGCCATATCAATATAGAGCATTAAAACTTATACAGGAGATTAAAAACAGTGCTCGTGTCTATGTACATAGAATCGGCTTTGATCCACCGCCTATTAAGGAGGATAAAAGACTTACGGGTAAAATAGAAGAAGTATCTAATTTTAGGAAAAAAGAAGAATTACAAGAACCAGAGATATATCCATCGATACGACAAACAATCTTAAGATTAGAAGAATTGATAGTAGGAAAAGAAAAGATTAATGATGGTGATAGAACACTTTTTGAGAAAGCAGGAAATGAATTGGCTATCAAGGCACTTGAAAATCCAGGAAAATATCTAAGAACATTACAAAAATTAAAAAGAACTACCGAAAATAAAAAAATACCATTGTCCACATTGGTTGAAATACAAGGAGGTTTATTTGATGCACTTCCAGAACTAAAGTATAATGCAGTAAAAAGAAAAGTACTAACTGGCGAGATTAATGAATTATTATTAAAAGAACTTGAAGTTCATGATTGATAACCTTACTTTTTTGAATGCAGAATTGATGTGGCCATTAAGTATAGGAGCAATCCTGTTATGGTGTGTTTTTATTTGGAAAGAATGGTATTCAAAAAAGAAGCCTAGATTTTGGATCAAAGTAACGATATCATTTTTAGCTATTGGTGCTCTTGTTATCTTGGTATTAAAGCCAGTAATAAGTGTGCCCGGGGATGTTACAAAAATGGTGATACTGACAGAAGGTTATGATCAGGTAAGGTTAGACAGTATAAAGAAAGTTCATAAAAGAATTAAAGTATACAAGTATAACATCAATCAGTCAATTTTTAAAGATATAAATATTCCGGATTCTGTTTTTATACTGGGCTATGGTGTAGAACCCTTCGACTTTTGGCAATTCGATAATTGTAAAGTAAAATACCTTAACGATTCGATACCCTCAGGAGTGATTAGATTTACCTATGATCACAAAAATACCGTGGGAAAACAAATGATATTTAATGGGCTTTATCATAAGCCTAAAAAGGAAAATCAACTAGTATTAGAAGGTCCGGGAGGAGTATATTTAGATTCAGTTTCATTAGGGGATGATGAGCAACAAATATTTAGATTATCTACAAAACTCAATCTACCAGGGAAATTTGTTTTCTCTCTGATAGAAAAGGATACTACAGGTAAAATTCATTCTAAAAATCCAATTCCCCTTCTTGTAGAAGATCCGATTCCCTTAAAAATATTAATAGTGAATGGATTTCCAACTTTTGAAACCAAATACTTAAAAAATTATTTGGCAGAAATGGGGCATCAGGTATTAGTTAGAAGTCAAATTACCAAAGGAAGATACAAATATGAATATTTTAATATGGAAAGACTACCTATAGGTACTTTCTCAGAAAAAAATCTACAGCCTTTTGATTTGGTTATTATCGATGCAAATTCATTTAAGAAATTAGGAAAAACATCCAGAACAGTTTTAAGAAATTCGATCAGAGAAAATGGTTTAGGCCTTTTTATACAGTCTGATCAGGACTTTTTTAGATTTTCGAGAAACTTTGGCTCATTTGATTTTGTTACCCAAAAAAACGTAGAGACTAATCTTAAAGATCAATCAAAAATAAAAATTTCTAAATCCCCTTTCTTTTTTAAAGATGAATTTTTATTACATCCAATTCATAAAAATACCAACAATCAAGTACTATCTGCATATAAACCAATGGGGAAAGGAAGAATAGGAACTACAGTATTAGAAAACACGTATGAATTAGTATTGAATGGCCGGACTAAGGTTTATCAGGAATTATGGTCAAAATTGATTAGTAGTATAAGTAATAAGGAAATTCCTTCAGCAGAATGGAGGTCAAGAGGAAATATAGCATATATTAATCAACCTTTTAAATTCAAGTTAAGAACATCTATAGCCAAACCTATGGTTAATACGATAAATGGATATAAAATTTCAATGCGTGAAGATATTGATATATCTAACCTATGGAGTGCTACTACATATCCAAAAACCTTAGGATGGGACACTCTGTTGATACAACAAGATACAACAGAAGTCTTTCCATACTTTGTTACTCATACTTCTCATTGGAGATCGCAGACTCATTATGAAAAAATAGTAGAAAATAACAAGTATTCTGCTGTTTCCTCAAAGGAGAGTAAAGAAGAAAATAAAGCTTTTAGATTAGTAAACCCTTTAGGATTCTTTTTGATTTTTTTAATCTGTATTGGATATCTATGGTTAGAACCAAAAATGGTAAATTGACAGAAAATATAAACTAAAAAATTGTTGGAGTATTTTAGTGCCAAATTATAGAAGATGAATCGAAACCTTAAACAATATAGTACACTTTTATGGCAATCTATCTTTTTTTGGGGGATTGCCCTGGGATGTTATGTAATATTTAGATTTTTTGGGATAGATGAAGAAGTAGGGATACAGACGAATCCAGATTTTAGATTTAAAGAAGCTTTATTTGCTTTTGTTATATTAGGAATGTTTCTGGGATTAATATATGCTACAGTAGATTTTATTTTTGATAAATTCTTTTCAAAACAAATAACTTTGGGGTTGAGAATTATTGTTAAGAGCTTTATTGATTTTACTATCACCATTACTATTTTTACCATGATGTTAAAGATTTCATCTAAAATCTTTAACGTTGACTTTAATACAGAACAAGGATGGTGGAGGGATGATAAGTCATTTTGGGCCATTATTATATATCTGGTTCTGGTTTCTTTTGTTTTTTCGTTTATTACAATCGCAGTTGAAAAATTTGGCAAAGGAGTTTTTCTAAAAATGCTCTTAGGAAAATACAAAAATCCGCAGGAGGAGAAACGTATATTTATGTTTTTAGATTTAAAAGACTCTACAACAATAGCAGAAAATTTAGGACATTATGCCTATAGCCAATTTATACAGGATTGTTTTTATGACCTTAATGATGTAGTTCCAAAATATGATGCCGAGATTTATCAATATGTTGGTGATGAAGCGGTATTATGTTGGCCTTATAGAAAAGGAATATCCCAACAAAAATGTATCGGTATATTTTTTAGTTTTAAAAACAATCTAGATGAAAAAAAGGAATATTATCTAAATAAATACGGAGTTTCTCCAGAGTTCAAGGCAGGATTGCATGGTGGACAAATAATGGTTTCTGAGGTAGGGACGGTTAAAAAAGAATTAGCATATCACGGAGATGTAATTAATATTTCTGCCAGAATTCAGTCACAATGCAACACGTACAATGAATTCTTTTTGATTTCTTCTGAATTGCTGAGTGATATACAAATAGAAGAAGAGTTTTCTGTGAAAGAAATCGGAGCTCTTAAATTAAAAGGTAAAAATGAACTAGTAGATATTTGTGCAATACAACAAATGGCTGAAATTTAAAAAAATATATAACAAACCAGTAATATTAATTACTTTGGTAGTCCCTTATAAAATTAATAGTATATGATTAAATCATTACTCATTGAAGATGAAGTATATATTAGAAAAGGCTTGCTTAATTTGTTAGAATTATTAGATACTGAGATAAATGTATTAGGAGAATGTGAATCTGTAAACGAAGCCGTTATTTTGGCAAATGCCTGTAAACCAGATTTGATTTTTTTAGATATTAATCTTGCAGATGGCACTGCTTTTGATTTTTTGGAACAAACTAAAAATCTAGAATTTAAAATAATATTTATTACTGCTTATGAAGAATATGCACTTCAGGCATTAAAAATAGGGGCAGTAGATTATCTGTTAAAACCTATAGAAATAGATGAACTTAAAGAAGCTATTGAAAAAGTAAGTAATATCAATACTAAAGACATTCTAAAACAAATGGATATTGTTCAGAATCATCTTAAGGGAGAAGGAAAGAAAATTGTTTTACGCACTCAAGAAAGTCTTCAGTTTGTGATTTTAGATCAATTGTTATATTGCAAATCAGATAAAGGATACACTACATTTTATTTAAGCGACGGCAGAAAGTTTCTGGCCTCTGGTTCTATCGTAGAATTCGAAAAACAATTACCTCAAAACGTTTTTATTAGATCACATCAATCATATCTAGTAAATCGTGATTATATTGATAGATATGATAAAAAAGGGTATTTAATTTTGGCAAATGAAACTAAAATTCCTGTATCTACAAGGAAAAGAGAAGAGATTATTTCTAAAATATTCTAACTAATTTATTTGAGAATGTTATTGTCATCATAACTATTCTTTTTAGAATATAAAATTGCTGTAAGAAAACGATATTACTTAACGTAGCTCCTTATTGCTAGTGTTCTGTGTTTTGATTCAAATACTCTTATTACTACTCATTTTACATTTCTTCATAAAGTAACTATTACTTCTAAAATCGAAAAAATATTTACGTGTAGCGAATTTTAAAAAATTTGTAACGAATATAAATTTGCTGTTTTCTAAACATAACCTATGGATTAGTTTAGCATTCGATATGTGCATTATAGATAGTAAATAAAAATAAAGTAATTATAATTTTATTGATAGATAATGAATGTTTTAGAACTTAGAAAACACCTGTTAGAAGAACATCAAAGAGATAAAAAGCTTACTGTATTAGGGTATGTTTTAATTCTTTTTACCATTATTATTATTGCATCTTTAATTTATTTTTTTGCTGCAGAAATTTTTGTGAAAACCGTAGAAGGTTTCATATCTAATTTGACAACTTCATACAGTAATTATTATCAATATATACTTCCATTAGTTTTTATTGGATATCTAGTATTTCCCATTCGGAAATTATATATACTTAATAAAAGACCCGCACTTATAGCTGAGTTTATAGCACATTTAGAAGAAGGATGTATGGCAGAAAGAATACATCAAAATACAGTGTATAAAATAGTAATACCACTAATAAAAATAAAATTAAACCTATGTCCGGTAGAATTTGTAAATATTGGTTTAGTAAATAAAGAAGGTATAAAAACCAATACTTTGGGATATAATTTTGCAGTTCCTTATCACGTTATACCGGCATTGAAAGAGATAATAAGCAGTGGTGATAAAGCAAAGGATAGTAAAGATTGGTACGAATTAACTGAAACAAAAACATCAAAAGAACCTTTAAAATCTGTTGAATTATTTAAACAGTTTATGAAGAGTACCTTGATGCCAGATATAGAAAAAATAGAAGGAGAAAGAGTAAAAGGGAAAAAGAACTACATCTTATATTTTGTTATCATTGGTGTATTTATGGCCGGGTGGTATGGTTTTCAATATTTACAAGCAACCCAAACGATAAAAATAAGCACAGAAGTATTTATAGGTGCTTTTATAGGTGTGTTTGCCATATACTATTTGGTTATATATTTCACCAAAATAAGAGGAAAGGGAAAATCAATAGAGGCAGATACTAACTACCAGTTTAAAAGAAAGATCTTTGAACCCATGATTCAGTTTATGAATCCAGACTTTCGATATATTCTACATGGACATATTACCTTAAAAGAATTTTTGGATATAGGCCTGTTTCAAGAGAAGCAGTATGACCTAAAAGGGAATGATCAAATTCTTGGAAATCATCAAGGCGTTCCATTTCAGTTTTGTGACCTAACGGTAGAACGAACTTTGAGTTTTTCTAAAGAAAACAGTTCTCCGGATCAGGTGTTTAAAGGACAGGTCTTTATGGCAGAGTTTAATAAAAGCTTTAATCAATCCGTATTTCTTATTCCTAAAAAATCATGGAAATCCTTAGGAGGAAATGATATAAAAGATCATTTAAACTTTGACCTGGGGGAAAAAGTAATGCTAGAAGATCCAGAGTTTATGAAACTTTACGATGTTTATGCAAAGGATCAAATTGAAGCGCGTTACATTTTAAGTACTTCGTTAATGCTAAGAATAAAACAATTATCACAGGATAGAGAAGGTCAATACTTTATTTCTTTTAAAGATGATAGAATAACGATAGCAAATAATAACAGAATCAATCAATTTGAAACAAAATTGTTTAAATCCATTACAAAAAATGATGCTATAGAAGGTTTTTATAAAGAGTTGTATGATCAACTTTCTTTTATCGAAGAATTGAAATTAAGTACTAACATATGGAAAGTAGCATAATGATGAATACGAATTTAATAATTCTTGGAGTAGTAATAGCATTGATTGTAATGCTAATCATGATTTTTAATAAGTTGATTAGAGTAAGAAATCAGATAGAAAATGCTATTTCCTCTCTAGATGCTCTTTTTATCAAACGATCGGATTTACTACCTAATCTAATTACTTTGGTGAAACAATATATTGATTACGAGTCTACAACTTTAGAGAAAGTAACCGCTTTAAGGAATGTAAATTCAACCTCCACAGCTACAGAAGATAAACAGGGAACTGAAGTTGTAAAAGGCCTAATGCTGCAATTAGAAGCCTATCCAGAATTAAAAGCAAGTACACAATTTACACATTTGCAGGCGAGTTGGAATGAGGTCGAAGAACAGATATCTGCCGGGAGAAGATATGTAAGCAGTACTATTACCAATTATAATAATGCCATAGGTAGTTTTCCTGCTAATATAATTGCAACTGCTATAGGAATGAAAAAGAGGGAATGGGAATATGCTTCTGAAACCCAAAAACAGAATGTAGATGCAAAAAACTATTTCTAGTTTATAAATGATGATATAACAAAACAAAAGAGTAAGAGAAAATAAATTTTAATAAGCAAAATCAAATAAATAATAAATTATGAAACAAATTACATATTGTGCAATAGCTATTTTTGGCTTTTTAGTAGTGGCTTGTAGTAATCCATTAAAGTCGTTGTCTATCAATAACCCAGAAGATTTAACAGAGTTAAAAACGCTTTTAACAGAAACTTATGGAGAAGATACAGAATTATATACATTAGACATTACAGCGGTTGACCATCTCACTAGTGATTTTGAAAGTTTTAGTGTAGATTTTAATCAAGATGATATTGATTTTCAACAATATTATTCTAATTCTAGAAAAACCTTAGACGATCCTAAAAAAGCTAGAATTGAAAAGAAAGGAAAATACGGAAAGATAAAGGCTTCAGAATTTAACTTGGATCAAATCTCAGTAAAATTTGAAGAGGCAGTTAAGTTTATAGAAGACGCATCAGACGAGTATGAAGATTTTACTCTTTACAGTTGGAAATTTGAAGTAAATAAAGACCAAAAAGTAACTTCTTATTTTTATGTAGAAGCCACTAAGAAGGGTGAAGCTACAACAAGAGAAGGTAGAAATATAGTGACTAATTATTATGATTTTCGTTTTGAAGTAGATGAGAATGGAGTTTTATCGATAGATCAATAATATGAAGAAAGTAATATATAGTATAACAATATTAGTACTGATATTTCTAGGTTCTTCATGTGCTCCTGGTCAGGGAAAAGATATCCTGATTATGACTCCAGATGGGATTGAAGATTTGAAGGAAGTTATTTTTAGCAATTTTGGAGAAGATAAACAAGTTCATAGTTTAAACCTTTTGACTAAAAACGATAAATCAGGGACTTTTGAAATGGCTCAAATCATGTATCCCGAAAACGAAAAAGTGTTTTCGCAAGTATATATCGTTTTCCTAGGAAAGGTACAAGAACCCACAGAAATTGACTCAGATATAACATCAGGAACTGTTGCATTAAAAGATATAGGTTTTGATCGTATTGAAACAGCCTTTAAAGACAGTCAAAAATTAGTTGAAGAAAAAACTCAGGAGTTTACTAATTATAGACTGGTAGATTGGGGATTTTCTGTAGAGTCAGATAATAAAATAGTATCTAGTTTTACCATAGTAGCCACCAAAAAAGAAAAAGGAAATACGATTTACGGAGAAAGAATCATAGGGACCCAGGAATTCGAATTTGAATTCGAACTTGATGGAGATGGAACAGTGAAAAGTACATCAGGGTTAATCTTATAAAACTAAAAAATGGGAATACATAAAGTATATTATACAGAAGAGAAAATAGACATCAAAAGTCTTAATCAACTTTTTGAAAATGAATTTGGAGACAAGTATACGTATAAGTCTTCTAATGCCTCAAATAATGCGATTAGCAAAGTTGTATCTGGGAAGTCAAATGATGCATTTACTGTCATAAAAAATGCCTATCACAGAACCGTAATTTCATTACAAGATATTGATGGTAAAACATATATCAATTTTGGTGAAGATACTTTAGAATGGTGGCTAAACCTTTTAAATAATAATTTTGGATTTATTGGATCACTCATCATAAGACTTATTTACGGAGATGGTGATGGTTTTTATGATGAAATTCAGGCAACTGTAAAGAATAACTTACAAGTAGAAGAACAAGAAATCAAAGTAGGGTTGGGAGCTTTGTTTGGTAATAAATAAAGCTAAGTTTTGATATTGTGTTGTTTGTAATCCCTTTGTTTTTTAACAAGGGGATTTGTTTTATTCTTCAACATACAATCGATGTGCCCTCTCTAATTTCTGACGAATTCTTTTTCTGAGTAACCTGGGTTGTATTACTTCTATAGTATCACCAAACCCTAAAATCAAACGTTCAAATTCAAAGTTTAAATGAACATTCAACTTTATAACTATACTACCATCGTCTAATTTTTCTATGACTTCCTGAGAATGATGAAATGGCTTTGTAATTACATATGGAGCATTACTACGGTCTATTTTTAGAATTACTTCTTGTAACTGCTCATCATTAAGCACCGTAACACCAATGGTGTTTTTATAATAATTATCTCCATCAAATTTTTCTGTAGTGTATGGTATGTAAGTGTCAAAATCTATACTGATCATTCTGTCAAGAGCCAAAGTAACAATAGGTTGTTTCATTTTTGCGTTGGGTTTACCTACTAGAAACCAACGATTATTAAATTCTTTTAAAATAAAAGGGTGAAACACAAATTCAGAAGCCTTTCTTGCAGTAAAGGATTGATACGTAATTCTTAATACAATTTTTTTTAAAATAGCCTGATATAAAGTGTCAAGATGTTCTAACCCCTTTAGTTTTTCATTCTTATCGAGATGTATAATAGCGGATTGATGTGTTTTCTCGGTATAAACCTTGTCTTCTAATCGTTGGATGATACCTCCAAGTTCAGAAAATAATGAAAAATCTTTGAATTGTTTTAACATCTCAACAGTTTCTGAGAGAACATTCATATCATTTTCAGTTAATGGAATATCTGTAATAGAATATTCTTCATCTGCATATCGATAATATTTTTTGTCATAAACTTCTATAGGTGCGTTATAACCTAGTTTATCACTACGCATCATCTGAATATCTAACTGTACAGTACGTTTGCTTACATTGACATCCCTACCTTCATATTCGTATAAAACATCTGAGCATGCTTCTATAAGATCATCAAGTGTCCATTGCCGATTGTTGTTTTGCAGGCATTTATCTATGGTTTTATAACGTATGAGTGCATTCTTGTTCTGTGCCATAATCAAATATTTATGGAAAAATAATGATTATTTTTTTCTACGCAAAATCATTGCGTACTTAGTTGAAACATTTGTATCAGAATTATAATTGACAAAGAAAGTTCCTATATCATCAGATCTTTATGAAAATTACTTTCCGTCAGTTTTAGAAAAGACAAAAAGAGTTCCTATATACTGGTTCGATTCCAGTGCTCGCAAGAGTATGTGGTTTATTATACTCTCCGTCTTTTATAAAATAGGTAAAAGGAGTTCCTATATAACACCGTAAGTCAAATACTCCTCACTTATTTAATTTATTAAAAAAATGAAAACACTTGAATTATTTAATGCCGTAATAGCAAAAGAACCAGCAAAAAAAATATTTAATAAAACTTCAAACAAACCATTTATTAGCGAAGAAGGTTATATAATTGAACCAAAAGCAAGATGGGCAAAAGATAGAATTATTGCCTATTATGAGAAAGAAACATTAAATGGAAATGACTTAAATAAGACATTTCATAAATCTTGGTCTAAAATCAAAGACAGTTCTAGATGCGAACTACTTATAGAACAAATAAGACATTATATTTCAACCTACGGAAGTGACTTTCAAGAAGAAATTTATATCCCTATCGAAATTTTAGATATTCCAGATATTAAGCTATCTTTTAAAGTGATAAAAGCGTATTCGATAGAGGAAATACAAGATAAATGTTTGTCTTTATTGAAATCTGGGATTGCTCTAAAAGAAGAAACAATAGATACACTTATATCAATATTGGTAGATGAACTTGGTTATACGTTTACAGGCAAAGAAAATTTAAAAAATAAAGAGGCAATCATTAAAATAGCAGAAAGTTATAATATTTACCCTGAGAATGTAGTAGAATTTTTTAGATACATTATCTATAGATCCACCAATACTACTCTATTAATAAAGAATAATGAGCTTATAGAGCTAATTAAAGACAGCTCGTATAACCCAGCGCAAGCATTTAATATTTTTGGATTAGAAAAACTTGCAGAAATATTTAACCGATTTAAACCCTTGTTTTTAGCGTATAAGAGCAAAGCACCTAAAACTATAAATAAAATAAGTAAATTATCTAAAAAGTATCATAAACCATTAGTGTCAAACCCTTTAAATGACGTAACAAATGTGTTGCTTACAAATAAAGATATGCATTGGTTGGATAATGCGACACCTTTTGCATTATTTAAATCATTATCTGCTTGTTACAATAGAAAAAATGGGCAAGATGCATTCTTATATAGAATAAGAAATGGTAAATCTTGGGTAAAACCTAGTGAAGTAAATGATGTAAATAAAGAAAATTATAAGTTTATACTAAAGTATCTACAGAAACGATTTGATTTGTCTGGTAAAAAGATATTCCTTCCAGAGAATATAAAGTATGCATTGCCAACTTCAGAAAAAATGTATGTAGGTAACATTCCAACAGGTACTCGTTTTTATGGTAAAAAATTAGCCGTTGGTGTATATTGGGAAAATGCCTGGGGAGCTCATGATTTAGATTTATCAGGTTTAAATATTGGAGGTAAAATAGGTTGGAATGGCTTATTTAATCAACAAGCTGGCGATTTAATGTATTCTGGTGATATTACCTCAGCACCTAATGGAGCTGTTGAGTATTTGTATGCAAATCAAGGTTTAAATGTACCTACATTAGTTCAGAATAATGTGTATTCTGGTAGTGCAGATTGTGGTTATAAAATAATAATAGGTCAGGGAGACAAAATTTCTAATGATTATATGATGAATCCAAATAACCTTTTTGTAGATATAAAATGTAATTCTGTACAAAAACAAACAGTGATAGGTATGTTGATTCCTAAAAAGGATAGACAATGCTTTGTATTGCTAAATTTTGGTGCAGGACAAACTAGAGTGTCTGGTAATTCTGAGATATCAAATATAGCTACTAAAGCATTATATCAGCAATGGAATAAACCATTATCTTTTGATAAGATTATTAAATTATTAGGAGCAGAAATTACTTTAGATAAGACAAAAGTTGACTATGATTTTTCTTTGGAGACATTAGAAAAAGATAGTTTTTTGAAACTTTTTAGGTAAATAAATATTACTACGCAAAATTATTGCGTACTTAAGTGAAACATTTGTATCAGAATTTTAAACAAGCTATTAAACATTGGTTTAGTAATGCTCCGTCGAACGAGGAGTCGGCGGAGTTCACAAATAAAAGAATTATGGAAAACAAAGTAAATATAACAGGAAAAACATTAATCGAATTAGGGTTTAGATCAGGAAAGTGGTTTCCAGAAGCCATCGATTATATCAATACAAATCAATTAGATAGAGAAGCAATGCATAGCTATTTGGAGCAGTTTAAATCTCCGCCAATTGTAGATTTACTTGCTCAACCAGCTCCATTTGCTGTCAATATAAAAGCAGAAAACGAGTTAGAAGAAACCAATGTAAACTCGGTTGTAGCATCGATGCATACACTAATGAAAACTCCAACCATGGTTAATGGAGCATTAATGCCAGATGCTTGTCCTACAGGACCTAATGGAACGATTCCAGTAGGAGGGGTGGCAGTTGCCAAGAATGCTATTCACCCTGGGATGCATAGTGCAGATATTTGTTGCTCTGTGATGTTGACAGATTTTGGTACAACTGATCCTAAAAAGGTATTAGATGCAGCGCACCAAAACACTCATTTTGGACCTGGAGGAAGAGATCGAAACGCTCAGTATAGATTTCCGGATGAATTATTAAAAGATTTTGAAGGAAACTATATGCTAAATAACGAAAAGATGATTCAGGCCGCAAGGTCTCATTTAGGTACGCAAGGAGATGGAAATCATTTCTTGTTTATTGGAAAATCAAGAAAGACAGGAAATACAATGATGATTACACATCATGGATCCAGAGGTCCTGGAGCTAATTTGTATACACAAGGGATGAAAATAGCAGAACGGTTTAGAAAAGAATTATCTCCAGAAACCTTAAAACAAAATGCCTGGATACCTTTTAATACTGAAGAAGGGCAAATATATTGGGAAGCACTACAAATTATTAGAAAATGGACAAAAACAAACCATGAAGTAATCCATAATGCCACATTAAAAGCTTTACAAGCTAAAGCTCAAGATCGTTATTGGAATGAACATAACTTCGTATTTAGAGATGAAGAATTGTTTTATCATGCCAAAGGAGCTACTCCTCTGGATGTTAAATTTATGCCTGATATTACAGGACCAAGATTAATTCCTTTAAATATGTCAGAGCCTGTGTTGATTGTGAATGGTGAAACTACCAAGACAAATCTTGGTTTTGCACCACATGGAGCAGGACGTAATGTGAGTAGAACTCAACATAGAAGAAGTAAAGAAGGAAGAACTAATGAAGAAGTGTTTCAGGAAGAAACACAAGGTTTGGATATTCGTTTCTTTTCTAATGAGATTGATGTTACAGAACTACCAAGTGCTTATAAAAATGCTGAAACTGTAAGAAACCAGATGGATGAATATGGATTGGGTACAGTTATCGATGAAGTATTACCTTATGGGTGTATCATGGCAGGTGACTGGCAAAAAAATGCCCCTTGGAAGAGAAGAAAGAGAAAGATAATAGAGAAATGAAAAAGTTAGAACTAAACATATCCAAAGTACTTATAGATCAAATAACTGTTGATGAATTTGAAAGTATAATTTATCAGGAGTATTATGTTGAAAAAATGGAGTCTAATGATTTCATTGCTAAAGTAATTACAATTAATTATAGAGATGAAAGTTGGAAGAATGAATTAGAAAAATTGATTTGTAATTTATGGGACGATACAAAGTACTTAACTTATTTAATTAGAAATTATTGTTTGAAAATTATTGAAAGCGAAGATTTAAAAAAGATACTTAGTGCTGTAAATGAAATAGAAAGATTAAATAATAGATATGATTATGAATATGGAACTTTACTACAATTTTATCGTTTTGTAGATGAACTGGATTATATATCATGTGGTTATGGTTGGCGTTCTAAAGAAGCAGTAATATTAGAAATAAAATCTTATACAAAATTATATTTAGATATATATAATTTAAATACCGATCACCAAGTATTATTGAATTTGAATCTTACAGAAAATAGTATTAAGACTGCTAATCAAAATCAATCTGATTTTTCTGAAAAGATAAGTAAAAGCAAAAAATGGTTTCAATTTTGGAAATAAATTTGGAAGTTAGGCTATAAATTATAAATATTTGCATAACAAAATGAAACAAAATAGAATACATACCACACCAAAATCACTGTTTAATCAGTGTGATTATCGATGGATTAATGAATTATCCATTCGCAACAGGGCGCTATGTGACTATTTTAATCATTTTTTGAAATGATATAAATTAGAAAACTACTATAGAATAGCAAGCGTCCAAGAAATTGGACGCTTTTTTTATGAATTTTTTTTAAGAATAATGAATAAAAGTTAATTAGCAAATAAAGATTAGTATTTGGAAGTAAGCATCAGGGAGACAGACGGTTACTGCAACTATCCAAAATCTGTTGAAAAACGGACAGGGATTCTTATATCTAATTTTTAGTATAACTATCTGATTATCAAATAAATAAATAAAAAAATGTTTGCAGATTTAAAATAAAGGTTTAATCTTTGCATCGCAATCAAAACAAGAAATAATAGAATTTGTCACTCTGGTGTAGACCAGAATCTATTATACAGATTTTAGCATTTGCTGGAATGACAAGTAAAAAAACAATATAAAATATATAAAAATGATTCCGAGTAATTCACAACATACGATAAACCGCCTCTTTACCAAACAAAGAGAATATTGTTCTGATGTGAACATAAAAGGTGTCTATTTTATAGAAAGGATGTGTATAAGAATATAACATATACATATACCAAAATATATAAGAAGACGCCCGAACAAGGCGTCTTTTTTTTGGATGAAACTTTTTTTGAAGATTAATTTTTTTGAATCGGAAAAGAAAATAGTTGAATTCATTCCGATGAATATCGGAAACTTATTTCTAAAAGAATCTAATGTTTCTAAACAACTGAATTTTGAAAAAGGAACTAAGGATTAGTTCATTGACATATTGAAAACTAAACACATTGACGTGTAGCTGTCCCAAACTTGATTTGGGACTTAAAAAATGTACGTCAATTTTACGGAAGGACAAGCCAATAGGTGGTGGCCGCAGTCTTGAAAACTGTTAGGAGATAACGACTCGTGTGGGTTCGATTCCCACTCCTTCCGCTATAGAGCGTAGAGTAAATACTGGCTTTGTTACGCTCGCCTGCTAAGCGAGTTCACGTCTAGAACGTGATGAAGGTTAGAAATGCTTCGCATTCACGAATACCAAAATATAAAGTAGCAACCGATGAGTAATCCTTTACTCTCCGCAATAAAGATACTATAGCTTAATGGTTAGCGCTGATGAGCTGTTATTCATAAAATAGTAGGGCCTGTGCCGGACTTGATCCGGTATTCGAATCCTGCCAGTATCGCAACGACAAGGTGGCTGAATGGTTAAGGCTGCAGACTGCAAATCTGTTTTTTATGAGTTCGAATCTCATCCTTGTCTCAATGATTGGAATAGCATCAAACTTATTTGAATGCTGTGAAAATCCACTTTGTGACTTGATGAGAAAGCGTAGCAATCTCATCCTTGTCTCAAAAACTATGGAAGTATTGAGCAATTGGTTGGCTCTCCAGACTGTAAATCTGGTCTCTTCAGAGCTTGTAGGTTCGAGTCCTACTACTTCCACTATTTAGTACCGTAGCACAATGGCTAGTGCACCCGACTGTCTCTCGGAAGGTCGCGGGTTCGAATCCCGTCGGTACTGCAAAGCAGAACCAGGGGTGAGAAGTTTATCCTGAGCCCAGTCGAAGGGAATCCCGTCGGTACAGCAAAGGAGAACCAGGGGTGAGAAGTTTACCCTGAGCCCAGTCGAAGGGAATCCTGTCGGTACTGCAAAACTAGAGATATAACAATGGTAGTTTACTCGACTTGGACGCGGGAGGTTGTAGAGCTTGTACTGAACTTGTTTCAGTATTCTAGTCCTGCTCTCTAGACAAATGGCTCTGTTCGTATAATTGGTTAGTACGTCTCACTTTCTATGAGGAAATATGGGTTCGATCCCCTACAGAGTACAAAATGGTGTCTCTAGCTTATCAGGTAAAGCACTCCAGTGTAAAAGGGAGGAACAAGGTTCGAGTCCTGGAGCACATCTAAAAAGGAATATAGTTCAATTGGATAGAACATTGGGTTACGAACCCAAAGATGCGAGTTCGAGTCTTGCTATTCTTACTAATTTTTTAAAGCAATGTATAACCAATTCATTTAATTATTATGGAAACTCACTTTACTATTACCAAAAGAAAAATGAACACTATGAAGCTTTTGATCACTAGAGTGTTATCAAAGTGGGCTTCGAATTACATCAATGCGATGAGTAAAGCTTTATATCCTCAGGAAACCAAGGGGATAAAAAGCAAAAATGACAGACATCGCACTTTTTATAAATGATTTTTGATCTACGCAAAAAGACTGCGTAGTATAATTTCATCTTTGTGGTGTAATTAAAAACAAACCCTCATGTTTAATGGGGTATAATTGAGGGTTTGAAGTAGCGCCCTGCTGCAATATGGGGAAAGTAGCAGGGCTTTCATAAAAGAAAATAATATGAGTTTAAGAAAATCAAAAAGTATAAGTGGTATAGATGAGTTTTTAGAAAATAACAAAGAATTCTGGCAGCATCTGCAAACGTTTTGTGTTGCTGAGTGTTGTGGTATAGATGCTTTTGATTTTTCGAAAGAAAATATAGAAAGAATAATAAGACAGTATAATTATCAAAACATCTTAAATGATATAAATGAATCAATAGAATTCATTAATAAAAGTTCATCAAAATTAATAAGTAGTTCAATTTTAAATCATTGTGTTCTAAAAAACAAATTTATTGAGCTTCTTGAAGATATCAAGCGAGTCTTGTTGAGTGTTTCTGTATAGCACCATTGTATGAGGTATTGCATTGTTTGTATCATCACTTCATATACAACTTGACTTGAAGGTTAGTTTATTACCAAAAATAAACATCTCTGTAGTCGTGGGTTCGAATCCCACTCTGTGTAAGCAGATAGTTTAGCGGATAGAACAACAGATTTTTGCACAGGTTCGATTCCTGTCAAGGCCACTTTTTTAGGCTTTGTAGCTCAGTTTGGTTAGAGCACTACACTCATAATGTAGGATATGGACTAAAAATCCATTCTTGATAAGCTGATCATCTTTTAAAAACTGATCACCAGCCTGTCAGGCTGAGATCCCGATCTTCATCGGGACAAGATATGACAAGAACCGTGATGGCAGATCAGTTGTTGTAGCACTCTTGCTATATCAACAATCTCTAATGTACTTTGAAATATTGGTATTGTTAATATTCGAAATAGCTACTTTTTTGAATTCAGATTTTAGAACTATATGATTTTTTTTAAGATCATATACTCTTTTTTCTCTTTGCTCAAAACTGGTTATGGAAAATATGATAAACTAATATTTCCGCACAGGAAAGACGATTTGCCTTCACTGTTTTTTTAAGAAAGAATCGCATGAGGGATAGAAGCGGCATCCTTTTTTTAATTACGTACCCTGAGCAGTTATACTGAGCTTATCGAAGTATTGTAAAAGGGTAAGAAGTAAAAAAAGATATAGCAAATAGCCCGACCTCTTATTGCTAAAGCAAAAGAGGGCATGCCTAGAAAATATACATTGAGAAAGAACTATACCCGTGGTTCTTGATTAAAGTAGGCAAGGTCTACGTTACAGGAATTGCCGTTTATTGAATGTTTAACCTGCCTGTCGGAAAGACAGGTTTTAAAAAGTAAAAAAATGAAAAGAGTAAGAATTAATGCGGGCAAAGTAGGTTTAGTTTTCAAAAAAGGAGATTATCATCGTGTACTAACCAAAGGAATTCACTGGTTAGGATTTAATGAAAAGGTAATACAATATGATTTAACCAAACCTTTTGCAGCACCAGTAGCACTGGAACTCTTACTACAAGATGAAGAGTTGGAGGCCATGCTATATCTAATCGAAGTAAAAGATAATGAGATCGTGCTCATGTATGAGAATGGTAATTTCAAAAATACTTTATCTGCCGGTCGTTATGTCTACTGGAAGGGATTGATCGATTATGAATTTGCTAAGGCAGATTTAAGTAAGATCTATATCACCGAAAAGATTGATAAATCATTGTTTAGTCATTATGCATTGACTAAATATATCAGAGCATTTGAAGTAGCTGCTTATGAAAAAGCAGTATTGATTGTAGATGACGTATATACCAAAACTTTAGAAAGTGGTACATACCGTTTCTGGAGAAATGATATCTCTATCAAGATAGCTAAAGCAGATTTACGTCAATTACAACTAGAGATTGCAGGTCAGGAATTGTTAACCAAAGATAAAGCAGCAGTTCGTATCAACTTCTATACGCAATATAAGGTTATCCATATTGAAAAGGCTTTGTTGGATAATAAGGACTATGAAAAACAATTGTATATCGCTATGCAATTGGTGTTACGTGCTTATGTAGGTACATATACTTTGGATGAGCTTTTGGAACGTAAAGAAAGTATTGCACAAGCAGTATTTGAAGATACTAAAACCGAAGCTACAAAACTAGGGGTAAAAATCCTGAACTGTGGTATTCGTGATGTGATTTTGACAGGAGAGATGAAGGATATCATGAATCAGGTATTGGTGGCTCAAAAACGAGCTCAGGCCAATATTATTACACGTCGTGAAGAAACCGCTTCAACCCGTAGTTTGTTGAATACAGCAAAACTTATGGAAGAGAATGAGATGCTTTATAAGCTTAAAGAAATGGAGTATGTAGAGAAAATTGCAGACAAAATTGGTGAAATTAGTGTTTCTGGAGATGGCGGTATGGTAAAACAATTGAAAGATATATTCTCTGTGAATAGGTAGGTGTGAAGAAAATGCGTCAGTCTTTTAATAAGCTGGCGCATTTTTTATTCATCGATACTTCTACTCAGGTTAAAGCCTAAAAAACCGATTTTAAAAAATAAAAACAGCTCTCTGTCTTTTTATGGGTAACAATTTATATTGGTTATAACACTAATTGGTGAAAAATCATTATGAATATTATTATTAAACATATAGAATTGATAAAACAGATTGATCAATCTGTTCGGTTGCAAACTACAGGTTCACCAGAAGGTTTTGCATGTCAATTAGGGATTTCAAAAGCCAAATTATATAGAGTTATAGAGATGATGAAAACATTGGATGCACCAATTGTATATGATCCAACTATAGAAAGTTTTATATATGCCAAGACTGTAGCATTTATATTTGGGTTTTATAAAGAAAATTGAATTTAAAATTACCTTAAAACTTGAGTTAAATTCATAATTTAGCGTTTATGATACGCCAAAATATTAAAGTCGCTGTTGATGCTGTAGTCTTTGGATATAAAGATAGAAAACTTAATGTCCTGTTGATAAAAAGGAATATAGAACCTTATAAAAATTCTTGGGCGTTACCAGGAGGTCTGGTCTTAGAAGATGAAAACCTGGAACAAGCTGTAGAACGAGAGTTGAAAGAAGAGACTAATGTGACTATAGACTATTTGGAGCAATTGTATTCATTTGGCAACCTGGGTCGTGATCCAAGAAATAGAGTGGTAAGCATTACCTATTTTGCTTTGGTAAAACCAGAACATCATAAGATAAAAGCAGACACAGACGCAAAAGATGTTGCTTGGTTTAATGTACAAGAACTTCCAGAGTTAGCTTTTGATCATCAAATTATATTTGATAAGGCCAAAGAAAGACTTCAAAACAAATTAACTTATGAGCCTATTGGTTTTGATCTATTAGAAAACAAGTTTTTGTTTTCTGATTTAGAAAAACTGTACATGACAATCTTAGAAAAACAGATTGATCGCAGGAATTTTAGAAAAAAAATACTGGGCTTTGGTATTCTGGAAGAACTTGAGGAAAAGGTTTCTGAAGGGCGAGGTAGACCGGCTAACCTTTTTAAATTCAACAAAAAGCAGTATTTTAAATTAAAAGATGAAGGCTTCTTCTTTGATATTAAATAACTTTTAGATGTTATTCTCGCATATTCGAAACCTCTTCTGAATATATAATTTATTTTTTATTGTAATTTTTACGCAAAATACTTGGTGGATTAATTTTTCTATTTTAAATTTGCGTAAAAATAACACAATTATGAGATATTTGCATTTAGATCCATCATTTACACCATATGGTAAATCAATAGAATTTGAAGCTTTTGTCTTTAATGGGGGTGAACCGCATATAAAGATTTTGGAACAGAATATTGAAGATAGCGTTACGATAACACATCGTATAAATTCTTTTAATGATCTGGGATTATTAATGATTGCAACAGATGCTTTACGTAGAATGGGTATAAAAGTGATTAATGTATGTATTCCATATTTTCCAGCTGCACGACAAGATAGGGTTATGGTCTCTGGTGAATCATTAAGTGTAAAAGTGTATGCCGATATCATTAATGCTCAACAATATGATCAGGTAACCGTTTTTGATCCACATTCTGAGGTGACTCCTGCACTATTAGATAATGTGAAAGTTATTGAGAATTATGAATTTGTGAAACAATGTTTAAAGCATATAAAAGAAGAAGTAATATTAGTTTCTCCAGACGGGGGTGCTTTAAAAAAGATTTATAAGGTCTCGGAGTTTTTAGGTGGAATTGAAGTGATAGAATGTTCTAAGAAACGAGATGTAAAAACAGGTCAACTATCGGGATTTAGAGTCTATGAGGAAGATTTAAAAGGAAAGCATTGTGTTATTGTAGATGATATTTGTGATGGTGGAGGTACGTTCTTGGGGTTAGCAAAAGCTTTACAAGAAAAAAATGCAGGTACATTAAGTCTAATTATTAGCCATGGAATTTTTAGTAAAGGTATAGAAGAATTGAGTCAATGTTTTGAAACTATATTCACTACTAATTCTTTTAGGGATATTGAAGAAGAAGGAGTGGTGCAAATTCCCGTTTTAAGATAAAAGTAATCCAATAATAAATAGTTTAGAAGAATTGATTAATGAAGTAAAGAAAAGAAAAGTTTAAAATGAGATATACATTACAAAATATACAAGAACAATTTAATAAAGGGAAAAGTATAAAGTATTTATTCTTTTGGGGGCATACACCTAATAAAGATGGAAGCATTGGTAAAAGTTGTTTTAGTCAATGGTGGTCTTCAGCATTTACAGTCGATACTATACGGTATAAAACAGCAGAGCACTGGATGATGGCTGAAAAAGCAAGATTATTTGATGATTCAATAATTTTAGAAGAGATTATTAAATCTTCAAATCCTATGGAAGCAAAACAATTAGGAAGAAAAGTAAAAAACTTTGATCCTGTAGTTTGGAATAAGCATAAATACGAAATCGTAAAGAAAGGAAACCTTCATAAGTTTTCACAACATAAGGATCAGTTAGAGTTCCTTTTAAATACAAAGAAAAGAGTGCTTGTAGAAGCAAGTCCGAGAGATCGAATATGGGGTATAGGAATGGGACAAAGCAATGAAAAAGCACAAAATCCTAACCTATGGAGAGGACAAAATTTATTAGGTTTTGCCTTAATGGAAGTGAGAGATGAATTAAGGGTCTAAGCTTTTTAAAAATTAATAAAATGAAATTACAATTAGAAAAATATAAAGAACAGAAAAAAGAATGGCCTCAACAAGGATATCATATTATGGCACAATATGATGATGAAAAAATTGTCGTATATCAATCATATCGACCAGAAATAGGAAATTTTGCTGTGCAAAATCAATTTTTTGGAGGAGCATTTAGTTTTGAAAGAATGACCTGGATCAAACCTAATTTTTTATGGATGATGTATAGAAATGGCTGGGGAACAAAAGAAGGGCAAGAAGTGGTACTAGCAATACATCTTAAGAGACAAGCTTTTGAGAATTATTTAAAAAATGCAGTGTATTCCTCGTTCAAACCAACGTTGTATTCGTCATATGAGGTATGGCAGAAAAATGTACAGAATTCAAATGTAAGATTACAATGGGATCCTGATCATGACCCTTATGGAGTAAAACAAGAACGTAGAGCAATTCAAATTGGTTTACGAAAAGAATTTGTGAAATCATATGCCAAAGATGATATTTTGGAAATTGAAGATATTTCTGAATTTGTGGTAGAACAATACAAATTGGTAACATCACAAAATCTAGAAGATTTAATGACTCCAAAAGAAAAACCATTGACTTTTGAAGATGATGAATTGAATGGGTATTTAATGTTAAAATGAAAACGATAAAATATATAAAAGGAGATGCTACTGTACCTCAGGCAAAAGGAATTAAGATTATTGTACATGTGTGTAATAACCTTGGTGGTTGGGGAAAAGGTTTTGTTCTAGCGATCTCTAAAAGATGGTCAGAACCAGAAAAATCCTATAGAGAATGGCATAGAAATAGAGCAAAAAATGATTTTGAACTAGGAGCAGTTCAAATAATAAAAGTCTCTGATTATTTACATGTCGCAAATATGATTGCACAACAAGGAATGAAGACGGGAAGTAAAGGAGTTCCTATTCGTTATGAGGCAGTTCAAAAGTGTTTGGAAAAGGTGGGTTTGGAAGCTCAAAAACTTAATGCTAGCATTCACATGCCAAGAATTGGTTGCGGTCTTGCGGGAGGAAAATGGGATAAAATAGAACCAATAATTATAGATACATTAATACAAAAAAATATAGATGTTTTTGTGTATGATTTTGAATAGCAATGAAACTAAAAGTAATCCAAGCCGATATTACAACCATAAACGTTGATGCAATTGTAAACGCTGCCAATACTTCTTTATTAGGAGGAAGTGGAGTAGATGGAGCTATTCATAGAAAAGGAGGACCGCAGATTCTGGAAGAATGTAAAAGAGTAATTGCCAAACAAGGAAAATGTAAAGTAGGTGAAGCAGTCATAACAACAGCAGGAAACTTACCTGCTCATTATGTAATTCATACGGTAGGTCCAGTTTGGAATCAAGGAGGAAAAGAAAAACAAAAATTATTAGCAAATTGTTATATCAATGCTATGCAATTAGCACTGAATAATGGAGTTAAAACTATTGCATTTCCTAATATTAGTACAGGGATTTATAGGTTTCCTAAAGAAATTGCCGCTGAGATAGCTATAAATGCTATCCAACAATTCGTCACTCAGGAGACAATCAAGGAAGTATATTTTGTTTGTTTTGACATAGAAAATTTTGAGCTATACACTAATCAATTAGTAAAATGAAAAAGATAAAATATGCAACACTTTTTGGTGGAGCAGGAAAAAATAAAGAGAGTAAAGAATATAAAGAAACTATTTTGATAGGTTCTTTACTAAGCAGGAATGGGTATGTAGTAAAGAATGGTGGATATGGTGGAATGATGGAAGCAGTGTCTAATGGAGTTGCTATAGAAGGAGGAAAAGTAATCGGTATAACATGTAAACAAGTAGGTTCAGAAAAAGGAAACGAATTCTTATCAGAAACGATTGTTACCAAAAAACTATATCAACGATTAGAATTATTAATACAGGATACAAATGTATTTATAGTACAAAAAGGAGGAATAGGCACCTTGTCTGAGGTATTCCTAACACTAGATATTATTCGCAAAGATAAATCTATACATAGACCTGAGGTCTTTTTTATAGGAGATGTTTGGAATGATATTATAGGAGTATTGAAGTCAACTGTTATTCCAGAATATGAACATCATTTGTTTACTGTAGTTAACGGTTTTGAAGAGTTGGAAAAAATAATGAAAGAACATGAAAACAAATCATAAACATATAAGTAAATTTTTAAGTCTTATACTTAGGCATAATCCAGGTAAGATTAAACTATACCTGGATGAAAATGGTTGGGCAGACGTGAGTGAATTGCTAAGTAAAGCAAAAAGGCATCAACCCAGTTTGGATATGAAACTTTTAAAAGAGATCGTTGAAACCAATGATAAGAAACGGTTTGCTTTTAATGAGGGTGAAACGAGGATACGAGCTAATCAAGGGCACTCTATTCAAATAGATTTAGAATACAAACCCGTTCGACCTCCAGAGTTTCTATATCATGGCACAGTAGCAAAATTTATGGATGCCATTCGAGAAAAAGGACTGCTTAAGATGAGCAGACATCATGTGCATCTAAGTGAAGAACGAGAAACAGCAACAAAGGTGGGGTCAAGGAGAGGAAAGCCCATTATACTCACTGTTCGATCAGGAGAAATGTATACAAACGGTATTGAGTTTTTTCAATCTGATAATGGAGTTTGGTTAACAGATACTGTGGCACCAGAATATATTGAGTTTAAATGATAATGTGATGAAAAAAATTGAACTACATCCAGAAGTATTTCTTGTCAAAAATTTCCTTTCTAAAGAAATGTGTTCTCATTTTATTGAAAAAGGAGAACAAGTCTCATTCGAAGAAGCAAAAGTAAATATTGATGGTAGACAGGTGATGGTAAAAGGAATTCGTAATAATAAGCGTATCCTATTTAAGGATGAATTACTTGCTCAAAAGATATGGTTGCAAGTGCAACCATTTGTAGAAGAAGATTTTGGGAAATATAAAGCCATTGGTCTCAATGAGATGTTTAGAATTTATAAATATGATATTGGACAGCGGTTCAAGATGCATCGAGATGGTAGTTATAATAGAAATGAAAAAGAATGTAGCTTTTTCTCATTTTTGATATACCTTAATGATAACTTCGAAGGAGGTGAAACTTATTTTGAAAAAGGGATGACTATTGAACCAAAACAGGGTGATGCATTATTATTTCATCATCCTTTACGGCATGAAGGAAAACCAATTATATCAGGAACAAAATATGTCTTAAGAACAGATATAATGTATCAATTATCATGAAAAGAACACTCGTTATAGGCGATATACATGGTGGGTATAAGGCATTACTTCAAGTGTTAGAAAGCGCTAAAGTAACGTCAAATGATACTTTAATCTTTCTAGGAGATTATGTAGATGGATGGAGTGAGTCGGCAGAAACTATTGAAAAACTAATAGAATTGTCAATATCTAATACTTGTGTTTTTATAAGAGGGAATCATGACCTCTGGTGTGGTTTATGGTTGGAGAAAGGAGTAACTAATCCAATATGGTTGGAACATGGAGGTAAAGAAACCATAAACAGCTATATCCAATCAGGATATGTATCCAAGAATACGCATAAAAAGTTTTTTGAGACACTACATAATTATTATATAGATGAAAAAGAAAGGTTGTTTTTACATGCAGGGTTTACTTCAATGCATGGAGCAGGTAATGAAGAGTATGAGTCAAATTATTATTGGGATAGAACCTTGTGGGAAGCAGCATTATTAGCAGATAAAGTTGAAGAAAAAACTTTAGAAGATATACTAACTAAGCCAAAAAGGTTTAATTACTACAAAGAAATATATATAGGCCACACACCTACAACAAATTATAATAAAGACACACCAATAAAAGCACACAACGTATGGAATATTGATACAGGAGCTGCTTTTAAGGGGAAACTAACCATTTTGGATATTGATACCAAAGAATTTTGGCAGAGTGAACCCTTACCATATTTGTATCCTGATGAAAGGGGACGAAACTAAATCTCTTTTATTTTAACTGAAAACAGGGTGGTTTTTATTAAAAATAGTGACGATTTTTATCCTTTAAAATAAATAAGGATGACGATTGTTAGATTTCCATTGAGATATAGAATTAAAAGTGAAGTAAGGATAGTTTTACTTTTAGCATGGTGCATCTTCTTGTCTAATACGATCAATGCTCAAAACATGAATGACTTTGTAGAGAACAGGTCCTTTTTAATAACAGAGAAACCCCAGAAAGTATATAAAAGTTATTATAAAGATGGTCAGCCTTATCAAGGGTATTTCTCAAAGGGGAATATAGAATTTCCCAGAGTTGATTATTATGAGAATGGAGTTATAAAATTTCAGTATTCCTTAGATGTTTACCAAATGGCATTAGGAGCAGATACATTTGATGAATCGCAAGAGGTTGAGGAATATCAGATGAATGAAGAAGAGCATGATGAGTACCTAAAGAATAAATATAAACCAAGATTGAATATCAAATCGGTTTATGAAAATGGTAAAATAATAGATGGATATGAGTATGAAGAAGTGTCCTCTACTATCTTTTCTAAGAAAATCGAAAATAAAAAAATTACAGAATTGCATATTGATGTATTTGCAATGCATTATTATCAGCGCACTTCTATGATACTAAATGATGATACAATAATTATAGGATCTCCTACATTGGCCGTCGAAGGAAACAAATTTCAGGTAAACTTATTAAAGAAAGATAACTATTGGGAGATACAATATCACATGAATGATGAATATATAGGTTCCAAATATTTTGTGATAGGAAAAATGAACCATTTATCAAAACGCAGTATATTTTTTATGTATGATAAAAATAATAGCACTTATGGCTATGGTACTAGTGGTTTTCAAGATAATTTAAGCTCTTTCGATCTAATAAATATTACAAATGTTTTTTTTGATAAACCTGAAGTTTTTGAGCCTGATGAGATGGATGTTTTTTTTAGAGATTTAATAGATGCTATCATAGCAGAAACTAAGAGAGGTGATGAGACTTACCCAAAAGAACCAGAAAAATATAGAGGATATTTAGAAACTGGAGATCATGGGGATATAGTAGCTGGTATACGATTTTTTGAGAAAGAAATTGATTCATATTATGAAGAATATAAAGAAGGAGATAAGGTCAAAAAGGAAAAGATAGACCTTATCAATTTTCAAAAAGTGTTTAAAAATTACTTAAGCAAGGTAAGGGACAAATAAAATATAAATATATTTTAGAAGAAATGTTTTTAAAAATTTTTTCAATTCTAAGATAAAAGTTATATTTGCGTATAATTAACGCAAAATAATATTAAGAATGAATCCATTACTATTAACAGACGGTTATAAATTAGGTCATAGAGAGCAATACCCAGAAGGTACTACTTTAGTATATTCTAACTGGACGCCTCGAAAAAGCAGAGTAGAAGGAGTGGATAATGTTGTGTTTTTTGGACTACAATACCTTATTAAGGAGTATTTAATTAAACGATTTAATCAGGACTTCTTTGATCAACCCAAAGAGGATGTTGTAACAGAGTATAAGAAATATGTTGATCATTATTTAGGAGTAGATTATAATACATCTCATATAGAGGATTTACATGATTTAGGATATTTGCCGATAGAAATCAAAGCATTACCAGAAGGTTCAGAAGTACCTATTCGGGTACCTATGTTCACCTTGGTAAACACAAAACCAGAGTTTTTCTGGTTAACAAACTACTTAGAAACCTTGTTATCTAATATTATCTGGCAGCCTTGTACATCAGCAACCATAGCAAAGCAATATAGAAAAATATTAAATAAATATGCATCAGAAACAGATCAAGAGAATTTAGAATTTGTGACTTGGCAAGGACATGACTTTTCTATGAGAGGAATGTCTGGTACAGAATCTTCTATATTGAGTGGTATGGGACATGCCCTTGCTTTTTCAGGTAGTGACACTCTTCCGGTAGCTAAAGCTTTTGAAACTTTTTATAATACAGATGTAACCAAAGAACTGGTCATCGGTAGTGTAAATGCAACAGAACATAGTGTAATGTGTGCTGGTAGTAAAGATGATGAAATCGGAACCTTCCGAAGATTATTAGAAACCTATCCTACGGGAATTTTATCAGTGGTATCAGACACCTGGGATTTATGGAAAGTACTTACAGAATATCTTCCACAACTAAAAGAGGAAATTCTAGGGAGAGAGGGTAAACTGGTTATCCGACCAGATTCTGGAGATCCTGTAGACATCATTTGCGGATGTGAAGATGAAAGTCCAATAGTTTCTAAAGGAGTTATAGAATTACTATGGGATGAATTTGGAGGCACTATAAATGATCAGGGTTATAAAGTACTTAATCCTAAAATAGGAGCAATTTATGGAGACAGTATTACTATTGAAAGAGCAACACAAATTTGTGAACGACTTAAAGAGAAAGGATTTGCATCAACAAATGTGGTTTTAGGAATAGGGAGTTTTACTTATCAGTATAATACAAGAGATACATTTGGATTTGCAATGAAAGCTACTTATGTAGAAGTTAAGGGTGAAGGGAGAGAAATTTTTAAAGACCCGATTACCGATGACGGCACAAAGAAATCAGCTAAAGGTTTGATTAAGCTATTTAGTGAAAATGGACGAATCAATTATAAAGATGAAGTATCTAGAGAGGAAGAAAGTAAAGGACTTTTACAAAAAGTTTTTGTTGACGGAGAATTAATTATCGATGATAGCCTAATGAAAATTAGAGAAAGATTGCTTAGTTAAAAGAATTAATAAAATTTGAGGAGTAAGATGTTTGAAATAATTTTTAGCAATAGTAGGTTTTCTAATGTATAATTTGAGTTTATGGATAAAAAGAAAATACAATGTTCAAATTCGCAAATAAAAGTTAAATCATATCGAATATGAATTCATAAAAACCAATTATGGATTACCACTTATGATAATCGTTAACTACTACTACTTTAGCTTCAAATAATAATAAACACATTAAAAATGAAAATCAAAATTTCAATCTTATTATTAGCATTTGCTATTGGTAGTACTTTTACAGCAGAAGCTCAAAAAATTAAAAAATTCGGGAGTTCTATTGAAAAGAAAATAGGACCAAAAACTATTAAAGTTCCTTATACAGATGTAGTTTCTTATTTAGGACATGCAGCGGTAAATACAGAAGATGAAGTAAGAGATGGTAAGAAATTTTATTATATCTATGTTTGGATTCCTGCAGTGGCACCAGAATTAGGTTTACGTATGATGTCTCCAGCAAAAAAGGTTAAAGTTAAAGATCCTATTAAAGGAGCTACCTATGATGCTAATGCAGGATCAGGAGATTATTTTGATACATATATTACTTTAGAAAGATCAGATATCATTACTAAGGCTGGTATTAGTAATGCTGCAAATGCAAACTGGCACACATTAGCAAAAAATGATGATAGCGGTGAGATGCCTAAACAACCTAGCGGAAGATCTTATAACTCTCTTTTACGTTACAAAAGTAAAGTGAGTGATCCTCTTAATGCATTAACAGTAGGACTATATAGAATTGGTTTTACAACCTATAAAACAGGAGAAGTAAAAGGTACTTTCTTAGCACAAATTGGTTCCCCTGTAAAGTTGCCAGGTGTAGTTATGGCAAAAACGATTGATGAGTTATTAGCTCAAATGAATTAATACATTTTACCTGAATTTTAGATTACTATATGATTTCTTGTCCTGGTGGTAGTAGCAAAAGAAGGACTTGATTTTCAAACAATAGGAGAAATGTTTTTCGAGAAGGTGTATACAGTTTAATATGTATACACCTTTCTTTTTTAAACTAAAATCTTTCTGATGATATGCTTAAAAAAAGACTATTAATTGTTGTTCTTGTTATATTAATGAGCATAATCATTTTTTTGATATACTTGGCGTTTCAAACAAATGAGCATAATACAATACAAGTAAAAGATAGTGTAAATGAAATATCATTAGATGCCACTCAAAAAAACGATACGATATTTCACACACAGCCAAGTATACTATCGAATAGATACAATGGGTTTAACTCTCCAAAAGCAATTAATGCTATTGCTGCAATAGAGAATGAGTATTTTACTAATGTGAAAAAGACATTTAGTAAATATTATGGTACGATTTGGCAAACCAATGCAAAAAATAGATACAGAGTCGGAGATACTATAAATGAGTTTGAAAGATATAAGATGCAAGCTCAACAGAATGATATAAAAGTAGATAGTATGCATTGCACCATATATGCAGTCAAAGGACTAGAGGCTGGACTAGGAGTTGAAAGATTTGAAATTTTAGAAAAGTATCACAAAAAAATATGGAAAGAGAGAGAACATGCTGGATGGAGTATCGCATACATACTTACAACATATTTTAATTGGACTGCTTTTTTGGTAATATCTAAGGATTCAGAAGAGTATTCTTCTGCAAGTAATAATTTTAAAAAGAAACGAAAATATGATGTCTGGAAACAACCAGATATTCCCATTCAAAAAATGTTTGTTATAGAAAATGATCAAAAACAAATTGATAGTCTATTATTACAAAATGAATTTGGTTGGGGGTTTAGTAAGCAAGGTTGGCATACTTGGATTACTAGATTTGATATAGTAAAGGAGTGTAATTGGGAGGCAGCTCCTTCTTGGGAGTATCAAAAAGAATGGGAAAAACCATTATTTATTTCCACAAAATTTAGAAAATACAAAGATTATGCTTCACATATTATAGTGTTTCCTCCTAAAATTGAACAATAAACTAAAAAGAATACATAAGAACCATTTTTTAAGACTAATGGTGTTAGTTTTGAAACAAATACGATACTTTAGAAAGATGAGAATACTTATACTTTTGATATTTACTACTCCTTTTTGTATCTGTGGTCAAACCACGTTGATAGACTCTAAGGATGCAGATAGCCTTTCTATTAAAGAGATGAAAATACATACGAGTGTTGTGGGAGATATTGGAGTAACACAATACACCATAGAAATTTTTAATCATTCACAAAGGCAATTGTCGGGGGAGCTACAGTTTCCTTTATCAGATCATCAAACTATAGTAGGATATGCTTTAGATATTAATGGAGAACTTAGAGAGGCTGTTGCTGTGGATAAGGCAAAAGGACGAGCCGCTTATGAAACTATTGTAAGTCGTAATATTGATCCAGGTTTGGTAGAAAAGACTGAAGGCAATAATTTTAAAACAAGAATATACCCAATTCCAGCAAAAGGAAGTAGAACAATCAGATTAGATGTTTTAGATAAATTGACTTGGGATAGTGGTAATTTATTGGTGGATTTAACTTTAGATTTTAAAGAAAAAATAGCCAAAAAAGATATACAAATTGATTTCATTGGATTCACAGAAAATCTAGAGTTGTCAGGAGTAGAGTCGTTTACTACAAAAAAGAATAAAGAGCTTATTTCTATCACATCTACAACTACAAAAGAGGTTCATATTATTGCGACTCCAAAACAAAAAAGGTTCACTTTTTATCAAAAACATGAGAATGATTATTTTTATTATAACAGTACTCCAGTACCTAGTATAGAAAACGAAAACATAGTACCAAAAAGTATTACGGTATTGTGGGATCATTCTCGATCCAGAAAGGGATTGGTAGATAAAGAAATACTATTTTTAAAAGAACTTTGTAAACGAATTGCTACTGTTGATATAAGCATAGTATTGTTTAATACCGAAGTGACTTCTATAAGAGAAATAAAAGTAAGGAATGCAAATACTAGAAAACTAGAACGACTTTTAAAAGATATCGTGTATGATGCCGCAACGCAATATGGTTGTGTAGACGAAATCCCAGAATCAGACATGTATATTTTGTGTAGTGACGGTTTAACCAATTTTGGTGATATTACGTTTAAATCTGCAGTATCACCTCTATATACAGTTACATCACAAGCATCGAATAATCCTGCAAAACTTAAAGTGATTGCCAGAGACAATGGAGGAGTATATTTAAATCTAGAACTTCAATCTATAACAGCTGCATTGTCTGTGTTGATGAATAATTCAGTAGTTTTTTCTGGATATAAAGAAAAGCAATTAATAGAATATTATCCAAAATCGAACACTCGAATTGACAGATCACATTTTAGATCTGTGGTTAGAGGAACCGAGTTGGTCACAACTTCTCCTGTGTTTGATAAATATAAAAAGCTTAATATTTCTGTTACTCCGCTAGAGATTGATCATAAAATAATCGATCTAAAGCGTTTCTTAGCTATTGAAAAAGTAAAGGAGTTAAGTCTATATCCTAAAGAAAACAAGGAACAATTACTATCCTTAGGATTAAAGTATCACCTATTAACAGAATTCACTTCTTTAATTGTATTAGAAACTTTTGAAGACTATATTACTAATGAAATAATACCTCCTAACGAAGAGTGGCAAAAACAATATGCTGATAATCTTAAATTAGCAAGATTAAAGAAGCAATTAGAAAAGTTAGAAGCTTTTGAAGATCAAATGGATGCATTATCAGAATTACTTATTTGGAGATATCCTGATCAAGAAGATACGCTAGAGGAAACATTTGATAAAAAAGAGAAGGATTTAGAGAAGAAATATGATCGTATGGATGATGAATATGATCAAATAGAAAGATATTTAGATTCAATAGATGCCTTACGTTTACCAAAGCAATTAGATCCCATAATTGACCAAAATTTTGAAGAATCAACAGCAGAAGATGCTACAATTACTATTAAAGTAATACAACAAGGAGATAATTACTTAGTTACAGGAATAGTCGAAGATGGTCTACCTTTACCAGGAGTCAATATATTTGTTGAAGGTCAGAATATAGGAACAGTGAGTGATTTTGATGGAAATTTTTCGTTAGAAGTACCTCCTGGAAGTGTCTTAAATTATTCTTTTATTGGTTTTGATACTGTAGAGAAAGAAGTTGTAATAGGTGATCATAGTATAATAATGCCTTCATCAGAAGCAATGTTGGAAGAAGTTGTTATTGCTGGTTTTTCTGAAAAAAAAGCAACGTATAAAGATGGTAATGATTTCCTTGTTAGCGCACCCAATATTGACGATTACCAAATTTTTGGATATAAAGAACAATTGTTTATCAAGAAAAAAGATAACCATATTGTTTTAGGGAGTAATCCATTGGTTTTTGTGGATTACGAAGTTGATGATTTTGCTAATATAGAATGGGAAGAAGGAAAAGGCGAATTGAACTATTTAGATTGGGATGAGGTATTTTCTCTAGAAATTATACCAAGAGAAGCATCAAGACAATTGGCAGGAACATTAGGAAATGACGGAATTATTTTTGTATACACCAAGGACTTTGTAGAAGACCAAAGAATTACAATTCCTATAAACATTAATAAACATATCAAACACGAGCTTTCTAAAAAAGTATGGACAGATATACCAGAATCGTTACAAAAAATAAAGAAATATGATCCAGAGAAGCGGTATATAAAATATCTGAATTTAACTGCCCAGGAAAAACAACCTGCTGGATTTTATATGGCTGCAGGAAGTATCTTTGCCCAAGATGCTCCAGATCTGGCGGCTAAGATTTGGTCAAATATAGCCGAGATACAATTAGATAATCATGAAAACATCAGAACTTTGGCGTATCAATTGCGTTCTATAGGAAAATATAAAGAGTCAGTACCTTTGTTTCAGAAAATATTAGAAGTAAGACCAGATGAACCTATTGCACATCGGGATCTGGCAGTAACCTATGGATTACTAAAAGAATATAACAAAGCAGCAGAAATATTAAGGAATGCACTGGACGGTAATTGGATAGAAAGAAATCATGACCCTTATGATTATACAGAGGTAATGAACACTTTGTACAATGATTATCATTCAATTTTAAAGAAAGAAAAACATACCAAAAAAAGCAAGTATATAATTTCAGGAGATCTAAGAGTTGTTCTTACATGGACATCCAGTGATACCGATATTGATTTACATCTTATTACTCCATCAGGAAAAGATTTTTATTATGGTAATGATGAGTCTGATAATATAAGATATAATACAGATATTACAGATGGTTATGGTCCCGAAGAAATTATAGTTAAAAAAGCAGAAAAAGGGACATATACAATTATGATTGACTTTTTTGCAGATCGTCAACAAACCATTCATGGTCCGGTAGGCCTATCCATAGAAATGTATAAATATTTTGGAACAGAAAAGGAAGAACGAACAGAAAAAGTTCTAACCTTAACAAAAAAAGCAAAAAATATACAGGGGGCTATCATTAAGTTTTAAATAACATTTGGCCTATGATCAATCTGCCAATAAAACTTCAAACGAATATTAATTCGATCGCTACAAATATGACTTAGCGTATTCTACCATTCTAAAAAAGAAATATTTTTAACGTATTACTTGTGGGAGTATTAGTTAGTAAGCCAAAACATTAATGACCTAAGAATTACCAGTTTTATTCATATTATGTTGTTAGTGAAATATGAATATAAGCATTTGGGTCATTTTCATTATTGTTTTGGCTTTTTTTTTTGAATATTTTACTTTAAAAATTAAAAAATGGTACGTTTCAATTGCATTTTTATTCTAATCATAACGATAATATCTTGTGGTAAACCATCAACAGAAAGTATTGAAAACATTATTAAAAAAGATAATGTAAATCAATTTGAAAAAATCCTTATGGATGTAGATAGAGATACGCTGCAATTTTTTAATGGAAGAAATATTCTTCACATTGCTTTAGAGCATCAGGCATCCAAAATTTCTAAAAAATTGATTGAGGAAGAATATAAGCTTAATGCAGTTGATTCTAGCGGCCATACTCCTTTATTAATAGCATTACTTAATGACAATGAAGTAGAAATAGAATATTTATTAGAGAAAGAAATAGATTTGGATATTATAGATTCTTTAAACGGTTATGCAAGTATGCATTATGCAATTGTAAAAAACGACTATGTACTTGTTGATAAACTATTAAAAAAAGGAGCGAATCCAAATACTAAAAGTCTGGTGTATGATAAAACACCATTACACCTTGCGGTAGAGTCTAATCAGGATAATATTGTAGAGTTACTTCTAAAAAATAAAGCTACAGATACGATTAAAGATATTAATGACAATACAGTTCTGGATTTGGCAATTAGATCAAATCATCCAAAAATTTCTACAATATTCTTTGATAAATTTTCATTAGACCAAAAAAGAAAATTATTTTTAAACGAATCAAGAAAATCAAATACTTCTGAGTTATTATCAAAATGGATCAATCAGGATTGGGTGACTAAGGAAATGTTACATGAGGCTTTTATATTTGTTAAGGATACTACCATTGCCAAAATGTTTTTGGACTACCATGTTAATGTAAAATATATCTCAAAAGAGTATGAATATGGAGCAATACATCATGCTGCAATACGAGGAGATGTAGAAATGCTAACATTTTTATTGGATAATGGTGCTGATATAAATCAAACATCATTAACTTCTAAAATAAGCCCTTTAATGCACGCCGCAAGACTTTATGATAATATAAATAGTTTAAACCAAAATGTAGGAGGAAGCTCAATCTCTGTAAAGGATTTTTTCTATGATGCTATGGCTATGAGTAAAGATAAGACCGTAGATAATAGTTTAGAATGCGTTAAGACCATTATAGAACGTAAAGCTAATATCCACTATATAAATCCAAATAAAGAAAATGCTCTGTACTATGCAATAGCTTCAAAAAATGAAAAAGTAAAAGAACTATTACTAGAGAATGAAGTAAAAGAATCAAAGGAATATAAAGAACTTTCACCTTGGAAAAAATGAAGTAATCGTTAAGAGTTAGAACATAATGAAACAAAGTAAGATATACTGTATAGTCACTGGTATTTATATGTTTTTGATAGGAAATGTAATCCAGGCAAGTGAATGCTATCATTATCATACCCCTCATTTTTATGAATTATTTTCAGAAAATGGAAAGCTAGTATTTCAACATACCGTAAAGGATCCAAATAGAGTAAGTTATGTGTCTAGGGATAAAATAATACTTAAGAATATAGATGCTGAAAATTTTAAAATTTTAGAAGAAAATGAAGAATTCTTTTTGTTTACCACTGCTGAAGGGTACTTTATAGCAGAAAAAAAAGAGAACGAAATTAAAGAATATGGTGTAAGTAAAATTGGTGATTTAGAAATTATTTCAGAGACTATTGGGGTTAATTTTATATGTAAGAATGATGTATGGAAATATATTGTGCCTAAAAGTTATTCGGCAGAATTTATAGAGAAGGTTATTACCAAGATGCCAGGTGATTTGGAAGTGATAACCAACTTACCAAGAAAGGGACTATTCATGAAGAATAGTCAATATGTATATCTTTTTAATGAAGAACAACTCACATTTTCTGTTGTTCCAGATCTTTTGGGTAAAACTACACAATTCGTCCCTATTACAGATAGACATCAGCATGGAGATAGTTTTTTATTTGATAAAGATACTTTTTATCGTGTCGGAGTACATGAAATCGAAAATATGACATTGGATTTTAACACTCAACAATCAGGAACCACTTTTGATACTCTGGAAATCATACAACAAGAATCCGGAATATCATTAGATACCAAAAAGGGTACGATATGGATTTATAGAAAAGGAGGAGTTCATCTTGCTAATAACCATAACGTACATTTTGTTCCTATAGAAGCTTCTTATCTTAATGAGTTTAAAGAACTAATACGATATGATAATAAGGTATATAAGGACATGTATTATATTATAAACAAACAAAAACCTATAGATATTTCTGTAGTTAAAGATATCAATAACCTGCACATGGAAACAGAGTATATCTATACTGATGGGATACAGAAATATGTTTACGACTATGATGCAAATAAATTTAGGATACTTCCTTGGTTAGAAGGTAGTTCAAAATATTTCACTTCTATCAATACTTACAATTTTTTAGGAAATAATGGGATATATGTTGGTATTTCCTCAATTCATTTTCTTTCAGGAAATATTCCTAAAAAGGAAGCTCCAAGAGTTTCTCACACCTCTAGAATAAAAGATCTTACGTTAGGGTATGCTTATGATGATAAATTGTTGATTGAGAATAAGGAAATTAAAAATATAGCAGATAGAGAAAGTATGTTGTTTCTTGGGTCTACGGTAGATGTAATTTCTGGATGCGATGGAGGAGAAGGCCAATATCCTGTAGAAATTGATGTGTATTATTTTTTTAAAGACGATAAAGGAATATATTCATATAATACATATTATCCGAAAAAAATGAGACATTTAGGACATCTAAAACCAGAAGATTATAAAGAAGGTAATTATGATCAATTAATGCAACTTATGACAGAGACGAAAGAAATGTAAGATGAAAAAAGTAATAATAACCGAGAGTATAATACCTTTTTTACTTCTTGTTGTATTTTGTTCTCAGATATATTCCTGGTGTATAACAGCTCCTAACATTGGTGTTGCCTATAATAAATATAGCACATATTTACATTTAGAAAAACAAAAAATAAAAGCGTCAGACGATATACTTTTTATCAAGAAAAGGATGAGTCAGATATTAGAACAAATAGAAGATAAAGATCGAGAGAAACATAAGTTTGCTCAGCGTTTGTTTAGTATTATACCAATACAAATAATTATAATTTTGATTACTATAGTTTTATATGCTTGGCGAATAAAAAAAAGAGCATATTAGATCGCTTATTTCAATTGATAAAGTTCAAATATAGATTAAGGTTGTATGAATATAAATTGAGATATTATATAATTAAAAACATACCGTAACTTTATAATATATATATAATTAAAAAATAAGAAGGATAGTATATTGTTTATAAGGCTAATCATATTGTTTACAGCTTTTATTTATTTCTTTTTTAGTTGTAAAACAAAAGAAGTTGAAGTTCTAGAAGAGGATATTGAAACCAATAGAGAGAAAAAAATTGCGACTATTGTTTCTAGATTAGATAGTATTCACAGAGAATTGGATTGGAGAAAACTAAAACATAACCTATATACCAATAAGAATAAAGAAATAGGTTTTCAAATACCATATGCGACTGAGGTAGGAGTGACAGTGTCATATATAACACATATTGCTTTTGAAGAGAAAGAAATATCTCTACATAAAATAATAGATACCGTGACATTTACTCATATTGGAAGTACTTTTTATAAAGACAAGAATCATATTTATCATTATTATGATATGGCATATGGTGGTAAGTTTTATATTTACAATAAGGCCGATTATAGCTCATTTAAAGTATTAGGAGATAACTATGCCAAGGACAAAAATTATATATTTGGCGAAAGAGCAGGTATTTTAAACCATGTAGATTATAAGACATTTAGGACAACAAAAGGATCAGGGCCATATGCAAAGGATAAGAATGGATATTACTTTTGGGATGAATTGATATATACAAATAAAGAAATAGAGAATGTATTTGGCAAAAAATCAATTTCTGTAAAAGAATTATCGAATTTATTAAGAAACAATAATTAAAACTATATTCTCTTATACATTTTCAATGCAGAATATTAAGAACGTTATACTATTTACACTTTTTATATGTTTTTTTTCTAAAACGTACACTCAGGATAGTAATCAAAAACCAATAGAAGATCAGGAACTTAAGAACGTAGAGAATCTTTTTGAAGATAAGAACTATGAAGATGTAGAACAGTTTTTTAAAGAGAGAGATTATGATAAAGTAATTAATATTTTAGGAAAAAAAGAAGTGGATAGTAAGCTTTCGATGAGAGAGTACTATTTATTAGCACGTTCCTATGCTAGAATTGGTCAATACTCTAATGGATATACATTAGCTATCCAGATGTATGAAAAGTCTTCAGCAAAAAAGGATACTGCAAACTTGGTTATTGCTTATAATTTAAGAGTAGAGAACCTTACTGATATGAGTAAGGTTAAAGAGGGAGTGAGATTATGTGATGAGGCAGGTACAGTATTTAGAGTTCAGGATTCGATAGAACTTCAAAAGCTATGTTTTAAATGCGGAGTATTATATTATTATGATAAAGATTATGATAAAGCATATGATACATACAATAAAATCACAAAAAAAGAATATCGAAAATTACCAGTGTTTACAGGCAATTATGGATTAGTATTAATGGGATTAAAAAAATGGGATGAAGCCATTGTTAATTTTAAAAACGCATTAAAATATAAGTACGAGTCTAAAGATGTAAAAGAAATAAACATAACATTATCTAATATAGGTCTAGCATATATTAAACAAAAGAAATGGAAAGAAGCTAAGGTGTTTTTAGATTCTGCTCATCGCTCCTTTACATTAGAAAGTCAAATAAGAGGACACAAAACCCTTAATGAAAATTACTTTTTATTATATAAAGGACAGAAAAAAATAGATACTGCTCTAGAATATCTTGAACGTATTAACGATTGGAATGAAGAGATATTTAGAGAAAAAATTAACGAAAAAATATATTCGTTAGAAAACTCTAATAAAAGAGAACATATTCTGAAGAAAAAAGTAAAGGTAATTGATGATGAATTAATAACATCTCAAAAGCAAAAATTATGGGGAGCGGTTATTTTACTATTCATTATTCTTGTCTTACTTTCTATAGTATTCATTTTTGCATATAATAGAATTAGAACAGCCCATGAGAATATATTAACAGAGCAGAAACTCTTAAGATCTCAAATGACTCCTCATTTTATTTTCAATTCACTTTCTGTTTTACAAGGTATGATTCTTAATAATGAGGAGAAAAAAGCAGTACTTTATTTGTCAAAATTTTCTAAATTATTGCGTTTGATTTTAGAGAGTTCTAGAGAGAAATTAGTTTACATACAAGAAGAATTAGAAGCGCTACAAAATTATATGGATTTACAAAATATGGGATCTAAAAATAGTTTTAGATATACGCTTCAATTGGATGACAATATCCAGGAAATAGGACTATTAATTCCTCCAATGCTAATTCAACCTTTTGTTGAAAATGCAATCATTCATGGATTTAAAAATAATGTTGAAGATCCCGAAATATCTATCGAAATTTCATTTAAAGAAAATAAGCTTGTTTGTTTAATAAAGGATAACGGTGTTGGTATAGATAATGGAGAAAAAATACAAATGAGTGATAAAAAATCATTAGCTACCAAAATAACATCTGAAAGGTTGAAAATTATATCAAAAAAATTTAAAGTACCTTCAGGAGTGTTTATACAAAACCGTAGTGTGTTTAATGAAAAAGGAACACAAGTAACATTAACTTTACCCTATAAAATAGATCAAAATGACTAAAGCTTTAATTGTAGAAGACGAATTGTATATCAGGAAAGGGTTACTATCAATGATTGAAAGCCTGGATAAGGATATTAATATTTTAGGAGAATGTGAATCGGTCAAAGATGCTGTTACCGTTGCAAAGGCTTGTAAACCGGATTTGATCTTCCTGGATATAAATTTAAAAGATGGTAATGCTTTTGATTTTTTAGAACAAACAAGTGCATTGACTTTTAAAATTATTTTTATTACTGCCTATGAGCA
This sequence comes from Aquimarina algiphila, assembly GCF_947494415.1. NCBI lineage: Bacteria > Pseudomonadati > Bacteroidota > Flavobacteriia > Flavobacteriales > Flavobacteriaceae > Aquimarina > Aquimarina algiphila. The sequence continues at coordinate 125,691 of NZ_CANLVC010000001.1, read as the reverse complement.
ATATGCTTTGCAAGCATTAAAAAATGGAGCTGTAGATTATATCTTAAAACCTGTAGATATTACAGAGTTAGAAAATGCAATAGATAAAGCAATTAATATAGATATATCTCAACAAAAAGAACAATTACAAATTGTTAAAAATCAACTTATCAATAGGCAAAAGAACAAATTAGTTCTTAGGTTACAAGAAGGATTTCAAGTTATTAATTTTGATTCACTTATTTATTGTAAATCAGACAAAGGGTATACTACTTTTTACTTATCAGATGGTAAATCTTATATGGCTTCTAAACCTATAAAAGAATTTGAGAGTCAACTACCAAATGAAAGATTTATCAGAACACATCAATCTTTTATGGTAAATCTGGATTATGTTGATAAATATGACAAAAATGGATATGTCATTTTGAAATCTGGGGAAAAAATACCTGTTTCATCACGAAAAAAAGATGAATTCGTATCAAAGCTATTGAATGGATAATAACAGCCATTTTTCTAGTTTAAAATGAGAACTTTTCAAATATAAATCAAACACTATCGAATATTGATTCATCATTCTGTTTCTTAAGAGGAACTGGTACTTTTGACATATTAAACCAAATAGCATAGTAGTATTTGGATGCTATTATTAGTAGTATAACAACAAGAGTATTAGATTTTATTTATATAGGAAAAGAAATGAGATTAAAAATGATCGTGATATTTCTCTTATGCATGTTTACATTGCAGTCATGTAAACAGGATAATTACATTATTTCTGTTACAGATTTTAATAAAATAGAGAGAGATTTGACCGAGAAGTTTGGACTATATTCGTATTATACAGATCTATCAATTGTCTACAATGAAAACATAGGCCATGTTATTAATGTCGTAGTAACGGATAAACCTGAATCATTACAGATGAAAGGCTGGGTGAAAACTGATGATGATTGGAAAAATGTCTCAGAGGTAAGTTTAGAACTTAAAAAAGGAAGGATAGAAGATTATATGTTCACTTTAAATGAAGAAGTAAGCATGGATATGATAGAAAATTTGGTAAATACTTCTATAAGAGAAATAAGAGAAAAAGAAGAGGCTGAGACTCCGGTTTTAGGATCGGTATCTGTTACATCTCCTAATGATGGTGATAAATCTAAAATGGGATACACTATTGAAATCAAATCTGAAATAGGTAAAACTTTCGATTTCTTCTATAACCTCGAAGGAGATTTAATAGAGCAATGGAATTGATTTTAAATTGTTTTTAAGATCTAAATTTAACGAAAGACAACTTTAATGAATTTTTTTAGCAAGCTTTTTGGAAAAAAAAATACTCAAGAAGAAAAAAAAATAAGATCTAATAGAGATTCTATATCTACTGAGTCAAAAACCGTAACTCAAAAAGAAGTGGATCACGAATTATATCCTTTTCTTTCCCAAATGGATTATGAAGGGTTGATTCCTAATAATTTTATTGTTCCATTCCTTGATCATTATAACTCTGATGAACCTAAAGTGGTAATCAGCTATGTAACATCTACTCAAGATGATCTTTGGATGCTAGATTCTAATGATCAAACAGAAGAACAATTTCGCTTGATTATGGATACCGCGCAGATCAATATTGAGAAGTTAGAATTAAAATACACCACACAAAAAGTATTTGACCATAAAGTCATCGGTTTTCAGAGACATACGTTTACTTGTGAAAAAATACTGGATCAAAATTTTATGATTCATATTCAAAAGGAATTAAATGCTGATTCAATATTGGTTTCTATTCCAAGACGTAGTAAAATGTTGATATGTGATCAGGGTGCAGAGGAAACTATTAAGTCTAAATTTATGAATTTTCATTATGCGACTTACCTTTCTGATGAAGAAGATATTGAACAAATATGTGAAGATATATTCGTAATAAAAAACGGAGAAATAGAAGGTGTTTTATATATGAATCAGGATCATAAAAAAATTGATAGATAATGAAAAATTTCTATTTCATTATAAAATCGATGGGTGTTGGACTTCTTGTATATAGCATAGCAGGGTTGATACTAGCCTGCGTGTTAGTCAATGTTTTTAGTAGTGATCATCCACATAGTATGGAGCACCTTTTATATCTTTTTATACCAGGAATTGGTTCGATAGTAGGATTGAGTTTGGGATTAATTTTGTCAATATTTAACTTAAAAACATATACAATTACTCGCGTGCTAAAGCAACTGATTATAAGTGTCCCCATTGGTGTTATAGTTTTTTTTATAGTTGTAGAGTTTTTTCTATCCTAGAATTTTTAGATACAAAATAGCATTACTATATACTTTAAAAACAATGTGTGATGCTCTAATAAAAAAAGCGAATTTGTAGAGGTATTGAATTAAAATAATAGATTTAAAATAATAAGAAATGAAAAATACACTTTTGATAGCAGCACTATTTTTAATATGTAGTTGTAGCAGTTCTGGCAATGGAGATCAAGAAGTGATATCAGATTATCTTTCAGAAATGGATGGTGAAAATTTGGAAGAGGTAAAGGAAGGGATGAAAGAGAATTTGAAAGGCCTTAAATCTTTCATAAACTTTTTTGATAATACATTCTCAAATGAAATAGAATTTATAGAAGATGAAAGTTTTGATCCTGTTTTTAAAAATGATACTACGATAGTTCCAGTAGTTATAGGTCAGGTGAAAGAAGCTCAGTTTTTGCAAAAATTTAAAGATTATAAATCACACATTGAATTTGAATTTAAGGATAAGGATTTTATAAACCCCGTTTCAACTATAAAAACTATTAGAGAGTATTATAAACCTCAAAAAATATATTATAATAATGGAACGATTGATATAGATAGTATTTCAAAGTATGATGTAAGTTTTGAATATGATACTGTATGGGGAGAACCATTATTGATAGATAGTATAGATGTAGAATATACTATAAAATACTTGTCAACTTATGATGAAGTAATAGTATCCCTTGATCAACCAAAAGCAAATTATAACGGAGGTGAAATTCTAATAGAAAAAATAAAAGACAATTATGTATATATCACCGCCAGTGATACTCTTAATGCCCCTCTAAAAATAGAAGGATTAAATGAAGAAGGGAAAGTATTGCACTCAAAAGGATATAGTTATACCGACAGAGAACCAAAAGAGGAAAAAGAAGTATTTGCTGAAATGATAGAGTTCTTAGAGGAAACAATAGAAAAACTAGATAATCAAGAGTTTAAGGATACCAAAGAGTTAAAATCTTATATTAAAAAGAATGCTTCAAAGTTGGATTATTTCAAAGATAACGATGGGATGTTTCATCGAGAACTTTATTATGATGGTACTGTAAAAAAAGTAAAACTATATTTCGCAAAAAAATACGAAAAGAAAAAAATACAATTTACCGCTACGGCTAATACAAAATTTGGTAAAATGATATATATGCCTACAGAAAACGGAATATCGGTAATGGATAAGAAAAACAATGAACTATTTTCTGTAAAAGGATCTGATTATTATCCTATAAATGATAGGTTTTATGAAGATGATGAGCATTATTATCATTTGAATATAAAGAAAAAGCGAATGGATACTTTGTTTGTCTATGATATAGAAAGTTATGAAAATGGATTAGTGGGTATTCAAAAAAAGGATGAAGGCGATTATAAATTATATTCTAAAGACAATAAAGAGGTTTCTAAACAGGAATATATTTACTTAAAAGAAAAAGGAGATCTGTTATTTGGACGGTCTAATTTTAAGTATTATCATATCGATAAGAAAGGAAAAGGTACTTTGTTAAAGGATGTAGAGGAATTAGGAGATATGGCAGGAGGGATGATCTCTATTAAAAATGAAAATTACCAGTATGGCTTTATAAATGAAAAAGGAAAAATTGTAATCCCAATGATATATGATAAAGTTGGAAACTTTAGTGATGGTTTCGTACAGGTAAGAAATGAAGATAATAATTATGAAACTCCGGATTATTATGGGTATTTAAATAAAAAAGGGAATAAAGTATTAGGGTTTAAGTATGAGAGAGCTCATGAATTTATTAATGGAATAGCATTGGTGAAATATGATGGGACTTATAAATTTATAGATAAAAAGGGAGAAGTTTGGATTGATACAAAATCAAAAGGAGCTTCTATTAATGGTAAAGGAAGAGAAAGAGTATATAGTTTTAATGATGGATCTAAATATGATTCTTACGGAATTTTAATAACACAATAATTGTATATTGATATTCAAAATAAAAAATATTATAATGATTTATAAGTGTTTTAGAACGATTAAGTTTATAATATTTTTGACTTGTTTGTGTTGTTTTTCCTCTTTTAGAAAGAAAGAGGTGGTGACAATAGAAGTATTAGCCAAAGTAGATATAGTTGCTGAGGCATTAAAACAATTAGGAATACGATATGAAGACTGTTATCCGGAATTTTTAATTGAACAAAAAATACCTTCAAATCAAGATCAAACCATTTTGATTATTCCTAAAATCAATATATTAGAAGAAGATGAAAGTTATTTTTCTCTAGATAGTTATATTCTTATTGTAGATAGCAACACAGGGATTATAAAAAATAAATTTTTTGAAAGTAAGCGATGGGAGTCAGATGCATTGTTTTTAGATGAGATATCTATTGATGTTCCATTATATCAGGTGACAAAAAATCAAACTGCTTTTGGTGTAAGAGTGCGTCACCGAACACAATCTCAACCAAATCCATATACAGAAGAATCAATCTCCTTGTTTTTACCAGTTCAGGATAAGTTGAAGAAAATACTGGACAATTTTATTACGCATGAATATAGCGGAGAGTGGAACATGATCTGTGAAGGGGAATCTACAAGTTCAAAAAAAGTATTAATAATGTCAAGACATCCGACTAATGGGTTTTTTGATATTAAAATAGATCATACCATAACAGAGAGAACAACATTTAAACTAGGAGAACAAGATTGCGAAGAAAAAGAAGAAGTGAAAAAATTTAAAGAACTTCTTGTGTATACTAATAATACATATGAAATTTTGAAAAACAAAGTATCTGAAAAATGAAAAAGAAGTATGGAAGAAATATCGTTTTTCTGATTCCTTTCTTTTTTGCATTTGTTTTTTCATGTGCTAATTCTTCAAAACAACAAGAAAACAAAAGTTTTAGTGAACAAAACCAAGAATTAGTTGTACTCGATACAGTTCTTGGATTAGAAGAAGAAATAACGCCTCAGAAAACTTTTGATTCTATAGCAAGCGGATTAAATTTTAAACCAAAAACAGGGTATAACGCAACAAAAGAACAAATAATAACCGTTAGAAATCGTTTAAGTCGGGAGTATAAAACAGAGACTAATAATAGTAAAAAAGATAGTCTTTTGGATGTAGTTTCTCTATATTTTACAAAATCATTACTCAATGATATTATACCTCATTGGTACGGCACAGAGTGGGACTTTAATGGATATAGTGATATTCCGAATCAAGGCACAATTGCTTGTGGCTATTTTGTGTCAACTACACTTAAACATATGGGACTTAATTTGAATAGATATAAAATGGCACAACAAGCTTCTAGTTTAGAAGTGAAATCAATAGCTATAAACGCAAATAACATAATAGTATCCAAAAACAACAACATAAGTGACACTTTGAAACGACTCAAAGAAGGTGTATACATTGTAGGTCTTGATAATCATGTAGGATATTTGTATTTATATAATGGCAAAACCTATTTTATTCATTCTAATTATATAGATGATAGAGTAATGATAGAATTGACAGATCATTCTCCTGCATTCATGAGTGAAACTTATTATATGATTAATATTACTCATAATACACTGTTGGCCAAAAAATGGCTTGAAAATGAGAAGATTACTATACATGTTAAATAAGTTTAGTATATTATTTATGAATAAGAAAATCGGTAAACCCTGATGACAAAAACAATTCCAGTTTTCATAATTATTTTAATGCTTGTTTTTGACTCGTTATATGCTTTTCAAAAAGAACCCTTGATTAGATCAAAGGTATATGCCGACTACCCTGCATGGAGCAATGATTATGATGGTGAATTTGAAAACGCTTGCCCTAATACATGTAAAATAAGTACGACAAGTACTTTAAAGGCGAATAAAGGGATAACATATGAAGCTAAAAACATGTATCAATCAAATTTTGATAATACTATAAATACAGCATGGGTAGAAGGAGTTGATGGATCTGGAATTGGAGAAAAAATTAGATTTAAAGTAGTGGAGATATATGCTGATTATGAACGTTGGAGATTATCTGCAGCCGTTACTTTTATTAATGGGTATGCAAAAAATGAAAAAACTTGGAAAGCCAATAATAGAGTAAAGAAATTGAAAATGTATCGAAATGGCAAGAGTATTGCCGAGATATATCTGGAGGATACTCCTAATGTACAAACCTTTTCATTGGGAAAAATACTCTATGATAATTTGCTGGAAGTAGATGAGGTTATTGAATTTGAAATTATAGAAGTGTATAAAGGAGATATCTATGATGATACGGCAATCACATTCTTTTCTTTAACCTGTTCGCCGTGATAAGATTTCCTTTTATATTGATTATTCTGTTTTACTCATGCACTAACAGTACTATATTGCTATGTGGAGATCTGTTATCTTTATATGCAGAAAAACCGGTCGAATTAGAATTTTTAGAATGTAGTAAAGAAAAGGGACAAGTTATATTGCGTTCAAAATATAGAGTGTCAGGAAAAGATTCTAAAAAAATAGAACAAGTGTTGATCTCGAAATATGGATTAGGAAAGCTAAAATTTAATTGTTGTGGCTGGGAATCTGAAAAATATGGACAAATTAATCCTTCAAAAATTAAAGCAATAAATCCTAATTTCTCAATTCTAATAACGATGTATGGAAATGCAGAAAAGAAAGATAAAAACAATACAATTTATATAGAAAAAAATAGAAATAAAATACCTTATTTCTATGTAATTGTAGAGGTTGTTGAGGTTTAGTACAGTTTTAGTTTTTATCTATAAAACGTTTAGAAACCTGAGAATAATCTACAGTTTTATATAGAAAATATTCTTGTTCATACTTTTCTGTCTCAATAGAAATTTTAATAGAATCTGTTTCAGTTTTAGGAAGTATGTAACTTATTTTGTTGTATTTCTTTGAGAAATATATAGTATCTTTTTCTGGTATATCTGGCAATAAGTTTTCTCTTTCGAAATTTAAATTTCGATATACTTTATACAAGTTTTTTAGTGTGTATGATTTTGGATATACACAGGTGTTTACGGTATGATTATTTATTTTTTCTTCATAGCAATTAAGCGTATTCGATATAGTATCTCCTTTTTGAGTGATTAGAGTTAAATTTTTATAAAACTCTTTGGTTTCTTTTCTATCTTCTTTATTATCTTTTTTATTGTTTCCATAAGGAGATAAGTAATGTAAAAACTCTTTCTTTGAATAATATGTTTTTCCTTGTGCAGTTTCTATTTTGGAATACATGAGATATTCGCCATATTTCATTTCTTCGGGAAAATAACCTTGGGATAAATCCCCTTGATTAAAAATCCAATCTCCATTTTTAATCTCTATCATAAAAGAATCATCCAGGATATTTTCATCTCCTGGAGTAAGGATACCTAAATCATCATATTCTCCAATTTTCTCTTCATAGATAGTACTATCATTACTAATATAATATATAGTAAATGAAGAATGATTTAGATCAATGTTCTCTTCTGAACTATTTTTGAACCAAGGTGTGACCACGTATGACGGGTTTTCAAATCCGGTTAATAATGTAATCCCGGTTTCTAAATCTAAGTCGTGCGATGCAGGATATAATTCTTGATACTTATTTTTAAGTCTTTTAATATCTTCACTGACCATATAGGGATTACGCTCTGGAGTTGCATAATATATAGAGTCTTTGGAGGAATATATTGCTCTCTTTTCTTTACCATCAAAATAACTAAGCCTAGAAAATGCTAAATAATTTCCTTCCTTCATTTGTTTGGGAAATAAGGATACTTTCTCGCTTTCCCATCCATTTTGATAATCCCAGCTTTGGACTAAATATCTTCCATTATATGAGTCATAATCAATATTGCTATCATCAAGAGGAACATCTTCATCGGGTTTAAGGTGATAACTGTCGAACCAATCACCAGAAATTATTTTTTTTCTGAACACTTCATTTTTTTCAGAAATGTAAAAATATTCTATTTCATGTATAGGTATGTATATCTCTTCTGTAGTTATGTTGTTAGAAATAACTCCAGAATGAAAGTCTAACGTAGGATATATAGGAAAATCTATTGAAACTATTGACGATTTTGGAAATGCAGATTCGTATGTTTTGAGTAAAGTATTAAGTGTATATGTATTGTTCTCTTTTATAAGTAGTGTATTAGGGATTTTTTGTTGTATTTGAGTCGTATATATGTTTTCTGGTATATGAACAGATATAATGGATTCACTATTACCAAAATGTGCTTTTTGATTAATAATTTCTCTAAACTTGCCAAAATATGCCAAATCTTCATATTCTAATTCTTCCATTGTGTGTAACACATGGTTTTGTATTTCATTAGGAAAAGAATAAAAAGTAGGAGATATTTCGAATGATGTATCTTCTTCATCACTATCATTCTTACGACAGAAAATTTTTGCAACTTTGTTTTTGTAGCACATAGTAATAGAGGACGTGATGATGTCATCATATGTAGAAGTAGAAATAATAATAGGATCTATTACTCCATCTTTATCAATATCGGTAAAAGAACAGTGTTTTTTTAAAAAACGAAAATCGGTATTAATATCAGGAGCATAAGTGTTTTCTGATATTTCGTAGGCATTGATCAATGAGCCCTGAGTTTCTGAGATAATAAATGCTTTGATCTTGCTATTTAGTGTATCCTTATTCTTTATAATACTTCGATCTTCCGTAAATAGTATATAATGTTTTGATATATTATCTGTATATGCTAATCCCGATGTAATAGGCATATATACACCTAAACTATCTTTTAACTGGTCTTTAAACTTTTTTTCAAATTCAGAAACACTAATAGGCACAGCATTTTCTGGAATTTTAATAACAGACAGAGTATCTTTTTTGGTAGTGTTTGTTTCAACAGTAACTATTTTTTTAATGGGTTGTTCTTTTTGTATCTCTTTTTTACAAGAGGTGCATATTAAAGTTATTATTACTGTTATAATGAGATATGGTAAAAAATTAGTATTCATTGTTACACTATAAATGGTAAAAGATCTTAGAATGAAGTTACTTGTATTTTTATATTAATTTTTTGATAATCAAATTAATTATAGTTTTTTTCAGACAATTGTTTTCCTTTATCATATTCTATTTCTTTTTCTAGTTCTCCGGCAAGGTCATAATATTTCCAAATCCCATTTTTTTTGCCGTTGAGATAATTTCCTTCAAGAGCTACATTTTTAGCCTTATTATAATGTTTACAAAGACCATTTTTTACATCATTCTTATAGGTGGTTTCTCTTATAAGTCGCCCTTTCTTTTCATCAAATTTTCTCCAAATTCCATCTTTGTAAGTGTCCTTGTGATTTCCTTCAATAATTTTAATGCCTTCTTCTGTATGGGCTACGTATGGGCCATTAATACGACCATACTTGTAATGTGTTTTAGTTCTTAATATACCATTTTTGTAATATACTTCCTGATCAACAATATGATCGTTATCATAATTAATTTTGTTAAGAAGAATACCTTCTTGTGTGTATTGTTTTGTGATACCGTTTTTTCTTCTGTCTTTGATTTGTCTTTCTTCAGCTAACGTTCCATTAGGATAATAACTTTTTCTCATATAATCTACAGGAGAACTGTAATCTTTTTCCCATTTTAATGGACCATCAATAAGGCGTTCTTCCCAATGTCCTGTTGGTTGATCATCCTTATAATACTCTGTCAAAGTAGATTTTGTATTTTCAGCAGGGTTGCGAATAATACGAGTCCATTTTCCATCTTTTTTTCCGTTTTTATAGTTTTGAGTGCTAGTGATTTCACCTTTTTTATTATAATCCAACCATTTGCCAATAGGTTGATGATCTTTATAATAATATTCTGAAGCAATGTTACCATTCTGGAAATATGTTGTGCTTTTCCCTTGTATTTTTCCGTTAGAATAGGTTGAGGAAGATGCTATCCTACCCTCAAAATCATAGACGATATATTTACCATCGATCTTTCCGTTTTTAAAACGTATTTCAGAATAGGCTCCACTGGTTTCTGATATTTTATAATCTCCTTCCAGGTTTTTTTTGTCTCTATTGGTTCTAAAAATATTTTCCTGACCAAATTTTATGTTTTCAATCTCATTCCAAGTAAGATAGTTCTGAGCTTGACTATAAAAAGAAGTACATAAAAATATAATTTGTATGAGTATTATTTTGATTGTTTTCATTTTGGTTTGTGATAGTGATTTTTTCTTTTTACATCTTGTGGAAGTAAACTTCGAACAGTTCGATAGGAATCGATTAATTCCTCTTTTTGTTGTTGTATTTGAGATAAAAGCTCTATTCGCTCTTCTCTTAGATCATGTATTTCCAGAAAATTAGATATCATAATGTCGTACATCTCATGAACATAAGAAGAATCTTTTTTGGGTAATCTTTTTTGCATATCAACGAGATTTGTATTGAAAAGCATACGCATATATTCAACATTTACTCCGTCTTTATAGATAGAATCCAGCTGTTGTTGTGTTTTAATCATATGATCTCTATAATACTCTTGAAATTCTCGTTCTTTATTTACTTCGGCGACTTGTTTTTTTAGTTCTGGAATTTTAAACATGAAGTAAAAAATCACACTTAGTGTTATCACTATTGCAATGAACACTAATATATATTGTTTGAAATTTCCTTTTTTCCCTTCCATACATACTATTATTATGCCTTTATCCGGGCAAATAAATTCTCTTTAACCCTTTATTGTGTAATGTGATAATTTGCTGCTCTATATACTGAAGTATTTCTGGGCATCCTCTTTCAAAATCATCACATTCAATAGTTTTGTTTTTACCATTCATCTTCAAAGTGATTTTTAATATACTATTATCCGAAGTCTGATTACTATATCTGTTTTTTAGTTTAAAAAAAGATTTTTCTTGAAGGTAATTGATTAATTCATCCCTTTGTTGTATGGTGATATTTTGACTTGAGGTTACATTGTATTTATTATTTTCTACCATTTCTGCTGATGGATAAAAAGTGATTATGGTATCTTTAAGAACGAACCTGTCATAATGAAAAGCTCCACGTTCTATCGTTAATTCTATGACGTTCGAATCAATTACCTGTGCTTGGGTATTTGAATCTTTCTTTTCAACTGTTTTTGAACAGCTAAATAGTATAGCTGGTAAAAGAAGCAAAATGATTTTTGATGTCGTTGTATACATGATTTTATTCTATTTTAAAATAATCAGCTTGAAGTAGGGGAGTTCTATTATCAAATTCGAAATCGAAGAATGCAGCATCATCAGCTTCAAGTTTGACTTTGGTAGTACTTCTTCCAATTTCTTTATTTTCCTGATTATAAGCTTTTAATTTGATTTTTCCATCAAAATTTTCTGAGGAAATCAAGTAAACAGACACTTTTTTTACTTTTGTAGAGTCACTATATATTTTTTCTGTACGTCCGATTTCAAAATTCTTTAAAAACGTTGAATCGGCTATTATTTTAGCTTGATTAATACTTTTATCATATCCTTTTGTCACTCCTTTTATGGCCTCAGAAATCCCTTCACTAGCAGATTCTAATGCTTCTTTACCATCTGTTTTAAGAGCATCTCCTGCTCCTTTTAATAGTTTTGATTTTATGGAGACCAGAGCATTACCTTCTTCTTCAGCTTTTTTCTTTTTCTCTTCTGTACTCATGCATGACGATACCATAAGAGATAAACTGATAGCTATTACTTTTATGATGTTTCTTCCAATATTCATGATGTTATTTTTTGGTTTATTTACGTTTTAATTTTCTTTTTTTGTAATTCCAATTACATTGGGGATTTGCCAAAAGACAGTGTTTTTATCATTTTCATTGAATCCTGTTTCATAACTTCCCATTTTTTCAACTACGGTATTGTTATGATTTAAATAAAAGGATGCTTCCGGACCTCCTTCCAGGTACATGAGGTTATATAATTTTAATGGTGCTTGTAACAGGATATTGATAAAATCGTGTACTGTATATGGAGATCTTGATATGATAAATAAAGCATTTCCTTCTTCATCCTTACCAATGGCGACCATACTCCATTTTTTACTTTGTCTACTCCATCTGTTTTTCTGATTACAATCTACCATGCGTATGGATTGTGTAAAAGAATTGTATTTGTTTTTGAGTACTTCCCAGTTCTGACAGGTGCGATCTATAATCTGAAATTCTGGAACGCTTTTGTCCTTTCTATTAAATGCTACAATAGTATTATCCTTATTCTCGTTAGGGTTATTTATAAAATTGTAATCTTTCATATATCCGAGGTTAGTAGCGTGATCCATACGATACATTCCGGCATTGATAATCGCTATTTGTTTTTTTTGATTCCCCCATTCTTTGGCAGTTCTTGTATGTTCTTCTTTTTTCTTGGCACTAAAAAGATTAAAATCATATCTAGAAGGGTTGATTTTTAGGATGGTAATTTTATGATCTCCCAAGATCGATTTCTTTGGAGCAAGGTATTCTGATAAGAATAACCCTTCATCTATTTTTTGCCATTGAATATGATTAGAGTTTTGTTGGCTAAACAATGTGTATGTAAAACCCAAAATAAAAGTTACTATGTAATATCTGTTTTTTACTATATTCATATAAGAAGCATTATACTTTAAGAAAAATTCTCTTTATATTAATTTTATAGTAAAAATATTAGGTTATTATTGGGGATAAAAGCCTCAATATATATTCGTTAAGCCTTTGTATATATTCGAAGTACAGTAATTAAAGTAGAATGCATACTTCAAATAGGACTGAGTTTTCTAAAGGAGTTGATATTACTTTTATGTAATTAATAGCTGTTATATATGGCACATGCAGTAAGGAAGAATGCAATGATAATAATAAATATCAAATTGGCAATCCAGGTTTTTTGCCTTTTATATAGTTTGAATAACATCTCAAAACCTATTAATATAGAAAATAATAGCAACCAAAGAACTCCCATAATGGCAAACCCCAAACCTCTATCAGTATGACCATGTCTTTCATTATATTCAGGTCTTGGCCCATATTCCATGAATAGTATTAATACAATTATGGGCAAGATTAGAATTCCTGTTCTTATTATAATTGCTCTAATAATTTTCTTATTCATATTGTCCTATATAAAAATGTAAGGTTGTTACATGCGATACGTTTTAGCTTAACAATTTTGTAAATGTCAATCTTGTATTTGGAGACTTTGTCATTTACTTTGAGATTTTTACTCCTTTTTGAATATATTTCCCAATTTTTTTCTACGAATTAAATAGTAAATTGTATAAACTATTATCACAAAAAATTCAATAATCATAATTAATAATATAGAATCATCTTCAAACGAAATATCTTTTCTAGTAGACCAAAATAAATATAAAGTATAGAAACAAAAAGTTCCCCAAAAAAAGTACTTTACAAAAACTTTATTTTTAAGACCAAAGGAAAAAGCAATATTGAAAAAGATACTTGAAAACATTAATAATAAACCAAAATCAAGATCTCTTTTTCTAATTCCTTCATATGATTTAGTTAATATTAGAAAAGATATTATCATCATTATCACTAAAATGATAATGTGCATGGTAATAGTTTCTTTTTTTTCTTGTACTTCTTCTGACATAATGTATACTTGTTTTTTTAGTTTTCTTCAAATTCAATTTTGACAATCACTACCACTTACATCAATATATGTTTATACAATCATTCTTTGCCGCTAATATGCTTAGATCGATCAAATTCGATAACACAATCTTCTAAATTTGAGAATTTTAAGGTGTAGTAGTAATGTGTGTTTTCTATTTTAAAATACCTATGAAGTTCAAAAGCATTAGAAAATTTACGAATTATGTATCCAGATTCATCAGCATCAATTATGTCAACATATGAGCTTTCTTTCATTTCGTTAATGATTGCTTTTATATCATAACTAACATTTTCTTTTTTAAGAATATTTAGTTTACCATTCGCTTTGTCACTATCACTCACATATTCTTTGTAGATGGTATCCTGAATTTGATATTGTATAAGTTTTTTGTCTTTACTATCAAAAATTAGACTATCACTTAGTGCAAGTATATATGTACCAAACCCTTTTTTTGGTAGTTTTCTGATTGCATACGTTTTTGGGAGTATTAAATGTAGTTGTTCATCAATCTTAATAGATTGTTCTTTCTGGCTTATTCCCGTATTTTTAGTCCTTATCGATTCTAGATCGATAGCATGTGTGTTCTTTTCTTTATCTTCTGATGTAAGATCTGTTAATTCTAATTCTTCTAATGTTCCTGTTAATAATTTTATTCTTTCTTTTTTTTGATTTAAAAGACTTATTTCTGTATCGTAATGTGTGATATCTTGTTCGGGATATTCATATGTTATTCCTTCTGTTGTTGTAAGTTTTATCGCTTTAGCACGAATATCTAAATCATATGAAGTAAGATTTTCAATAGGAGATTTGGCTTTTTTTAATTGTGTGTTTAATCGTTTACTTCGTTCTATCAATCCACTTAATGTTCGGGTAATTGTTGTGAAATAATCTCCTTTCTGCTTAGACACATCGTCTTTAAAATTACCTCCCTGTTTTGTGCCATCTATACGTATATTTTTTGCAATAGAGTATATGTCGATAACAAAAGAGAACGCTCCTGTTAATTGTAAATCCCCAGTATTTGTGAATGTTACTTTTATCTGGGGATCGCCCCAAGGACCTTCTGTAATTTGTATTTTTGTAGGCGTAACAGTTTCTAGTTTGGATATTATTTCGCTAGCAGCTTTACGTTCTTTTTGTAACCTTGTGAGTTCTTCCTCTAATTCTTTTAGATTATTTTCATTTTCTTCTTTGAGAAGACTTTCAGCAAGAGAAATTATTTGATTATAGGTTTTATTATCAATGATTTGTAATGAAATCTGTTCAAAAGATTTTCCTTTATATTTTTTAGGGTTATCCCATTTTAACTTCATTGCCTCTAGTAAAACAACTCTAAAGGCTTTTTCTAAATTATCTTTTTGAGTCTGGTCTAAATCTTTTTCTACAACTAATCTCGATGTTTTAAATGCTTCTGGAGAATCTCCCGATATTTTTTTTCCACATGAGATAAATATCATTAAGAGTGCGATGACAGAAATATTAATCTTTGATTTCATATTCTTTTCTAGATTGAAAATATTTATGTTATTTTAATAGAAAATATTGAAAACTTACTTTGTTAGTTTAACTCCTCTACCACCATATAAATTGGCAGCTATACCACTAAATTCATTTTGCATTGTTTCTAATGAAATATTGTAAGTCTTCGAGGCATTAGTTAATTTTTTCTTTAATTTTAAATTTTTATCAATCGCTATTCCTGCCATAATGAATACAACAATAACTATGATTCCAACTATAGAAAATTCTGTTGTTTTGATAGTATTATAGGTATCATAGCTATAACTTCTACCAGCTATAAAAATATTATGAATTAAGAAAAAGACACCAATAATCAAAAAAGGAATTTTTACATAACTTTCCATTTCAGCTGATTTTTTATAAATGTCTAGCATTTCCTGTAATATTTGTTTAGGTAGTTTTTCTATAATCTCTAGTTGAACTTCTTGTTCTATTTTTTCTTTATTTTCCATGTTATTATGATTAGGAATTATTGGATTATGTACTACTTACATTAATACATAATTTTTCTAACGAAATTTTAAACTCGATATATGCTGTAGATGAAATAAAGTTGTCATGAAAAAACTCAAATCTATCTTTATTATCATTCGTATAAATGATAATAGATTCTCCATCATCAGAATCATCCTTAATATATAACTTGCTGATATCTTTAAAACTTAAAATGACTTGAGTGGTTTTATGAGGAAAACTAATTGTAGTCTGAGATATTTTTATAGTATTTTTATTTTGAATGGCAGTTTTATGCGCTTTTAATTTGTAGATGGAGTATATCAAAAATGAAATGAATAAAACTCCTAAAATATAATAACTGTATGGACTTGATATAATACTTTTACCTTTAATTGCAATCCCTGCATTGTAATAAAAGCAATAAAGTGTTAGTGCCCCAAAAATAATAGCAGGCATGAATGTCCAATATGAAAATGTACTTTTGTATTCAAATTCTTTATATTCTTCCATGACGATACGTTTTCAATTTTTGTTAAAAGATTTTCTATTTCTTCAGAGTTGTTAGTGATGTATTTGTTCTGATTTCTAACAATTAATTAATATTATATTCCAAATGTATATACTTTCTTTAAGGAGGTTATCCCTCAATTAATATCCGTTTTATTTGGATATATATTTGATGAATTTTTGAGGCTGAGGTAGGGAATATTTTGAGAGACCCTGTATTTGATTCGAGTACAATAACATTTTAAATTACCTTTTTTTAGATTTATATAATCTAAAATCTTCAATAAAAACTCTTTGTCAAATACGACTCTTAGAACATAGTTTTAGAAATTATACGATAGAAGGTATGAAAAGAGAGCTATCAGAAATTCAAACTAATTATTGTTAAAAAATTAGAAGTTCATAGAATATGATAATTATCATATTTAGTTCTGACTCCATTTGTCAATTTTGACGATTAAGAATCTGTATAAATATATGTAAATACATAATATTTTGGATTAACAATCTATAGTTGCGCAATTGCAGCAAAATTAATTTATTCTTTTATGAAACTACATTCATTTCATATTCCTGTAATGGGAATAGGCTTTACCATCGATACTCCGTTAAAAGTTTCTCATTTAGGCATAGACTCTGTTGTTTCCTTAGTAGATGATATTCTATTAGAAAAACTAAGAAAAATGTACTGCAATCTATTTGAAGAACCCTATAGTGAAATAACTGAAAGTATAGAAGATTTTAGAGCCAAACGGATTACTTCCTATCTTAATTTGATGAATAATGTAGCAGAAAAGAAGTTTGAAGAACTCAAAAATATTTCAAATGGATTGAATAAAGAATTAAAACAATATTTAAACATTCTACCTGGTACTTCTGTCCTAAAACAACGATTTAAAAATTTGAGTTATACAAATTATAATGTAAAAGAACTCCTAAGTTTTATAGAAGATCATTTATGTATAGGAAGTATTGATGTTAATATCATGACTAAAGTAGATAAAGAAAATTATAAGAAAAAAGAAAAATTACCTAATATATATAATGACGCTCACTCTGCACTTAGAGGATATGCTAAAAGCGATTTATCTTCATCTATAATACTTTCGGCAGGTATGAATCCTAGGTTATATAGCTATATGGAAGAATTTGATGATTTTTATCCCGATAAGAACGGGAAGATTAAAAAGAAAATAGTTTTAAAAGTAAGTGATTACAGATCCGCCCTTATACAAGGAAAGTTTCTTGCTAAAAAAGGACTTTGGGTTTCAGAATATAGGATTGAATCTGGGCTTAATTGTGGGGGGCATGCATTTGCAACCGATGGATATCTTCTGGGACCTATTTTAGCTCAATTTAGAGATCAAAAGGAGGAGTTGATACAAGAAATACACAAGATAATGATTGAAGCACTTTTTCATAAAAGAGGTCATATTCTACAAGAACCTTTATCTATAAAAATAACCGCTCAAGGAGGAGTTGGTACAGCAGAAGAACATCGGTTTTTACTCGAACACTATAGAGTAGATTCTGTAGGTTGGGGGACACCATTTCTTTTGGTTCCCGAAGCAACAACTGTAGATGATGGTTCATTAGATAAATTAGTAAAAGCAAAAGAAAAAGATTTGTATCTAAGTAATATCTCTCCTTTGGGTATACCTTTTAATAATCTTAAGGGAAATACTAAAGATCAGGAAAAACTTGCTTTGATATCAAAAAATCGACCAGGGAGTTCCTGCCCTAAAAAATACGTAGCTTTAAATAAAGATTTTTCTGAACAAGGGATGTGTACTGCTTCTCGTCAATATCAGTATTTAAAAATTAAAGAATTGGATGAAAAAGAGTTTTCTAAAGATAAATATGAGGAAGAATATAATAAAATTATAGAAAAGTCATGTACTTGTGTTGGATTAGGAACTTCAGCATTATTAAAGTATAACTTAAATACCAAAACCGAAGGACAAGGTGTTTCTATTTGCCCAGGCCCCAATATGGCTTACTTTTCAAAGATTATGAGTTTAAAAGAAATGACCAATCATATCTATGGAGAATCTGATGTAATAACAAGAACAGATCGTCCAAATATGTTCATAAAAGAGTTAGGGATTTATATCAATTACTTAAAAACTAAGCTCGAAGAGATGAAAATCCCCTTGGATGCTAAACAAAAAAAGTACTTGACAACATTTGCCAAAAACTTAAATGAAGGTATTTCATATTATAAAAATACTTTTAATAGCGATATAAAAACGGTATCAGAAAGTACTAAATGTGAGATTATGAGAGGTTTAGTCAAATGGCATAGTATTTTAAACCAAATAAATTCAGAAATAGATCATTTGTGTAATACCTAATTGAAGAATATCAGTATCAGTTTAGAAATTGTTTTATCCCATACATCATTCATTAGCGTATTATATTTATTGTAAAAGGTTATTGTAAAATAAAGAAGAAGATAACGAACTAAGAATGTTATGTATTTAGTTTATAACAGGTTAGTAAAATGTTTAATACGTTATTGTTGGAGGCTTTTATTTATTTTGGTATGTTTTTTGTTTATCTATTATTAATTATTAAAAATACTTTTTATAGATGGTCGTATTTGATTAACTTTCAAATAAAAAGAAATCTATGCAATTAGAACTTTGAAAACAATTTATGAAATCATAATTTTACTCCCCCAAAAAATGAATATTATGCGCAACGTGAATACTTGGAACACAAAAAAGTTATTACTTACTCTGGTAATCTTATGCTTTTTTATACAAATGAAGGCACAGAATGATCAAATTTCTATTCAGTCTATTAATGATAGAGAATTTACTGTAAGCAGTATTAATGGAATTCCTTTTACAATAGTTTTAGAAAATAGTAATAATGATGGACAATATCAATTAGGAAGTAATGGTCGTCTTACTTTTAAGGTTGAAGATTTGATAGGAAAGAGAAGTACCCTTAGAATTGTATTACAAGAAAAGATATTTTTATCTTTAGAAGATAAACTTGTCGCACAATATCAAGCTGATGTAAAATGGATTGAATCCAAACTTCAAATCACAGAAGGTGAATTTAAAATATTCCCATCACGTCCAATTTTTACAGAAGCAGGTTTGGAAAAATTAAAAGGTAAAGTTTTTGAATATGCTACTTCTGATAAAAAAGAAGATTATTTCAATCAATGGATAGAAAAAGTAAATTACTCATATGGAGCAGTAGGATATTTCAATGAAATATTTGCCGCATCCAATGGTGAGGACAATGCGCAAAGACATAATTTCTTACCTATCAATATATACGAAGAACTTCATAAATAAAATAGCCTCTTTATCTTAGGTAATGTATAAAGAAACTAATTTAATTTGAAATCTGTTTTCTTGATATCTAAATAAAGTTATGTTTGCCGATTGAATATTATCTGATATAAAAAAATAAAAAATGCCCAATTTTGGGCGTTTTTTATTTTTTTCCTTAGCAAATTCTCTCTTTTATACAGTTAAATGACAGTTAATTGATTTTGTGAGGTTTATGTTCTGGTTATAAAAGAATTGTACACCTATTGATTTGTATTTGTAACCTTTTGTCTACCCTATATATTCCTAAATCACTAGTTACGATTATACCTTTGTCTGTTTTGTAAGAAACAATATTATGAGGTCAATAGATTGTGTGTAGAAAAATGCTAATTATATTTTTCTCCAGTATTGTTTCTATAAAAAGTATTTGTTTAAAATTTTATTTTTGATTTCTTAATATTATCCCTAAATGAGAATTTTCTATTTAGTATTTGTCTTATGCTATGGAGTTTTTTTATCTCAAGAATTGTCAGCCCAAAACCTTAAAATTGTAGATAGTTTACGTTTTTTAGTAAATGATCATGATACACCTGATTCTACATTAGTAATTGGTTATAATGATTTAGGAATTCAATATGCTACATCAGATTCAAAATTGGCAAAAACCTATATCAATAAAGCACTAAAAATTGCTAAATCCAGTAAAAATCAACGAGGTATCGCTGGTGCTCAAAATTGTTTAGGAATTGTTTATTATTACCAGAAACAATATGACTCTGCATTAGTATATTTTAATAAGGCTTTAGCGATTAATAAAAGAGAAAAATACTATTGGGGGCAAGGATCAGCCTTACACCAAATAGGGGTAATTCATAAATATCAGGCTAATTATCTTAGAGCAATAGAAAGTTTTCAAAAATCCGGAGAGTTATTTCATTCAATTAATGATTCTATTTCTTTTGCAAAGGCAATAGAAAATATAGGAAGTTGCTATTATTATATTGGGAATCATCATAAAGCAATGGAATTTCACTTGCAGGCAATGAGTATATACGAAAAGAAACATAATATAAATGGCATCAGTCGTGAATATAATTATTTAAGTCGTTCTTTAATAGATCAGAAAGAATACCAAAAAGCATTGGATTATCTTAATGAAGCTTTAATAGTTATAAGAAAATCAGGTAATAATATACAGGTTGCAGTTGCTTTACAAAATATAGTGAGATGTTATGTTGGACTTAATAATTATGATAAAGCGCTGAAGTATAGCATGGAAGCCCTGGAATATAAAAAGCTATCAGGAAATAAAAAGAATATAGCCTCTACACAAAGTTCTATCGGTGAGATCTATTATCATCTTAAGGATTACAATAAAGCGATTGATTATTTAAAGAAATCGTTAGAAAACCATGTGTATAATGGTGATTACACTAGTAAAATGATTACTTGTCATAGGTTAAGCAAGACTTATTTAGCTATCCATAAACTTGGTCAGGCAAAGTTTTATGCAACCAAAGCATTGGAAATTTCTAAAAAGATCAAAAATTTAAAAGGCGAAAAGAATACGTATACTATTTTGGCATCTATCGA
Organism: Aquimarina algiphila; assembly: GCF_947494415.1. Classification (NCBI taxonomy): domain Bacteria; kingdom Pseudomonadati; phylum Bacteroidota; class Flavobacteriia; order Flavobacteriales; family Flavobacteriaceae; genus Aquimarina; species Aquimarina algiphila. The sequence continues at coordinate 104,456 of NZ_CANLVC010000001.1, read as the reverse complement.
AGAGCAGGAGGGAAGAGGTATGGAAGCTTCTGGATATTATAAAAAAGCTCTGGAGTTAAAAGATTCAATGCTTAAAATAGAGAACGAAAAACAAGCACGTCAATTACAAATGATGTATGAAACAGAACAAAAAGAACTGCAAATTGATCAACAGGAAAACGAAATTCAATTACTGAAACAAAGAGTAAAAATTAATAAGCTAAAGTATTCCTTATTGATTATTGTTTTAGTATTAATTCTTATTATTTTGGGGTTTGGATTTTATGAAACCAAACAAAAAATAGAACGTTCTAAATTGCTGGCAAAACATTCTAGATTGGAAAAAGAAAAGCTAGATGATGAATTGTCATTTAAGAAAAGAGAGTTAATTACACATGCTTTACACTTAGCCAAAAAGAATACCGTATTAGAAAAACTAAAACAAACGATAGAAAAATTTGTATTGGCTGAAAAAGAAAATATAACATTTGACTATCGTCAATTAACAGTAATTATTCAACAAGAATTAAGAGATGATGAAAGCTGGGAGAATTTTAGAAATTATTTTGAACATATCCATCAAGATTTTTATACAACTGTTAAGAAGAAATACCCTAAAATCACTCCAGGAGAATTAAGACTAATTGCATTACTAAAAATGAATTTGTCTTACAAAGAAATTGGAGGAATCCTTAACATTACTCAAGAAGGAGTAAAGAAGGCCAGATATCGTCTTCGTAAAAAATTAAATATAAAACCAGAAGAATCCCTTCAAAACCTAGTCATGAACCTCTAGAGATATTTAATTATAAGGCATAAGGTATTCACAAAAGAACACATAATACAAAACTTCTATTTATACAATTTATCGTCAGGAATCATTTCTTTTTCAAGACTAATTAAATAATCAATGATTTCTTGTTTAGGATTCAGTTCCAGCTTTTTACGAAGACGATATCTGGCAGTTTTTAAACTTCCTGGCGAAATACCAAGAATACTTGCCGTTTCTTTAATATTAAGGTTGAGTCTAATCAAAGAACATATTTTAAGATCGTTAGCCTTTAAATTTTCATGTTTTAATTTTAATTTGGCATGGAACCCTATTTTAGCTTCTTCAAAATAATTTCTAAAATTCTCCCAATTTTTATCAATGCTCAGGTTTTCTTCTGCCAGCTTCTTTAATTCTTGAATAAGTTTTTTCTCTTCTAAAGATGACACTTGATCTAAATGCTTAACGATATTCTGTATTTTATTGATGATCTCATTCTTTTGCTGAAAATTAAAAGTATAAGAGGTAAGTTGCTTATTTTTGAATTCTAGTTGTTCTTCTAACTCCTTTTGCTTCAGTTTTTCATTTTGAATAAATTTTTGAGCTAAAGAATTTTGAGATTTTAAAATATCTTGTTCTTTAATTGCAAATTCAATTTCTTTTTCTGAACGTTTTCTATACACAGATAAGATAATATATGCACTAATGGAGATGAGTAAAATACTGGTAAAGAGAGTGTAGTTGATGATTTTTTTCTTTCCATGTTCCTGTTCAAGAATAGAAATTTTAGTATTGGTTTGTTCTAATTTATTTTTGAATTCTAAAAAAGCTATTTCTTTTGATTTTTTATAATTGAACAAAGTATCTTTAAGTTTAACATAGTTATTATAAAACAATAAAGCTTGTTCGGGTTGATGCATTATGGTTTTTAATTTCTTTAATTCTTGATATGAAGCTAACTCTTGCTTTTTTAGATTGTTTTCTTTTGAACTTTGTAATCCCATTTTTAGAGTATGCTCAGCTTCATCCAGATTACCTTTAAGCCTTAAAGTTTTACCTAATAAAATCATACTACTTGTCAAACCATAGGTATCTCCAATTTCTTTACTTAATCTTATCGATTCATGAATATGATATGATGCTTGGTCAAGATTATTTTTATTTAAATGAAGTAAAGTCAAACGATTATGGATCTCTGCAATACCATAAGTAAAATTACTATTGGTATGTATTTCTAATGCATTATTTAGATATTCTAACGCTTCAATATGTTTGTTTTGCTCAATCAAAATAGTTGCTATTTTGGTAAAAGTAGTAGCGACATCATTTGTGAGTTTTAAATCTGTAAATAGATGAATTGCTTTGTTATATTCTCTAAGAGCTTCATTGTACTCTTTTAAATCTGCATATATTAATCCAATGTGCAGTGTAGTACTAGCGACACCTTTATAATTATTGTTTTTTTTGTGTTTTTTCTTCGAAATTAGAAGATATCGAAGTGCTTCTTTATAATTTCCTTGAACCCAATATTGATGACCAATACTGCTTAGAATATCGACGCTTGTAGTATTGTTTTTGTAATATTCAGTAGGTTCATTTTCTAAATTGGTTAATTTCTGATTTTGCGCATGTATACTTTGTAAAAAACACATAAATAAAATTGTGTAGATCGTCAAATGTATCTTCCGTAAACTAGGTAATGATACAGATATAAAGTTTAATCTATAAAAAGAATAGTGTAGAAGTAGTATCATATGGGGTTGGGTTATTAAGGGTTTTTTTTGGTATTTATTTTAATTCATATTTATATAAATCATTAAAAAAGGTTCTAATTTTCAATAACATAACATTTTAAGATAAGCAATGTAAATGGTAATTCCAGCACAATTGCTTAGAATCTATGATTCTGTAACTAATGCTTTGAGTTTTAATTTATACAATTTAGACACATTTATTTCATTATTCAATGAAGATAAATTCTGTTATGATTAAGATAGAATTTAAAGAATAAGATTTAATGTTTTAAATAAAAAGTAAGAGGAATTTTAGCTTTTAGTAAAATTCTTCTCTCTGATTTTGTAATACGTTTTAGATAAAAAAGTAATTTTAAAAATGAAGTGTTGTGAATGGTCATGTTTGGGTTTGTTAAAAAGTTAGGGGTAAATTTTGATGATTTGTATTTTTTGAATTTTCTGTTTAAACAGATTTTTTTATTTCTTTTTTACGTTACTTAAAATTTTAAAAACAAAACTACCTACAATTTGGAACCTATAGTATAATTCTTAATTGGGTTTAACTCAAATTTAATATGTAGCCTTGTTGTTTAAAAAAAAAGTACGGGTACAAAAGGGGGACACTGGGCTCTATTAAGCTAATAAATTCATAATGTATTGATTTTCAATATTTTGATTTTTAGTTGTTTAATTTTTTCGATGCTCTTATAGTTTTGTTTTTTTGACTGGATTCTTTTAATATTATTATTTTATTATACTGTTTTCTTCTAAAACTTCATACAGTTTATAGGTTTGATATTCAATGTATTAATGTTACTTTGTCAAAACTGTTCCTTGAAATACTAAGTTCAACATTTTTGTAATTGATAGTTTTTTAGTGATTTGTATGCTCCTCTCTTTTAAAAAGTAACCTATTGATACATTAGTGTTTCTTTTTGTATGCTCTTTTTTTTAAGAAATATTATGGTTTTACCGTAATATTGTTCTAGTAATCTGTATGGATGTTTACTACTTTAAACGTGGATAAACTATTGTATAAATCTATTATTTTGAAAGTGTTTTTATGAAAAAAATGGAGTGGGTATTACCTGTAGGTACTATAATATTTGTTATATCGATTCTTCTTAATGTAATACCAGAAGAAGATGAAATCTTCAATTCTGTAGGAAAGAATGAAATAAATAGACTTAAAATTGAAAACAAAATTATTCTTGAATCTAATATGATTACACAATATAAATTGTTGGAATTAGTGAATAAAGTAGATAGCTTACTAAACTTAATACATTGTAATCAAATTGGAGTAAAGTAAAAAAGAAGAAAAATGTAAACTATTAGTTTACAGAATCATCATCGTAGAGGATTGAATATGATTATGGTTTATTTCTAAATAAAGCACAATAACTATTGTGAATTTTATTAAAAGTAAGATATAAAATATTAGAAATAATGTCAGTCACGTATTACCATGTTTTTAAAATTAAAAGACTATTTATTGTTTTACATGTATAAGAAAGATTTTTGTTTTTATTTTAGACGATTGTGATAAAAACCTTATAAATATTTCTATATAAGATTGATATTTTACCTCCTGGTCATTTTGGGTTATTTTGATCAGGGGGTTTTTACTTTACGTTATTTTGTAGAAGTTTTTTACTGATACAAAACGGCAAAGGCTAACGTTTTCTTTCTTACTTCATGTTTATTGTATTTCAAAAACTTAATTACAAAAAAGAAAATAGTAGGAGGAGAGTTGAAAGTGTATTTAGCTACTGATCTATTGTTCTAAAAGGTAAAATAATCTTTTATTAATATACCTTTATCTTGTTTAAAAATGAATACAACCTGAATAGATGATTTGAATCACTATCCAGGTTGTATTGTTTTACTTTTATAAAAGTATCAGTGCACTTTATTTAGCTAGAATAATACGATCTGTTGTAAAATTATTACCTACACGCACTACATAGAAGTAGACCCCGGATGGTAAATCTCCATCTTGATTAAAGGTAGTGTAGTATTGTCTATCGGCCTCAATTTTTTCATCAAATAAAGTGTTCACTAAAATACCGGTAATCGTATAAATCTCGATCTTAGCATTTCCTTCTTTTGCACTACTAAAAGCAATTGTAGCCTTATCTCTAGATGGATTAGGGTATGCTTTTGCTATGAATTTAGTGAAAGTTCTTGTTTCGATATTTGATACACTTTGTAATCCATCATTTTTCTCATCACAAAGTGCAGTTACAATTATGGTTTCTTGTTTAGTACATCCAGTAATTGTGTTAGTAGCCGTTACTCTATATTCACCTTCAGAGGTTACATTGACCGGATTCTCACCAGCAGTAAATCCTTCCCAGTTAAAAGTGACATTAGGTGTTGTAGATGTTGCCGTTAACGCTACCGAGGTATTAGTACACGTAATGATTCCATCAGCCGTAGCGGTAAGCTCAGGCTTAGTTAAGTCTGCACTTACTATTATGGTTTCTTGTCTAGTACATCCTGTAATTGTGTTAGTAGCGGTTACCATATATTCACCTTCTGAAGTTACATTTACCGGATTCTCACCAGCAGTAAACCCAGTCCAGCTAAAGATCACATTGGGGTTTGTGGATGTAGCCGTTAGGGTTACTGAAGTATTACTGCAAGTGATCATTCCATCTGCTGTAACGGTAAGCTCAGGTTTAGTTAAGTCTGCACTTACTATTATGGTTTCTTGTTTAGTACATCCTGTAATTGTGTTAGTAGCGGTTACTATATAGTCCCCTTCTGAAGTTACATTGACCGGATTCTCACCATCAGTAAATCCTTCCCAGTTGAAGGTTACATTAGGAGTAGTTGATGTAGCGGTTAATGCTACCGAGGTATTACTACAGGTAATGATTCCGTCAGTTGATGCGGAGAGTTCAGGTTGATCAAGATCAGCACTTACAGTTACAGTTTGTTGAATACTACATCCATTGATGGTATTGGTAGCGGTTACTATATAATCACCCTCAGAGGTTACATTGACCGGATTCTCACCATCGGTAAACCCTTCCCAGTTGAAGGTTACATTAGGAGTAGTTGATGTGGCGGTTAATGCTACTGATGTATTACTACAGGTAATGATTCCGTCAGCCGTAGCGGTAAGCTCAGGCTTGGTTAAATCTGCACTCACAGTTACAATTTGTTGAATACTACATCCGTTAATGGTATTGGTAGCGGTTACTACATAATCCCCTTCAGAGGTTACATTGACCGGATTCTCACCATCGGTAAATCCTTCCCAGTTGAAGGTTACATTAGGAGTAGTTGATGTAGCCGTTAATGCTACTGATGTATTACTACAGGTAATGATTCCGTCAGTTGATGCGGAGAGTTCAGGTTGATCAAGATCAGCACTTACAGTTACAGTTTGTTGAATACTACATCCATTGATGGTATTGGTAGCGGTTACTACATAATCCCCTTCAGAGGTTACATTTACCGGATTCTCACCATCAGTAAACCCTTCCCAGTTGAAGGTTACATTAGGTGTTGTAGATGTAGCGGTTAATGCTACCGAGGTATTACTACACGTAATGATTCCGTCAGCAGTAGCGGTAAGCTCAGGCTTGGTTAAATTAGCACTTACAGTTACAGTTTGTTGAACACTACATCCATTGATGGTATTGGTAGCGGTTACTACATAATCCCCTTCAGAGGTTACATTGACTGGATTCTCACCATCAGTAAACCCTTCCCAGTTGAAGGTTACATTAGGAGTAGTTGATGTAGCGGTTAATGCTACCGAGGTATTACTACAGGTAATGATTCCGTCAGCAGTAGCGGTAAGCTCAGGCTTAGTTAAATCAGCACTTACAGTTACAATTTGTTGAATACTACATCCATTGATGGTATTGGTAGCGGTTACTATATAATCACCCTCAGAGGTTACATTGACTGGATTCTCACCATCGGTAAATCCTTCCCAGTTGAAGGTTACATTAGGAGTAGTTGATGTGGCGGTTAATGCTACCGAAGTATTACTACACGTAATGATTCCGTCAGCAGTAGCGGTAAGCTCAGGCTTGGTTAAATTAGCACTTACAGTTACAGTTTGTTGAACACTACATCCATTGATGGTATTGGTAGCGGTTACTATATAATCACCCTCAGAGGTTACATTGACCGGATTCTCACCATCAGTAAACCCTTCCCAGTTGAAGGTTACATTAGGAGTAGTTGATGTGGCGGTTAATGCTACCGAAGTATTACTACACGTAATGATTCCGTCAGCAGTAGCAGAGAGCTCAGGTTGATCAAGATCTGCACTTACAGTTACAGTTTGTTGAATACTACATCCGTTGATGGTATTGGTAGCGGTTACTACATAATCACCTTCTGAAGTTACATTGACTGGATTCTCACCATCGGTAAATCCTTCCCAGTTGAAGGTTACATTAGGAGTAGTTGATGTAGCGGTTAATGCTACCGCGGTATTACTACACGTAATGATTCCATCAGCTGATGCGGAGAGTTCAGGTTGATCAAGATCAGCACTTACAGTTACAGTTTGTTGAATACTACATCCATTGATGGTATTAGTAGCAGTTACCACATAATCCCCTTCAGAGGTTACATTGACCGGATTCTCACCATCGGTAAACCCTTCCCAGTTGAAGGTTACATTAGGAGTAGTTGATGTAGCGGTTAATGCTACCGAAGTATTACTACACGTAATAATTCCGTCAGCAGTAGCAGAGAGTTCAGGTTTGGTAATATCCTGTGTTACAGTAACCGATGTAGATCCTGCACATCCATTGTCATTAGTTACTTCTAGTGTATAATCTCCAGGTTCGCTTACATTTATATTTTTTGTATTTGCCGTAAAACCATTTGGTCCTGTCCAATTATAATTAACATCATTATCAGCAGATCCACCGGTTATGGTTACAACATCATTAATGCATGTAAGTATACCTTCTACAGAAGCAGTAGCATCAATAGTTCCTGGATTTTTTTCTGTAACCTTTACATTGTCAAAATAGTAAAATTCATCTGAAGCAGTAGTTCTTGATTTGACTATAATTTGTAGACTATTTCCACTGAGTGAGCCTATTGATACAGTAGTTCCTGAACTGCTATTGTTATTTATGGCTCCTGAATTTTTACTAAAACGAACCTCTTGCTCTTCATTTATTTTATAATAAAGATCAATAAAGTCAAGATTTTCTCCGGTGTCTTCCATATCCCCTGTACTATACAATAGAACAGAGATGTTTACATCGTTTTTTCCTTTAATATCGATTGATTCAGAGGTCCATATTCCTTTTTTATCTTTCCCTGTATTATTAACTTTAAATCGATTATCTTTTACATGAAAGCCTCCAGAGCTTGGATTTTGAGTAGTCCAGGCTGTTGATCCAGAATCTGATGTTGTTCCTGTACTTAGGTTAAATTTTTCAAACCAAATATTAGTTTCGGTACCACCAGTAGAAGCTACATTTACCGATAAAGATGAAGTACATCCATTATTAGGGTTTGTTACTGTTAAGGAGTAATTTCCTGTTTGGCTTACAGTAGGGTTTTGTAATGATGAGCTGAAGTTATTAGGTCCAGTCCAGAGATAAGTAACATTTGGAGTTGTAGAATTACCTTTTAATATAACAGCATTAGACGAACAACTTAGTGTACCATCAACAGAAGCGGATACATTAGGAACTATAATATCCTGTGTTACAGTTACCGTTTTAGATCCTGTACATCCATTGTTATTGGTTACTTCTAGTGTATAATCTCCAGGTTCGCTTACATTTATATTTTTTGTATTTGCTGTAAAGTTATTAGGTCCTGTCCAATTATAATGAACACTATTATCAGAAGATCCTCCTGTTATGGTTACAACATCATTAATGCATGTAAGTATACCTTCTACAGAAGCAGTAGCATCAATAGTTCCTGGATTTTTTTCTGTAACCTTTACATTGTCAAAATAGTAAAATTCATCTGAAGCAGTAGTTCTTGATTTGACTATAATTTGTAGACTATTTCCACTTAGAGAACCTATTGATACAGTAGTTCCTGAACTGCTATTGTTATTTATGGTTCCTGAATTTTTACTAAAACGAACCTCTTGCTCTTCATTTATTTTATAATAAAGATCAATAAAGTCAAGACCTTCTCCAGTGTCTTCCATATCCCCTGTACTATATAAGAGAACAGAGATGTTTACATCATTTTTTCCTTTAATATCGATTGATTCAGAGGTCCATATTCCTTTTTTATCTTTCCCTGTATTATTAACTTTAAATCGATTATCTTTTACATGAAAACCTCCTGAGCTTGGATTTTTAGTAGTCCAGGCTGTTGATCCAGAATCTGATGTTGTTCCTGTACTTAGGTTAAATTTTTCAAACCAAATATTAGTTTCGGTACCACCAGTAGAAGCTACATTTACCGATAAAGATGAAGTACATCCATTATTAGGGTTTGTTACTGTTAAGGAGTAATTTCCTGTTTGGCTTACAGTAGGGTTTTGTAATGATGAGCTGAAGTTATTAGGTCCAGTCCAGAGATAAGTAACATTTGGAGTTGTAGAATTACCTCTTAATGTTGCAGACCCAGATGAACAACTTAGTGTACCATCAACAGAAGCGGATACATTAGGTACTATAATATCCTGGGTTACAGTTACCGTTTTAGATCCTGTACATCCATTGTCATTAGTTACTTCTAGTGTATAATCTCCAGGTTCGCTTACATTTATATTTTTTGTATTTGCTGTAAAGTTATTAGGTCCTGTCCAATTATAATTAACATCATTATCAGAAGATCCACCGGTTATGGTTACAGCATCATTAATGCATGTAAGTATACCTTCTACAGAAGCAGTAGCATCAATAGTTCCTGGATTTTTTTCTGTAACCTTTACATTGTCAAAATAGTAAAATTCATCTGAAGCAGTAGTTCTTGATTTGACTATAATTTGTAGACTATTTCCACTGAGTGAGCCTATTGATACAGTAGTTCCTGAACTGCTATTGTTATTTATGGCTCCTGAATTTTTACTAAAACGAACCTCTTGCCCTTCATTTATTTTATAATAAAGATCAATAAAGTCAAGATTTTCTCCAGTGTCTTCCATATCCCCTGTACTATATAAGAGAACAGAGATGTTCACATCATTTTTTCCTTTAATATCGATTGATTCAGAGGTCCATATTCCTTTTTTATCTTTCCCTGTATTATTAACTTTAAATCGATTATCTTTTACATGAAAACCTCCTGAGCTTGTATTTTGAGTAGTCCAGGCTGTTGATCCAGAATCTGATGTTGTTCCTGTACTTAGGTTAAATTTTTCAAACCAAATATTAGTTTCGGTACCACCAGTAGAAGCTACATTTACCGATAAAGATGAAGTACATCCATTATTAGGGTTTGTCACTGTTAAGGAGTAATTTCCTGTTTGGCTTACAGTAGGGTTTTGTAATGATGAGCTGAAGTTATTAGGACCAGTCCAGAGATAAGTAACATTTGGAGTTGTAGAATTACCTCTTAATGTTGCAGACCCAGATGAACAACTTAGTGTACCATCAACAGAAGCGGATACATTAGGTACCGTAATATCCTGTGTTACAGTAACCATTGCGTTAGCTGTATTACCACAACCATTATTTGGAGTTACTTCTAGTGTATAATCTCCAGGTTCGCTTACATTTATATTTTTTGTATTTGCCGTAAAACCATTTGGTCCTGTCCAGGTATAATTAACATGATTATCAGAAGATCCACCAGTTATGATTACCGAATTATTGATACAAGAAAGTTCTCCGTCTACAAAAGCGGTTGCATCAACAGTGCTTAAACCAACTACTTTTACATTGTCAAAATAATAGAACTCACTAGAATGAGTGGTTCTCGATTTGACTATAATTTGTAAACTACTTCCATTAAGAGAACCTATAGAAACCTCCTTGCCAGAAGTACTATTACCATTTATAGATCCTGAATTTTTACTAAATCGAATCTTTTGACCATCATCTAACTTATAATATATATCTATAAAATCAAGACCATCTCCATTGGTTTCCATATCACCTGTACTATATAAATTAAGGGATATTTTTACATTGGTTTTATCAGAAATATCGATTGATTCAGAGGTCCATATTCCTTTATTGTCTTTTCCTGTATTATTAACTTTAAATCGATTATCCTTTACATGAAAACCTCCTGAGCTTGTATTTTGAGTAGTCCAGGCAGTGGATCCAGAATCTGATGTTGTGCCAGTACTTAGGTTAAATTCTTCTAGCCAAATTATTTCTGAAATACCTTTATTCTCTGTTATTAAAATAGAAGCTGAAGTTGATCCTGAAGAGTCTGTTACTTTAACAGTATAAGTGCCAGGAATAGAGATTACCGGATTTTGTAATGATGAACTAAAGTTATTAGGACCGGTCCAAGAATATGTAGGATTACTAACATTAGAATTAGCAGATAAAGTAAGTGAAGGATTTGTACAAGTCAGAATACCTCCATTAGTAGCCGTAGCCGATACTGAAATTGATGAATTACAAGGTCCATCTTCTTTAAAAACTGCATATTTTTCAATATGATACTTTGAAGTCTGAGAACCTCCATTATTATAATTGTATAATTTGACAATAATTTGAACGGTGGAGCCATTTAAAAAAGGGGAAATAAAATCGATTGTCCCAAAATTACCAGTGCGTTGAGCAAATAATACCTCGGGACCACCATCTATTTTATAGTACATCCTTGCATATTCACTACTATTCATATCTCCTTCAGAATGAATTTTAACAGATACCTGAAAATCAGAGTAGCCTTCAGCTGAAAAAACCTCTGAATACCAAATCCCTTCTCCACCTAGGTGTTCGGCATGTATTCGATTGGACTTTACTGCAAAAAACAATGGATTATTAAGATCACTGGCATCAAGATACCATCCTGTAGCATTTGAATCAGATGTTGTTCCACTACTAAGTCCATGAAAATCTCCATTAAGTATTGGACAATCGGGACTTGCCCTCATTTGAATTGTTAATAGTAGTAAACCTATTGATAAAATATAGGATTTTAATAAAAAAAGAGTTGTGTAAATTGTTTTCATATTTTTTTGATTGGGGATTTAACGAATAGTATAATTAGATGTTGATATCATCTAAAAAATTGAAAGACATTTGATATTTTTAGATTAAAATGAAATCAATTAAATATTTAATTGATTCTGACTCATATATAGTTAGTTTCATTATATATTATTTGACGATAATGAATTCACTTCGCCTATTTTTTTGATGTTGATCTTCTGTACAAGGAACCCCATCTCCACAATCATTAAAAAGCCTTCTTTCTCCATAAGCTCTTCCTCGAATACGACGCCAATTAATGCGTCCCTTTTCTGTAATGTATTTTAGAGTAGCTCTCATTCTTCGTACACTTAAGAGTTTGTTGTACCAATAACTGGATCTACTATCAGCATGTCCATGAATTTCCATTTTCATAGTAGGATAGATATTCATTAACTCTATTACTTTTAATAAGCCTGTTTCTCCTTCTGGTCTTATTTCTTCTGAGTTGAGATTAAAATGGATTGGAGTTGGAACGACCATCATCAGTCTTAGTTTTTCTTCCTTTTTCACATCGTTTTTTGGTACTCCTTTAGCACTTAATCGATACTCAGGAATTCTATTGTCAATAAAATATTGTTTGATCACATCTGCGCGATTTTGTGGGATCTCCATACTGTCAATATCATCATCTAAATATGATTTAATATCGGTATGAACTCTAGGGTAGCGTTTCATAAGAGCTATTAATTCATCTAATTTATTTTTTGATTTAGGTACAATATTTATAGAAGTATTATCAAAATGTATGGGGTCTGCGATCAATTCAAAATTGAATGCATTTTCATATCCAATAGAGTTATCATTTATTCTTTCAAGTTCTAAAGAGTTATCATATATTTTTTCTAGCGTAATTGGTTTTTCATACACTTCGGCAAACTCTTCTTTTTCTATGATATGTTCATAAGGCTTATACCCATTTTTGGTTACCTTAATTGAATATGCATTTTTTAATTCTTCATTAGAAGAAAAATAGTAATTCCCATTCTCAACTGAAGTTTCTTCTTGAATGATATTATTTTCCTTATCATAAATCGTTATTGTTGCATCATTAATGGCTTCATAAGTACTATTGTCTGTAATAGCACCTAATGTAGTCGTCAGGAAAAAACTTTTTAAGGGTATTATTTGATGAAAACTATAAATATCATCACCTCCTTTTCCTTCATCTCTATTGGATGAGAAGTATCCTTTTTCTGTTTCAGTATTAATGATGAAAGCAAAATCGTCTTTAGGAGTATTTATTGGACTACCTACATTTATTATTTCTAATGTTGAAGTAGTTGTTTTTGTTACAAAAATGTCTAAACCTCCTAATCCTGGATGACCATCAGAAGCAAAATATAATTCGTCATACGTTGTAAAAGGAAAAGTTTCTTTTCCTTCAGTATTAATTTCGTTACCTAAATTGATAGGTGTACCAAAACTTCCGTCATCATAAATGGTAACAGAATAGAGATCAGACATACCAAACCCTCCGGGCATATCAGAAGAAAAATATAAAGTTTTTCCGTCTGGACTTATTGATGGGTGGGAGGTAGAATAGGTATTGTCATTAAAAGGTAAATCTTCGGGGAGGGTCCAATTTCCTTCAGGATCTTTGGTAGATCGATATATTTTTAATCCAATGACCTCTCTTTTATCATCGCTATCATAGTTTCGAGTGAAGTATATAGTATTCCCATCATTCGTAAATACTGGTGTAGATTCATGAAATTTGGTACTTAATTCTTTTGAGAATTTTTGTGGATCAGATAAGGTATTTGTCTCAGAATCGTATTTTGCCTGGTATAATTCCAGGAATGATTCTTCTGTCCATTTATGTATTCTCTTATTAAAAAGTAAGGTATCTCTTGATGAACTAAATACAATATAATCCTTATAGAATGCTGCTCCAAAATCAGTAAAGTTAGAATTGATAGTTGCATTTTCTATATCATACCTTCCGGATTGATATGTTATTCGTTTAAGATAATCTCTTTTTTTATTAAATAGATTAGCACGTTGATCATCATTTTTTACCATGAGGAGGCGATCCATATAAATGTCAGATGCACTATAGTTTTTTAAGGATTTTAGACATTGTGCATACCTGAATAGGTATTCTGGTTCTATTTGATCAGGATAAGATTCTATAAATTCTTTATACCATTGTTCTGCGTTTTCTGGTTGTCCATTAAGATAATAACTATCTCCCAGGTTTTTTAAAGTTTCAGCGTTTCGATATTTTCGTTCTATTACTTTTAGGTATGCTTCCTGAGCGCTAACGTATTTATGTTGATCAAACATTTTGTTAGCAATATTTAATATTCTTTGTTGCGCTAGACCAGACCATCCCGAAAGAGATGTAATAAAAATAATAAGAGATGTGTATACTATTTTTTTCATCTATTCATTGAATTAGTTAAAAGAATCTCGGAGTTAAAAATTCATGATGAATATTTTTTAACTCAAATCGCAGTATTGCTTCATACGTTCCATTGTTGAAACGTGTTTGCCCTAGGTCAGTAACTTCGCGATCATATGCAAACCCAATCATTACTCGTTCTGAAATTTGAAAACCTGCAACAGCACTAAATGCTTTACTCCATCGATAAGAGGTTCCTACAGTAAACTTTTCATTAAACATAACATTAACAGATAGGTCAAGTTGTATAGGGCTTCCTACAGTATATTTTGTTAGCAGTGCGGGTTTAAACTTTATGAATGGTATTAATTCAAAAACATGACCAGTTATTAGATAGTAATTGATACGTTCTCTTGCAAAAACGCTTGCTTGTGTATTAATACTTGATAATGTTTTTTTGTTAAAATGTTTGGTTTCTAGTAGGTTAGGTGCGCTAATTCCTGCGTAGAATCGATTTGTACGATAATATAAACCTAATCCTACATTAGGGCTGAATTTATTATCGATATCATTTTCGAGTAAAGAATCGTCAGTATTAAATCTCCTTAGTGTGGATAGATCTACATTTAATAAGGTACCTCCTGCATTTAATCCAAAACTTAATTTTCCGATATCAGATACAGAAATAGTATACGAAGCACTGGCATTAAAATTAGTTTCATTAGCCGCTCCAATAGCGTCATTTATTATAGATAATCCTATACCTAATTTTTTTCTTTCGTTTATTGGGCTATTAATTGTAAGTGTTTGGGTGTTAGGAGCGCCATCAAGTCCCAGCCATTGACTACGGTATAATCCCATAACACTTAATACTCCTCTGCTTCCTGCATAAGCAGGATTGAAGCTAACAGTGTTATACATGTATTGTGTATACTGGCTATCCTGTTGTCCATAATTTGAAAAAGGAATAAAACAAGTGATTATAAATGTAAAGAGTAATAATTTTTTCATAGGCAAGTCATTGTGTGGCCGAGGTTAAGGGAAAATAAAATACAAGTCCCTTTTATTTTTTAGTTGATATGTAGATATCCTGATTTAAAGGTTGCTGTTCCAATTGAGTTTTGGTATTGTAAGGTGAAAAAATAGGCTCCTGTTGGTAAGACTTTCTTTTTGCCTTTGGCAATTCCTTTAAATAAGGGAGTACCTTTTTGTTCGTAGCCCTCTGCTTCAAATACTTTAGCCCCCCAACGATTATAGATAATAATATTGTTATTTGGGTATTTTACTAATCCAGAAATTCTTAATTCATCATTCAGTCCATCTCCATTTGGAGTAATGACTTCATAGATTGTCAATTCATCCTCATTTTGCAATTCGGTAATTGTAGGGTCTTCACCATCACCATCATCATCATCATCACTATTGGTGTCATCGTTTGGGTCATCAGAAAAGTCAATAATTTCTACATTCATAGGGTCTATACCCGTAACAAAAGCTTGATTTGTTACACTGCTTGTTAGAATGTCATTTTCGGTTAAATCATATATAGCTGTAAATGTAGAGTCATCTATTTCGCCTGGAGCAAGATCAATTGATTCCCCACTAAGCACAATACCAGGTAGAGGATCCGTGATCATAATGTTTGTAATTATTTCACTACCGTTATTTTCAATAACGAATGTATAAACTATTTGATCTCCTGTATTGAGTACACCGTCATTATTAGTATCTTCATATACACCGGTTTTGGATAGCGCTAAATTGGGGTTTGGGGGCACATCATCATCGGTTATAATTGCTGTAGCAGAATTGTTTATTGTGTTTATATTTCCGATACTTGGAAGCGATATTGTCGCGATGATAGTTTCCTGTGGTTCTATTTCGACATCATTAACTACAGGAATGGTTATTATGGTATCTGTATCTCCGTTTACAATCGAGAATGTAATTACATCGGTATAATCAATCCCGTTAGTTGCAGTTCCTGTTAATACTATTGTTCCTGTAATAGCTGTTCCCGTAGCATTTGTAACTCCATTATCTAAGCTTACAGTAAAAGCTGCATTTGAAGTTCCTTCGATAGCATTTACAGGCGATCCAATAGAAATAGTGAGAGCAGCGTTATCATCATCAGTTATGGTTGCTGTGGAAGAGTTATTTACTGTATTTATGTTTCCAATACTTGGAGACGATATCGTAGCAATAATGGTTTCTTGTGGTTCTGCTTCTGTATCATTGGTTACAGGAATAGTTACAATAACATTAGTATCTCCATCGGCAATAGAAAATGAAGCAATATTGGTATAATCTATTCCTTTGGTTGCGGTTCCCGTTAGTAGTAACGTTCCGGTGATAGGTGCTCCCGTAGTATTCGTAACCCCGCCATCTAGACTTACCGTAAAAGTTGCATCTGACGTTCCTTCAACAGCATTTGTAGGTGCTCCTATAGAAATAGTGAGTGCGGCACTATCATCATCGGTTATAGTTGCAGTATCCGAAGTATTAGAGGGATTTATATTTCCAATGCTTGGAGCTGATATTGTGGCAATGATGGTTTCCTGTAATTCTACATTACTGTCATCGATTACAGGGATGGTTATGATAACACTATTATTTCCAGCAGCAATAGAGAATGTAGTTACATTGGTATAATCGATTCCATTGGTAGCTGTTCCTGTTAATGCCATTGTTCCGGTAATAGCAGAACCAGAGGTATTGTTTATTCCTCCATCAATGCTTACAGTAAATGTAGCATCTGTGCTTCCTTCAACAGCATCTGCTGTTTTGGTAATAGAATAGGTGAGCGCTGTAGCATCATCATCTGTTATAGTAGCAGTATCTGTATTATTTGTAGTGTTTATACTTCCAATATTTGGCGCTGATATGGTAGCAATAATGGTTTCTAGTGATTCTATGTCGGTATCATTGGTTACAGGAATAGTTACTATAACATTAGTATCTCCTTCTCGAATAGAAAATGTTGCTACATTGGTATAGTCTGTTCCATTCGTTGCAGTTCCTGTAAGCGTTAATGTTCCGGTAATAACCGCTCCTGTAGTGTTTGTTATTCCTCCGTCAATACTTACTGTAAATGTTGCATCAGAAGTTCCTTCAATCGCATCAGTTGTTTTGATAATAGAATAGGTGAGTGCTGCCCCATCATCATCTGTTATAGTTGCCGTATCAGCATTATTTGTCGTATTTATGCTCCCAATACTTGGAGTTGATATGGTAGCAATAATAGTTTCTTGTGGTTCTACCTCGGTATCATTAGTTACAGGAATAGTCACTAAAACATTATCATCTCCTTTTGAAATAGAAAATGTTGTTACATTGGTATAATCTATCCCGTTGGTTGCAGTTCCGGTAAGCGTTAATAGTCCGGTAATGGCTGCTCCAGTAGTGTTTACTATCCCTCCATCAATGCTTACAGTAAACGTGGCATCAGAAGTTCCTTCAATCGCATCGGTTGTTTTGGTAATAGAATAGGAAAGTGCTGCCCCATCATCATCTGTTATAGTGGCGGTATCAGCATTATTTGTCGTATTTATACTCCCAATACTTGGTACTGATATGGTAGCAATAATAGTTTCTAGTGGTTCTACTTCTGTATCATTGGTTACTGGAATAGTCACTACAGTATTGGTATCTCCATCAGCAATTGAGAACGTTGTTACATCAGTATAATCTGTTCCATTAGTTGCAGTCCCAGTAAGTGTAAGTGTTCCTGTAATAGCTGATCCAGTCTTATTTGTTACTCCACCATCTAAGCTGATTGTGAAAGCCGCATTAGAAGTCCCTTCAACAGCATTTACTGCAGAACCAATAGAAATAGCAAGTGCTGTACTATCATCATCTGTTATGGTTGCGGTATCAGAGTTATTGGTGGTATTTATGCTACCAGTGCTTGGTGCCGATATGGTAGCAATGATAGTTTCTTGAAGTTCTACTTCGGTGTCATCAATGACCGGAATAGTTACAACTACATTAGTATCTCCGTCTGGAATAGAAAATGTCGTTACATTGGTATAATCTGTTCCATTGGTTGCAGTCCCTGTTAGTGTTAGTATTCCTGTAATGGCTGCCCCAGTTGTGTTGGTTATTCCTCCGTCAATGCTCACGGTAAATGTAGCATTCGAAGTCCCTTCGACTGCATCTGTTGTTTTAGTAATAGAATAGACAAGTATTGATGAACATCCTAGCATATCGCCAGTTATAGCCCATAAATTATCATTTATTAATTTCTTTCGAGCATCTCCTCCTAAACAATATGTTAATCCATCAGCTCCCAAAGGGACTCTTGATAGTGTAGTTTGACTTGCCCAGCCTATGAGGGTAGCATCATAGTTCTGTATGGATAAAGCAGAATTAGATAAGGCATCTGTCATAAATGCTATTTTACTGATATCCCAATTTCCAAGATTCTGATTGAACGCGGTAGCGCTATTAAACATATTAGAGATATTTATAACAGCACTAGTATTCCATCCTCCAATATCCTGATTGAATGTTATAGCATTATTAAACATAGAACTCATATCTGTCACCGTACTAGTATCCCAACTACTAATATTTTGATTGAATGCTGTGGCATTATTAAACATAAATTTCATGTCATCTACTTTACTCGTATTCCAGTTAACACCTGAAGTCTCAATGTTTTGATTGAAAGCAATTGCATCACTAAACATATAATCCATCTTTATGACACTACTAGTATCCCAATTACTTATATCTTGATTAAATACAGTGGCATTGTTAAACATTGCAGTCATATTTTCGACTAAACTGGTATTCCAGGTACTGATATTTCCATTAAATGCAATTGCGCCATTAAACGCATTTTGCATCTCTGTAATAGTAGATACATTCCAGTTAGAGAGATCAGCATTTACTGTAGATGCCTGTCGAAATAAATTATTAAATGAAGTAACATTGGATAAATCTGGAGCATTAATGTCATTTATTTGAAAATTGACAGCGTCCCTGAAATTAAGTTTTGAAACTGCTAAATCTCCCCATTGTTCTACAGATAAGATATTGGTAGTATTTATAGGAACTGCTTCAAAATCAAAACTTCCGAATAATCCATCAATCCTCACTGTATGTACACCTGGTGTGGCATAGGTGTGTGTTTTATTGGGAGTAGTTACATTAGTTTCAATAGGTGTTCCGTCTCCCCAATCAATAGAAAAATCATATTGTAGCAACCCTCCATTGTCATCATTTGGTAATGTGATAGTTTCATTTACCGCAGTAGTAGACCAAGTGGTAATAAACAATGAAGAACAATTTAGCCCAGCATCATTTATCGTCCATGAATTTGGAGCATTTGTTAATATGTTGTGAGCAGCATTACTCAAGCAGTATGTTAGTCTATCTGCACCTAAAGTAAGTCCAGACTGTACGGTTTGATTTGCCCATCCTATTAATGTTGCATCATAATTGAGCGTTGATAAACCAGAGTTGGATAACGTATTAAACAATGAAGTTACATTACTGATATTCCAATCTCCAAGATTTTGATTGAATGCTGTAGCGCTATTAAACATGAATGACATACTCAAAACACCACTAGTGTCCCATCCATTAATATCTTGATTAAATGCTCTGGCATTGGCGAACATAAACGACATAGTCCTTACTTTACTAGTAATCCAACCTCCAATATCCTGATTAAATGAATCTGTGCCAGCAAACATACTACTCATGGTTGTTACTTCACTTGTAATCCAACTCCCAATATCCTGGTTAAATGTGTCTGCACTGGCAAACATAAAATTCATGTTTAGAACTTTGCTGGTATCCCAACCGCTAATATCTCCATTAAATGCTGTAGCACTATTAAACATAAAGTTCATGTCGGTTACTTTACTGGTAATCCAACCTCCGATTTCCTGATTGAATGCAGTGGCACCATTAAACATACCAGTCATACTAACCACTTCATTTGTAACCCAACCCCCGATATCCTGATTGAATGCTATAGCATTAAAAAACATAGTGGACGTATTCGTTACTTTACTGATATTCCAACCTCCAATATTCTGATTAAATACTAAAGCACCAGCAAACATATCGATCATACTTGTCACTTCTCCTGTGTTCCAGGTAGTGATATCGCCATTAAAAGATGTTGCATCACGAAAAGTTTCATTCATACTGGTAATCCCAGATACATCCCAATTAGAGAGGTTTGCATTCACTGTAGATGCACCATTAAATAAATCATCAAAAGAAGTGATCTTAGATAAGTCTGGAGCATTAGTATCGTTTATTTGAAACCTCGAAGCACCACTGAAACTAAGTTTTGATACGGACAAACTTCCCCACTGATCAACCGATAATAAATTATTTGCACTTGTACTTGTGGGAGTACCTGTAAAGTCAAATTCTTCGAACAGTCCATTTATCCGAACCGTATAAGTGCCGGGAGTTACATATGTATGTTGTTTACCTGGGGTAGTAACATTGTTTTCGATTACCCCATCTCCCCAGTCAATGGTAAAGTTATACCCAGAAGCGACTCCACTATTCGGTAGTGTTATAGTTTCATTTGCAGCAGTAGTTTCCCAAGTAGTGATGAAATCTTGAGCATTAATTGATAAACCAATTAAGAAAAAAAAGTAGACAACTATTTTGGATTTTATTTCTATACTAGATAGAATTCTTACATTATAAATTGTGTGAGAACCCTTATAACAATCCTTAAATTTTATGATTTTTAGGAGTAATGTTTTCATCACATATTGATAATTTAATTGGGGTTTATTAAAATAAAAATATATCCTAAGTGGATAAATTACTGGTATCGAAGAATGTCATGTTACAACTACCGTGGAGTATTTAATATTTTAATATTCAGGTTTTGTGTGTTTAAAAAAAGACAATGCATTTTCAGCACGAGTAATTAATGAATGATGTTCTAAAAAAAAATGTATAGCTACAATAACTATAGAACTCATAAGAAAGAAAGAATACATTAATTGTACTGAGCACAAAGCATTTGAAATAACTTCATGATTGGGTAGAGAAGAAAATGAAAATGTTATAAAACATTGAACTACAAATAAAATAGGGGTAATTTTATGCATATTAACTTTTTTTAAGTTCAAGAGAAAAACATGATGGTATTTTCTACTTTAAATCAATACTATTTTTAATTTCTTAAAAGACATTCTGTTAAGTCATTTGAAATTCAAATCAAGAAATAAATAAGAAACTAATTATTGATAGATTTTCTAATTTTGCGATTTTGTTATTTATTTCTCAATTCTCAAATCTTTAACTCTATAGAAACAAATGTAGAAGGATAAGCAATGTTTTAAGGATAAATACGGTATACAAAAGGTTACTCTTGATGAACAAAAGGTCTTAAAAAGGAAACAAAAGGTATACAAATCTGTTAATACATGTATAAAATAGCCAATAGATCAATTAAATGGCATCAGAATTGACTGAAGGAATAGTATTAGTAAAAACGTTAAAAAGACAGTATTAGTATATAGGTAGAACAAATTTATATTTCATTTTTAATTATATATGTATAATAGTTATTTAAGAAAAATTAAAACTAGAAATATAAGTATTGTCGCATCTTGTAATTAATATCTAATTACCCCACGAAAACTTTGTCCTTGTTTCTGTTATTGTCTATATTACATATGATTAATTTAATTATTATTATGAACAAGGATGCTATTTTCAAAAAAGAAACCTTTCAGGAAATTTCTAAAAAACAGATGAGAATAATACAGGGAGGTAGTTATGAAGCATGGCCAGCTAAATGGTATGTGCCATCCGATGAAAATGATAGTTAGATACATTTTACCTTATCTATTGCGATAGCAAACCCTATTTTAAAAAGAAACTTTTTTGATATTTAGACTTCTTGACTATTTTCAAGTCTAATAACATGTGCAACAGTGCCAATAAGTCTGTCATGATTTTTTACAAAAGGGTTAGTTTTATCCCAGACATAACCAGCTAATACAGCGCAGATTTGCTTTTTAATTTCAGGATTGTCAGTACCTTCAAAAAAGACTGTTTGCAAGTTTCCTGTGTACCATTCTTTAACATAACTGCTAAAAACAGTTGTACCTTCTATAATATAATCTGCATATTTTTTCTGCCAATCTACAGTTTCATTATTAAGCTCTTTTACTATGAGTTTTGCTGCAAGCAATCCAGATTCTGTAGCAAATGTCACTCCAGATGAAAACACAGGATCCAAAAACTCTGCACTATTTCCTGTAAGTGCAAAGCCTTTGCCAAATAATTTCTTTACAGATTTTGAATAATTTTTAATAATAATGGGTTCAAATAGAAAATCGACATCTTTAAATCTTTCGTGATAGTATTTAGAAAGTTTCAACATACTTTGTAATTTTTTAGTTGTATTACCTTCAAAGTTGTCTAATACTTCATTTTTACACACATAACCAATACTCGTTTTTCCGTTTGAAAATGGAATAACCCATAACCAACAATCCTTATCGATAACGTCAAAAGTAATTAAAGTTCCTTCTCTCCCTTTTGGTCTGTGAATATCTTCTACATGGGTAAATATAGAGGAATGCTTGGGTATCTTTGAAGGCTTATCTAAATCTAAAAGTCGTGGCAAAACACGACCAAAACCGCTAGAATCAATTATATATTTAGCTTTAATGACGTATTGCTCTTTTGTTTTTGTTTTTACGGTGGTTTTAGATATCCCATTTTTTTCAAACTCGACATCAACAACTTCATGTCCAAATGCAATATCGACTCCTTTCTCTTTAAGCTTGTCGGTTAATAACAAATCAAAATTGGCTCTTGGGACTTGCCAGGTCCAATTATAACCTTCTGTATGTTTTTTACTGAAATCAAATTCACAAAAAGTATCTTCTCTTATAAATCGAGCACCACTTTTTATTTCAAACCCATACTCTTTAATCGTATCTAATAATCCTACTTCTTCAAAATGGTCCATACACCTGGGCAAAAGGCTTTCACCAATTACAAAGCGCGGAAATTCGCTTTTTTCTATAACTTTAATATTGGCTCCTTTATTATGTAAATAAGCAGCGGCAACGCATCCAGAAGGTCCCGCACCTATGATTAAAACATCAATTTCTATATCTTGCATGTACTAATGGATATAACCAATTAATTATTATATTTTTGTGAATTAGAATATTTACCATCCAATTTTAGGAAGTAAACATAACACTATTATAATAAAAACTACTGAGATTTAATCCTATATGATCACAATTAAGGGAGCATTAGACCTAAATACATTTTATAAAATAATCTTTGAAAATGAATCTGTCGCAATCGATAATCAAATAAAAGCTAATGTTAACGCTAGTTTTGAATTCTTAAAAGAATTTTCTGCAAATAAAGTAATATATGGTGTGAATACTGGTTTTGGTCCAATGGCACAGTATAAAATAAAGGATGAAGAACGCATTAATTTACAATATAACCTTATAAGAAGTCATGCGTCTGGTTCTGGAAATCTAATTCCGCAAAAATATGTAAGAGCAACCATGTTAGCACGCCTTAATACTTTGTCTTTGGGAAGATCAGGTGTTCATAGTTCTGTAATTAACTTAATGACTACGTTAATTAATAAAAATATTACACCAGTAATATATGAGCATGGTGGTGTTGGTGCAAGTGGTGATTTGGTGCAATTAGCACACTTAGCTTTAACACTTATAGGTGAAGGTGAAGTTATCTATAAAGGAGAACGTGAGCTGACTAAAACTGTATTTGAAAGAGAAAATTTAAAACCAATTTCTGTAGAAATCAGAGAAGGAATAGCGTTAATGAATGGTACATCTGTAATGACTGGAATTGGTGTGGTCAATACTATTTATACCAGGAGATTACTTAATTGGATGGTTTCTATTTCGGCTTCAATAAATGAAATTGTAAAAGCATATGATGATCATTTATCATTAGAACTCAATCAATCTAAAAAACATATTGGTCAGCGAGAAATTGCTAAAATGATGCGCCAGCATTTGCAAGATAGTTCGCTAGTGAGAAAACGAGAACACCATCTTTATACAGATACAGATGAAGTCGATGTCTTTGAGGATAAAGTACAAGAATATTATTCGCTTCGTTGTGTTCCACAAATTTTAGGGCCTGTTTTAGATACATTGAATACGGTTGAAAGAATCCTGTTCGAAGAAATAAATTCTGCCAATGATAATCCTATTATCGATTTAGAAAACAAACATGTCTATCATGGAGGTAATTTTCATGGAGATTATGTGTCCTTAGAAATGGATAAGCTAAAATTAGTAGTGACAAAAATGAGTATGCTTGCTGAGCGACAACTTAATTATTTAGTAAACCCCAAATTAAATGATATTCTGCCGGCTTTTGTAAATTTGGGTACTTTGGGACTTAATTTTGGTATGCAGGGTTCGCAATTTACTGCAACATCTACAACAGCTGAAAATCAAATGTTGTCAAATTCAATGTATGTGCATAGTATTCCTAATAATAATGACAATCAGGATATTGTAAGCATGGGAACCAATGCTGCACTTATTACTAAAAAAGTGATTGAAAATGCTTTTGAAGTTGTAGCTATAGAGCTTATTACTATTATACAAGCAATAGAATACTTAGAAGTACAGAACGAAGTATCTTCAAAAACTAGAAAAATGTATGAAGATATTCGAAAAATTGTTCCTAAATTTAAAGAAGACATTATTATGTATCCTTATATTAATGAAGTGAAAAATTATATCATTAATAACGAAATTTAAATCTATAAGATTTTTAAAAGAGAAAAATGAATTTTTCGAAGAGGCATGATACAAAAATGAGGAACTATTTAGATCGTAGATTTTAATTCAATGAGTGACCAAAAAAAATATGTATTAGTAACTGGTGGCTCTCGTGGTATTGGTAGAGCCATTTGTATACAACTTGCAAAAGACACTGACTATTCTATTTTAATTAATTACCATACCAATGAAGATGCTGCTAGTGAAACGCTAAACTCAATTAAAGAACTAGGTGGATCTGGTGAAATTATAAAATTTGATGTTTCTGATTTTAATGATGTGAAGCAACAATTAGACGATTGGAACAATACACACGAAAATACTATAATTGAAGTACTTGTCAATAATGCTGGTATCACTAAAGATGGCCTGTTTTTATGGATGCAACCCAACGATTGGAATTCTGTAATACAAACAAATCTCAATAGCTTTTATAACGTGACCAATCATGTATTAAAAGATATGTTGCTAAATAAATACGGTAGAATCATCAATATGGTATCTGTTTCTGGACTTAAAGGGACTGTTGGTCAGACGAACTATGCTGCATCAAAAGGGGCTATTATTGCGGCAACTAAATCATTAGCTCAAGAAATTGCAAAGAAAAATGTTACGGTTAATGCAGTTGCACCTGGATTTATTAAAACCGATATGACGATAGATTTGGATGAAAAAGAATTAAAAAGACTAATTCCGGCTAATCGCTTTGGACATCCAGAAGAAGTCGCACAATTAGTGTCATTTCTTGCATCTAAAAATTCATCTTATATCACAGGTGAAATCATTAATATTAACGGAGGGATTTATTCATAAACTAGACTGAAGAAAGAAAAATGGCTGAAGAATGGGATGGAAAATCCAGAGGTACCGTTTTTGGATTTAAAGTGTTTGTATTTTTTATCAAGAATTTCGGTATCAATGCTGCTTATGCTTTAATGCATTTGCCAATTCCTTATTTTTGTTTATTCTCCAGAAAAAATGTAAAAGGTCTTAGTTATTATTTTAGGAAACGACTTGGCTATTCTTGGTTAAAAAGTTCGATTAGTATTTACAAAACCTATTATGTTTTTGGTCAAACACTTATTGATAAAATTGCAATTCCTTCTGGATTAAGAAAAGGCTACACTTTTCATTTTGATGGAGAAAACTTATTAGAAGAAGCACTATCTAAACAAAAAGGAGGCATTTTGATAAGCGCTCATGTTGGTAATTTTGAATTGGCACAATATTTTTTTAAGGAACGATTGACCGATACATCTATAAGCATTGTCATAACAGATCAAGATCATCAAGACATTAAAGAATACTTGGATCAGTATAGGCAAAGAGATGAAATACACTTTATTATTGTAAAAGACGATTTTTCTCATATTTTTGAAATTAATGCAGCGCTAGCCCAAAATAAAATAATTTGTATCGCAGGTGATCGGTATTTAAAAGATACAAAATGTATAGAAGAAGAACTGCTTGGTAAAACAGCAAGATTTCCCGTAGGACCTTTCTATCTGGGTAGTCGTCTTAATGTACCTGTTTTGTTTGTTTATGTTATGCGCGAACCAAAAAAACACTACCATTTATATGCAAGACACGTTGATGTTAAAGCTAGGGATGCGCAAGATTTATTAAGGAAGTTTACTCAAAACCTAGAATATATGGTAAGGAAATATCCTTTACAATGGTTTAATTTTTACGATTTTTGGCAAGACAAAAAAAATGGAAGAGCATAATCAATTAAAATCACCAATATCAGACTTAAAGCATATAGAAAAGTTATTGCCACATCGCAAACCAATGATTATGGTGGATACTCTGGAATATTTTTCGATAAAAAAAGGAGTTTCTCGATTTTCAATTTCTGAAAACAATATATTCGTTAGTAATGGTTTTTTTTCTGAAACAGGCGTCTTAGAGCATATGGCGCAAACCGCTGCTTTGTATATGGGCTATAAACAATCTCTTGATAATATTAAAACCAAAGAAGGATTTATTGGAGCGATTAAATCGAGTCAAATTATAAGTCTTCCAAAACTAAATGATATCTTATCTACTGAAATAGAGGTTGTTTATCAAATTGCCAATATGACTATGGTGAAAATAGAATCTTCGGTAAATGGAAAAATTATTGCTGTATCAGAAATGAGCACACTACTAAAAGATGAGATAGAATGAATGAAAAAGGAGAACTTATAGCACAATATAAGGTAAGAATCAGGTTTAGTGAAACTGATGCTTTAGGTATAGTGTGGCATGGTAACTATTTAAAATATTTTGAAGATGGTCGTGAAGCTTTCGGAAGGAAATTTAATATTTCATATCTTAATGCTAAAGAAAATGGCTACGCAACACCTATTGTGAAAACCGTTACAGAACATAAATTGCCTCTTAAATATGGGGAAATTGCAACTGTGAAAACGTATTATGTAAATACGGCATCAGCAAAATTGATATTTAGATATATTATAACTAATGAGACTGATGAAATTGTGTGTACTGGCGAAACCGTTCAGGTGTTTACCAATTTAAAAGACAACACAATGTCTCTAATTCTTCCAGAGTTTTTCAAAGCTTGGAAAATACAACAAAATTTACTTGATGCGTAAAGTCTATTTATCACATAACTCTATTATATCATCATTAGGTTTTGACAGTGACACTGTTGTTAAAAAGATAAAAGATGAAGTTTCTGGAATTTCTTTAATTAATGATAAAACTCTATTTCATAATCCTTTCTATGGATCTGTAATTAACAAAACTATTTTAAAACATAAATTTGAAGCCTTAAAAACCGAAGAGAACTATACCGTTTTAGAACAAATGATGTTATTATCATTAAACAAGGTTATAGAAGCGTCAAATATTACTATTGATGAATCTGTTGGTTTGATTATTTCAACAACAAAAGGGAATATTGATGTACTGGATAAGACTAGCGATTTTCCAAAATCATATGCTTATCTATCACGTTTGGGAAAAGTTTTAAGGAATCACTTTCTATTCAAAACAGAACCTTTAGTAGTTTCAAATGCTTGTGTATCTGGTATATTGTCTATTTCCGTGGCAAAAAGATTGATTCATGAAAATGTATATAAACATGTTTTTCTGGTTAGTGGTGATTTAGTGTCTAAGTTTGTTTTATCAGGTTTCAATTCGTTTCAAGCATTGAGTAATTCTATTTGTAAACCGTATTCAAAAGATAGAACTGGTATTAACATTGGTGAAGCTATTGCAAGTATTTTAATCACATCAGATACAAATTATCTTACCGAAGAAAGTGTTGAAGTATTAGGAGAAGCAACTTGTAATGATGCCAATCACATTTCTGGTCCGTCTCGATCTGGCGAAGGGTTATATCGATGTGTTAGTGCTGCGATGAAAGAAGCAGCTGTAACCTCAAAAGATATAGATTATATATCCGCACATGGTACTGCCACTATATTTAATGACGAGATGGAAGCTGTAGCTTTCAATAGATTAGATTTTCAAAATATACCGCTGAATAGTTTAAAAGGTTATTTTGGTCACACATTAGGTTCATCTGGATTAGTTGAAACCATTATAGGTATGCATAGCTTAAAACAAAATACTTTATTTTATTCAAAAGGTTTTACGAGCTTAGGTGTTTCAAAACCATTACAAATAATTGAAAAAACAAAACAACAACAATTAGATATTTTCTTAAAAACAGCTTCAGGATTTGGAGGCGCTAATACAGCACTGTTGTTAAAAAGTGTATCATAAAATATCACTCATGCCAAAAAAAGAACTAAGAGCCATTGAGGCATTGGAGGAAGCTCAAAAAATTGCTTTCGCCCCATTTGTTTTTCAATCTACAGTAAGTTTAAAAAAATTAGGTGTTTTAGATTATATTTTTGAAAAACGCGATAGTGGTGGAGTTTCAATTAATGAAATTTCTAAAAACTTATCCGTTAGCATTTATGGATTAGGAGTGTTATTAGAAATTGCAGAAAGTTCGGACATCGTTATTAAAGATGATGAACAAAAATATCAACTTACTAAAACGGGTTATTTTTTAAACTATCATAAAACGGTAGGAGTTAATCTCAATTTTACAAATGATGTTTGCTATGAAGGTCTTTTTTATCTAAATGATGCCATTAAAGAAAAGAAACCTTCTGGTTTAAAGGTTTTTGGGAAATGGGATACTATTTATGATGGTTTATCCCAATTGAGCCCAGAAGTCCAAAAATCATGGTTTGAATTCGATCACTATTATTCAGATGGTATTTTCGAGGAAGCTTTAATACGTGTATTTAAAAACCAGCCAAAGACTATTTATGATATAGGAGGCAATACAGGGAAATTTGCATTGCAATGTTTTAATCATGATAGAGATGTTAATGTCCATATTTTTGATTTACCAGGACAACTCAAAAAAGCTTTGACGAATATTAAAAATAACGGTTTTAATGATAGGGTTTTTGCTCATGAGATTAATTGGTTAAAACCAAATCCCCAAATACCAAAAGGAGCTGATCTTATTTGGATGAGTCAGTTTTTAGATTGTTTCTCAGAAGATAAAATTCTTACCATACTAAAAACCTGTGTATCTTCTATGAATGAAAACACAGAGCTCATCATTGTTGAAACATTTACAGATCGACAAAAATTTGATACGGCTCGTTTTTCATTAGAAGCTACTTCTTTATATTTCACAGCACTAGCCAATGGGACTAGTAAAATGTATTCTGCAGCAATTTTTGAAACGTTAATTAAAAAAGCTGGACTATCACTTAATGAAGATCATCAATTGGGAGAGTTTCATACCATGATGGTTTGCTCAAAAACACTATAGAATTTGAATTCTAAATTCAACATAAACGCATATAGTCATATTAGAAACGATAAAATTTCTCTAAATGGAGACATCGTTTTTGAAGATGAAACCAAAGATTTTTCAGCTTTTATAAAAAGTGCATATAAATCACAAGGTATGGATTATCCAAAATTCTTTAAAATGGATAATTTAAGTAAATTGGCTTTTATTGCAGCAGATCTCATTCTGCAAAGCATAAGTAATTCAGAAGAGAATATTGCCATCATACTATCTAATAAAGCATCTAGTTTAGATACAGACAGAAAGTATCAGGAATCTATTTCAGACAGTAATAATTATTTTCCGAGCCCTTCAGTTTTTGTCTATACATTACCTAATATTTGTATAGGTGAAATTTGTATAAAACATCAGTTATTTTCTGAAAATAGTTTTTTTATATTTGACAACTTTAACCCACACCATTTATGGATACAAACCGAACACCTTTTAAAAACAAAAAAGGCGAATAAAGTACTTTGTGGTTGGGTTGATTTTGATGATTCTAGTTATGATGCTTTTCTATATTTAGTAGAAGAACACGGTGATTTAAATCATACTATTAAAGACATAAAACAACTATATCTATGCCAGTAAAAGAATTGAGAGAAGAATTGAAAGAGAAAATTATAGAACAATTAAACCTTGAAGAATTCTCTGTGAGTGATATTGATGATGATGCAGCTCTTTTTGGCGATGGACTAGGTTTAGATTCTATCGATGCGTTAGAACTTATTGTAATGCTTGATAAAGATTATGGTATTCAACTAACGGATCCTAAAGAAGGCAAAGAAGTTTTTAAATCCATCACAGTTTTAGCTGATTATATTGCAGAACGAACAAACAAATAAAAATATCGTACCACGTGTTGTTGTTACAGGAATGGGAATTATTTCTGCAATTGGTAATTCTGTGGAAGCCAATAAAAAAGCGTTATTAGCTTCAAAAAGTGGTATTGGTCCTATTTCAAAAATTAATACAATTCATGCCGAACGGATAAAAGTTGGTGAGGTTATTTTTTCTAATGATGAATTAGTATCTCAATTACAATTACCAGAAGATAATAATTTTACCAGGACCGCTTTATTAGGTTTGTTTGCAGCTAAAAAAGCAGTAGAAAATGCTGAAATTTTAGATATTAATAGTTATAAAACAGGGCTGATTTCTTCCACTACTGTTGGTGGAATGGACAAAACCGAACAACACTTAAAACAATTTAGTTCATCTTCTGAAAGTCAGAAATATATTTCTAGCCATCATGCAGGTGATAGTACCAAAAAAATTGCTAAGTACCTTGGGGTTAACGAGTTTTCAACCACAATGAGTACAGCTTGCTCTTCGGCTACAAATGCCATAATGTTAGGAGCACGACTTATAAAAGCGGGCAAATTAGAACGTGTTATTGTTGGTGGAACTGATGCGCTTGCAAAATTCACAATCAATGGTTTTAAAACCTTAATGATTTTGTCAGAGGATGTTTGTCAACCTTTTGATGAACACAGAAAAGGACTTAATTTAGGCGAAGGTGCTGCTTATCTTGTATTAGAGTCTGAAAAGATTGCAAAAAAAGAAGGTAAATCCATTATGGCTTACATTTCGGGTTATGCCAATGCTAATGATGCGTTTCATCAAACGGCTTCATCTGAAAATGGTCAAGGAGCCTATTTAGCGATGCAAAAAGCCCTGAATTTAGCTCAATTAAAACCAAAACAAATTGATTATATAAATGCCCATGGAACAGCCACACCAAATAATGACCTTTCAGAAAGTATTGCGATAAAACGTGTTTTTGGAAACGATATACCTGACTTTAGTTCTACAAAAGGATATACAGGTCATACTTTAGCAGCTGCAGGTGCTGTTGAAGCTGTGTATTCTGTATTAGCGTTGCAAGAGCAAACCGCATTTCCTAACCTTAATTTTAAGTCCAAAATCAATGAAACAGGTTTGATACCCGTTACAGAAATTAAGAAAAAACCAATTCATCATGTGTTATCAAATTCTTTTGGTTTTGGTGGTAACTGTTCTGCATTAATCTTATCAAAAGAATGAGAGATTGTTATATACATAGCGCAGTTTCAATTTCTGCTCAAAATACATTTCCTAATGAAGATTTTTTATTAGATGTCATTAAATACAATGCAAAAAAAATACAAGCTGTCTATCCAAATTACAAAGATTTTATTTCACCAGTGGTTACGAGACGAATGCAGACAGGAGTGAAAATGGGAGTTGTCGCAGCAAACAAAGCTCTGCAGATCGCCAAATTAAATGAGCCTGATGCCATTATTACAGGCACAGGAATGGGCTGTATTACAGATACAGAAAAATTCTTAAATAGTATTATTGACAATGATGAAACTTATTTAACACCAACATCTTTTATACAATCTACACATAATACTGTTGGTGCTCAAATTGCATTAGGCCTTAAATGTAACAACTATAACAATACCTATACTCATGGAAGTTTATCATTTGAATCTGCTTTAATAGATGCGCAATTACTGCTTCAAGAACAGGAAGCAAGACATGTTTTAGTAGGTGGTATTGATGAATTGGGTACTGAGTTTGTTGATTATGTTCAGATGATAGAAGCTAACAAAAACAAAAGTATTGGTGTACCTTTTAGTGAAGGGGCTACATTTATTGTTTTATCTTCTGAAAAGAAAGAAAACGCAATTAAATTACAAGATATCATTACAATATCCGAGGCGTCAAAAGAAGAACTAATTCTAAAATTAGAAGATTTTCTAGCTCTAAATAATATGGATGTTAAAGCTATTGATGCCATAATTCTAGGAGATAATGGGGATATGTATGATGATTATTATGAACATATAACCATTTCTTTATTTTCTAATGCTTCACAAATAAAGTATAAACACTTATCTGGAGAATTTCATACAGCTTCTGCTTTTGCCTTTTGGTTAGGAATTAATGTACTCCAAAAACAACATATTCCTGCGGAAGTTTTGAAAAATTCAGGAGAAAATAAATCCATTAAAACGCTATTGCTTTATAACCAATGTAAAGGTAAAGATCATAGTTTTATTTTACTGAAAACATGATGAAATTTAGGATTATAACGACTCTTTCGATTGTGGCAATACTTGGGTTGTTGGCTAGTAATTTATATTTCGGTAGCTCCTGGCTTTGGATTTTGTTACCTATTACGATTTGGTTGTTAGTTACAGCAATA
Organism: Aquimarina algiphila; assembly: GCF_947494415.1. Taxonomy (NCBI): domain Bacteria; kingdom Pseudomonadati; phylum Bacteroidota; class Flavobacteriia; order Flavobacteriales; family Flavobacteriaceae; genus Aquimarina; species Aquimarina algiphila. Next base: position 71,686 of record NZ_CANLVC010000001.1, on the reverse strand, counting down.
GGTTCATTTATAATGAGCTACAATTATTTCTTAACTTCGTTTATATCTAGTAATTCTATAATATCAAAGAAAATAGCACTCACATTCGATGATGGTCCACATCCGGAGCTTACGTATTCTATTCTAGATGTTTTAGATCGTTTTAATGCTAAAGCTACTTTTTTCTGTATAGGAAAACAGATTGAAAAATACCCTGAAGTTTTAAAAGAAATTGTAAAAAGAGGACATGCTATAGGAAATCATTCGTACTCGCACAGTAATTTTATAGATTTTTCGTCTCAACGAAAATGGTTAGAAGAAATTCGAAAAACAGATTCGATTATTAAAAAGAGTATAGGTGAGTCTTCAAATCTTTTCAGACCGCCTTTTGGCGTAACAACACCTAACCTTGCTAAAGCAATAAAAGAAACCAAACATCATGTTATAGGGTGGGATAATAGATCGTTTGATACAGTATTAAAAAACAAAACCTTAGTTTTAAAACGAATTGTAAAACATATTTCGCCTGGTGGTATTATTTTGCTTCATGATACACAACCAAATACAGTATACGTTTTGGAACGTTTATTGATTCATCTAAAACAACATCAGTTTGAAGCCGTAACCATAAATAATTTACTGGATGAAATGTAAATGTTACTTTATATTATTTTTGTTTTTTTCTAACTTCATATCAATTAATGCTCAAGTTGAACTGAGTACGAATGAGCAAAAAATATTTAAATCAAAAGTAATTGCAAAGGCAAATAGTACGCAAAGTATGTTGAGTGATTTTGTACAAAAAAAACATCTTAGTATTATGGATAATGCTATTGTTTCTGAAGGGAAATTAGCATTTAAATCACAAAAGTTAGTGAAGTGGGAGTACACAAAACCTTATAAAAATATTGCAATTTTTAAAGATGACAAGCTCTACGTAACCAACGACGGTAAAAAAGAAACACTTAATTTAAAATCTAATAAACTTTTTAAAAGTCTAAATTCACTCGTCGTTAACAGTATAAAAGGAGATATGTTTGATAATGAACAATTTGATATTTCTTATTTTAAAACAGACACAGATTATTTAATACATTTTCTTCCGAAGGAAAAAAAAATAAGACGATTTGTTACTGAGTTTCAATTAAAATTTTCTAAAACAACCACAGAAGTCGAAGAGATTAAGTTAATAGAACCAAATGATGATTACACAACGATCACTTTTAGAAACAAGCAATTAAATACTAAAATTTCTGATGAGACTTTTAAACATTAAATATTATGCTGTTAGATGATTTTTATGAAGTTTTAGATTTACAAAGGAAAGACAACCAAACTCTTATAGCTTCGGTGAAAATTAATAAGGCGCATCACATTTTTGAAGGACATTTTCCTGAAAATCCTGTAACACCTGGTGTTGCAATGCTTCAGATATTAAAAAATTGTCTTGAAACTCATATGGAAGAATCACTTTTTATGCAGCACTTATCTCATGTGAAATTTTTAACTTTAGTAAATCCAAATATTGAAGATATTTTAGATTTCACAATAGAGATTACCCCTCAAGCAGAAGGATTCAAGATAAAAAACTACACTTCTTTTAGAGACGGTCGTTCTGTTTTAAAATGTAATGCTACTTTTGTGAAATATCCAAGACCATAGAGCAAGAGTAAATATATAAGATGCCAGAAGGAACTATTCAATCTAAAATGGAACAGCTAAAATGCTGTGTGATCATTCCGACTTATAACAATGATAAAACTTTAAAACGTATTATTGATGGTATCTTAAACTACACAAAGGATATTATTGTCGTAAATGATGGTTCTACAGACCGTACTTTAGCCATTCTTAATGAATATCCTAATATTGAGCAAATACATAAACCTGAAAATACAGGAAAAGGAACAGCCTTAAAAGCTGGTTTTAAACGCGCTGTATTTTTGGGGTTTGATTATGCTATTACCTTAGATACAGATGGGCAACATTTCCCAAAGGATATTCCATATTTTGTTGATGCTCTTATAGCTTCAGATAATAAAAACATACTGATTATTGGCGATCGTAATATGAATGAAGCCGATGTTTTTGCAAAAAGTGCAAAAGGTAATCGGGTATCTACGTTTTGGATGTATGCAGCCACTGGTTTAAGATTAAATGACTCGCAATCTGGTTTTAGGTTATATCCCATTAAGGAAATGGATGTGATAAAGTTTATGAAATCAACCAAAAAATTTGAATTTGAAATTGAAGCCATTGTCAAATCTTATTGGAGCGGAACAGAGATAAGACATGTACCAATTAATGTTTTATACGATCCTGTGGAGCGTGTGTCACACTTTAGACCTTTTATGGATATTTCTCGTATGGTTATACTGTACACTTGGTTTCTTTTAGTTCGTTTATTCTATATTACACCTCGAAATTTATTTCGTAGATTTAAAAAAAAAGGCATAAAACGATTTTTAGTTGAAGATGTATTTAAACATCAAGATTCACCAAAAAAGAAAGCCTTATCCATTGCTTTAGGAATTTTTATTGGCTTGTCTCCACTTTGGGGTTTTCATACTATAATTGTACTTTTTTTGGCTGTTTTATTTCGACTTAATAAAGTTATAGCTTTTACTTTTTCTAATGTAAGTTTAGCACCTTTGGTTCCTTTTGTTGTATTTTTAAGTTTACAGGTTGGTGATTTGGTACTGGGAACTAATACCAATTATTCTATAGAAGCTATTAGAGAAAATTTTGATGTTGCACAGCACTTAAAAACATATCTTGTTGGTAGCTTCACATTTTCTTCTGTAAGTGCCATAGTATTGGGTTTATTAAGTTATTTATTGCTTTCAATTGCAAACAAAAAAACAGCAAATGGGTAACCTATTCTGGAAGATATATAGATCCATAACTCATAAAAGGATTTATTACGGGATTATTAGCATAGTGTTAATGGGTATTTTGTCATGGATTGCTTCTGGGATAAAATTCGATGAAGATATATCAAAATTAATTCCTGCAAACAAAGAAAATGAGAAGCTACAAAAGGTCTTGAAAAATGTCAACTTCTCGGATAAAATCATTGTAAATATTGGTTTAGAGGACAATGGAGAATTTGAAGACCTGGTTGATTATGCCATAGCATTTACAGATAGTATTTCTAATAATTATAATAAATATATTACTAGTATTAAAGGTAAAATTGAAGAGGAAGATGCTCTAGAAACTATTGATTTTGTCTATAACAATTTACCGTTCTTTTTATCTGAAAGTGATTATGAAACGATAGCGTCTAAAATTGATAAGGATTCGATTGAAACCATTACAAAAGCTAATTATGAAACTCTTGTTTCACCTTCTGGTTTTATTGCCAAAAGTTTTATTGTTAAAGATCCATTAGGAGTATCCTTTATGGGACTAAAACAACTTAACGAGTTAGGCTTGGCGGATGATTTTAAGCTTAAAGACGGTTTTTTGGTTCATAAAGATGAAAAACATATTTTACTTTTTATTTCTCCAAAATTTGACACAGGAAACACTGCTGAAAATCAACCTTTTTCTGATACTATATACCGGTTACAAAAAGACTTAAATAGCGATTATAAAAACAAAGTGAGGAGTACTTATTTTGGAGGTCCGTTAATTGCAGTAGCAAATGCTGAACAAATAAAAACAGACATTCAATTCACTGTGAGTATTGCATTGTCAATTTTACTGCTGCTATTTATATTCTTTTATAAAAAACTAAGTATTCCTCTAATATTATTTGTTCCAACAATATTTGGAGCTTTATTGGCAATCGCTATTCTTAGTCTTATAAGAACCGAAATTTCAGCAATCTCATTAGGTATAGGTGCTGTGCTTTTGGGCGTTACAATAGATTATTCGCTTCATATACTTACACATATTCGAAGTCACGGAACAACAAAATCATTATATACGAGTATTAGTAAACCAATTATAATGAGTAGCCTAACAACGGCTTTAGCATTTTTGTGCTTATTGTTTATAGAGTCTCAGGCATTGCAAGATTTAGGGGTTTTTGCGGCTATCAGTGTTATTGGATCTTCAGTTTTTGCGCTAATTTTTATACCACAAACGTATAAACCTAAAGCAAGTGGAAATAATATTAAATCCACATTTATTGATACTATTGCAAATTATAATTTTAATAAGAATAAAACTTTAATTGTTGTGCTTTGCATTCTTTTGGTTTTAAGTCTCTTTACTTTTAACAAAGTGGTATTTAATAAAGATTTATCGCAACTTAATTATACATCACCAGAGTTAGATAATGCAGAATTACAATTAGATAATTTAATAAATATTTCATCTAAATCTCTTTATATTGTAGCTTTTGGTAATACTATGGAAGCGGTATTACAAACCAATGACGACATTCATCGTAGGTTGTCAAAATTTAAATCTGAAGATGCTGTCTTAGATTTTAATTCTATTGGAGCTTTAGTAAGTTCATCAAAAAGGCAAAACAAGCAAATTCAAGATTGGGAAGATTTCTGGGGCAACAATAAAAAAATAAAACTTAAAGAATACCTAATTGAAAGTGGAAATGCTTTTGGTTTTAAAAGTACCAGTTTTAATGAGTTTTATGAGCTTTTAGATAAGAAATTTAGTTCTCTTAAAATTGTAGATTACTCAAAAATAACCTCTATTCCTATAGATGATTTTATTTCTGTTAATGATGATTTTATTACAGTAACTTCTGTTGTCAAAATTAATAAAGATCAAATTTCCTTAGTTAAAGATGCTTTTAATTCAGATGAAAATATAATAGTCTTTGATAGGCAAAATGTTAATGAGGAGCTATTAGGTGGGTTAAAGAACGAATTTAACAATCTTATTGGATATAGTTTTACCCTTATTGTATTACTTTTATTAACCTTTTACAAAAATATAAAACTTACATTGATTACAATACTTCCGATTCTAGCTACTTGGCTATTAACGCTTGGTTTAATGGGGTTATTTGGACTTGAATTTAATATATTTAGTATTATAATTTCAACATTCATTTTTGGATTAGGTGTTGATTATAGTATTTTTATGACCAACGGTTTATTAAGACAATCACAATATGATATTAAGACTCTAGCTACGTTTAAAGCTTCAGTTATTTTATCTGTTATTACAACATTATTAGGTGTTGGCGTCTTGATATTTGCAAAACATCCTGCGTTAAGCTCTTTGGCTTTAGTTTCCGTAATAGGTATTATATCAGCAATGCTTATATCATTTACAATCCAGCCATTTTTATATAAATTCTTTATTACAAATTCTACAAAAGAGATGACTAATGAGGAAAATTAAAATCGTATCAATATCAAGAAACGGGGTGTTATTAAAAAAAAGTAATGTAAATTATATTCAAAATTTGGTTGAAGATCGAATTGTGATGTGGTGCTTTACAATAATATACGTATGGTAAATCGTCTTAATACATGGTGTGTAAAGCAGTTTCAAGTCCTTAAAAGACTCTTGATGAAGGGGATGGTGATTTGGTTATTTGGTATTGTAATATTTACTTCTTGTGGTATAAAAAAGTCTTTAAATGATCTTCCAGACATTTCGAATTATACTTCCACTATTCCAGAAAAAGTTAATGTCAATGATTCAACATCTTATACTGGCAATAGCTTTCTTACCAAAAATAAACAAGGACTTTGGGAATTGTATGTAGAAGGTGACCCGTTAGAACGAGGATTACTCATAGGAAGTCTTACTAAAGAACTTATGTATAAACAAGAAGCTGTATTTTTTGATAAAATCAGTGAACTTGTGCCTTCAGAAGGTAAACAAAAATTTTTACGAAAGTTTCTTTCCTGGTACAATCGTAAAATGTATAAACATATTACGAACGAGTATAAAAGTGAAATATACGGAGTCTCACAGTATGCATCCACAGATTTTAATAGTATTGCTCCGCCTTATTTACGTTCGTTATATTTACATGGAGCGCATGATATTGGCCATGCATTACAAGATTTAGCTTTAGTAGGGTGTACGTCTTTTGCTGCCTGGGGAAACAAAACAGAAGATGGTAAACTACTTATTGGTCGTAATTTTGACTTTTATGCCGGTGATGCCTTTGCCAAAAATAAAATCATAGCCTTTGTTAATCCAACAACAGGGTACAAATTTGTTTCTGTAACTTGGGGAGGAATGATTGGTGTTGTTTCTGGTATGAATGATCAAGGTTTAACAGTTACCATCAATGCGGGTAAATCTAAAATTCCGTTAGTAGCAAAAACACCGATTTCTATTCTAACGCGGGAAATTTTGCAATATGCATCCAATATAGAGGAAGCCATTGCCATTGCAAAAAAACGTGAAGTATTTGTTTCTGAATCTATTCTTGTTGGAAGTGCAAAAGATAAAAAAGCTATGCTAATTGAAGTATCACCTAAGAATTTTGGTGTTTATGAAGTTGAAAATACAAATCAATTAATTTGTTCTAATCATTTTCAAAGTGATGCTTATGAAGATGATCGAAGAAACAAAAAAACGATCGAAGAAAGCCATACGCAATATAGATTCGAGAGAATGCAAGAACTGTTAACGGAAGCAGATAAAATAAGTCCTACTGAAGCTTTTGCAATTTTAAGAGATAAAAATGGTAAAGGCAACAAAACCATCGGTTATGGTAATGAAAAAGCACTTAACCAATTATTGGCACATCATGGTATTGTGTTTCAACCAGAAGATTTAAAAGTTTGGATCTCTTCTAATCCGTATCAATTGGGTGAGTTTGTAGCTTATGATCTGAATGATGTTTTTAGTAATAGAATGGGAAATCCATCTAAAATTTCAATTTCCAAGGAAAAAGATAATATCGATAAAGATCCTTTTTTACTATCAGAAGATTATCATAATTATGAAAAATATCGAGTACTGGAACGTAAAGTAGAACAAGCTATCGAAGATCAAATAAAACTTGATGCAGAAGATTTAGAGAGGCTTGTAATTTTGAATCCAGAATATTGGAAAGCACACAAACTTGCAGGCGATTATTACTATCAAAATCGGAATTATCCTAAAGCATTAAAGGCCTTCAGTGTGGCATCTACCAAAGAAATTACAACACTTCCTGATGCTCAATATATTTCAAAATATATAAAAAAATCTCAACGAAAATTAAAATGATGATTCCAGATATTGAGAAACAATCTATTTTAAAAATTAAAGCTTTTCAAGAAGAAAAACTTAAAGAAGTTTTGCATTATGTGAATCAGAAATCCCCATTTTATAAACGACTATTCAAATCTCACCATATTTCTATTGCTAACATTAATTCGATTAAAGATTTAACACAAATACCACCAACCACAAAGGATGATTTACAATCATATAATGATGATTTTTTTTGTGTTCCTAAAACTGAAATTATTGATTATGTCACTACGTCAGGGACTTTAGGAGATCCAGTTACTATTGCCTTAACCAATAAAGATTTAGACAGGTTAGCATATAACGAAGCTATTTCGTTTAGATGTTCAGGAGTGACAAAAGAGGATATTTTACAACTAATGACTACTGTTGATAAACGGTTTATGGCAGGTATGGCATATTTTTTAGGAGCCAGACAATTAGGAGCTGGTATTATTCGTGTTGGTGCTGGGACTCCTGAACTTCAATGGGATTCTATATTAAAATTTAAACCAACTTATCTTATTGTTGTGCCTTCGTTTTTATTAAAATTAATCGAGTATGCTAATTTAAACGGAATTGATATTAATACTTCTGGAATCAAAGGAGCAATATGCATTGGAGAGCCTATTAGAAATGATGATTTTTCTTTAAATGTTTTAGGACAGAAAATAAGTGAGTCTTGGGATATTGATATGTACTCAACTTATGCTTCATCCGAAATGCATACAGCGTTTACAGAATGTGAATATCAAAATGGCGGGCATCACCATCCAGAACTAATTATTGTTGAAATTTTGGACGAAGAAAACCAACCAGTAAACAATGGTGATATTGGTGAACTGACTATTACCACCCTCGGTATTGAAGCCATGCCTTTAGTTCGATTTAAAACAGGAGATATGCTAAGAGCACATTATGAACCCTGTAAATGTGGCAGAACTACATTACGTTTGGGGCCAGTAAACGGGCGGAAAAAACAGATGATAAAATACAAAGGGACAACGTTATACCCACCAGCAATACAAAACATAATGAATTATTTTGAAGATGTGGAGAGTTTCATTATAGAAATTTCCCACAATCAAGTTGGTACTGATGAAATTTTAATCAAGCTTGCTAGTAAAGGTTTAATCCCAGATTTACTGCAGCAAATAAAAAATCATTTTAAAGCAAAGCTTAGAGTAACACCACGTATTGAATTTTGTGATAAAGATGATATTGACAAATTAAGATTCCCTAAACTGAGTAGAAAACCTGTTCTGGTGATCGATAAACGTAATTTGGATACATAGATTACGGTATATTCTACAGAGAACAATGGTTCCTCTTCTTTAAACTGGGAGATAATGCCTTTGTAGAACTATATGAGAGTTTAAGATGGGTAACCAAGTTAGCAATTTGGTTTTTAATAATATGATTACTTCTTGATATGATATGTAACAAACCCTTATAAATAAAAGGGTAGGGGAGTTGTAGGTGTACTAATGGACGGAGCTTTTGCTTGCTTTTGGATCTACTTTTCTTCATAAAACTAATTAAATCTAAACGGATTTAGTGATTAACTTTTTTCTTATACTCATTTGGTGTAAAGCCTTCTAAACCTTTAAAAACTCTAAAAAAAGTAGACTTTGATTTAAAACCACATTCTTTAGCGAGTCCAACTAAATCATAGTGAGAAAATTTTTCATTTTGCAGTAGTTGCTTAAATTCACTTACTCTAAGACCATTTATATAATCCTTAAAAACACCTTTATTGGTGATTTTGAAATAGTCTATAAGTTCTTTGGTACTGACTTTAAAAATAGAAGCACAAGAGCTAATGTTTAAACTTGGATCTTTATATAGTTTTTCTTCTTTAAAATAGTATTCCATTAGTTTGTCTAACTCTTTTTTATTCCTAAGTGTGTTTTCATTAATGGAAACATTTTTTGGGAGAAATAATCGTCTAAAAATTGTTAATTCACTTAAGGCGTAAATAAATAGAATATATGTAAGAGGGTATAAATAGAGATATATTCCAATCGAAATTTTATTCACTAAAAGAAAAGCAATAGAGTCATTTGGTACTTCTAATTGTTTAAAAACACTTCTAAGCGCATCCCAAATAGGAATTTGTAATAAAAAAAAGTACAATGAATAAAATAGAATCATTACTTTTTTATATGCTTTTGGAATGAGTTTTTTTCGTGTTTTAGTTTTTAATTCTTTTTTTGTCAAAAAGAAATATGACAAAAAAATGATGAAAATACCTGCTGAGAAAAGATGTGTTATTGTATGATTTGTTCCGGAGAATTTATCAATTAAAAAAAAGCGAAATAGTATCAATGTGATATAGTATACCGCAGGAATTGCTATACATTTTATGATATATCTATAGGTTAATTTTTCGCTATAAGATTTGTAATATAATAAAAGCAGTGAACCTACAAAAATTGGTTTTCCAGGTCCAATTAATAAGAACAATATCAGGTTATCTTGCCAATAACCATAAAATACTTTTTTGAAAAACCACAAACCAAGGGTTAAACATAATAGTGCTAAAATCTTCTTGGTAAGATTTGATGTATCAATCAAATGCAACACAGCTACAACTATAAGTTGTAAACCTAATATAAACTTAATCCCAACAAGTAAATTTTCGATAACTATAATTTTTCTGATTGATAATACAAAAATATTAATATCTAAGCTTTCATATCTAACCTAATAATTTTTGTTGCGAGAAACAGTATCAATATAGTCCCAAAATTTATTCTGATACTTATTTGCTGTCGTATTAATAAAATTTTATAGTGACATTTACTGTTAAGATACGGTTTAATGAATTCTAAATTCAAACTTAAAAAACAATTTATGTATAAAATTACACCACTTACATTCCTATTATTTTTTATTCCTTGTATCTCTTTGGCTCAAGAACACCCTATACATATTATGGAAGAAGGGCATATAGTTGTACAAGTACAACTATCGGATAGTATTATGGGTAATTTTATTCTAGATACAGGAGCAGGTGTTAACGTATTATCTGGTAAAATGTTTAAAAAAATAGCTTCTCAAGCTGTCAAAAAAGGATATTTTACAGGATTCAGACATGATGGTGATCGATTAGATGGTGAGATTTACGAAATTCCATACTTGGCTATTGGAAAAGTTAAACAAACACATTCTATAGTAGGTGTTTATCCACCATTGGATGCTATGGGGATTGACGGCCTCTTATCTTTGAAATTCTTCGAGAATAAGGCATTTTCTATTGACTTTAAGAATCATAAAATTGCTTTTGTAGAAGTAGAAATGGCTAAATCATTAGCAAAGAAGCATACAACAGTTCCAATAGAGTTGTATAAACATACCAATGTGATGTTAGATATTTTTATACCTATTACTTTAAACGACAATACTACTGTTTTAGCAGAATTTGATACTGGTAGCGGTTATGATGCCTACATGTTAAATCCAGGTTATATAGATGATTTAAAGTTAAACAAAACAGAACTGAGCACTCAGAAATATAAAACACAATTATCTGGTGAAGAACGAATAGATTCAATCTATACATTAAATTCAATTTCGGTAGGAAAAGGTAATAAAGAAGTCAAGAAAAATGAGGTTACTGTAATTTTTAGAAAAGGTATGATTTACAATGCACTTATTGGTAGCGGATTGTTTAAAAATAACACAATTACAATTGATATCCCCAATAGAACATTTATTATACAAAAGTGAATTTTAATCACCTAATTGGTAAACCATGACAACAGAATCATTAACATTACAATACTTTAACTCATGGCAAGATGTTGTCAATTTTGATGAAACAGCTACTTGCCTTCATGATCATGTAAAAATAGATCTAGGCTTTTTTAAAACCGATAATAAAATTGAATTTATTGAAATGATGTCAAATAATCCTGTTCCTTGGAAAGATGTGAACCTAATCTTTTCGAAATATACAGAGGATTTTGCCTGTATTATATATGAGGGTATTAATACTCAAAACAATATTAAAATGCGAGTTTCAGAAGCTTTGGAAATTAAAGATGATAAGATTATAGCGATTCATTCAGTGATATCTCAATTGCCTTAACGTAAAAGAACTAAATGACGATGGTAAATTTATTAGAATGGTAATATTTACTATTAGTGAAAACTTTAATAGCATTTGAAGCTATTACGTTACTCAATTATTTAAAAAACAAAAATAAGAATGAAGAGAAATAAAATGTATCATTTGATATTTATGATAGTCCTGATATCTTGTAATGATCTAGAAGAGGCTATCGATGCTTCAGCTATATTGAATAAAAGTATTGCTGCTCATGATAAAAATAAGAACTGGAATACGACTAGTATTGAAATTCAAATACAAGAACCTAGAATTTCCAATCCTAAAAGATATTCAATCTTAAAACTGAATAATAGGAGTGGTACGTTTGAGCTTTCGAGAAACAGGGAAGGGCATATTGTTAAATATAGTATTAATGAAAAAGGGGAGAATTCAGTTTTGCTAGATGATAACGAGGTAATAGATTCATTAGTAATCAAAAAATACAGATTAGATACTAGTCGCAATAGTAATTATAGAAGGTTCTATTCAATGATGTATGGCTTGCCTATGTCCATACCAGAGTATCTAAAGACCATAAATGATGGTGGTGAAGTCATTTTTAACAAAGAAGCTTGTTATAAAATTGTGATTGAATTAAAAGAACCAATTATAACAAAATTTTGGAATGTTTATATCTCCAAAAAGAGTAACTACGTAGTAGGTGTTGAAATTTTTCATGAAGATGATAAAGAAAAAGGGGAAAGGATGTATTTTGAAAATTTGATTGAAATTAATGAAATGAAATTACCCAGGATAAGACACTGGCTCGATTTAAAGAATGATGATTACGGAGGTAGTGATATTATAATTAAAGAAATTAATTAGGAATACCAATAGAGAAAATCTTAGCTTGTGTTTTTTTTTGTAGGGTTTTATTTCACTTAGTATATTGAAAAGTAGAACGGAGAACGTTTATATTTAAAAGGACTCTTAAATACAGAAACAGGTATATTAAAAGAAATAAAATGAAGGGAAAGAAATGGTTATAACCATTTCTTTCCCTTCATTTTATCAAACAAGAAACTAATGTCATTTTCAGATCCCATCGTTACTCGTGCCCAATTTGGTTTGGTTGGCCAACCGCCTGCAAGTAAAACCTTGTTCTTCCACATAAGTTCTTTGTATGCTTTAAAGTTTTTAACATCAAAGTATATAAAGTTGGCTTCACTTTGAATATATTTGAGTCCAAACTTATCTAGTTCTTTATAAAATGTATTCCGTATTTCTATATTGTTATTTCTTGATGTTTCCACGAAGACATCATCTTTTAATGAAGTAATTGCGGATGCAACGCTAAGTGAATTAGGCATATTCCCTGGAAAGCCTAAAGTGAACTTTTTCTCCATTTCTGCTATAAGTGAATCTGGTCCTAACATAAAACCAATTCGTAAACCTGCTAAACCATATATTTTAGAAAAAGTACGAGTAACGAGGACATTTTTTCCTTCAGCAATAAGAGGTGCCATTGATTTACTTCTCCAGGAATTCATATAATGAATGTAGGCTTCATCAATAAGTACAGTAGTCTTATCAGATACAAGCCTACAGAATGATTTTAATTTTTCAGTTTTCACAACAGTTCCAGTAGGATTATTGGGGTTACAGAGCGTTAATAGACTTGTTTCAGAAGTAATTCTAGCTTCCATTTCGGTTAAATTCATTCTGAAATTTGAATCTACTTCAACTGGCGTGACTTTTGCTCCAATCTTTTTGGCAAAAAGACCAACCACATCAAAAGTTGGGCTGGGAACAATTATTTGCTCTCCTTTACTACCAAAATGAGTTGCTGCCCATAGTAAAGGTTCGAAAGATCCATGGCCTAATAGTACATTCTCAGGCTTTAACCCCTCTTGCTTTGCTATTAATTGTTTTAAAGTTTTTGCATCATATTCATAGAAAGTTGCGTATCGATTGCTACGGAATATAACTTGCTTGATTACATGTTCTACATTTTTACTCGGACCAAGGTGATTTTCATTATAAAGTAGCCTTCTTACATCATTTTTTTCGCTATTGTAATCTGTCTCGTAATGGTCTCTATTAATTTCAGAAAAAGCATTCAAAGGGAATAGACTTAAAGCTGCAGATGTTGCCAAAGATTTTTTTAGCCATTGTCTTCTATTTGTTGTATCCATAATTTTAAAGTTTTTCTAAATCAACTAAAAATTAAGTATACTTTCTATCGAATTCATGAATCCGATAGCGATTTCATACTAAGAAATTACTCAGTAACGTTTTTTAATCTGTATTCCGATGGTGTAGATTTTGTATATAACTTGAATGCTACATTAAAAGAAGAAAGGCTATTGAAACCTGAATCTAAAGCAATAGCTAAAATTTTTGTATTTGGATGACTGGTATTTAGTAGTTCTTTTGCCTTTTTTATTCTATATTCATTAATGAAACTCGAAAAATTCTTGTTAGCATGTCTATTTATAATCATTGAAATATCTCTGGAAGATAAATTAAGCCTTGTGGATAATGATGTTAATTTAAAATTAGGATTTAAATAAAGATCATTTTCTTCAATTAACTTTCTTATTTGATTTAGGTATTTCTTACCATCTTCAATAGTAATATTGGAGTTAAGATATTTTTCTTGATAATTGTTATCAAATATTTCTTTTCTATCGAAAGCTAAAAAAAAGACAATAAACATTAAAATAGAGAAGGCAATTATGCCGGCAGAATATACAGGGATTAGTTTAATAAATATTAATCCATAAACCAACCATATTAGACAAAGAGCCAAAACCAATAGAGTATACCATTCTTTTGCTTTTTTGTTAACTACAATGTTTCTTTTCTGTGAAATAAATAGACTTGCTATTACGTAGGAAAATGAATGCACTAAGATGAAACTATAACTTAATTTCCAAAAATTGTTACTGGTATCATTAGGGATATAATCACAAAAGATCACATAAATAAAACTAGGAATAAAATGGAATATTACTGATTTTAATCTAATTTTAGTTTTTATGAAGAGAGAATACCCATAGATATATAATAAAGGACCAACTGCTAAATTCGCGGCTAAGCCAAGATTCTTAATGAAAATAGGTAACTCAATATAATTATAGAAAACAGATTTGGTAATCCTTAAAGTTAACACGATAAGTAATGTTCCTAATATTGTATTCTGGACTTTTTTAGTTTTAAATAAATATATTCCAAAGAAGAGGCTTATTCCAAGCCCGACACCACTTATAATTGCAATTAATAGTTTGATAATCATTTTTTTTATAAAAAAATCGTAAAGATAAATCTACTAGATTATAATAATTGAATTTTTATTTTCTACTTCATTTCATAAAAATTAGACAAAACCCTACCAAAAGAATACCAAGGAGGAATCTATTTCCCAATACAGAAATTAGCAAAAATATTGCCTAATAAATCATCGCTGGTAATTTCTCCTGTGATTTCACCAAAATGATATAAAGCTTGCCTGATATCAATGGCCATTAGATCTCCAGAAAGTCCAGAATCTATACCGTATTGTACTTTTTGAATTTCTTCTAATGCTTTTAATAAAGCATCATAATGTCGAGAGTTCGTAACAATAGTTTCATTATTACGTAAAGCACCTGTATTGACAAAATCTAAAAGCTTATTTTGTAATTCTTCGACCCCGGTATTTTGCTTGGCCGAAAGTAAATGAATATTCTCGATTTCTGAGGTCAAATGGTTGATTTGATTATTCTCTAATTTATCGACTTTATTAGCGACTATGATTAGCGGTTTTTGAGGGTATTTATTCTTTATCTTCCCAATTTCAGTTTTTAATTGCTGAAGACTTTCTGGGTTTAATTGTGAACTATCCACTAAATAGATCACTACTTGTGCTTGTTCAATCTTTTCAAATGTCTTTTTAATACCGATACTCTCTACTACATCTTTGGTATCTCTTATTCCCGCTGTATCTATAAATCTAAAACCGATTCCTCCAATATTAATTTCATCTTCAATAGTGTCACGAGTTGTTCCTGCGATATCAGAAACAATAGCTCTTTCCTCATTGAGTAAAGCATTGAGTAATGTTGACTTACCGACATTAGGCTCTCCTACAATGGCTACAGGAATTCCATTTTTAATAACATTCCCAACGGCAAAAGAATCAATAAGACGTTTTAGGACGTTAGTGATTCTTGAGATAAGATCCTTAAACTGTGTTCGGTCTGCAAATTCTACATCTTCTTCTGCAAAATCTAACTCTAGTTCTATAAGTGATGCAAAATTAAGAAGTTCATCACGTAGTTTTTTAATTTCATTACTAAAACCACCTCGCATTTGTTGCATAGCAATTTGATGAGAAGCTTCAGAATCTGACGCAATGAGATCAGCAACGGCTTCTGCCTGAGATAAATCTAATTTGCCATTAATGAAGGCGCGTAAAGTAAACTCTCCTGGATTTGCAATTCGGCACCCTTTACGCAGTAATAATTGAATGATCTCCTGTTGGATATAGGTAGAACCATGACAAGAAATTTCGATAGTAGGTTCGCCTGTATACGAATTTGTTCCTTTAAAAATAGAAACTAATACTTCATCCAAAATTTTATCTCCATCAATAATATGCCCTAAATGAATAGTATGACTTTTTTGAGAGCTTAATTCTTTTCCACTAATAGAGTGAAACAGAGGAGAACATATCGTAATTGCTTCTTTCCCTGAAACACGTATAATAGCTATAGCCCCCGCTCCAGAAGGAGTAGCTAATGCAACTATGGTATCTTGTGCGATCATATGTTTTACGTATCGAAAAGCAAAAATAGACATTAATAAATGTATTTTAAATTTTGCCTGTCAAAGTTTTTTGAGGAGTTGTTTTTCTTTTCTATCTTGTGAGAGGATATGAAGATGTACTTTGACAGTACTTCTTATTTTATTCGATTCGGAAAATAAAAAGAATAAGAGAAAACCACTGGTTTTCTTTTGATTAAAAAGAGTTGACCAGTTAGTGGAATACAGGTTTGCAGTAGTTAATTTGACCGCAAAAATCTATGTACTAACTAAATTTAATGTCTAACCCATATATTTTTAATCTTAATCTTATTCTTATGAAAAACACAAACTCAATAAATTTTAATAAACCATTTTTCTTGCATAAGCTGGGTGTTCTGGTTTGCATGATTTTTATGCTCTCACCCTTAATAAATTGGGCGCAAACAGATGAACTCCCCAGACATTATGAACCCTACAATATGAGAATACAATCAGAGGGTGTTCAAAGTAAAAGCAGTTCTCAGGTTATTACACGAACTATTTCAGAAAAAGGGGCAACCTGGTTACGTTTATTTTTAAAGGATGTAAATCTTGGAAAAAATAGTACACTTAGTATTACTTCTGCATTAGATGGTGCTACACAAACATTAACATCAACGACCATTAAAGATTGGAAAAATACAACGGCTTATTTTAATGGAGATGAGATTACATTGAAGCTAACAGTAGCTCCCGGAGAAAAGTCGATTGGTTTCAATATTGTAGAAGTAGGAGTAGGGGAAAATGACCCTGGAGCAAAATCTCAATGTGGATCTGCAGATGATAGAGTAGATTCTAATGATGATGCAATTGGACGAATAGTTCCTATTGGTTGTACAGGATGGATTATCACCAATGGTAGATTAGTTACTGCAGGACATTGTGTTAGTAGTAGAGCGCAGCTTATCGAATTTAATGTGCCAAAATCTAATCCAGATCGTACTATTGTACATCCAGGTCCAGAGGATCAATACCCTATAGGTAATTTTGTTACTAATTATGTTAGAGGTAGGCCAGAAACAGATTGGGCCGTATTTATGGCTAGCGCAAATTCTCAAACGGGACAGACTCCTATTCAGGCACAAGGAAAATCATTTAATGTTGTACAGAGTAATCCTGGTAATACTATTACAATTACCGGATTTGGTACAGATACAGGTATAGATAATCAGACACAGCAAATTCATACAGGTCCGTTATCTTCTGTAAATAATACCTTTGTAAGGTATAGAACTGATACCACCGGTGGTAATTCGGGAAGTCCAATAATTGATGCAGCAACAGGAAACGCAGTTGGTGTTCATGCTTATGGAGGATGTACAGGATCCGGAGGTTCTAATTTTGGAGAAAGAGCTACAATACCTGATTTTTGGGATGCTATGGGGTTAGGAGGAACTACTCCTCCAGGAGGTTGTACTACCATAGATTTTGATGATTTTCAAATTAACTCATTCTCAAATCAAGATAGTTCGGGTAACTTTTCAGTGCAAAATAACGGAGCATCGTTGTCATTGCAGAATAATACATGGAAGTATATTGCTTTAAACTATAATGTAACAGCAAATACAGTACTCGAATTTGAATTTAGTGGTTCATCTCAAGGTGAAATTCATGGAATTGGTTTTGAAAATGATAATTCGCTAACTTCTTCAAGGTACTTTAGAGTTTATGGTACACAAAACTATGGAGTTGGTAATTTTGATAATTATCCAGGTTCGGGAACCAGAACGTACCAAATTCCGGTAGGTAATTTTTATACAGGGAGTATGGATAGATTGGTGTTTATTAATGATAATGATGCCGGAAGCGGAAATACATCTATATTCAGTAATGTAAAAGTGTATGAAGGATCTTGCGGACAATCGGCTACAGCAGAAAATTTAATTGCCGAATTAGAATCTGCTACCCCGATACTTGGAGATGAGAACGAAGGAAGTTTATCAGGATTAAAATTATCACCTAATCCAGCTCAGGATGTTTTTACATTGTATGTTAATGAATACGCCAAAGGAAGAATTAATGCTACAATATATACTATTTTAGGAAGTGAAAAAGCTCAAATAGAACTACAACCCGGTGTTAATACCGTTTCGACACGTAGCTTATCCTTAGGAGTAGGTATTTATTTAGTTAAAATTGATGGGAGTGATGGAGAATCTAAAACTCAAAAATTGATTGTTAATTAAACATAATTTATTATAGACATTAAATTAGTAGTTACTAAACACCTCGACCTTTCTCGAGGTGTTTTTTTTATTAAAAGATATAGTGATATAATTTTTGATAAACTAACTGTAACAAAATGCTATTTTTTTCGTCATATCAATATAAGTTGCTAATATTTTTAGCAATTACTACATCATCAATCAACCAAAAAAAACAAAAGAACCATGAGAGACGACAAATCAGTATTAGTCATTACACATTTATCACAATTATTAGACCTTGTTACGGGGTTTGGAGGGTTTATAGTACCTCTTATATTATGGTTAACTCAACGAGAAAGGGTACTAGCTATGGATGAGCACGGGAAATCAATTATGAATTTTCAGATAAGCATGTTTATCTACGCACTTATTTGTATTCCACTAACATTTTTGTTTGGACTTGGAGCTTTAGGACTGGCAGTAATTGGAGTATTATGTTTTATATTTCCTATTATTAATGCTGTAAAGGCTGATAAAGGAGAACGCCCATCTTATCCATTTTCAATACAAATTATTAAATAATAAAAAAAGCGGATGATGTATTAAAATCATCCGCTTTTTTTAATTACTTTTTTTTTGATTCAATTAATCTCTGCCATAAACATTTACTCCATGTTCATGAACATCTAATCCATCAATTTCTTCTTTTTCAGAAACTCGTAATCCTATAGTTTTCTTTAAGATGAATAATACAATAAAACTAGCTAACACAGCCCATCCTATCATGGATAATGAACCCAAAGTTTGAACACCTAATTGCTTAAATCCTCCTCCATATAATAATCCTCCGGCAAACTCATCTCCTGGTATAGCAAATACACCTACTAATACAGTTCCTAAGAAACCACAAACACCGTGTACAGATATTGCTCCCACCGGGTCATCAATTTTTAACTTTTTATCAATAAATTCTATAGATAATACCACTACGATTCCAGAAATTAATCCAATAGCAAGTGCTCCCCATGCGTTAACATTACCACAACCTGCAGTAATACCTACCAAACCAGCTAGGGCTCCGTTAAGTGTCATAGAGATGTCTGGTTTACCGTACTTGATCCAGGTAAAGAACAATGCAGTAATAGCTCCCAAAGCAGCTGCTAAGTTGGTATTGATAATAACACTACCGACAGCTACAGAATTAGAGCCACCAAAAGCTAATTGAGAACCTCCATTAAATCCAAACCATCCTAACCATAGAATGAATACACCAAGTGCACCTAATACCAAGTTATGTCCTTGAACAACGTTAACCTTACCGTCTGCATATTTTCCAATTCTTGGTCCAACTAATTTTGCAGCAACCAGTCCAGCAAATCCACCTACAGCATGTACGATTGTTGATCCGGCAAAATCAATAAAACCAAGGTTGTTAAGCCAAGCTTTATCATCAAAAGGCCATAACCAACTACCCGATATAGGATAAATAATGGTGGTTAGAATAGCTGAGAAAATTAAATATGTCGAAAATTTTGTTCTTCCTGCTATTGCTCCTGAAACTATGGTTGCGGCAGTTGCACAGAATACGGTTTGAAAAAATAAGTTATGCCAATCTTCTTTATTAAAAAAAGCTAAATCTGAAGGATCTCTCATGAAACCTCCAAGGATAGTATCTCCACCATACATGATAGAATATCCAACTACCCAAAACATTAAAGAACCAATGGCAAGATCCATAAAATTCTTCATTATTATATTACCAGCGTTTTTAGATCTGGTAAACCCCGTTTCAACTAAGGTAAACCCAGCTTGCATAAAGAATACCAAAATAGCAGCAATGATAATCCATAATATGCCAAGGTCAGCATTGATTCCTTCAACTGCGGCTTCTACTGCTTTTTGAACCTCTTGTTGTTGTATATCGTTCATAAAATTTTATTTTAATTTTTAAGTTGATTATTTTTAAAAGTAAAATTAGGATAAGGTTACCCCACCTTTTTCCGAAGTACGAATCCTGTAGGCTTCATTAACTTCAGAAACAAAGATTTTTCCATCTCCAACTTCTCCGGTTTTTGCCGCTTCTAATATGGTAGCTATTGTTATTTCTTCAAAGTCATCATTTACTATAATAGATAAATATCGTCTCTGGATATCGGTGGTACTATAAGATACACCTCTATAAACGCTTCCTTTTTGCTCGTTTCCTACACCAGTTACATCCCAATAAGAGAAGAATGTGACCCCTTTATCATGAAGAGCTTCTTTTACAACTCTGTATTTGGATCTTCTGATGATTGCTTCTATTTTCTTCATAAAGAATAAAAGTTAAAATTAATGTTAAATCTTTTTCAAAAATATGTGAATTTATTTTTTACATCCAAATTTTGTGGGGTAAACACGTAATTTTTATCATTTTATGATATTTACCCCCTAAAAAATTAGGGGTATGTATTTTTTTTGAAAAAAAATAGTGATTTGATACCTTGCTGAAAATGATTTTTTACGAAAACGTTTTCATTGTAATTTATTGATAATTAGGTGAGTATGATTTTTTGTAAAACATTGTTTTTATTGGTTTTTCACAAAAAACGCATTATCAAATTCGTAATAAGAAGTCCTTATTTTGTGATTATTTTATCCAATATGGTCTTTTTTTAGTGAGCTCAAAAAAGTGAAGCCGAATGATTCCTTTTTCTTTTCCGTTCCTTAATGATTTGTTAATTTCATCAACTTGAAACATTGTAATCATCTCAATTTTGTAATGGATACTAAATTAATGATGAATTCATAATTAGATCGGAAAACAGTATGAAGAAACAAGGAATGTATTTACCAGAATTTGAGCACGACGCATGTGGTGCAGGATTCATATGCAGTTTAGAAGGAAAAAAGTCAAATGATATTATTCATAAAGCATTAGAGATTCTTGAAAAATTAGAACATCGAGGTGCGGTAAGTGCTGATGGAAAAACTGGAGACGGAGCGGGTATATTGATTGATATTCCTCATGACTTTTTTGTAGAGCATTGTGATTTTGAATTGCCTCAAGCAGGGGAATATGCAGTAAGTAATGTTTTTCTTCCTAAAAAAGAAAACCAACGACAATTCTGCATCGATACATTTGAGAAAAATATAGCAGATCAAGGATTAGTATTATTAGGTTGGAGAGATGTGCCTGTTGATCATATTCATTTGGGTGAGATTGCAGCAACAACAGAACCTTATATTAAACAATTATTTATAGGTAAAGAAAAAAAGGACCAGAGCTATTTTGATTTTAACTTAAAACTATTTACTGCCAGAAAAATTACTGAACATACTATATATAGTTCTAGACTTTCTGAAAATAAATTCTTTTATCTACCAAGTTTATCTACCAAGACTTTAATATTTAAAGGATTATTAATGCCAGAAGATATTAAGTTGTACTATACGGATCTTATGGATCCAAAAGTAGTAACAAGATTAGCTTTGGTACATCAACGATTCTCAACTAATACTTTTCCTACTTGGGATCTAGCACAACCTTTCAGGTATATGTGCCATAATGGAGAGATCAATACGTTAAGGGGTAATGTTACCAGAATGCGTTCTAGAGAGGAATTATTAAAGAGCGATTGGTTTGGTGAAGACATCAAAAAAATACTTCCTGTAGTATTAAAAGGTAAATCAGATTCAGCTTCTATGGATATGGTGGTAGAATTGTTATTAATGACAGGAAGATCACTTCCAGAAGTCATGATGATGATGGTACCAGAAGCGTGGGAGAAAAATAAAGAAATGTCTGAGGCCAAGAAAGCCTTTTATGAATATAACTCTTGTGCAATGGAACCATGGGATGGTCCTGCTTCGATTCCATTTACCGATGGTAATTATATTGGAGCAGTACTGGATAGAAATGGATTGAGACCCTCTCGTTATAGTGTAACTAAGGATGGTTATGTAATCATGTCTTCAGAAACAGGGGTTGTTGATCTGGAACCAGGTAATATTGAGTATCATGGTAGATTAGAGCCAGGTAAAATGTTCCTGGTTAATATGGGCGAAGGAAGAATTGTTAATGATGAAGAGATTAAAGAAGAAATTGCATCGAAACATCCATATAGAGAATGGTTAGATAATAACCTGGTACACCTTAAGGATATTCCTTATAATGATTGTCCTTTGTTTTTGGGAGAAGAAACTATTGCCAAACGTAAAGGAGTATTTGGATATACGCAAGAAGATATCGATACGATTATTGCTCCAATGGGGCAGTTAGGTAAAGAACCAATAGGTTCTATGGGGTCTGATACGCCAATTGCTGTACTTTCTGAACGTCCTCAATTAATTTATAATTATTTCAAGCAATTATTTGCTCAAGTAACGAATCCTCCATTAGATGGGATTCGTGAAGAAATGATTACTGATATTAGCTTGACTTTAGGATCCGATCATAATATATTTAATATAGATGAGAAACACTGTAATAAACTAAAAATTCAGAACCCTGTAATATCCAAAGAGGATCTTGACAAAATAAAAACATATACAGAAAAAGGATTTAAAGTAACTTCTATACCTATGTTATATAACATTAATAGAGGGTTAAATGGTCTGGAAGATGCGCTTGAAGCATTGCTTAAGAATGTGTCAGAGGTAATTGATGATGGCACTAATGTAGTGATACTATCCGATAGAAATGTAAGTAAACATAGAGCTCCAATTCCAGCCTTACTTGCTTGCTCCTATGTAAATAGTGGTCTACAAAAATTAGGGAAACGATCAAAAGTTAGTATAATTATAGAATCTGCAGAACCTAGAGAAGTACATCATTTTGCATTGTTGTTTGGATATGGAGCAAGTGCTATCAATCCATATATGGTAAATGAGATTATTGGAGAACAAATTAAAGAAAACAATATTTCAGGGCTTACTTTTGAGGAAGCGATATACAACTATAATAAAGCAGTTGGCAAAGGAATATTGAAAGTGATGAATAAGATTGGAATTTCTACTTTGAATTCGTATAGAAGTTCACAATTGTTTGAGTGTATAGGGATTAACACCAAAGTGGTAAATCAATATTTTCCAAATACAGCAACACGTATTGAAGGTATAGGTTTGTATGAGATAGAGAAAGAGATCTCAAAGCGCCATAAAAGAGCATATGTAGAACATGAAGTGGCAGCAGATTTAGATTTAGAAATAGGAGGGCAATATAGATGGAGACGTAACGGAGAGAAACATCAATTTAACCCACTGTCGGTGGCAAAATTACAAAAATCTGTTCGTGACAATGATTCTAAAACATATAAAGAATATGCAACATTAATAAATGAGCAGTCTAAAAGTTTAATGACAATTCGTGGTCTGTTAGAATTTTCTAATTATGATCCAATTTCGATAGATGAGGTAGAACCTTGGACAGAAATTGTAAAACGTTTTAAAACGGGAGCAATGTCATATGGATCAATTAGTAAGGAGGCTCATGAGAATCTAGCCATTGCAATGAACCGTATCGGAGGAAAAAGTAACTCTGGAGAAGGAGGAGAAAACCCGTTACGTTTTTATAAAGATGTAAATGGAGACTGGAAAAATAGTGCAATTAAACAAGTTGCTTCTGGACGATTTGGTGTATCATCAAATTATTTGACAAACGCGGCAGAAATTCAAATTAAAATGGCTCAGGGAGCTAAGCCGGGAGAAGGAGGTCAATTACCAGGACCAAAGGTAAATCCAGAAATAGCCAAAACGCGTAATTCTACACCATATGTAGGTTTGATTTCACCACCACCACATCATGATATATATTCTATTGAAGATTTATCACAACTAATTTATGACCTAAAATCGGCTAATAGAGATGCTAGAATAAATGTGAAATTAGTTTCAGAAGTAGGTGTTGGTACCGTAGCGGCTGGTGTGGCTAAAGCCAAAGCTGATGTAGTATTAATCTCTGGATTTGATGGAGGAACCGGAGCATCACCTTTAACTTCTTTAAAACATGCAGGATTACCATGGGAACTTGGTATTGCAGAAGCACAACAGACATTGGTTGGGAATAATTTGCGTAGCCGTATTGTACTCGAATGTGATGGACAATTAAAAACAGGACGCGATGTTGCTGTAGCATGTTTGTTGGGAGCAGAAGAATTTGGTTTTGCAACAGCTCCGTTAGTTGCTTCTGGATGTGTAATGATGAGGGTATGTCATTTAAATACGTGTCCTGTTGGAATAGCAACTCAAAATCCAGAATTGCGTAAAAAATTCAAGGGCAAGCCAGAACATGTAGTTAATTATATGTATTTCGTAGCTCAGGAATTACGTGAGATTATGGCACAGCTTGGTTTCCGCACGATAGATGAAATGGTAGGGCAGGTTAGCAAGTTAAATCATAACAAGGCAATAGAACATTATAAAGCAGCTGGAATTGACCTTACTCCAATTCTACATCAGGTAGATGCACCCGAAGGCGTAAAAATTTATAATACAGAAGGACAAGATCATGGTCTTGGAAAATCTATAGATTTCGAAATTATAGAACAGGCTCATCAAGCGCTTTTCCGTAAAGAAAGAATCACTCTCGATTTTGATATTTGTAATACAGATAGAGCAGTAGGTGCTATTTTAAGTAATGAGATTTCTAAAATATATGGAGCTCAGGGATTACCAGATAACACCTTAAAATTAAATTTTACTGGTGCTGCCGGACAAAGCTTTGGAGCTTTTGCTACCAAGGGGTTAACTATGATTGTTAATGGAAATACTAATGACTATTTGGGGAAAGGGCTTTCTGGAGCTAAATTGATTATTAAAGTCCCCGAAGAAGCTACTATTACCCCAGAAAATAATGTGATTACGGGTAATGTAACATTATATGGAGCTACAGATGGAGAGGTGTACATTAATGGAAAAGCAGGAGAAAGATTCTGTGTTCGTAATTCTGGAGCCAAAGCTGTGGTAGAAGGAATTGGAGATCATGGATGTGAATATATGACTGGTGGTGTAGCAGTAATTCTGGGAGAAGTAGGTAGAAACTTTGGAGCAGGTATGTCTGGAGGTATTGCTTATATCTATGATGACAAAAAGACGTTTGAAGCACATTGTAATAAAGAATCTCTTAATCTAGATCCTGTTATAGAACAAAAGGATATTGATGAACTAAAAACGTTAATTGAAAATCATTATAATGCTACTTTAAGCCCGTTGGCACAGAGAATACTTGAAAATTGGGAAAAAGAATTACCAAAATTTATCAAGATTTTCCCAGAGGAATATAAGCAAGCGTTAAAACGATTAGAAGAAGAAAAACTAGCACAAGCATAAAACGATATTGAACATGGGAAAGATAACTGGATTTTTAGAATTTGAAAGAGAAATAGAACAGTACGAACCTGTTAAAGATCGTATAAAAGATTATAAAGAGTTTACTGTGGCAATGCCAGAGAAAAAACTTAAAGATCAAGGTGCGCGTTGTATGGATTGTGGAATTCCGTTCTGTCATAGTGGATGCCCTTTAGGGAATTTGATTCCTGATTTTAATGACGCAGTATATCGTGGTAAATGGGAAAAAGCAGCAAGTATTTTACATGCTACAAATAATTTTCCTGAGTTTACAGGTAGATTGTGTCCTGCACCTTGTGAAGAAGCTTGTGTATTAGGGATCAATGAAGATCCTGTTACTATCGAGAATATAGAGAAAAATATTGTAGAACAAGCTTTTGAAAACGGATGGGTGAAAGCAAATCCGCCAAAAGAGCGTACTGGAAAAACAGTGGCTGTAATTGGTTCTGGCCCCGCAGGATTGGCAACTGCACAACAATTAAATCGAGCAGGGCATTTAGTGACCGTTTTTGAAAGGGATGAAAAAGTAGGTGGATTATTGCGTTATGGGATTCCTGATTTTAAAATGGAAAAAAATGTAATAGATCGTCGCGTTACTGTTCTGGAAGAAGAAGGAATAATATTTAAAACCAATATTCATATTGGAAAGGATATCAAAGCTGATCAGCTAAAAGAAGATTTTGATGCTGTAGTTTTATGCACAGGAGCAACGGTTCGTCGTAATTTACCCGTAAAAGGAGCTGATTTAAATGGTGTAGTGCAAGCCATGGATTTTTTACCGCAAAACAATAGAAGAGTTGATGGGATAAAAGATTTAGGAGAGGAAATATTGGCTACAGGAAAAGATGTTATTGTAATAGGTGGAGGAGATACCGGATCAGATTGTATCGGTACTTCTGTACGGCACGGGGCGACTTCTGTAACCAATTTTGAGATTATGGGTAAAGGGACTACTGAGCGTCCTGCAAATCAGCCTTGGCCATTTTGGCCTATGCGATTACGTACGAGTTCTTCTCACCAAGAAGGTGTAGAACGTAATTGGAGTATTTCTACTAAAGAGTTTTTAGGAGATGAAAACGGAAATTTAAAAGGTTTAATTACGACAGAAGTAGAGTGGGTGAAAGAAAATGGTCGATTTACACTCAAAGAAGTTTTAGGTACTGAGAAGGAGTGGAAATGTGAATTAGCATTATTAGCCCTTGGATTTACAGGGTCAGAACCTACTATTGCAGAGCAATTAGGGATTGATATGGATACAAGAACTAATATTAAAGCTACAGAAGACAACTACGCTACAAATGTAAAAGGAGTTTTTGCGGCAGGAGATACACGTAGAGGACAGTCATTAATTGTTTGGGCAATTGCAGAGGGCAGACAAGCTGCTCATCATATTGATAGTTATTTGATGGGAAGTTCTAATTTACCACTTAAAGGTGATGGAGATTTACCAAGAGTTTAAATTAATACTCTCTTTTTAAATATTTTAATTATTGGTGTTAATAAAAGGCTGCTAAAAATGGGAATTAGCAGCCTTTGTTTTTTAATTATTGTTCTAGTAATTCTTTTTTGAGAGTTTTTATTTTTTCGATCCCATGCATATTTTTAGGATTTAAGTCTACAGATTTTTGATAAAAAACAATAGCATTTTTGATATCTCCATAAATCTCATAACCTTCTCCTAGACTATCATAGGTATTCCATGAGTCTGGATTTTCTTTTACGTTTAAATTAAATATAGCTATGGCATCATTTATCCTAATTTTTGCAATAGTATAACCTATAGAATTCAAAGTGTTTTCAAAATCCATATTTGGATTAGCTTTTTTAATTAGTTTGTAGTGATCTATTGCTTCCTTAATACTCAACATAAGAAAGTTAGTAGTTATTTGTTCTTTTTGTAATGATTCATTATCAATTAGATCGTTGTCTACGATACCAGCAATATGATTGATTATTCTATTATGAACAGGAAAAAATTTATACCCATTAGTCAATAGAATGATAGTAATATTATCCTCTTTAAATTTTCTAAAACCACTTACTCCGCCACCCGTAAAGCCAATAGATGATTTACCATTGATTGGATATATTCCCCATCCATGTAAAAATTTATCTTTTTCGTTTTTAAAATTAAATTCATTCCACATCAGAGCGTTTGTCTCTGCTTTTAAAAACTGTCCGTTATCAAAGTTTTGATTCCATGTTATAAGCTCTTCTAATGTAATATTCAATCCATTACCACTATGCCCTCTGGGGTCATTGTTGTAAGTAGTAGTTATATATTTACCTTTATCTATGTCAAAATTATATTTCGAAATTCTATTAGGGATTACCTCCAAAGAATTAGAAGAGAACAAAACTCCAGATTTTGAAGAAAAAAACTGGTTTTTTAAAATATATTCATCAAATTTTTGGGTTGTTATTTTCTCTATGATAAGTGAAAGCAACCAATAATTTGTTTGATTATAACTAAACTTAGTGTCAACAGGGAATTCAATCTTTTCTTCGTACAATTTGGTAAACATTTCTGAATCAGATAATTCATTTTCATATTGAATTAAGTTTGGCAATCCAGAAGAATGAGTCAAAAGGTTTTTTATTTTGACAACTTGCCATGACTGTGGTAAGTTATCAATATATTTAGATATTGAATCTTCTAGAGAAATTTTACCTTTTTCTATTAATTGAAAAACCCCAGTTGCTGTAAGGAGTTTAGTGGTAGAATATACGCGAAACATTGTGTTTTTTTCAACAGGAAGATCATGCTCTATATTTGCTTTTCCATAGTATTCTTTATGAATAATTTTCCCATTCTGAATTACTGCTAATGCAACTCCTGGTATACCATGAACTTTACTTGTTTGATTGATATAATTGTCAATTTTGTGGTTTATCTCTGTTTTATCTTTTATTTCTTTAGAATGTTGAGAGATGTTGGTTTTGGTTTCCTCTGTATCTTTTTTGATGTTATTGTTTGAGTTACAACTAATGAATAGAAATAGTAGATAAGTGTATGGTATTATTTTCATAGTTTATTTATTTAAAAAGGCTACTAATTTTACATCAGCAGCCTTTGTAATGATTGAGAGTACCTGCTATACAGGTGGTTTGATTGATGAATGTTTGTTAATTTATTTTTAAAAATAAATTTTGATTCTGGTAGCTTGTTCCAATGAAATATTTTTGTCCTTTTCTTTTAATGATTGCACGAATTCTGGAGTAACATTATGGATTTTGAGACCCTTGGCCTGATCTGCAGAAATATTAGAGAATCCGATATCTCTAAATGATTGTACAAACTCTGGAGTAACATTGTGAATTTTAAAAGATACAATCTCATCCAATGGCAGGTTTCCAAATTCAGTCTTTTTGAATTCCTGAATATACTCTGGCGTGACATTATGAATCTTAAGTGATTTTAACTCATCTAGTGGAATATTTTTATATCCTATTTTCTCATATTCAGAAGCAAGTTCAGGACTAATATTATGAATTTTTAATGCTTTGGCATCATCTATAGAAATATTCTTGTATCCAGCTTTTTTAAATGAATTTATAAACTCTGGTGTCACATTATGAATTTTTAAAGCGACTACATCTTCCAAAGGAATATCTGTATATCCAGCATCATGATAACGTTTTATGAATTCTGGTGTTACATTGTGTATTTTTAAAGAAATCATATCATCTATAGATATATTTTTATATCCCAAAGCAATAAAACCTTTCATGAAGTCGTTCGGATCTTGCTGATCCGAAGACCCATATCCCATACTATTTGTAGAACTAGATTTCTTATCTTTATCTTTATTTTTCGATTTAGAATAATTACTAGCAACTTTTGCTTGTGCAGGTGTTACATTATGAATTTTTAACTTTACGACTTCTTGTAAAGAAATGTTAGGTTGCCCAGATTTTTTGTATGCTTTTATAAGTTCGGGGGTTACATTATGAATTTTGAGTTTCTTTGCTTCTTGTAGCGTAATATTGGGGTATCCTAGTTTTTTATAGCTGTCTATAAGTTCTGGGGTAACATTATGTATTTTTAAATTTTGAGCTTCTTTCAAAGTGATATTTTTGTACCCTGCATTTTTATACTTTTGGATATATTTTGGAGTTACGTTATGAATTTTAAGATTTTGGGCCTCTCTTACTGAAACCTGCGAATATCCCGCTTCTTTAAATGAATCTATAAATTCTGGAGTAACCCTATGAATACTTAATTTCATATACTCACTTAGTGATAAAGAATTAATACCTTTTTTCTGATAAGAATTAATAAACTCAGGTGATAGATTGTGAATTTTGGCTTTTGTAATTTGTTTTAGTGAAGTTTTATTTCCTGCCACTTTATTGATAAAATTAATATAGGGTATATCAACATTAAAAAGATTGAGTTTACTGATTTCTTCCATGGTATAGGATTGGTATCCTAGTTTCTCTAATTCTTTTCGATACATTTTTAATTTATCTAAAGGAAGAGATTTATGGATAATATCTTCAAAGTCATCTTGGCTGATGTCTAATTTTTCCTTTTTTAGATATGTTAAATATGTAGTATCAAAATCTGTAAAAAAACAATGTACCATATCACTTTCATCGGCTTGTAAACCATATTGTTTTAATGCCTTATTAAAAGTCATGTCTGGAACAAAAGTATACCTTCCATCTCCAAGGCCATTTTCAAATTCACCAATAAAAGTTAATGTTCCTGCTTCTCTTGTTATCACTAATTTTTGTTTGTCACCCTTTGGGAAATTAGCAAAGAAGGACGGTTCGTAGCATCGGGTAGTGGACCAAAAACTTCGTTTTAAAGGCTCAGCACTCCTAAACATGATACATAATTTTCCTCCCCCTACTTCTGCATCCCACACGCCTTTAGTAAAGTCATTCTTTGTTTGAATTTGAATTTTGGTTTGGATCTGATTTTGAATGTTAAGATCGATTTCAGGTTTGGTGTCACTGATTATAGTTTCTTTAGGTTGTATGGGATTAAAAGAAAATACAGTAATTGCCAGCAATGGAATAATGATTAGGTATTTCCAGCCTGATTTTGTTGTTGATTTTTTAGAATTCATCATGAGTATTCGTTTTTTGAGAAATGATTGATTGTAACTTGTTGCCAAACCAGTTGGCATATTTGGAGTGGAGACTTTTAGAAGGTTCATTTGATATACTTCTCTGTCTTCACCTATATTAAGCATGTTGTTATCAGTTAGATATTCTAGGTTATTATCGATTGCTTTTCGGTATAACCATGCAAAGGGATTAAACCATTGTAGCATTACTAATAGTTCGACTAATAACATATCCAAACTATGCTTCCCTTTAATATGGACTTGCTCGTGTTTCAAAATTTGTAAATATGTGTCAGGATTGTACTGACTGGGATTCATAAATATTCGATTCCAGAAAGAATAAGGGGCGTGTTTTTTATCGGTTTCAATGATTTTGTAATCATCAACCTCTACTGTAGGGTATTTGATCATTCTATATAGTAATACCCCTAATTGTATTATAAAATGGATTCCAAATACCAATATCCCTAATATATAAATATAGAGTACAATGGATTGCCAATCTAAGGACGTATTAAAAGCTGCTTTATTTGTTGTACTCTCACTAGCACTAAGATGGGCTGCTTTTTTGGAGATTACATGTTCTTTTTCTAAAGTTTCATAATTAGGAACAACAGAATGTGGTGGTGTAGTAACTACCTCATCAAACGAAGCACTTTTAAAAGACAGGTGTTCTGGTACAGTTATAAAAGGTAATGTAAATGAAAGTATAATCAAGGATAATAAAACCCATCTATTAAGATGATAAAATGTCTCTTTGGACAAGAAAAACCTATATATGAGATAGGATAATCCGATTAATGCCGAGCTATGAATGATATAGTTCATTATTTTTTGTTTTTTATCAGTTGAATGATCTCTTCTAATTCGTCTGTATTTATTTTCTCCTCTTTAGCAAAGAACTTGACCAAAGCTAATGGCGAATTATCAAAATAGTTATTAACTACTTCACCTAATACTTCTTTTTGATATTCGTCTTTGGATACTAATGGATAATATTGAAAGCTGTTTCCATAAGCCGTATGACTTATAAAACCTTTTTCTTCAAGAATTTTTACAATGGTAGCAGTAGTATTATAATGTGGTTTAGGATCAGATAATTCTTCTATAATCTCTTTTATAAAAGCTTTTTCTAATTTCCACAGACTTTGCATAATCTGCTCCTCTCTTTTGGCTAATTTTTGCATGGAATCAATTTTATACAACAAACATAGTACTAATCTATTAGTTTTACAACTAATTTATTAGTAGTTTAACTAATTAGTTAGGATTAAAATAGCTTAAGGCTTGATCTTAAGGGAGATAGGAGGAAGTGTTAAAAATTTGATAATGTGGTTTAGAAAAGGAAATTTATGTTAGAAATATTATTTTTGGAGGCTATGATTCTAGGTAGACTATTCTTTTTTTTCTCCAAATTTATTAGCTAATAACTCCCATAACTCAGTATTTCCATGATCATACCCCAAAGCCCATATTCCAATTCCGGATAGCTTTTTACTCTTGATCCAATCATATTTATGAGATAGTGATAAACTATCTTCAAACCATATTTGTTTTGGTTTATCTTCTTTACTTTTAAAAACGGAATACGCACTAGAGCTTATGGTATCATACGCTATCTCTAATCGATTAGATTTTAATATTTCTTTAATTCTGGTATAGGAATAGTGTTTAATAAAATGATCTGTCTTGCTGGGAATTGATACAGTTTTGGTTTGCCATTCTCCTCCATAATAGGGAAGCCCAACAATTAAATTATTAGGATGCACACCTTCATTCAGGTAATAGTTTATTGAGCGTGACACGCTGTTCTTGCCCCATTGTTTACTGCTGTTTAATGGAGATATTGGACCGGCCTGATCACTAAAACTTCCATAATAATCATATCCCATCAATGTATATATATCAATATAAGGGTTTATCGTCTTGATATCAAAAATCCTGTTTCGGTCAACGGCATATAATGCTAAAGAAATAGAATATTTAGGATTCGAAGTGTGTAATTTGGTAGATAGATTAATTAAAAAATTACTAAAAGCTTGCTTGTTTTTTTTGGGTACTCCTTCAAAATCTATATTTATTCCATCTGCATCTCTTAATTTTAGTAAAGATGTTAAACTATCTATAAGAGTCTCCTGAGCTTTTGGATTAGATAAAAATTTAGAATTGTTTTTTGATCCAAAATTTGAAACAGAAAGAAACACTTTACATTGATGAACTTTTGCACTATCTATAAGTGCTGTGGTTTTCCATTGATGTATACTTTTATAACTTCCTGTTTCGGGATTAACTTGATAAGAAAAATATGAAATACCCCATAATAAAGAGAAATTGTAACTTTTATAAGCAGAACCACTAGAGTATAAATGCCATCCAAAGGTTTTATATTCTTTACGAAGACGATGTCTGGGTACTGGCTTAGAATGATGTTTTAATTGATTAACACTATCCCACTGAGCTTCTGTTGTAAGATTTAAATTTGAATATATTCCGTTTTTTCTAAAATCAGAAGTAATATACTCTTTAGGTATTTCTATTGTAGTAGATGTATTGGCTGGCTCTTTTTCTTTTTTGTCATTGCTACATGAAATAATGGTAAGAAAAAGTATGAATAAGAGTAGTTTGTTTTTCATGAAATTAGTGTCAACAGCTAACCAAAAAGGGTAGTGTTTAAGGTTTTAAGTTATTTCATACCTAAGATATACAAAAAATAAAAAAAAGAGGAGTAGGTATATGCTGTTTTACAACAAGAATAATATGGTTGTTACGATAAATTCAGAGAATAATAAAAAATATTATTTTTGAATGCCTTGTCATAATTGGAGATGTTTTATTTCACAATTCTTTAGAATGGTAGATTTCCCAAATCTACATTTCCACCAGAGAGAATAATCCCTATCTTTTTATGTTTGAACTTTTCTTTTTCTCTAAGCAAAGCAGCAAAAGGAACTGCACAAGAAGGTTCTATTATAATTTTCATTCGTTCCCAAATCAATCGCATTGCGTTAATAATTTCTTGTTCTTCAACTCTAATGATTTCTGAAACGTGTTTTTGGATTATAGGAAAATTAATATCTCCTAATTGTGTTTTTAATCCGTCTGCAATTGTATTTATGGTATCATTAGTTTCAATTTTGCCACTTTGTAAAGAACGGTAAGCATCATCAACTTCAAAAGGTTCACCACCAATAACTTTACAGTTATTACCATAAAAATGAGCTGCTAATGCTGTTCCGGCAATAAGTCCGCCACCTCCAACAGGAGTTAGGATATATTCGAGATCAGAGTGATCTTCTAATAACTCTAATGCGGCGGTTCCTTGTCCAAGTATTACGTCCAGATTATCAGAAGGATGTATAAAAGTGGCTCCTTTTTCTTTTTGAATTAAGTCAGCAGCTTGTTCTCTATCTTCTAGAGTGGGAGGGCACTCAATAATCTCACCTTTATACCCTTTTACGGCATCTTTTTTTACTTGAGGAGCGTTAGATGGCATCACGATATATGCTTTTACTCCTAAGCTCAATGCGGCTAAAGATAATGCCTGGGCAAAATTACCGGAAGAATGCGTGACAACACCTTTGGACTTTTGTGCTTCTGACAATTTTGAAATAGCACTGGCAGCTCCACGCATTTTAAAAGCTCCCATTCTCTGAAAATTTTCACATTTAAAAAATAGTGTTGTTCCAGAAATTTCATTTAGTAATCTCGATGTAAGGACAGGAGTTCTATGAATATAGAGTTTAATAGTATTGTGACGATCTTTTAACTTTTGTTTGGTCATTATTTTGTCATAGTTAGCATCTAAAATTATGGTTTTGCTAGAAGTATAGAAAAATATACTGATTTTTTAACGTTTAAAAATCACTTCTTTTCTCCTATAAGTAATGTATTTGTTCCTTGTACATTGTTATATTGAATGAACTCAATTTGAGATTCGAATTTTGATTTTAGTTGTTTGATTTTAGTATTTTCTTTCAGATTAATCCCAGCATTAAACACCACTTTCCCTTTGGGGGGTATTAAATCAATTGTTTTTTTCCAAAATTCTTCTTCGTAAAATGGTTCAGGGACCTGATTATCAATAAAAATATCAATGATTATGATTTCGAATTGTTTGGTACATTGATTAACATAGTGGAGTGCATCATCACATATAATTTCAAGAGTTGAGCTACCAGTAATATCAAATTCATTTTTTGCAATTTTTATGATGACTTCGTCAATTTCTACCGCAGTGATTTTTCCTTTATGATTGAACTTTTCTTGCAAAGGGTGTATGATACTTCCTCCCCCAAGACCTAATAATAGAATTTGACTATCCTCAGGAATATCTATTTGTGATAGCCCATAAGTAAGTAATTTTTGCAATGTACCATAAGAATAATTAGCATTTTGACTGTCTAATACCTTTTTTCCATTCATCAAAGTGATCTCTAAAGTACCATTAATTTTAGAGGGAATTTCTTTGGTAAACGGAAGTAAATAACTTAATAATTTTTTCATGTTATATGTCGAAAATCTAATGTAGGTCAGCTAATTTATATGTTGTCAAACAAAAAATTAATTCCATGATAACTTTTTTCGCTCAGACCAATATTGAATTGGTTGTGATTTGAAAGACTGTAGATCTTCTATTTCTTTTGAATCAAGTACAAAGGTTGTACTTTTAAGATTATCATTGACATGAGATTGATTTGAAGCCCCACTAAGTACTTTGTAAGGATCCACAGTATCAATGCAAAACCGTAAAGCTATGGCATCAATTCCAACTTGATATTTATCTGCAAGTTCTTGTAAAAAAATGTACAATTTTTGATAATTTGGATAGCTGTTATTCGGGAGTAGACGTCCGTTAGCCAATGCTTCTTTTATGACGATTTTTTTATTTTTTGTATGTATTGTTTTTATGATACTCAATAAACTCTGATCAAGAATATTATAAGTGATCTGAAATGCATCAAATAAAGAATTTCCTTCAACTTCAACTTCAAGTGCTTTTTGTATAACTTCTAGTTGATTAGCACCAGAAGTGGTAACTCCAATCATCAGATTATGTTTTGATTTTAGTTGAGCTAATCTTTTTAACACAACCTCATTTTCTAAAACACCAGATTCAAATGTTGCAGAATGAATCTGATACATTTTTAAATAAGGAAGTATCTTTTTAGACTGTTGCCACTGTTCGTTTAATTTAGAAATACTATGTTCCTTTATCTCATGTTGTGTGGCTTTAGGATCAAAGTTTGCGGTATATGTGTATCCCCATTTCGTTGCTATTTCAATAGTCGAATCATTTTTTGAAGAGACCCA
Source organism: Aquimarina algiphila (assembly GCF_947494415.1). NCBI lineage: Bacteria > Pseudomonadati > Bacteroidota > Flavobacteriia > Flavobacteriales > Flavobacteriaceae > Aquimarina > Aquimarina algiphila. Next base: position 35,807 of record NZ_CANLVC010000001.1, on the reverse strand, counting down.
ATCTATAAGCAATTCTTCTGCTAATCCATATCCCGGAGCAGTATCAAAATATCGAATTCCATGTTGATATGCATATTCTAAGGTTTGCCAACTTTTTTTTCGAAAATCTTCTAAAGTAATAGGCGTATTTTCTTCTCTTCTTATATTAATATATTGTGGTCTGCCAATAGCAGCTGTTCCTAGTCCGATTGACGAATAGGTGTTATCCATTTGTTTTAATATTTATATTATAAGTTATCAAACCATTTTACTGTCTTTACCCAAAGAGTTTCCTTAAATTTTCGTCTAAAAAATCCAAAATGACCAATTTTATCGGTTAAAATCTCTTCTAAACGTATAATTTCAATCTCTTTTTGATTTGACTTAAATAGATTATGTATTCTTTTTATTGCTTGTTCTGTTCCTATGGGATCATCTTCTATGCCTAAAGTAAGCAATTTTGATTGATAGGTATTATAAAATAATTTCACACCATTATTTTCTAGTTGTTTTTTTATATCGGTATGCTTTCTTCTATTATGCCACTGATGTATCACTCCCTTTGGAACATCCTCGAGCATTCCAAGTTTTTTACCTGGAAAATAACCAACAACATTGGTAATCCAGGGAAGTATAATATGCCATAAGAAATAAATCTTAGCTCTTTGCTTCTTTGGCCAATCTTTATAATATGCAGTTTGTGCTCCAACAGTTATTACTCCACTGATTTCAGTGTTTTTTTCTGTCATACCGATAATAGTACCTCCAATACTATGCCCTAGAGTAAGAATTTTTTGATTTGGAAATTCTTTTTTGACGTAATTTATGACTCCCGCAAAATCTTTATCACCCCAATCTAGGAAAGTAGCCTTAAACCCTCTCAGTTTTTTTGGTCTTGACGCCGCAATACCTCTATAATCATATGTAATTACATGGTATCCATGCTCTGCCATAAAAGTCGCATAGTGATGATATAATTTTCTACTGACCGCTGTTGCAGAATTTATAATTAAGACTTTATTATTTGTAACTTTTGATGAAGGAGTATATAATTGCCCCATAAGCTGATATCCATCTTTTGCGGGAATGGTTATCATTTTTATAACTTTTGAGTTAATATTGCTGTAATGGTTTTGATACCGTCTATATAGTTTCCAACTCGAATATTCTCGTTTGGACTATGTTGATTATTATCTTTATTTACGGTGGGAACGATAACCGCAGGAATGTTTAGGGTATTCACAAATGGTGAAATAGGAATGGAACCACCACCAGTTCGTATTTGTATGGGAGATTTACCAAAAGCTCTTGTTATAGCATTTCTAAGCCATTGCCCAATTTCAGTATTAAAATCTGTTCTAAAAGCATCATATGCTATTTGATGATTAAAACAAACGATTTTTTTGTATTTCATACGTTCTTCTTCAGTAGGGACGCTATCTATAATATGATACCCTTGATTTATAATATGATTTTTCACCAAATCTACCATATGTTTAGCATTAGTTTCTTTGACTAATCTAATATTCATTTCGGCAATTGCACTTGAAGGAATAATAGTTCTTCTTTTTGTGCCAACCCACCCAGATTTTATCCCTAGGATTCCTAACGATGGATATTGTATTGATTCCTGATAGGTCTCTGCGATATTATCAATTGAGGCAATACCTAATTTTTTTCTCATCGTTTGTTCATCATCCGGAACTTGATTCAGTATCTTTTTTGTTTCTTCAGAAATTTCAACTCCGTCATACCATTCCGGTATAGCTACCCGACCATCATCTTGCATCATAGAAGCTAATAATTGTGAAAGGCGTAATGCAGGATTAGGAACATAATTACCATAATGCCCACTGTGTTGAGGTGCCCTTGGGCCAAAAACCTCAAGAGATAGAGTTGTTATCCCTCTAGCACCATAAGCTAATGTGGGCTGGTTAGAAATATGCATTGGTCCATCAAAAATGACAAGCATGTCTGAAGCTAATTGATCTTTATAATCGAGTACAGCTTTAGGTAATCTGGGAGAACTGATTTCTTCTTCGAAATCCATAATCACTTTAATATTGAAGTTGGGCTTATAGTTTAGGTCATTTATAATATCCATCGCTTTTAGAAACATAACTACAGGACCTTTTGCATCAGAGGTAGATCGAGCAAAAATTCTCCAATCAGGATTAATGGTGCCTTTTAATTGATCTAATGAAATTGTATTCCATGATTTATCTTGATCATTAAATTCTTTTAATGTGGCTCTATAAGGATTATCCTGAAACCATTTTGTAGTATCCACTGGTTGTCCATCGACCTGAAGATAAACCAAAACCGTTTTCTTTGCTTTTTTATAGTTTTTGCTAGCTAATAATAATGGGATTTTTTTTGTTGTGAGTTGTTGAGTAGAGAATCCTCTCTCTGAAAACGCTTTTTCACACCATTTAAGATTTTTTTGGATGTCTTTAGGGAAATGTGCATCATTGGGTAAACTTAAGAGGTTCACAAGTTCATCAAATGATGTTTTGGCATAAGAGAGAGATAATTTGTTTAATTCCTGATCTGTTATACTCTGTGCAATAGAGGAGGAGATCATAAATAGAAAAACAGCGGGTATTAGATACTTAGTCATAATCAAATACGTTGAATAGTTGTTTGTGATTATGGTAAATGTATATAAAAGATTGATTTTTATCTTTTTATTTTAAATAACCTTAACAGGGTTTTTCTTGTTATTGGACTATTGTTGTAATAGATCTTTATTGTTCGATTTAAATTAAAACACAAAAAAATCCAACCACAATTATATGGTTGGATCTAAATATAGTGGTTATTTAGCTAGTGTATTAGTTATTTAGCATTACAGGCATTACTAACATTGTTACATGTTCTCCCTCATCTAATCCATCAATTGGAGTAAGGATTCCTGCACGGTTAGGAAGTGACATTTCAAGTTGTACTTCATCTGCATTAAGGTTATTCAACATTTCACTAAGAAAACGAGAATTGAATCCTATCTGCATATCGTCTCCTTGATAGTCACATGTTAAACGTTCTTCTGCTTTATTAGAGTAATCTATATCTTCTGCAGATACATTTAACTCTGCTCCAGCAATTTTTAAACGGATTTGATGTGTTGTTTTATTAGAGAAAATAGATACCCTACGAACTGAATTTAAGAACTGCGTTCTTGCAATTGTTAATTTGTTAGGGTTTTCTTTTGGAATAACAGCCTCATAGTTTGGATATTTTCCATCGATTAATCTACAAATTAATTGAGTCTCATCAAAAGTGAATTTTGCATTAGCCTCATTATATTCTATTAATACTTCTGTGTCACTACCAGCCAAAATTCCTTTTAATAAATTTAAAGGTTTTTTAGGCATAATAAACTCAGCAGATTGAGAAGCTTTGATATCTTCACGAGTATATTTAACTAATTTATGAGCATCTGTGGCTACAAAAGTGAGCCCTTCTGTCGAAAATTGAAAAAACACACCACTCATTACAGGTCTAAGATCATCATTACCAGTGGCAAAAATAGTTTTGCTTACCGCAGTAGCGAGTACATCACCCAAAATATTAGTAGCACTAGGATCTTCTAATTCTACAGCTTTAGGGAATTCTTCACCATCTGCATAAGCCAATGCATATTTACCATGATTAGAACTAATTTCTATAGTGTTATTATCTGCCACAACAAAAGTTAATGGTTGCTCAGGAAAAGTTTTAAGTGTTTCCAATAATAATTTGGCAGGCACAGCAATGGTTCCCTGATCTGCAGATTCTACTTCTAATTTTGCAGACATTGTGGTCTCAAGATCAGATGCAGAAACCAATAATGAATTATTGTCTAATTCAAATAAGAAGTTATCTAAGATCGGTAAGGTATTGCTATTACTAATTACACCACCTAATACCTGCAGTTGCTTAAGTAAGTATGAACTAGATACTATGAATTTCATGTGTGATTTATTATGTACGGTTTTGGCAAATATAATCGTAATCTACAAGGATTTCGATATGCAGAAAACCATAGTTATTAACAAACCAATGGGAGTTATTGACTATTTTTATGAATTCCCAATTCTAATTTGTATCGTCCTCCATCAGCTTATCAGTGTAATGTGCTTTATGCTTGGGATTAGCAAATCGTTTTTCATTATATACCGAAGATTTTCCTTTTGGAATAGAGAGACTTTGCCATTGTTGTCCTGTAATCATTTTTCCTAAAAAAACAATTTGACCGATATGATATGAATAATGCGCTAATTGACGATTGATTGCTTCAGTGATACTGTGTTCTATATTTCGAACATAAATGGGTTGATCAAAATTATCGTCATTAATACTCTCCAAAGCTTCAAAAAGACATTTCCATCCATCATGCCATTTGATTAAAAGTTCTTCTTTTGTTTTAATGTCATTAACAAACTCAGCATCACGTTGCCTCCATTTTTTTTCGCCATCTTCTGTTAAAAAATTTGTCCAACGAGATTTCATATTCCCCCATAGATGTTTGACAATAATTGCAATACTATTACTATCATCATTATATTGCCAAAAAAGTTTTTCTTCTGGTAACTGTGCTATCGTCTTTTTGCCCAATGATTGATAATACTTAAATTGTTTTTGGATTCCTTCTAAGTATTCTGATGCATTCATTATTAGATGTTTTCTTATAAAAATACAACTTTATAGGATACTTATTTTATTTCAAATAAATATGATTTTGAGGTATCATTTTATACTAATGTTATTAGTATCTAAATATGAATAGTTTTAGAACAGCATTTTTCTTTTTCGAACCAATAGCCAGATCACTACAGGTGCCCCTATTAAGGAAGTGATAGCATTAATTGGTAAAGTGTATTCACTAGTTGGTAATTGAGCTATACTATCACAAACCAGCATAATAATGCTCCCAAGTAATACTACTGCCGGAATCAATGTTTTGTGATCTGAAGTATGAAATAATTGACGAGTAAGGTGCGGTACGGCTAAACCAATGAATGCAATTGGCCCTGCAAAAGCAGTGATGCTACCGGCTAGTAAACCTGTAGCTGCAATGATAAGAAAACGACTGGCTTTTATATTTAAACCAAGACTTCTCGCATAATTTTCACCTAATAGTAATGTGTTTAATGGTTTTATGGCGAGTATGGATAATAACATTCCTAAGATTGATATCCCAGAAAAAATAAGTAGATCATTCCAGGAAAGATTTCCGAGGCTACCAAATTCCCAGAAAACATATTGTTGTAATTGATCAGCAGGAGCAAAGTAAGAAAGTACACTTACTATCGCAGAAGTAATGCTACCAAACATAAGTCCGATAATTAAAATAGCCATGGTGTCTCTAACTCTTGCTGAGACTACCATAACGGCAAATAACACGAGTATACTTCCTAAACTGGAAGCAATAATTAATCCCCATTTTGAAGTTAAGAAAATAAATGTTGTTCCTCCAGCCAAAGCACTTCCCAAAATTAAAATAGCAACTCCAAGTGTTGCTCCAGAACTAATACCAAGAACAAAAGGTCCAGCCAACGGGTTTCTAAAAAGAGTTTGCATTAATAAGCCCGAAACTCCTAATCCACTACCTACAATAATTGCAGTAATCGCTTTTGGCAACCTATAATCAACAATAATATGCCTCCAGGATTCCTTGTCAACCGGACCGTTAACCAAACTACTTAAGGTGTCTAGCCAGGGAATAAAGACAGAACCCAGGCTGATGTTAGTAATAAAACAAACAATCAGGAGTAAAACAATACCAATAAAAACGCGCTTATATGATTTGTTGGGAATCAATTAATTAAGTTTTTCGAAAAAATAAGGTTCGTAATTGGTTAATACTTCAGGGTGTGCGATATGAATAATGTCTTTTAAAATTAAATCCGGACGCATTGGTCCTAATTCATAGTAAATAGATCCTCCTTTACTACCCATTTTTAATGTTGAAGAATATACGGTTTTATTTTTAAATGCATCAAATAATGCATATTGATGATTCTTTCCTTTGAGTTCTGATAGTGATTTAGAACTCCCTGATCGTATCCATAAATCGGCATGTTGACCTTTATCCAAAACACTTTCAAAACTTAACGTCAAACTTCCTGATTTATTGATATCTGACCACAAATAATTTGTGTTAGCATCTTTTAAAATCTTTGCAAAATAACTATTTCCGCCAGGAATATACCATACATCTTTAAACATACTACCGGATATAACAGTAGGTGCATGTGTTACATCTTGAGCAAGAGTTACGGCTTTATTGTAGTCTTTTTTAATTTTTTGAAATCGTTCTTCTGCAGCCGCTTCTTTTCCGAAGAATGCTGCTACAAATTTTATCCATTCTGCTCTGCCTAAAGGATGTTGCTCCATCCAGGAGCCATTCATGACTACAGGGATTCCGGTTTTTTGAATCAGATCATATGCTTTTGTATCTCCGGTGGCCGAAAATCCTATGATTAATTCTGGAGAGAGCTCAAGTACAACTTCAGTGTTTAGATTATATTCTTTGCCTAGTTCTTTAATAGTGCCATTATCTATCAAAGCACGGGTTTTTTCTGAAGAAATGTAATCAGTATGAGGAAATCCAACTAATTTTTGCTCAAGATTAAGATATTCTAACATCGGTACATCTGTAGTAGAAGTAACCACAACTCTTTCTATAGGGACTTCTACAAATACAGTATTTGCAGCTTTAAATGGTTTTTCTGTTCCTTTAGGATATAGAATATATGTTAGCTCTTCTTCTGCATCTGGCCAAGGAGTTGTAACCTTGATTTCTTTATAGTTTTCCTTATTTAAAATAGTAAATCCAGAAGCATATTCTAATGTTTGTGGCGCCAGATACATAACGGTAAGTGGCTTGGTTTCATCAGGTGCTTTTTTACAAGAAGATTGTAAGGTAACTACCAATATCAGAATAAGAATAGTACGCATAAAGATCGTTTTTGTAAAAATAATTAAATCAGAATAAGTATAAACCTAAAATATCTTTTAATTGAATGTTTATAATCTATACCATAATTCATTGAGAAATGTCTTAAACTGTTTCAAAAGATTACACCTAGTCTATATCACAACCACTTCTCCGTATGCTATTTTAATATCAAAAGAATCTTTAAGTTCAATGTTTCGTAAATACGCTAATAATGCTCGTATTGGACCAGCATGCGAGACAATAATATTTTTTGCATCAGAAGTAGTATCTAAAGAATTAAAGAATTCTACTACTCGTTTTTGAAGCATGATATAAGATTCGCCATTGGGAACAGTAACATTAACAAAATCATTCATCCATGGATCTAATACTTTACTATGGATAGAATCCCACAGTTTTAATTCCCAATCTCCAAAGTTTAATTCTTTTAATCGGTTATCAATAGTTATCTCTTTTTTAAAAGTTTCTGCTAATAACCTGCACCTTTGTAAAGGGCTACTATACACTTTAGAAACTTCAGAAATGGGTATCTTTTGATGTATTTTTTTTACTTCAGAAGGAAAGGAATCTGTAATACCAATATCACTTTGACCATAACATATACCTTTTTCTATATTCGGAGTTGTATGTCTTACCAGATATATTTCCATAGAGCTATTATTGTGAGATAAAATACCACTTCACTTAGTTGTTGTACAGCACCGGCGCAGTCTCCTGTTTGACCTCCAATCCATTTTTTGAACTTATATGCAAGAAATATTTTGGAGACATACATAGGGATCAATGTAAGAAATATCCATGGGTTTTTGAAAAAAAACAATGGAGCAATTCCAAAAATACTACTTATTATTAGCATAGAAATGGTCATGCTTTTTGCGGCAGGTTTAGCTTTACTGTCTTCTGCGTCTCGTACATAGGGATGAGTGAAAATTAGGGTTGTAGCAATAAACCGACTTAGACTATGTCCCGAGATAAGTATCAATGGGATATATAATGTATTGGTTTCTCTTAAGGCAGCAAATTTTACTCCAAGAATTAATAATAATCCAACAGTACCATAAGTTCCCAGTCGAGAATCTTTCATAATTAGAAGAATCTTTTCTTTGGTCCATCCACCGCCAAAACCATCACAAACATCTGCAAATCCATCTTCATGAAATGCTCCTGTAGCGTAAACAGTAGCGAGTATGGATAATAATAATGAAATTTCTGTTGAGAAAAGAAAAGAAGCGCCATAATAAATCAAAGCACCAATGCTACCTACAATAATACCGATTAGAGGGAAGTATTTTGAACTAAGTCTTAAATATTGAGGGTCATGATTCACCCATTTTGGACAAGGAATACGCGTAAAAAACATTAATGCTGTGAAGAAAATATAGATTTCTTTTTTCATGATAGCTATTGTTTTTTTATTCTGAGATTGGAGTTTATGGATTAACAGGTGTTTTAAAACGAAGATAGTATTCGCAAAGCGGAAGAAATGAAATAATGATAACAATAATTGATAAGATAATACCGGTTATTGCAATCTTCTTTTTGTTTTTCATTGAAATTACGCCTAAATAAAGCCCCAATAAACCAATACTAACGGTCATAATTTTATAAACATTACCAAATGTATGTAATGAGAATTCTGAAACATTTGTTGTATCTGAAGATAAAATAATAGTTTCACAAATACCACGATTAAACCAGTATACAAAATAGATTCCCATCGTAGCAACAATAACAGATAATATCCCTTTTTTCATTACGCTAAATTAATTCGATCATTTTGCTGTTAGGTTTTTTTTGGATCGTTTTTGATAGAAAATATGTTATTCATTACCAGAAACCCCTGCACTCTCAAAACTAGCCATGTTATTTAAAAAAGCTACAGCCGATTTGATGATAGGATAAGCAACCGCCGCTCCAGTTCCTTCTCCTAATCGCATATCGAGATTAAGAATGGGTTCTTTTTGTAAGAATTCAAGCATTTTTTTATGTCCCTGTTCTCCCGAGGTGTGTGTAAATATGCAATAATCCAAAACCTCGGGATGTATATCATAAGCAGCAAGAAATGCAGCTGTTACTATAAAACCATCGATCATTATTGTCATTTTGAGTTCTGCAGATTTTAAAATGGCACCAACAATCATAGCAATTTCGAACCCCCCAAAAGCTGCTAATGCTTCAAGAGGAGAAGAAGGTGTATATTCTTGGTAAACTTTAGATAAAATTTGTTGTTTGATTTTAATAGCTGAAGTGTCCAACCCTGTTCCAGAACCTACACATTCTGTCACTGGAATCTCTGTGAAATATGACATCAATAATGAAGCGGAAGATGTATTTCCGATTCCCATTTCGCCAAAACCAATACTATTACATCCAGTAGCATGAGTATCTATGACAATATCAGCGCCTTTTTGTATCGCCAGACTGCATTGTTCTGCGTTCATAGCGGGTTTGTCTTGGTAATTTTTGGTTCCAAAATCAATTTTAGCATCAATTAATCCAGGAGTAACTCCAAAATCGTGATTTACTCCTGCATCTACGATTTTAAGATCGATATTATTTTGTTTACAAAATACATTAATGGCAGCACCTTGGTTTAAGAAATTATAAACCATTTGTGCAGTAACTTCTTGTGGATATGGATTAACTTCACCTTTCTCAGCAATACCATGATCCCCAGCAAAAACAACAATTGTAGGGGTTTTTAAACTAGGTTGATCTGTATTTTGAATCATACCTATTTGTAAAGCTATTGTTTCCAGTATTCCTAATGCGCCAATGGGTTTTGTTTTGGTATTAATTTTATTTTGCAGTATTGCTTCAAGGTTGTTATTGAAGATAGGTTTTATATCAAAATTCATAGTATATTTAAGTTATTTAGAACCTTTAATTTCGACGGGAATCCCCGAAACCATTAATATGGCTTTATCTGCATGTTTAGCGATATGTTGATTCATCCAACCTTGCAGTTCTGTGAATTTTCTGCCAACTTCGGTTGTGGCATGAACCCCCATTCCTATTTCGTTAGAAATAATGAGTATTGTGGCTTCAATTTTTAAAAGCTTATCAAATTCTGCTTTTGCTTGTGCTAGTGATAATTCGATATTATTTTCTGTATCCACAAAAAAATTGGTAAGCCATAAAGTTACGCAATCAATAACCACGACACTAGAACTTTGAATTACTTTAGAGAGTTCTTTTTCTTCTTCAATGGAGATCCAACGTTCATCCCGATCTGCTACATGTCGATCTATACGTTGGCGATGATTGTCATCCCAAATACGAGATGTAGCTAGGTAATACGGGTTGTGAGATAACTGTAACGCCAGGTTTTGGGCATAGTTGCTTTTACCAGAACGTTCTCCTCCTGTAATGTAATATAGCATTGTTAAAATTGGTTTTTAAGAAGGCAAAGGTAGGTGAATACATATTTATTCGCTAAAGTAATCCGAAATTCCAGAAAATATAATACTTTCGCCCAGAATTCTGGTTCTGATACTCTATTCAAAGAGTTGAAGATTAAAAGGGAATCAGGTGCATTAATTCTGATTTTAGAGTTAATAATTCCTGAGCTGTTCCCGCAACTGTAAACTTTGTCCTTTAAAAAAGGATGCTTGTTGTTAATTCTTTATAAACCACTGCTTGTGCCGAATTTGTTTCGGCATCTTTTGAATCAATTTAAAAGAAACTGAAACGAGTTCAGTTCAAACGGGAAGGTAAACAACAAGACGTGAGTCAGGAGACCTGCCTTTATTCAGCATAAATCAAACTTTCGGGACAAAGGTTTGGGTATGGGTAAACTACATACTTTTTTCCGGTTATTGTAAAAAAATAAAGTATTTAAGTAATGAACAAAAAAATGTTTTTTGGAGCAGCATTTCTATTGCTGGGGTCCTATTTTGCAATTGGACAAGAAATTCAAGAAGACGAAAAGGTAAACGAATTGGAAGAGGTTTTTATTTCTGATTCTAAATTTGGTTTAAAAAGAGAGCAAATTGGTAAGGTGATTACCAAAATTACTGCCGAAGAATTAGAACGCAGTCAAGGGCAATCTGTGGCTACAATACTTAGCAGGGCTGCAGGAGTAATAATTAATGGTAATGGGAGCGCAGCAGGTCAGGAACGAGGAGTTTCGGTTCGTGGAGGACGAAATCGTCAAGTAGTGATTAGAGTTGATGGGATAACAGTTAGTGATCCTTCGGCTATATCAGGAGATTTTGATTTAAGGTTATTATCAGTCAATCAAATACAAGAAATAGAAATTCTTAAAGGAGCATCAAGTACTTTATATGGCTCTGGTGCATCAGCTGCAGTGATCAATATCATAACAAAAACAGAAAGTAAGAAAAAGATTTCGGCAAATTTTCAATCAAGTATCGGTACAAATCAATCTCAAGATGATCAGGATTATGATATCAACGATTTTGTGAATTTAGCTTCTGTTAATGGAACAGTTGGTAAGGTCAACTATTTGGCAAGTTTGAGTAATCAATTTACAGATGGATTATCGGCTGCAGAAGCAGAAGGAGCAGAAAGTGATGCGTTTTCAAAATTTAATGTATATGCAAAATTAGGGTATAAGTGGGATAATAATTTTAAGTTTCATTTTTTTGGAAATTTAGATCAATATAAAAATGATTTTGATGCGGCTGCAGGAATAGATGGTGACAATCAATTCGAGAGTCAACAGCTACGAGCAGGATCTTTCTGGGAATTCAAGTACCCTAATGGTAGTTTTACATTTACAAACAGTATAGCAACACTGGAAAGAGATCTTACAGCATCTGGTTTCCCATCAAAATATGAGAGCGATGTATTTACTTTTGATGCATATAATAAATATAACTTTAATAACACTCTATATACTGTGGTGGGGGTAAATGGGTCATATAGTGATTTTAATCTTTTAAGTATTCCTTTTGGGAGTTCTGGTTTAGAAGAAACGATAAGTGATAATGAAGCAGAATTTGATATTATTGATCCTTATGTTAATGTTGTGTACACTTCTGAGTTTGGTTTGAATGTTAATGCGGGTGCAAGACTAAATATTCATAGTGTCTATGGTAATGAGATGGTATATAATGTGAACCCTTCATATACGTATAAATTTGGTGATAATTATATTAAAGCATTGTCTTCATATAGCACAGCTTATATTACCCCGTCTTTGTTTCAGTTGTATGATGTTGCATTTTTGAGTGGTAATCCTGATTTATCACCAGAAGAAAGTACTACTATCGAAGGAGGTGTAGAATTATCGCACGAGAATAAAGCCAGAGTGAGTGTAGTTTATTTTAATCGCGAATCAGAGAATTTTATCACTTTTGATCCTACTACTTTTGTAAATATTAACTCTGTTGATGATATTAAAGTAGATGGGGTAGAAGTAGAAATATCAGCAAAAACAGTAGAGGATAAATTATCTGTAAATGCTAATTATACGTATACCAATATTGATAAATTAGATGATAATATTCGAATTCCTGAGCATATGGTTAATGCAAGTGTTGGATATCAGTTAAATAAAAAGACTTATACTTCAATACGTTATCAATATAATACAGAAAGATCGGATACTGATTTTGCTACGTTTACTCCTGTTACTTTAAAAGAGTTTGGGCTGTTAGATTTTTATATTAGTCACAAATTGATGAATAATTTGACCGTATATGCAGCAATGAATAATATTACTAATGAAGATTACCAAGAAGTTTTTGGATTTAGCACAAGAGGAAGAAATGCCAGAATAGGATTTGATTTAAAATTTTAAAAATAAATTAATAATCCATAAAAAAAGCTCTCAATCTAGATTGAGAGCTTTTTTTTAATTTAAAAATAAATGTTATTCTGTTTTAGACAAATCTATATCTCGATACATGCGTTCATAATTAGCATCATACATATTACTATTTCCAACGCTTTCTAATCGAATACTATGATAGCTTTTTGCACTTCTTGTTCCTAATATATTATCCAGGGCAGCTTTTAATAATGGCTCATTTTCATTACCCAAAGTTCCTAAATTAGTAAAATCTTCTTCGATTTCTATCTCTGGAGTAAAGCCATCAAAATAATCTGTAAAACCTACAGAATTAATTGATTTAAGTACTAAGGGTTGCATAGCATATGTATGTCCGGGATCGGCACCTTGTCGTCCAAAATTGTCTGAATCATATAGTGTGATAGAAGCCTGAAACTTTCCTCTAGAGGTAGATCCAACTTGTACTACATTAATATAAGGATCAAGACCATTAATAACTAACTCACTTGCAGAAGCAGAACTTCTGGTCGTTAAAATATATACTCTAGTCAAATTAAGGTTATTAATAGCTTCTCCTGTACGTATTTGATTATCAAAACGATTAACACTACCAAATTGATCCTGTCGATCTGCGTTCCATTCCTCTGTGGTAAAGATCTCACCATTAAATTGTCCGGTAATCATGCTAGAGAGATCAATGGCACTTGCCACAGATCCACCACCGTTGTACCGTAAATCTAATACCAAATCAGTAATTCCATTGGCAGAAAACTGTGCAAAAGCAGCGTTGAGTTGTGTGTCAAAATCTGCAGTAAAAGCATTATACATAAGATATCCTACCGGGCTACCACCCACATCTATTGTATTTGCAATAAAAACAGGATTCTCGGTATATTGAACCTTAGTAAGAGAAACAGAAGTACTTGTTGGGGTTATATCAGTTCCATCATAAGTTGCTAACCCAATAGTATAGGTATCTGGATCCAATAATTCTCTAAAGTTACTTCTGGTGAGTTGAGTACCATTTACAGTATTAAAAACATCTCCTCGTTTTAATCCTTTTGTTTCAGCATCAGTACCAGGAAGGATATAACGCACATACCCGAAGACATTGTTAGCGTCATTTGGATAACCCACCAAACCAAATTCCATACCATTATTCCTTGTGATACCATCAAACGCTTGTTCTAATGCCACATAATCATCAACCAGAAAACTAAAATCATCTACATTAGATTGCAATGCATCAAAAATAGCTTGCGGAGAAGAAAACCCTTGTAAGAATTGAGTAAAGTCTTGATTAGAAGGAAAGCGATTATCTGCCAAATCAGGAACATCTGCTTTATACAAATAAAAGACATTCATGCCTTTCCAAATATAATCATTGATTTCTAAGGTGCTAGATACTTGCTGTACATCATCATTGTCATCAAAACATCCTGTAAGTGTATTTCCGAAGAGTAATAATAGAGCAAAATATTTTAGGTACTTCATGTATTTCCTATTTTTTTGTTTTTTGTATCAAATACAAAATCACAATAATCATTCCGATTACAGTAGACATATACTAAGGAATGATATATTACATTTGGATCTGATACAGTATATAAGCGTTAAATGTAACGACTTTATTATAATTTTAAAAAAGAATGTAACAAATTACATACATAGTCGTCTCCCTAATATAAAGCTGACAAAGTTTTATACAAACCAAACCACCAAAATGAGAGAAGGAGCATTTATAACGCTTACAAACGGATTTAAGGATAAACTTTTTAGGTTAGCCAAGCGTTTACTTGTAAGCAATGAAGAAGCAGAAGATGCTACACAAGAAGTATTGCTGAAACTGTGGAAGAATAAAAGTAAAATGGCTGAATATAAAAATGTAGAAGCTTTTGCCATGACAATGACCAAAAATTATTGTTATGATAAACTTAAAGCCAAAGAAACCGGAAACCTGAAGATTGTTCATAGCAATTATAAAGATGAGCAACCTTCGTTACAAAGACAAGTAGAAGCTAGAGATAGTCTCGATTGGGTTGGTAAGATTATGGATAATCTGCCAGAACAACAAAGAATGATTATTCAGCTTAGAGATATAGAACAATACAATAATCCAGAAATAGCAGAAATGCTAGGAATTAATGAAACGGCAGTGAGAGTTGCCTTATCAAGAGGAAGAAAAAAAATTAGAGAAGCATTATTAAAAAAACACAATTATGGAGTTGTCTAACATAGAAAAATTATTAGAAAAGTATTTTGAAGGCGAAACGACCATTTCTGAAGAAAAAGAATTAAAGGTTTATTTTACCAGAGAAACTGTGCCGGCGCACCTGGAGAGATACAAAGATCTATTTCAATTTTTTTCTCAGGAGAGTACCATAACTGCTACTAAGGATCTAAAACTAAACACCCGAAGAAAAACCAGGTATGCCTGGGTTGGTGTAGCCGCATCTGTAGCTTTGATTGCAGGAATATTTTTAACAAAAAATAATCCAATAGTAGAGCCAAAAGATACTTTTGATGATCCAGAAATAGCATTACAGGAAACCAAAAAAATCCTCAATATGGTTTCACAATATATGAATGAGGGTAAACAGGAATTAGTGTACCTGAAAGAATTTGAAAACACTAAAAATAAATTTATAAAATAAAAACAACAACAATCTCGAATGACATCGGGGTAATAATTTAAATTAAAAGATATGAAAAAGTTAGCAATTATATTAGTACTGGCTGTTTTACCATATGTATCGAACGCACAAAGTAATTTTGATAAGTACGAAAACATGAAAGATGTAACCTCTATGGTTATGACAAGCAAGATGTTTAAACTACTTAGCAAAATTGATTTTGAAAGCTCAGATAAAGAAACACAGCAATACCTTAATCTGGTAGAAAATATTAATAATATCAAAGTATTTGTTACTGATAATAAAGAAGTAAGCCAAAAAATGAGAAGTGATGTTGATAGTTACCTTAAAAATTCTTCTCTGGATGAGTTAATGCGAGTAAAGAGTGATGATGGCGAAAACATTAAGTTTTATGTAAAACCAGGAAGCAGTGAGGATTATGTAAAAGAATTGTTCATGTATCTGGAAGGAAATGATAATCATGACGGGCCAGGAACTGTTATACTTACTATTACGGGTAATATAGATCTAAAGCAAGTATCTAAACTGGCAAATGATCTTAATATTCCTGGCGGAAAAGAATTGAAAAAAGTGAAGAAAGGAAACTAATCAGGTTTTAATAATATAATGATCATATTACTTCTAGTTGAATGATTAGAAGTAATATGATTAAACATCAATCAAAACAATCAACCAAAAAAATCAAAGAAATGAAAAATGTATTTAAAATTTTAGGGATAGTTTGCATATCGCTGCTTATGAGTTGTAATAGCGAACCATCACTACAGAAGTATTTTGTGGATCACCAGGGAGATGTAGATTTTATTGCAGTGGATGTACCTTCTAGTCTTTTGGATAAAGAAACGGTAGAGCTTAATGAAGAGGAGAAGGAAGCACTGGAGAGTATTAAAAAAGTAAACTTTTTGGCATTACCACTTAATGATAATAATGAAATAAGGTTTGAAGAAGAAAGTGTAGCTATAAATAAGATTCTTAGTTCTGAGAAGTATGAAACGTTAATGCGATTTGGGTCAAACGGAGCTAAAGTAGTATTAAAGTACCAGGGAGAAGAAGATGATATTGATGAGGTAATCGTTTTTGCTACAGATCAGAAAAAAGGATTAGCATTAATACGTGTATTAGGAGATAATATGAGACCAGAAAAAATGGTTAAACTAGCACAATCTGTAGAAAAAGGTAAAATTGATCTTGATGCATTCAAAATGATAGGAGAAACTATCAGTGATAACATTGGTGATTAATACATAGTTATGTTATACAAAAAAGCGTTGATATAAATAATATCAACGCTTTTTTTATTATTATATCTAATCACAGATTATATCCCGGTATAATTTGAAGGCGTAATCTGTTTTAATTCTGTTTTTATCGTATCAGAAACATCAAGGGTTTCAATAAATTCTGCAATAGAATTTTGATTGATCTTTTCATTGGTTCGAGTAAGCCCTTTTAAAGCTTCATATGGATTAGGATAGGCTTCCCTTCTTAGTATGGTTTGTATAGCTTCTGCGACTACAGCCCAATTGTTTTCAAGATCTTCGGCAAATTTTTCTTCATTTAAAAGAAGCTTGTTTAATCCTTTTAAAGTAGCCTGAAAAGCAATGACTGTATGTCCAAAAGGAACGCCTACGTTTCTTAGTACTGTACTATCAGTAAGATCACGTTGCAATCGACTTACGGGTAATTTTGCAGCAAGATGCTCAAACAATGCATTTGCGATCCCCAGATTACCTTCGCTATTTTCAAAATCGATTGGATTTACTTTATGTGGCATAGCAGAAGATCCTACTTCTCCTTTTTTGATTTTTTGTTTAAAATAATCCATAGATACATACGTCCAGATATCACGATCAAGATCTAATATAATCGTATTGATTCGTTTGAGACCATCAAATAAAGCAGCCATATGATCATAGTGCTCGATTTGTGTTGTTGGAAACGAGTGGTGTAGTCCTAATTTCTCTTGTACAAATCGAGTACCAAACGCTTTCCAGTCAATATCTGGATAGGCTACTTTGTGAGCATTATAGTTTCCTGTAGCACCACCAAATTTTGCAGCACTCGGTATATCATTCAATAAATCAAACTGTGCTTCTAATCGCGTTACATATACCTGAAACTCTTTACCTAAACGGGTAGGAGAGGCTGGTTGCCCATGTGTACGAGCTAACATAGATATTTCTGACCATTCACCAACCAAAGATGTTAGTTTGTCTTTTAATTCTAAGTATTGCGGAATATATACTGCTCCTATGGCTTCCTTAATACTTAACGGAATAGCAGTGTTATTAATATCTTGCGATGTTAATCCAAAATGAATAAATTCTTTGTATTGTTGTAATCCAAGAGCATCAAATTTTTCTTTGATAAAATACTCAACCGCCTTTACATCATGATTGGTTACTTTTTCAATATCTTTTATAGCCTGCGCATCTGCTGTAGAAAAAGAAGTATAGATTTCTCTCAGTTTACCAAAAACAGAAGTGTCTATATCTTGTAATTGCGGTAATGGAATTTCACATAAAGCAATAAAATATTCGATTTCTACAAGCACTCGATACTTAATTAAAGCCTCTTCACTAAAAAATGGACTAAGAGATGTAGTTTTTGAAGCATAACGACCATCTATAGGAGAGATAGCTTGTAAAGGAAATACAGACATAATTTTCTTTTTTTGAAGCTGCAAAGATAAAGTTTATGTTTTGATTTTTGATTTACGATTTACAATTTTTTGAGAAGCCAGAAATTGAAGTTTTAAAGTCAAGAGCAAAAGGTCTATCAGAAAGATATTGCAGAGATAAAGCTTAGATCTCTCCCGACTTCAGTCTTCTAACACCTAACTCCTGTCTTTTGTCTTGTGACTTCCGTCTTAACTACAACAACTTCTTTAATATCATTCTAGATCTGGCTTGATATGCTGCACTTCCTTCATGATAATTATTTTCCAAAATGATTTTAAGTTCGGGGTGAATCCAGTCAAATTCTTTACCTAATAAATATAGAGAAGTCATAGCATATGCTTTTGGGGCAACTTTTTGATCTGTGATCAGCCAATCAAAACAAATCTCTGTAATTTTTTCTCTATGCGATTCAGTTAAAAATTTTTGTACAGGAGTATTTTTCTTTTGGTAGTATGCTACAATAAGATATTCAAATATTTTAGCCATAGGTCGCACTGCAGGGTGCTGATGTACTTTAGGAACAAGGACCATAAGTTGATCGAGATATGGTAAAACCTCTTTTAGATTTTGCTTGCACAAAAACTCTAATCCCCAGGAGGCTCTACAAGAAATTTCATCATCAACCCGAGCACAAATCGTTAATAGTTCTGGTAATAATTCTGGATGATCAAGAATCAAATATGCAAAATATTTCCTTTTTTCTCGTGAGTGATTAATAGTATTTAATACATTTTCAAGGGATATCATAAGGCAGTATACATAATACTAAACAGTGTTGTGATTAAGGTAAAAAATAGGTCTTTGCAGTAAATATTCAAAAGTAAATAAATAATAATTAGGTGTTAAAATCGTTATCTCTATCAATTACAGGTGATTATGATGTGTGTCAGGTTGTATTATCAATAATTTCATTAAAAAATAACACAATGATCAAAAGAATATTTTTACTATTATTTTTTGTTTTGGTGATTTCTCAGTTTTTAAGACCAGATAAAAACCAGGGCAGTTATGATAGCATAGCAACATTCGAAGCTGCTGCAGAAGCTCCTGTTGAGGTAAAGACCATTTTACAAAGTAATTGTTATGATTGTCATAGTAATACTACCAGATATCCATGGTTTATGGAAGTAAGCCCTATTACGCATTGGATGTCCTATCAGATTGATGAGGGAAAAGAACATTTTAATGTATCAGAATGGGACTCCTATACAGACAAACAAAAAGATCATAAGCTAGAGGAATTTATAGAGATGATAGAGAAAAAAGAAATGCCTTTAAAGCCTTATACCTGGATTCATGGAGAACTATCTGGTCAGGATGCAGAAACCTTAGTGAATTGGGCAAAAGTTGTTCGCTCTGGGATAGGAAAAACAGAGGAAGCTCCACAAACCAAAGAAGGAGATTCGTTATCCATAAAAGAATCTGATAGTACAGCAATAGAAGAAGTAACCGCAGAGGAGTAGTGTTCTATAATCGTATTTTTGTCATTCCAGCGAAGGCTGGAATCCATTTAGGCACAAAAGGTATAGATTCCAGTCTACGCTGGAATGACATTAATGATATCTATGTATATTGTTAATTTTGTTGTAACAACTCTTCTACTACTTTAGGAACACCAGTCGTAGCATTCTCTGATAGTATAGTTAGGTTAGGTTGAGGTGAAATTGATGGTTTTGGATCAATAAAATAAACAGGTGTTTGATGCTTGGCATATTGCAGTAATCCTGCAGCAGGATATACTTGCATAGATGTACCAATAATAAGTAGTATATCTGCTTTTTCTGTAATCTCTATAGCGACATCCATCATAGGTACTGCTTCTCCAAACCATACAATATGAGGGCGCAGTTGAGAGTTATGTTCACAATGATCTCCAAGATATAAATCCTTCTCCCAGTCTAAAACCAGTTGTTCATTAAACTGGCTTCTTACTTTTAATAACTCACCGTGCAAATGGATAATATGACTGCTACCAGCACGTTCGTGCAGATCATCTACATTTTGAGTAATTATGGATACATTGTATTGCTTTTCTAATTCAACAAGAGACAAATGACCCATATTAGGAGCTACAGTATGGAGTTGACTACGTCTTTTATTGTAAAAATCTAATACCAGTTCTGGGTTATTCCTCCACCCAATAGGAGATGCAACCTCCATAATATCATGCCCTTCCCATAGACCATTGGCATCTCTAAACGTGTTTATACCACTTTCTGCACTAATTCCCGCTCCGGTAAGAACCACTATATTTTTCATTGTATTTTCTTCTAAAACTAGGTATAAAACTATTTAAAATAATTGAGTGACAAAGGAGAACAGATATAGATTTTTATGATTTGTACAATATAAAGTCATAGTCTTAAGTTATTATTAGGACTTTTTTAACCCAAATAAGTTGTTTTTGACATTTTTTTATAAAATGACATACTTATCTCCAGATGAACTCGTTATGTGTTTTAGTGCATTTTTATCGATTAAATGTAAATATTAAACGATGATTAACACAATGTTAGCTCTTGCGGCTAGCGGGTTTCCGCAATAATATTACGGTTTTACCGTACGGAAAAAATAGCCAAATGAACTATCTTGTAATTATGATAATTTGATGTTTATAACCAACTCTAATTTTTTAACTCATACCCTATGAAATATCCTTATGTAATTATTGACAATGATCAAAAAATTGCAGATTCTATTCAAATTTCTTTAGAAGACCAACCAGATTATATCTGTACAGGAATCGCTAAAGATGAGCATGATGCGTTGGATTTAATTTTAGAGAGAAGACCTCGGATTGTTTTTTTAGAACCAGAAGTACCAGGAATACATTGTGATAAAACACAATATAACCTGATGACAGAACTTGCTAAGTATATGTCTAGGCTACCAGAGTTTATTGTAATTACCAAAACATCAGATTATGCAATAGAAGGAATACGCAATAGAATTCTGGACTATATCCTTAAACCATTTAATAAGGGGCAAATTAATAGAACATTAATGCGATTTGTAAAAGATTTTGATCAGGTAGAAGACAATACCTTATGTTTTAAATCCTATGGTGACTATAGATTTGTAGATGTTGATGAAATATTATACCTCAAAGCAGATAATAATACTACTGATTTTATGATGAGCAATGGTAACAAGGTAGAAGCATTTAAAACCTTAAAACATTTCCAGCATCTGTTACCCGACCATTTTGTTAGAATTCATAATAGTTATATTATCAATACGCACTATGTGTCAAGAATTCATTTTGGAAAAGCCAAATGTGCTATAAAAAATACAGACGATTTAATCCCATTCTCCAAATCATATAAAAACAATGTAGAGGAGATTAAAGATACTTTAGCCAAAAAAAGTCTAATTTATATATAAGATTTTATAGGTTTATACTACTATAGAAACCCGATAAACATATAACGTTTATCGGGTTTTTTGTATAAAAATAATGGGTTTTTAGGTTGTCATATTCTTAGTACTTCCTTTCCTACAAATAGGGGTGTTGTTAAAAATCCGTCCATCTACTCGTATAATCGGTCAATGTACTTCTAATAGAGGCCAAACTACTAAAGACACCTTAATATATTGGGCGCGAGGAGGGAATACAACTACATTTGTAGTGTACAATTAGAGATACAAAAACAAATAAAAATTAAATAGAGTACTCTAGTAAAATAAACGTCGTTTGCGCAGCGACAACCCCGAAATTAAAAACGAAAAATTGAATACCCCCTAAAGATTTCTTAAAAAAAATCTTTATCAAAAAAAACAAAGTATTAAAACTAAAAGACTAACATTATGAAAACTATAAAAACATTATTCGCTATATTATTTTTAAGTACATTTTTTATCGCTTGTGAAGCAGACTCAGTAAATGATGAATTGGGTGTTGATATTGAAGATACAATTGCAGAGGACGATGCAGTAGAAACAAGTCCAACAAAAAATGGATAATAAGTATCCAAAAATTAATAATATTTTGAAAAAATAAATATAAAATTATAAAAAACATTATGAAAACTATAAAAACATTATTCGTTATATTATTTTTAGGTACCATGTTTATGGCTTGTGAAGCAGATACCGTAAATGATGAAATTGGGATTGAGGTAAATGATACAATTGGTGAAGATGATGCAAATGAAACAGGTCCTACGATACCTTAATTAGAAAAATTATTATTATCATTTTGTAAACAAGTCTTAATCTTATAAGACTTGTTTTTTCTTTTATTTTTTTTCTTTGTTGGATTTTGTTAAATTGAATTAAAATAATGTATAGAATGTTACGATTTTTTCTTAAATCAATTTCTCTTTGCTTTTTTATCTCATATATTGGTTGTAACCAAACAGATAAAAATATTGAAAGTAATAAATTGAAATCTGACCTTATAGATACTTATATAAAAAAAGCTAAAGACAAAAAAGGTTCTATCGAAGAACGTAAAGAGAATTTAGAAAAAGCATATACTATTTATTCTACTCTAGAGGATAATTCTTTTAAAATAGAAAAGATTCAAGAAATTTCGATTGAATATTATTCCCTTAAGGATTTTGATAGCTATAGAGATATGAATGAAAAGGCGTTAAAGCTATCTACTTTAATAAATGATTCTTTAAATATGGCTCAATCTCATTTTTTTATTGGACTTTATTATAGAAGATCTCAATTGGATATTGCTTTCAAAAATTTTCATGAAGCGGAGAAAATATATGCTTCTTTAGATAATCAAAAATATAATCCTAAGGATTATGCATTTGATCATGGGAAAGCATTAATTGATATTGCTAGAATACAACAAAGAACTAAAGATTATAATGAAAGTGAAGCCACGACTATAAAAGCAATTAAAAAGTTTGAATTTGCTGAAAATATACAACATTTACCCTTATGTTATACAAACCTTGGGATAATTGCAAAATATTTAGAGCGGTACGATGAATCGGTTGAGTACCACCAAAAAGCTATAGAATATGCCAAAGGAACAAAAACAGAAATATTACAAACATTAATATCCCTTAATAATATTGGTACAGTATATAAATCGCAACAAAAATATGATAAAGCAAGGGAATCATACGATAAAGCGTTATCATATACTGAATTTTTGAGTAAAAATCCCAGGAGGCATTCTTTATTATTAGATAATTTGGCCTATGTGAATTTTCTATCCAATGATACTTCCGAAATTCCTGATTTATTTTATAAAGCCTTAAAAATACGGGATAGTATTGATGATCAAAATGGTATTGCTACAAATACATTACATCTAGCAGAATATTATCAATCTATTAATAAGGATAGTATTGCTAGGATATATGCAGAACAGTCAAGAGATCTATCTTTAGAATTACAAAAAAATGAAGAATTATTAAAAGTATATCAAATCTTATCAGAGGTTTCTGATAGTGATGAAGGCTTGCGATATGCAAATAGTTATATTAAACTCAATGATAGTCTGATAAAACAAGAACGTTTATTTAGAGACAAATTTGCACGTATTAAATTTCAAACAGATGAAATTGTAGAAGCAAACCAACAAATTAGTCGGGAAAATGAAATCCTAATTATTGCAATACTAGGATTAACGGCCTTATTTTTATTGGGGTATATTATCTTTAGACAACAACAGAGTAATAAAGAATTATTATTTGCACAAACCCAGCAGGAGTCTAACGAGGAGATTTATCGATTATTTATTAATCAACAAATTAAGTTAGAAGAAGGTCGACAGTTGGAGCAACAACGTATGTCAGAAGAGTTGCATGATGGGGTATTAGGTCGATTGTTTGGAGTGCGATTAAGTCTTGATGGGATTAACCAACGTGCCAATGATGAGTTTACAGATTCAAGAAATAAATATATAGAAGAACTTAAAGCTATAGAAAAAGAGATACGACTCATCTCTCATGATCTGGGAGCAGAAACCTTACCGTCTGATGTAGCCTATATTGATGCGGTAGAAAACCTGATCAAAGACCTGTGCGAAGTGCATAAGCTAGAGTTTGAGTTTAATAATGATGAGGATATCGATTGGGAGGAGATTGATGATCAGAAAAAGGTAAATTTCTTTAGAATTTTACAAGAGTCGATGCAGAATATTTTTAAACATGCGCATGCAGATAGTATAAAAATAAACTTTGATTATGTCGAGGATAAAATAAATCTTACTATTTTAGATGATGGAATAGGGTTTAGAGAAAATAAGGTTAAAAAAGGAATTGGTTTAAAAAACATTACTTCGAGGGTTAGTCAGATGAGTGGAGTAGTTAAGTTTTTGAGTGAAGTAAACTCAGGAACTACCGTATCAGTAAGTGTACCGGTGTAAAACTAATAGATAGAATAGATACATACTATTTTTTCTTTTGCCGAGTTAAATTATAATACGGTATTATTTTTAAAACCTAAACAACAATTTTTAAAGATGAAGAAAAAACTAAAAGTTCTTATGATCGATGATCATCCCATGATTATCGAAGGGTATAAAAATACCTTGTTAGGAGAAAATCAAAAAGAGTATCAAATTAAGATTGATATTGCATCCAACTGTGATGATGCATATGCAAACATCGTAAAATCTTCTGAGACGGTGCCTTATGATATGCTTTTTATTGATATCAAATTACCTCCTTCTTCAGACGGAACGATTACTTCTGGTGAGGATTTGGCAAAACATGCCAAAGAATTGTTGCCAAAGTCAAAGGTGATTATTCTTACCATGCATAGAGAAGATCATAGAATACATAACATACTTAAAAACATTAACCCGGCGGGATTCTTAATTAAGAGTGATCTTACGTCTAGTGAACTGTTATTGGCATTCAATAACATTGTAAAAGGTAAAGCCTATTATAGTGCCACGGTAAATGATCATTTTAGAAAAATGATGACCAATAAGTTTTCTCTGGATGAGAAAAATCTTAAGATTTTGTATCATTTATCTCGGGGTGTAAAAACGAAAAATCTTCCTAATTATGTGAGCTTATCACTAAGTGCAATCGAGAAAAGAAAAAATCAGATTAAAGAGATGTTTTCTATTGCCAAAGCTGATGATCAAAAATTATTAGAAGAAGCTCGCAAAAGAGGTTTTATATAATACAACATATTGATATTTAAGATGTTTTAAATTTTTATAAAATATACAAGTATAAAAAAAGGCGATCCATATTGGATTGCCTTTTTTTATATGATTCATAAGGGTTAATAAGGATTTTACGGTTTTAACGTATATATTTTGATGTTTTGCACTGGTGATAATTAAAGTTTTATGTCTACTTTTATAATGTTAAAGAAAACATAAAGTAAACACAATATTTTTTACGATTATCTATAGAAGGAAACTACACTAGACATTTTATTTTCTTACCTCTACTTGTCATCTGTGTCTTTTTTAGATAGTTACTCACAATCATATTTGTCAAAATCATAAAGAAGGTATGCTTATATCCTCAATGGGATAAAAGTATATGAATATTATGATGTTCTGGTAAAAAATGGGAATAAACAATGCACAATAAGAAGGTATTAAGCTGATACATCAGAGATACAATAATTAACTATTTCTTCTGAGAAACAGCTTGTGAAAATAACGCTGCAAAATTGTAAAACTTTGGCGAGCCAACAATTGCAGTACTGGATAACGAGTAATTTAAAATAAAACCAATACATATGCCCAAATATTTTCGAAAAAATGATCGCGAAGCTACTTTGCTTTGTAGACAATACTATGCCAAATCCAAATGCAAAACGGCATCTCTAGTATACAGTATCAATACAGAATAACAAAAGCAAATTTTTATAAAACCCTAAGTATACCCGAACCGATATTGTCAAAAACAATATAAATAAAGAATAACTAAATAATCAGTGTAGTACGCTACATCAACATGTAACCTTAATCTATTAATCTATGAAAACAACAATTAAATTTTTAACGCTACTGCTCGTTTTTGGAGTTGGTGGTTCAATCTATGCACAGTCTCCTAACATCGTGGTGATCATTGCCGATGATATGGGGTGGTCTCAAGTGAGTACAGGGCTAACAAATCTTAATAATCCTAGTGATTTCTATGAAACTCCAAGATTAGAAACGTTAGCGATAGAAGGTATAGCATTTGATAATGCATATGTAAACGGAGCGAATTGCGCACCTACAAGGGCAGCCATTTTAAGTGGTCAATATGCATCAAGACCTGATAATAATGTATTTGCGGTTAATGGATTAAATAGAGGAGGAAATTCTACATTGTTGGTAGGCCCAAGTCAGGGAATCTCAAATGGAGAAGACGAAATCCCCGCAAGTGCGATTACTATTGCAGAAACAATAAAGACAGCTGGATATACAACTGCGCATTTTGGAAAATATCATTCTGGTGGAAGTCTAAATAATTCACCAACTGATCAGGGGTTTGATTTTAATTATGGAGGAGGATCAGATGGTGCTCCAGGATCTTATTTTGCTGCTTTGTCAGGAAGTAACTGGGAGTTTCATCCAAGAATTGGCCCAGAACTAGATGTATATGCTTCGCCATATACTGCAGCAGAATCATTAGCTCTTGCGGGTGATAATTCACTCACAGGTACAGCCAAACATGTAACAGACGCCATGGCAGATGCAGCAATTGATTTTATGAATGCAAATAACAGTTCTCCATTTTTTATGCATTTTAGCAACTTTGCAATCCATGGACCATGGGGGCAAGCTAATGCAAGACCAGATCTGTATGCTAAATACGTAGCAAAAAATAATACTAATCCTAGTCAGATGGGACATACCAATATCGCTCAGGCAGCTATTGCAGAAGGAATGGATCAGACCATAGGTAGACTTATAGATTATTTAAAAACTACTCCAGATCCAAGAAATGCAGGTCAAATGCTTTCGGCAAATACATTAGTGTATTTTATTTCTGATAATGGAGGTGCAATAGGTACCGAAGATAATGGTCCATTAAGAGGTATGAAAGGTGAACACTATGAAGGAGGAGTACGATCTATTACCATGGCTTGGTCAGAAGGGCTGCTGGCAAACACAGGAACTATAAATAGTACTCCTGTTGTAGCTTTTGATTTATATCCAACACTAGTTGAAGCAGCTGGAGGAACACTACCGGCAGGATACGAAATAGATGGAGTAAGTCAGTGGTCAATGCTAACAGGCACTAATCCAAATTTAAACAGAGATGCAATTTATTGGCATTTTCCGGGGTATTTAATAGATTCTAAGAGAGATCAAAGACCAGTTTCTATTATAAGAAAAGGAGATTATAAACTGATTCATAATTTTGAAACAGCATCATATGAGTTATATGATTTGATAAATGATATTAGTGAATCAAACAATTTGTTGTCAGGAAGTCCAGATGTTGCCACATTAACCATCGGAAATGATTTAAGTACAGATCTTCGTAATTACTTGATTGATATATCGGCTCCTTTGCCAACATTTAGAAGTAGTGGTGCTACAGTTCCTTTACCAGAGATTATTGAAATTACGACACCTCCTCCAGGAGGATGTGGAGCTCCCGATTCTTATATTGCATTTTGGAATTTTGACAGTGTAAATGGAGCTAATGATGCATCTGTAAATAATAATGATCCTCTTTCTACTATAGGAACACTAACTTATGATACTATAGATTTTAAAGAAGGAGACCAGTCTTTTGTGTTTGACGGAGCTACAAAAATACAGTATAGTCAAAACCCAGGACCGTTTATGATTTCTTCAATGACTCAGAGAAGTGTCGCTATGTGGATAAAACCAACGGCATTATCAGGTATCCAGAATCTTTTTGAAGAAGGTGGAGGAATTAGCGGAGTGGTTCTGCGATTAAATGGAGCAAATCTGGAATCAATAGTACGAAATAGTTCTACTGTTGCTGATACTCGTAGTGCAGCATTCCCAAATGATGGAGATTGGCATCATATTGCAGTAACCTATAATGGTGGAGCTACAAGTCATGAATTATATATCGATGGCGTTTCTGTTTCATCTAGTGCAGCTGCTCCAGGTTCTGTTCCTACTCATATTGGATCAGGAGGTATAGGCGGGGTTCAAAAAAAGGATAGTTTTGGCGAAACTGCTGATAATTTCTATACCGGGAAAATGGATGCAGCAGCAGTTTATGATGTTGCACTTTCGACAGCGCAAGTAGTAGAAGCTGCCTGTGTAGATGATACACCACCACCGCCACCACCAGTATGTACCTATTCTGTAATTAATTCAGAAGATTTTGAATCTGGTTTGGGAATTTGGATAGATGGTGGAGCTGACGCAAGAAGAAGTTCAAGTGATGCCGCATATGCAAATGGAACCTATTGTGTGAGATTACAAGATAATACATCTACATCAGTGATGACGACAAGTAATCTGGATCTAACAACTTATGAAGAACTTACCATTGATTTCTCATATTATTGCAGAAGTATGGATAATAGTAATGAAGATTTTTGGCTTCAGATTTCGACAGATGGTGGAGCAAGTTTTGCTATAATAGAGGAATGGAATCAGGGAGATGAATTTGTGAATAATCAACGTTATAATGATCAGGTGGTAATAGCTGGACCTTTTACTGCGAATACGCAAATTCGATTTAGAGCAGATGCTTCTGGTAATCAGGATTGGGTATATATAGATGATGTGGTAATTAATGGATGTACAACCTCTTCGGCAAGAGCAAATGAAATGTTGGTTGTTCATGAAAATGTAGAAACAGAAACACAGGCAGTGACAGAAGAAGAAATTGTTACCAAGGGAGATGAAAATTTTGTGTATCCAAACCCATTTAATAATCAAATTAATATAACCATAAAAGGAGGGAATTACCAAAATGCAGAAGTAGAGTTATTTAATAATCTGGGACAATCTTTATTTTTAAAATCATATCAAAAAGAAGAAAGAATAAAAGTGTCCACTCAGGATTTACCTGCAGGTCAGTATTTTGTTAAAATAAATATCGATAATAAGATAACAACAAAACGATTAATAAAAATGTAAATATCATCTATGCAATAGGTATGATATAACACATATTAATATATCCAAATGAGTAAATTATTTAGTTTACTCATTTGGTTTTTTTATAAGTACTCTTCTTCTATACGTTTTAATTCCTTTTCTTAGATATATATGGGTATAATTTACAGTCATAGTACAAAGATGTTATTACGATAAATTAGAGATTAAATTTCAGTATTAAATGCAGATTTTATCGATTAATAACAATATTAATCTCTTTTTTTAAGGTCAAAACCTCTTTTTTTATACGTTTATATCAGTTTTTTGTAGAAAATAGACTACAAAGTGTTTCTGTTTTGTAGTAATTTAAACTCCTTTTTCATTGATAATCAGTGGTTTAATTGTTTAATTGTGGTTTAA
This sequence comes from Aquimarina algiphila, assembly GCF_947494415.1. Taxonomy (NCBI): domain Bacteria; kingdom Pseudomonadati; phylum Bacteroidota; class Flavobacteriia; order Flavobacteriales; family Flavobacteriaceae; genus Aquimarina; species Aquimarina algiphila. The sequence continues at coordinate 6,406 of NZ_CANLVC010000001.1, read as the reverse complement.
CCGTAATTATTTTGATGTTTTAAATTATTTAGAATCAAGCTTTTATGTATAAATTTATAATGTTAAAAAAAACATAATGTATGTTTTGCTAGTTATAATGTTTATTTGTCCCATAAATGTTATAAGTATTGAACTTAACCTGTAAAATAAATTGCCTGTGGAAAGCATTATTTTTATCTCTTTAATGAAAAAATGACGGTTTTTTATCGTCACGATTTTTGTTGTCTAAATATGTATAAATCGTATTCTGAAAATTGTTTTTTTTATACAGTTGCAGAGTAGTGATTATATAATAACGAATAGGATAAAAATATAGATTGAATTCATATTGTTTTCCTTAAATAGTATATAATGATAAATAGTTAAAATCATAGTATAACAATAACAATCTCACTGTTGTAAAAGTTTTGGCGAGCCAACGATAGTAGAGATCTGAATAACGATAAATTTAATATGAAATTAACCATGACAAGGTTTCATTTTTCTACACCCAAAGTTGTATCAAAACATCTTTCTGCAAAAGATAATATATCTAATTATACCACAATAATTTTAATAGGAGCAATGACTCTTTTATTAGGGATTTATTCTTTTGTGGCATACTCCTTTTTAACAACTTCCTCTTCATTATTGATTGAAGACTATTCTTTTTTACCTACCACTATAACCAGTCAAAACAAACAAACTAACCAATTTTTTTCGCATCATAAAGTAACTATAAATGATAATGTATTGATAAATAATGAGGCTATTGACTCACTTCCTATTTCTACTTTTTTAAAAAATCATTTAGAACAGATCCCTAAAGATCACCCATTACAGAGGAGTAGATCTATGCTTTGCATCTCAGAAACAATAATAGAAACGGGTTTTTCTGAATCCTTTCAAAAAAATAATAAAACAGTTTCATAATAGATAGCTTATGAAAATTTATACTCAATTCCTATTTCTAATACGAGACATACTAGCCTGGATGTATAATTTTTTGGGCTTTTGCCAGATAAGAAAAAACACTTTTGGTAGTAGAAAAAAAGATTACACCGTTCAAAAAACAAGAAGTAATTTATCTCTTGTGTTTATAATTGTAGTAATGTTTATAGGCTCTGTTGTACATGGGCAATTTAGCTGTTCTTCTGTTTTTTATCAGATTATAGATGGTGAACTTAGAAGTTATGATCCTATTACAGGAGGGTATTCAAGTCCTATTAATACTACACCTCGATATAATGCAGTTGGTTATAACAGAATAGATAATTTTGTATATGGTATAGGAAGAGCAGGTGCTATAAATCGACATTTAATTAGAATTGACGCAGACGGCACATTTGAGGACCTAGGTGAATTAACCAATATGGGAACTGGAGGAATATCGGGAGATGTAGATGATAGTGATAATTTATGGATTGATCGTGGTTCAGAATATGATAGAATAGAAAATTTATCTACTCTTGTTGCAGGAGGTTCACCGGCAGTAGTCACTGTAAATTTTACAGGAGGAAGTGCTGATGAAGCAAATGACGCTGTATTTATTAATGGAAACTTATATGGAGTGAGTCAAACTCCAAATTTATTAATTTGGAATCTTACTACATTGACAAAAACCGAAGTACCTCTTTCTGGTATTCCAACGGCAATTGGGTATGGAGCTGCATTTACAGATTCGGCAGATCGTTTATATGTATCCTACAATGATGGAGGTTTATATCATATTGATGATTACAATACGGGTACTCCAATAATTTCTTTTTTAGGTTCTACTATAGCTACAACCAGTAATGATGGTTTTTCGTGTCCTACAGCATCTTCTGCGATTGATCAGGATGGGGATAATAATTTAAATCCGTCTGATTTGGATGTGGACGGAGATGGTTTGAGGAATACAGACGAATCCCCATCAGATCCATTTGCTGATGTTGATGCTGATAATGTATTTGCCTATCTGGATGATGATGATACTATGGGAGCCATTGGAAACCTCGATGGAGTTGTTGAAGCTATTTTTGATACTGATGCCGATGGAATTCCGGATTTCTTTGATTTAGATAGTGATAATGACGGAATTTATGATGTTGTAGAAGCAGGACATGGATTACCACATACCAATGGAAGAATCACAGGACATGAAACAGGATCAGGAACCAATGGACTTTTTGATGGAGCAGAAAGCGCTGCCGATTCGGGAACTCTTGGATATACAATTACAGATACAGACGGCCTAGGGAGCCCCAATTTTCAGTCTTTAGAGTCAGATGGAGATGTATGTAATGATGTAGTAGAAGCTGGTTTTACTGATGGTGATGTTGATGGAGTTTTAGGGTCTTCACCAATTACAATTGATGAGAATGGAGTTGTCACTAGTGGAGTCGATGGATATACAGCTCCGGGAGGAGATTATTTGGATGATCAAATATCTACTGCTTGTGTGTTAATTCCGTTTAACTGTCCGCAAACATTTTATCAAATTATTGCAGGAGAATTAAAAAGCTATGATCCTATAACAGGAGAATATTCTGACCCAATTAATATTACCCAATTTTATAATGCAACAGGATATAATACCTTAGACGATTTTGTATACGGTATTGGTAAAGGAGGAGGTTCAAGCCCAATTAATAATCATCTTATTAAAGTAGGAGTTAATGGAGCTATAAAAGATCTTGGCCCTTTAGGTGGGGGGTTTTCTGGTGGAGGTATTTCAGGAGATGTAGATGGTAGTGATAATTTATGGATTAATAGAGGAAATCATTATGATCTAATAGCAAATGTATCAACATTACCAGAAGGAGGAAATCCAGTCGTAATAACAGTAACATTTACAGGTCCAGGAGGAACTGCAGTACCTAGTCAAAGAACAAATGATGTCGTTTTTATTAACGGTAAACTATATGGGGTTACTAATGCAAGTGAATTGGTAATATGGGATCTTACTACCTTAGAAAAAACGGTAATAGGTGGTTTAGCAACACCTACAGCAACTAATTTTGGAGCCGCATTTACCGATGCAGAAGATCGATTATATGTATCATATAACGATGGGGGCATGTATTTAATCAATGATTATGATACTGCTACTCCAACGGCTTCTTTTTTAAATTCTACAATATCTACCACAAGTAATGATGGGTTCGCTTGTCCAGATGCAACTTCTGCTTTTGATGAAGATCAGGACTTAGTACTTGATCCACTAGATTTGGATGTAGATAATGACGGTATTCCTAATGTAGATGAATCTCCAACCGATCCTTATGCAGATGTAGATACCGATAATGTTTTTGCATATCTGGATGATGATGATAACAACAATTTAGTAGGAAATGATGATGATGCTATTCAGGCTAGTTTTGATACCGATGGGGACGGTGTACCAGACTTTTTTGATTTGGATAGTGATAATGATGGGATTTATGATGCAGTTGAAGCCGGTCATGGGCAAACAGTGGGACCAGACGGGAGAATAACTGGTGCCAATACAGGGTCAGGGGATAATGGTCTTTTTAATGCACTCGAAGATGTGGATACAAATGCGGCAGTGCTAAATTACACAATTGCTGATGCAAATGTTGCAGGAAATCCAGATTTTCAATCAATTGATAGTGATGTTGATGGGTGTAGCGATGCTAATGAAGCCTATGCTAACCCTAATGCAGATGGAGGAGATGGCGGAGTATATAATCCGGGAAATACAGCAACCGAACCATTAACAGTAGCGAATGCTACTGTAAACTCTAAAGGAATAGTAGTAGCAGCTCCTTATGATACCGGGATAGTTGCTGCTGTAACTAATGATGCTATTGCAACTGGATGTGATGATGGAGATGGTATTCAGGGAACTGAAGAGAATCAGGGACCTAATGGAGGTGATGGTAATGGAGATGGTATTTTAGATTCTTTACAAGGTAACGTGGCTACTTTGCTGATTGCAGACGGAACAGGGTTTGTTACAGTGGAAACCACAGGAGATTGTATACAGATTACTAGCATAGATACAGTATTAGAGTCTGAATTGGGAGCAAATGATACTGGATATAATTATCCTTTTGGGTTGATTGATTTTACATTGACCTGTGTCAATGCAAATGATGATGTAACCGTGACATATTATTGGCATGTAGCTAACTCTTTATCAGGATATACATATCGTAAATATGGTCCGGCTAGTCCAGGAGGATTGACCGATATATTCCAAAACTTCGCCACTACATATAACACTAGTGTTATTGGGTCAAATACAGTTCCTACAGCTTCATATGTGCTTCAGGATGGTCAACCTGGTGATGATACAGTTTCTGATGGACAAATTATTGATCCGGCAGGACCAGCAATATTAACTATAAACTCAGATAATGATAGTGTAGCCGATAGCGATGATAAAGATGATGATAATGATGGAATTCCAGATATCGAAGAATGTGATTTTGGAGGTGGTTCTTTTGGAATTGAATTAGTTGATGATGCAGATACAAATTTTGAAATTACTGCTGAGGACAATTCAATAACATTAGCAAATCTATTATTCGCTCCAAACTCTGATCTTACTCTGGTTTCTTCAACTGTTAATGTTGGTAATGGAACAGTACCGCAAATTGGAACATTTGATGACGGAGACCAAATAACAGATAGTGGTGGGAGTCCTAATGCATTCGTAGGATTTGATAAGGGAATTATATTTTCTTCAGGGAATGTCCTCGAATTAGATGATAATTTGTCTAACCAATTTTATGAAGATGAACCAACACCTCCATTCTCTACATTTGGACCAGCTTTAGGATTTAATGGAAATGGAACTGGAGTTGCAGGAGGAGGAACTGATTCAGATTTTGCAGGAGGTAGTAGTACAGAGTTTGATGTCGCTAGTTTAGAAGTTGTTGTTAATGTTCCGACTGAAACAACAATTATCGGGGAGTTTGTATTTGCTTCAGAAGAATATAATGATTTTGTGAATACGGGTCTAAATGATGCCGCCAAAATATTTGTAAATGGAACCAATGTAGCGTTAACACCTTCAGGATCGCAAATAAGTATAAACACGGTAAATAATACCACTGATAGCGCATTTTTTATAGATAATGAAACTGATCCTACAGCAGTAAATATTGAAGCTGACGGATTTACAACCACAATAACATTTTCAGCTGTACTTACTGCTGGAGATAATACAATTAAGATTGGTGTAGCAGATAATGGAGATAATGTTTTTGATTCCTGGTTAGTTTTTAAGGCAAATTCATTCGAATTATGCTATGATAGAGATTTTGATGGTGATGGAATTGTGGATCGTCTTGATTTGGATAGTGATAATGATGGGATTTATGATGCTGTAGAAGCTGGACATAATCAAGCTCATGTTAATGGAGTAGTATCGGGTGCAGTAGGAGCAGATGGTATTCCAGATGCTGTTCAAGGGTCAGGAAATGAGGATAGCGGAACAATAAACTATGTTCTTGCAGATAGTGATACCGATGATAATGATAATTTCTTAGAATTAGATAGTGACAATGATGGATGTAATGATGTCACCGAAGCAGGGTTTACCGATGGAGATAATAATGGATTTTTAGGAAGTGGTACGTTTGGTGCTGGTCTTACCGTTGATGGGAATGGAGTAGTTACTTCTGGAACTGATGGGTATACAGGTACAAATGCAAATGTGACCACATCTGGTGTTTCACCATCAATTACTACACAACCATCTAATGCAATTATATGTTCAGGAACAAATACTACGTTTACTGTAGTCACTTCTGATGCAGATACATATCAATGGCAAGTTGATTCCGGAAGTGGATTTGTTAATATTGATCCTGCAAACATAGGTGATATTTATAGCGGAAGTGATACTGCAATATTGACTTTAACAGGGCCTACAACATTTGACAATGGGAATCAATATCAAGTTATTGTTACTAGTTCTACATATATATGTAGCTCGGTTACTTCAGAAATAAGAACATTAACCGTTACAGCGGCACCAACAGCTGGGACTTTATCGGGTACTACCGAAGCTTGTGCAGGAAGTACGACTACCTTTAGCTCTACAGAGGCCGGCGGAAGCTGGAGTTCAGCAAACACAAGTATTGCAACAATAAACCCGACGAGTGGACTTATTATAGGAGTTGCAGCCGGTACGGTAACGATGACCTATACGGTCAGTGGTACAGGGGGATGTCCTGATGCTACAGCGACTAGAGATGTAACTATTACCGCACCACCTACAGCAGGAACACTATCGGGAACTCAGGAAGCATGTATTGCCGGTACGACGACTTTTAGTTCAACAGAAGCAGGAGGAAGTTGGAGTTCGGCCGATATTACTATTGCAACCATCAACGCAAGCACCGGACTGATTACCGGAGTTGCAGCCGGTACAGTGACCATGACCTATACGGTAAGTGGTACAGGGGGATGT